>NZ_JAYMEW010000003.1:0-709186 GCF_037029655.1 Marinobacter sp. CH_CUG1437-1 | reverse complement strand
CCGACGGTTCGGGGCGGGCCGGCGCCGCAGGGCGGTTGCCCGGGCGGCTGCGGGCCACGTCCAGAATCCGCTCAATCAGGATTTTCTGAAGCTGGCTGTTGTCCCGGGCAATTTCTTCAAAGTTCTTGGGCAGGAAATCAACGGCACCCGCCTCGAGGGCATCGAGTGTGACCCGGGCACCCTCGTAGGTGAGAGAAGAAAACATGAGTACCGGCGTCGGATGTTTGCGCATGATTTCGCGCACGGCGGAGATGCCATCCATCACCGGCATTTCGTAGTCCATGGTGATCACATCGGGACGCAGCTTTTCGGCCAGCTCCACGCCTTCACGGCCGTTGGTTGCAGCCCCAACCACCTTGATCTGGCCGGAGCTGGTCAGGATTTCCGTCAGCCGTTTGCGAAAAAACCCTGAATCGTCAACGACCAGGACAGAAACTGTCATCCACTTCTCCTACCCAATCCATCGTTCTTCGGCCTTCTATGGCCGCAGTCACCTGAAAGCCCGGCTTAGCCGTAGTGTTGCAACAGGCTTGGTACATCAATGATCAGCGCGATCCGGCCGTCGCCGGTAATTGTGGCGCCAGCCATTCCCGGCGTACCCTGGAGGGCTCGACCGAGGGGCTTGATCACCACCTCTTCCTGCCCCACCAACTGGTCGACCACAAAACCGACCTGTTTGGTCCCCATGGCCACGATGACCACATGGGCGTTTTCCGGCACTTCCTGGGAAGTACCATCACGCACCAGCCATCGTTTGATGTGAAACAGCGGGAACACCTTTTCCCGGACCACAATACACTCTCGTCCGTCGACGATATTGGTCTTGGTCAGGTCCAGGTGGAAAATCTCGACCACATTCACCAGCGGCAGCGCGAACGACTGATCACCCAACATGATCATCAGTGTGGGCATGATGGCCAGGGTCAACGGAACCTTGATGACAATCCGGGAACCCTTACCCAGTTGCGATTCAATGCTCAACTGTCCATTGAGCTGGCCTATCTTGGTTTTGACCACATCCATGCCTACGCCACGACCGGAGACGTCCGAGATCTGCTCCTTCGTGGAAAAACCGGCTGCGAAAATCAGGTTAAAGCACTCGGAATCGGTCAGGCGATCCGCGGCATCCTGATCGTAAATCCCCTTCTCGACGGCCTTGCGACGGAGCACTTCCGGATCCATACCGGCGCCATCATCCTCGATGAACAGCAGGATATGATCCCCCTCCTGTTCGGCAGACAGGGTTACCGTACCCTGGCGTGGCTTACCTGCTTTCTCGCGCACTTCCGGGGCTTCGATCCCGTGATCGACCGAGTTTCGCACCAGGTGAACCAGCGGATCAGACAGCGCTTCGACCAGATTCTTGTCCAGATCGGTGTCTTCACCGTGCATCACCAGGTTGACCTCTTTCTTGAGGTTCCGGGCCAGGTCACGCACAACCCGGGGGAACCGGCCGAACACCTTCTTGATCGGCTGCATACGGGTCTGCATGACGGCAGACTGGAGGTCGGTGGTGACCACATCCAGGTTGGACACGGCTTTGTGCATGTGTTCGTCTTCGCTTTCCGCGCCCAGACGCTGCAAGCGGTTACGCACCAGCACCAGTTCACCCACCATGTTCATGATGTCGTCGAGACGCTTGGTGTCAACACGCACCGTTGTTTCAGCCGCGGGCGCGTGTTCGCGGGCGGGCATCGCAGGGGTGGCAGCGCCTTTGGTCTCCGGCTTCCCGGGCTTCGGTGCCTCTGCTTTTGGCTTGGCTGGCTCTTTCGGCGCTGAGGGCTCTTTTGGCGCTGAGGGCTCTTTCGCTGCTGAAGGCTCTTTTGGCGCTGAAGGCTCCTTCGCTCCCGCGGGCTTTTTCGGAGTGGAGGACTCTCCGCCGGCAGTCGGGCTTCCACCCTTGCCATGGAGATCGTCCAGCAGTTTTTCGAATTCGTCGTCGGTGATCAGATCGTCGCTGCCACCGCCTTCTGCCTCGGCCGCCGGCTTTTCTTCTTTGCTGACAGCCTCGTCCTCGCCCGCAGGTGCGCCGGCAAACTGCCCTTTTCCGTGCAGCTGGTCGAGCAGCGCCTCGAACTCGTCGTCGGTTATCTCGTCATCTCCGGAACCCTCCCGGTCACCGGAAGACGCTCCGGAGTCTGAAGCCGGTGCCTGTTCTTCGCTCTTTTCGTCCTGCAAGGCATCCAGAAGCTGTTCGAATTCGTCGTCGGTGATGTCGCCGCCATCCTCCGACGGTTCATTCTCTTCGTGTTCCGGCTGAGGGTCGGCGACAGGCGCTCCCTCACCCTCTGGCAGGGCCAGGGCATCGAGGCGGGCAATCAGTTCGTCCGGAGCCGGTGTTGGTTCCTCGTGATTGCGAACCTCTTCAAACATGGCATTAACGTTATCCAGGGCCTCCAGAACCACGTCCATCAGTTCAGAGTCCACCTTACGCTTGTGATTGCGCAGGGTATCGAAAACGTTCTCGGCGGAGTGGCAGCAATTCACCAGCGCTTCAAGCTGAAGGAAGCCGGCGCCGCCTTTAACGGTGTGAAAGCCACGGAAAATGGCGTTGAGCAGATCACTGTCGTCAGGATGTTGCTCAAGATCTACCAACTGCTCTGACAGCTTTTCGAGAATTTCACCGGCTTCTACCAGGAAGTCCTGCAAAATCTCTTCATCAGCATCGAACGCCATGCGTTACCCTCTTTGTTCAGAAACCGAGACTGGACAACAGGTCGTCAACGTCATCCTGTCCCGAAACTACATCTTCACGCTCATCGGCCTTGATCTGGGGCCCGACGCCCTTCTCTGCAGATTCTTCCTTCTCTTCAATCTGGTGCACGGTGCCGGTGAGCTGATCCACATGGCTGGCCATCACCACCAGGCTGAGCATCTGCTCCTCAACCTCTTTTACCAGGGCGGTGACCTTCTGGATAACCTGGCCCGTCAAATCCTGATAATCCTGAGCAAGCAGGATTTCCGACAGATTGTTGTACATGGTGTCAGCGTCGCTGGCTGTGCTGACAAAAAAGCGATCAATACGGCCGTACAGTTCCCGGAACTCCGCCGGCTGCATCTCCCGACGACGCAGACGTTGCCATTCGTCCCGCAAGGAGGCCGCTTCTTCACGAAACGCGTTGGCCACCGGCATGGTTTCCTCAACCAGGTCCATGGTGCGGTTGGCCGCTTCGCCGGTCATCTGCACAACGTATTCGAGGCGATCGGAGGCGTCTGTCATCTTCGACAGCGCTTCCTGCTGTTCCGCGTTCCGGGGGTCAATCTGGAAGTTCCGGATGGCTTCGTGCAGGCTCCGGGTCAATCGCCCTACCTCGCGGTACAGACTTTGATCCCTGACCTCGCTGAGTTCATTGATCAGGGTCATGGCTTTGGCATAATCACCGGCATCAACACTCTCTGCCAGCTCTGCTGCCTGCCGCTGGAGCTTTTCGGTCACCTCCGGCTCAAGGCCCCGATGGTTCTTTTTGCTATCGCTCATGAGAGCCATCCGACCTCTGGTTACTGGATTCTTTCAAAGATTTTCTCAATCTTTTCCTTGAGCACAGCGGCAGTGAACGGTTTGACAACGTAGCCGTTCACGCCCGCCTGAGCCGCGGCAACAATCTGGTCGCGCTTCGCCTCAGCCGTTACCATCAATACCGGCAGGGTTTTCAGATTCTCGTCAGCCCGGACAGCCTTCAGAAGATCGAACCCGGACATGCCCGGCATGTTCCAGTCGGTGACCAGAAAGTCGTATTTGCCGCTCTTCAGCATCGGCAAGGCTGTGTTGCCATCGTCTGCTTCATCGGTGTTGGTGAAGCCCAGATCACGCAGCAGGTTTTTGATGATCCGTCGCATTGTGGAGAAATCATCCACAATGAGGATTTTCATGTTTTTGTCCAATGGGACCTCCAGTTAGTAACACCCGGAATTCGTTTGACCTTCGCGTTCAAAGTCTAGCAGGCCGCTGTTTAAACCGCTTATTGTCAGACCTTTGCTTCCGTTGTAAAGCATCGGTTACCAAAAACTACAGACTGCCCCTTCGCAGACACAGACTGAACGCAATCAGCTGTCCGGTTCCTGGCGCCAATCCGACAACCGCCCCCGAAGGCGCAAGGCAGCCTGGCTGTGAATCTGGCTGACCCTGCTCTCGCTGACGCCCAGCACGGCGCCTATTTCCTTGAGGTTCAGCTCTTCCTGGTAATAAAGGCTCAGAACCAGTTTTTCCCGCTCCGGCAGGTCTTCAATGGCCTCAGCCAGGCTCCGCCGGAAGGCATCGGAGGACAACCCCTCCAGAGGGTTATCCTGCGTCTCTGTCTGTTCTATCGGCAGCTCTCCGGATTCATTGAGCTCATCGAGGCTAAAAAGTCGGCCACTGTTGGAATCGGAAAGATAGGAATGATACTCCGCAAGCTCCATGCCCAGCTCCTCGGCCACTTCCTGATCCTGGGCTTCCCGGCCAAGCCGGTCTTCCACAGCCTTGATGGCCTGGGAAATGCGACGGGCGTTTCGATGCACGGAGCGGGGAACCCAGTCGCCCTTGCGGATTTCATCGACCATCGCCCCACGAATCCGGATACCGGCGTAGGTCTCGAAGGTGGCTCCTTTGGTGGAACTGTATCGCTGGGCAGCCTCAAGCAGGCCAATCATGCCGGCCTGCATAAGATCTTCAAGCTGAACGGAAGCCGGCAGGCGGGCCATCAAATGGAGGGCGATTTTCTTGACCAGCGGCGCGTGTTGCTCAACAAGCTGAGATGCTTTCTGCGCACCCGACTGGTTATAGATTCCGAGGTTTTTCGCCAATGTCATGTATCCGGTTTCTTGTTTGACTGGATCCGATTCAGACTTCGACGAGCCGCTCCACAAAGAATTCCAGATGTCCACGGGGTGAGGACGGCAACGGCCAGCTGTCTACCTTGTCGGCCAGAGACTTGATGGCCAGGGAGGCTTTCGCTCTGGGATAGGCATCCAGCACTGCCCTCTGTCTCTGGACTGCTTTCTTCACCGCCTCATCGTAGGGGACTATACCGACATATTGTAGTGCCACATCGAGGAAGCGCTCGGTGACCCGAGTCAGTTTTTCGAACAGATGCCGGCCTTCCTGCTCATTCCGCACCTGGTTGGCAAGAATGCGGAAACGATTGGTTCCATAATCCCGGTTCATCAGCTTGATCAGGGCGTAGGCATCGGTGATGGACGTGGGTTCGTCACACACAACCAACAGTAACTCCTGGGACGCCCTGAGAAAGCTGACCACCGATTCGGAGATACCGGCGGCGGTGTCGACGATCAGGACATCGATCTGATCCCCCAGCTCGCTGAACGCATTAATAAGCCCGGCATGCTCCATGGGACTGAGCTGGGTCATCCGCTGGGTACCTGACGAGGCAGGAACGATCTTTATGCCGCCGGGACCATTTACCAGAACGTCCTTGAGGTCACAGTCGCCTGCCAGAACATCCTGAAGGTTACGGTTGGCGGTGATGCCCAGCAATACGTCGATGTTGGCGAGCCCAAGATCGGCGTCGAGCAGCACCACTCTCCGGCCTTTCTGCGCCAGGGCAATTCCGAGGTTGACCGACACGTTACTCTTGCCGACTCCACCTTTACCGCCGGAAACTGCAATCACCTGTACCGGATGTGCTCTGCTCATACTGTTTTTTGTCTCTCGCCACGTTTCGCCGGTGCGTTTCCGACGCCTGCTGTCAATCTGCCCGGTCTCAGGCGTGCTCTTTCAGGCCCTCTGCGACCGCCTGCTGTTGCTGGAGTGTTTTAAGCCGATCCACGGCCAGCCGCACCAGCGGAACAGCTTCTGCGTGGTGCAGATCTTCAGGAATCTTCTGCCCGTCTGTGTAGTAGGCTACCGGGAGACCGGTTTCCATGACAAAGCCGAGGGACTCACCCAGTGTCAGGGCCTCATCGATCTTGGTCATCACACAGCCCGCAAGATTTGCCATCTTATAGCAATGCCAGACGGATTTCATGATGCGCGGCTGACTGGTTGCCGAGACGACCAGGTGCGTTTTGACATTGTGATGGCTGCGAGCCAGTTCGGCCAGCTGTTCCTGATAACCTTTATCCGAACTTGTCAGCCCGGCAGTATCAATCAGAACCAGGTGACGGTCTGACAGCTCGTCCAGAATATCGTCCAGGCTGTGAGCCTCATCCACCACCCGAACCGGCACATTCAGGATACGACCAAACACGAACAGCTGCTCGTGCGCCGCCACCCGATATCGATCGGTGGTAACCAGAGCCAGGGAGTCGGAGCCATGCTTGAGCACATACCGCGCCGCCAGCTTTCCAATCGTGGTGGTCTTGCCGGAACCGGTAGGACCCACCAGCGCATAGGCGCCCCCCTCATCAAGCCACTCCATGCGAGAGGTCCGAACGCCGGTGCAGAGCATTTTCAGGGACTGCTTCCAACCATCTTCCAGTCGCCCTGCCTTATGGCGACGGGAAATTGACCCTGCCAGTTCGCTGCCCAGGCCGAATTCCTGCAGGCGCTCGGCCAGCCTTTGCTGAACAGCCGTGTTTGTCGAAACCACCGGGTCCGGCTGCGGGCGACCACCCTGCATCATATCCCTGAGGGAGCTGATCTCGGCGCGCATCTGTGCGAGTTCATCAGAGTAGACATCCTTCGGCGCCTGGGTCTCAGCCACACTATCACTGAAATCGCCGCCGACCGTTTCCTGAACAGCAGCGAACGACGGACCTGCGTAGCCGGCTCCCTGGGAGGCACGCCTTTCCCTGACTTCACGGATGCGGTCACGGGATCGGCTCAATTCATCCTCGAGACGACGATGTTGGTCAGCCTGCATTTCTGCCAGGCGGGATCCGTTGGTGGCTTCTTCGGCCTGGTTGCCCAGGCGCTGGCGCGCCATGTTTTCGTCATAGTCCAGCGCCGTCACGATTTCGACACCACCGTCGACCCGACGGTTGGAAAGAATCACGGCATCCGGCCCCATCTGTTCACTGACCTGTTTCAGCGCCTCTGCCATGGTCTGAGCAAAAAACCGTTTTACTTTCATGATGCCTCTTCCTCCACCGGCAACGCCGTGCCGGCGCTGTCCGCTCTGTCATCCGCGCCGTTACTGGCCAACGGACGCCACGATCGTAATCTGTTTGTTATCCGGAATTTCCTGGTACGAGAGCACGTGCAGTCGCTCTACCCCATAGCTGGCAAACTTCGCCAGGACCGGCCGCAGTGGCCCGGACACCAGCAGAATGGCCGGTTTGCCAAGCATCTCCTGGCGCTGGACGCTCTCCTGAAGCGATCGCTGGAGCTTCTCCACCATATTCGGCTCCAGAACCAGGCCAATGTCTTCCTGACCGCCGGATTGTTGACTCTGCTGAACAGACTTCAGCAATAACTGTTCCAAGTCCGGATCCAGGGTGATCACCGGTATCTCCGATTCGTTGCCGCAGATGCTCTGGACAATCATCCGGCGCAGGGACTGCCGGGCTACCGTGGTCAGCAGCTTGGGATCCTGGCTCTTCGGATGAACATTCACGATGGCCTCGGCAATGGACCGCATATCCCGGATCGGCACTTCCTCCTTCAGCAGGTTCTGCAAGACCTTCAGGAGCAGACTGATTGAAACGGTGGTGGGTACCAGCTCTTCGGCCAGCTTCGGAGAAATCTTCTCAAGCTGATCCAGCCACTTCTGGACTTCCTCGTGGCCCAGCAGTTCGTGGGCGTGTTTCTGCAACACCTGGTTCAGATGGGTCGCAACCACGGTACTGGCATCGACCACGGTATAGCCCAGGGTCTGGGCCTGGTCTTTCTTATCGGGCTCGATCCAGCAGGCATCCAGACCGAACGCCGGATCCTTGCCCTCAATTCCCTCGACCTTCCCAAACACCTGGCCTGGGTCGATGGCCAGCTCCCGGTCCGGGTGAATCTCCGCCTCGGCAATGGTCACGCCCATCAGGGTAATGCGATAGACGTTGGGCATCAGATCGAGATTGTCGCGAATGTGGACCGAGGGCATCAGGAAACCCAGATCCTGGGACAGTTTTTTACGAACACCCTTGATGCGACTGAGCAACTGACCGCCCTGGGACTTATCCACCAGCGGAATCAGCCGATACCCCACTTCCAGACCGACGATATCGACGGTGGAGACATCGTCCCAGCCCAGCTCTTTGGTCTCTCCGGGTGCCGGCAGCTGACGACTCTGATCGCCACCCGCGTCTCCGCCCGGCGGCAGATCCCGCCCCGCCGGTCGCGGTGCCGCGCCGCCAGCGCCCCTGGCCGGGAAGGCGCCCTCCTCCTCGACAGTCTGCCTCTGGTGTTTCCAGATATACCAGGCAGCACCGCCGGCCAGCGCACCAAGACCCAGGAAGGCCACGTGAGGCATGCCGGGAATCAGGCCGAGGATAATCAGGATTCCAGCCGCAATGGACAGAGCCTTCGGCGCACTGAACATCTGCTGCAGGATCTGGCCGCCCATGTCCTGGCTGGAAGTGACCCGCGTTACCATGATCGCCGCAGACGTGGACAGCAGCAGCGAGGGAATCTGTGCCACCAGGCCGTCACCAATGGTCAATAGCGCATAGCGCTCCATGGCCAGCCCGAAATCCAGGCCATGCTGGAGCATACCGATGGCGATCCCGCCGACGATGTTAATGGCAAGAATGAGCAAGCCGGCAATGGCATCGCCTTTAACGAACTTGGACGCACCGTCCATGGAACCATAGAAATCCGCCTCCTGGGCAATCTCGGCCCGGCGATGCTTGGCTTCGTCCTGATTGATCAGGCCGGCGTTGAGATCCGCATCAATGGCCATCTGTTTGCCGGGCATGGCATCCAGGGTGAAACGGGCACTTACTTCGGAGACCCGGCCGGCGCCCTTTGTGACCACCAGGAAGTTGATGATCATAAGAATCGCGAAGACCACCAGACCCACGGCGTAGTTGCCACCAATAAGTACCGCACCAAAGGATTCGATCACCTTACCGGCAGCGTCGCCGCCCTCGTGGCCGTTCAACAGAACGATCCGCGTAGACGCCACGTTCAGGGCCAGACGCAGCAGCGTGGCCACCAGCAATACCGTGGGGAAAGAGGCAAACTCCATGGGCCTCAGGGCGTAGACACAGACCAGCAGAATGACAATCGACAGGGTGATGTTGAACGTGAAGAACACGTCCAGCAAAAACGCCGGCATGGGCAGAATCATCATACCGAGCAAGCCCATCAGCATGATGGGAATGCCCAGATTTCCCCGCGTCAGGGTTTTGACGTTATTGAGGACTAAAGCTCTGTCCATGCCGGATACTTCTCCGATTGGCCGTGCCTGCAGGCGTTTCAAAGGTCGAAAATCTGACGCGGCGGCGTCGTTTGGAAGAGTTATCGCAAGATCCGTACCAGCCCTTAGTGGATTTCCGCGAACCGGCCATTTGCGGCCTGACTCGCCTTGCCAGATGCGGTATCCTTGCGCCATTTAAATGCGACGCTAAAACCCCAACCAGACACACAGGTGACCCCATGCCAATCCACGAGGTAAAACACCCTCTGATCCGCCACAAGCTCGGCATCATGCGCCGTGCGGATATCAGCACCAAGAATTTCCGGGAGCTGGCACAGGAAGTTGGTGCACTTCTGACCTACGAGGCCACCAAGGACTTCAACCTGCAGGAAAAGACCATCGAAGGCTGGGCCGGCCCAGTGAATGTGGAACAGATTCACGGCAAGAAAGTCACCATCGTTCCGATCCTCCGGGCCGGGCTTGGCATGCTCGACGGTGTTCTGAGCCTCATTCCTGTTGCCCGGGTCAGTGTTGTCGGCCAGATCCGCAACGAGGAAACACTCGAGGCCAGCACCTACCTGGAAAAACTGGTGGGTGAGCTGGATCAGCGAATGGCCATGATCGTCGATCCCATGCTCGCTACCGGCGGCTCCATGATTTCCACCATCGACCTGCTCAAGAAAGCCGGCAGCACCGAGATCCGGGCCCTGGTTCTGGTAGCCGCGCCCGAGGGCGTCAAGAAGGTTCTCGAGGCTCATCCGGACGTGTCGATCTACACGGCCTCCGTTGATGAACGCCTGAACGAGAAAGGTTATATCCTTCCGGGCCTCGGCGATGCCGGCGACAAGATCTTCGGCACCAAGCAGAAGGACGTTTAAGCATGCAGGATCATACCAACGACCCGGTCTGGAAACAGGCCATTGCCGGCTCACAAATGCTACTAGTTGCCTTCGGCGCCCTGGTGCTGATGCCATTGATCACCGGCCTGGATCCCAACGTGGCCCTGTTCACCGCCGGTCTGGGCACCCTGATATTTCACGTGGTGACCGGCGGGCAGATCCCGATTTTCCTGGCGTCCTCCTTCGCCTTTATTGCCCCCGTAATCGCCTCCAAAGGCCGGTTTGGCATGGAAGAAACCCTGGGCGGCCTGATGGCCGCAGGTATTCTCTACATCTTCCTGAGTGGCCTGGTTCGGATGCGAGGAACCGGCTTTGTCCGCCGCCTGCTGCCGCCAGTGGTCATCGGCCCCGTGATCATGACCATCGGTCTCGGGCTGGCACCGGTTGCGGTTCACATGGCCTCCGGCCGTACAGGTGACGGCGCCAACCAGCTGATCCCCTACGACACCGCCATCTGGATCGCGATGATCTCTCTGGCCGTAACCATCATCATGTCGGTCTGGGCCAAGGGCATCTTCCGCCTGATTCCCATCATGTTCGGCGTGATCACCGGCTACATCCTCTCCGCGTTTGCCGGCATCGTAGATACTACGCCCATCAAAGAAGCTGCCTGGTTTGCCGTTCCTAGCTTCGTTGCGCCCGAGTTCAGCTGGGGCGCCGTGCTGTTCATGATTCCGGTGGCCATCGCCCCGGCCATCGAACACATCGGCGACGTGCTGGCCATCGGCAACGTGACCCGTAAGAACTATCTGGAAAAGCCGGGCCTGCATCGCACCCTGCTGGGTGACGGCCTGGCCACCAGCGCTGCTTCCATGCTCGGCGGACCGCCCAACACCACTTATTCGGAAGTCACCGGCGCAGTCATGCTGACCAAGAACTTCAACCCGAAGGTTATGTGGTGGGCGGCCGGCGCTGCCATCGTTCTGGCCTTTGTTGGCAAGTTCGGCGCGGCACTGCAGACCATCCCGGTCCCGGTTATGGGCGGTATCCTGTGCCTGCTGTTCGGCTCCATTGCCGTGGTTGGCCTTAACACGCTGATCCGTCACCAGGTGGACCTGTCACAGTCTCGCAATCTGGTGATCGTCGGGGTCACCCTGGTGTTCGGTATCGGCGGGATGGTACTCGGGCACCTGGAAGGCATCGCACTGTGCGCGGTGGCTGCCATCATCCTGAACCTGATCCTCCCCGGCAGCCGCGAGGCATGGGGTAAAGCGGTTTATGAGCAGAAAGCGGACTGATAGCTCCGGCATCAGTTTCACTGCCCTCTACACCGGTGCCGTCTGGCACCGGTACGGGCTTTCTGACGATACCCTGGCAACGGAAAAAGGCCGCTGGCTATACCGCCTGATGACACCCTTCGAGGCCGCCAGCAAGGCGGCCATCGGTGGCAACATCCGCACCTTCCTTCTGCAACGCCATCTGATCATCGACCACCTGATCGACCAGGCCATCCGCGACAAAGGCATCACCCAGGTGCTGGAAATCGCGTGCGGTATGTCTCCCCGGGGCATGCGGTTACGCCAGAAACATCCCCTGCTCCACATGGTCGAAGCCGACCTGCCCGACATGGCCGCCCGCAAGGCCCTCCGCCTGATGGCCACTGGCCGCCTCGGCGACCATCACCAGGTCACGCCCATCGATATCCTCGCGGATCACGGCGAGTACCAACTGGAAAAAGTAATCGACCGGGTATTCGAGAACAACGAGCCGGTAATCATCGTCACCGAAGGCCTGACCAGCTATTTTTCCCTGGAAACCATCACCGAGTTCTGGCGCAGACTCTCCTCCGCCATGGCCAGACGCCCGGGTTCGGTTTACCTTTCCGAAAGCTACTACCAGCCGAGCCAGCCTGCGCTGAACACCACCCTGAAAGCACTCGGCGGCGTCCTCGGGGCCGTTACCCGCAGCGAGGTATCCTTCCATTTCCAGACTGACGCTCAGGCACGGGAGCATTTCCTGTCCTGTGGGTTCGCCTCGGCCACCGTGCATGACCCGCGGTCCTGGTATGGAATCTTGCCGATTCCCGAAAGCCGCGGTGAGCCGATGGTTCGGGTTATTGAGGCTGGTTGCTGACCTTGCCTTCGAGTCCTGCCCTAGCCTGCTGTTTCGGGGTAAGAGGTTTGTGGGTCTGCTTCCCAAAAACCGCTACGAGCACATCCATGTGCGCTTGACTGTGGCCATCCATGGCCACAGACATTTTTGGGAAGCAGACCCACAAACCTCGCAAACCTGACGGGAATCCGCCAAAACCGCGTAGATTGGATTAGGCGAGGCCCTAATCCAACAAATGTTATTAAAACCACAACGGGATTGTCGGATTACGGCTTCGCCTAATCCGACCTACGGTCAGCACTAGTATTTTTCAGCGATATCGATGGGTTTGAAAAGCGGTTGTGGGTGGCCTTTTCAGGACTGTCTGTGGCCATGGATGGCCACAGTCAAGCGCACATGGATGTGCTCGTAGCGTGTCCTGAAAAGGCCACCCACAACCGCGCTAACTCCTAAACCCGCAGGCTACTTACAGGAACCCCGCTCAGAACTAAACGTCGCGCCGCAAATCAGAGGGAATGGGGAAGTCAGGCATACCAGGTTTAGGCCCACGCCCCTTGCGGAACTGGCGAAGCTGGAACACATAGGCGAGCACCTGGGCGATCGCCATGTAGAGGCCATCGGGAATTTCCTCGCCGATGTCGGTGTTGTGGTAAACCGCTCGGGTCAGCGGCGGTGTTCTCAGAATCTCGACTTTGTTCTCGCGGGCAATTTCCATGATCTTAAAGGCCACCTCATCGGCCCCCTTGGCCACTACAATCGGCGCAGCCATCGCCTTCTGATCGTACTTCAGGGCCACCGCATAGTGAGTCGGGTTGGTAATTACAACGTCGGCGGTCGGCACATCCTGCATCATGCGGCGCTGGGCCATTTCGCGTTGGAGCTGTCGGATCTTGCCTTTGACCTCGGGTTTACCCTCCGTGTCCTTGTACTCGTCCTTCACTTCCTGCTTGGTCATCCGCAGTTTTTTCTGGTGATCGTAGATCTGGAAGGGTACGTCGATAGCCGCGATGATGATGGTGGCGCAAGCCAGGAGGAAGAAGCTCCAGGCGATGGTCCAGAGCACGTGTTCCATTGCCGGCACCACCGGTTCCTCGGCGATGGACAACAGGTCTTCGGTGCGTAGATCCAGGATGAGAATGGCCAAAGCCATAACAAGGCCGACTTTTGCGATGGCCTTGACCAGCTCGATCAGCGAGCGCATTGAGAACATGCGCCCCAGGCCCTTGATGGGGTCCATACGATTGAGTTTCGGGGCCACGGCCTTGCCGCTGATCAGCAGACCGCCAATTCCGATTGAGCCGAAGATGGCGGCAATAAGAAGTAGTACCAGAATCGGCGAGAGGGCCCAGGCGGCTTCCTTGGAAGATTCGATGAGCTGGACGCTCATGTGCCGCATGTCAAAGATGGCGGACCGCTCGATCACGAAGCTGTCGCGCATGATGGCTTCCAGCGACGCTCCGAGGCTGGCGCCGAACACGAGCATGCCTCCCGCGCCAGCCAGGAGCACCGCCATGGTGGCCAGCTCTTTGGAACGGGCAGTCTGGCCCTCCTCCCTGGCCTTTTCGAGCCTTCGGGGGGTGGCCTCTTCCGTTTTTTCCTGACTGTTATCGTTTTCTTCGGCCATGAGTCTTTACGGCTGCCCCTGCAGTCCCCGCATGAAATCAAAGGTCTCCCGGGTGTACTGATCGAAGTGCGGCAGAAAATTGGCGTGCAGCACCCATATGGCAAACAATCCAAAAATCAGGCCAATCGGGAAGCCCAGGGCGAAGATGTTCATCTGGGGCGCGGCGCGGGTCATGACGCCGAAGGAAATATTGACGATCAGCACGGCCGTCACCGCCGGCAACGCCAGGAGCATGGCGGAGGCGAACATCCAGCTGATCCGGTGGGCCAGCTCCCAGACGCCGGTCTGGCCCAGCCCTTCCATGCCGATGGGCAGGGTCCGGAAGCTTTCGATAAAGACTTCGAAAGCCACCAGGTGTCCATTCATGGCCAGGAACAACAAAGTGATGGTGATGGTGTAGATCTGGGACAATACAGGCACGTTAACGCCGTTGGCCGGATCAACCATTGAGGCGAAGCCCAGGCCCATCTGCATGGCGATCATCTGGCCGGCGATGACGAAGAGTTGCCAGAGAGCCGTGAGCGCGAAGCCCATGCCGACGCCGATCAGGATCTGCTGAAGGGTAATGACCACCGCATCGGCGCTCAGTGCCTCCACCTGGGGTACAGGCGGGATCATGGGTGCAATCAGGATGGTCATTAGCAGAGCCAGCCCCAGCCGGATCCGTGCGGGCACCAGCTGGGTACCGAATATAGGGATCACCATCAGGAAGCTGGCCAGGCGGAACAGGGGCCAGATGTGCTGACCGACCCATTGGCCGATAACGTCCGCGCTGATTTCCGCCGGTATCATCCGTCAGCCGATCAGGTAGGGAATGTTACCGAACAGCCGGTTGGCGTGGTCCAGCAGCTGCGTCAGCATCCAGGGGCCCCACACGATAATAACGATCAGCGTGACCAGCAGGCGGGGCAGGAAGCTCAGGGTCTGTTCGTTGATCTGCGTTGCCGCCTGAAAGGTACTGACCACAAGGCCAATCACCAGACCCGGTCCGATGATTATCGAGGCAAGGAGAACAATCATCCAGAGGGCTTCGCGCAGGATGTCGATAACGGTTTCCGGAGTCATGACGCCTCCTATATTCCGTAGCTGGCGGCCAGGGTGCCCATGATCAGGGCCCAACCGTCCACCAGCACAAACAGCATGATCTTGAACGGCAGGGAGATGATGATCGGCGACAGCATCATCATACCCATGGCCATGAGAACACTGGCCACCACCATGTCGATAATCAGGAACGGGATAAACAGGATAAACCCGATCTGGAACGCGGTTTTGAGCTCACTGGTCACGAATGCCGGCATCAGTATCCAGAAGGACACGTCCTCGGGGGTATCGTATTGTACGTCCGAGATTCGCATGAACAGGGCCAGGTCACTCTCCCGGGTCTGCTCCAGCATGAATTTCCGGAACGGCTGGCTGGCCAGTTCCACTGCCTCCAGGGACGTCACCTCTTCCTGCATATAGGGTTGTAATGCCACCCGATTGGCCTCTTCCAGCACCGGTTTCATGATGAAGATGCTGAGGAACAGGGCCAGTCCCAGGAGAATCTGGTTCGAGGGCGTGGACTGCAGGCCGATGGCCTGGCGCAGGATGGCGAACACAACGATGATGCGGGTAAACGAAGTCATCATCATGAGCATGGCCGGCAGGAACGTCAGCGCGGTCATCAGCGCAAGGATCTGCAGGGTGACCGAGTATTCCTGCGCGCCCTCGCCTTCTCCCGGGGTCACGGTAAACGCCGGTATACCGGGGATGCCGGAGGGTTCCTGGGCGAACGCTAGAGGTGCCCAGAAAAAGCCTGCCAATAAAATCAGGGAAGGCAGCAGTCGCTTGATGGTTGCGGCAAGCATGGGGCTAATCGTTCCTTGTCGGGGAGGTCCAGGACTTGCCGATCATGCCCTGCAGGCGGCGGGCAAAATCGCTGGAACCGGCGCTGCCGGCCTCGACAACCGGCTCATCAAACACATGGAGGGTTCGGATCGCCGATGGCGTAATGCCCAACAGGATCTGCTGGCCGCCCACTTCAATCAGGGCAATACGCTCCCGGGCTCCGATAGCCATCACCGACACCACCTTGATGGCGTTGTTGTTCATGCCGGTCATGCCGTTCATCCGCCGGATGATCCAGGCGCAGCCATAAATCACGGCCACCACCGCCACCAGGCCCAGCCCGAGGCTGACGATTGTACCTACGGTGTCCGGAGCTCTCACCGGGGAATCAGGTGCCGCCGTCTTTGCCGCTTCCTGGGCGACAGCCGGATGGGTCACGAGCAGCGCCAGTGCCGCAGTCAGTCTGGCCCACATGTTACTTCTGCAACCGCTTGATGCGTTCGCCCGGGCTGATCACATCGGTGAGACGGATGCCGAACTTTTCATTCACCATAACCACCTCGCCATGGGCAATCAGCGTACCGTTAACCAGCACGTCCAGGGGCTCGCCCGCCAGCCGGTCCAGCTCGATAACCGACCCCTGGTTCAGCTGCAGCAGGTTTCGTATCGGAATCTGGGTGTTGCCCACTTCCATTGAGATAGTGACCGGTATGTCGAGGATAACGTCGATATCCGGAGCCGGGCCACCACCCTGGGCAGGTTCGCTTCCGGCATCAAATTCTTCCATGGGCGCAGTCTGAACGTCGTCTTCGTCGCCACCGGTCTCACCGGCCTCGGCCATGGCAGCGGCCCATTCGTCCTCACGCTCGCCCTCATCACCAGACTCTTCCATGGCGGCTTCCCACTCGGCAGCCAGCTTTTCGTCTTCGCTGAGTTCCTGCTCGTCTTTCTTGTCGTCGTCAGCCATTGCGTCCCACCTTCAGTTGTTTCTTTACCTTGGGCACAGATGCCCGTTCGTGAATTCGAAGCGCCAGTTTCCCGTCACGGGTTCCCAGAGTCGCCTTGTAGACCGGAATTCCGTTGGCGGTGACCGTCAAATGCTCGGGAATCTCAACCGGGATGATGTCGCCGGCTTTCATCTTGGCAATGTCCCGCAACGATATCCGACGGCGACAGACCGTAGTGTTGATCGGAACGTTTACCTCTTTGATATCTTCCTGAAGCGCATTCACCCAGCGCTCGTCCACATCGTCGATATCACTCTGGACACCGGCATCCAGCACATCACGAATGGGCTCAATCATGGAGTAGGGCAAGGCAAAATGCAGCTCGCCACCGCCGCCGTCGAGCTCAATATGGAAGGTACTGACCACGACCACCTCACTGGGGCTGACGATATTGGCCATGGCCGGGTTGACCTCAGAACTGAGATACTCGAAATCCACCTTGAGGACCGCATGCCAGGCTTCTTTCATGTCTTCAAAGACCTGATTCAGAACCATCTGGACAATCCGTGTCTCGGTCGGAGTAAATTCCCGACCCTCGATCTTGGCGTGGCGCCCTTCCCCACCGAAAAAGTTGTCCACCAGTTTGAAGACCAGCTTGGCATCCAGCACGAAGAGCGACGTGCCGCGCAACGGGCGAACCTTGCACAGGTTGAGACTGGTGGGCACGTAGAGGGTGTGGATGTACTCGCCAAACTTCATGATCTGAACGCCGCCAGTCGAGACATCGGCGTTACGACGCATCAGGTTGAAGAGGCTGATCCGGGTGTAGCGGGCAAAGCGCTCGTTGATCATTTCCAGGGTCGGCATCCGGCCCCGGACGATGCGGTCCTGACTGGCAAGATCGTAAGCCTTTATGCCGGTATCGTCGGTCTCCTCATAGGTATCAATGTCACCGTCGTCCACTCCGTGGAGGAGGGCATCGATTTCATCCTGTGACAACAAGTCCTGCATACGTAGTCCTGCCCCTGAAGTACCTTGGACCGTGCGCTATTGCACGACGAAATTTCTGAATAGCACCCGTGTGATGGCGGGCTCGCCTTCCTGCTCCAGCACCCGATTCACCGTGGTCAGCATCCGGTCGGCCAGGCCGCTCCGCCCCTCGGGCGTCTGCAATTCATTGAAGTCGCTGCTTCCAAGAACCGTTACCAACTGGCTTCGAATCAAGGGCATATGCAATTTGGCAGCTTCTAACGCCTGCTGATCTGTTGACTCAAGTGCCAGATAAACCTGGGCATAGCGCTGGCGGCCCTCTGCCTGAACCGTGGTAACAATCGCTTTTTGGATCTGGTGATAGCTACTGGGAATGAAGGTTTCCTCTGCAACCTCTTCCGACTCACCTTCGTCGCCACCCATACCCGGCAAGCCATCACCGAGAAACCAGAGGGTGCCCACCACGGACAGTACAATCGCCAGAATGACCACCACAACCAGCATGATGATCAGCTTCAGTTTTCCTTTCTTGGCGGGCGCCACTTCAGATTCGTTATTTTCAGCCATAGTCTTCGATTTGCCAGAAATCCGTCAGACGGAGCGTTTTCCGTGACTTTTCAGGATAATATGCAAAGGACGGGCCAGAACACCCAACCTTCCCGTTCAGAACAGCAGTTTAGCGTTGCCGGGAAGGATGGGCAAAAGAGATTGGGAGGGAATTATCAAGAGTGTCAGGCGAAGATGTCCACTTCGCCTTTCCAGCTCAGATCAAGGCTGCCGGAATTGACTTTGTCATCTTCATGATCGCCAGCGACGAGGGAGGTCGAATCTGCCTCGGAGCCGTCACCGCCCCCGGTTCCCTGTTCGCCGGTCTGCTGCCGGGGCGAGTCAGAAACGTCAAAGCCGGCCAGTGACAACCCTTGCTCACCCAGCATGTCCCGGAGTCGATGGGAGTGAAGTTCCAACTGATCCCGTACCACCGGATTCGCGGAATGGACAGTAATGTTCGCCTGCTCGTTCTGAACCCTGACCTTGACCTCCATGGGCCCCATGTCCGGCGGAGTCAAGTGGATTTCGGCAACCGACATATTGCGGGCGGTCAGCCAGCTGAGCTTGCCGACCAGTTTGTCGCCCCATTCAGAATGGCCGACCGGCACGTCGATCGACGTGGCATAACCTCGAAGGGGCGCAGCGTTCTCGCCTGCCAGCTTGGTGGCTCCATTCGCGTTATTGGCCACCTGCTGGGAGACAAGATCCATGGCCGACTGGAATCGGCCAGACCCCATCAGCGAGCCCGAATCCGGATTCCGACCTGAATCGGTGAGTACCGACGCTTTCATAACATCTGTCAATGAGGCATCGCCGGTGACTGCACCGGCCGAGGTCTGCCCCTTCTGACCGGACACGGACGAGAGAACGCCATTAAACATGCCGGCAACCGCCGCAGACTGTCCCGTCCCGCCAGCTGACGCACTGGCGCCGGTTCCAACGCCGCTCACCGAAACGACGGCTTCACCGGAACGGCCAGCCTGCGGCCCCAGTAATGACTGTAACTCGGCAAAGGTCAGTGGCAGTGCGGTGGGCTCTGCTCCGGCTTCATCACTGGCAACGGGCACGTCACTGGATTCCCGGGAGTCGCTACCGGAGGCCGCATCAGGCTTCTCGCCGGACTTTGCATTGGCATTGGCATCGGTTTTTGTATCGGTCCCATTGTCACGGGCAGACCGGGTTTCATCAGGAGACTTTGCATCGGCGTTGCGATCCGCTCTCTGGCGGTCCAACCGCTTCTGCTCTGCCTGGGAGACAGATTCAAAATCGTTTTTTCTGTCAGCCGGATCCCGGCTGGCTCCGGATTTGGACGGGCCGGAGTCCTTTTGAGTTCCGGGCGAGGGAGTTTGGGGGAGAACCATCTGGGCCATGGCAACCTCTTGCCGCTTTTATCGCATTGTCGCCCTCACCTTGCCGGACTTCGCCGGTGTTTGGGCGGTTAATCAACTCTATGCCAAAGACTTAGCAATTGTGATGCCAGAGCACATGGGCGCTTTCTGGGGGGAAGGCCTCTGTTGACGATAATTACCGGGCCATCAATCCATCAAGGCCATGAATCACCTGCGCGAATTCCTGATCGATATCATTCAATAGATCCGGCGCATCGCCCAGCCTGGACTCTTTTCCAGCCATCTCGGCCTTGAGACAAATTTCGCCAAGCCTGGGTGCACCGATATTGATGCAACTGCCCTTGAAACTGTGGGCTGTCTTCGCGAAGGCGTCGCTATCCTCTGCCTTGAGGGCTTCCCGCAGCGCCCGGATTCTGTCCCGGGAATCTGCCAGATAGGTCTGTATCAGGACTTCGAATTCATCCTCCATGACGTCCCGAAGTTCAGCCAGCGCCTCCTCGTCCAGGTGTGGTTTTTCAGTCATCTCGATCCTCCGCTGTACGGGCGAACTGCCAATCATAAACAATTTCAACATGATTGCCCTGTTCATGAAACCTGATGGTTTCAGCCAGACGTTTCAAGAGCAGCAGGCCCCGCCCTGCATAACGCCGGCCTTTCGCCGGGGATATACCGGAAGCCACACTGGGATGATTCCGGAAATCGAACCCCTGACCACTGTCCTCGCAAACAACACGAAGCCTGCCGCCATCCGGTTTCAGGGAATGATGCAGCGTAAACCGGATGTAGTGACCCTCTACGTTGGCCAACCTCCGGGTGCGCTCGGCATAGTAACGGCCAAACCCCTCGGGCGAGTGCTTCCAGTCTGAGGGCAGCTCCAGAACGCCGTGTTCCAGTGCATTGTTGTAGAGTTCCGCCAGCAAGGTGTAGATTTCGCCGCTTTTCCGTCGAAGACCCGGCACTTCCATGCAGATATGAAGCAGCAGAGGCAAGGGACTGAATTCTCCGAGGGTCCTTTCCCGGATTTCATAGGTACAGCGCCACTCCGCCGGCCCTGCAAGCGCGGACGGTGCGGCACGATCTGGCAGAGGCGCTAGTCCTGCCTCGTCCATCATTTCCAGAGAGCACAGCGTCAGATCGTCGCCATCCTCAAAGTTGCCGGTAAACCGGTGAACAGCGGCCATCATGGCGTCAAAAGGGTGGTCATCCGCTTCCAACTGATCAAGGGTTCCAGTCACACCCTGCTCGCCAAAAACGTTGCCCTCGCTGTCGGCGGACTCCAGAAAGCCGTCGGTCATCATCAACACCCGGTCACCCGGTGCAGCTCCGACCCTCTCGAAATCGGCATTGAACTGATCCGGCGACAGGATACCGAGGGGCAAATGCCGTGATGGTAATGCCAGATGCTCGCCTGAGGGCCGGATCAGCCAGCCATCCGGGAGCCCACCGTTCCAGATCTGAATCTGATTAAGCTTGAAGTCCGCCTCTATCATGGCGCCACAACAGAACATCCCGGTGGGCAGAATTCGTTTGAGCTTCTGGTTAATCTCGCGCAGTACGTCCTCACCATTAAAGCCCTTGTTGGTCATGCCGTAGAAGATCTCGGCAACCGGCATGGCCCCAATCGCCGCCGGCAGACCGTGGCCGGTGAAATCCCCCATAAAAATCAACATTCCGCCCGCGGGCCGGGGCGAAGCAAACAGCACATCGCCGTTGAAAATGGACTGAGGGGAGGCGTGATAGCGAATGCTGGCGGCGTCGAGGCAACCCGAATGGGCCACATTATCGAACACCCGCTTGGCGATCTCCTGTTCTTCCGTGAGCTGGCGATTGCGCTCACGGATCAGATCGCGCTGGTCTGACAGGGTCTGGTGCATCAGCCGCATTCGATTGAACGCCTTGATCTTGGCTTCGATGATAATCCTGTTGTAGGGCTTGCCCAGAAAGTCATCACCACCGGCCTCCAGGCACCGGGCCAGGGCGCCCGCTTCAGACAGGGAAGTCAGAAAGATCAGGGGGACCAGCCGCTCACCAGCCAGAACCTTGATCTGACGGGCAGCTTCCATGCCATCCATGATCGGCATAAGGGCATCAAGCAGAACCAGATCCGGTGCCTCGCGCTGAAATAGCGAGACGGCATCCAGCCCATTGGCGACGTCCAGAACCTCGTGCCCGAGGCGCTTCAGGAGTGTTTTCAGGATGAGGCGGTCGCTGTCCGAATCGTCAGCGATGAGTATTCTCAGAGGACTGCTGTGTTCTGCAGCGGAATCATCCATGACTACTCCGGCAGTCCGCGAGCATCAGCGGATGTTGAACAATTGCTCGAAATTGGAGATGGAGAGAATCCGCCGCACATCGTTATTACAGTTTTCAATGACGATGCGGGCACTGTCGCCCCCGGCGTAATCCCTGAGCAGCAACAACATACCAAGGGCCGAGCTGTCCAGATAGGTGGTGTCCGACAGGTCCACAATGTAGTTTCGGACAGCCGGGTCACCGTGCTCATAGGCATCCCGGAACGCCTGGTGGGTGCTGAAATCAAACCGGCCCTCAATACTGATAACAAGGGTCTGACCGTCATCATCACGGCGGGTCTGAATCGGCATTCCTCAACCTCCCAAGGTATCAAGAGCAGCATTTAACCGGCGGTTTTCACCGATCCTTCTTCGGGTAAGGATAGCTGAGTGGACTGACTTTGCATCCGTTTTTGCTTGATGTGGAGCAAGATTCAGCGTCGACGCCGAGAAAAGGCCCGCCCGGCCGCCTCATCCGAGAGCTTTTGTTCGCGAAGATCCTGCTCTCTCTGCTCCTGTTGCCGACAGGTTTCTATGTACTTTTCCATGCCGCGACGCCGCTCCCAGGCCTGCTGCCACTCCTGTTTGCGTGTCTCAAAGACCTGTTCGGCGTGCGCCAGCTGCTTCTGCTGCTGCCGTATCACCTGGTCCAGCTGCGCAATAAAGGCCTGCCAGGCCTGTAGACGGGACACCTGCACCACGCCCTGCTGGCTGTTGCGGATCTGATCCCGGTACTCCTGCTGGTAACGATTCAGGTTTTGCACCTGTTCGCGCTGCTGTTCGACCAGTTTTCGGGCCTCACCCATTCGCTCCAGTGCTTCCTGTTCCTTGCGTTCTTCCAGGGAAAGAACCACCTCCAGCCGCCGGGATCGCAGCATCAGGCATCACCGCCGCTGGCGCCGGCAGCCGGATTGGGAACGGCCGACTTGCGCCGCTCGGGGGAACGACGTTCCGGCACCACCGCCAGCAACTGTTCAATGCTGTCTTTCAAGGGAGCGCTCTCGTTGAGACCCTGCTGCAAAAACTGGCGCATATTGCCAATATGAGTGATGGCGAAATCGGTCTCCGGGTCGGAGCCCTTCACGTAGGCGCCCACGGAAATCAGGTCCCGGGCCTGCTGATACCGGGAGTACACCTGTTTGAAACGCTGGGCTCTGGAAAAATGCTCGGTCTCGGTAACCTGGGGCATCACCCGACTGATGGACGCTTCCACATCAATGGCCGGGTAATGGCCCTCTTCGGCGAGCCGACGGGACAATACAATGTGGCCGTCCAGAATCGCACGGGCGGCATCGGCGATCGGATCCTGCTGGTCGTCACCCTCGGTAAGCACGGTGTAGAAGGCGGTAATCGAGCCGCCCCCGGGGCGACCGTTGCCGGTTCGTTCCACCAACTGGGGCAGCTTGGCAAACACCGAGGGTGGGTAGCCTTTGGTCGCCGGAGGCTCGCCCACAGCAAGCGCGATCTCCCGCTGGGCCTGGGCGTAACGGGTCAGGGAATCCATGAGCAGGAGCACTCGCTTGCCCTGGTCCCGGTAATATTCGGCAATCCGGGTGGTCAGCATGGCGGCGCGCAGCCGCATCAGGGGGGAGTCATCGGCGGGCGCGGCCACCACCACCGAGCGTGAAAGCCCCTCCTCGCCCAGGATATCCTCGATAAATTCCTTTACCTCGCGGCCCCGTTCACCAATCAGGCCCACGACCGTAATGTCGGCATCGGTAAAGCGGGTCATCATGCCCAGGAGCATACTTTTACCCACGCCGCTGCCGGCGAACAGACCCAGGCGCTGACCCTGGCCGACGGTCATCAACGCGTTAATTGCCCGAATACCTACATCCATCGATTGGCGCACCGGCGCACGATTCAGGGGATTAATGATATCGCCTGTGAGCGCTACGCGGGCTTCGGCCTGCAAGGGCCCTTTTCCGTCCAGAGGCTCACCACTGCCATCCACAACCCGACCGAGCAACTGGGGCCCGACCGGAACTCGGCTGGCGGCGGATAGCGGCACGACCCTGGCACCGGGCTTGAGCCCTTCAATGGCAGTGAGCGGCATCAGGTAAACCCGGTCATCCTCGAAACCCACCACCTCTGCTTCAACATTGCCGGTGTTCTGGCCGAAGATCACGCAGCGGTCACCGACAACCATGGGGCAGCCGACACATTCCAGTGTCAGACCGACCATTCGGGTCAATCGGCCCGAGAGTTCCGGCTCCGGTTCGTTGCCCAGAAAGCCCTGAAAGCGGTTCAGACGGTCAGCGAGGTTCGAGGTCATCACCGTCACCTTCATCTTGCGCCGGCTTCGAATCACCCGAGGAATCCCCGGCATCCTGAGAATCCAGGACGTCCCGGTGGAAACCGGTCAGGTCTTCCATCATCGAATCCAGCTCTTCGGTTTCTCCGCCCTCGCTGTCGTTCATCTGCTGGTCCAGCATGCTCTGAACCGCCCGCTGGAAGCGTTTTTCGACGGTGAAGTCCACAAGGCTGTGACGGGTCTCTACCTTGCAACCACCAGGTAGAATGCTGGCGTCTTCAATGACTGAAGCAGAGGCATCCAGACGCGCGGTCACCTCGCGGACCATCTCACAGTCTTCGGGATTTATATGGATCCGGATATTCTCGGCAGTGGAGGGCAAGGCTTCCATGGCACGGCGAACGACATGCCGGATCTGGGAGGAGTCGATGGTCAGTTCGCGGTAGACCACGGCCCTCGCCAGAACCGTAGTCAGGTTCACCAGCGAGGTTTCCAGCTCGTCTTCGTGCCGCTTGATTGGCTGCAGCAGCTCACCCAGCAAATGCTCAAGCCGGTCGAGCTTGGCGTCGATCTCCTTGCGGGTGTCATCGTACCCCTTGGTCTGGCCCTGTTCCCTACCCTCTGCCAGGCCGGTTTCCAGTCCTTCCCGGTGCCCTTCTTCCTTCCCGGCCTTCAGACCGTCCTCGTAACCCTGATCCCGCCCCTCTTTAAAACCGTCTTCACGGGCGGCCTGACGAATCTCATCGATGTCCGCTGCCGTCAGGGGTTTGACCTCGCGCTCCTCCTCCCGGGGCACTTCATTGCCACGGGCATCGAGTAAGGGCAACTCCCAGCGCTCATAGGCGGTCAGCTGCTCCTTGGGAATACGATTGACGTCTCGGCTGGAATCTTTCATTACATCATTTCTTCGCCGGCCCCGCCGAGGGAGATTTCACCGGCCTCGGCCATACGGCGGGCAATGGTAATAATGTCCTTCTGGGCCGACTCGACTTCGCTGACCTTGACCGGCCCCTTGGCCTCAAGATCATCCTGCAGCAACTCCGCAGCACGTTTGGACATGTTCTTGAAGATCTTCTCCTGGACCTCTTCGTCGGCACCCTTGAGGGCCACCACCAGCACTTCCGAGGATACTTCCCGCAACAACGCCTGAATACCGCGATCGTCCACTTCCTTGAGGTTGTCGAACACAAACATCAGATCCTCAATGGTGCTGGCAAGATCCGGATCCATATCCTTGATGGAATCCATCAGATTGCCTTCAATGCTGCGATCCATGAAGTTCATAATGTCGGCTGCGCGTTTGACACCACCGATACGGCTGGTCTGTGAAGCGGCACCGCCGGAGAACTGCTTCTCCAGAATATCGTTGAGCTCCTGTAACGCCTGGGGCTGGATACTCTCGAGAGACGCCACCCGCATCATGACGTCAAGGCGCACTTTTTCGTCGAGGGTACCAAGAATTTCGGCCGCCTGATCCGGATCCAGATAGGAAATGACAATGGCCTGAATCTGCGGATGCTCGTAGCGGATGATGTCACCCACCGCACGGGGCTCCATCCATTTGAGGGTATCAAGGCCCGTGGTGTTGCCTCCAATGAGTATACGATCGATCAGGCTCGATGCCTTGTCGTCTCCCAGCGCCTGGGTCAGCATCGTGCGGATGTACTCATCATTGCCAACACCCAGACCGGTCTGGCCGCCCACGGCGTCAACGAATTGATTCATCACATAGGTAACTTCGTCCTTGCTGACGTCCTTCATCTGGGCCATGGCCACGCCCACACGCTGAACTTCCTTCGGCCCCATGTGCTTGAGGATCTCGGCAGCGTCCGCTTCGCCCAGTGACATCAGCAGAATCGCAGCCTGTTCCACACGCGGAATCTTCCGCTGTGGCTTCTTCGCCTCACCGCCACCCTGTTGATTGGTTTGCTCAGTCATCGACATTCACCCACTGGCGCATTACCTGTGCGACCCTCGCAGGATCCTCGGCAATCAGACCTTTCAATGCGTTCAGCTGCCTATCATAGCCGTCTGTGGCACCCGGCAAAAGCAGATCATCCTGAGCAGACATGGCCTTGCGTAACTCATCTCCGCCCTCGATATCGTCAAGACCACCGTAACCGCCACCGCTGCCAGAATCCAGACCGCGCTCGCGCTGGCCACCACCCGACAGGCTCTTGAGCGTGGGGCGCAACAAGCCAAGCACCAGCACCAGAATGACCAGACCTGCCAGCACCTGCTTCATCAGGTCCCAGAACCAGGGCTGCTCCCAGAAGGCCGGGGCCTCAAACTCGACCGCTTCTTCCGGTGCAAACGCGGTATTCATCACCGTAACGCTGTCTCCGCGGGCGGCGGAGTACCCCACCGCATCCCGCACCAGCATGCTCAGACGCTGCAGTTCCTGCTCCGGCCAGGGTTCGTAGCTGACTTCGCCGGTCTGGGGATCAACCACTTTCATATCATCCACCGCCAGAGCAACAGTGACGCGCTTCACTCGTCCCAGTTCCTGGCGTCTGTAGCTGACAGTGCGATCCATTTCGTAGTTCCGCGTTGACTCTCGACGCACGTTCACCGGTTGGGGCGCAGCCTCTTCGCCATCAGCACCGGCGGCCTGTTCCGGAACAGTGGCATCGGCCGGGGGCTGATTCGCCAGCGCTCCGGGGATGCCGCCCTGGGCACCAGCTGCACGCTGTTCGGTGAGTTCCCGCTCGCTGCGCACCGCCTGCTGTTCGGGGTTGAACAGTTCTTCCGCCTGCTCCACCGAGGAAAAGTCCAGATCTGCCGAAACTTCCGCGCGGTAACGGCCGTCTCCTACAATCGGTGCAATCAATGACGCCACACGCCGGGTCAGACGCTCCTCGACCTTGGCGGTGTATTCATATTGATCCGCCATCTGGTCGGCGGTGCTCTGACTCTCCTTGCCAGTCAGCAGATTGCCGTTCTGGTCGACGACGGTGACATGCTCTTTGCTCATCATGGGAACGCTGCCGGCAACCAGATTCACAATGGCGTTGATCTGCTCCTGCTCCGGCCGGCGGCCGGCAAACACTTCGAGGAATACCGAAGCCGACGGATCGCGTGCATCACGGACAAAGACCGAGCGCTCCGGAATTGCCAGGTGCACCCGGGCATTCCGCACGCCGCGCATACTGGCGACTGTTCGGGCAAGCTCCCCCTCAAGCCCGCGGCGGTATGAAATGGTTTCCATGAACTGGGAGGTGCCAAGACCGCGTTCCTGATCCAGCAACTCGTAGCCCATGGTTTGACGATCGGTAACACCCTCCGCCGCCAGTTTCAGACGAGCGTCGTAAACCTGCTCGGACGGCACCAGCAATGCGCCGGTACGCGGATCCATCTTGTAGTCGATGCCGCTGTTGTCGAGGATGCTGGTCACGTCCTGAGGGTTGTAGGAGGAAAGGTCGCCAACTACCGGCTGATAGTTCGGTTCCTGGGCCCAAAGCACGACCGCCAATCCCAGCGCTACGCTGGCGGCAAGCCCCACCATCAAACCGATCTGACGCAGCAGATTGAGCCGGTTGAAACCCATGAACAGGTCGCTACGGCTCTCTGGTGCGTCGCCCTCGCGAGCTGCCGGCATGTTGGAGGGGTTGGATTCTGCAGGTACGCTGGCCATGACTCTGCTCCGTTATCAGATCGGCATGTTCATAATGTCTTCGTAGGCCCGAACCACCCGGTTACGTACCTGGGTCAGCGCTTCGAAGGAGACAGAGGATTTCTGGGCGGCGATCATCACGCGGGTGATGTCGACATTCGGATCGCCCATGTCGTACGCGGTTCTTAGATCCCCCGCGGTTTTCTGGAGGTCGTTCACGGTGTTCACGGCATTGCTCAGCATGTCATTAAAACTGGGCGTTTCCTGGGTTTCCTGAACCTGGCGGGGACCGTCTATCCGGCCACGAACCGATTGATCCTGTTCGATTCGCTGGTTCTGCATCATCTGGGAACGCAGGGACCGGATATCGGACAAAACACTGTTGATGTCGGCACGCTGAACCATAACTCTCTCCTGGCTCCGCCCTCCCCGGGACGGATTTGCTCTTGGGGTGCTGTTATCCCCAATTAAGCAATTGGCAGGCCAAGTAACTTTCTATATTTATTATCAGACACTTACGAAGAACATCCGTCGTACAGGAGAAATCACTGACGGACTTTTGACGACAGATAAAAAAATGGCACCCTGACGGGTGCCAATGAAGGAGTTCGTTTTGCAGGGGGTCAGACCAAGGCCATTTCGGCGTCCAGATCGATACCGGCGTCGCGCATCTGGGCCAATTTGTACCTCAGCGTCCTGGGACTGATGCCCAGCTGCTCGGCGGCCCGGTTGCGACGTCCACGCTCTTTCCGAAGTGTCTGGATAATAATACGGAATTCCTGCTGCCTCAGATCATCTCCGAGCGAAACCGCGCCTTCCGGCTCTCCAGCCTGCCCATGAGGCGGCTGATTGATGGCAGAAACGGCGGGCTCTGACATCTCCGCGTCACCCGCCGGGTTGGCGACAGGTTCAGGATACGAAACCGGCTCCAGGCTGCGAAGGTCCGGTCGCCCGGTAATGCCCAGCTCCAGACACAGGTCCCCGGCGTGAATAACATTGCCCTGGTGCAGCACCAGGGCTCGCTGGATTGCGTTGTCCAGCTCCCGGACATTCCCAGGCCACTGATGATTCATAAGCGCGCTCTTTGCGTCCTGGGCGAAGGCAATTCCTGTCAGCTTCATTTTTCGGCAGTGCTTTTTAAGCAGTGACGTGGCGAGCGGCATGATGTCCAGCGGACGCTCCCTGAGCGGCTGCCAGTGCATCGGGAAAACCGTCAGGCGGTAATAGAGATCCTCCCGGAACTTGCCTTCGCGCACGTAATCTGCGAGATCGCGGTTGGTGGTCGCCACCACCCGGACATCGAGACTGATGGTCTTGCGACCTCCAACCCGCTCCACTTCGCGCTCCTGCAGAACCCGCAACAGCTTGGACTGAAGCCCAAGATCCATCTCAGAAATTTCGTCCAGAAGGATAGTGCCACCGTTGGCCTGCTCGAATTTACCGGGCGACGAGGCAACAGCCCCGGTAAAGGCACCTTTCTCGTGACCAAACAGAATGGCTTCCAGCATGTTCTCGGGGATGGCGGCACAGTTTATGGCCACGAAGGGCTGATCCGCCCGTGGGGACTGCTGATGGATATACCGGGCGAGCACTTCCTTGCCAGTTCCACTTTCCCCGGAGATCATGACGGTCGAGTCGCTGCCGGCCACTTTGGTCGCCAGCTGGAACATGCGCTTGCTGATCGGATCCTCGGCCACCGGCTCATCGCTGGCTTTTTCGCGGCCGCCACCCACAATTTTACTGACAGCGTCGACCAGGAACCGTGGCTCGAAGGGCTTCACAAGGTAATCGATAGCGCCGGCCTGCATGGCCGAGACCGCATCGCTGATCTGGCCATAGGCCGTGATCAGCATCATTGGCAAGCCCGGATACAGCCGCTGGACCTCGGACAGCAACTCATGCCCAGACAGGCCCGGCATATTGACATCGCTGACCACCATATCAACCGGGGACTCTGCCAGTCGCTGAAGTGCCTCGTTGGCATTTGACGCTTCCCGCACCCGGAATTTTGCCAGTTCAAGGGTGGTAACCAGCGCTTCCCGCAGGTCATGGTCGTCCTCAACAATCAGAATCTGGGCCTTTGCCATGGTTGCCTCCGATCAGTTTCTGTTACGTAATTGCGGCAGGCGCAAGGTAGCGATGGCGCCGCCCTGCTCTGGCGATTCAATGGAAAACCGCCCCTGATGCGCCTTGATGACGGCTTGCACCACCGCAAGGCCGAGCCCCGTACCATGGGACTTGGTTGTGTAAAAGGCTTCGGTTAACCGGGCCGCGTCCGAGTGCTCGAACCCCGGTCCGTTGTCCACAACGCGAATAACCAGCTCGCTGTTCTCCTCGGTTACCCGAACTGCAACCTGGGTCGCTCCGGCCTCAAGACTGTTATTCACAAGATTGGTGCAGGCGCCGACAAGGGCGTCCCGGTTACACATGAGACGGCAGTCGCCGGAAATTTCGTTCTCGAGAGTCACCTCTGCGCCGGGAGCCGGCTTCAGCCCCTCCATTGCGGACGCCAGAGCCGAGACCAGCTTGCCGGCAGACAGCTCCTCTGCCAGCCGGGTTTCGCCCCGGGCGAATATGAGCATATCCCGCACCTGCTGCTCCAGGTGAGTCAGTCGAGACATCAGACGCGAAGCGCAGCGTTGACGCATTTCTTCATCGAGGTCGTCCTGGCTCAGGTGGCCACCATAGAGAATTGCCGCAGACAAAGGCGTACGGATCTGGTGTGCAAGGGATGCCACCATCTTGCCCATGGCAGACAGCCGCTGGGCGTGTGCCAGCTGCGCCTGGAGATGTCGGGTTTCAGTGAGGTCGGTCAGAAGGATCAGCTGGCCGGGCTGGTTTTCCATGGTCCGGATCTCAATGCTGACCCTGCGACCATCTTTCAGGGAGACTTCGTGGCCATCGTCCCGCCGGGGGGCAAAACAGCGATGGATGACATCCACCCACCGGGTGCCGTCCAGGGGTTCCCCGAGAAGCGCAATGGCGGCGGGATTGGTCTGCGTCACCACGCCCTGGCTGTCCAGCACCACCACGCCCGCAGGCAGTGCGTTCAACAAGGTCGACAGACGGTCTGCCAATCGCTCTTTCTCCTCCAACTCCTGCTGACGCTGGAGCGATTCCTGGTTCAACTCGCCGGAAAGCTGGTTCACCCGGGACTCAAGGGTTCGGTAGGAGTCGGTAATCTGTCGCGACATACGGTTGAACAGCTCGAGGGCGGAATCCACCGCCGCGTCGTCCTGCTGCGGGAACAGGGCCGTAACCTTGTCGTTTACATCCGCCGCCGCGTTGGCTTTCGCGCTGCCTGCGCCGGACTGAAGAACAAACTGTGCCTGACTCATAACCTGACTCCCCGATCGGTCCGTCGGATCGGACCTCCTGATTCGGATACTTCGTTTACAGGTCACTAAGCCAGCACCGTGCCAACTTAATTTTTCCTTTATATATCAGCAGGAAAGAGAATCCAGAAAGAGGCGAATGACAATTTTACGTCGGTCAAAAACAGAAACGGCGCCTCAGGTTACGAACCTTTGACACCGTCTCAAAAACTCGAAAATGCGAACTATCCAGTTCACGAATCCTCGGATTCCTCTTCTCTCAGCCCGTACTTACGCACCTTCTCTACCAGTGTGGTTCGACGAATACGCAGCTTTTCGGCAGCCCTGGCCACGACACCGCCAGCCTCGTCGAGCGCCTGCTGGATCAACTGCTTCTCGAGGTTCGAGAGGTAATCCTTCAGATCGATGCCGTTCACCGGCAGCAACGCAGGGGCATCCAGCCCGACCAGTCCCGGAATACCGGAAGGCATGCCGGTGTCCTCGACCGGACGGGTGCATGATCGAGAGGCGTTCGACGAGATTGGCCAGTTCACGCACGTTGCCAGGCCAGTCGTGGCGGCAAAGACTCATGATTGCGGCCGAATTCATCCTCAGCGAGCCGCGCTTCTCTTTTTCCATCCGGGAAATAAGCTCGTTGATCAGCAAGGGAATGTCTTCCACCCGATCACGCAAAGCAGGCATCTCAATGGGAAATACATTCAGGCGGTAATAGAGATCTTCCCGGAAATCCCCGGACTCGATCATGTCTTCCAGATGCTTGTGGGTTGCAGCAATCACACGGACATCGGCCGATTGGGTCCGGTTACTACCCACCCGTTCGAAGGTACGCTCCTGCAGAACCCGAAGAATCTTTACCTGCATATTGAGAGGCATGTCGCCTATTTCATCCAGAAACAGGGTACCGCCCTCAGCCATTTCGAAGCGCCCTACCCGGGCTGTGATAGCACCGGTAAAGGCGCCTTTCTCATGGCCAAAAAGTTCGCTTTCCAGCAGTTCGGCGGGGATGGCGCCACAATTTACAGGCACAAACGGCTTATCCCGTCGGGAAGAGTGATAGTGCAGGTTTCGGGCAACCACTTCCTTGCCAGTACCGGATTCGCCGGTGATCAGAACGCTGACGTCCTTATCGGCTACCTGTTCCATCAACTGACGGACCTGCTGGACCTTGCGACTGGTTCCCACGAGGCTACGGAAGAGTTGAAGACCGCGCTGTTGGCCTCGCTCCCGGGATCGACTGAACTGATCGCGGAAGACCTGGGCGCGGTAGAGCGAATCAACAAACTTCGTGTAATTAAGCGGCCACTCCATGCGGGCAATAATGCGAGCGCCGGCATCTTCGGAAAGGCCTGAGAGTTCGGGGTGTCCAACCAGCAGTAACGGAACGCCCTTAACCGCATTGCAGACTGTGGTGATGGTCTCCGTGACTCCGGCATCTTCGCCATTTACCACCGCGACCGCGATGTCCGAAAGGCTTTCCTCGTCGCCACTACTCAAAAGTGCCCTGGCTTCATCGCCTGCAAGGATCTGTTCCTCGCCGATGAACTCAAGAATGGTGACCATGTCCCGCAGTCTTGAATCATCCTCGCTCAGCACCAGCACTTTGTTATTTTTAGACATTCAACCGAATCTCTTGGGGGATTTGTGCGGTATTTAAGACTGTAAGGGCGGCAGAGTCAATTTTATGACGCTATTTCGGTCGATTTGAAGAAACGTTCTGATAGGCCTTCGCTGCGCTGCGATTACGGTTAACACCTTTGAGGCCGTCCTCCGCTTCCTTGCGGGCAATACGCGCGGATTCGTCCGCGGCGTCAATAAACTGCTGCAATTCCTGCAAGCGGAGCCGCACCGGCTCCGCCTCGATCTCACCCGCTTCCAGGGCAGCCATCAGCGGCTCGACTGCCGGCTTCACCTTCTCGTTGAGACTGGCCATCGCTTCCCAGTCTTTATCTGCCAAAGCGCGACCAAGCCTGGCCATCAACTGGTCGAGATGATCAAGGTGCGCTTGCGGGTCTGCCATATCGGCCTCCTTGGTGATCAACGGCGAGCGGCTCTACGGGCAGCGGAAGCAGTAAATTCATTACCCCGGAACCCCGGGCTGAAATCGTACGCCGGGAAGCCATCATCCAGCCCATCAATGTAGTAACGCTCCGCTTTCAGGTCGTAGGTCATCTCCATGGTAGTCCAGAATACGGGCTCACTGTAATAGCTGATATTATGGGCCTCCGACACTCGCCACAGGTTCCCTTCCGCATCGTACTCCTCGGATGCCAGAATCTGCCAGCTGTCTTCGTCCACGTAGAACACGCGGCGATCGTAGATGTGACTGATCCCGGTCCTGCGTTTCGACTCAACCACCCAGACCCGGTGCAGCTCATAGCGGGTCAGTGCCTGATTGATGTGGCCCGGACGAATCACATCATCGGCCTCCACCTGCGGCCCGTGTAGCTTGTAGGCATTGTAGGGTACGAACAGCTCCCGCTTGCCTTTCAATTCCCAGTCGTACTGATTGGGTGCGCCGTTGTACATATCTTTCTGGTCAACCGAACGCAGTGACGATGAGTTCGGCAAGTCCGTCTCATAGGCCAGGTTTGGGGACCTGCGAAGCCGGCGCGAGCCGGAATCATACCGCCAGGCCAGCCTCGGCGAGCGCACCTGATCCAGGGTTTCGTGGACCAGTGTGATGGTGCCGGCCAGCGAAGAGGGTGCAATGGTGTCAGTCTTCAGGTAGAAAATCTTGTTATCGATTTCCGCCAGTTCCGCCCCTTTCTGACTATAGGCAAAGAAATAGTCGTAATCGTTTACCACCGGATTGTACGAACCGTCCCTTTGGGGCGTTGCGGACGCACTACGCAGGGAAATCTCTTCGCCGCGGTAGCGAAGAATGTGGTTCCAGATGACCTCCAGACCGTCTTTGGGGATCGGGAATGGGCTGGTCATAATGGTGTCACGAACACCGTTACCGTTGTCCAGCAACTGAGCTGTCAGGGCATTTTCACGAAACTTGTCGTAAACGTGCTCGGGAAACGCTGCCGTTCGGCGAGTCTGATAGACCGGCATGAAAAAGTCCGGCCCGTACTTTTCCAGCATGGCAATATGGCCATCAGAAAGCTTGTCGCGGTATAGATGGACATTATCGGCGGTTATGACGAAGAGCGCCTCGTCTTCAGGAAAGGGATCAATCTCAACCTGCCCCTCGCGCCAGCCGTCCGGGGGCGTTGCAAGACCACCGGTCCACTCGGGTATGCTGCCTGACCTGTTGCCGGCCCGTTCGGCTCCAACTGGAGTGAGATCATCACCCAACCGCTGCGCTTCGGCGGTCGTGACTTTGGACAGAGCCTGTCCGGAAAAACCGAGAAAAACCAGGGCGACACCTGCAACGATGTGGCTTCGCATCCCTTACACCTCCAGAAGTTCATGCTGTTGGGCAGCCGCAACGATCAGAACTCGCACAGCCGGGCGCCTTTTTGCCAAATTCAAACGGTCGTTTCAAGTGAATGTTTGTATTTAATTGTGAAACCTCCCCTGGCAGACAGTTGAAGAAATTTGCCGCCGAAAATGGTATGCTGTCGTATTAATTTTCCGGGGTTGCACCCGCGCTGGGGGATTGAAGGTATTCCATGGCCTCGCAATGGCACTCGCAGGTTTCGCAAAAACTCTTTCTCGCCCGCACTCTGCTGGGGCAACTGGATCGACCAACAGTCGAGAGCGAAGGCCACCCCCCTAACGAGGCCGAACAGGCTTTGCGCCGGGAAGCCGCGATCCAGGGGGCGATCGAGTTACTTCTCAGATCGCGGAAATTATTGCTGGTGATGATTGCCAGGTTGTACCAGAGAAAATCAGAAGAGCCTGCCACCCTGGATGAACTGGCCTCGCTGATCGGACCGGAACCGAATGAAATAGGTCGGCTCAGAGACCTGGAACAGCGCTCAGGCAGCTGGTGGAACCATCTGGAACAACTGGAACGCTCTCAGAGCCGACCGCCAGCAACCAAAAAAACCGTGAGCGCGGAGAACATTATTGCGGTAGCCGCCGACACCGGCCCGGATCGCTCCGCGGCGGCCTTGCTGAAAACACTGAATGCCGTCAAACACTTTGCCGACGATCTGGAAGACCAGCACAGCGAGTGGTGAACCACTCCAATTGCCGGTTACACTGATCTGATTAACTTGAAGGTTTACTGAATGTCACCATCGTTTTTTGAAATTGTGCAACTGACCAACGGCGATTACGCCCTGCGCCGCATTGACGATGACAGTGCGCCACTGGTGAAGATCTCATTCTCGGAGGAAGCCCGGGAAATGATGGAAGACCGTGATATGTCTGTTGCTAAAGCAATGATCGCCGCAGGTATCGAGGCGGTCGGAAATGTTGCCCACGATATCGACTGGGAAGACGACGAACTGGACGCTTCAGACGCCCAGCCCTCCTACACTCTCCACTGAGTCATTAACGCTGCCTGAGAACGACCCCATGGCTGTTGCCTTCGGCAGAGGCTTTTTGCAGGGACTCAAAGGCAGCGCGGCCCAGTTTACGGGTCCACATGACCACAGCATGGCAGGTGCCTGCACTGAGGGCTCGCTCGGCCAGTTCCTGCGCGGAATAATCCGACGTTGAACGAAGCACTAACAACTCACCAGCCACGATCCCATGCATTTTCTGCCACTTGCTGACCAATGCCTGAGGCGGATCAATCCAGGCCAGCCAGCGCTTTTCCTGGTTCAGCTGCGTCAGCATGGGCAACAGCAACTGAAAGTTTTCCACCTGGCCTTCCGGCAAGATGATTTCCGTCACATTGCCAGAGACCTTGGTCTCGTTGGATTCCGGAGAACGTCGGGCACGAATGACAGAGCGTCGCTCGCGGGCGGCGGTTGCCGGCACTGAACAGGACAGAGCATTGGGATTGTAAGCCAGATTCTGATTAAAGCTCATTTGTTCCATAATTCACCCGTTTTCCAATCTATCAGAGGTTATCCGTACTGATCAGTGCAGATCAGAGCGTCGGATAACACCCACACCCAGGCCTTCGATGAACAATTCCTGCTCGGTAAGGTCTACTTCAATGGGTGCGAATTCTTCGTTCTCGGCAATCAGGTAGACTTTCGAGCCTTCCTTGCGGAAACGCTTTACCGTAACCTCATCGCCGACCCGGGCAACGACCACCTGGCCGTTGTGAACATCCTGGGTGCTGTGCACTGCCAGCAAATCGCCATCAAGAATGCCGATATCTTTCATACTCATGCCCCGGACCCGCAGTAGATAATCTGCCGAGGGCGAGAAGAACTCGGGCTGGAGCGTGCAGTGATCCTCAACGTGCTCCTGGGCCAGGATCGGACTACCAGCGGCAACCTGCCCGATCACCGGCAGCCCAAGATCCTCCTCTGCCTCTGGCAGCCGGATACCGCGGCTGGCCCCTGGCACCATCTCAATGGCCCCCTTCCGAGCCAGCGCACGAAGATGCTCCTCTGCAGCATTGGCCGAACGAAAACCCAGTTCAGCTGCGATTTCAGCACGAGTTGGCGGATAGCCGGTCTCATCGACGTAGCGGCGTATGATATCCAGTACCTGTGACTGCCTTGCTGTGAGTTTCATCAAGCTACTCCGTTGTATCGGGGTCGGTGCCAGTATCCGCAGTCCGGGAATGCCTGCTCCGGATAGCCTGCTCCGGATAGCCTGCTTCAGGCGCCCTGTTTTTTTATACAGTAAACTGACTATATACAGTGTTTTATCCAGTGTAAAGTCAGGCCCGTGATTTTCTTGCATTGGGTTAACCATGAAGATCAGCAGCGGTGTGATATGGTTAGTGTTCAAGCCCTCGCAAGTCAGGAAGTAGCATGACGCAAGCCAGTAGTTGCAGGATGCCTGATATCCTAGAGACAAACGAAGGCCGGGAACGCCGCGTGGGTGTCGAGATCGAATTGTCTGGTCTGGGCTACGATGAACTGGTCACCCTGGCAGCAAGCCTTCTTGAAGGGACGCCGGTGCTCCAGTCACGCTACGTGACCAAGCTGGAGACCGCACTCGGCGAATTCACGGTGGAACTGGATTCCGACCCGATCAAGGACCTTGATCTGGCCGATGAACGCCTGCCTCAGTCGATCCGGGAACTGGGCGGCCAGGCGATGGATGTGATTGATGCTGCCGCAGAACGGGTTGTGCCCCTGGAAATCATCAGCCCACCCCTGCCTTTCTCCAGCCTGGAGACTATCGAATCTCTCGTTGAAGACCTCAGGAAAGCAGGCGCTCTGGGCAGCCGGGATGCCATCTATTTTGCCTTCGGCCTCCAGTTGAACCCGGAACTGCCCGATCTCAGCCCGGAAACAATGGTTCGATACTTCCAGGCCTTCGCGGCGCTTTACGACTGGCTCAAGGACCGGCATCAACTGGATGTCAGCCGCAAATTCACCACCTATATCGAACCCTGGCATGGGCGCTATACCGAGCTTTTGATGGAAGACAACTACCGGCCCAACCTGGGTGAGCTGATGGAGGACTACCTGGAGTTCAACCCGACCAGGAACCGGGCGCTTGACCTGCTGCCGCTGTTTGCTCACCTGGACAGTGAGCGTCTTGAGCGCCATGTTCACGATCCGCGGATCAAAAGCCGGCCAACCCTGCACTACCGGCTGCCGGATTGCGACATCGATAATCCGGATTGGCATTTTTCTACCGTGTGGAACGATTGGGTGGTACTGGAGCAATTGGCCAACAACCCGGACGACCTGGCGGACATGCGGCGACTGTTCCGGGAACGGCGGAAGCTCAACCTGCATAACCTGACCCACAGCTGGCAGGAAACCACCGACGACTGGTTGGCCAAGAACGGGTATGTCTGAGCCGTTTCCCGAACAGGAACTTGAGGTTCCCGGCCTGACCATTGGCATCAGTGGTCCTGCTCGCAAAAGCCTGGCCCATCGCCTGATCAGCCTTGGATTGCGTCTTCACGGCGCTCGTACCCACTACATTCGTCCCGGGTCGCGGGTGGCCGTAGCAATGCTTGATGGCCTGGTGCTCTCCGGCGGCACCCATGTCCATCCTGAGCGATATGGCCAGGAACCCCAGGTTACCGCAAACTATGATCGCAAACGGGATGCGACCGATCAGTCGCTGCTGGAGCAGGCCGAGGCCATTGGCATTCCCGTGTTGGGGATTTGCCGCGGCGCGCAATTCATTAACGTTTTTCATGGCGGATCGTTGTGCCAGAACGTGACCCCGCTGAGGGTCAACACCCGGCATCGGCCTCTGCTGTTGCCCCTGCAAACGGTGCGACTGGTAACGCAAAGCCGGCTTGAACAAGCCATGCGCTCGCCTGTGATCGGCGCCAACCGCATTCACAGCCAGGCGATCAAACGCCTGGGCCAAAATCTGCGTGTAACCGCCGTGGATAATGATCTTTTTGTACAGGCCATTGAAAGCACGCAAGGTCAGTGGCTGACGGGCATCCAGTGGCATCCTGAATATCTGCTTTACCACGGTGGGCACCGGCGCATTTTTGGCCAGTTCGTGGATGCCGCCCGCCGATTCAAACTGGCGCGCCTGGAACCGGATTCCGGCGAAGCCTGATCCATCAACGGTTGCCAAAGGAGGCAATGTCATGAACGGAAGGAACCCCAAGCTCCGTTTTAACCTGAAATCCCGTTTCCTTATTGCCCTGGCTCTCACAGTGCCAACCCTGGCGATGGCGGGCGAGGTGACGCTCACCGGTGAAGGCAGTGTCCGATACGAGCCGGACAGCGCCAGGCTTCAGTTTACTGCCAGTGCCGAGCACGAATTGCCGCAGAAGGCTACTGAACGTGTAGCTGCGCTGATGGAGCAATGGCGGGAGGGGATTGGTAAATACCGTGACCAACTCAACGACTATTCAGACGCCACCGTGAACCTGTACACCCGAACCTTGCCTGCTCCGGAGCGGGAAGAGGAGCCTCGTAAACAGGCCGTGGCTTCACAAACCATCAGTTTCAGCATCAGCGACCTTAACCTGCTCAACCCCCTCCTCCAGCAAGCCCAGTCTTTGGGCCTGGATTACCATCTGGGCCCACACCAGTTCTTCCACTCGGATGAGACCGGGATGGAGCAGGAAGCACTTGCCAGGGCAATCGCAGACGCGAAGGCCCGGTGCCAATTCGTGGCCAATGAGCTCGACCAGACCTGCGGCGATGTTGTCACCATCAACATCAATGGCGGGCACCGCCCGGTTCCGATGATGATGGCCGAGGCCAAATCCATGTCGGATACAGTCGCAAGCGTGGGGGAGCGGGAAATCCGCGCTTCGGTGAGCGCGACCTTCGAACTCGATTGAGTTTAGAAATCCCGCGTGTAGAAAATATCCAGGGAGGCCGCCAGACCACTGGCCGCCTCCAGGTAGAAGAACCGGCCCAGATCGTAACGAAGTGCGACGGTGGAGATTGGCTCGAAAATGCCAACGCCGTACCGGACGCTCAGCTCGTCCGTCAGATAGCCGCTCGCCACCACGGACGTCTGCTCTCCGGAGCCCTCTGCTTCGAGGGTGAGCTGACGAATGCCGAATTCCTCGCCAATCTGGCCAGTCACCTTGTTGGCCTGAGTCAGACCCAAAGAAAGCGCCGCCCGGGTCATCTGACCCTCATCGCCCTGGCTTCGAGGAGCTCTACCAAGGATTACGTACGACAGTGCGTCAGTCTGTGGCATATCAGGATTAGAAAACACCTCGGTCTCCGGAGACTGCACCGGCCCCGTCAGACGGATACCGGCAACCACGGTATCAACCCGCCGCACGGCTTCAATATCCAGATAGGGCTGAGCAAGATTGCCAACGAACAGGAGCCTGGCACGCCTGAGTTCGAGTTCCTGACCGTAGGCCTCATACTGGCCATTAACCAGCTGGAGTGTTCCCCGGGTATCCATATCGTTGGTGATCCTGAGGGACCCTTCGAGATCGCCTGTCACGCCGAAGGCCGAAAACGTCACCTGATCCTCACCCACCAGGACATTCACATCCATGTTCAGTGAGCGAACTACGGGTTCCTCCTTCTCAACACCTACGATGACTTCGTCTTCAGAAACCGACACGGCCTGCTCAGGTAGCCCCTTTATCTCGATGTCCCCTCTTGGGACTGCAACCTGTCCGGTGATTTCCAGGGTGCCTTCACGGAAAACCAGGGTCAGGTCCGGCTCCACCTCAACCTGGGCATAGGGCTCCACACTGAACGGTACGCGCTCCCCGGAAATCGTGATTTTCCCCCGCGGCGCCTGTTGCCAGTCGACCTCGCCATCCAGGATGGTCTGACTCCGGGCATTGCTCTGGATCCTGCCGCTGATCTGTGCCGAATAGCCCGAGAATTCAATAGTGGCAGTCATCTCCTCAATGGGCAGCGGCAACCGGGGATCTGAAACCCGTCCATCCACCAGATGCAATTCGCCGGTCACAGCCGGCTTCATCAACGGGCCCGAAAGCTGACCCTGGCCATTCACTTTCCCCGCCACCTCATCAAGCCCGGACAGCAATCCTGCAAGGGCGATATCAAGCCCTTCCAAATTGAACGAACCCTCGACGTTGCGATTTACGGAGTTCGGGTCCAGCCCCATGTCCAGCTCAAACCTGCCCAATTGGGGGCCAGCGAGACGAACGGCGACATCGGCCTGTCGAGGTTTGAGGGTGACCTCGGTGGTAAAGGCATCATAGTCGAGGTCTTCCCACTCACCATCGACCAACAGCTGGAATTCGCCATCACCGGCATCAAGATACACGCGACCATCCGGCCCTTCCGCCGTGGTGGTAAAATCGATCTCGCCATTTAACCGCGCATTCCAGCGCACGGTTTCCGGAAACAAGGGCGCCAAAGCGAGCGTTGGGAACCGGCTGATTCGGTAGGCGATATCGGGAACCGGAAGCAATGTCTGATCGTCGGCGCAAACGGTGCTTTGTTGCCAACGCCAACAATGGCTGCCAAAGGTCAGTTCACCGTTGGCACCATAGGCGAGGGTCGCTGGTGACTCCAACTGCCATCGCTGCGACTGTTCCGGAACATTTATCACCCCGGTTGATAGCTGCCCCTGCCAGGTTTTCCATTCGGAACCAGCACCACCCTCGAAAGCCAGCTCCAGGTCGGCTTCGGAATGCTCAGCCCTCAGGCTCACGGTGTGCTGCCCCTGAGTGCCATTCGCCTGGAGCGTGAGCGTTTCAAGCTCCTGACCGCCCCCACCTATATTCTCCGCTTGCAACTGGCTTGTGAGCCTCAGCCCGTCGTCCAGGTCGGCCTCAAGGCTCAGGGTTTCAATGGTCAGCTGGTCGCGCCAGGCAAGGTTTTGGCCGCCCGCTCTCAACTCTCCCACCGGACGCTCCGGCGTTCCTTCAGCCATCAGGGTCGCTTCCAGATTGCCGGTCAGGCCGGGGAGTACGATCTCGGGCTCAGGCAGGCTCATGGCCAGATCGCCCCGCAACAGCTCGCCCCAGGTACCACTTCCTTCTACCCGGTTGGCACCGATCGCCAGACTCAGCCCAGACAACTCCCAGCTACCGGATGAGGTATCAAGGCGCCCTTCGAGGGATGCAGGATTGGAACGCCAGTCACCCTCGAGGTTCCAGGTAGCGTTCATGGCAGGAATGGGACCGTCCCCGAGCTGCCCTTCGGTAGTAACATCGCCACTCAGGCTGGCTTCGAGAACCGGCACCCAGTAACCCGGATTGAAATTCTGCAGGGCCAGGGCTGCCTGCCAGGACAGCGGGCCGGCAAAGTTGACCGATCCGTTTCCGGTCAGCGACCCGGCGCCGGTGCTGATTCTCAAATCGGTCAGCTTGGTTTGCTCGTTGTCACCATCCACCGTGGTAGACAGATCAGCACGGCCCTGAGGGCCGTCAACGCCCGCTTCAAGCTCCGCATGGTAGCTTCCCTCTCGCCAGGACACCGTGCCATCCAGCGATTGGAGCGTAACTGCCGGCGCATCAAGGCCGGGGACCAGGGTGTACCAGGGAAACCCGCGCAAGCGGACATCGGCACTGGCCTCCAGGACCTCACTCCAGGCCACACGTCCGTTGGCCACCACCGTATTCCGTTCACTGCCATTCGAGCTATCCGTGGCCAGTTCAATACGGATGCCCTGTGCCGCCTTTGTAGTCACGAGGCCCTCAAGCGCCAGCTGCACCGGCCCGGTTGTACCGGGCAGTCGTGCTCGCCCCTGTGCACGGAAACCTTTCTGCAGACTGCCACGGGCCTCCACAGACCAGTCGTTGAGCACCAGGGTCTCCGGCAGCGCCTCAGCTGCCCGGAACTGGTCCGAGGTTATCCTGAGTCTTGCTGGCAGGCTGGGATCGAGCGGCGCGACCTGCCCCGAGAGTTTGGCATTCAGATAGCCGCGACTCGTGGCTGCCACCATCAGATCCCGCACGCTGCCAGAGAATGTTGCATCCAGCGTCCACTGGTCACCGTAGGGAGGTGGAACCTCTGCCCTGACCTCAAGATTGACGGGCCAGTCCCGTCGGGTTTCTATCCGGCCGTTGGCAGAAACCGTGTAATCACCCAACCGATACCAGGCGCGCTCGATGGTCCAGTCAGCACCCGATCCGCCCGCGTCCAGCTCAAGCCGGTCCCAGACCCTGTTGCCATTGAAGGTGAAAGGGCCCATCCGGACGCCGCTGACATTCAGCGCCAGAGGCAAGTCGAGCCCAGGCAGCGTTATTGCGCCTCCATCCCCCGATTTATCCGCCGGGGGCAACTGGGTAACCGCAAGCGTCTCTGCTTTCAGACCGTCAACACAAAGCTGTTTCCTGAAGAGGCAGGAGGGCGACCAGTCCACGAAAGGCGATTCAACAATAACCTCTACCCCATAACCTCGCCATTGCAGACGATCAGCCTGCCACTGGCCAAACAATGAGCCACGGTCGTTTTCGACCTGCAGCCCCGGGACCTGTTCAATGACCCACGCGGTCCCGGTCTCGGAACGCAAGGCCAGCAGAACCGCTGTCAGCAACAAGATGGGAGCGAGGATCAACACCCCGAGACATACAATCAGCCAGAAGCGAAGCCGGTGTGAGCGGGCCGGCTGGTCCTGTTGGTTGTCTTCGTGTCTGTCCGGTGTCTGCGTCAAAGCTCGGGCCCCATGGAAAAGTGAATCCGCCACTCCCCGCCAAATTCGCGATCCAGCCCTTTGGCAACGTCGAACCGCAACGGGCCCACCGGGCTGATCCAGCGAACGCCAATGCCAACGCCGGTTGCCAGAGGATCATTCAGATCATTGATGGCATTGCCATGATCGACGAACACCGCAGCCCGCCATTGGTCGGCAAACTGGTACTGATACTCACCGCTACCCACCATCAAAAAACGGCCGCCCACCGGCACACCATTTTCGTTTTCAGGCGAGAGTGTTTCATAACCATAGCCCCGGACGCTTTGATCGCCACCGGCAAAAAAACGGAGGGACGGCGGCACATCCGAGAACCGGTTTGTGGCAACGGCTCCTGCCTGAAACCGGCCGACAAATCGGTGCTTACCAGCTAAGGTAAACAAGCCCTTAACCAGCGCATTCACGTGCAGGATATCCACATCCGAGAGCACAGCCCGATGCGAGCCGGTAACATCAAACTGCAAACGATAGCCGCGGGAAGGGTCCAGGGGCGAATCCGCGTGAATCTTGGAGTAGCCTGCGCCTGGGAGCAGAAGCGTGCTCGTGCCCTTCTCGTCGTTGCCGATATTGAACCGTTCGCCTTCCCAACGTAGTGAGAGCACCTGGAGCCAGCCATTATCAAGTTGATGCTGCCACTGCTGGCCGAGGGTCAGAAGTTCCGATTCAACATTCTCGATATCTTCCCGCTGATATCCGGCCGTCAGACGGATCAGATCCGTCATGGGTGGGTCCAGAGGCAGTTCGTACCAGGTACTCAGATTCTGACGTGGCACCGAAAGCTCCGTTTCCGCACCCCGCTTGTGCCCCATGGGATTGATCCAGTGCTCACGCCAGGTCCCCCGGAACCTGGGACCAACATCAGTCGAAAACCCTACACCTGCGGCAACTGATCGTGCCTCGCGCCGAGACAGCCCAACGCTTACGGGGATAACTCCGTTTTCAGCGGCTTGCGGTGAGATATTGATGTCGACATTGCTAAAGTAACCGCTGTTCAGAAGGTCCTTGTTCAGCCGCGCAATTTCGTCGGCATGATACGGCGTTCCCGGTTCGAAGGTGACGAAATTCTTCAAAAGGTCAATCTCGAACCAGTGCCCCTCCTCAAAGGTAACTTCCCCAAGTCTATAACGCTCGCCGCTCTCATAGATCAGCGTAATATCAGCTATGCGCTTCGTCGGGTCCACTTCCAGAGTACGGGTAACAAACTTTCCGTCGAAATAGCCCCGCCGGCGGGCACGATTCTGAATCGTGTTTCTGAGGTTGGCGTATTCACCATGGTCCAGAATATCGCCTTCGGCGGGATGCACCGGCAGATCAGAGGTCAGTCTGGGATCAGACGCAGCTGCACCTCTCATTTCAACCGTTCGGGACCTGACTGTTACCGGCTCACCCGGGGTAATGGACAGCGTTAGCGTCGCCGTTGTGTCCGAGTCGCCCCCTTCAATCCGCCAATCGATCACGGGCCCGTAATAGCCCAACGCTCGCAACGCTTCGCGGGCCTGATTGACAGCTGTGGGGGCATACCGTCTCAGGTTTCCGGTGCTCCGACCTTCGACTTCGCCGATAAAAGCCTCAACATTCGATTTCAGCTCCGGATAGTCTCCTTCCATGTTAACAACCACCTGTTGCGCACAAACCCACGAGGGCTGCCAGCAGAGCAGGAGGATCAGAAGCCGGACCCGGCCCGAATTCACGACTTGGTAGATTGATAGCATCCGGCTATTTCAGTGTTGGTGGTAACAAGAAGGATTTACGTTAAAGCGTGGGAGTTTAATGGCAGACGGTCAAGTTAATCCATGGTTGACCCTCAGGCACGCGTCAGGCGGCGCGAGGGCAAGTCGTTTGTGGCTTCGAAATAAGCTAACCTGTCAGATACTTAGCAACAGACCGGACCCAGGCGAATGCTGAAAATAAATCGAGAAAACCTGAAATCCAGTCACCAGCTTATCTGGTTCATCATTGATTTCCTGATGCTGGGGCTGCTGATCATCAACCTAGCCTTCATTATTTGGGACTCGATCTACAACTTTGTCGCGGTTCAGAATCTCCTGAAAGAACACGCCCCCGCTATTCAGTCCGCCTACCACCCCATTCATGAACGCTTCATCTTTTACGATCTGATCTTTGTCAGCATCTTCCTGACCGAGTTCTTTGTTCGCTGGGGTTATGCCATAAAGGCCAAGGTGTATGACCGGTGGTACTTCTACCCGTTCATCCACTGGTATGACCTGGTGGGCTGTATTCCCGTAGGAAGCCTGCGTTTCCTGCGTATTCTGCGGGTGATCTCGATCATCTACCGCCTGCACCAGTACAAGATCATTGATATCACCAGCACCAAGATCTACCGGTTCGTAAATTTTTATTATGAAGCCTTCATGGAAGAGCTCTCGGACCGCATCGTGCTCAAGGTTCTGAGCGGCGTGCAGCAGGAGGTCAGACGCGGCTCACCGCTATTCGACAAGATCCAGGAGGACATTCTCTACCCCCGGAGGGACATGCTTTCAGACTGGATTTCCAAGCGCGTTGCTGAGGCAGCTCAGGAGGGCTATGTACCCAACCGCGGAGCGCTGCGCAGCTATTTGGAGGACCGGGTCGATAACGCGCTCAAGCAGAATCTTGAACTGTCGCGGCTGAAATACCTGCCGGTGGTCGGCCCCACCATTCAGGAGACCCTGGAAGAGGCCGTGGGAGACATCGTTGCCAACGTTATCCACCAGATTATGGAAGACCTGGCCTCGGCCTCCAATCACGCCTTTATTGAAGACATCGTGAACGTGTTCCTGCCGACACCCGGCGAAGTGAGAGCCGACGAAACCCAGAACGAAGCATTGATCAATCTGATTATTGAGATCATCGATGCGATCAAGGGGCAGGTTAAAGTGAAACACTGGCGGTCCGAGCTGCCTTGACGAACTGGCGAGATTTTCCAGAAACCAACAACAAAGAGAACATCCATGGATGCATCGCACTTGCCACTGCACTACCAATCCGCCCATGACCTTTTGGCGCAGCTGGAGGCGGGCAGTCTGACCAGCGAAGCCCTCACTGCAGCAATTCTGGACCAGATCCGGAAGCACAATCCCGCCATCAATGCCGTTGTGACCCTGGATGAACAGCGGGCACTCGCCAACGCCCGTCAGGCCGATGAACAACGGGCAGCTAACGCGGTGAAAGGCCCTCTCCATGGACTGCCGCTTACCCTTAAGGACACCTGGGAAGTGGCTGGTATGACTTGCACCGCAGGCGCGCCGGCCCTTAGAAACCACAACCCGGGATACCACGCTGATGTTGTGCAGAGGCTGGAAGACGCCGGCGCCATTATTCTGGGCAAGACCAATGTGCCCATCTACGCCACGGACCTCCAGAGCTACAACAAGCTGTTCGGGGTCACCAACAACCCCCACAACCCGGCTCACACTCCGGGGGGCTCCTCGGGCGGCGCAGCGGCTGCTCTGGCCGCTGGCATGACACCCCTCGAAGTGGGCAGCGACCTGGCCGGCTCCATTCGCACGCCGGCCCATTTCTGTGGTGTGTTCGGCCACAAGCCAACCCGCTCCCTGGTCTCGTTTCGCGGCCACATTCCCGGACCGCCCGGCACCCAATCCCGGCCCGACCTGGCCGAGAGCGGCCCAATGGCCCGCAGCGCCCGGGATCTGGAGCTTCTGCTGAAAGTCATTGCCGGGCCACGGCCAGCCGAAGAGCGAAGCTGGGCGCTTCAGATGGCACCGTCAGTGGTTCAGAGACTCGACCAGGCGCGGGTCGGCTTCTGGCTTGAAGACCCACTGTGCCCGGTAGAGCAGGAACTCACCGAAGGCTATCAGGCCCTGGGAAAATCACTGGCAGAGCAGGGCGCACTGGTCACCGAAGCAAAGCATCCTTTACTGAGCCTTGAGCATATCCTGCCCGCTTACTTCAACCTGCTCGGCACTCTGCTCAGTACCTCCCTGAAACCTGCGCAGCGCCGGCAAATGAAATGGATCGCGCGACTCGAACCCTGGCTCAAATTCCTGGGCCCGATGACACCATTTATTGGTGAATACGGAAGGGGCGTGAACCAGCCCGTTTACCAGTGGATGGCCTGGAGCGAAATGCGGGAGAAAATGCGCGCCGAAATCGAATCCCTGTTTCAGGAAGTGGACGTTCTGCTGACGCCGGTCACACCAACCACCGCCATCCGACATGACCACACCCACCCTGTCTTCAAACGCCGAATCACCGTCGCCGGCCAGCCAAGGGCCTACATGGACCAGTTCTGCTGGATCGCCCTCGCCACCCTGCTTGGCCTGCCGGCCACCTCCGTTCCGATTGGCCGGACGCAAGAAGGTCTGCCGTTCAATGTTCAGGTGATTGGTGCGCCGGGGATGGACTTGACCACAATTGGTTTTGCGGGACTCTTGGAAGAGGCCGGGTTGGCCGGATTTGAGCGGCCAACCCCGTTGGGGTGATGCGGTGCTAAAAAAAGACGCATTATTCCTGTAGTGCTTATTGACACTCTGATCGACACTGGTACTTTGCATTCATAAGGATTTTTAGCCCGGCGGTCGCTAATGACAACAAGAATTCCTACAGCAAAAAACAAGCCGACCGCTCTGTGTCTATTCCTTACACTCTGGCTGTTTACAGTTGCTCACGCCCACGGTGAGCAGAAGATTATCGTCAATCAATCCGTACCGATTTCAGATCCCGACTGGATCTATCTGAATCAGATCTTCGCGATGCAAATCAGAAAGTGGCCGGACGACAGCGCCATCCAGGTTTTTACCCTGCCAAGTACCTCGGAACTCCATCGGGATTTCACAGTAAAACAGCTTAAGATCCAGGCACATCAGCTCGACCGTATATGGAATCGCATGCTGTTTACCGGCACGGGAAAGGCGCCAACGGTGGTTGAATCAGAGAAAGAGATGCTGGAAATGGTGAAATCTACACCCGGCGCTATCGGATATGTGTCGGGAGAGTATCCGGTGAGTGATGTAAAGCTTTTGTCAGGAGCGCAAGAATGAACATACGTCTGATCAGCCTCCTGTCCGTTCTGTATTCTTTCGGATTGCCGGTAAACGCGCTTGAATTACCCCTTGGTTCCGAAATACACGGTTTTTTCAGCCAGTCTTATTTGGTGAGCCCGGACAATCCATACGCCGGGACAGACTCTGAGGACGGCTCGTTCAAATTTCGCGAGGTAGGGATTAACGGATTTACCGAATTTTCACCCGAGCTCCGTATCGCAGGGCAAGCCCTGAGCCGATATCGGGATAAGTCGGATGACGGAGATGTTCGTATCGACTTTCTGCTCGCTGACTACCTGTTCTTCAGCGATCAGTACAGCTCGGTAGGAGTCAGGGTAGGTCGGGTGAAGAACAAAATTGGTTTATACAATGACACCCGAGACATACCCTCGGCACGCCCGGGATTCAATGTGCCAGAGTCGGTTTATTTTGAGGCCTTTCGTGACACCCTGCTCTCTACGGACGGTATGAACTTCTACGGCACCTCGTTACTAAAGAACAACCTTATACAATGGGAACTAACTATTGGTAGAAAGGACGTAGACAGCGAAGACTTCGAATACTATACCTTTGCTCGTCCCGTTCCATCAGCCGACAGCGCTGACGTGCCTTTGAAGCTGTTCAGCATAAGTTTCATTCCTGCATTCGACCGGGATTTGAAGTTTGGTTTGAGCGTCGCCGACGTTCGTGCTGACCTCGAGGGCACCCTCTCTGTAGCTGAAGCTCAGCAAGCGCTCGTGACTGCGCCACCCAACGACTTTTTTGTTAACCCGCAAAACTATGTGACCGCAGCAGGTATTGATGGCCTCCTGACCATTATATCCGCGCAGTATAACTACCGAGATTTCGCTCTGGCCGCCGAGTACCTGAATTTAGAGAGTGATTTCGATGCTGAATTGGTGGGTAATCGGTTTTCCGAGAGCTCAAGTACCGAAGCGTATTATCTCCAGGCGGAATGGTTCACCACTGCGCAAACGTCCGTTTTTACGCGTTATGAGGAGCTGTACCTGAAACGGAGCGATCGCTCCGGTGCAGACTCCGCAACGGATTACAACCCTTACCGAGGTTTTGGACGAGGATGGACGCTCGGAGGCAAATGGTCGGTAGGTAAGGGCTGGTCAATCTCAGGGCAAGCCAGTTTTAATGAGGGTACCGCCTGGCTACCAAATTTCGACGGCATTGAGAATCACAACATCAAGAAACACTGGAATTACTATGTCTTCTCGGTAAATTACCAGTTCTGATAAATCGGTAGCCCCAACATGCTGCTCAGCCTGAAGTGGAAAGCCGTTGTTTTTTTGAGTCTGGTGCTGATCGTTGTCACCGGTGCGTGGGTCATCCAGCAAATCAACCGAACGGTGGCGAGTTACGAGAACAGGTTGGCGGAGGGAGAGGTTCGCCAGCAACTCATTCTTGATCAACTACTTGACGATAATTTTCTCAGACTCTCTCAAGTCGCCCAGTTAATTACGGAAATTCCAGGAATTCAGCGGGCGACTGACCTTGCCGCCCGCTCCGGACTGCCCCAGGATCTTGAAAAGCAATGGGTCCTGCTGAACATCAATACTGGTATTGACTACATAGCTTTGTATTCGATTAACCGCGAACCCATGGGCAACGCTTTCAATCAAACGCAATTTCGTAGCCCGGAAGCCCTTCAGACTGCCGTCACAGATGCCATGCAAGCAAATGGTCGGGCGGAGCCCCAGTCATTTATATACTGTGGATTTGGCTGCTCTCAGTTTGTGATAGAACCCTTCGTACTCGAAAACGGTGCAGAAGCATTGATTGTTGTTGCCCAAAGCATCGCGGACGTAATCCAGAGATTCCAGCAACTGTCCGGAGACGACCTTGCGGTCCTCCTACCTCTGGGATCCGAGCCTGACCAAATAACCGGCGAAGACCGAATTTTTGAAAACTGGGAGTCCAAGCTCTGGGCGGCAAGCCAATTCAAAGATACCCAGACGTTGCTTACCTTTACCGAGAACGTTCATTCGCTAGATCAACTTGACTCCGAAGACGCCCTTACCTTCGGTAATCAGACGTTTTCATTCAATTTCCTGACTTTGAATTATAACCAGTCCGGTGACCTCCGCCCCTCTCTTGTAACCGTCAGCGATGAAACCAGGCATTACGACACCATGGTCAACTCGTTAAAAACCAGCTTGCTGACTGGCCTACTTGCATTACTTGCCTCCGAAATTGCGCTGCTCCTTTTGATGCTCGGTCCGCTCAGGCGATTAGCCTCTGTAGTCGACGCATTGAACTTTCTTCCACAGCACGAATACCAGAAGGCCTTGAGTGTAATTGAGCGCGACTCCTCTAACCTGTTCCGAGACGAGTTATCATTGCTCGAGAACAGCACCCGGTTCGTCACTCGAGAGCTCGAAGCTCTGCATATTGAGGTCGGAGAGAAAAACCGGTCTCTCCAGGATCAGATCGCCATCATCTCCCGCTCCCGGGCCTTTCTGGAACGCCTGATAGACAGCTCCCATCTTTTTATCGTCATCCAGACCTTCGATGGCGAAATTTTGAGCAGTAACTCAAAATTTAAGAAAATGTTCAGTCGTCCAGTACATAACTTCAATGATTTCTTCGCTTCCCGAAAAAGTCTGGACGACTTTCTCCAAAAACTAAGTGAACTCAAGAACAGCAGTAGGGATGTCCTACAGTTCGATTGCGAGTTCGTTAGCGACCGGGGGGGCATCATTTATCTGGACTGGACCTGCTGCATCGTCGAGGACGAGCGTGGACAAAGTGTCATACTCACAACCGGTATTGATCTCACCCAACGCAAACGAGATGAAGAGGCATTGGAGTGGCTGGCCAACAACGATCCACTGACTGGCATAGGGAACCGCCGAAGTTTTCAAACTGACTTGGGGAAAGTGCTGGATCTAGAATGCGAGGGCGCAATTGTATTCATCGACGTCGATCGCTTTAAACAGATCAACGATCTATACGGTCATACTATTGGAGACCAGGCGCTTATCCAAATCGCCGACTCCCTCAGGAAGAGCGTTCGCTCCAGCGACTCTATCAGCAGGCTCGCAGGTGACGAGTTCACCATTGTTCTTCCAGATATGCACCGAGAGCAGCTACCCGATTTCCTGGCCAAACTCTCTGGATTGCTGAACGGCCAGCTTCTGATTCCAACAGAGGGCCGCACCATTGAGTACAACGTCAGTGTTGGCGCTGCTCTGATCCCTGAGCATGGTGCAACGGAACAGGAGCTCATCGTCCACGCGGATATGGCAATGTATCAGGCCAAGAAAAAAGGGGGCGGGCAATGGCAGATCTTCGACCCCTCAAGTGGTGATCTGGCGGATCTACGACGCGATCACGACCTTTCATCTCTGCTTCGGCACGCGTTGAATCGCGACGATTTGTTCGAACTCAACTTCCAGCCAATTCTGTCTATCAAACATCAGACCGTGAGCCACTACGAAGTTCTGCTTCGGTTGAGAAATGCAAACGGAGAGGCGGTATTCCCGAATGATTTTATACCTGCAGCTGAGAGAATGGGGCTTATACAGCTGATCGATCATTGGGTTCTGGAAAGAGCCATTGACAGGATGTCCACTGATCGGTGCGCAGGGCACTCTTACAGTCTTTCAGTCAATGTTTCAGCGCCGACTCTGCAATCGCCGGAATTTCCAACCAGGGTAACAGACCTTTTGCAGAGCTATGCGCTAGACCCGGCTCTACTGGTCATTGAGCTTACTGAAACAGCCTACATCGAAAACTTCCAGATGGTGCTTAACAACCTGAAAGATCTCAGCAATAACGGAGTCATGGTTGCATTGGATGATTTCGGCGTCGGGTTTTCCTCATTCAGCTACCTGAAAAAGCTACCTCTGAGTTACGTCAAACTGGATGGCTCCTATATCCTTGGTCTGATCGAGAACCCTGACAATCAGGTGTTCGTGGAAAGTCTTACAAGGATGGTCAACGCCTTTGGGATGGAAACCATTGCAGAATTCGTTGAGGACGCAGAAACGCTGGCAAAGCTTGATAAGCTTGGTGTGGCCTATGCCCAAGGATACTTTATCGGGAAGCCCACGCCACAGCTTGAGGATATGCTCGCGAAAAACGAACACGCCTGATTCGGCAGCACTGAAAAGAGTCGGGGACTGAAAAGCACTCTCTTGAACGAAATAAAGCCCGCGATAGCGGGCTTTATTTCAAAAGTGGTAGCGGGGGCTGGATTCGAACCAACGACCTCCGGGTTATGAGCCCGACGAGCTACCAGACTGCTCTACCCCGCATCAAACTGGTTGTTTATCAGGGAACCCCTGATCAACGTGGCGCGCATGATAAGGGGTGTGATCGACACTGTCAAAGGAAAGTTCCGGGTTTAACCAAACCTACCTCTCCAGAATCGCAGTAACCCCCTGGCCACCCGCAGCGCAGATGGAAATAAGGCCCCGACCGCTGCCCTTCTCCTCCAGCAACTTGGCCAGAGTAGCAACAATGCGGGCACCGGTGGCCGCAAAGGGATGGCCGGTCGCCAGGCTGCTGCCTTTCACATTGAGTTTGTCGCGGTCAATGCTACCCAGGGGCTTGTCCAGACCCAGGCGCTCCTTGCAGAAAGCCGGATCCTCCCAGGCTTTCAGAGTGCAAAGGACCTGAGCGGCAAAGGCTTCATGGATTTCATAGAAATCGAAATCCTGCAGTGTCAGCCCAGCCTTCTCCAGCATCCGGGGTACCGCATAGGCAGGCGCCATCAGCAGGCCTTCCTTCTTGTCCACGAAATCCACTGCCGCAACCTCCGAGAACGTCAGCCACGCCTTAACCTCGTAATTATTGGCCTTCGCCCACTCCTCACTGGCCAGCAGCACGCAAGACGCGCCATCCGTCAGCGCCGTGCTGTTGGCCGCAGTCATGGTACCGTTTTCCCGATCAAAAACCGGCTTGAGCGTCGCCAGCTTCTCCAACGAGGTATCCGGCCGCAGAATGTTGTCCTTTTCCAAACCTGCCATCGGCGTCATCAAGTCGTTGAAGAAACCCTCCTCATAGGCCTTGGCCAGCTTCTGATGGCTCTCGACGGCCAGCTTATCCTGATCCTCCCGGGCAACGTCCCACTCCTTCGCCGTCACCTGGGCATGCTCGCCCATCGACATGCCGGTGCGGGGCTCGCCATTTTCAGGGACCTCCGGCTTGAGATGCCCCGGCCGAAACCGCCCTAGAATCTTCAGCCGCTCGCCCGCAGTCTTGGCCCGGTTCAAATCCAGCAAAATCTCCCGGAGCCCCTCACCCACGCCAATCGGCGCATCGGATGTGGTGTCGGTTCCACCGGCGATGCCACACTCGATTTGCCCCAGGGCAATCTTGTTGGCCACCAGAATCGCCGCCTCCAGCCCCGTGCCACAGGCCTGCTGGATATCATAAGCCGGAGTCTCCGGAGCCAATCCACAGCTCATCACCGCCTCACGGGTAAGATTAAAATCCCGCGAGTGCTTGATAACCGCCCCGGCAGCCACCTCGCCCAGCCTCTGCCCCTCAAGACCATACCTGTCCACCAGCCCCCGCAGAGCCGACGTCAGCAACTCCTGGTTACTGATCTTGCTGTAGGCTGTATTGGAACGAGCGAACGGAATCCGGTTACCGCCCAGCACAGCCACGCGACGAATAGCCGAAGGGCCAGCACTGGTCTTCTTTGATGTAGCGGTTTTCTTACGTGGAGTATTCGATGCTTCTGCCATGATCAATTCATCCGTTTTGAAGTAACCGTGATGTCAGGGGGAACATTGGGGGAAGGCTTCCCAGAACCGTGGAGCGCCAAGGATGGCGCGACCGAGCCCTACATGGATGTATTCACGGGCGTGTTCTGGGAAGCCTTCCCCCAATGTTCCCTGCACCCAGGCTGAGTTGTTAATGTCGACAGTTTAGCTACAACCCGAAATGCCTCATTGGCACCCCTGACAACACCCTACAGGCATTGAGTCAATCCAAAAACTATCCGATTCTTTACCCTGTAGGACGATTCGCATCCAGCAACCCGAATGCAAAACAAGGAAGCCACCCATGTCTGACCTCTATCTTAGAATAGTAAACACCCCGGTAGGTAAAACCGCCGCACAATCCCTTGGCCTGCCAGCACCAGTGCCCCTGAAACGCCTCAAACGCACCGACCAGCCCTTTATTGAGGGCGACGTCCTCATTGGTGCAGCAGCCGGCGCCAAAGCCATCGCAGCCATTGGCAGCACCCTCAGCGCCAGTGCCGCCACACTGCACCATGCCAGCGGCAACGAGCGCCTGAACGATTCATCCAAAGCCGGCAACAAAGCCCGACCATTGGACCTGGGGTCGGAAATCGACCACACATTCTCGGCCCTGGTGTTCGACGCCTCTGGCCTGAAAGGCCCCGACGACCTTCGAGCGCTTTACGACTTTTTCCACCCCACCATCAAAAAGCTCGGCAGCAACGCTCGCGTTCTGGTCGTTGGCCAGAACCCCGCCACCTGCAGGAAAGCACCCCAGGCCGCGGCTCAGCAGGCACTTGAAGGGTTTGTTCGCAGCGTGGGCAAGGAAATCGGCAAGAAAGGCTCAACGGCAAACCTGCTGTGGATGGCGCCCGGAGCAGAGAAACAACTGGAGTCCAGCGTTCGATTCTTCCTGTCTGCCCGCTCTGCCTACGTGTCCGGCCAGGTCGTCAAGATCGGCAAAAGCGATGCGGCGCCGGCAACCAATCCCGTCGCCCCGCTGACCGGCAAGGTAGCATTGGTCACGGGCGCCTCCCGCGGCATCGGCGCCGCCATCGCAGAAACGCTGGCACGGGACGGCGCGACCGTCATTGGTCTGGATATTCCGCCAGCCATGGAAGACCTTCAAAAGGTCACATCCGCTATCAAGGGCAAGGCCCTGGCCTGCGACATTACCGACGACAAAGCACCAAAACTGATCGCCGACTTTATCGACGAGCATTTCGGCGGGGTGGATCTGGTGATTCACAATGCGGGAATTACCCGCGACAAGACCCTGGGCAACATGCCTGAACACTTCTGGGATATGACCATCGCAGTAAACCTGACGGCCGAAGAGTTGATCGACGAGGAACTGGCCAAGCGTGAGCTTATGAAAGACAACGGGCGCATTGTGTGCATCTCTTCCATCAGCGGGATTGCTGGCAACTTCGGGCAGACTAACTACTCAACCGCCAAATGCGGAGTCATCGGATACGTGGAAGCCATGGCCCGGCAACTGAAAAACGGGGTGACCATCAACGCCATTGCTCCCGGGTTTATCGAAACCCAGATGACAGCAGCGATGCCGGTCACTATCCGCGAGGCGGGTCGCCGGATGAACAGCCTTTCCCAGGGCGGACAGCCGGTGGATGTGGCAGAAGCCATCGCCTGGTATTGCAGCCCGGCATCCAATGGAGTGAACGGCAATGTTGTGCGGGTTTGCGGGCAATCGTTGATTGGCAAATAAAAAAAGGGCCGATCCTTGCGGATCGGCCCTTTTTCGAAATTTGGTGGGTGGTACTGGGATCGAACCAGTGACCCTCGCCTTGTAAGGGCGATGCTCTCCCAGCTGAGCTAACCACCCGGGAATACTTTCTAAGTAAAAAATGGCGGAGCGGACGGGACTCGAACCCGCGACCCCCGGCGTGACAGGCCGGTATTCTAACCAACTGAACTACCGCTCCGCATCAATTCGGCCCTCGGGCTCGAACCTGAAACCGGATGGGGTGATCCGGTGATGCATTTGAAAGTGGTGGGTGGTACTGGGATCGAACCAGTGACCCTCGCCTTGTAAGGGCGATGCTCTCCCAGCTGAGCTAACCACCCACTTTCAAGCCTTTCAAAAGGCATTCACTTGCTTGGCAGCCGTGCTGTCTCAACCAAGTGAGAGGCGCATTTTAAGCATTTGGCTGGCGGTGTCAAATATTTTCCCGGAATTTTCTTTAAAAACCTGCAAGCCATTCAAAAGCGTACAGTTTTTAAGCAAACTCACTTCCGCCGCGAGGTTTTGACGGCCCGCACAACCGGACGATCCTGCCCCGCCTGCTGAGCTTTCTCCTGCAGGGACAACTCGCTGACACGGCTGCGCCTGTCTTCGGGCACGGCTCGATTGGCCAGGGAACAATTCAGGTCATCCAGCCTTTTTTGCAGATCGCCCCAGCTATCGAGAAGTTGGGGAACAACATCGTCCGCAAGCTTTTCAAATCTGAGTTTAAGAGAATCCTTGAGAGCCATTGTTTTTGAATTTCCCGCGTCTTTCACCTGACGTCAGTGTAGTCAGCGCTCAGAAAATCCACCAGCCACCTCCGGATTCTGCCTCTTCCCTTCGCTCACGCTCCTGCTCCAGTTCCGCGTACTCCCGCTCCAGTTGCTCAATCTTTTGATCTGTCTCCAGGGGAACGGTGGGGCCACCACCGAATGGCCAGAACCAGGAAGCGGATTCGTACTTGCCTTCTTCCTTCATCCGCTCGATCTCAAGCTCCCGCTCCTCTTCCAGCAACACCAGTTGCCGCTCGTAATCCATGTCTTCATTCACTTCCACAATCGAAGTTGCAGCGTGGTTCGGTGCCAATAGATCACTGTTCAGGAATCGAGTGGAAACGATCTCATCTGCCTGCATGGCATACTCCCGGGTAACCAGCTGCAGGTCACCCTGGGTCAGCGGGTGGTCCGGATCCAGATCAGGGTGTCGCTGGCCCGGCTCGGAGAGCTCGTTATAACGCAGGTAATAAATCTTTCCGGGCTCGACTTCCAGCGTGGCATCGGCGATCAGGCTCAGACTGAAGGAGTTCATCCCTTCCAGCCCCAGCAGCGGCCGACGCATGGCGATATGGCGCTCCCCGGGGCTCACCTCCAGCCAGGTGAAGCTGTCGTTACGGATGTTGAAATAGTGGGTATCGTCTATGTAGACACTTGGGGCTTCGATCTCGTCTGCAGCCCACTGGGAATGGGTCCGATAGAAATACAGCACGGCGTTGCGCCGGTCCCAGCTGTCGTTATCAATGTGGACGAAATCATGGCCGGAAACCGGGTGCAGGAACGAACCGACGCTTTTACCAATGGACTGATAAACCGTACACCCGGACACCGCCAGCAACAGAAGAAACGCGACCAGCGGCCGGAGCAAGGGAAAAACGGAAGGCACTCGGGTTTTCATTGTTGTTAACTCTTCATCCTGATTGCGAGTTGCCTGATCATAACAACTGCAAATCCGCAGAAATGAGAGCTACCGCAAGGGATGGCTACAAACCGTTACAAAACCCGAAATGCGATGACCGAAACGCCTTGCGGGACAATTACTGCCCGCTGACCTGACTCCGCAGCTGGTTCACTTCTTCAGACAGCCTAACCAGGCGGGAAGTCAGCTGTGAACGGGAAGCATCAATCGACTCGACTGTTCGCTTCAGGCTGGCCACCTCGTTCCGGAGTGCCTGAACCCGGCCATCGCCGGCCAACTCATCCGTCTCCCGCTCCAGAGCCGAAATCCGCCCCTCCATACCACTGATTCCAAGCTTCTGCTCCTGCTCGAATCGCCGGATACGGCTCTCGATCACCTGATCCACATCCGCCAGTTGCTGACTCAGTTTCGTCAACTGATCCGTTGCCTGCCGGCTGGCCTCCCGTAGTGCCGCAATCGACGTCTCCGTCTGCTGCTTCAAAGCGGCAATATCGGCAGAGAGCGATGAGCGGGTCTTCTCTACCGACGCCTCAAGCGCACCAATGGCCTGTTTGCCTTCCGCAAGACCGGATTCCAGCGCAGCAATCCGCTCCTGCTGCTCATCCAGACGCTTCTTGTTGCGCTCATTGGCAATCGCCCAAAGCTTCCGGATCTCACTGTCTGCCGTATCCAGGCGCTTGGTGTGCGCCGCGATCTGCTCCTCCAGAGTCGCTCCCCGCTCCTGCAGGTTCTCCCCAGTTTCCGAAAGCTCCCCCTCAAACCGGGCCAGCGCCAGCTTGCTCTGACGAGCCCAGTAATCTGCCTCCTCAAGCTGCCCTTCCAATGCCTGAACCCGCTGCTCCTGCGAATACCAACCGGCACCGCCCGCCACGGCCAGCACGATCAAGAGCACCCAAAGCATGGCCAAGCTGCCACGACCACTGCCGCCGTTACCGCCTTTACCCCCTTTGGGAGGCTTTGCTGGCGCCGACGGTTCGCCTTTCCCAACGGACGATGGCCTGGACTTTTTCTCGGCAGGCTTTTTCGGCTCGGCACTACCAATCGGTCGTTCAGCCCTCAGCTCATCATCATCTGGACGGATGGGTTCCATTACAGCTCCTGACTATGGACGGTTAAAACAATAAGGTCCGATAATACCTGTACTTATGCGCAGGTAAAAATGAAGCCTTACCAATCTTTATTCTTGCAAAGGGTCGGGGGCAGGATGGAGGCGCTTTCCGGAAATGTCTGAAGCCATGGATGGCTTCAGTCAAGCGCACAGGGATGTGCTCGTAGCGTTTTCCGGAAAACGCCTCCATCCTGCCCTACTCCGAAGCCATAAGTTTGCATGGTAGGTAGGCAAAACATACAATGGCCGGCTTTCCAATTATCACAGGACTGTTGCATATGCAGCCGCTTGTAGGACTCATCATGGGCTCCAAATCCGACTGGCCCACCATGGAACACGCCGCCAACATGCTCGAAAAACTCGGCGTGCCCTATGAAACCAAAGTCGTCTCGGCCCACCGCACCCCGGATCTGCTGTTTGAGTACGCCAAAACCGCCGCAGACCGTGGCCTGAAGGTTATTATCGCCGGCGCTGGCGGCGCCGCGCATCTGCCGGGCATGGTTGCTTCACAAACCGCCCTGCCGGTCCTGGGGGTGCCTGTTCAGTCCAAAGCCCTGAACGGTCTGGATTCGCTACTGTCCATCGTCCAGATGCCGGGTGGCATTGCCGTCGGCACCCTGGCCATTGGCAAAGCCGGGGCCACCAACGCTGGTCTGCTGGCAGCACAGATTATCGGCACCTCAGACGACAATGTTCGCAAGGCTGTGGAACAGTTCCGGGCCACACAGACCGAAACGATTCTGGAGAATCCCGACCCTCGGGACCAGTAACGCAACATTGGGAGAAAGAAGCAGGCGGGACCTTGTGTCCAAAACACGCTACGAGCACATCCATGTGCGCTTGTTTCGGGCCGTCCCTGGCCCTCAACAGTTTTGGACACAAGGTCCCGCCCGCTTCCCATACTTTTGCAAAATGCCGACAGAGGCAGGAGAACACAAATGAGAATTGGTGTACTGGGCGCCGGCCAACTCGGAAGAATGCTGGCACTGGCCGGATACCCACTGGCCAAGACCTTTGTTTTCTATGACATGTCTGGCAGCCCCAGTGCCGGCCTTGGTGAGGTCATCATCGACCGGGACGGCGAATACCTGGATGATTTCCTCTCTCGCGTCGATCGCGTTACCTACGAGTTTGAACACCTGCCGGTCGAGGTGGCGGAGAAGATTGCCGCCCACAAACCAGTGCATCCCTGCCCCCGGGCATTGCAGGTGTGCCAGAACCGGGAAGCGGAGAAGACGCTTTTCGGCCAGCTGGGCATTCCCACGCCAGAGTGGAAGATTGCCGACAGCGCAGCCTCACTGAAAGCCGCTGCCGAGGAGCTTGGCTGCCCGGTGGTGGCGAAGTCCAACACCGAAGGTTATGACGGCAAGGGCCAGGCTGTGCTCAGAACGCCCGAGGAAGCAGAGGCGGCATGGGCGTCCATTGGCCACCCCCGCCTGATTGTGGAAAAGTTTGTCGACTTCCGCCGGGAAGTATCGATTATTGCAGTGCGCGCTGAAGACGGCGAACTCGCGTTCTACCCGATGGCTGAGAACACTCACCACGAGGGGATTCTGCGGTACTCGATTGCACCGGCACCAAAACTCGAAAAGCATGTTCAGGAAGATGCGGAGCGCTACATAAAGGCACTACTGAACGAATTGGACTATGTCGGCGTATTAACCCTGGAGCTTTTCGAAACAGCCGATGGTCTGGTGGCCAATGAAATGGCCCCGCGGGTTCATAACTCCGGGCACTGGACCATCGAGGGCGCGATGACGAGCCAGTTCGAGAACCACATTCGTGCGGTCAGTGGCCACCCGCTGGGCAACGTGGCACCCCGTGGTCTCAGTTGTATGATCAATATTATTGGCGAGCATGGCGAGATCGAGCGCATCCTTGAACTGCCCTACGCGCACGTTCACCTCTACAATAAGGGGGAACGACCGGGCCGGAAGCTGGGCCATGTGAACATACTGGCCGACAGCTACGAGGAACTGGTTTGGCGGGTTAAGAACTGTGCGCAGTTTCTGCCCGGCAGTCCCGAGTTTAAAAGTTCTTTGACAGCAAAGGGTTGATATAGCTCAAAGCGCCCTTATATTGGGCGAGTGAACATCCACATAAACAGAGAGACAGGGAGAACGACCTCATGGCATTTGAACTTCCCGCACTGCCTTATGAAAAGAACGCACTGGAACCGCACATCTCTCAGGAAACTCTTGAGTACCATTACGGCAAGCATCACAACACCTACGTCACCAAGCTCAATGGCCTGATCGAAGGTACTGATAACGCCAACAAGTCTCTTGAAGACATTATCAAGAGCGCCAGCGGCCCGCTGTTCAACAACGCCGCACAGGTTTGGAACCACACCTTCTACTGGCACTGCCTGAGCCCGAACGGCGGCGGTGAGCCGACCGGCGCAGCCAAGGAAGCCATCGAGAAGGCGTTCGGTTCTTTCGAAGACTTCAAAAAAGAATTTAACGACAAGGCCGCCAACAACTTTGGTTCTGGCTGGACCTGGCTGGTGAAGAAAGCCGACGGCAGCGTTGCCATCGTTAACACCAGCAATGCGGAAACGCCGCTGACCGGCGCCGACAAGCCGGTGCTGACCGTCGACGTTTGGGAGCACGCTTACTACATCGACTACCGCAACTCCCGTCCGAACTATCTGGAAGCTTTCTGGAACCTGGTCAACTGGGATTTCGTGAACGAAAACCTGGCTTGATCGAAGCCCTGCTTCCAGACACAGACTGCAAACACCGCACTGTGTTAAAACGCCCGCCCCTGGCGGGCGTTTTTGTATCTGTCATACCTGAGCAATTACAATTTGATACAAGCACACCCTGAAATCTTTGAAAAAATCGCCGATACTCCATGAAGATATCGGAACTCTGAACCATACTTAGCACCAACAATCAGGGTGAGGCCCCAAGCACATCACCCGAAGTGCGACATTTTCGCCCTGAACAGTGCGGAACGCTCGCCCTGCATAACCGGAACAAGACAGGCTTGAATGCAAAAATCCTTCGAGGTTGAACATCGCCTGGGCTATCGAATCTTACGGTGGATTCTTGCCGTAGCCCTTGTCAGTGGCGTTATTGTCAGCACCATACAGGTCATCCTGGATGCCCAGCGCGTGTCCACGGGGCTGGACAGCGACGCTGAGCAGACCATCGCAATGGTAAAAGACGCCGCCACCCAGGCAGTATTCAGCATCGATGCCGAGCTCGCCCAACAGGTAGTTGACGGTCTCTTCGCCAAGGAAGCGGTTCACACAGCCCGAATCGTTCATCCAGACGGCGAGCCACTGGGCAATCGCGACCGCCCGTTGCAGCAAACCGCGTTTCGCCCGATTACTGATCCCTTCTTCGATGATGAACGCCTCTTCCGCGAACCCCTATTCCGGGAAGGTAATCCAGAAGACGTCTATGGTTATCTGGATGTTCACTACGATACAGCACCGGCAGCGCGCACCTGGCTGGACAGGGCGGCGGTCACCTTCGCTTCTGGCATAGCGACGGCCCTCATCCTCGGAATGGTGCTGTTTTATGTCTTCCATCTGCTCCTGACGCGCCCTCTGCTGCGGATTGTTAGTTCCGTGAAACAGGTAGACCCGGCACACCCGGACGACCGCCTGGTCACAACGCCACCCGGCCATCAGAGCGACGAGCTGGGTCTGTGGGTAAACGCCACCAATAATCTGTTGGTCGCCATTGGTGACAGCCAGAAACGTCATCGCGAGGCGGAGGATCGGGTGAGCCGTCTCTCCCGCTACGATCAGCTTACCGGCCTGCCCAGTCGGGATACCTTTATGGAATTGCTGATACGGGACATTGAAGAGGCCAACAAGCGCCACTCACAACTGTCTCTGATTGTCTGCGGTATCGACGACTTCAAATCGGTGAATGAGCAGTGCGGGTTCCGCTCTGGCGATCTGATCCTGCAGACTGTCGCAGACCGGCTGACCAACAAACTGGACAACGCCCGCTTTACCATTGCGCGTCTTGGCAGCGACCAGTTCGTGATCGTGCAGAAAGGACTCCGGGACGGCTTCCAGGCCGCAGACACGGCCGAGCGGATTCTTGCCTGCATCAGCGCCCCCATGCTTGTGGAAGATCAGAGCATTTCCATGACTGCCACCATGGGGGTTGCACTGTACCCGTCTGACACCAACCAGGCAGACCGTCTGCTCCAGAGTGCCGAACAGACCATGACCCTGGCCAAGCAGAACGGCCATAACCACTTCCAGTTCTACGTCGCCAGCATTGACCAGGAAATCCGCGACAGGAAGCAGCTGGAAAAGGACCTGTCCCAGGCACTGGCCAACCATCAGCTGCATCTGGTTTACCAGCCCCAGATCAACCTGGAGAGCAAACGGGTGATCGGGGCTGAGGCGCTACTCCGTTGGGAACACCCGGCTCGGGGTATGGTGCCTCCCGACACATTCATACCTGTCGCCGAAGCGAATGGGTCTATCGTTGAAATCGGCCAGTGGGTCCTGGACCAGGCCTGCTGGCAGGCGGCTCGGTGGGCAGCCGATGGCACGCCACTGCGTATTGCCGTTAACCTTTCGGCAGTACAGCTGCGCCAGGAAACCATCGTCGATGACATCCTCGATACCCTGCGAAGACACAAGATTCCTGCCGGGCGGCTGGAGCTTGAGGTGACCGAAACCAGCTTCATGACCAACCTTTCTGATGCCGTGGCCAAACTCCACAGGCTGAACAGAGCCGGGATAAGCATCGCAGTGGACGACTTCGGCACCGGCTACTCTTCGCTCACCTACCTGAAGCAGATGCCAGTTCAACACCTGAAGATCGACAAACAGTTTATCCAGGATCTGCTTGTCAACGAAGAAGACACCCGAATCGCCAACACCATTATCGATCTCGGCAAGAGCCTGAACCTGTCGGTGGTTGCAGAGGGTGTGGAAACGGCAGAACAGGAATACTATCTGAGCCAGCGCGGCTGTCAGCTGGCTCAGGGTTATTTTTTCAGCAAGCCGCTGCCGCCGCGTGAATTTGAGACCTTCGTAAAAGGTTTCCACGAGCAAATCGTGGAAAATAACGCCTGACCCATTACCCTGAGGAGTTGCCATGGGAACCACCGTTATCGGCCTGATTGTCATTGCCGTCGTTGTTTTCTACCTGGTCTTTATCTACAACCGTCTGGTTTCCCTCCGTAACCAGTTCAAGAACGGGTTTGCCCAGATTGACGTTCAGCTGCAGCGCCGGCACGACCTGATCCCGAACCTGGTGGAAGCGGCAAAGGCCTATCTTACCCATGAGAAAACCACCCTCACCCAGGTGATGGAAGCCCGCAACAATGCGGTCAGCGCCCAAAAAGATGCCGCCAAGGATCCTGGCGATGGCACCAAGATCCAGCGACTGGGCAGCGCGGAAAACCTGCTGACCAAGGCACTTGCCAACTTTTACGCCGTGGCCGAGAACTACCCGGAGCTGAAGGCCAACGAAACCATCCAGCAACTGATGGAAGAACTCTCCAGCACCGAGAACCGTGTCGCCTTTGCTCGCCAGGCCTACAATGACGGCGTGATGAGCTACAACATCTTCCGGGAGCAGTTCCCCAACAACATCGTTGCCGGCATGTTCGCGTTCAAGGAAACGTCGCAACTGGAACTGGAATCACCGGAAGCCCGTCAGGCACCGAAAGTGGCCTTCTGAGGCCCTGAGGCATGGCTCATCCCGGTTTCTTTCAGCGCCAGGCCCATGCCCGGCGCAACACCAGTCTGCTGGTCTTCCTTTTCCTGACGGCGGTTGCGTTTATTACGCTCGCCGTCTGCCTCGTAGGGTATTTCGTAACCCGCAGTGAATCCTCAGGCCTCGCCTTCCACCACTGGCTGCTCTCCAACCATGGCCTTTTAACGGCCGTTACCGTTGTCGGGCTGATTGTTCTTGGCTCCCTGCTCCGCTGGGTCGACCTAGCCGGCGGCGGCGACCGGGTTGCCAAAATGGTAGGTGCACGACCGATTGATCCGGATACCCGGGACAGCGACGAGCGCAAACTGCGCAACATTGTCGAGGAGATGGCCATTGCCAGCGGTGTGTCTGTACCGGAACTCTACGTGATGGACCAGGAAACCGGTATCAATGCCTTCGTGGCAGGCTACACGCCCGGCGAAGCCGTCATGGTCGTCACTCACGGTGCCATCACCCAGCTATCCCGGGACGAACTGCAAGGCGTGGTCGCCCACGAGTTCAGCCATATTTTCAACGGGGACATGCGGCTGAACGTCCGGCTCATTGCTTTGCTCGCCGGCATCCTGATGATCGGTCAGATTGGCGGCTTCCTGCTTCGAGCTTCCTTCTATCGTGGCCACAGAGTGGGTCGATCCCGGGACGGAAGGGCCCAGGCGGCCATGGGCATTATCGGCCTGGCGCTGTTCGTGATCGGCTATGTGGGGGTTTTCTTTGGCCGGCTCATACAGGCGGCCGTCTCCAGGCAGCGAGAGATGCTGGCCGATGCCTCCTCCGTGCAGTTTACCCGCAACCCCGAAGGCATTGCCGGCGCACTCTTCAAGATCGGCATGAAGGGCGGTTACCTGGACACCACCAGCCACGCCAGCGACATGAACCACATGTGTTTCGGCGAGAGTGCCCGGATGAAGTTTACCTCGCTGCTGGCCTCCCATCCGCCCATCGACGAGCGCATCAATGCCATCCAGCCCGGCATGCTGGCCAGATTGCGCAGCCGGCTGAGGGATACCGAACCCGGCGCCGACCTTTACCGCAGCTCCGCATCGGCGCCTGAAACCGGCGCATCCGGATTCACCGGGGCGGCATCCGACATCCTTGGACCGGTCACCGGCAAGAGCGGGAGAACCTCGCCCCTGGCGTCGAGCCCGGAAACGCCAATCAAGCCGGGGCGGAAATTCTCAGACCAGGTTGGAACCATCAACCGGCAAAGCGAAGACTTCGCGCTGCGCTTCCTGGAGCGCCTGCCAGCCACTTTCCGGAACCTGCTGTACACCCGGGCCGGCGCCTCACAACTTTGTTACGCCATGCTGATCTGTGGATTGCCCCGACCGCAGCAGGAGGAACGACTGAACCTGCTGCCGGCTCACCCGGTATTGGGCAGCCAGCCGGACCTGCTGGAAAAGCTCTTACCCGCACTGAAAACCATCGGGGAGGGCGTCCGTTTTCCTGCCCTGGAGCTTGCCATGCCGGCGCTGCGCAAGCTGGATCCGGAAGAACGGGAGATGCTGATTACCAATGTCCAGAAGCTGGTTGCGGCGGATAATCGGGTCACCCTGTTCGAACTAGCCTTGACCAGTTTCCTGTCCCGCCATCTGGGCGAGGAGGCAGCCAGAGTGGTTCCGGTTCGCTACAAGAGCTACAAACCGGTCATGCCGGCCCTCCAGCGACTTCTGAGCCTGATGGCAAGGGCGGGGTCTGCGTCCCAGGCTGACGCCGAGAAGCTGTACCGGGAAGCCATGGCAGGCCTCATGAATGCGAAGGAAGGCAATGGGCCAGTTCTGGAGAAAGTATCCATGCGCCAGCTAAGAGAGGCCTTAACGGCCCTGAACGGCCTCTCGCCTTTGCTGAAACCGGCGATCATTGATGCCTGCGGGTACTGCATCACCCGCGACGGCAAGGTGGAAACGCGGGAGTATGAGTTGATGCGCCTGGTGGCGGATCAGATGGACTGTCCGATGCCGCCACTGGCTGTCTGAGGGATTACTGGACTCGGGAGCTCCCGCCTTCGAACAGCGCGTCCACCGTCGGGCGCTGTTCTTCCGTCGGTACACCCAGTTTTTCCCGGATGTTCAAATTCACGTCCCATAGCTGATCGAATTTGTCGGAGGTTGCTGCAACGGCCTCCTCTTTGCCCAACATAATTTTCGGGCGCAGGAACACCAGCAGGTTACGCTTGACCCGACGCTCCGATTCCGATGAGAACAGGCGCCCGATGAACGGAATATCACCCAGCAGGGGCACCTTGCTCTTGTTGACCTGGTAATCATCCCGGGTCAAACCGCCCAGGACGATGGTCTCCCCGTCATCTGCGAGTACCGTAGTCTTGATTTCCCGCTTGTTGGTAACGATATCCGAGGCGTCCTCGATACTGTCCGCCACGTTCTCCGTGGTCTGCTCTACCACCAGACGTACCAGGCCATCGGCGCTGATGGTCGGGGTAACCTTGAGGGTCAGGCCAATATCACGACGCTCGATGGTGGTAAACGGGTTAGTGGTGCCATCGCCGGTGACTGTTGACTGGCCAGTCCGGAACGGCACGTTCTGCCCCACGATAATTTCCGATTCCTGGTTATCCAGGGTAATTATGCTGGGCGTGGACAGCAGGTTGGCTGCTGCGGAAGTGGACAGAGCCTGCAGGAGAATTCCCCAACTCACGCCATCCTCGTTCCGCTGGCCGGCGCCGACGGTGATTCCACCCACTGCGGGGGTGATGGCTGACTCGGTCAGAATCGCGCTGAGTACCTCGCCCAGGCTCCGACCCACGTTGCCGAAGTTGGTACCGGCGACCGGTGTGGATTCGCCGGACTCGTCACCCACGGCAACCTGAACGCCCAGATCCTGGCCCAGTTCGTCACTGATCTCGACAATGGCTGCCTCAATCATCACCTGGGCACGACGCACATCCAGCGCGGCAACAATCTGTTCGGCTTCCTGCATCAAAGAGGGCTCACCACGAACCACCAGCGCATTCAGACCCTCATCGGCGAAGACCGCGAAGCTACTCTGAGGCTTCGCGCCACCCCCGGCGCCACCCGAGCCAGCGCCCTCTTTAACCAGCTCGCCCATAACCCCCTTGAGAATCTCAGTGAGGTTTTTGGCGTCGGCGTGTTTGAGCCTCAGGACTTTGGTGGTACCGCCGGTTGCCGAAGGCTGATCCAGCTGCCGGATCAGGCCGCGCATCTTGTCCCGGAAGGTTTCATCGCCCCGCAAAATCAGCCGATTACTGCGCTCATCGGCGGTTACACTGTATTTTCTGGCGGCATTTTCGCCGCCGGCCCGGCCCAATTCATCGGGAGCCAGTTCCTGCAGCAGAGTGACCATATCACCCACCCAGGCTTCCTGAAGCTGGATAACCTCCACTTCGTATTTAGAGGGGCTATCCAGTTCCCGTACAATCTGCTCGATTCGCTGGATGTTGGAAGAGTGGTCGCTGATGATCAGCGCGTTGGCAGCGGCTACACCGGCCAGGTGGCCATACTTGGCCACCAGCGGGCGAAGAATCGGGACCAGCTCCAGGGCATTTGCGTTATCAATCTGTATGACCCGGGTGATCAGCTGTTCCGAGGGCGTTTCCGGAAACCGCTCCAGAATCTCCGCCGACTGCTTGGCGTCAACCTGCTGCACCACCTTGATCACTTCTTCGCCAGGAATGGCCGTAAACCCGTGGACGTTCAGGACCGCCAGGAACAGGTCGTAAATCTCATCCTTGTTCATGGGCGCGCTGGAGAGCACGGTTACCTTGCCCTTCACCCTGGGATCCACCACAAAACTGTACCCGGTAATATCGGCCACCTGGGTCACGAAGGCGCGGATATCGGCGTCCTTGAGATTCAGCCGCCATGTCTCGGCTTCCTGCCCGTGCGCCATGGACATAAAGGGCAGGAGAACAAGCAGGACAATAGCCCGCAAAAGATTGGTCTTGTGGTTATACATCTGGCGATTTCGTCCTGTTTCAATGAACCCGATCAGCGCCACTGTTCGGGTATGGCATAACTTATGGTGAGGATGGATCCGTCACGCTCGATTTCAATTTCCAACTGTGCCTGACCGCGCCAGTTCTCAAGCAGGGCCTTGTCCTGATTGATATCACCCAGTCGCTGGCCGTTGATCGCCGTTATCACGTCACCGGCCTGCAGGTTGACAGCATTCAGCATGGCATTGGAGCCGTCGTATACGTACCCGGACATGCCGCTGTCATCCACCGGACTCAACCCAAAAGGCGCGAGAGCAGCAATGCCCTGGCTATCAATCTGTTCGCGGGCGCTGGCCAGAAACTCATCCGGTCCTGATTCTGCCGGCTCGGCAGTTACTTCTGCAACCAGATCTGAAGACACCTGTTCCTCAAATGTCAGGGTCTCGTACCGTCCGCCCCGACGAATCAGAATTCGACCGGGTTCGACTTCGGCAAGCTCGGCGTTCCCGGGCAACATTTCCCCGACCCGGTAATACGCCGTTTCACCATTGCTTCCAGCAACTATAGCACCGGAGTCCTCCGGGCGCTGCGCTACCAGCACCCCTTCGAGCCGAAGCCGAAGGCGGGTTTCCGGAGCCGAGCGGCGAACGGCTTCCGCCACCTGAACCGGCTGCTCCGAACGCCCGAAGAAATCGTAAACGGCCATGGAAGTCGTCAGACCGCTGCCCCCGGCCATGTTACCCGCACGGTTCGACGCTGGCGCACTTGGGACCGGCCTGTCCTCCCAGGCGAACAGCCAGGTCATCCGGGCGAGCGTGACAGCCAGATACACCACCAATACCAGCAACAACAGGTTCGCCAGAGTCCGCGAAATCCGGCGCTGGGCCGGGGTACTTAACATGGCCATACTATCGCGCCCCCGGGACAAGAGGCTGGCGCACCCGGAACACCACATCGCCGGGGCTGGCAGAATCCGGCCAGGGCTGACCTGCCAGGTCCACCATTCGCTTGTAGACACGCAGTTCCAGCATTCCGTTCCAGAACACCGTGGCATCTGCCGCCGGACCCTGTCCGCCCTGTTCGGAAACGCTCAGGGCAACGCCCCCCTGGGTGGTATCCATAGTGGCCTGCATGGGCGGAAACTCCGCCCGACCCCGCTGGTCGCCCATGGGCCAGGTCACCAGACCGCCATCCCAGCGCCCCAGGCCTTCAGCGCGTGTAATCCGGTTATCGGCCCAGGCCATAGTCAGCCGGTCGATCATCACCTCGCCTTCGATCATTGCACCGCCACTCTGGCGAATCAGGTCTTCAAACTCGGCTACCATAACCCGCCCACTCGCATCCAGCTGCGCACTGGCAGGCCAGCCAATCGTAACATCGCCATTAAGCGAGGATTGTGACGACTCGACAGAAATTGTCATTGGCCATTTCAGGCTGGTGACCTTTGGCATGTGAAGACGCCAGTCAACACGCAGCGGGAAGCCGGCAACCACAACCCCGGCCTCACCGTCCCACACTTTTCCGGCAACCTGTCGCACCTGAACCTGGGGCGGCAAAGAAACGTGAGCAGAAGCCTGCTGCCAGACCCACCCAGCAGGTACCAGAAAGACCAGTGACAGCAGATAAATCAGAACGCCCAGCAGCAGGAGCAGAAACACCTTGCCGGGGCGAAGAAAAGTTTTGGGTTCAGCGTCACTCATTCGGCGTTGCACAGATAATGGACCGGAAGCCGAGTCTAGCAAAGGCATTGCCCAAGTTCATGACAAAAAAACAAAAACCCCGCGTTGGCGTGAACCAACGCGGGGTTTTCAGTGGTGATCGGGCAGCGCCCCAAAACTTCGGAGCGCCTGGGATCAGGCCGGCATTACATCATGCCGCCCATGCCCCCCATGCCGCCCATGCCACCCATGTCCGGCATACCGCCGCCGGCTTTCTCGTCTTCCGGCTCATCGGCAACCATCGCCTCGGTGGTGATGATCAGGGACGCAACGGAAGCAGCTGCCTGCAGCGCGGAACGGGTAACCTTAGCAGGATCCAGAATACCCATTTCCAACATGTCGCCATACTGCTCAGTAGAGGCGTTGAAGCCGAAAGAGCCTTCGCCTTCACGAACCTTGGCAACCACCACAGAAGACTCACCGCCTGCGTTGTACACGATCTGGCGCAGCGGAGCTTCCATGGCACGGCGCAGGATGTTCACACCGGCTTTCTGCTCTTCGTTGATGGCATCTACCTTGTCCAGAGCCGCAATAGCGCGGATCAGGGTAACGCCGCCGCCCGGCACAATGCCCTCTTCAACCGCAGCGCGGGTGGAGTGCAGTGCATCTTCAACGCGGGCCTTCTTCTCTTTCATTTCCACTTCGGAACCGGCACCAACCTTGATGACGGCAACACCGCCAGCCAGCTTGGCAACACGCTCCTGCAGCTTCTCCTTGTCGTAATCGGAAGAGCTGTCTTCGATCTGCTTGCGGATCTGCTCAACGCGAGCTTCGATGTCCGCCTGTGCTCCTGCACCGCCGATGATGGTGGTGTTTTCCTTGGTCACGTTGACACGCTTGGCTGTGCCCAGGTCATCCAGGGTGGTGTTCTCGAGAGTCAGGCCGACTTCTTCGGAGATCACGGTACCACCGGAGAGAATCGCGATGTCCTGGAGCATTTCCTTGCGACGATCACCAAAGCCAGGCGCCTTAACAGCGTTGACTTTCACGATGCCACGCATGTTGTTCACGACCAGAGTTGCAAGCGCTTCGCCTTCGATGTCCTCAGCGATGATCTGCAGCGGCTTGCCAGCCTTGGCTACAGCTTCCAGCACCGGCAGCAGCTCGCGGATGTTGGAAATCTTCTTGTCGACCAGCAGGATGTAAGGGTCTTCCAGCTCGGCAGACATGTTGTCCTGGTTGTTGATGAAGTACGGAGACAGGAAGCCACGGTCGAACTGCATACCTTCAACCACATCCAGCTCGTCTTCCAGGCCACGGCCTTCTTCAACGGTAATGACGCCTTCCTTGCCAACCTTTTCCATCGCGTCGGCGATGATCTTGCCGATGGTCTCGTCGCCGTTGGCAGAGATGGTGCCTACCTGGGCAATCATCTTGCTGTCGTCGCAGGGCTTGGCCATCTCGCGGATCGCTTTGACCGCTTCGGTCGTGGCCTTGTCGATGCCGCGTTTCAGATCCATCGGGTTCATGCCGGCAGTAACGGCCTTCACGCCCTCGTTAACGATGGACTGGGCCAGAACAGTTGCAGTGGTGGTACCGTCACCAGCCGTGTCGTTGGCCTGGGAAGCCACTTCTTTCACCATCTGAGCGCCCATGTTCTCGAACTTGTCAGCCAGCTCGATTTCCTTGGCCACGGAAACACCATCTTTGGTGATGGTCGGCGCGCCGAAGGACTTTTCCAGAACCACGTTACGGCCTTTCGGGCCGAGGGTCACTTTAACCGCGTCTGCCAGAACATTGACGCCCGCGACCATGCGCTTCCGCGCGCTATCACCGAATTTAACGTCTTTTGCTGCCATGTCTTCTATTCCTGTTCGTTAAACCGAAGTAACTGAATTAATCGGATTAATGAGAGTTCGTGCGATTCGCCTCAGCGATCACTCAAGCACGCCGTAAATGTCGCTCTCGCTCATGATGAGGAGCTCTTCGCCGTCGATCTTGACGGTGTTACCGGCGTACTGGCCGAAGACCACGGTGTCACCCACCTTGACCGCCAGTGAGCGGGTTTCGCCGTTTTCCAGGATGCGACCGTTACCAACGGCAATCACCTCACCCTGGGAAGGCTTCTCTTTGGCGTTACCCGGCAGCACGATGCCACCCGCAGTTTTCTCTTCTTCTTCCTTACGGCGCACGACAACACGATCGTGTAGCGGACGAATTTTCATTGCTCGGTTTCTCCAATAGTCAGATTAATGTGGCAATGACATTGTTGATGTTGGTCGGATCGGCAAAACCGGACCCGACAAATTGCCCGGCTGGATAACCAACTGTTTTCAGTGGAAATCAGCCTGCAGCGAACTTGTGGTTTCTATTTGGGGTAGCGGGTAGGTGTTTTCAACACCCCGGAGAGAATTTTTTTCACTTTTTTTCGATCCGGTCCCGATCGGATTCCGTCTCGTCCTGATACTCGCCTTCTATGATGTCGCCATTACTGTCCCGGTCAAACGGGCGTTGCCGACCGGAGGGATTTTCGCGGCCACCGAACGGATCCTGCCCGAAAGGGTTCGACCCGCCGCCGGCTCGGAAATAAAAGCTGCTGCTCCGGCTTTGCCCAGCCACGACCATACGCTTGAGCGCCTGGGCTGCCAGCCAGTGACGGGACCCGGGAATCAGGCACAGGAAACCCACCGTATCGGTAATGAAGCCCGGCGTCAGTAGCAGAGCGCCGCCAATGGCCAGAATCAGCCCCTCGGCAACCTCCCTGGCAGGCAATTCACCGCTGTTCAGCCGCTGATTGGCCCTCAACAGCGTGGCAAGGCCCTGCTGGCGAAGCAGCCACGCACCGATCACAGCAGTCAGCAGCACCAGCCCGATGGTATTGAGCACACCAATCATGCCGCCGACCTGGATCAGAACCGCCATCTCGGAGATTGGCATGATAATGAATAAGAACAGAAACACTGACATCCGGACCTCAGGGTCTGAGCAGGAATTTCAGAAGGTCTGGTATACTCGCAGCCCTTCCGTTTTAAAAAGAAGCCATTTAAATGGCCCGACACACCAGTTTTACCGGTGAAAAGACGCACAGCAACCGTAAAACCACCTGATAACAGTAGTTAGGGCAAAACATGAAACTTCAAGATTCCGTGATTGCAATTACCGGCGGCGGCCAGGGCCTTGGCCGTGCTATGGGCGAATACCTTGCCGCCAAAGGTGCCAAAGTCGCGCTGATCGACCTGATGCCGGAAAAACTGGATGAAGCAGTTGCCGCGTGCAAAGCCGCTGGTTCCGAAGCCAGAAGCTACGTTTGCAACGTCGCCAAAGAAGAAGACGTTGAAAAAACCTTTGAAGCCATCGTGGAAGATTTCGGCCACCTCAATGGCCTGGTCAACAACGCCGGTATCCTCCGCGACGGTCTGATGGTCAAAGTAAAAGATGGCGAAGTCGAGCGCCGTATGGAGCTGTCCCAATGGCAGGCCGTAATCGACGTCAATCTCACCGGCGTGTTTCTCTGCGGCCGGGAAGCTGCGACCCAGATGATTAAAAACGGCGACCAGGGCGCGATCATCAACATCGCTTCCATTTCCCGTGCCGGCAACATGGGCCAGAGCAACTACTCCGCCGCCAAAGCCGGTGTCTCTGCCCTGGTTCCCGTGTGGGCCAAGGAGCTCGCCCGCTACGGTATCCGCTGCGCAGGTATCGCCCCGGGCTTTATCGAGACCGAAATGACCGCCTCCATGAAACCGGAAGCCCTGGAAAAAATGACGGCCGGCATTCCGCTCAAGCGCATGGGCAAGACGGAAGAAATTGCCTCGGCGGCCGCGTTCATCTTTGAGAACGACTATGTTTCCGGGCGGATGATTGAGGTGGATGGGGCTCTGCGGCTCTGACCAGTCGGCCTACCGCCAAATGGGGCGCCCAAGGTGCCCCATTACCATCGAAACCTCGACATCGAAACCCGCCCATCAACGACCTCGACACCCTCGGCCTCGAGCCGGCTTACCTGCTCAAAGTATTTCTCGGACCCCACGGGAAAGGCAATCTGGCCGTTACTACGAATAACCCGATACCACGGCACGACATGGCCTTCTGGCAGCTTACCCAAGGCCTTTCCGATATACCGGGCCTGACGACCCAATCCAGCCATCTCTGCAACTTGCCCGTAACTGACCACCCGACCCTTCGGGACGGCCAGTACCACTTGCCAGATTTTCTGGTCTTTTGTTGGTTCGGACATCAGGAGCTCACCGCTTCTGCGTCAGGCTTTGATTCATGTCGAGGCGCTAACGCATCCAATCGATCACCATGTCGAATCATGAAAATGGCCAACAGAATGGCCGGCACACCCATGATGCCCGCCACCAGGAAGAACTCTGCGTAACCGAAACCAGCCACAACTATGCCTGAGAAACCACCGATGAACTTGCCAGGCAGGGTCATCAGCGAACTGAACAGCGCATACTGGGTGGCGGTAAATGAGGCACTGGTCATGCTGGAGAGCCAGGCAATGAGAGCCACGTTGGCAATGCCGCCACTGAGGTTATCGGCGCTGACCACCGCGGCCAGCGTGACGATGTTGGGCGGGTACTGGGCCAGCACGACGAACAGCAGATTGGTGGCTGCGGTCATGACTGCGCCCAGCAGAAGAATCCGGCGAACGCCGTAGCGAACCACCATAACCCCACCCACCAGCGAGCCGGCGATGGTCATGAAGAAACCGAAGATCTTGGTCACGTCCGCCACCTGGGTTTTGCTGAACCCCATAAAATCCAGATAGAACGGATTGGCCATCACGCCCATGGCGATGTCGGAGATCCGGTAGACGGCAACCATAAGCAGAATAATCAGGGCCAGCTCTTTGTACCGGCGGAAGAAGTCCAGGAAAGGGCCGGCCACGGCGGCGTAGAACCATCCAACCAGTCTCGCTACGCGGGGATTCAGATGGGTGAGCTTGGCGGCTTCATTCTCAATCTTGTGAGCAATGTCCTGGGCGGCGGCAAAGTGATTTACGCTGGGCTCGCGAACAATCAGCACCGTGAGCGCGCCAACGCCTACCAGGGCGGCCATTACCTCATAGGACACCTGCCAGGACCAGAATTCCGCCAGGTAAAGGGCACCGGCGCCGGCCACCAGAAGCGCCAGCCGGTAGCCAAAGATATAGGTTGCAGCCAGGGCGGCCTGCAACCGTTCCTCGGCAATCTCGATACGATAAGCATCAATGGCCACATCCTGGGTAGCTGAGGAGAAAGCCACCAGCAGGCCACACAGAGCCATCATTTCAGGCGCTGCCGTGGCATCCACGTGAGCCATCAGGTAAAGCCCCGTGGCGATACCCGCCTGCGCAGAGATAATCCAGCTTCGCCGCTTGCCCAGCAGCCGGTCCAGCAGCGGCAGTTTCAGACGGTCCACGACCGGCGCCCAAAAAACCTTGATGGAATAAGTGATGCCTAGCCAGCTGAAGAAACCGATGGTAGCCGTTTCCACCCCGACATCCGCCAGCCGCGCATTAAGCGTGGAAAACACCAGCAGGAACGGCAGACCCGCCGAAAACCCCAGGAATAACAGGGCGATCACCTGCCACCGGGTGTAGGTGTAGAGCGTATCCCGAATCAGGGTCAGGCGGGTGCCGGTGAAGATGGTAAAGCCTCCGGATCAGTCGCGGAAATTATTGAACTGAAGCGGGATATCCAGCTCAGCCTCGCGCAACATGGCGATGGCTCCCTGAAGATCATCACGCTTTTTGCCGGTCACCCGCACTTTATCGCCCTGGATACTGGCCTGGACCTTCATCTTCTGATCCTTGATCATCTTCACAATCTTCTTGGCCATATCGGTCTCAATCCCCTGCTTCAGCAGCAAGTGCTGTTTGACCAGCTTGCCAGACTTGCTGTCTCCGTCCTCTGCCAGGGCGCGGGCATCGATATTCCGCTTGGCAAACGCCATCCGCAGCATGTCCAGCAACTGCTCCAGCTGGAACTCCTGCTCCGCACTGATCGTAATACCCTTGTCGTCCAGCTCAATGTCGGCTTCAACGTTCTTGAAGTCCCAGCGATTGCCCAGTTCCCGCTTGGCCTGGTCGACCGCATTGGTGACTTCGTGCATATCGATTTCTGAAACAATGTCAAAAGAAGGCATGGTCGTTATTCTCCAACAGGGTAAGAAGGTATACTTCTTCAATTTGCTGGGGATGATACCAACCCCCGGCATCTCCCGCACCTGACAACGGACTGGTAAAAGTAGATAACAATGCCCAATCTGGACCTTCCCATCCTCGTAGTAGACGACGCGAAATTCAGCAGTATGGTGGTTGGCCGCACGCTGCGAAATGCCGGATATCGCGACGTACGCATCGTGAACAACGCACCGGAAGCCCTCAAACTGATCGAGCAGCGCCCGGTAAGCGTGTTGATTGCGGACTGGCTGATGCCCGAGATGGATGGCCTTGAGCTCACCGACCAGGTGCGACAACAGGACGAGCAGAACAACCACTACACCTACGTGATCCTGCTCACCGCCCGGGAGAGCGTCGAAGCCCTCTCTGAAGCCTTCGACCGGGGCGTGGATGATTTCATCTACAAGTCCGACATGACCAAGCAGCTGATCCCCCGCATCTTCGCGGCGGACCGAATGGCTGACCGCCAGAACACCCTGCTACGGGCCAACTCTCTGCTGATCGAGAACAACCGGGAACTGGAATCCACCAACATCATTGATCTGGAAACCGGCCTCTGCAACACCAAATACGGTCGCGAGCGACTGACCAAGACGCTGCGCCACGCTGAATCCCGGGGCGGTGCCTCTGCCTATGTACTGTGTGGCATTCGCAACTGGCAGGAGCTCAAACGCAAGCACCCGCCCACGGTCATGAGTGAGCTGGCCATCGGCATCGCTCGCCGGTTGAGCACCCTGATTCGTCCCATCGACGCCCTGTGCCGAGTGGGCGACAACCAGTTCGCCATCATTGCCTACTTCCCGAACAGCGACCACTGCACCACCACCGCCTTCCGGCGCGTGTTCGACGGCATCAACCACAAGGCCCTGAAAACCACAGCTGGTTATATTTCCGTGGAAGCCGGCATGGTGCTGTGCAAAGCCGACGCCCAGAACGGCACGCCCTCAATCCAGGAAATGGAACGGGCCGCGGTGCAAGGGCTGGTGGATGCGTACGATACCCGACGGTTTACCGAGACTGCGCCGGAGATTGGAGCGACCGCCTGAAGGGGCGACACACTCGGTAACACTGATACACACTTCACAAACAGACAGGAAGGCCCGGAAGACTTATTCTGCAATTGTGGATTTAAGCAGTATCCCCCATGGCGGAGGAGCCGAGTAGTACCTCCGCCGCCATATGGGGAATCGAATCCACCGGATTAACGAATTTTTCAGGCACTTTCGTTCTTTCCTTGTTTTTAGGCCAGCTTTTTAGCTGGCCTTTTTATTTTCTGCCCCAGACGTTTCCGCAACAGTTCCGTTATACTCCCGCTATAACGATTCCAAAAACAGTGCTGTAACCATGAAAACCCTCGGAACCGCCTCTGTCGCCGCCCTGCGCCAATACGTTCGTGCCGCCGAATCCGCCGGCGTGGACGTCACACCGCTTTTCAACAAAGCCGAACTGGACCAGAACATCCTCGAAACCGACGACGGCCGAATTAACGGCGAACAGTTCCAGCACTTTATTCATCTGCTTTGTGAACAGACCGGCAACCCCATTCTGGGCCTGGAAACCGGCGACTTCGTTCAGCCAGGCTCCTACAGTGTACTGGGCTACATCACCATGAGCTGCGCCACCCTGGGCGAAGCCGTGGCACGCATTGCGCCATTCGAAAAACTCGTCGGAGACATGGGCACCACCAGCCTCACCATGAAAGGCGAAGACATCAAACTGACCTGGAACTGCAACTACACCGATCCCGTCGTCCGCCCGCAACTGGTGGACAACGTATTTGCCTCCTGGGTGAACTACGCCCGCTGGCTTGCAGACAATCAGGAAGCATCACCAAGCTCGGTAAAACTCCGCCGATCCTCGCCGGGTTCCGAATTTGAAACGGCCTACCGGGAGCGCTGGCACTGCCAGGTCACCTTTTCCGCCGAGGAAGACAGCATTACCTTAAAGAAAACCCTGTTGGAGACCCGCCTGCGGCAACCAGACCCCCTGCTCCGCAAAACGCTGGAAGCCCATGCCCTGAGTCAGCTGGCGTCCCTGGATACCGACAGCGACCTGACTTCGAAGGTCCGGCACAGCATTCAACAACAGCTGATGCACGGCATAACCCGGCAAGACATGGTGGCCGAAGACCTGGGGATGACCAGCCGGACCCTTCAAAGAAAACTCGGCCAGGAAGGGGTCTCTTACCAGAAACTGCTGGACGAAGTGCGGCAAAAAATGGCCGAGGATTATCTACGAAACAGCGAGTTGGCCATTCCAGATATTGCGCTAAGGCTGGGATATAGTGAAACCACGTCGTTTCACAGGAAGTTCAAAGCAGTGACGGGGAAGACGCCCGGAGAATTCCGGGCGTCCGTAGAGCAGACTTAAAGCTTGCGGCCTTTGCCGGCAGCAATCCGCAGGCGCAGCGCGTTCAGCTTGATGAAGCCCTCCGCATCCTTCTGATCGTACGCACCCTGATCTTCTTCGAAGGTGGCAATTTTCTCATCGAACAGAGAATCCTCAGACTTACGGCCAACCACATCCACATTGCCCTTGTAGAGCTTCAGACGAACAGTACCGTTTACATAGTTCTGGGTCTGATCGATCAGCGCCTGCAGCGCCTCACGCTCCGGAGACCACCAGTAACCGTTGTAGATCACCTCGGCGTAGCGCGGCATGATGCTGTCTTTCAGGTGTGCCACTTCGCGATCCAGGGTGATTGATTCGATGGCACGGTGGGCACGCAGCATGATGGTGCCGCCCGGGGTTTCGTAGCAACCGCGGGACTTCATGCCCACGTAGCGGTTCTCGACAATATCGAGACGGCCAATGCCGTTGGCACCCGCCAGCTTGTTCAGGGTTTCCAGAACCACGTGAGGCTTCATGTCCTGACCATCAACGGCAACAATGTCGCCCTTCTTGTAGGTCAGCTCTACGTAAGTCGGCTCATCCGGCGCGGCTTCCGGAGACACACTCCAGCGCCACATATCTTCCTCGGCTTCCGCCCAGGGATCCTCAAGGTTGATGCCCTCGTAGGAGATGTGCAGCAGGTTGGCATCCATGGAGTACGGGCTCTTGCCCTTCTTCATTTCCACCGGAATGTTGCGCTCTTCGCAGTACTTTAGCAGCTTCTCACGGGAATTCAGATCCCACTCACGCCAGGGCGCAATCACTTTCACACCCGGCTTCAGCGCGTAGGCACCCAGCTCGAACCGCACCTGATCGTTGCCCTTACCGGTCGCACCGTGGGAAATGGCGTCGGCGCCGGTCTCATTGGCGATATCGATCAGACGCTTGGCAATCAGAGGACGGGCAATGGAGGTACCCAGCAGGTACTCACCCTCATAGATGGTATTCGCGCGGAACATCGGGAACACGTAATCGCGCACAAACTCCTCGCGCAGGTCCTCGATGTAGATTTCCTTAACGCCCAACGCCTCGGCTTTCGCCCGCGCCGGTTCAACTTCCTCGCCCTGGCCGATGTCGGCGGTGAAGGTCACCACCTCACAGTTGTAGGTATCCTGCAACCACCGAACGATGACGGAAGTATCTAGGCCACCGGAATAGGCCAGCACCACCTTTTTGATATCAGACATGCCCTTGCTCCAGACTGAACAGAATGGATGTGTTGAAAATAAGGGCGCTATTGTACGGGACAGCGGGGGGAATGGCTATTGGGCCGGGGTATTAGGCAGGCTGCGTGTTCGAAACAGGGGTCAGATGAAAGCCTTCATCTGACCCCGACTTTAGCAAGGCTGAGCGTGCCGGTTCAAACAGCCTGCTGCTGCCCAATAGCCTCTTCACGAATGCCGTCCCAGCCTTCTTTGACGGAACGGAGAAGAGTCAAAACCTCATCCAGCTTTTCCACGTCATTCTTCGCACTGGCTTGCAGAAGCGTCCGCTCCATGTAGTCATAAAGCGCCTCAAGACGCGCAGCCAGATCGCCACCCTGCTCAAAATCCAGGAAAGAGCGGAGTCCACCAATAATTTCGATGGCCTTATTGATCAACTGTGCCTTTCCAGAGTAATCCTTTGCCTGAATCCGGGACTTGGCCATGTTAATTCGCTCAATCGCACCGTTGTACAGAAGCTGGATCAGCCTATGGGGGTCCGCATCTGTGATGCTGGTTTGGGTGTTTACGCGCTGGTATGCCTGTAAACCGTTCATACTCGACCTCTTGGTTCGCTAATCGGCCCGTGCCAATCAGTTGTTGTTCCGGTTGTTTTGGGGTGCAAGCGCAGCAAGCTGCTGACTTACGTAATCCTGGGTGCTGTTGAGTTGCGAAATCAGTGAGTCGGCTGCCGTGAATTGGCTAACCAACCTCTCACGATAAGCAGCAATTCGCTCCTCAAGGCGAACCTGGCTCTCCTGAATTTGCTCAAGCTCTCTGTTAAGACCTTCGGTTCGGGATTCGATGGCACCGTCCGCACCAACAAAACTGGTCACCAAATCAACGGTTCTTTCGGCTACCCCTTCAACAAAGGTGATCGAGCCACGGCTTCCGGTCTGGTCTCCCAGAATCCGGACCTGGAGACCAGACGCACCGCCATTGCCATTCCCCAGAAAGAGCACTTGGCCGTCGCCTTCCGCCGTTCGACCACCGATGGTGCCAGCCACATCGACACCCGATGTACCCGTGGCAGCGGAAAGCCCATAAGCAGAACCGTCTTCCACTGATGTTAGGCTGACGTTGGAATCACTGCCGTAATCGGAAGAGGCAAATGTCAGCTCACCACCGCTCCCAACGCCAACTTGGACATTCGAGCCAGACGCATTCAGAGCATTATTGGCATTCAACTGCGCCTGGATTTCATCTGCCAGTTCTTGAGCGGTGTTGTAGGTTTGCTGAGTGAGCTGAATGCTCACCGAGGTTTCCCCATTAACCTGAAAAGTCAGCTCGTCATTGCCGGCGTCGATGGCAAACGGCACACTCGAAATCGCAGTCCCGGAGAGTGAGCCTTGTGTCGCGGCCTGGGTGATATTGATGTCGTACCTGCCTGGCTCAGTGTTCAAACCACTGCGAACAAACTCAACCTGGCTATCAGTTGTCCGGCCTTGCTCAGCAAACAATGCTGTTACATCGTCCGGATTATTCTTCAGTTGCTCTTCAAACTTGGCTCGATCAAACTCCAAGCCGCCGGTTTCAAAGTTTGTTGTGACACCCACATCGGCCAGACTGCGAACACTGGCATTCTCCAGGCCCGGCACAACCCGCGTCAGCACCTGCCGCAATTGATTCTGAATCGAACGGACGGTGCTGTCGCCCGTGAGCAAGCTGCCAACGCCCGCTTCGGCGTTAAAACCAGCAAGGCTGTCAATGGTGGACTGAAGCGCGTTAAATTTGTCGACGAAACCCTGCACTCGATCGGCAACTGCACCGAAGTCTTGCTGGACCTTGATAATCGAGGAACCAGTTTCAGCAATATCAAAGGTTAGGCCGTCAATCACATTTTCAAAGCTGTTAGTCGACCGGGTAACTTCAACACCGTTAACCTTCATAACCGCATCAGAAGCAGCAATGGTCTCTTGCAGACCGGAATCTGCATCCATGCCAGTGTTAAACGCGAAACGCGAAAGACCTTGATTGTCGGTATCTGTCCCCCCCGTATCACCGGAAACGGAGATACTCACCGCGTTGGCCGTTCCGGTCTCATCCGCAGAGAGAACCAACTGGAAGCCGTTCCCCGTATCAATGACACCCGCAGAGACGCCCGCACCGGAATCATTGATCGCGTTCGCGAGCCCCTGAAGCGTGTCATTGCTATTATCAATGGTGATGTTCGTAGTTTTATCACCAACATTCAGCGTCAGCGTGCCCTGCCCGACACTGGTCGCGTCACGGTCCGCAAACGCATCCCGGGAAGCCAAAGCCTGCGCACCGGCAAGACTTGTCACCTCGACACTGTATGTGCCGCGACTCGCCTTGGTGCTGTCCACTGATACCGCAATGCCTTCATTGGAAGAACTTGCAGAAAACGCTTTGAGATTATCTGGAGCGCTGAGCTGGCGCATCGGTAGGCGCAACTCGGTAACCACGCTACGAAGTTTTCCATAGGCAGAGAGCAAAGCCTGTGTTTGCTCTGTTTTCTGTGTCAGCCTGTTTTCCGTGGGCGCGCGCTCCGCTTGAACCAACTGATCCAAAAGATCAGAGGTCAGAACACCTGAACCTATACCCAGCGATGAAATGCTTGCCATGCTCATGCCTCCTCAAGGGGGCGAACCTCTTCATTGATCAGTTTATCGGCAAAAAGCGGCAGAACTTTGCCTTTTTCTTTAGCTGATTTGTAACACCGTGTAACAGCTGACACCCCTCCTGGTCCGAAGAAAACCTTTTTCTTGCCCCACTTTTACCAGAATACCAATACGCAGAACACCGCCGGCCCCTCACGGGTGCGGCGGTGCTGAAATACCGTCGTTTCCATCGGAGTAAAAGCGACCGCCTTTACACTTTGATATTAAACAACGTCAGCGGCTCTTCCTGCTGCAAGTTTTCTGCCAACCTCAATGCTAATTCATCCGGAATCTGGCGAATAACTTCTTTGGTCGACTGATCAACGACTTTTACGATCGTCTGGCCAAGCTCATTATCCACTTCAAACTGCAAATCCCGCTGCACATTCTGAACAAAGTCGTTCAGCTGGCTAACCGCATCATCCAGTTGCTCCCGAGTGGCTTCGTTCCGAGCTTGAAGCTTTTCAGTCTTCGAAGCGTCGGATATTGCCTGCGGGTTCTGTACTTGACGGACAGCGGCAGACGAACCAGCAAGGTCGGAGGCATTCCTGCCTTCGGCCTGAGATGACGAAATTGCCCGAGCCGGTGCTTGTTCACTGGCACGAACCAGCTTCAGATCCGGGCTGTTCAGGTTAACGTCATTCATAGCTTTACCTCGCTATCCTCAAACGGCATTAAACCGGAACCCGAGGGTTCCGGCTGTTACCGCTAGCCCCTTACTGCAGGAGGGACAGAACCTGCTGCGGACGGGCGTTGGCCTGGGCCAAGACAGAAATACCGGCCTGCTGCAGTACCTGCGACTTAGAGAGCTTTGCTGTTTCTGCCGCAAAGTCTGCGTCCAATATGCGTCCACGTGCCGCCGAAAGGTTCTCCGAGGTGGTTTGAATGTTCGCAATGGTTGACTCAAACCGGTTTTGTACAGCACCCAACTTGGCTCGCGTGTCGTTAATTGTATCCAGCGCCGCGTCCACTCGACGAATTGCTTCGCTTGCACCAGTGACGGTGGCTACAGTCAGTCCCTCGATGCTACCGCTCGTTGCAATGTTCGTTTGATTAGATGAGTCGAAACCTATTCCAGCAATAGTGCCACCCAACTCAACATTATCGTTCGATTGCAACGTAACGGTTCCTCGATATGTTTCAGTTGAATCAACTACCGCTGCTGCGCCAGCGCCACTCTGGACTGTGCTCGAGAACGCAGTATCGAGGGTAAGGACAGCATCACCGTCAAAACTCGCCTCTTCCTGGATTTCAATATTTCTTCCGTCTGAGGACTCCAATACAAGCTTATCACCGTCCTTTCTCGCGGTAACACCTGTGTCTCCAGAAACCTCGTTTATCTTGGAAATTGCGTCATCTAGTGAAATATTTGCAGAAGTGCCGGCTGTTTCACCACTTACAAAGTTCTGACTCAAGACTTGTTCGCCGTTAATGGTCAGGGTGTAACTTCCATTAGCATCAAAGTCACCACCACTAATATTCAGAAAGTCATCGACTCCGGCCGTACCGCCGTTTGTTCCGAACGTAATCTCATTCTTCGCCACGGCACTAACGCCAGTTTGGGCTGACTCTGAGTTGATAGCTGCTGCTTTCGCAGTTGCACTATCGCCCCCTCTGTAGGAATCGCCATCAAGAGCATAAGCGGTTGACGATGGAATGTTCACACTATTTATCGTTAGATCTGAAACGGCCGCATTGGAAACAGAGCCAACGAGGTCACGGGTAGTATCGGCAGCAGTACCGTCTGCTTCTCTCAAGTTTCGAGTGCCAGCGGTCGCTGCGGCACCTGCGGCGGCAGTGCCCGCCAGAGTGCCCTCGGCATCAACGCTTGCGCCAAGTTGGCTGGTACGAACACCAGCAACCGATACGCTTATCGTCTGGTTTGCATTCGCGCCCACTTGAAAGTCTTGGGCGTTGAAGCTCCCGTCAAGAAGATTCAACCCGTTGAACTGAGTGGTCGTTGCTACACGGTCAAGCTCATTCAACAACTGTCCGACTTCCTGCTGAAGCGCGGCTCTGTCAGAGGATGAGTTCGTCGCATTCGATGACTGGACAGACAACTCTCGAATCCGCTGGAGAATGTTGCTGCTTTCCTCCAGAGCCCCCTCCGCTGTTTGCGCCAGAGAGATACCATCATTGGCATTACGCGCTGCTTGATTGAGGCCATTGATCTGACTTGTAAACCTCTCAGAGATAGCCAAACCTGCTGCATCGTCTTTGGCAGAGTTGATCCTCAGTCCCGACGAAAGGCGCTCCAATGCTTGGTCATTCAGCTTTTGAGAATTGCTCAGCTGATTCTGAGCAGACAGTGACGCGACGTTAGTGTTAATACCGAGAGCCATAATGCTTCTCCTTCGACAGATGTCGTTATTTCATGGAAAAGGTCTGGCGCCCGTTTTTCGTTTGGGAGCGCCGCCCTGTTACTCCACTTAACGGCGCCACAGGCGGTTGCTTTAGAAAAAAATCCACTGTTTTTGTTAACAAATGTAAAACCGGCAATTCAGTTCCCTTCAGAGCGGCAGCGTTTTGGCGTATGGATACAGGCCAACCGTATAGCGAAGCCTTAATTCCATTTAAAAACAATAAAATAAACACCACCCTCAGAAACTGGCACACCCTTCGCTTGTCACCTTGCAAAACGGCAATTTAACGAGTTTCCGCCGGCAAAGGTTCCCACTCAGGATCGGGAACCTGGCTTCCGGCACCTCTGAGCAGGGAGAATTGATATGCCTCAGGTCATTAACACCAACATTGCTTCACTGAACGCCCAAAGAAACCTGAACACAACCCAAGGTGACGCAAATGTCGCTCTTCAGCGACTTTCATCTGGTCTGCGGATTAACTCTGCCAAAGACGATGCAGCAGGTTTAGCCATTTCAGAACGCTTTACATCCCAGGTGCGCGGGCTTAATCAGGCAATTCGTAATGCCAACGATGGTATTTCTCTGGCGCAAGTCGCGGAGGGCGCTCTTGGAGAGGCAGCCTCTGCTTTGCAGAGAATCAGGGAGCTCGCAGTGCAATCCGCCAACGCAACCAATTCTGGTTCTGACCGTAAGGCACTCCAAGCGGAGGTAGCACAGCTGATTGAGGAGGTCGATCGGATTGCGGCGGAAACAGAATTCAATGGATTGAGGGTTTTGGATGGCAGCTATGTTACCCAACAGTTCCAAGTGGGTGCCAACGCCAACCAAACTATTGGTGTCTCGATAGAAGGCACGAAGGCCAACCAGATTGGCTCGGTGGTTGACGAGGCGGGAACTGTTGCGAGAACCGGCGCAGAAACTCTCGGAACAGCAACTGGGGGAACTAACGGTACAGTGCAGTCAGGGGTAACCGATTACACTGGTGTGAGCGGTTCTGCCACCGGGGCGAACCTGGTGATTAACGGCGAAGTTGTAGCCGATTCCACTCGGTTTGCAGGTACCCTCGCAGGCCAGGAATCAGATAGCGCCTATGCCAAAGCTGCTGCAATTAATGGCAGCGGACTGGATGGTGTGAGCGCTCTCGCTAGTACCGAAAAAAGCTTTGCCGGTATAGGAACCGGCAACACCTCGCTCGTCCAGTTTTCTGATCCGGACGACGAAGGCGATACCGCAAGTTATTCGCTTCAGATTAATGGTGTGGTGGTACTAGAAACAACTCTGGATGATGACGACACAGTATCTCTGGCTGACGCCGAAGCGGCGATCAATCAGTTCAGCAGCAGAACTGGAGTAAGGGCTGAAATTGATGTCTCAGGCAATCTTGTTATGAGAGCCGAAGATGGACGGAACATTCAGATTCAGGAGGACATGTCAATTACAGACGATGGTGCCACAGCTAACACTGGCCAATCTGAAATTGTCTCGATTTTCCAAGACGGCTTTGCGCAGACGGCTGACACTGATGCAAGCGTGACAAATAGTTTTCTCTACCGAGGCGAGATCACTCTTCAGTCTCTAGATAATGTCACTCTTAACAGCGGCGCTGACATTATTGGCTTTGATCAAACGCTTCTTAACGTCGATGCCAGTCAGAATGTCGCAACCGTCGATATTTCTACGGTCGAAGGCGCAAACAAAGCTCTTCTTGCGATGGACTCTGCCCTTCAGAGCATCAATAGCGTCCGAGCGGATCTCGGTGCAGTACAAAATCGTTTCGAGACCACCATTGCAAACCTGAGCACGACTTCAGAGAACCTCTCGGCAGCCCGTTCCCGGATCCGCGACGCCGACTTCGCCGCAGAGTCCGCCGAACTGGCCCGAACCCAGGTCCTTCAACAGGCTGGCTTGTCCGTCCTGGCCCAGGCCAACGCTCGGCCTCAGCAGGTTCTGCAGTTGCTGCAGGGTTAAACGTAAAGACCAAACCCAAGAGGGCTCGGTGTAAACCGGGCCCTCTTTTTTTAAGCAACAACCTCCCTCATCTTAAAGCTATCCACTGCACAAACTGGCACAGCTTTCGCAACACCTCCCTCAAAGCACGGCAAACCGTCCAAAACTGCAGACCTTTGCCGCTTCCCATTGCGGCTGTATTCACGAGGTGTCCCATGCAAGCCAAGCATCAAGTCCAGGTATCCCAATCCCAACAGGCCCAGGTTGCCCGCCTTCTTCTTCAGGCCAACCTTGCCTATGGGGAGTCCAACAGTAACGGCCTCAGCCATATCCAGCGGCTGAAGGCCCGGCAGGAATGCCGGGGCTATCTGAACGAGGCGCTGGCCCTGGAGCCAGAGAATGCCAGTGGGCTGGGGTTGCTTGGCCGCGTGGAGATGGACGACGGGCAGCTCGAGAAGGCCCACACCCTGTTTAATGCGAGCCTCAACCATCAACCGGGCCAGGCCCAGCAGTACTGCAACCTCGGGTACTGGGCGTTGAAAACGGAGCGTCCCGCGCTTGCAGAGCAGTATTTCCTGCAGGCCCTGGACTGCGACCGGCAATCTGCCGCCGCTTTTTGTGGCGTTGCCCATTCCAAGCGGCTGCAGGGGCAGTTCGATGTGGCTTATCTGCATTATCGCAAGCTTCTTGAAACCGGCGCTGAATGGGATTCCGTTTACAGCGGCATGCTGAGCTGTGCCCAGCATCTGGAGGTGAGCAAGGCCGATTCCGCCCTCGCCCATGATGCTATCGCTCTTCTCCAGCGCGATGGGCTGCCACACCAGGAACTGGGCCGGTTTGTCGGTGCGATTATTCATCAACAGTACGATCTGGATAATCCGGATGCCCAGATTTTTCTGGATGCTGCCAGCGAAGATGAGCTGCTGATCCTGGCTTTACAGAAAACCCTGATGCCCAACCCTGCGGTAGAAGAGTTGGTAATGATGCTGCGTCGGGCGATCATTGCCGAAGTCGCGCAAACGGTTGAACTTCGGGACGAGCTGCAGCGCCTGACTCTGGCCATTGCCCAATACGCCGACAGAACTGGCTATGCCCTGGCTGCGGAAGACGACGAAGAGCGGCTGGTCTCTGCCATCAACAATAGCATCCAGGCCCAGTTTGCCCTTGGCGAGGAACAGGACGGACTCATCGGCTCGCTGATGGTCAGTGCCATGTATGGCGCCCTCTTCCACCAGCCTTTCGCTGTGCAACTAGGCCATTGGAACCTGGTGGACTGGCCTCTGGCATTGCAAACGGTTCTGGCCGCCAGCTACTACGATCGGGCTGCGGAAGAAGCCATCAAGCAGAATTTCGACGAAAAGGCCGAGGAGCTCTGCCTGGAGAAGACCGATGTTGCACAGGCCTGGCCTTCCTGGTCTCAGCTGGCCTATCGCACCGAAAGCAGCCTTAAAACACTGATGGCCACCGAACTGGGGCTGGACACCAAAAACCTCCTGGCCACTCTTCGGATCATGGTGTGCGGTGCGCAATCCGGCCAGCGGGCAATGGAACTGGCCAGCTATCTGGACGATGCAGAAGTGATCGCGGTGGATGAATCCCTGGCCAACATCGCCAAAGCCACGCGCATGGCCAACGAGATGGGCATGGACAACATCGTATTCTGGCCCTGGTCTATCGCCCAACGATTCGTGGCCGATGGCCACCAGGTGCACTGGATCGAAGTCGGTCGCCTGCCCTCTCCAGCCATGACCACCCTCTCCTTGGCGGCCCTGGTTAACGAGGCCACTGGCTCCGGCGCTGTGGTGCACATGCATACCGCCATTGCTGAGCAAACATCGGGTGACAAACAGATTCGCAAACTGGTTACCGAGCATAAGCTTCAACCCACTCGCCAGACACTACGTCAGTTGCGCCGAATGGTTCTTGCCAATCGACACGACTCAACCTGGCAAGAATTGACCTCCGACGCCGATTTCTACAGCCTCGGCGGCTGCCGGGACCGATGGTTCCGGCCACAGGACACAGCCCAGCTGAAAGAGCTGATGGCTATGGCGAGCAACGAGGTGGAATGGAAACTCGTGAAAGCACGGGATGTGGATGGCCACAGTCTGGCAACCGGGCCGGTTCAGCAACAGATTCAGGCGGAGGCACTGGGCAGTGAGGTACAGAGTCTGATGGGGCAGAATTTGAGTGTTTATTTCGTGAAGCGGCGCTGAGATTGAGCTTGGGGTCAGATGAAAGTTTCATCTGACCCCGTTTTCGACGCACTCCTGCAATATCGACTGACGATTATTAATCAGCATTGAGAGCCTCACGCTGCATATAAGGAATGCCGCTCTTCTAGAACCGAGTCTCTGAAATAAGGATTGGTCAGTGAGGACATCGCGACCAAATCCACTGGGCGAGAAAACATTGATTCCAGTTCTTCTTTTAGCCCGAAAAACGCCGCAGCCTTTTGAGTAGCTGTTAGAGCTGGATCAAAATCCACAAGAAAATCCAGATCACTGGTCTCATTGAAATGCCCTGTGGCAGCAGAGCCGAAAACACCGAACGACATTACCCTGTGCTTTTTACAAAGCAGGCGAATCTCGTCCTGTTTTCCTTTCAGCATCTCCAGTGCATTAATTGCGGCCATACTTCACTCAGTAGCTTGCGGTATATGTCTGGAGTTTAAACCTTGCCCCCCAAACAATAAAGAAAGCGGCGGCCGGAACGGCCAACATCCTTATCCTCAGATATACGGAATCAAAGACTCCCCATACAAATGCAAATCTTCCAGAATATGCCGCCTCTGCGGCGTCAATTCCGGGTCCGCCGCCAGGCGCTGTAATTCCTGAGCGTACGCCTCCAAAGACCGCCACCCCTTCTTCGGGTGCATTAGCCTCTGGCTACGGAACTCCTCCCACCGCTCCAGCTCCTCACCCATCAGGCTGCCTGGATAGTTCCGCGCCCGATAGCGAAACAGCAGCTCCTGCAGGCGATTGTCTTCGAACGTCACATCCAGCTCGCCAAGTGTCTCGACCGGCTGTTCCAGCACCCAGTTCAGCTTCTCTCGGTCGGCTTTGCTGATGAAGCCACCTGCATAGAGCTGCTCATCCGGGTCTGTCAGATCGCTTTCGTGGGGCTGGTCGAAGGCCTCGGCAATCCTGGCTGGCAGATCCGGGGCCCTCCGCAGCATGGCGAGGTTGGCCCGCAGGGTCTCTCCGTCCAGCGCCAATTCCTCAAGGCGTTCCTGCGATAGGGTGGAAAGCATGTTCGCCGGTGCCAGCACCGGGCATTTGTTCAGCTGCACGCCTTTAAGCGGAAAGCGGCTCAAGCCCTCACCCAATTCTGCCTGGGAAGTAAACACCCGCTCACGAATCTGATCAGCGCTGGCATTGATCAACTCGGTGGGGTCTTCCCTGAGGTCGTAAACAATCACCAGGTTCTTATTGGTGGGATGCTCGGCCACCGGAGCCACCATGGCACAGCATCCCCGGCTGGCCGGGTACTTGGCGGATATGTGGAAAACCGGCTTCATGGTGGCGGTATCCAGCATGGCGCGGGCAGAGTGTTTATCCTTGTTTTGCAACACAAAATCAAAGAGCTTTGGCTGCTTCTCCTTGATCAGTTTGGCCACTGCAATGGTTGCCTCAACATCCGACATGGCATCGTGGGCCGCCTCGTGTGCGATTCCGTTGGCGACCGTTAGCTCCTCCAGTTTGAAACTGGGACTTCCATCTTCCTTGCGGGGCCAGTTGATACCCTCCGGTCGCAGGGCGAACGTCAGGCGCACCATATCAATAATGTCCCAGCGGGAATTGCCATTCTGCCACTCACGGGCATAGGGATCCCGCAGGTTGCGGTAGAGGGTGTGGCGGGTCACTTCATCATCAAAGCGCAGGCTGTTGTAGCCCACCACACAGGTGCCTGGCTGACTGAAGGCCTCGGTGATCTGGGCGATAAACTCAGCCTCTGGAAAGCCATCTTCGAGTGCTTTCTGGGGCGTAATACCGGTAATCAGGCAGGCTTCCGGCGATGGCAGGTAGTCGTCCGCTGGCTTACAGTAAATCACCAGCGGGTCTTCGATGATGTTGAGATCCGCATCCGTTCGCACGCCGGCAAACTGGGAAGGCCTGTCGTGAACCGGGTCTACCCCGAAAGTTTCGTAATCGTGCCAGTAAAACGAGCGGATCAAGGGATTAGGCTCCTGCCAAATGAATTTGCACTGGCAGGAGTTTAGCATTTAAAACAATCGGGTACCCATATCGTCCCGATGGGTCTGCAGCCGGTCCACACCCTGGGTGATCAATTGGCTCATATCCACTTTCATGCTTGTTGGCAGATTAATAAACACGCCCTTTCCGGCATTGATCACGGTGGCGCCATCCGGGCTCTGCCAGTCCACCCCTTCACGCTGGAAACCAATGAAGAAGTCGCTGGTGAAATCAGTCACCCCATCGACACCCTCTTCCCCAACATACAGCGACTGCAGGTGGGTTAATGGTGCGCAGTTAGTGCCAGAGGCACAGTCTGCCGTTCCATCGTCAATGCCTATATGACTGGCCCGGTATTGGGTGGCCTGAGTGTTCCCATCAAACAGGGTCGCGTCGAATTCCTGCCCGGAGCCATCCACCAGTTTCAGGCCAATATCGCCACTGAAACTGCTGGTCAGCGAGGAAACCGACCCTCTCGCCTGCCCGAAACCCATACGAAAACCAGAGAGCTTGCCCTCTGCGGGATCTTCCGCAAGCTCGATATAAGGCTTGAACGCCTCGAAATGAACGGTGTCTCCGGCACTGTAAGTGCGGCCATTAAACTGCTCACCGTCATTACGGGCAATATGCCCTAGCGCCACATGCTGGGCAGCGAAGTCCACGCCGCCATCAATGTCGCCGGCTTGCACGTCATCCACGTTCATCCGGGTTTCCACATCCATGGTCAGCGTCATACGCGTGAACGCATGGGTATCCCCCGGGATGTTCTCGATCTGCATAAAAGCCTGCCCGGTCACCTCACCCATTGTTTCCTCTGAAATGGGCTTCAGCTCAGCCTGGGCAACGGGCGCAATACCCAGGCAGAACAAGGTGACGGCAGCGTATCCATACGCTCGCTGTCTCATATTTTGCGTCTCTGAATTAGTTATTTAGAGTCAGTTTCCGACGCCCGACTCTTCTGAAGCCCGGTTTATTTTTGGTTTTCCGGTGCCCACAGGCGGCAGGGATTTACATTATTTTTATTTGCCGCAAACACACTATAACCAAGGCAGATCAGCCAATAGAGTGAGCAGAGTCACAATCACCATTTACAATTCAGTAATACTCAACCAACTTTGAATACAGTCACAAAACCTTTGCCTTAAAATACTTACAACACCTTACCGATTGTTACGCATGCTGTAGCAAACGTGTACACAACAAAGACTACTGGTATACTTTCGCACCTTATGAACTACCCCCTACGGCCCCATCAATGACCACCCGCATTCTGATCTGCGACGACTCTGCCCTGGCCAGGAAGCAAATGGCCCGAGCCCTGCCAGAAGGATTGCGCGGGGACGTCAGTTTCGCGAAAGACGGTGTGGAAGCACTGGATAAGCTGCGGAGGCACGAGGCCGAGCTGATGTTCCTGGATCTGAACATGCCAGAGATGGACGGTTACCAGGTGCTGGAGCAGGTTCGCAAGGAAGATCTGCCGGTGATGACCATCGTGGTTTCCGGCGATATTCAGCCTGAAGCCCGGGAACGGGTCAAAAAACTCGGCGCTCTCGACTTCATCAAGAAGCCCACCGAAACGCACATCGTGCTCGACCTGTTGGTGGAATACGGGGTGTACCGCCCCGGAGAACTCGAAGACACAGCGCTGCAGGATACCAGCCTCAAGAACACAGGCAGCGCCGCTCCGGAGATCTCCGTTTCCCTGAACGACTACCTGCAGGAAATCTCCAACGTCGCCATGGGCCGGTCCTCGGATCTTCTGGCCCGCCTGTTGCGGGTTTTCGTGAAGCAACCGATTCCCAAGGTCGCGTTCCTGGCCAACTCTGAACTGCACATGGCCATTTCCTCGGTCAGCGACAGCGACACCTATTCTGCGGTGTGCCAGGGATTCACCGGGGCCGGCATCGCCGGAGAGGCACTTCTGCTGTTTGCAGATGCCAGCTTCCGGGAAATGGCAGAGATGCTTCACTACGACACCCTCGAAGGCGAGGCGGTAAACGTGGAGGTGCTGATGGATATGTCCAGCATACTCTTCGGTGCTTTCCTCAAAGGCATCGGCGATCAGCTGGACCTGAAGCTCGGCCTGGGGCATCCCACCGTGCTTGGCCAGCATCGGCAGATTACCGAATTGCTCGAACACCACAGCGCCCGTGAAGAACAGTTGCTGTGCATTGAAATCTGCTATGCCCTGGAAGACCGGGACATCGAATGCGACATGCTGATCCTGCTTACCGAGGATTCAGTGCCTTTTCTCGAAGATCGCCTGCAATATCTGGTGGACTGACTCATGGCCATAGAAGAATCTGAAGCCAATTCCTTTCACTGGCTGATGGACATGCTGGAATCCGTGGAAGTGGGCCTTGTGGTGCTTGATTTGGATTTCCGGGTGGAAGTCTGGAACGGCTTCATGGAGAACCACAGCGGCATCACAGCGAGCAAGATTCAGGGCCAGGTGCTGTTCGACGTATTCCCGGATATCCCAAAAGCCTGGTTGACCCGTAAGGTGGACGCCGTCGCCTTGCTTAATACCAAAGCGTTCACCTCATGGGAGCAGCGCCCCTACCTGTTCCAGTTCCGCAATACCCGGCCGATCACCGGCACGGAAGAGTACATGTTCCAGAACCTCACCATCAGCCCGCTCTCCGGCACCAACGGGGAAGTCGAGAAGGTTTGCCTGATGGTGTACGACGTTACCGACATCGCCAGCAGCAAAATGGCCCTGGAAAGGGCCAACGAGCAGCTGGCCAAACTGAGCATGACAGATCGCCTCACAGGCCTGCTCAACCGGGGTACCTGGGAAAACCTGGTGGATGCGGAATTCGAACGCTTCCGCCGCTATGGCCACACCACCAGCCTGGTGATGTTTGATATCGACCATTTCAAGCCAGTGAACGACACCCATGGCCACCTGGCCGGGGACGAAGTGATCAAACACACCGCCAGGGTCACCCGCAATGCCATCCGCCAGTCCGACAGCGCCGGCCGCTACGGCGGTGAAGAATTCGGCATCATACTGCCGGAAACCGATGCCGAGGGCGCACGCATCATTTGCGAGCGGATACGGGAAAGCATTGAACAGAGCGTGGTGGAAACCAGCGCGGCAGCCATCCGCTATACCATCAGCATCGGCATTGCCCAGTTAACGGACCAGCCTGAGAACTATATGCAGTGGATGCAGAAGGCAGACGAGGCTTTATACGCGGCAAAGGAAGGTGGTCGAAACCGGGTAGTGGTGGGTTGATAGCCCCTCTCCATTCGAGGAGAAGGGCCAACTGACATCAGTCCTGCTGCCAGCTCTGCACAGCTTCCTTACCATGCTTTTGACGCCATTCATTCAGCGTCTTGTGATTGCCACCGCGGGTTTTGACCACTTCACCGGTGTGCGGGTTCTTGTAAGTCTTCATCGGGCGCTTCGGGCGGCTGCCAGAAGTTGAATCGGCCTTGGTGCCAGACACGGAAGGATCAATTGCAGAAAGAATCTGAAGTACATCCTTTGGTGACTTGTCATACTCCTTCATCAAAGCGCGAACCTTGTTTTCAAACTCCAGTTCACCTTTCAGAGCCTGGTCTTTTTCAAGCTGTTCCAGCTCTGCAGCAAGCTTTTCCATAAGCTGTTTTTTCTGGTAATAGTCGTTAATCTTTGCCATGGAATTAAAACCTTATTCAAATAGGGGTTTTAAAAAACTTAAATGGAGTTGACTAAAAGTCCCGCAAATAATAAATGAATAAGGCAGGTACCGCAAAGTTTATTAATTAAAGAGTTATTAATTCCGGTAACTCTGGAATTTATTCAACTGCCAACTGGAATCACAACATTGGAGAATCGAAGTCTATCTAACTCTTCTTTAAATGCACTTTTTGCGTTTTCGTCCCCGTGAACAATACGGATTTCTTGCGGGGCTTGGGAAATACCCTGAATAAATCGAAGTAAATCCGATTGCCCCGCATGGGCGGAATACCCACTTACCTGATGAATCCGGGCCCGAATATCATATCGGTCTCCATCAAACTGAACCCAGCCCCCTTTGGGGCCATAGTTCAAGATATCACGCCCGGGAGTGCCCGCGGCCTGATATCCCACAAACAATACATCATTTCGCTTATCGCCTAACATTGCTTTGAGATAATTGACGATGCGGCCGCCGGCACACATCCCGGAGCCGGCCAAAACCACACAAGGGCGATGAGACCGTGCTAAATAATCTACCGCATTCAAATGTTCTTCATGAGAATTAATTACCGTCATCAGTTCAAATGACAAAGGATGCCTTCCTTGATTAACCAATTCAGTGGCCTCGGAATCCCAATAGGGCTTCAAATCCCGGTATATTCGCGTGAACTCTGCAGCCAATGGTGAATCCACAACGATTTCAAGATTATTCCAAAGCTCGCCGCCAAACTCATGAATCAGACTTTCAATCTCATAAAGCAATTCCTGCGTCCGCCCAATACTGAACGCCGGCACCAGGACTGTCCCACCATCTTCCAGGGCATGCTCCAGCACCGATTTCAACCGGTAACGCCGCGTCTCCCGGTCCTCATGGTCCTTATCTCCATAAGTACTCTCAATCACCAACCGGTCCGCCCGCTCCGGGGACTGCGGCGCCGGCAGCAGCGGAGCATGGGGCGCCCCAAGATCGCCACTGAACACAATCCGCTCTTCCGAATCTCCCACACGCGCATCACACTCCACATAAGCCGAGCCCAGAATATGCCCGGCTCTCTGAAGCCTGACCGACAGCGACCAATCATTCTCAGCGAACACCGAATGCCACTGGCCATAAGGCACCGGCACCAGGCGAGAACGGATCAGTCCCAGAACCCGTTCAATCAATTGCCTGTCGCGGGTAAACCCTATTTTCAGGACATCTTCCAGAATTTCCGGAAGCATAATCGCAGAGGGCTCGGAACAGATAATTGGCCCGTCGAATCCTGCAGCCAGCAAATAGGGAATGCGCCCTACGTGGTCTATATGTACATGGGTGACCACCAGGGCCAGGATGTGTTCGATGGGGAAATCGATAGAGAGATCAGAAGCAGAAGCGCCGCGGCCTTCGTCCTGGCCCTGGAACAGGCCGCAGTCAATGAGGATGCCGCGTTTTTGGGTTCCCTGACCGAGGGTCAATTCGTGACAAGAGCCGGTCACGCCGGAAGTGGCGCCGTGGTGTTGCAGATTAATCATCAACAGTCCTTGTTGTCGGAGTCCGACTTTCTTGTCGGACGGTTTATAAACTCAGATCGGCATGTTGCGAACGTTACTGCGAGGTTCAGCAGATTTTGCCGAGGCCGGTGCGGCCGCAATCAAATCGACCAATTCAGTTCCCACCGGCTGATAATCAGTCGGACACTCTTTCAAAATACTGACGACTTCCTGACAGTCGAATCTCTTACTCGCATCCGCAAGCCTGTTCAGAGCGGCTTTCAGGTCGTCCCATGGCATCGAACTCTCCCTCGCCATCATAATCCTCGGGTGATCGGTTCCATGTGGGTTATTGCCAATCAGCAGTTCTTCAAAAAGTTTTTCGCCGGGGCGGAGACCCGTGAACACAATCTGAATATCGCCGTCAGGCTGATCGTCGGTTTTCTCCAAAAGCCCCATAAGGTGGATCATTTTTCTGGCAAGATCGGCAATCCTGACGGGCTCCCCCATATCGAGAACGAAGACCTCGCCGCCCTTCCCCATACTCCCGGCCTGGAGAACCAGCTGACTGGCCTCGGGGATAGTCATGAAATAACGAATAATATCCGGATGGGTCACCGTCACAGGCCCACCGTCCCGAATCTGGTCGCGAAACAGCGGAACAACAGAACCAGACGACCCTAGCACGTTACCAAACCGAACCATCGAAAAAATCGTTGCGCCCTGTCGTTCGGATAATCCTTGCAATACAAGCTCAGCTAAACGCTTGGATGCCCCCATGATATTTGTCGGGCGAACGGCTTTATCGGTTGAAATAAGAACAAACCTTTCAACGCCTGCCGCAATAGCTGCTTCTGCAACATGCCACGTTCCGAGGACATTATTCTGCACCCCTTCAATAACATTATGCTCAACCAGGGGCACATGCTTGTAGGCCGCCGCATGGTAGACCGTTTCCACTGCAAAGGCTTTCATCACAACCTCGCACCGGCGCTTATGTATGACACTCCCCAATATCGGGAAGATCGACACGTCCAGACCGTCAATCTCATTTACCGCCGACAACTCCCGCTCGATCGAATAGAGCGAATACTCATTCTGCTCCAAAAGCACCAGCGTTCTTGGCTTATGGTGGATAATTTGTCGACACAGTTCCGAGCCAATCGATCCACCAGCCCCGGTCACCATTACAGATTTCCCTCTGAGACTGGCTGCGAGGGCTTCTGCTTCTGGCCGAACCGGGTCTCGCCCCAGCAAATCTTCAAGTTCGAGATCCCGGATATCATTTATTCGTGCCCGCCCCGCAACCAACTCTGACATCGAGGGAACTGTCTGAACGGGCACCGAAAGTGCTTCAAGTTCGCTCATCAATGCTTTGCGATCAATCGATGAGTCTGCATCCAGAGCGAGGAGAAGTCTTCGGATGCCATACTTCTTTATAGTCTTGGCAGTGTATTGCAGGCTTACTACCGGCAATCCGTTAACCGTCGTTTTGTGATTCTTGCTATTCAACGTGATGAATGCAGTCGGTCGGTATTCAGTTCCCTGTGCCAAAGCAGATGCAAGCTGCATGGCGGTTTCGCCCGCACCTACTATTGCCACTGATTCCTTTTCTTTCTCCCAAGGACGGTTTACGAGCATTCGCACGCCCAGGCGACTACCGCTGACAAATACAAACGCCAATGCACCGTAAATAACGGGTACGGAGCGAGGCACAAATGCCTGGAACAAGTATCCAAGAACGATGAAAGTCAGACAGGACGCGAACACCCCATATACAATCGTGATGAACGCTTTGTCTGATAAATAACGAATAACGGCCCGATAAAGACCCAATTTTATAAAAAAGGCGATCGTGAAAAGAACGGTCAGGGCTGCCACCAAAGCTTGCTTCTGGTCAGGAAGCCAGTATTGCTGCTCTAACCTGAGAGCGTAAGCGGCCCAGATTGAAAACGTCAGGGCAACCAAATCTGAGACAACAGATAGAATCCTCTTGTATACCCTTGGCAATGCCAAAAAAGCGTCGAGCATAAAATCTACTCCCTGATACGGTCACCCGAACCTTTTCCGGTCACAGTCTGAAAAATGTACTTAAAGTAAGTACGAACCGACATATGTTCAATCATCTTACTGTCCGTTTCCGCAAGCAGTTCCGGTGTCGACATATCAATGTCAGTGACCTGCCCTAACCCGGTAATTCCTGGCCTTACCAAAAACACGCCCCGCTTCTCACGTGCCTCGATAAGTTCGTCCTGGTTAAACAAGCATGGCCGAGGCCCAACAAGGCTCATCTCGCCCTTCAAGACATTCCACAACTGCGGCAATTCATCCAGCTTGGTTTTCCTCAAAAAACGCCCAAACCTAGTAATCTCAGCGGCATTTGCCAGGTGCGTGGCGACAGAGGCTGCAGATTTTTTCATCGTCCGAAACTTTACAAGCTTAAATGGCTTCCGGTTCCGACCCACGCGCTCCTGTACAAAAAGTGGCGAACCTGTATCGAGCAGCCCCACCACAAAAAGAACGACCATAACGGGTAACCCGAAAACCAGACCAGCGACGGAAAAAACAATATCCAATATGCGAATCAGCATCAGCCCGCCTTTTTCCCGATTACCTTCAGCCGCCCCAAGGTGTCAGCTTCCCGCTCCCAACCAAGGAGATTAACCGCCTTGCTTGCGTCTACCTCAAGATCCCCGAAAAGCTGTTGGTAGAGGGGCGAACGCCCCATGATTGCCAGAACTCCCCGAACCAGACCGATAGGAACTGGTAAGAGGCCGGGCCCTTTTCCCATTCCGCAACGGAGGCTTCGGATTATGTTTCCGGTCGAAACGGGGTTCTCATCGGCCGCTACAAAAGTCTGGTTCTCAGCCTCTGGCTTCTCTATGCATAAAATGATCAAACGGACCAAGCTATCCAGTGAAACCAGGCTTCGCCGATTATTCGAATTCCGGAAAGGCAGCGGCACATTTCGACGGCAAAGAGCGACAAGTTTGCCAAAATTGCCGGGGGCGTTCTCTCCATAAACCAATGTAGGCCGAATGATAGAAAACGCAGTTGTGGTTCCGGCCAAGCTCTCCCGTAGAGCCATTTCCCCCTGAAGTTTTGATCGCGCGTATTCTGCGTGAGGGCGTTCCTCGCTTTGTTCCGTAATTGGCGAACCTGGTGAGCTGTCTCCATGGACGCCAATCGAGCTCAGGTAAATGAACCGTTGCGTGCTTCCACCAGCCAAAGCTTCAGCAAGACGCCTTGTGGTGGCAACATTGCTTCTATCAAACGCCTCGGCTGTCTGTTCGTTGGCGCCACCTTTGCCGTGGGCTTTGCCAGCGAGATGAACAACCGCATCAAAACCACTGGCAAGAATATCCTCATCAAACCGGCTTTCAAGATCCTGAACAAGGCACTGGACGCCCTCACAGGGAAGGCCCTTATCAGAGCGCACCAGAGCCGTTACCTGAAAACCTCTTTTAACGAGAACCTTACAAAGTTCCTTGCCGATAAATCCTGACGCTCCGGTAACCAGTATTTTTTTTCCGGCAGCCATGGATTAATCGATATCCGAGGTTTTCAGAAGTTCATCAAAGTACGAAATGGTCTTAACCAGTCCTTCCTTCAGCTCAATGCTCGGCTGCCAATCAAGTTCACTTTTGGCCAGCGAGATGTCCGGTTGTCTTTGCTTCGGGTCGTCCTGAGGTAAAGGCTTGAAAATCAAGCTTGAGCTGGAGCCGGTCAGTTCGATAACGGTTTCTGCCAACTCCCGAATGGTAAACTCATTCGGATTCCCGAGATTGACCGGCCCGGTAAGCTCCTCAGGTGAGTTCATAAGCCGGACAAACCCTTCAATGAGATCATCGCAATAGCAAAAACTCCGGGTCTGCTGTCCCTCTCCGTAAATGGTGATGTCTTCGCCCCGGAGGGCCTGCACAACAAAGTTACTCACCACTCGACCGTCATTCGGGTGCATACGAGGGCCGTACGTATTGAAAATCCTGGCAACCTTGATCGAAAGGTTGTGCTGACGAAAGTAATCAAAAAACAGCGTTTCGGCACATCGCTTTCCCTCGTCGTAACACGAACGTATCCCAATAGGATTTACCTTGCCCCAATAACTCTCCGGTTGGGGATGAACCTCAGGATCGCCATAAACCTCACTGGTCGATGCCTGGAAAATACGCGCTCCCAGACGTTTCGCCAGCCCCAGCATATTGATTGCACCGTGAACACTGGTTTTGGTTGTCTGTACCGGATCGTGCTGGTAATGAACAGGAGATGCAGGGCACGCAAGGTTGTAAATCTGATCAACCTCTACATAGAGCGGAAACGTAACATCGTGCCGCATCACTTCGAAATACGGGTTGTGCATCAGATGCGCGATATTGCGTTTTCGGCCGGTGAAGAAGTTATCCACACACAGAACGTCATGTCCCTCAGAGAGCAGACGCTCACAGAGGTGGGAACCCAGAAAGCCGGCACCTCCCGTAACCAGAATTCGCATATCACATCCCTTTCTTTAAAAATCGAAAATATAACCCACCCAACACATGGGTAAGTGTGTAAACGTAGGCCGTCACCAGAGACCGACCGGGAAACTCCCTGTGCACCCTCAAAACCTTCTTCATCATCATGATTTTGGAGCCGGAAATCTGACCTTCGCTTTTCCGATAGCACAACAGCGGCGCTTTCAGCTTCTTGCAATGGTCAACTAACTGGAGAATCCGAAGCCAGCAGTGGTAATCCTCTACCGCCTTATAAGCGGCATCCTCACAAAAGGGAGTCTTCAGCAAAAGTGCCTTTGAAACAAGCACACTTGAGGTAGGGATCTGAGCCCTGACCGACTGGCGCCAATAGGTAATGTTCTCGCTCTTTATGTTGCTTACTGGCTCGAACCGAAGTGTAGTCTCGTCTGCAAAATCCACCATACCGCTGCAAACAAACGCGTTTGATACATCATCAACAGCAGCGAGCTGAATTTTAAGCTTCTCCGGATGCCAGATATCATCTGAATCAAGGAACGCCACCAAATCCGCCCTGGCCGACCTAATGCCCACATTCCGCGGCCCCGCAGGGCCACCAAAATTCTTCTCAAGGGCTATCAGACGAATGCGGGAATCCGATTCAGCGAAGGCACTGACTTTGTCACGGGTATCGTCCGTCGAGCAGTCATCAACGACGATTAATTCCCAATCCGGTTCGGTCTGCCTGAGAACAGAGGCGATTGTAGCCTCGATATATTGGCTGGCATTGTAGGCGGGCATAACGATGGATACCCTGGGGTGATCATGATTCATCCGGCCCGATCTCCTCTGGCAAATTTCGCCCTGAAGCCATCGATCCATTTCAGGCCGGCTCGCCTGTTAATTTCAAAAGGAACACCCACTTCCAGAGGAGGCTGATAATCGGCCAGTCCTGCCCAATCTGCACGTTCCAGTGCTCCCAACACACCATCCTCAGCGGTTTCAGTCTCCGAAAACTCAGGGTCGTCCGGACGGATTCGCCCTTCACTTAGCATTCGAATCAATACCTCAGCGCTGGCCCCTTTAAAATAGCGATATTTTGTAGTTTCGACGGCTTTGACGTAGGAAACAAACTGCGGGAACCGGTGCGACCGGACATACAGAAAGCGCAGGGTTTTGCGCCGAACCAGCTCCGGATCAAGGTTCAACTCCCCCCTGCCATCACGCAATTCCTCTCGGGACCGGAACACATGCACGAAACCAGCCTCCTGATACGTCGATGGTCCCAGGCATACCACCTGCTTACCGCAGGCTCCCGCCTCCACCGCCGAACTGCCGCCGTTTAGTACAACAATATCTGCCTGCTGAATCAGGTCGTAGGTGTTTGCTTTCTCCTCACTACGAATACAGTGAATTCCCCGTCGGCCTGCCCATTCAGTGTAGAGGTTCAGCGACCGGCTGCCTTGTACACTGCCAATTGTCTCCGCCCAGTTTGGATGACAGCGAAGCACCACCTGAGAAGGATCAATACTGAAAGCTTCGAAAAAATCATCCAGCGCCTCAGTGTTGTCAGCCCATTCCGTACGCCATTCATCGTGGCCGGCGAACTCGTTCTTGCTGCTAGGCAACACAAGCACTCTCTTACCCGCCGTCTTCAGTGGCCAGGGCACAGGGTCGGGGTTCTTATTATAAAGCCTCCACTCCAGAGAGTTCCGCTGCAAAAAGCGGTCACCAATCAACTTGCCAGCGTACGCTGCCTGGGAAGCCGTCAGAGGCTTGTCGTCAAACTCTTTGACCAACTCGCCCAGAGCTTTCAGAGAAAGGCAATTGCCATTGGGGATTAACTGAATACCATCCCCGAACCAGGTTCTTTCATGGGTGATGTAAGGTATATCAAGCTGTTCACAGGCGTAGGTAACCGCTCGAGGAAGATCCATACGACCATTAAAACAGATCACCCCCTCTATACCTTCCTCGACGATCCAATTTCGAGCACTTTGGTAGACCTGGCTTATGGGGCCTGCAAGACGTTTTCGTATTTCACGAACGCTCGGTTCGTCCCATTCACGCTCTGATTCGGTTCGAGTCAATGTTGCAGAGCTCGAGAGGGCAAGCGTTTCCAGATCATACTCAGGGAGCCCGGAATGGTTTTTACTGATTGCCGTGACGCCATCGGATCGGTAACTGCGAACGCCGCCAACGATACATTGAGCACATTCCCGCAATCTTGAACGCCCCCGAAGCTCGCGTATATAACAGGTATCTACTGCCGAATCACAGGTGAGAAAGACAACCTCGTGTCCGTCATCCTCCAGAAGCTGAGCCAGGAACTCCAAGTGCTCGACATGAGGTCGGAACGAAAATAAATTTGTAAGCCCTATCTTCATGAAAGCCTTTTTTTGATGAACTGTCTCATTAGAGTGAGAATGAGGCTGGCACCAGCTAAAAAGAGGCCGAGCCAAACCGATATCACGAAACCGGGAATGTTAGTTGGCACGATCAGGAAAGATAGAAACCAGAACGACACCCCAAAAACGAGCACATAGGCGACGAACAGACTGGAAGACCGCTCAAGCTGGCCAACCAGATAACCCGCAACTGCACCCAAACAGAATCCGATACCGAGGACCCCGAAAAAACCTGCATCATTCAATAGTGCCGCAGGACCGGGCACCCAGAACCCACTGAAAGCACTGGGGGGAGCCTCTACTCCAAAGCGTGAAAAAACCAGAGAGAATAGACCTTGTGGCGTTATCCACCCGCCCTGCCAGCCGAATTGAACAATCTCTTCCGTCAGCCAGGTACCGTGGATTCCATACAGGATCACAAGATTCAGATAATTTATCACGTCTTTCAACGGGCCCGATTCGACGCCAAAATCACAGTCAAGCGCCATACCGCCCGTCAAGTGTTTACAGATATTCAGAAAATAGGCGAACGAGTCTCCACTGCCAAACGTGTTGCTGCGAAGCCAGAAAATAAAACCAAAAGCAGCAATGACACTGACCAACAAAAAGAACATACGCCCGGCCGTAAAAAAAGCCGGCTTAACGGGTTTGCCGAGCATAGTGCGAACCACCAGGGTACCAGCGCACAGTGACAGAGTAATGAGAATGGCCGTTCTGCCACCAGAAAGGTAAGAGATAGCACCTAGCTGCACTGCAGCCAACACAACCACCCAAAGATGCGCCCAGCTTCCCCGCTCTTCCCAGAAAAGGACTGAACGGATCAAAGGAAACAGGTAGCAGTAGAGGAAAAAGTTCCCGAAAACACTGAAGAATGAGCTATCAAATTCTCCTTCATTTAAAAGCTCCCTGGCTCTTGCGGAACCAACGGAAAAATAATCTATGCCACGTAGAAAATACCGATCATAAAAAAGCGCAAAAATTGCCAGGGCGCCCAATAACAGGATGACCAGGTCCCACTTGAAGTCCACCTCAAACACAGCGGCTTTTGCAGGGGCATGGCGGGCGGGAAACATTGAAATAACAACCCCGAAACCGAGAGAGAAGATGAGGCACCAGACCAACATAAGCCCCAGATAGCCCCAGAAAAAGCTCTCGAAAACCACGGCTGAATACGCAAATGCAAACGTCACCAGAGCTACCGGCAAGAAAAACCATGCGTGGTTCGAACGAATTGCCATATTAGAAAACAATACCCTGGTTTGATTCACCTGGTCATAAAGGCTGATTTAATCTCCAGCCAAAGCAGTAATTAGGCAAAAATTTACTGACCAGTCCTTATTGCTTCACCGCAAAATAAAAAACGGGCCCACACTCCGTGCGAAAGCCCGTCTGACTGGAGATTGGCGTTAGTCTACGCCAAGAGATCGATTTTTTCAGTAACCATCCAGTAACCTGAAAGCAGGAGAAACCCACATTGCCTCACGACCTTAGCCTTACTGCCAGCTATGCCTTACTCACATCCAGCTCCGCCAGTACTTTCGTGCATACATCTTTTAAACAGGCCCGCCAATTTCCTGCCATAATCCCCGCCCTGGATGCGAGAAAGCTACCATCCAGCACAGAATACTCCGGCCTTTTTGCAGGTGTTGGGTATTCAGAGGACGGAATTGCCATAATCGCAGGCTCCGAAAATTTATTTGAGACTTCAGCGCAGGTGGCAAAGATGGCCGAAGCGAACTCATACCAGCTGCAGGAGTCGCCACCGCTAAAGTGGTAAACACCATTTGCGGGTTGATCCAATCCCAGCGAAACCAGGGCAGATGCGAGGTCGCCAGCGTAGGTGGGTGTGCCAATCTGATCATCCACAATCGAGAGGCTCTCGCGCTCACGCCCGAGCTTAACCATTGTCTTTAAGAAATTGTTTCCATATTCGCTGAAAACCCAGGCCGTACGCACGATAATGTGTCTTTGCGCCCGCCCAGCCTCTCTTTCTCCTGCCAACTTACTCTCACCGTAAGTTCCCATCGGGTTGACTGAATCCGTCTCTTTATAGGGCGTTCTTGATGAGCCGTCGAAAACGTAATCTGTTGAAACATGGATCAAAATGGCGCCAGCAGCGTTTGAAGCATCCGCCAGATTGCCAACAGCTTGAGCGTTCACCTGAAAAGCCAACTCGGCTTCTTCCTCAGCTCGATCTACTGCAGTGTAGGCTGCAGCATTGATTATTATGTCGGGTTTTTTTACGTCCACGAACCGGTCCACTGCGGCCCGATCAGTAATATCAAGTTCCTTATGGCCTACCGCAATCACTTCATGACCCGATCCGGCAAGAACGCCTTGCAGGCATTTGCCTAGCTGACCACTCGCCCCCGTAACCATCACCCTCATAAGCCAGAGAACTCCCTGAAGCTCGGCGCTGAAGCGTCCTTATCCGACAATTTGATATTGAGCCCATCCGGCCAATCAATTCCCAAGTCCGGGTCATCCCAGGCAATCGAGCCTTCGTCTGAGGGGTCGTAATAATCTGTGCACTTGTATTCAAAGTCGGCCATGTCACTGACGACAACAAAGCCATGAGCGAAGCCGGGAGGTACCCAGAATTGGCGTTTATTATCTCCACTCAAGTAAACACCCTCCCACCGACCGAAGGTTGGCGAATCACGCCTTAGATCCACAGCAACATCGAAGACTTCGCCACTCACAACGCGTACCAGCTTCCCTTGAGGCTTTTCGATCTGAAAGTGCAGACCTCGTAACACGCCCTGGCCAGATCGAGAATGGTTATCCTGCACAAACGGCAAGCAAATGTTCGCCTCACTCGCGTACCTTTCCGCTTGAAACGTTTCCAGAAAAAAGCCTCTATGGTCTCCAAACACCCGAGGCTCAATCACCACACAATCCTTAAGGGTTGTCGGAACAACCTTCATACCTGCTCCTCAGCCAATCTCATTAAATACTGCCCGTAACCGGTCTTGGCAAGCTGCTGACCCTTTTCGGCAAGCCAATCCTGGGTTACCCAACCGTTCCGGAAGGCAATTTCCTCAAGACAGGCAATTTTTAATCCCTGGCGATGCTCGACCGTTTGAACGAAATGGCCCGCCTCAATGAGCGAGTCGTGTGTTCCGGTGTCCAACCAGGCGAACCCTCGTCCAAGCAAACTCACATTCAAATCACCACGCTTGAGGTAGGCATTATTTACATCGGTTATCTCAAGTTCGCCACGCTTTGAAGGCTGAATTTGTTTAGCGATATTCACTACATCGTTGTCGTAGAAATACAAACCAGTCACGGCGTATTGTGACTTGGGGCGTTCGGGCTTTTCTTCAATCGACAGCGCCTTTCCCTCCCCATCGAACTCAACAACCCCGAAACGCTCGGGATCCGTCACATGATAACCGAACACAGTGGCCCCGGTTTCACGACCAACTGCCTCACGTAGCATCTGACTGAAACCGTATCCATGGAAAATGTTATCCCCCAAAATCAAGCACACACTATCATCGCCAATAAACTCTTCGCCAATGATAAACGCCTGAGCAAGGCCATCCGGTGAAGGTTGTGGTGCGTAGCTCAGCTTGATACCAAAGTCGGATCCATCCCCAAGCAATTTGGAAAAGCTGGGCAGATCCTCCGGGGTGGAAATTACAAGTATTTCTCTAATTCCGGCCAACATCAGAACCGACAGGGGATAATAAACCATCGGCTTATCGTAGACCGGCAGCAACTGTTTGGAGACACCACGAGTGATAGGATGAAGCCGCGTGCCAGAACCGCCAGCAAGAATAATACCCTTCATGCGTTTTCCCCCAAACGATCCAGTTGATACTCCCCGCTCAACACTCGCTGCCACCACTCCGGGTTATCCAGATACCACTGGACCGTCTTACGAATTCCCGTGTCAAAAGACTCTTGGGGTAACCAACCCAACTCTCGTTCTATTTTACTGGCGTCAATCGCATACCGTACGTCGTGTCCGGGCCTGTCCTTAACAAACGTAATTAACTCTCGGTAGTGGGCTACCGTAGAAGCAGGCTGCCATCTCAGGTGCGGATAGGTACCCGGTGGAGACATTTCTTGCAAAAGATCACATATGGTTTCCACCACTTCGAGATTCGTTTTCTCATTGTGGCCACCAATATTGTAGGTCTCTCCTACCCGGCCCTCGGTAGCCACGCGCAGCAACGCACGCGCATGATCTTCCACGTACAGCCAATCACGAATCTGAGAGCCATCGCCATATACCGGCAAAGGTTTGCCCGATAAGGCATTCAAGATCATGTGGGGTACAAGTTTTTCAGGAAAGTGATAAGGCCCATAATTGTTGGAGCAGTTGGTGATCACAACGGGTAGACCATAGGTTCTATTCCAAGCCCTCACCAGGTGATCGGAACTAGCTTTGGACGCCGAATAGGGCGAACTCGGCGCATAGGCCGTTGTTTCAGTGAACAGGTCATCTGTACCCCCCAGATCTCCATAAACTTCATCTGTCGAAATATGGTGAAACCGGAACACCGATTGTTCGGATTTATCCAGAGTCAACCAATACCGACGAGCTGCTTCTAGTAGGGTATAAGTCCCTACGATATTGGTCTGGATGAAATCTGATGGGCCATCGATCGAGCGATCAACATGACTTTCCGCCGCTAGATGCATAATGTGGGTTGGCTGAAACTCAGAGAACGCGCGATCCAATGCCGAGGCATTCGCAATATCATCCTGAAAAAAGGAGTAGCGAAGCGACCCAGACACCCTATCAAGGGAATCCAAGTTTCCTGCATAGGTAAGTTTATCGAAATTAGCCACATTGTAATCAGTGGTCTTAACAATATATCGAACCAAGGCCGAACCAATAAAGCCCGCGCCACCTGTGACCAGAATACGATTAGACATAAATAATAGTTAACTTATTTAGTTGGATACCAGTGGGTTAAAAGCTCTTCGTACTCTCCCAGAACCTGCCCCCAAGTAAAACGATCTTTGAACCTTGTGCGACTCGCAGCCCTCATCTTTAACGTGATGTCTTCAGCCGGAAGCAGCCTATCGAGAATTTCACAGAAGTCCGCCTCATCCCTAAAGTAGGCAGCATCAGGTCCCGCTACCCACCTATTGAAGTGGTTATCGTGAGCGATAACCGCACAACCCGCTCCCAACGCCTCAACGAGGGATGGATTAGTGCCGCCTACTCTATGACCATGAAAATAAAAACGAGAGTAAAAGCGCAGGGATTGAACTGCGGCTGTATCATAGATTGCGCCTGGGAAAATAACTTCATCAGAAGCGGAATCTATAACTGAGCGGTGATAACTATTTCTTTCAATATCAAAGTTCCCAAGAACCATAAGTTTGTGGTTCCTCTGCTTACGGCTAAAAGCTCGAACCATCTGCAGAAATGAATTTTCTGGCTCAGGACGCGCAATTATTACTGAAAACTGGCCCGGAACTAAATTATACTCATCCAGCAGCGATGCATCAGCATTACAAACCTCATCGCCGCCATATGGAATCATAGTTATTTTTTCAGCCTTCACACGAGTTGAGAGATGATCCTTAATCTTCGGATGGTCGGCAATCAAATGACTGCCAAACCAACAGCCAAAACGTTCATTAAGCCAGAACCAAATCCTGGCAACTATGCCCCATTTCTCCCGCCGCCATTCAATACCATCCATATTAATAAGATTAACTTGGCTTTTCATGCGTTGAAGCAAGCTAAAACATGCCGTGTTGTAACCGAGAGTGAGCAACAAGCCGCTTTGGTTCAACGAGTGAACTATTGATTTCCAATCAAAAATAACTGTACCAAAAGATCCGGAAAATGAAACTGGAATGTGCACACGATTAACTCCATTCCAGATGGATTCATAGATTTCGCCCTTACCGCTTTCCTGGCAGTAAACTGTCACTTTCCAACCTCTCTCAATGAGATAGAGTGAAAGCTTTTCTGCGAATGTTTCGAAACCACCATGCTGAGCTGGAACGCCCCTAATTCCAAGCAACGCGATTTCCTTCATTTTTGGTTCCTTATAAAACTCAGGTTTGAAGATTCTCTAAATGCAGAAAAAAACAAAATTATGCACAACATAAAAAGCTGGTGCTTCTGAAAATTTGAATTTGTTATTGATGAAACAAAAAGTACGCTCAAAGAAAAATAAACGGTAAACTTGTAAGACCAAAAAGCAAAGTGAGATCTAGAGAGCTTAATCGTCGAACAAAAAACATAAACGACAAAAGCAGGCCAGACCAAAACCCCAAAAAAACCATAACTTACCAAAAAACCAAAATAATCGCTATGAGGATCTAACAAGATTGGAACATCATATATTTGATATCGAAGAACATTGAACATGAGATTGCCCGCGCCTAAAACGTTTTCGCTAAAAATCTCTATAGATGAAACCCATAATGTTCCTCTAGTCACAAGAGACGACATGGCTTCATGGCCAAAATATTTATACATAATGTCAAAATATGCCACGACGAAATAAATACAAAAAGTCAACGGCACTAAAATTAATAGCACACTAGCAACGAACCTCAAATTAACACTACCTCGATCAGCGCAAAGCAAAACGCTGTAGAACGTCAAACCAACAAAAATTGAAAAAAGCGCAACCCTAGTCCCTGACAACAAAATACAAATTAGCGCCAAAATGACTGACGCGTAGATAATAATCTTTACTTCTTTCTTAAGCCGCTTAGCACATAACAGCAAATATACTGAAATCAGCACCAATGCATTGGCAAAGACGTTTACTCCATAATTTCCACTGCTTAACCTAGCGTTGCTTTGGCTCACGCTGTATATAACTGATTCAATACACAAAAATGCTAGACCGACCACAACACCTAGTACAAAGTATTGGAAATGTCGTCTAAAATCGAAGACAATAGAAAACAACAAACCGTAATAAAAATAACGAATTTGATAGGTACCCGAAAGAAAAAGCCCAAAGAGATCTGGGCTATCGAAATATCTTATGGATGATATTAAATAGACGATAAAGACAATCAGAGTTACAAAAACAAAAAGCAAGTCATTTGATTCAAATTTCAATGACGACGAAAGTCTAAAGATGTGAAAAGCAAGCGCCATAAAGTACACATCAATATGCGAGATCACCGAATAGTCCGCAGTAATCACTTCTGAGCTTGGCCCCATGGGGAATGAAGGAAATATATCATTGACCAAATTGGGAAGAAAAATTACCACAATCGGCAGACAAAAAACCCATAGTTTTAAAGAGATTAACGACACAAAAAGCAATCCCAAGAAAACAAAGAGCGACATTAAAACCAACGGTGCTATTGACGCGACGGAATCAGAATAAACACCCCCCACTGCCAATATAACTGAGAATATCAGCCAATAAAGAAACAAACATGCGTAGAATGAAAAAAATCTCATTCTAACCTTATATAAACTATTCACAGATATCGTCTTACGCCGTGATCTTCCATGAAAGAAAAGATGTCCATCTCAACGCCATTCACGGATATAGATAGTGCACACAAAGGTAAGTAAACGCATTTAACATCAGGAAAAATCTTCGAAATATTTATTAGCGCAGAACTATGGAAACTTACAACGGTGCCAAAGCTCGTTAAAGATAACAACCGTTCAGCAGGCATTGACTGTAACTCTTCGCTCAACTGGATCATACCAGCATATGAAGCGTTGGCATCGTGGTGGGCTTTATAATAGACCTTTTGGTTAGGTTTTTTTTGTGAAAGCCAATGCTCCAAGTACTCCCTCTTTTCTGTTGAATCGATATTTAAAGGTTGATCTAAAAACAAAATCTCAGAGCAATATCGCTTAGGTCGGCCAAACTCAATAGGAATATTTACTTTTTTCAAGCATCCCAATTTACTCTTAAAAACAAGCTTTCCAGGTCGCGAAGAGAGAGTACTTGCCACACTGCAAACATCGATACCCGTTATGTGCCCCGAGTAGGGCTTGAAAGGCAGAGCAACTAACCAGGACATTATCTTCTTTGAAAGGGATATATCCCAGCGTTCGCTCACAGCATCATAATAATTAGCAATTCCCTCTTCATATATATTGACCGTGTGACATCGATTGCTCCTAGCGGGATAATTACTTGCAAAATGACACATATGAGGGATATAAAGATTTATCTTGCAACCCGTCAAAAACCAAAACCATAGCCTTAAAGAATAAAAGATCATACTTAGCATTTTATTATTGAAGGGCGATATTTTTCTCCAAGAATTTGGCTTTCCTGGATACTCTTTTGTGAAATAACAGAACACAGGTCCTTCAAGGTTATTAACGAACCCTTCTGAAAATAGCGCATGATATGGAGTAAAGCCAACAACGAGATTTATGGTTTTCAAATCCATCCCAAAACAGGAAACAAATGACTTTTGAATCAATTTATTTATTACAACAATTGAACTTCACGCAGACTGAAGTCAATCCTAGCCCAGTGCAAAATAAATTTTATACACTTCAACACCCTGAAACGAGAATGAGGTTAGGCTTTATAATTAATATCTCAGACTGAAATCTAACGACTTCGTCTAGCAACTCCTGAGATAAAAGTATCCCGCTAAAGATCCAAGACCCCCCTTAATACTGGTGAATCTTTTTTTACGGGTTGATTTACTGGTTTTCCGAGTATCAAATCATAGTACTTTGGTTGCAATCCATAACCAGGTCTTACACTGCGTATACAATCTTCCGTAACTATATCACCTGCACTCAGATTTTTGACAAAGTACAATGAACGCCTAAATTGAACATTTCCTTGTTCACTGGATTTTTGGCCATAATCAACACTTCCCAAAGCCTTCCAGGCGGTTTTGCTATCTCGACAAAGCGCCGCCAAGTCAGCAGGCTCCAGTGAGAAACTGTCATCGGGGCCGCCACCATTCCTGTCCAACGTGAAATGCTTTTCAATCAGCGAAGCACCCAGCACAACACTTGCGATAGCCGTTGTGTTATCAATGGTGTGGTCTGACAACCCAGTGACCAGGCCAAATCGTTCGATCATATCCGGAATGGTTCGTAGGTTGTAATCCTCAGCAGGTGCCGGATATCCACTCACACAATGCAATATCGCCAACTGCTGGCAACCGCCATCGCGCGCTGCAGCGATCGCTTCTGCGATCTCTTCCGCATCGGCCATACCGGTTGAAATAATCATGGGTTTTCCAGTGGAGGCAACGTAACGGATCAGCGGCAGGTCGACCGCTTCGAACGAGGCTATCTTATAGGCCGGTGCGTTCAGATCTTCAAGCAAATCCACAGCGGTATTGTCAAAGGGTGAGCTAAAAATCGGAATACCCACCTCGCGAGCATGTTCGAATAACGGTTTGTGCCACTCCCATGGCATATGAGCCTCTTCGTATAGCTCATACAGTGTTCGGCCATCCCAGAGTCCGCCCTTGATCCGAAACTCCTCTGCATCAGAATCAAGAGTGATTGTATCGGGCCGATAGGTTTGAAGTTTTACGGCATCTGCGCCTGCGTTTTTTGCTTCCTCAATAATACGCATCGCGGTTTCAAGCTTACCGTTATGGTTTGCAGAGAGTTCGGCGATTATATAAGGAGGATGATTTCGCCCAATCTTACGGCCAGCAATGCAAATTTCCTGAGTCATAGTCAGCCTCCTACCATACGAATAAGTTTCTCTTGCATTTTTGGGCGTTGATCTGCCCACTCTTCTGCCATCATTCCAAGCCGGTAGATATCAACGTACTTGTCGCCGCGCTTGTATTGATCTCTCAGAATACCTTCCACTTTGAATCCGAACTTTTCATGAAGCTTGATGACCGGCGTGTTGAAGGCAAGCACTTCGCAGCAAAGCTTATGAAGCTTGAGCTCATCGAACGCATGATTCAACGCTAGCAACTCCATTCGACTACCCGTACCCCGCGGGGCTGAGGGTGAAGCGTAAAACGCCCAGAATGAATTGACGTTAGACTGATCAATACCGGTGAAGCCCACAACGCCCAGCGGTTGTCCATTTTGCTCGTACATGAAATATCGCTGGGTGTCAGACGCCTGAACCTTTGCCCACCATGCCCGATGTTCCTCCATGGTTATCTCATGCGTTGTATACATGTTATCCCGGACGGACGGCTCATTACGCCAAGAAAGCATTAACTCCAGTTCAGTTTCATGTATCGGCCTGAGAGCGCCAAATTGGTCCGGCAGTTCAGTCATTGTCTTACGCCTTTATTGCTCGGTTTTAAGATGATTGATTACTCGCAAACACCCCAGCCCATCCACCAGGGATGCACCTGCATTGCTCATAGCCGATAAATTCTCGGCGAATTGCTCATTCGTCAACATTTTTTGGAGAGCAGCTTCCAGATCACTTTTGTTCTGTATTACCACTGCAGCTCCGTGCCGGGCGATAGCTTCTGCGGCGCGCTTCTGGTTTTCAGCCAATACCATCGTCATTGTTGGTACCCCCAGACAACATCGCTCCCAAGTGGTACTGCCCGTAGCGCCAATACAAAAGTCCGCAAGACACATGCGTTCTGCCATGTCCGTTACGCTCACACTCACCGATACCCGGAAAGGCAACACCTGTGCTTGCTGGCGAACTTCACCCAGCGCGGGCGCTGATGCTCCCATCACTACATCCAGTTCGGTTTCCGGTGACAATTGGCTTTTCGATAACACGTCCAACACCTGACCTGTCACGTTATCCTGATCGACACCGCCCAACGTAATCAGAATGCGTTTTAGCTCTGGCGTGCGTCTACGCTCGAGACTACGCTCCCGAAGCTCGGCAAACTCAGGCCGTAAAAGCGCGTAGCCGGGGCCAACAAGGCGGATACAAGCTTCTGGCAACAGCCCGTCGTAGTCTTGGGCCTCTCTGCCGAGATTCTGGTCTAACAACAGCTTACATTCGTGCGGCCTGTCAGCAATGTCATCGATTACCATTACCTCTCCTACCCGTTTGGAAACCCTTCGTTCCCAGCGCGCATCGAGAGCGTAATGATCCACTACCAGCCAATCGATAATGGGGCCGTTAAGGGCCTCAAGAGTTTGTTCAGCATCCTGTTGCCAAGGCACGCCGAGCCAGTCTGCGTGCGCCAGCGCAGTATCGCTCTCGCTTTCTATGCTCCGCTCAGCCAGGTCTGCCTGGCTCAGAAGACTTAGCTGAAACCCGCGCTCTGCGATCAGTGCCCCAAGGTTTCCCGGATGGTCCCGGCAGATAAAGGTGCACTCATGCCCCTGACTGCGCAGTGCCTCTGCCAGTGTAAGACACCGCATCACGTGGCCGGTGCCAATTTGAATGGAAGCGTCTGCTCGGAAGGCGATGCGCATCAGTCGGCGCCCTGCTCCTTCATAGCCCTGAATAGCCACTCTGCACGCGCCCAATCTTCAGGCGTATCAATATCCTGGACCCGGTGCCTCGGCAACGTTACTGGCACGGCATCTTCGGAGAAGATGGGCCTTTCGTCTTTCCAGGCTCTCGCAGTGCCCCAATAGAACTGACCGGCATCGTGCCATGCTTCCTCGAGATCCTGGGATCGAGTCTGGAAGTGTTCGGGGCTAAACATCGCCACGCGCCCCTCGCTCGTGATGCGAATGGCCCGCTGAATTGGGAAGGCGTAACTGGTTACCGAAAAGGCATAGCTACAGGCTTCGCTCTGCAGCATTTGCTGGCCCCTTTTCAAATCCTCCGGGGAGACAAAGGGAGCGGTCGCATAAAGGCAGCATGCCTCGGATACCAGGCTGCCGTTCTCGGATAGCCATTCAACAGCATGGCGGATAACGGGTATGGTTCCAGTGTAATCATCCGATAGGCTGGACGGGCGCATAAAGGGGATCTCGGCGCCAAATTGCCTGGCAACCTCCGCGATTTCTGCGTCATCCGTAGACACGACAATACGGTCAAAACAACCACTTTCGCGGGCAGCCTCGATAGTCCACGCGATCATCGGTTTGCCACAAAACTCTTTTATATTTTTTCGGGGAATACGCTTGCTGCCGCCCCGGGCGGGGATTATGGCTACTGTGCTCATGATTACTCCCCCGCCAGCACCTTGCGGAGCACCGCAACCACTTCGTCCTGCTGCTCTTCCGTCAGGCCCTGGAACATCGGCAGGCTGATCGCCTCCCGGTAATAGGCCATAGACTGTGGGAAATCCTCTGGCTGAAATCCCATAGCCTTGTAGAAAGGCTGTGTATGCACAGGAATATAGTGCAGGTTGACGCCGATGCCTTGCTCGCGCAGCGACTCAAATACCTCCCTGTGACTTCTGGCAATGCTGTCGAGCTTCAGGCGAATAACGTAAAGGTGCAGGCCGGAATAGCTGTCCCGGTGCTGCCAGGGCAAGACGATGGGCAAATCCGCAAGGAGCTGGTCATAACGTTTCGCTAGCTCGTGCCTGCGCGCCACAAAAGCATCCAGTCGTTCCATCTGGCTTACACCGAGCGCTGCCTGAAGTTCCGTCATCCGGTAGTTGAAGCCCAGATCCACCTGCTGGTAATACCAGGGTCCATCCGGCTCGTGCGTCATCAATGCCGGATCTCGAGTGATGCCGTGGCTACGCAAGAGGTTCATTTTTTCTGCCAGGCCATCGTCGTTGGTGACAGCCATACCGCCTTCGGCCGTGGTGACAATTTTCACCGGGTGAAAACTGAATACGGTTATATCGCTGTAACGGCTGTTGCCGATAAATTCGCCCTGATACTGCCCGCCAATCGCGTGGGAAGCATCTTCAATAACTTTAAAACCATATTCCTTTGCCAGAGCGGCAATGGCTTCCATATCACATGGCTGGCCGGACAAATGAACGGCTACTACCACCTTGGGCAGCCGGTTTTCATGTTTCGCCTGCTCAAGCTTTGCTTTCAAAGCCAACGGGCACAGGTTGTAGGTTTTCGGATCGATATCAACGAAATCGACCTGCGCACCGCAGTACAACCCACAGTTGGCCGAGGCCACGAAGGTTACCGGTGTTGTCCACAACCAGTCTCCCGGCCCCAACCCGAGGGCGAGGCAGGCAATATGCAAAGCAGACGTGGCACTATTCAAGGCCAGGGCGTGGTTGGCACCCACGTGATTGGCAACGATTTCCTCAAACTTTGGCACCATGGGCCCTTGAGTCAGAAAATCTGACTTCAAGACCCCCAGAACCGCATCGATGTCTGCCTGGTTAATATCCTGCTTACCGTAAGGAATCATGATCAGATTTTGCCAATCTCGTTGTAATGGCGGTCGATCCAAGACTCCAGCTCTTCATCAGCCATCCATTCGGTGTTGTTGTCGCTGGAATAAACAAAGCCCTCAGGAACGAGCTTGCCATCCTTGATTCGCTCCTGACTTGTTCCCCAATTATTGATGTTCGGAAGAATCTTGAAGTGTTCCGGGTATTCGTACGTGAAGTAGGAATCCTCTGCGCCGATCATCTGCTCATGCAATTTTTCACCCGGGCGAATGCCGACCACTTCTTGCTTAGCCTCTGGCGCAACAACACGGGCCAGGTCCGTCACTTTCATGGATGGGATCTTCTTAACGTAGATTTCACCACCAACCATGTCTTCAAACGCGTGCCACACCAGCTCGACGCCCTGCTCCAGACTGATCATGAAGCGAGTCATCCGCGGATCGGTGATGGGCAGTACGCCTTTATCCTTGATTGACATAAAGAACGGAATCACTGAGCCGCGGGAACCCATAACGTTGCCGTAGCGTACCACCGAGAACTTCGTTTGATGGCCACCGGCGTATGAGTTGCCTGCCACAAACAGCTTATCGGAAGCCAATTTGGTGGCCCCATACAGATTGATGGGGCTGCTGGCCTTGTCAGTAGACAGGGCAACCACCCCTTTAATGCCTTTATCGATAGCTGCATCGATCAGGTTCATAGCACCATGAATGTTGGTTTTCACACATTCGAACGGGTTGTATTCCGCTGTAGGTACAATTTTGGTAGCCGCGGCGTGAACCACGTAATCCACTCCATCCAGCGCACGGTAGAGACGGTCTCTATCACGTACATCGCCGATAAAGAATCGCAGACGATCATCACCCTGAAACAGTTTGGCCATTTCCCACTGTTTCATTTCATCCCGAGAAAAAACGATGATTTTCTTCGGGTTGTACTTTTCCAAAGTCATCGGAATGAATTTATGGCCGAAGGAGCCTGTGCCGCCGGTAACGAGGATGGTGGAGTTTTCGAGCATAGTCACTTTCTCTGGGTTTTACTGTAATGATGAATGGTATCACCGCCAGTTAGCGGGTGTTAATCGGTAGAACTGCAGGGTTTTCCAGGCCATTATGAAAACGAAGGCTGAGATCAGGCCGAAGGGAACTGCCAATTCTGCAAAAACAGGCGCAAAAAATGCTGTGCTGGCCAAAAACACCAGCAGGCCCGCGATGTGCGATATGATCAGTGGCTTGTCGTTGCCTCTGGCATACAACCCATAATGAGGGATCATACCCACGACAAAGAGCCCGTTAGCAAGCAATAGCCAACCGAACAAATTGATTTTTTCAAGGTATAGCGGTTTATCAAGCCACTGCAGCAAGGGCCCGACCGCCAGCCATGCACACGCAGAGAAAAGACCAGTCAGGACCACAGTTTGCCAAGCTAGTTGTCGGAACTTCTTTCGAAAGTCTGCCGCATTATCATTTGCGTGAGCTGAAATCATGGCCGGATAAAGGAAAGTGAAAACTCCCGCATCCATGAAGCCAAGTAAGGCCATACACATTCCGATAAAAAGTACGTATGCGCCCAGCACATCAAGCCCTGCAAGAGCTTCAAACCAGTAGCGGTCTACAGTGTAAATGCCACGCAAGGCAAGTGTGGCAATCAACATCGGGAGGGCAATCTTCAAGCCTTTTTTGAGCCAGCCCCAATCAACAGCCTTGAGCCAGCCTCCCATCGGTATCTTCCAAAGAACTGCAACCCCAATAAGTAATCCGACGCTGCTACCTGCAATCCAACCAGTCAGCACGGTTGTCAGGTGTTGGCTGGCTTCGTTCAGGTACATGATAGCTACTACCGCCAGGCACCAGGCACCAGCTCTGAAAAAAAGCACCCAGCTCGCAATCAGTTGCCTTTGAAGGGCAACCAGAATCCGGTTCAGCTCTTGCGTTATGTGTTCGAGAACAAGCAACGCGAGAAACCAGGGAAGTAGCCACCAGGGAAGCAAGCCTAGGCTAAACAGTCCCATCGTAAGCGGTAAAAAAATCGCGTAAAGAATCAAGCTCAGTGCAAGCTGGCTCTTTAGCAGTTGACCACGCTTTTCAGGCGCCGCTTTCAGAATCTCCCGTGTTGTGAAGATGTAAAAATCAAAACCCACAAGGTAGAGGGCATAGCTGATTGTGACGGTGATTAGACCGTACAATCCCAAATCTGCCGGTTCCAGAAACCTCGCCAGCATGAAAATCAGCAAGAACTTACTGACTAACGTGGTACCCCGGAGTCCAAGGTTGGTTAGACGTATCAGAACCTGATTCATTCAGTAGCTTGAACAGGGTGATCATCAGTGTCGGAGCTAGCGTTCCGACCGCTTCCGATGAATGCCCTTATAAAAACAATGAAAACACCAAGCATACCACCCAGGAGCGTTGCAATTACGCAGATGAGCGCGCGTTTGGGCTCTGCCTTTTCTTCGGCTACAACCGCCGGATCCACCGTTTTGAATACATACTCTTTCTGAGCATTGGCAAGCATGACTGTGCGAGTCTCGTTCTCGATCAACTGGTAGAACACCTGTTGCATACCCGCAATGTTGGTTTCGTCCAGTTTTTGCTCTAGATACGCGATTCGCGCCTCGGCCTCTTCCACGTCCTGCTTGCGCATGTGTTCATTGATGTCCTGAATCAGCTTTTCAGCCCACTGCTTCGCCATAACCGGGGAATAGTGTTTTACGCTGACCGTAATCATGCCTGTATCTTTGGCTTCACTGACGCTGAAATGGTCCTCTCTGAATGCTTCCACCATGTCCCAGTCTGTAGGTTTGTAGGTTTCGCCATCGCTGTCGAGAAGCCACTCGCCTGTGTCGGGGTTGTACTTATCCCGGTCGTACGCCCACTCTTCACTCTTCTTATTCCAGCCTTCCACTGCCATCAAAGGTATTTCGATATCATGGCGATGGAAAAAATTCGTGAGGAAAGCCCGGGATTGAAGCACCTCTTTGGCAATGACGGTCTGGTTAGAGCCGCCACCGCCAAGGTTAATACCGGCAAGACTGGCCAGCCCTCCAAACTGACTGGCCAACCCGCTTAGACTACTCCCCTCTTCCTGAGCCGGGGCAACAAGTACGCTGGATTGGTAAATATTGGGCTTGTAGAGTGCGTAACCAACACCAGCAGCGGCAAAGACAAATGTGGTCAGGACTATGATCCATTTATCTCTCCACAAAGTGGTAAACAACTCACGAAGATCAATTTCGTCATCCGGGTAATAGGTCTGTTGCGAGACTGTCTCATTCATCAGAGATTACCTACTGCTGCTGCGCCCAGCGCAATCTGATAGACGATCTGGCTTACATTGGTCCAGAGTTCAAGCTGGTTCAGGCGATCTACGTCGATAGGCACAATGATGGTATCGCCAGGCTCCAGTTGCTGGCTCCTGCCTCCAAACCAGCGGCTGCTCTCCGGAAGCATCACAGAGCCATCAGCCTTAACTACGTAGACCCGCTCTTCATCAGCTTGGCGGGTGGGACCACCGGAGCGCTCAAGGTAGTCATCCACAGTAAGGCCTGCCTGATGGAGATGGCTTGTGGGAAACTGAACTTCTCCGAATACGGAAACAGACTGTGGGATTGTAGGTATTGTAAGTGTGTCACCATCCTGAAGCCGGATGGCTTGGTAGGCTTCATCATTCACCACTGATGCAAGATTAATCACCATGCGACCTATCGGCCGGCTATTCTGGACGTCCTCGAGCAAATCCTCCACTTGCTGAATGCGCTGATTAGTCTGGCGGCCGAAACTGTCACCCTCCAACTGAACGCCTAACAGATCGCCTTGCAGGCGTTCCTCAGCTTCACGCAGACGCTGAGCCTCCAACCGACGAAGCTTCTCTCTTGTGAACACGGCACCGCGAGGGAAAGCATTGTCTGTCAAACCACCGGCACGTTTAAGCACCTCTCTGAGCGTTTCGCCATCACGGAAGGTGTACTCCCCAGGATATCGCACTTCACCCTGAAGCCTGATGGTGCGAGTCTTTGCAAACTCGGGTATGGATTTGATCAATACCCTATCCCGGCTTTGTAGTTCGATGTTGCTTCGCCCCGCCATGGCATCGGCCAGATTCACGTTTAGTATACGGGTCCGACCCACGCCACTTTCGTCTACTATGTAGCGGGCAACTTCAGCCTGGTACAGGGAAGCGGAGTCCTTAAGGCCGCCAGCCACAAAAATTGCGTCTTCCAGCCGTTGTGATGCGGGCAGCGGGTATTCTCCGGGGTGACGAACGGGGCCACTGATGGAGATGGTTTGCTGCGGGTTCGCGGGGCTCGCCTGAGCTTTCAGTCGCTGTATAACAGTCTCAAAAAGCTTATCGCGGGTGTAAGTTTCAGGGCCCTCTTCGCTACTGGTCGTAAGACGGGAATCTTTACCTGCATCTGAGAAGAACAAAAGCCGATCCTTTTCCTTCAATGGCATGTCGTGTTCGCTTCCCGGATTCTGAACGGCCTCTCTTAGCCTCAGGTTCAAGACCGAAATCGTGTCGTCTTGCGAGTCTGTGCGTACAATGGCTGCATACTGTTTATCGGCGATGGGGCGCAAATCTGCGTCCAGATTTTTGATTAATGAGCTGACGCGCATACCCGGAATCCAGGCGAACTTGCCAGTTCGGGCCGCGGCCCCCTGAACTTCCACATACTGGCCGGTAATGTCAGCAATTGAAGGAATCGTTACTCGGTCACCGGCCTGAATTGCTGCCTTAAAACCGCTTTGGCTGGTGTAGTCCGCCTCCGCGATGATACGCAGGAAATCCTTGTTGGTACGCTCGATGTTGATGCGTTGTGGATACGCCTGCGGAGTAAGTCCGCCAGCCATCTTTACCAATTGCGAAAGCGTGCCTTCACCGTCCAGCTCATAGAGCGCGGGCCGGTAGACTTCACCCTCAATCCCCACGCGTTTGCCAACCGGCGGAATGAATATTACGTCTCCTGGCTGCAAACGGTTATCGCCGCTGCTGTCCCCTTGCAGGAGCAAATCGTACAAATCAAGCGTGCCCAGTAGTTTACCGTCCCGCTTGTGTTGAACATTTCGCAATGACCCTGTTCTATTTATTCCACCTGAAACATATAGGGCGTTTGTGATAGTGGAAAGCGAGCTGACTGTGTAGGAGCCAGGATTGCGCGCCTCGCCCAGTACAAACACTCGCATACTGCGCAGTTCACCCAGAGAAATGCTCGCCTTTACTCCAATATACTGTTCAGAGACACGCGTTCTGATTTGTTCCCGGGCCTCATCAAAGGCGAGGCCCGCAACGCTCAGTGGGCCAGAATCCGGGAAACTGATGGTGCCATCACGGCTGACAGGCAATTCCAGATTCTGGTTTTCCTTGCCCCATAGCTGAACACGCAGCACATCACCCGGCCCAAGTGTGTAATCCGTTGGCACGGGGATTTCAGTGACCGGGGCAAAGGTACTCGGGTCACCGGCGAACAGGTCATATCCAAAGGGCTTTAAACCATTGTTCTTTTTAGCCGCCTTTTCATCTTCTTCACGATCTTCGGCCGCTTTGTTCCTTTCCTGATCGGTAATCTGGCTGACCGGCTCCACTACTTGAACAGGCTGCGGACGTCTGGCAGCCTGATTTCCCCCGGTCAGGGCGTCAAGATCTACACCGTATTGCCTGGCGAGTGCATCCTGCTGGGCTTTTGGCAGGCTTTTAAACTGTTCAATCTGAGCGGGCGTAATCGACTGTGCGTAGCTGCCAAGAGGCAGCACAAGGAGTATCGCAATAAGAAGTTTTTTAGCCGTCACTGGTTAAATCCAAGCCTATAGAATTTGAATTAAAAGCGGTACTTCCAGGAAGCTGAGAGGGACCAACGGTCCTTTTCCCCGCCCAGAAGTTGAAGTTCTTTGTCGGTCAATTGAAGGTTCAAATCCAGCCAACCACCGAGCACTTCGTTGCCGTATCCGAGATTGGCTATCGCAACTTTCTGAGCGCCATCCGGTACGTTGTAAAACACCGCGTCGTCGGGCTGGCTAACGCGGTTACCTCCGTCTTTATTGAGGTTGGCGTAAGTGAAGGTTGCTGTCAGGTTGCTGCCGTCCGGCAGGAAATGTAGAAGACCCAACGATAGCGCTTCCGCATCTGCATCGAGGGTAGAGCCAACCGCCCTGCCGTAGTACTGATAGCCGGTGGTGTAATTAAAGTGGTCGTATGCGTAATTTGGCCTTGGGTCGCCGATCAGGTCCTCGGCCAAAGTATTAGTGAATTCGACGAACCATTGCTGATCGGAACTGAGAACTTGGGTTGTCCAATCTACGCCAAAGAGCCAGGATTTCCGCGAGGGCAGATAGCCGGCCTCGTCTTCACCCATCATCTGGGCGTATAGGCCCATGGTTTGTCCACCCAGTGGAAAACCGTACCGGGCATCAATAGTCGCTATCTGGTTACTGGCATCATCTGCTCGAGTCTCGCCCTCGTCTACTTCGATATTGTCTTTGCCAATCAAGGCATCCCATACCGTAGACAGCCCCTCTGGCCTTCCTTCCCCGCCAAACATAATGATTCGGGAAAGCCCGATTTCGAGCCCCTCAGCGGGTATAAACGTTACCCTCATACCTATTATTTTGGCATCGGGAATAGCGCGCTCTTCTTCAAGCTGCCCCAGAAACAGGTTCAGCTTCCAAGGGCCAATCCATGAAAGCAAATCAGATTCAGGGGCCAGACTTGCCTTTCTATCAATCCATACGGCTGGAATAGGCCTGGCGTTGTTAGAAAGAATCATGGTGGATTGCCAGCCCGGGCCCCACCAACGGTCGATAGCACCGACCCCGAGCACCCAATTACCTGCCGTTGCGGCAACGTAAGAGCCATCAAGCCTGAACTCCTTGCCATCGCCAGGATCTGCGGCTGCCGATGGTGAAATCCCTGCTGCCCAGGCTTCGCCCTGCCATTGAAGCGTTGCGGTAAACTGGCCTTCCTCTCGGGGCAGATCGTAGAAACCACGGAGGAAGGCCGGCTCATTGGAGCCCTCGAGCGTAAGCTCTCCACGAAAACCACTTTCGGCCTGCTGGTCTCTTTCAAACGCCAGGTAGGCGCGTTGGGTAGCCACCGAACTGTCACTGCTTTCGCCCAGGCCCCGCTCAACATCTGCCCAGTTAATTGGCCAGGTGGTTGTGGAAGCACCGAGGTGACCACGGTCTGACAGCTTTTGTATGGAGTGGCGTGCACGAGCATCGCCGGCACCAAGCCACGGAGCGGCAAGAGCGTGCAACGGGGCTGCCAAAAACACCCCCGCAGACAGTATTGTTATTACACGTCGCATTGATTCAAGCCGAAAAGGTCTGGTTAGTAGATGTCTTTCGAGATAAGTGTCAGCGGCGTTTTTATAAGAATCTTGATATCCAGCCACACGCTCCAGTGGTTGATGTAATCAAGGTCCAGCTCTACCCGCTTCTGCATCTTGTCGATGGTTTCTGTTTCTCCACGGTACCCGCTTATCTGTGCCAACCCGGTTATTCCCGGCTTGATGCGGTGCCGTGCCATGTAGGCAATAATTTTATCGGAATAGTAGTCATTATGGGCAATAGCATGCGGCCGGGGGCCGACGAGGGACATATCCCCTTTTAGCACATTGAAAAGCTGTGGCAGCTCATCTATTGAGGAGCGGCGCAGCAATCTTCCAACCGGCGTTACCCGGGGATCGTCCTTGGTAGCCTGCTTTACTCTTTGATCATCATGCATACGCATTGAGCGGAACTTCAGCACTTCGATAATGTTGCCGTTCCAGCCATGGCGCTTTTGGCGGAACAATACAGGGCCTGGTGAGCTGAGTTTTACCGCAATGGCGACACCCAACAATAGTGGACTGAGCAGTAGAATACCCACTAGCGCAAAGGTTCTGTCCATGATCGATTTCAGGAAGGCACTGCCCGGATATGAGGTGAGCGGGCTTTCGTTCAAGTTGATGGCGGGCATTCCACCCAAATTGTAGATACTGTGGTTCAACAGTTTGAGGTTGGCAAAATCGGGCACCCAGACCACGTCAACGCTTGCATCCAGAAGATCAACATAAAGGCCTTCAATCTGATCCGTTTCCTTGGCGGGCAACGCGATGTAAACTCGGCTGACGCGATTGTCCCTGAGAATGGACCGTAACTGGCTAACCGTTCCCAAAGTCGGATAATAGGGTGTTTCGGCGTTAACGTTGTAGGGTTCCTCATCATCATCCAGGCAAACCATGCCTAGCATACTTTCCTTCCGTTCGTGGCGCAGCTTGGTTGCCAAAGTAAGGGCGATGTCACCACAACCGATAATCACAGAAGCATTCGCAAAGCGATGGCGCTTATCCATTCTGCGAAAGACCTTATGCACGGGTACGAACGCCAATGCCTGAAGGCCGAAACCAGCGGCAACCCACTGCAAAACTACTTCTCTCGAGTAACTCTCACTGGTTTTCGTCACGAACGCGATGAATGCGAGCACTGCCACCAGCGTCGACCAGGCCGCAAGAATCCTGGCGATACCCACCAGATAGCCACTGCGGATGCTGTAAGCGCGGAAGACAGCGAAAAGAGGAATTGCGAGTAACGAAGAAACTACCGCCAACATTCGATAGTGTGAAGCGACATCGCTCCCCGTTTTTCCAGCCGCAAGCCAGATGAGCAGACTGCATTGAATGAGGGTGGCCACGGCCCATTGTACCCAAAAGGCAAACTGAACACGGCCACTCGCCTGTGGCGCCAGGGGAAACTCATGTGTTCTTTTTTGCAGCGAAACCCTATTCAGGGAAACTCCGGGAATCTGCGGTCTGGACATGTCATTCATTTAAGCTGGGATCTCTCAAGCACGCTACCGCCCCACCGACCAGGGCTCAGTGTTTTAAGGTCAAAGAATAAAATGATCTGAAAAGCGACAGGAAACAGCCAAAAGGAAGGGGACAACTGACTCCCAACTGTATCCTTGTCGGTAGATGAATGTTCTGTTTCAGAAGCGTGACGATTCTACGTCATCGCCTGTGACAAGCAAGTGACAAAAAGTCTGACACATTGATTTCAGGGGGTTGCGGTCGTAAAGAATTGTTAAAGAGTTGAAGATGCAATTGTTGGTATCCGCAACGGGAAGAAAGGCGATCTTTTTAGATCCCTCACCTCTTTAGAGCGGAGACTGGAACCCTCACCGTTTGCTGTTTTTGCATAAAGTTAATCAGCACGATTGCCCGCGCCTCGCCATGATAGGACTGGAAGATGGCATTGATACCTTCAAAAGGCCCTTCATTCAGTTGCACTGCCTGGCCTGCCTTTATACCGCCCTGCCCTGCCACTGAATCGAGGCTCTCTTTGATATGCCGGATCACAGAATCGCTTATGGGAGCGGGTTTGTTGGCGAAGCCGACAATTCTCAGCACACCGCGGGTAGAGCGGAGCTTCGACCACATTGGATCCGTCTGCTCAAGGTTTACGAAAAGATAGCCAGGGAACAAGGGCTCCAGTTTCTTCGAGCGTTTTCCGCCCTTGATCCTCTCCACACTGATTTTTGGGTAAAAGCAGGCGATGTCTTGGTTCTGAAGGTGCTGAAGAGCTCGGTCGCCCTGAGCGGGCTTGTGTTGAAGTGCGTACCAGGTCATGGCCGGGGACTGTACCAGTTTCCCGATGCAACGAAATACGGATTTAACACATCTTGTTTACCGTATTTCAGCGGCTTGCCATCTACAGTTTGAACTTTCCCACCAGCCGCCACCAGAACCGCCTGCGCTGCGCCTGTATCCCACTCGCATGTTGGCCCCATGCGCGGGTAGATGTCGGCATGCCCCTCTGCGATCCGGCAAAACTTGAGCGAACTGCCGGCCTTCACCAGTTCGTGCTCACCCAGCTTGTCGATAAACGCCCTGGTTTCCGGATTCAGGTGATTCTTGCTGGCTACCACGCGCTTTACGTCTTTCGGCTCCGCCACGCGAATCCGGTGGACTTTACCGGTGCGATCACGCATGTGGGCACCTTCACCGACCACGCCCCAGAAGGCTTCTTTCAGGGCTGGGGCGATAACCACACCCATAACCGGCTCACCATCCTCAATCATGGCGATGTTGACGGTGAACTCCCCCGTGCGCTGAGTGAAGTCCTTGGTACCGTCAATGGGATCCACCAGCCAGAATCGGCGCCATTGCTTGCGCTCTTCCCAGGGAATGTCCTTGCCCTCCTCGGAAAGGATGGGGATATCATGGCTGATACTGCGCAGGCCATGGGAAATGATGTCGTGAGCTGCGGTATCGGCGGCGGTTACAGGCGAATCGTCGGCCTTGTAGCTCACCTTGAAGTCAGACTGGTAGATATGAAGCACTTTCTTACTGGCCTCATCGGCCACTTTTATCACGTCCGGGAGGATGGAGCTGTAATGCATGTGATTCGCTTCCTGCTTCAGATCAAAACGTTATGAACTATCATAGGCAATAGTAACACTCCCTCAATAAAGAACGAGAAGGATGGCTCTATGAAACTTCGCTTCCTCGGCGGCACAGGCACAGTCACTGGCTCCCGCTACCTTCTATCAGATGAGAAACATCGGGTATTGGTGGATTGTGGCATGTACCAGGGCGTCAAAACCTTGCGTCGGCGCAACTGGGCGAAGTTTCCTGTGGATCCCTCCACTATTGATGCGGTGGTGCTCACCCATGCCCACATTGACCACTCCGGCTACCTGCCAGCTCTGGTGAAAAGCGGCTTCAAAGGCAAGGTTTATTGCACCAAAGCCACTCACGAACTGTGCAAGGTTCTGTTGCCAGATGCCGGTTTTTTACAGGAGGAGGATGCGAAATACGCGTTTCGCAAGAAGTTCTCCAAGCACGAGAAACCGGAACCGCTGTTCACCGAAAAAGACGCCTGGGAAGCCCTCAAACACTTTGAGTCCCTGCACTACCACGAGACGTTCGAGCCGGTAAAAGGATTCCAGGTAACCTTTACCCCGGCGGGTCATATTCTGGGTTCGTCCTGTGTTCATGTTCATCACAAGGGCGCGGACAGAACAGTTGTATTCAGCGGTGACGTTGGGCGTCAGAACGACATCATAATGCGCCCCCCGGAGCCACTCCAGAAGGCCGATGTGCTGATCTGTGAGTCAACCTACGGGAATCGGGCCCACGGCGAGACAGATCCGGAGGCGGAACTGGCTGAAATCATTACCCGCACGGCGGGGCGCGGCGGTATCGTGCTTTTACCGGCCTTTGCAGTGGGCCGTGCGCAAATGCTGCTGTATGTGATTCACAAGATTATGGGGGACGGGAAGATACCCAAACTGCCGGTTTTCCTGAACAGCCCAATGGCCATCAAGGCTACTGAGATCTTCTGCAAGCACCACAAGGAACACAAGCTGAATGCCGCTCAATGTGAATTGATTGATGAGAAAACCGAGTTCGTGCGTAAAGTTGAAGAGTCCATTGAACTGGACGCTGTGCGTTACCCATGCGTGATTATCTCTGCGAGCGGGATGGCCAGTGGTGGTCGCGTCCTCCACCATTTGAAGACCTTGCTACCCAATCCCCGGAACAGTGTTGTGTTCGCGGGATTCCAAGCTCCAGGTACCCGCGGAGATGCGTTGGTGAATGGCGCGGAGTCTGTGAAGATTCATGGGGAGTATTGGCCCGTGAAGGCTGAGATTCACAACCTGGATTCGCTCTCCGCGCACGGGGATTACAACGAGATTCTAGACTGGCTGGAGCAAGGTTCGCTCAAGCCCGAAAAAGTGTATGTCACTCACGGGGAGATGGTTGCGAGTGACATAATGCGTGTAAGAATTCGTGACAAATTTGGTTGGGACGTTGAGGTGCCCGAATTGTTTGACGAGGTCCAAGTATAAAACCCGAGTCAAAAAAATTCAGATCACAGTGCAATCTGACAGACCAAAAACCCGGTTCACCCCTGAAGCAGAGCTCGAATCTATGAAACACTGCCATCTACCAGAGGTGTCACGCTCGAACCGGAGAACAACTCCTGACAAACGGGGATGAGCATTGCCACCCATTGTCACTTGAATGTGCCCAGAACCGTCACCGTTCAGGGTTCCAATGTTTACAGCTCCAGACCCCGAAGTAAGATTCGACACAACATAACCCAAATCCTCGTTTGTAACACCAGATCCGTTTGAGACCTGAGCCTCAAACGCAGCTTTGTAAGCTGCAAGCTCCGAAACGGCACGGTTGATCTGGGTTTTGAGAACATAATCCTGGTACAGAGGCAATGCGACTGACGCCAAAACCCCGATGATCGCGACAACAATCATTAACTCTATTAAGGTAAAACCGCGATTTTTTGTGGCCATCGGCTATATCACTCTCAACTTCTCTTTAAGACAGTAACTAGGGCGCAGCAAGAATTGGGCCAGCCTTCAATCCACGACATAACTTTAGACCAGTTCCACCTGAAAAAATTAATCTGTTTAGTCACTCTCCCTTTCAGCCATTCCCTGCAGCAGACAAAAACTGAAAAAGTGCACATCCACATCAGCTCCTGCTTCGGCAAGATAGCCCAAATCATCCAGTGCCGTATCAAGAGTGAACGGGAACTCCCGAGCAGTAACCCTCAATAGATCACAAGATGAATCTTTATCTAAAACAACGCTTGATAAAACAGCATGCCTCATCACGAAAACGGGCTCAGGCCTGAGATCCATCAGACCGGAAATTTCCGAGAATTCGCGCTCAGCGGATGCGAAGCTCGGCCGACTCTTAACAATATCCACCTTATATGCAGCATGCCCAATTAACGGACTCAACTTTATCAATTCGAGCGAATGAGCTTCATTGGAGCTCATCTCGCTGGAGTTAAATATACTCACTAAAGAATAATAATCGATAGCAGAGCGCAATCCAGTGGGAAGAAAAACTATAAAGAATAGTCCACACACTAGCCGAGGCAGCCAACGATCTTTAACACCCAAGTGAATTCTCGGAAGGAAGGTCGAAACACAGAACACAAAGATCGCAAGGAAAGGAAAATACCAAAATGAAAATTCAACCATATTCTGGGCCAAGACAATGCCCGCTATGGAAAACATCAACGTATTGGTGAGGGAGTATTCTGACTTCACGAAATGATAAGCGATATATACCAGCACAAAAATTAAAGCCAAGAGGCCTACCAAACCCCATTCAATCAAAGCCAGAATGAGAAGGTTATGGGGATGCGACCACAAGTTGTTACTACTCGCTACAGGATTCTTCTCCGCTTCAACACTGAAACTGAAGTTGCCATAACGCCCCAATCCGTGCCCAAAAGCGAGGCTATCCATATATTCCAGGTTTTGAAGAGACTTCTGCCATTCGGAGAACCTCTCGGGGCTGGCAAGGTTGGCTCTGGCGTTAAGCATCGCACCTGCTGATGCACGCTCAAGCAAACCAAGCTCCCTCATTTTTTGACCAATTGAGTCATCAACAGTAGGTGCAACTGCTTTTACCAAAGCAAAAAGCAATATGACGAGAGCGTATTTCTTCAAATAAGAAGAAATTTGGGGCCTGATGGATAAATTTGTGAATCCGGCTTTGATGTAATAGAAACCCGGCACCAAAATTCCGACAATCAGGAATAAATACCAGGACCTGCTACCCGTGAGGACGGCACAGAACAAAAACAGAGTAACAAGGAAATACACCACTGCTTTTCTCAGGCCACTGGTATTCTGCAAATAGTAGATGGCGCTCAAAACCGATAGAGCAAGAATCAAGGCTGTAAGATTGGCCTGCCCCCAAGGTCCGGCTAACCTGTCTCCATCCAAAGCCACCCATGGGAGAGCGAGCTTCAAAACCCCATAGTAACGAAGCAGAGCTACACAGGAGACGATAACGCCGCTATAAAAAATCCCCCTTATGAGAATTGAAGAGACGGCCTCCCTACCAACATTTTCGATGAGGGTTGGCACCGCAACTGCTATGAGTAAGGTCGCAAAGAAGAAAATGAGGTAGGTTTGAAAATACTGCCCTGAGAGTGACCCACCACCCAGAAAAGCTGTGAGCAGAAAACTAAGGCAAAGTACCAAGATCGCATAGATGCCCGTAGAGCTGTAAATCCTGGGAGAGTATTTCCAAATCACGGCCAGAGAGAAAACGGAAAATAAGGCAATTCCAAGGAAGTCTTTCGGGAAATCACTCAAGGGATACAAATTCAACGGCAGGCCAAAAACAATAGCAAGCAGTATTGGAAAAGCTCTCATGGTTTTCTCTCAAATAAAATAAAACGCCCACCTGATAAGGTGGGCGCTCTAAAGTCAAGCTAGCTGCAAACGCTTGTTACGGAGCAGCGCCTTCCTGACAGCCAGCCGGAACGTAGTTGGACTTCCAGTCGCTTGCACCAGAGCCGTCTACGTAGCAAGTCCAAGTGCCATCATCGACCTCTATATTTGTCGGTTTCTAACCCTTTCTGGCCCGGGCCCGGTGGAGTCGTGCCCCGCGACCGGTATTTTGAGCCTAAATCCAAGAAAGCATTGACTGTGCCAAGTCTTGCACAATCCCCAAAAAGGATCTTTTTTTTCCTAAATTACAACGACTTCCAATATTTTTAACGAAACGCTAGGTCACAACCGCTTAAGGGATTGCATGCTTATTCACGTCAGTTGGTGACATTTTTGGTCAGTCGGGCAGCAAAGCTAACTCTTTTTCAGCAAAACTTGACCTTGAATAGCTCCTCTCTATGTCCCGCAGGTTTGGCTGATTGCTATCAGTCCTTTCCAAACCGAGGCCAGCCATCTAAACTCACTGGAATTGACAAAACTCCGGTTTCAGTAACTTAGGCTGCGTTTCTTACTTAATTTATGTCTACCAATAAAAGCAATATCACCTTAACTGGCCTTGCGAGGCGCTTCGTGGATGACGGGTTGCTGGATGAGCCAACCGCAAAGGACGCTTTCCTGCAAGCTTCGCAAAATCGGATTCCGCTGATCACCTACCTCACGCAAAACAACCTGGCCGATAGCTCGAAGCTTGCTTTTTCAGCCGCTATGGAATTCGGGGTATCTGTCCTTGATTTGTCAGCGTTTCTCCCGGAAATGATGCCCGAGAAAGTGGTAGACGAGAAGCTGGTCCGCAAGCACAACGCTCTACCTCTATATAAAAGAGGGAACAGGCTCTTCATCGCTGTTTCGGACCCAACTAACATCCAGGCTCTAGACGAGATCAAATTCAACACCGGCCTCAGTACCGATGCCGTGTTGGTAGACGATGCCAAGCTTCGGGACGCAATCGACAAATACCTTGAGTCCCAGGACACCACAATGGGTGATTTGGACGACTCCGATCTTGAGGGTGTTGAAACTGAAGGCGGTGAGCAAGAAGACGATAACGCAGTTGTTGCAAGCGATGTAGATGACGCCCCCATAGTTAAGTATGTGAACAAGATGCTTTTGGATGCCATTCGTGGGGGAGCATCTGACATTCACTTCGAACCTTATGAAAAAGTTTATCGAGTTCGGTACCGCACGGACGGCATATTGAAAGAAGTTTCCCGCCCCTCTATTAAGCTGGCACCGAAGATCTCGGCCCGCGTAAAGATCATGGCTCAGCTGGATATTTCTGAAAGGCGGGTACCGCAGGACGGCCGTATCAAGATGAAGCTGTCCAAAACAAAAGCCATCGATTTCCGTGTAAACACCCTGCCCACCCTCTGGGGTGAAAAAATCGTTTTGCGGATTCTTGATCCCAGCCAGGCGAAACTGGGCATTGACGTGCTCGGTTATGAGGAAGATCAGAAAGAGATGTACCTGGAGGCCCTGAAACAGCCACAAGGCATGATTCTGGTGACAGGCCCAACCGGCTCAGGCAAAACAGTTTCTCTGTATACGGGCCTGAATATTCTGAACACCCCGGACATCAACATCTCTACTGCCGAGGACCCGGCAGAAATCAACCTGGAAGGCATCAATCAGGTTAACGTGAACAACCGTGTGGGACTAGGTTTTGCCGAAGCCCTGCGAGCCTTCCTACGCCAGGATCCCGATGTAATCATGGTCGGTGAGATTCGGGATCTGGAAACGGCTAACATTGCTATCAAAGCTGCACAGACCGGGCACCTGGTTCTCTCAACCCTCCACACAAACAGTGCAGCAGAGACGCTCACCCGGATGATGAATATGGGCGTACCCGCGTTCAACATCGCCACCTCGGTGAGCCTGATTATTGCCCAACGCCTGGGCCGAAGACTATGCAGTGCTTGCAAACAGCCCTTCGAAGTCCCGAAAGACGTGCTGTTAGAGGAGGGGTTCACACAGGAACAAATTGATACAGGCTTCACGTTGTACCGCCCCAAGGGCTGTGATAAATGCAATGGAGGATATAAAGGCCGCGTCGGGATTTACGAGGTGGTCAAAATTACCGACGAGCTGGCGAACATGATTATGGAAGAAGCCAGTTCCATTAAAATTGCAAAGCAGGCTCAGGCCGAGGGCTTCCGTAACTTGCGCCAATCAGCGCTTATGAAAGTGATTGAAGGCGTAACAAGTCTAGAGGAAGCCAACCGCGTGACGAAGGATTAAGCATGGCAGAGAAAGCACAGAAGCTGGAATCGTACGTTTGGGAAGGGAAAGACCGTAAAGGAAACAAGTCCAAAGGGGAACTAACTGGTTCGAACCTTGCGCTCGTTAAGGCGCAACTTCGTAAGCAAGGCATTATTCCCGATAAGGTTAAGAAAAAGCCAAAACCACTTTTTGGTAGCAGCAAAAAAATAACCCCCTTCGACATTGCCATGCTGACCCGGCAGCTTGCTACCATGATGAAGGCGGGCGTACCGTTGGTTCAAAGCTTTGACATTGTTGCGGACGGCCTTGAAAACAAAGGGCTTCAAGAACTCGTTATGAGTATCCGTAATGATATTTCATCTGGTACCAGCTTCGCAGGTTCACTTCGTAAACATCCAAAATATTTTGATGATCTTTACTGCAATCTCGTGGATTCCGGGGAGAAAGCCGGGGCGCTTGAAGCGATGTTAGATCGAATTGCGACTTACCTGGAAAAGACTGAAAACCTAAAGAAGAAAGTCAAAAAAGCAATGACTTATCCGATAGCAGTTATAGTCGTTGCCATTATCGTTACATCGATTCTACTGGTGAAGGTCGTTCCGCAGTTTGAAAGCCTTTTCCAAGGATTCGGCGCAGAGCTGCCGGTATTTACCCAAATGGTGGTGGAGCTGTCAGAATGGTTACAAAGCTGGTGGTTTGTGGTTTTGCTTGGCATTGTGGGCACGATTTTTCTGTTTAAAGAGGCCAAGCGCCGTTCCCATAAATTTTCGGACCTCGTTGACAAATATGTACTGAAACTCCCCGTAGTCGGTGAAATTCTCGACAAATCCGCAGTAGCAAAGTTCGGTCGTGTTCTTTCGACTACCTTTGCCGCAGGTGTTCCACTAGTCGACGCGCTTGACTCAGTGGCAGGCGCGACCGGTAATGCTGTATACCGGGACGCCATCGACCGCATCAAGAACGACGTTTCAAGCGGCACCCAATTACAGGCCTCTATGCGCCAGCAGGATGTATTCCCTGTAATGGCTGTTCAGCTGACGGCCATTGGCGAAGAATCCGGTAACCTCGATGAGATGCTGGCCAAAGTGGCGGAGCACTACGAGGCGGTAGTCGATGACATGGTTGATAACCTGACAGCCCTGATGGAACCAATGATTATGGCGGTTCTTGGGGTTCTGGTTGGTGGCTTGATCATTGCCATGTACCTCCCGATCTTCCAGATGGGTCAGGTTGTTGGCTAAAAGCCTGCTTTAACGGCCCACTGCTAAAGGCGGGGTCAGAAGAAAAGAATCTTCTGACCCCGAGTTACCCCGCCTGATTCTCGGATAATTGATGATTACTCTGGACGCTTTTCTCGGAACGCCCTGGCTTCTCTTTCTTACCGTCACCCTCGTTTCCCTCTGCATTGGCAGCTTTCTGAATGTTGTCATTCTGAGGCTGCCGAAAATGATGCATCAGGACTGGCGCTGCCAGTGCGAGGAGTTTCTGGAACTGCCGGACAAGCAGCGCAAACAGGAAGAGCGAATTACGCTCTCCAAACCGGCTTCCACCTGCCCCTCCTGCGGACACGGGATTCGGCCCTGGGAGAATATACCGGTAGTCAGTTGGCTGATCCTTAGGGGTAAATGTGCCTCCTGCAAGGCCCCCATATCCCCCCGCTACCCCATAATCGAGGCCGTTACCGCGATTTCCTCGGTGGTGACCGTTGCGGTCATCGGGCCGAACGAATCAGCGCTTTGGGCCCTTTTGCTAGTCTGGTCTCTTATAGCGTTGACGGTTATCGACTTCGACACACAGTTACTACCCGACAGCATTACCCTGCCTTTGATGTGGCTGGGTCTGGTACTGAATTATTTTGGAGTGCTGACAGATTTTACCAGTGCCTTCTGGGGGGCAGTGGCCGGTTATCTCTCGCTCTGGTCTGTTTACTGGCTGTTCAAGCTGGTCACTGGCAAGGAAGGCATGGGGCATGGTGATTTCAAACTACTTGCCGCACTCGGCGCCTGGCTGGGCTGGCAGTTGTTGCCGGCAGTGATTCTGCTTTCCTCTGTCGTTGGGGCAGTAGTGGGTATCAGCCTTATGGTTTTCAAAAAGCATGGGCGGGAGGTGCCGATACCGTTTGGGCCTTATCTGGCGACGGCGGGGCTGATCTGTTTGTGGTTCGGGAGTGAAATTCAGGCGTTCTGGTACGGATTTCTGGGAGTCTGATCGATGAACACTGTAGGCCTGACCGGTGGCATTGGTTCCGGAAAATCCACTGTCGCTCGCCTTTTCGGCAAGCTTGGCGTGCATTGGGTGGATGCCGATGATGTTGCCCGGGAAGTGGTAGAGCCGGGAACGCCGGCGCTTGCACGGATTGCGGAGCATTTTGGGGAGAAGATTCTCACTTCCGAGGGTACTCTGGATCGGGCGCAGCTTCGCGGAATAGTGTTTCAGGAGCCGGAAGAGCGGGATTGGCTGGAGTCCCTGTTACACCCAATCATTCGTGAAGAGTTGATCCACCAGTTGAACCCGCAGAACTATCAACTTCCCTATGTGCTTCTTGTTTCCCCTCTCCTTCTCGAAACCGACCAGCACGAGCTGGTTGACCGCATTATCGTGATCGACGTGCCCAAGGACGTCCAACTCGAACGCACCATGGCCCGGGACACCAATTCCCGGGAGCAGGTTGAGCGGATTATTGCGGCTCAGATGCCCCGTGAGGACAAGCTGGCGCGAGCAGATGAGGTGATTGATAATGACCGCCCTCTGGAGGATGTAACGCGTCAGGTGCGGGAGCTGCATGAAAGGTTGCTGGTGGATTTTGGCTGACTGGTTTTTACGCTCTCGTTTTGCAGGTCTTGCCGCGGCACTGTCTCTGACATTCTCTTCTCCGGGCCACAGCATTGAGCCGGTCTTCGAGGTCCGGGAGCGTTCTGTGGCGGAGATCCTGTCCCCGGCTCAGCTACCTATCGGCTTCTACACCTTTGAACCGGACGAATACTGGGCCGAACCACGGGATTCCTACTGGCTGAAGTTCAGCAACTGGGTGTTGCGCCAGGAGCGCCGTCACGGGCAAAAGATCCAGTCTGTTGGCCAGTGGGCAGACCGGACCCTATCCGGAAGCGCCCAGGGCCTGCCCAATAATGAGAGCTATCTGCGGGTTGGCTTTGCAACGGAATCCGAATATGGCGACCCGGCCCAGTTTGAGCCGGAGGCGCGATTTCGGCTGGATATTCCCACTACCGAACGAAAGCTGCGCCTCGTTATAGAGAGCGAAAGCGAGGACCTGATTCCGCTCGGCGAGCGTCAGCGGGACCGTCAGCTTACGGAGCCCGATCGCTCCGATACAGAAGCCACCGGGGCACTGCGCTATCTGACACAAATTGGCGATGCCATCAATTTCTCGAATGACGTGGGTGTGCGCCTGCGGCTTCCTCCGGATGCCTTCTGGCGGGCAACGGCTGAAAAGCGCTGGCGGCTTGACGACAAGTGGGTTCTGAACGCCCAGCAACGGTTCTATTATTTCCATCAGGACGGCTGGGGCGAGCGAACCTGGGCTGGCGTTGGTCGCCCGGTTGGGAATGACTGGTATTTCCGCTCGTCTTCGGAACTGGAATGGGTGCACAACGACAAGGAATTTGTCGCGGGCCAGATCTTCAGCATGCGCAAGCGCATGAATAACCGGTTGATCGTAACACCGAGGCTGGGGCTGCTGGGGGAAAGCAAACCCTCCTGGCGCACAACTTCTGCATTCACCGATATCACATTTCGCTATCGGCTCCACAGCAACTGGCTTTACGCGGAGCTGATTCCTGCGCTGGAATTCCCCCGAGAAGACAGCTTTAAAGACCGGGCGTCTGTGGTGTTCCGGGTAGAGATGTTTTTCTCCGGTACTATCGAGGATGATCGTTTGTAATGCCAAGACACCTCTCAAAGCCGGCGGCCGAGGCCCTTACCCTCACGCCAATTGCTATTACCCGCTCCTGCTTCCGGGACAAGTTCGGGGTGCCACGCCAGCCCGGGCTGACCCGCCATGCCCGGGCCGACTTGGCCATACAGTCACCGTTCGACCGGGAAGATGCGTTTCGGGGGCTGGAGACAGCCAGCCACCTGTGGCTGACCTTCCAGTTTCACGAGGCGGTGCGGGCAGAATGGCGGCCCGTGGTGCGCCCTCCCCGGCTAGGCGGTAACCGCAAGATGGGTGTATTTGCCAGTCGCTCACCGTTTCGCCCCAACAGTCTCGGTTTGTCCGTGGTCCGCAATGAAGGGCTGATTCGTAAGGACGGCGAGCTTATCCTGCGCATCAGCGATCATGACCTGATCGAAGGAACACCAATTCTCGACATCAAGCCCTACCTGCCCTTCGCCGATTCCGTGCCCGAAGCCACCCTTGGCTGGGCAGATTCTCCGCCCACGGAACGGCTGGAGGTAGTTTTTCTGCCGAAAGCGGAAGCGCAGATCCGTCAACTTTCACCGGAAGACTATCCGGAACTCCGCCCCCTTATAGAGGATGTGGTCGCTTACGATCCCAGGCCCTCTTTTCGCAGAGGGCGGGAAGAAGAACGCATCTACGGCGCGCATCTGTACGACTTGAACGTGCGATTCCGATTCGTGAATGATCATTCACGAAAACGTGTCGAAGTGCTGACGGTCTGTTAAACTGCTTTTGGTGATTTTGTAGTCGACACAGGGAATATGTGCCTTGCCTTCAACACGTTTGTTCAAACGATTGGGAATACGGCCATTGGCGGCAAGGTTGCTCGCCTACGTATTACTGTTCAGCGTGTTTCTCTCTCTGGTGGCCACCGGCGTTCAGCTGATTGGTGAATTCGAGCGCCGGAAGAATGACCTTCTGAACGACCAGACTCGGGCAGCCGAGCTGGTTTCCGGGAGCATGAGCAACAACATCTGGCTGATGAATTTCAGTGAGGTGGCCAACGCCCTGGATGATATGAAGGCGGTGCCCGCGGTCCAGTATGGCCGAGTGGTGACCAGCACCGGCGAAACCTTCACTACTGGCACCTACCCCGAAGGCCGGGTGCTCTCCCAGACGTTCCCCCTGGTGTTCGATCGTTCCAGCACCCGCAGCCCGGAAAATGTGGGCACACTGACGGTTACCTCCTCCATCGACCAGATATACACGGATCTGCGCAACCGTGCCCTGTTGAATCTGCTGTTCCAATCAATCGTGGTGATGCTGGGAACCCTGGGCCTGCTGGTGATCGTTCGTCTAACGCTGTCCCGGCACCTGGAAGCCATGGCCGATTACGCAGCCCGGCTGAATCTGGACGCGCTGGTGGACCCGCTGAAACTCAAACGTAAAACCCGGAAAACGCCAGACGAGCTCTCGGAACTGGAGCAGGCCCTGAACAAGATGCGCCTGCAAATTCTCGAGGACACCCGCTCCCTGCGGCAGACCACGATCCAATCCCAGGGGGAGCGTGACGAGGCCGTACGCGCCAACCACGCCAAGAACCAGTTCCTGGCCAATGTCAGCCACGAACTGCGGATTCCGCTGCAATCCGTGCTGGGCTACGCCAACCTGTTGACCGACACGCCCCTGGATCAGGAGCAGCGGGAATACGTTCAAACACTCTTGAGTGCCTCCGAGAGCCTTTCGGCCATTATCAATGACTTGCTGGATATCTCCAGCATGGAAGCCGGCAAGCTGGTACTGGACGACATTCCTTTTGATCTGAGGGAAACCCTCAATGATCTGGTGCACATGCTGGGCTCCCGGGCCCGGGAGAAGGGTCTGGCACTGGAACTTCGGATCGACGAGAACCTGCCCTGGGCCCTGAAAGGCGACCCGGTGCGAATTCGCCAGATCCTGCTGAACCTCACCTCCAACGCCATCAAGTTCACCGATTCCGGCCATGTACTGATCAGTATCGAGGTGCTGGGGCGCCGGGACGACAGGGCGCGCATTCGCATTGCGGTGGAAGACACTGGTGTGGGCATCAACCCGGAAGACGTTCCCCTGGTTTATGAGCCCTACGTGCAACTAGGCCAGCAGTTCCAGCGCCAGCTCCCCGGTGCAGGCCTGGGCCTCACCATTTGCCGCCAACTGGTGGGGCTGATGGACGGCTCTATGGATCTGGAAAGCCGTCCCGGCGAGGGCTCAACGTTCTGGATGGAACTCACGTTGCCCATTGCCCCGGAGAATGCCGCCCGGGTTCGGCCGGATACCCGCATGGTGAAGAATCGCCGGATTCTGGTGGTGGATTCCTACGAGTTATCTCGCAAGATCACCCTGGAAATGCTGTCCCGGCACGACGTCCACATTGAGGCGGTGAAGTCCGCCGGCGAGGCCCTGACGTCCCTGCGTACGGCGTTCGATGGCCAGCAGCCGTTTGACGCGATCATCCTGGATGGATTCGTGCCGGATATGGACAGCGACCTGCTGTGCCGTCAAATCAGGAGCAATCCGCTCTGGGCAGACATGCGTCTGCTGATCCTGTCGTCCAACCCGCAACGGGGCGACGCCGAACATTTCCGCCAGGCCGGTGCCGATGCCTTCCTGAGCAAATCTCTGCGAGAATCCTGCCTGACTCCCATTCTCAACCAGTTGTTTGTTGATGCCGCCAGGGACGAACGGCGTTTCCTGACCCGGTTCTCACTGCAGGCAGTTACCGACACGGCACGGCGCCGGGAACTCCCCTGTGGTCGCATGAAGGTTTTGCTGGTGGAAGATAATCCGGTCAACCGTACTCTTACCCGCAGGCTGCTTGAGAAACTGGGCTGCGATGTGATGACCGCCAACGACGGCGAGGCGGCAGCCAGCCTGTGGCAGTGGCATCCCTTCGACCTGGTCTTCATGGACTGCGTGATGCCCCGAGTGGACGGTTTCGAAGCCACCCGCCGCCTGCGGGAGTGGGAGACCGCCCATAACCGCCCACGAATCCCGGTGGTCGCGCTAACGGCCAGCGCCATGGAAGAAGACGAAGAGCGCTGCCGCCGGAGCGGTATGGATTCTTTCGTTGCCAAGCCTGTCAATGTTGAAATGCTGCGGGCAGTACTGGAACAATATTGCCAGGCGTCTGCTGCCTCCTGAAAGCTTCTTCCTGACGTACGGGCACAGACATCCAGACACCTTTCCAAATCCCGAAGGCAACCATGAACGTTGAATGCCCAACCTGCAAAAAGTCCGTGGAATGGACCGAGACCAACCCCTGGCGCCCCTTCTGTTCCGAGCGCTGCAAATTGATCGACCTGGGGGCCTGGGCCAACGAGGAATACCGGGTACCCGCAGAAAATGCATCACCAGAGGATCTGGACCAGGGCGGCGAAACCACCCGGCACTGAACGCCGAAAAATGAAAGTTAACGGGGACTTACTGGCATTTAAGTTGAGTGGCCTGGTACACCCCGTTAACATACCGGCAATTCTGCTAAACACGTAACGAAGGTGCACACATATGAAAGCGTCCCGGATTTCCCTCTTGATTCTCTCACTGGCGGCCGCGCCGGCATTTGCTGCGGATGCCGATCTCAGCCTTACCAACGATTCGGTGAAAGGCCAGGTTAACTTCTTCAACACCAACAATGATGTTCAGCTTGGCGCCGGTTACACCTATCACGAAGGTGGCCGCGACATTTTCAATGCCGATTTCCACGCTCAGGGCCGCACCGCTATCGGTAACCTGCCCACCACCGCGGGTATCGGGATGCGTGGTATCTTCTGGGATCAGAGCCGTGCAGATGGCGGAGCGCTGGGGCTCGGCGGTTTCGCTACCGTGAACATCCCGAATGTTCCCGGTCTGTCATTCACCGGTGGCCTGCACTACGCGCCGAGCATTCTTTCATTTGGCGATTCAGACGATATGACCAGCCTGGAGCTCCGTGGCAGCTATCGCGTTATCCGCAACGCCGAGCTCTTTGCCGGCTACCGTTATCTGAACACCGATATTGAGAACTCTTCACGAGACGTCAATCTCGATGAAGGCGTTATGGCGGGCATGAAGATTTTCTTCTGATTCCAGCCCCTCCGAAACGGGCCCGGCTTCTTGGGCCCGTTTTCTGTTCTCTTTGCAACACTGCCGCGCCATAACCCTTTCGTGCTTTTCCTCACGCTTTCCCGATAATCTGACTGTTAGACTGTTTGCCTGTATTTTCTGCACGGATAGCCAGGCATGCGTTTCACACTCGGTTTATTGCTCTCCTCAACTCTGTTGCTCACCGCAGGCTGCGGAAGCGGCGAAGACGCCATTGAAGGCGCGGCCAGCCAACCCAACGATTTCGCTGGAAACAAGAATCCGGTTGATGACTTCAGTACCGGCAGCACCGGCGATTCCAACAACGCAGGTGGCCTTGCCAGCAACGAAGTCCGGGTGACCATGGAGGTACCGGATGGAGTCACCAGCGAGGGCGAGCTTACCCGCCGTAACCTGAGAATCGTACAACCGGACAGGGTGAGCGTTTACTACACCAATCAGGCCCTGTCTGTGCTTGATGAACCCTCGATTTCCACCCGCACCGACAGCGAAGGCTTCACCATTATCGAGTTTACCGACGGCCTTCCTCTCGGGCCGGATGTGATTATCGATGCCACTTACGGCAATACTCGCATGCGGGCCCTGGCCGCCGATGCCGACCGGGATGTGAAGGTGAACCCTTTCTCCGAGTATCTGATACGCAACACGCTCAGCAGCTACACGGCCGGTGAGTTCCAGACCATAATGGATTGCGTTGCCGATGCTGGTGGAGAGCTGTGCCTGAACAAATATGTGTGGTCCACCCTGGCCGATCAGGTGCACGATTTTGAAATTGATATTCCCTCGAATACAGGCCTGGGCGGCGCCCTGGATGTCCTGGAGAATCGGGGAGACTTTGCCCGGTACGTAAGCGCCATGGCCGATTACGCGGTACTGGACGAAACTTCTTCGGGCAAGATCAGCGCCAGTTCGGCGGACTATAACGCGGTATTTCTGGGCATGGAACTGGGGCAAACGTTTCTGGAGCCCTCTCTCAGCGGATCGGGGCAATGGGGTGTTCGTACTGCTCAAGAAGAGGTGCTGACGGACAATAACGGCACCGGCTACGTCTACCCGGCCCTGACACTTACCAGCTTCGATGCCTTCAATATTCGCGTTACGTCCCTGGCTAACGATATCCCCTACGATCGGGAAACCCTGATTCATCAGGATGGCAACAATTTCTTTGTGCGCGGCTCCGAGAACTGGGAACGTAACACCCACTCCTCCTCTCCCGGGGCTGCCACCTTGCTGGAAGACACTCGGTTACTGGCTGGCCGGGCGCTTTACCAGAGTATTACCGGTCGTGGCAGCTCCAAAATCATTGGCTGGACCCGGAACCCCTACTACCTGGATGCCTTCACCAGCACTCCCGTGGATGAAACCACCGGGCCGGACCGGGTGATCAGCGGCTATTTCAGTGCCGGCAAGGCAATTGAACTGGAAGCTGAGGGCGATCAGTTACAACGGCTCACTACGCTGGAAGACCAGTATCTGTCTGTTCTCGAGATAAACCTGCTGCGACAGGAGGGCTTTGACGCTGGCACTCTGAGCGGCCGGGACTACAACGTTGTTTACCTGGCAAATCGGTTCAGCGATGGGACGACACCATTGACCATCGAAGCCGGTATTGGTCAGTGGCAAATCAATGGCGGGACGGTCAGCCAATCCCAGAGCTATACAACGGTACAGCGCGGCAACTCGGGCACCGTCACCACGGACCCCACCGGCTCCCGAACAGACTCCTGGACCGTGAGTTCCCGCACTGCGCGGCTCAGCAATGGCGATGCGGATATTGGTCGATTGAACCTGGACATCACCACCGCCTCCGGAAATTTCGAACAACCAGATATTGGCGTAGGCGCCAGCACACCGGACGGCTCCCTGATGGCATTTAACCTGGACGACAGCCCACTGGGTGACGGGCTCCTGGTGGCTAGCGAGCAAACCACCAACAGTGCACCGGCCACGGGCCAGTTCCGGCTGCAGGGCGTGGCCCTGGCCCTGACACCGGATACAAACCGGCTCCGGCATTTCGATAATGCCTTGCTGACCATCGACTCCTCCAGTGCCGCAACACTGTCACCGGTTGCAATTACCAGTACCCATTCTGTCGATAACGAGACAGTGACAAAACCGGCCCTTGAGAGCCTGCCGGACATCGCCCTGACCTACACCCAATCCGGCGGTGGGCAGGTGCAGTTCACCAGCGGAAGCCTTGTTCTCGATGGCTTTCACACAGCAAGTCAGGACCAGTTTTACCTGCGCTTCCGAACCACCGAGGCCAGCGAGGAACAGATAGGTCTCCTGATTGCCACGAGATTGCCCTGAGCCCGGCAGCATCCGACAAAACCCAACAGGCAGACGCTTACGTATAACCTGTTATAATTATTGCCATATCGACTTTTACGAGAGGTTTTATGTCTGCAGGTAAACGTGCGGCCATGTTGATGGTTCCCTTGATTGCGTTTGCGATCGGGGGAGGGTTCTATACGCCACAGGCGAGCGTTGACCGGGGCAATTCTGATAACTCGGGTTCCGAACCTGCCCTTTCCTCCCTGCCACCACTGCCGCACTGGGCCAACGACGACCTCCCGGATTTCTCTCAATACGTCGACACAACTGAGAAGAAAGCCGCCTTCTTTTCGTTTCTGTACCCAAGGATTGTCCTGGCCAACTCCCGGATTCTGATTGAACGCGACTACCTCGACAGTCTTTCCGACAAGGAAACCCTGACCAGCAAGGAATACAACTGGCTGGCGCAGCAATCCGAGAGGCTGAGAGTGGACGCCGAGCCGGGCAGCGAGGAGCAATTTTCCCTGTTGCGCAAGCGTCTGGATGTGATTCCTCCGTCACTGATCCTGGCCCAGGCTGCCAACGAATCTGCCTGGGGCACCTCACGCTTTGCGACCGAGGGCAACAATCTGTTCGGCCAGTGGTGTTTTTCCAGGGGCTGTGGCCTGGTGCCCCTCGGGCGTGCTGAAGGCGCCAGCCATGAAGTGGCGAAGTTCTCTTCACCGTACCGGTCGGTTCGCGCCTATATCCAGAACCTGAACCGCCACCCCACGTACCAGCTGTTGCGGGACGCTCGCCTCAAGGATCGCCGAAACGATACGCCTCTGTCCGGCCTGGAACTGGCTGAAGGCCTGCTCGGCTATTCCGAACGGGGCGAAGAGTATATAGAAGAGATCCGGGCAATGATTCATTACAACAACCTTGAGTTCTATGATGACAATTTCCGCAGCGTCGTCAGTAACCTCGATCCCGGCAGCCTGGAGCAGCTGGCCTCGACGGACGCACCAAACGGGTTGTTGCCCCGCCAATCCTCACTGAACACGAACCCGGCTGAAGGCTAGAGACCCTACCCCATGCTCGATTTTCTCCCCGCGCCGCTGAAGGGGACTTTGGCGGCCCTGCTGATCCTGTGTAACACATTGGTGCTGTTTCCGGTTCTTCTGGTATTCGCCCTGCTGAAACTCGTGCTGCCGATCACGTCCGTTCGCAAGGGCTGCACGGTGGTACTCAACACCATCGCGTGGGTCTGGATCGGTTTCAACAATCTGCTGATGGATCTGTTACACAAGGTCGACTGGGATGTGCGGGGCGTTACGGATCTGAGCCGGGAGCACTGGTATTTTGTAACCTGCAACCACCAGAGCTGGGCCGATATTCCTGCCATTCAGTACGTGCTCAACAGCCGGATCCCGCTGCTGAAGTTCTTTCTGAAGAAACAGCTGATCTGGGTGCCGTTGCTCGGCGTTGCCTGGTGGGCACTGGATTTCCCGTTTATGCACCGCCATACCAAGGAGCAGTTAGCAAAACGCCCGGAGCTGAAAGGCAAGGATGTGGCGGCCACCCAGGCCGCCTGCGAAAAGTTTCGCTACACACCGGTGACCATCTTCAACTTTATGGAAGGCACGCGGTTTACACCCGAGAAACATGATCGCCAGAATTCACCCTACAAGCACCTCTTGAAACCAAGAGCAGGCGGAACGGCTTTTGTACTGGGCGCTATGGGCGAAATGATCCACACCATGCTGGATGTCACCATCGTGTATCCGGACGGCCGCGCCGGCTTTTGGGATTATCTGTGTGGGCGGATCCGCAGGATCATTATTGATGTGCGGACGCGCGAAATACCCGGCGAGTTTCTGGGAATGGATTACGAAAACAACCGGGAAACCCGAGTCGCATTCCAGCGCTGGGTAAGTGAGATCTGGGCCGAGAAGGATGCGCGAATCGAGGCGCTTAAAGCAGCCCCAACTCCCGGGCCCGGACGATAGCCTGAGTCCGGGATTTCACTTCCAGTTTGGCATTGATCCGGCGGGCATGGGTTTTCACCGTGTGGAGGGAAATGTGCAGTTTGTCGGCAATTTCCTGGTTTGACAGCCCTTTGGCAATCAACTCAAGCACACCCTGCTCCCGCTCGCTGATCGGTTCCGCCAGAGCGTCAGCACCGGCTGAGCCGGCACGCAACTCGAAAAGCTCACCCAGCGCCTCTTTGAAAGCACTGTCCGGCAACTGACCAAAGCCCTTTGCCATCAACTCCTGAAGCTCATTCCGCAGCTCCCTGAACGGACTGATGAAGTGTTCTGCCTCCGCCTCGGTAACAACGTTGGACAGAATCTTAACGGCAACCACGGGCCCCTTTTCATCCAGCACAATCACCGCCTCCAGCAGACGCATGTGGATCTCCACGCCCCACGGAATCGCGCCCTGATAACGCTCACGGATTCCCTGGAGAGTCTCCCGGGCGCGGATCAGGTCACCACGGGCGAGATCAACCCGCACCTGCAGGCAGTCCAGAAGCCCTGGCATCATTGGGAACAGCTCAGGCACACAGCCAGCTTCCCGATATGGGGCCAGCTTACGAACTGCCTGATCGGCACTGTCGATCTGGTTCTGGGCCAGCCAACAATTTGCCTTCAGTGCTTCAAGCACCGGCACAAACAGCGATTCGTCGACTTGCCAGGAATGCATGGTTCTCTCGGCCCTGCCAATCCAGACAAAAGCGTCTTCAAGCCTGCCCTGGGCCTTGCACATCAGCACGCGGATCGTCATTGCCAGCAGCAGGCCCAGATCGCGGGTCTGTTCGGCATGACGGCCGCAGGTCACCAGCAAACGGTCTGCTTCGGCTTCCCGCCCCTGATGCCAGAGCACCAGTACGAGGTTCAACTGTAGCCGGGTTTCGCCAATTCGGGCGGGGCGAGACAGTTCCTGCATGGCGGTATCAAGGCCAGTGCGCAGTAACTGCTCGGCGTGTTTCAGTGCGCCTTTGCCAAGTTCAATCCGGGCATGGGCATAAACCGCCAGGGCTTCAGAACCGGAATCGCCCGCTTCCCTGGCCAGTCTCGAGGCAGCGCGATTCGCTTCGCGAGCTTCCTGGAATCTACCTGCTGCACAAAGGGCACTGGAGCGGACCATCTGGGTAACCAATTGACCCTGGGTGCTGAGCTCACCCTCGGCCAGGGCCCGATCCGCCATTTCCAGTGCTGGCCCAACACTTCCCTCTCCGCGCAGAATAAAGGCTTTGAGTGCGCAAATGCGCGGAGCCTGTTCTTTAAGGTCAGGCTCAGCCAGTCCGTCAATCAGGGCTCGCGCCTGACGGAACTGCCCACCAATCGCATGAACCCAGCTATAGACGATCCTGAGCCGCACGCTCCGTTCCAGCAGCTGTGCGGGCAGACTCTTGCGAAGGCGCAGCAGTGAAGCCGTATCCTGCCCCAGCAACAGGGCTTCTGACCCCTCGGAAGCAATGCGGATTACCTCGTCGGCATCGCCAGCCAACAGGGCATACTTGAGCGCTTCAGGGAACTGGTCACGCACACCAAACCACCGACTGGCCTGGAGCATTCGCTCGGAATAGCCGGCCATCACCGGCGATTTCAACCATTCCTGCAACAACGGATTGATGCGGTACCAGCGCCCACGGCCCGGCATGGACTTTAGCGGCAGCCCCCTCTCAACGGCCTGGGAAGGAACGAAACCCGCTTCAGGCAGGAGGGGCTCAAGCGCCAGGAAGAGCTCATCGGAACACAGCTCAAGCTCGGCAATGCCGCGCATGGAGCGCATTTGGCCCGTTGTCAGAGTGCCAAGGACCGATTCCTTGAGAAACCGCTCAACACTGGGCGTTTCCTGAATCGGTTTCCTTTCAACATTCTGGAAAACTTCTCGACGATAAAGCGCTAATGGCGTTGCCCAACCCTCGGTCATGTCATAGAGGTTGTCGACAGCCACGCTGGTCAGTCCGCTGTTTGCCGTGGCCGGACGGAAAAACTCAAATGTTTCTGAACGAGAGAATTCCAACGCTTCCGGCCCAATGCGGACAAAGCGGTTTTCCAGCTCGAGACTATGTGTTTCAAACGGCAATGCCTTGCGCGAAATCAGCACGATGGAGGAGCCTGCCGGAAAATCGATAACCAATTGCTGAAGCAGGTCCACGACGGCGGGGTTGCTGAGATTCTGGAGGTTGTCCAGCACCAGCACTCTTGGCTGATCTGAACCCTTGCGGGCCAACGCCACCTGCATGATTGACAGGATATCCGAGAAGGTCGCGCCACTCTGCAAGCCCTGCTCCGGCGTTTCGGGGAGATCGAGGGCGATGGCGAGCAAGGTCAGAAAACGGGAGGGCGCATTGTCCTGAGAGTTAAGGGCAACCCACCGAACCTGTTCTGCATTCATTTCTGCACTGCCGAGCGCATTCACCACGGCATGGGATTTTCCGTAGCCACAGGGCGCCTCTACAAAGAGAACACTTCTGGGACTCAGCGCTTCGGAGATCTTGCCATCAAGCCTGGGCCGGGCCAGTGAATCAGACGGAATCGGCGGAAGCTGAACCCGCTGTCTGAGCAAGTCTCTGACCAGTTCACCTCGCTGTAGACCACTATTCGCCGACTGAAATTCATCGTTGGCTGCACAGCCATCATTGAATGGTTTCACGCACTGCCCCATTTAACTCCGGCCTGAACTGCCTCGCACCGCCGGAAAAGTGGATCTTGCACTGACTTTTGAGTGGCGACCGGCATCGGGTACGCCTTTAGTATGATAGGAAGGTTAAACCAATTGAGGGGTAGGCTGCAAAATTTTGACGTGAAAGGATTTTCTCAGGTGTAAAAAAAACGGCGGGCCCTGGGGCCCGCCGTTTTCCAGATCTTCAGATGATCCGTTACCGGGTACCTGCGCGGCGCAGTGCGGCCGGCGTGTAATCCCGTGAGCGACGCTCAACGCCGAACTCGTACGGATTCTCTTCTTCGTTGGTCAGGCCCAGTGCAAGGTAGCGGCCAGAGAGCAGGTCGTACAGAGTCTCGATGGCGTACCAAGGCACGTTCTGATCATAGAACTGCATGTTGTGGGCTTCGGCAACGCGCCACAGCTCGCCACGACCGTCGTAATGATCAATAACCGATGCTTGCCAGGAGTCTTCGTCAATGTAGAAGTCACGCTGGGCGTAGATGTGACGGGCGCCATCCTTCAGGGTTGCCCTTACGTGCCACACGCGATGCAGCTCGTAGCGGGTGTATTCCTGATTGATGTGGCCAGCCTTGATGATCTGGTCATACGTCAGACTCGGATCAACCAGCTTGTAGGAGTTGTACGGAATGTACATTTCCTTTTTGCCTACCAACTCCCAGTTGTAACGATCCGGAGCACCGTTGAACATGTCGAAGTTGTCAGACGTACGCATACCGTCAGCTGCGGTACCCGGTCCGTCATAGGCTACCTGGGGCGCACGACGAACACGGCGCTGACCGGCGTTGTATACCCACGCACGGCGAGGCTCTGCAACCTGGTCAATGGTTTCGTGTACCAGCAGAACGTTACCCGCCAGACGTGCCGGCGCGGTGATGGCCTGCTTGAAGTAGAACAGCACGTTCGGATCCATGCCTGGCTCGTAGTCTGCCAGGTAGGTACGCCAGGTCAGCTCGTCCTGGAATTTCACCACCGAGAAGTCACCACCTTCTGTCGGGGTTACCTGGCCAACGTTACGCTGAACAGAACCACCACGATAGCGGGTAATATGGTTCCAGATGGCTTCCAGACCGTTCTGGGGAATCGGGAACGGTGTGGCTGACTGATAGTTGCCCAGACCATTACCGTCTTTAATGAGCTCCACCTCTGTCGCGTTCTCGACTGTCTGCTCCATTACCTCCTGCGGGTAAGCAGCGGTACGATGGGTTTCGTACACCGGCATGAAGTAGTCGTCGTAACGCTCAATCATCGCGACCTGACCCGGGGATAGGTTGTCCTTGTACTGCTCGACATTGCTCTGATCGATGGTGAACTTCGGCTGCTCATTCGGGAACGGATTCACATAAATTCCGTCATTCTTGTAACCGGCCGGTGGAGTTGTAAGGCCTCCAGTCCAGGCGGGAATCGCACCACCATTACCGGATTTTTCTGCACCCATTGGTGTCAGCGAGTTACCCAGCTTGGCCGCTTCTTCAGCAGAAACCGCACCCCAGGCCTGGCCAGCAAACATGCTTGCTGCCAGTACGCCTGTGGCCAGTAGTTTCTTGTTCAGTTTCATTTAAATTCCCTCGTTCAACGAATTCTTTCCGGGTTCAGAATGAGTATGAAACGCTAGCACTCACGAAATCGCGGTCAGTCAACTCGTTATACGGCTTGCCGCCGAAAAAGTTTGTGTAACCGATATTACCGGTAATCGAGTTCTGATATACGGCTTCCAAAGAAAGGCCAATTGCTTTGCTACCCTCATTGAAAGCACCACCCGGCTGCGGGCTGTAACCCTGCACATCATGGCTCCAGGCCAGCTGTGGCGAAAGGTTCACGCCAGCCAATGCGTTCGGATAGCTCCAGACCAGACGCGTACGGTAACCCCACGAGAAGTCAGTTGTGAAGCCTTCGTTGTTACAGTAGTTGGTATTGATGTTCAAAGCCGCTCCGGTTGCGCCACTGCCATCACAGGCGCCGCCAGGCAACTGGCCAATACCGAAGGTGCCGGACCTGCCGTAACGGGCAGTATCGTAGTCCGGAAGGTCATGAACGTAAGTTGCACCAAACTCGGTAATGAGAGAGAGACGGCTTGCGCCCATCACCTGGTCGAAGAACTTGATCAGCGTAAACTGCGCCTGAGACACACCATACTCATCCCAACCTCTTACGGCTTCACCGTTGAGAGACGCACCACCGGCTTCTGCTTCGCGGATAACCTGCAACTGACTTGCTGGTTCGCCAGTTTCGGGGTTGATAACCTCGTTGCCACCGTACAGAAGCTCGAAGGCGTTCCACTGCAGCGGCATCTTGTCACGGTAGGAGTATTCTGCACCCAACGACCAGCCACCCGGGGTAGTGGTGTTGATGCTCACGCCGTACAGGTTGATATTTTCCGGGTACTCAATGAAGTACAAGGGCAGGTTCTGACCATTGGCCGGATCCCGCACGATACCGCTGACGTACGGCAGACGGCTGTTGTACTTGATGTAGTAGAAGCCCAGTTCCGAATCGTTCAACTGCGGCACATACCAGCGCAGAGCAACACCAAACTGGTCTTTGGAATCAGCCTCGCGATCGCCTACACGATCGGATACCAGACCCTGGGCAAGCGCCTGGGAGTCCGGCAACTGGCCAGCGAGAAGTACCGGGCCACAGCCATCAGGCGCGAAATCGTTGGTAGAGAAGAAGGTGCCGCAATCGTCGGGACGAATGGGTTCCCAATCTGCCTGAACAAAGGTTTCTACCGTCACATTCTCGGTAACACCTGCAGACATGTAGAACATTTCAACGGGCAACAGAGCGTCTTTCAGCTCGGAACCAGGTGCGCGGAACGCGGGGACGTCAACAGGGTTGATGACGTTAATACCACCCTGGATAAAGGTGCTTTCGCCCCAGCTCACTACCTGTTTGCCGTAGCGCAGGCTCACAGGAACGTTGCCAAAATACCAATCAGAGAAGACGTAGGCATCGAGAATTTCACCGCCAGAGGCATTGTCCTTGGCTTCCGGGTTCAGCTCACGCTGTTGGCCAACGTAGTCTACCGCCCTACTCTCATCCTTCAGTTCAAAATCGTACCAGTAACGGCCACGCAAAAGGCCGCCCACTCGGGTGAGGTAAGGATTGTCGACGTAATAATTCAGGTAGAGTTCGCTGTTACCCTTGACGATCTTGGAGTAGGTATCTCCGCTCTCGAAGTTGAGGTTACCGTCATCGTAGTTGTTTGTGGACGCACCAATGTTTTCCAGTGCTCCGCCCGGCGTGTACTCAGGGCCAAGGTTACCCTGGGCGATCAGACGCTTGTCCCGATCCTCAACTCGCCAACCTGCACCCGCAGAAAGCGTGGTGTTGAACTGGGCTTCCACATCTCCCATGTAAAACGATAAAGCTGCTGCGTTGCCAGACATACCGGCTGCAACGGCCACGGCCAGCGGTAATTTGGTCCAACGCTGCCATTGATGTGTTTTTCTTGTCATTGGAAGGCTACTCCATTGTTGTTCTGAGTCGCTGCTCTGATTATTGGTGTTCACGATGTATTGGAGGCTTCATGCACAGTGCTCGTGATGTTGGCACTATAGCTAACGCCATCAGGCGCTTTGATCAGTCAAAAGTATGATTTTGCTCTCATCCCTCTGTTAACGCCGTATGCCGCCGGGTTTCTTCGCACAGAATCACTATAGACAACAAATTTGGATGCAACCACTTTGGTTTTGGTGGTTTTTCTGGCTTTCTTGAAGTCTTCAAGTCGGGTGAAAGCACTGCCGCCGGGGTGGGGCTTCCGGGAACCGCTACGAGCACATCCATGTGCGCTTGACGTCGGCCATCCCTGGCCGCCGACATTCCCGGAAGCCCCACCCCGGCGCCAGCGCCCATACTTGGCGCAAAGGCCGCGAATTATTACGCCTCAAATCGAGACGAAAACAGAACTGTGCTGACAATAGCTTGAAAAGCATTCCCTCATTCCGGCGGGAAGGGGCATTGGCCTTTCTGAAACTGTCGGCAGCAGGGATGCTGCCGTCAAGCCTACATGGACGTATTTACGGCGTGTTTCAGAAAGGCCAATGCCCCTTGCCGGAACTCAAAAGCAGAGGGCTATAAGAAGTTACAGCATCTCGATAGCCATAGCGGTTGCTTCACCACCACCGATGCACAGGGCCGCAACGCCTTTCTTTTTGCCATAGCGTTGCAGGGCGTACATGAGGGTTACCAGCAGGCGGGAGCCGGTGGAACCGACGGGGTGCCCCTGGGCGCAGGCGCCGCCGTGGATGTTGACTTTCTCGGGGTCCAGGCCGAGTTCGCGGATGGGCATCATTGCGACCATGGCGAAGGCTTCGTTGATTTCGAAGAGGTCGACGTCGTCTTTGCTCCAGCCGGTTTTGCCGAACAGAGTTTCGATGGCGCCAACCGGGGCGCAGGTGAACTCGGACGGGTGCTGGGATTGGGTGCTGTGGCCAACGATGCGGGCCAGTGGCTTGAGGCCTCGCTTTTCGGCTTCGGATTCACGCATCAGGAGCAGCGCCGAGGCGCCGTCGGAAATTGATGAGGCGTTGGCGGCTGTTACGGTGCCGTCTTTCGCGAAGGCCGGACGCAGGCTCGGGATTTTTTCGATATTGGCGTTGTGAGGCTGCTCATCATCCTCGACAACGACCTCGCCTTTTCGACTCTTGACGGTAACCGGGATGATCTCCTCTTTAAGCAGCCCTTCTTCGATGGCTTTCTTCGCCCGCGTGAGGGAGGTGATGGCGTACTCGTCCATTTCTTCACGGGTGTAGCCTTTCTTATCTGCCATTTCCTGGGCGAACGCCCCCATCAAGCGACCGGTTTCAGCGTCTTCCAGGCCATCCAGGAACATGTGATCCTGGGGTGCCTGGCCGGGACCCATGCGATAACCACTGCGGACGCCCTGCAAAACGTAAGGGGCGTTGGACATGCTCTCCATGCCACCGGCAACCATGATGTCGTTGCTGCCGGCTTTGATCAGGTCGTGGGCGAACATGGCGGCTTTCATGCCGGAGCCGCAGAGTTTGTTGATGGTGGTGGCGCCGGTGTGGTCCGGGAGACCGGCCTTGCGCATGGCCTGGCGTGCCGGGCCCTGCTTGAGGCCGGCGGGCAGGACGTTGCCCATGATAACTTCCTGCACATCCGCAGGCTGAAGGCCGGCGCGCTTGACGGCCTCGGCGATGGTGATGGCACCCAGGTCGGTGGCGCTGACGCTGGCCAGGCTGCCCTGGAATCCGCCCATGGGGGTGCGGACACCGCTGACGATGACGACGTTGTCTGTGCTCATTTCTGAATCTCTCTGTTGATTGTATGGTAGGTTTTTGTCGGACTACGCTTCGCTAATCCGACCTACTCAGGGCTGTTTTCTTTATTATGGTTTATGGGGCGCTTCGAGGTATTCCCGGGACTGCATTTCCAGCAGGCGGGATTCGGTGCGCTCGAATTCAAAGCCAAGTCGACCGCCAGCGTAAAGTTCAGTGATCGGTGCAGCCGCAGAGATGATGACTTTGACGTTGCGGTCGTAGAACTCGTCGATCATGTTGATGAAGCGGCGAGCCTGGTCATCTTTTTCTTTGCCCAGGATGGGCACATTGCTGACGATGATGGCGTGGAACTGCCGGGCCATTTCGATGTAGTCGTTCTGGCTTCGGGGGCCGTCGCATACATCTTTGAAATCAAACCAGACCACGTCGTCCGCGTGGGCCTGGGCCGGGATTTTTCGACCGTTGATCTCCATGGTTTTGCTGTGTTTACCGGCTTCGACCGCCAGGGCATCGAAGCTCTTCCGAAGGCTGACGTCCGCTTCCTCGTCAAGGGGGGAGTGGAACAGCTCCGCCTGCTCGAGAGTCCTCAGTCGGTAATCAACTCCGCCATCCACATTGACCACATCGGTATGTTTCTTGACCAGATCGATCGCGGGCAGGAATCTCGCACGCTGAAGCCCGTCCTTGTAGAGGCCGTCCGGTACGATATTGGAGGTGCAAACCAGGGTAACTCCGCGGCTGAACAGCCCGTCCATCAGGGTGGCCAGGATCATGGCGTCACCAATGTCTGACACGAAAAACTCATCGAAGCAGATAACCCGGGTTTCATCGGCGAATTTTTTGGAGACCAGCTCCAGCGGGTTCTTTTCGCCTTTGAGAGATTTGAGTTCGTTGTGTACCCGCTGCATGAAGCGGTGGAAATGAACCCGCATCTTGCGATCGAAGGGCAGCGACTCGTAGAAAGTATCCATGAGGTAGGTTTTGCCGCGGCCTACTCCACCCCAGAAATACAGCCCCTTGACCGGCTCTTCCTTACCTTTTTTGAGCTTGCGCAAAAGTTTGGCCTTGGGCTTGCTGCGATCCCTTTCGGCTTCCACCAGTTTGTCGTACAGTGATTGAAGGCGCTTGACGGCATCTTCCTGGGCCGAGTCCTTCTGGAAATCGGGGCGTTCAAGATCCTTCTGGTAGCGTTGCCAAGGGGTCATGTTCGCACTGGTTTCGGAGGACATCGCAGCTGTCATCAGGTATTCCCGGAAGTTGAACGTAAATTTGGGCGCCGTATTGTCTCGCATTTAGCGATTTTTCGCCACGTTGGCCACCTCAGCGGCAATACGACGATAGGCGCAGGCCGCAATCATGGGATGATGGAGCCTGGGGCGTTATACTCGGCTTGCAGGGGCTTGGCTCACTTCTAGGTAAAAGGACGACACAGCATATGACAAACCTGATTCTGGCAGCGATTGCCGCATTGGTTGTTGGCATTGTCATCGGGGTATTTGTTGGCCGTTCCGGGCAGGGAACGACGCTTCGGCAGCGCCGGGCGGAACAGCAGATTGAGGAACTGAGAAGCGAATATACCCGCTACCAGGCCCAGGTGAATGAACATTTCATGGAGTCGGCCCATCTTCTGCGCCGTTTCAACGATGCCTATCGCGATGTAAACCAACACATGGCCCGGGGCGCCAACCGTCTTTGCAATGACGAGGACTGGATGGAAGAGTTGGCTCACGAGACTTCGAAGAAGCGCCTGGAGGAGGTTCGCGAGGACGCTTCCGAGCCACCACGTGATTATGCGCCGAAGACGGATCCGAAGGATTCCGGGACGCTTGCCGAGGACTTTGGGCTCAAGAAGGGTGATAAGGCTCAGCAGGCCTGAGTTCTTTTCTGTTCTGGCGGAAGTTTAGTCTCGATAGGACTGTTAAGCTCGGGGAGGGAGCGGTGTAGTCATCCCTTTCCGAGAACCGCTACGAGCACATCCATGTGCGCTTGACGTCGGCCATCCTTGGCCGCCGACATTCTCGGAAAGGGATGACTACCCCGCTCCATTAGCTTCAGTGCAATTCGCACTAAGCCTTCATCTGATCACCTATCCCTGATTAGACAGGGTTGTCGCAATCAATGAATTTGTGATTTACCCCAAACTCCTCGGCCAATGCCTTTCCGAGAGCCTGAACGCCATACCGTTCGGTCGCGTGGTGTCCGGCAGCGTAGTAATGAATGCCGCACTCCCTTACCGTGTGCGTCGTCGGCTCGGAGATTTCTCCGCTAATATAAGCATCGAGTCCCGCATCCAGTGCAGTGTTAATAAATCCCTGTGCAGCACCGGTGCACCACCCTACCCGTTTGATAGTTGCCGGGCCCTCGCCAACCCAGAGCGGTTCACGGTGGAGCTGTCGTGCAATACGAAGACCGAATTTCTGGGGAGACATTGCTTCTTCCAGCTCGCCTTCCCAGACCAGACCGCCGAGCGGGCGCGGATTCTTGATATTGAGGATGTCCGCCAGCTGACGGTTATTGCCGTATTCGGGGTGGTCATCCAGTGGGAGGTGGTAGGCAACGAGATTGATGTCGTTGTCGAGAAGCTGTTTCAAACGTTCTCGTTTCATCCCCTGAATACGCTGATCTTCGCCTTTCCAGAAGTAACCGTGGTGGACGAGGATCATATCGGCGTTTGCCTCAATAGCGGCTTCGATCAGGGCTTTGGAGGCTGTTACGCCGGAAATAACGGTATTTATCTCGGACGAGCCTTCAACTTGAAGGCCATTTGGGCAGTAATCCTGAAAATTCTCTGGCTGTAGCCACTCGTTGATTTTCTTCAGGATGTCGTTTCGATTCGCCATAAAACTAAGCTCCTGACTATTTTACGGAAGCTCGACGAGTCGGGTGGGCTCCCCTCTCCGGGAATGTCGGCGGCCATGGATGGCCGAGGCCAAGCGCACATGGATGTGCTCGTAGCGTTTCCCGGAGAGGAGTGCCCACCCGGCTCTACCCGCCAATACGCAGGCTAGAGTGATTGAAGGCCAGCAATCAACGCATCATTCTGCTCAACAGTGCCAATGGTAATGCGCAGGAATTCGCTGATTCGAGGCTTATTAAAGTGCCGGACGATAATACCCTGCTCCCTCAGGCCTTTGGCCAAAACCTCACCAGGCTGCTCTTTGTGACGAGCAAAGATGAAGTTTGCCTTGGAGGGTAACACCTCGAATCCAAGATCTTCGAGGGCGGCCGTTACGCGCTCGCGCTCGGAAATCACGCCATCACAGCACTTCCGGAACCAGGCTTCATCCTCGTAGGCCGCTTTCGCGCCAGCCAGGGCCAGGCGGTCCAATGGGTAGCTGTTGAAGCTGTTCTTGACCCGGTTCAATGCCTCGATGAGGTCCGGGTGGCCAACGGCGAAACCTACGCGCAGACCGGCAAGAGACCGTGCTTTGGAAAGGGTCTGGGAAACCAGCAGGTTCGGATACTTGTCGACAAGAGTGATGGCAGACTCGCCACCGAAATCAATGTAGGCCTCATCCACAACGACAACGCGATCCGGGTTGGCAGCCAGGATTTCTTCCACATACTGCAACCCAAGATACATTCCGGTTGGCGCATTGGGGTTCGGGAAGATCACGCCACCGTTGGGCTGCTTGAAATCATCCGGGTTGATTTCAAAATTTTCGGTCAGCGGGATCTTTTTACTCTCGATGTTATAGAGGCCACAGTACACCGGGTAAAAGCTGTAGGTGATGTCCGGAAACAGGATCGGTTCGCCATGCTGGAACAGGCCAAAGAAGATGTGTGCCAGGACTTCGTCCGAGCCGTTACCCAGGAAGATCTGCTCCGGCTTTACCTTGTGGTACGCCGCAATGGTCTGGCGCAGGCTTTCGCCTTCCGGATCCGGATAGAGGCGCAGGCTGTCGTTCAGTTCGGCCTGGATGGCTTCGATGACTTTTGGTGAGGGGCCGAAGGGGTTTTCGTTGGTGTTCAGCTTCACCAGGTTCGCCATTTTTGGCTGTTCGCCTGGGACGTATGGAACCAGGTCGTTTACGAGAGGGCTCCAGAATTTGCTCATTTTTAACTCCGAGCTAACGGTCTGGTGGGGGCCGCCTTTCCGGGAAACGCTACGAGCACCCGCAAGCGGGTCCGGCCAGCAATCGCAGATTGCTGTCGTGTGGCTATCGCATGAAGCTCCGCTTCATCATCGCTCTGCCACACCCATGTGCGCTTGTTTCGGGCCATCCATGGCCCTCTACATTCCCGGAAAGGCGCCCCCCACCATCCCTGCAGACATAGGGGGTAAGGTCTTTTTAATCCTTAATACGGTATTCCGCCGACCGGGCGTGAGCGGTTAACCCCTCGCCACGGGCCAGAACCGAGGCCACGCGACCCATACGATCAGCACCGGCGGCACTGAAACCGATGATGGAAGACCGTTTCTGGAAGTCGTAGACACCCAGGGGCGAGGAGAACCGAGCTGTGCCGCTGGTAGGCAGCACGTGGTTCGGCCCGGCGCAGTAGTCGCCCAGGGCTTCTGCGGTGTAACGGCCCATGAAGATAGCGCCGGCGTGACGGATGTCTTCCAGCATGGCTTCGGGGTCTTCAACCGACAGCTCCAGGTGCTCCGGGGCGATCCGGTTGGAGACTTCGGCGGCTTGTTTCAGGTCGGCGACATGGATCAACGCGGCGCGGTCGGTCATGGAGGTACGAATGATGTCGGCACGCTCCATGGTTGGCAGCAGTTTGTTGATGCTGGCTTCAACGGCGTCCAGGAATTCCGCGTCCGGGCTGATCAGGATGGATTGGGCCTGTTCGTCGTGTTCTGCCTGGGAGAAGAGGTCCATGGCAATCCAGTCGGGATCGGTTTTGCCGTCGCTGATCACGAGGATTTCCGAGGGGCCGGCAATCATGTCGATGCCGACGACGCCGAAAACTTCGCGCTTGGCGGTGGCGACGAAAATGTTGCCGGGGCCGACGATTTTATCCACCGCCGGGATGGTTTCCGTGCCAAAGGCCAACGCGCCGACGGCCTGTGCGCCACCAACGGTAAACACGCGGTCAACACCGGCAATCGCTGCGGAGGCCAGGACCATGTCGTTCACCACACCATCCGGTGTCGGAACAACCATCACCACCTCACTGACGCCAGCAACCTTGGCAGGAATAGCGTTCATCAGCACCGAGGACGGATAGGCGGCTTTGCCGCCGGGCACGTACAGGCCCGCCCGATCCAGCGGCGTTACCTTCTGGCCGAGCACGGTCCCATCCTCGTCTTCATACTGCCAGGACTTCTGGTTCTGGCGCTGGTGATAATCACGGATCCGCTCAGCGGCTTTTTCCAGCGCCACGCGCTGATCCTGCGGAATCGCTTCGAGTGCCTGCTGCAAACGGTCCTGACTCATTTCCAGCTCTGCCACGGAGCCAATCTTCAATCGATCGAACTTTTCTGTAAATTCCAGAACCGCCTGGTCGCCACGGGTTTTCACCTCATGCAGGATATGACGCACCGACTCGTTCACCTGATGATCAACGCTGTCGTCCCAGGCCAGCAGTTTGGCCAGGACGCTGTCGAAGTCACTTTGTGAGGCACTCAGTCGTTTGATGTTCACGGTCATGAGTCAAATCCTAGGTTGGCTATATAAGTGACGCTGCCGGGCGTCGCATCAAGGCTCGGGAATTGGTCAGGGATGGCTTCCCAAAACTGTTGAGGGCCAAGGACGGCCCGAAACAAGCGCACATGGATGTGCTCGTAGCGTGTTTTGGGAAGCCATCCCTGGCCAATTCTTACTCCGAAGTCTGCCTGCCCCTATCCACCGCAACAGACATCTTTTCAATTATGGGGTTAATACGCTCGTGTTTCATCTTCATGGACGCGCGATTAACCACCAGTCGGCTGCTGATATGCTCAATCAGCTCTCGGGCCTCGAGGCCGTTTGCCTTAAGCGTGTTGCCGGTATCCACAATGTCGACAATCTCGTCGGCCAGACCAAGAATCGGAGCCAGCTCCATGGCGCCGTAGAGTTTGATGATGTCGGCCTGACGCCCCTGGGCCGAGTAGTAACGGCGGGCCAGATTGACGAATTTTGTCGCCACCTTGATACGACCGGAGGGCGGAGTCTGATCTTTCGGGCCGGCGGTCATCAGGCGGCAACGGGAAATATTCAGATCCAGTGGCTCATACAGCCCTTCGCCACCGTGCTCCATCAGCACGTCCTTGCCAGTCACGCCAAGATCCGCACCGCCGTACTGAACATAGGTCGGCACATCCGTGGCGCGGATGATCAACACCCGGACATTCGGGTCCGTTGTCGGGAACACCAGTTTGCGGGACTTTTTGACGTCGTCGATCAGCTCGATGCCTGCCTCTGCGAGCAGAGGCAGGGTTTCTTCCAGGATTCGTCCCTTCGACAAGGCGATGGTGATGGAATCTGTCATGGATTCTTCCGGTTTCCCGTATTGTCTGGATGGATATCTTTTAGGCTGGCAAGCGTCGGATGGTGGCGCCCAGCAACTGCAGTTTCTCTTCGATACACTCGTAACCGCGGTCGATGTGGTAAATGCGGTCAACAATGGTATCGCCGTCAGCCATCAGCCCAGCGATAACCAGGCTGGCCGAGGCCCTCAGATCCGTCGCCATGACCGGCGCGCCGGTAAGGTGATCCACGCCCTTGATGATGGCCGCGTTGCCTTCCAGCGTGATGTCCGCGCCCATCCGGATCAGCTCCTGCAGGTGCATGAACCGGTTTTCGAATACGGTTTCCACGATGGTGCCTGTACCTTCGGCCACCGCGTTCATTGCAGCAAACTGAGCCTGCATGTCCGTGGGAAAGGCCGGATAAGGCGCTGTACGCAGGCTCACCGCTTTCGGGCGATTGCCTTTCATGTCCAGCTCGATCCAGTCCGGACCGGTGTTGATGTGGGCGCCGGCCTCTTCCAGCTTGAGCACCACTGCTTCCAGCAGGTCTTCCCGGGTATCCTTCAACTTCACACGACCGCCGGTTGCAGCCGCAGCCACCAGGTAGGTACCGGTTTCAACCCGGTCTGGCAGCACGTTGTAATGACAACCGTGCAAACGCTCGACACCGTTGATTTCGATGGTGGCGGTACCGTGGCCTTTGATGTCTGCACCCATGGCAATCAGACACTCCGCAAGGTCGACAACCTCCGGCTCGCGGGCCGCGTTCTCCAGGATGGTTTTTCCGTCTGCCAGGGCAGCGGCCATCATCAGGTTCTCTGTGCCAGTTACCGTGACGGTATCCAGGAAAATGTGGGCGCCCTTCAGGCGACCGTTGGTCTTGGCCTTGATGTAGCCATTCTCGACCTTGATCTCTGCGCCCATCATTTCAAGGCCGTGGATGTGCAGGTTCACCGGACGGCTACCGATTGCACAGCCGCCTGGCAGGGATACTTCCGCCTCGCCGAAGTGGGCAACAAGGGGACCCAGCACCAGGATGGAGGCGCGCATGGTTTTTACCAGCTCGTACGGCGCGTGGAAGTGTTTGATGGTGTTGGCGTGAATTTCCACGCTCATTTTCTCATCAATGATCACTTCAACGCCCATGCGGCCGAGAAGCTCGATCATGGTGGTCACGTCGTGCAGGTGTGGCAGGTTGCCGACAGTCACCGGCTCGTCCGCCAGCAGGGTTGCTGCCAGTATGGGCAGTGCGGCGTTCTTTGCACCGGAAATCCGGATCTCACCATCGAGAGGCTTGCGGCCCCTGATCAGAAGTTTATCCACAATAATTATCCTGTTTTGTCCGGGCCGCTCAGCCCTGGCGCTCGGCCCATTCAGCCGGAGTAAAGGCTTTCGGATGAAGTGCGTGAATCGAACCATCCATGATTTGCTGGAACAGCGCCTTGTTGATCAGCTGCTGGCGTTTGATGGTCGGCAGGCCTTCGAAGACATCACCCACCACGACGACCAGATAATGGGTACCATCAACCTGTACCTGAACTTCGCAGCCGGGCAATGCTTCCTTGACCAGCTCGGTGACTTGGGTGGCATCCATAGAAAATCCTCGGGTGTTTTGAAATCAGGGGCGAGATTGTAACCAATTCCGGCGCTCGGGTCAGCTTTACCGTCTTGTAAACAGAGGGCCCGAGACCGGAAAATTCAGTGGGGTGCCTGGGAAGTTTCCGGGCGAAAACCCGTAAGCTGGTCATCCAGGTTGCTCAGGGCCGCCAGAGAAGCCAGTCGACTACTCACACCCCGGAATGACAGGGTAATACCGGTTTGATGCGCCAGGCGCTGCCAGCAGAGCAGCATAGAGAGCACCACACTGTGGGCGGTGACCAGACCATCGAGGTCGACAACCAGATCCCCGGATACCGAGCGGATCAGTTTCTCGCCCTCTTTCCGCAGTCTTACCACCGTGTCCGGAGTAACCTCTCCAGACACAATCAGCGCTTCATCGGAAAGCTGAACCCGAGGCACACCTGCCGTCATGAGTTGTCCACTTCCCGCTCCAGGTTCAGCGATTCAACGGCATCGCTCCAGCCGTCAATCACCACCTGAATCTGGCCGCGGTTTTCCTCCATTTCCTGGCTGAACCGATCCCTGAAGGCCAGACCGATGTTCACGCCCTCAACAATCACGTTTTCCATCAACCATTTGCCTTCGGAGTTCTTGTACATCGAGTAGGTCACCGGGTAACGGTTTCCGGATGCGCTGATAACCTCCATCTGAACGGAGGCGCGGTCGTCACTCTGAGGGTTGATGGTCGCTTCTTTGACCTGGATCTCGAAATCTTCGGCATTGACCAGCGCCTGCGCGTAGCTGTCAAACAGGCTGCGCTTGAACTTGACCACGAATTCGTCCCGCTGCTCGGGCGTGGTCTGCCGGGCGTAACGCCCCATCACTCGCGCAGCAATGCGACGGAAGTCCACGAAATCCGTCAACGCCTTGTCCATGCTCTCGTAGAATGCTTCCGGATCTCGCTCGTACAGCCCGCGCTCTTCATTGAGCTTTTCAACGAGCCGCTGGGTGTTTTCATCCACATAGTTCCGGAGATCCTCCGCTTCACCAGCGTGAGCCGGCATAACGAGAACCAGAGCCATCAGAAGGCCAAGCAGAATGTGGTGTTTCAGTGCAAACATCAGGATCTCCTGTTAAATCTTCCCGGCCCGAGTCAGCGGCCCGATGCAAAGTTGCTGATCAATCGCTCCAGGTTCATGGCCGACTGCGTTGAATAGAAGGTATCGCCTTCCTTCAGCGAATCCATCTCGGCCCCGATCGATATATCAATGTACTGTTCACCGAGCAGGCCGGATGTACGTATAACTGCGGAACTGTCAGAAGGGATATTGTCGACGTCCGAGTGAATCGACATTTCCACCCGCGCCTGAAATGTCTCTTTGTTCAGGCTAATGGATTCAATGGTGCCCACGGTCACCCCTGCCATGGAAACTCGCCCACGTGGCGTAAGCCCGCCGGTATCGTTGAAATTGGCGTAGATCGTGTAGGTGCTGTCGGCCGACTTCGGCGACAGCCCGCTCACCTGCAATGCGAGGAAAAGCAGCGCCGCGCAGCCTGCGATCATGAACAGTCCAACGATGATTTCAGTGGTTCTCTGTGCCATTTCCGGCTCCGGTATTCTCTCGTTAATCGATGATTCAGAAATTGCCAAACATCACAGCGGTCAGCACAAAATCCAGCCCCAGCACGGCCAGCGAGGAGTACACCACGGTTTTGGTGGTCGCCGAACTGATACCTGCCGAGGTCGGCACGCAGTCATAACCCTGATAAACCGCGATCCAGGCGCAGACAAAGCCGAAAACAACGCTTTTAATGACGCCGTTCAGGACGTCATCAACAAAATCCACCGACGACTGCATGTTGCCCCAGAAGGAGCCTTCAAACACGCCTAGCCAGTCTACACCCACCAGCATTCCGCCCCAGATACCGACCACCGAGAAAATCACGGCAAGCACAGGCATGGCGATAAACCCGGCCCAGAGCCGGGGCGCAATAACCCGCCGCAGCGGGTCCACGCCCATCATCTCCATGCTGGATAGTTGCTCGGTGGCTTTCATCAGACCGATCTCAGCTGTCAGCGCCGAACCCGCCCGGCCCGCAAACAACAGCGCAGTCACAACAGGCCCGAGTTCACGCACCAGAGTCAGGGCTATCATCTGACCGATGGCTGCCTCAGAGCCATAATCGCTCAGGATCGTATACCCCTGCAGCCCCAGCACCATGCCGATAAACAGGCCGGACACCACAATGATGGCCAGGGACAGAACACCAACAGCGTAAAGCTGTTTCAGCAGGAGCGGGAAACCGGTGGCCGGCCTCGGCACCCCGCCCAGAACGCCCGCCAGGAAACGACCGGATCGGCCGAATGAGGAGACAATATCAAGACCGAGACGACCGAACGCCGCTATTCTGTCGATCAAGAGGCACCCCCGGACAACCCGAAGTCCTGAGCGTCGCCATCCGCGGGGTAATGGAACGGCACGGGGCCGTCCGGCTGCCCCTGAAGGAACTGCTGCACCTGCCCGGAGGGATGGGCCCGCAACTCTTCCGGCGTGCCTTCACCGATCACCTTGCCGTCCGAGATGATGCAGGCGTAATGACAGATGCTCAGGGACTCAGGCACGTCGTGGGAGACCAGCACGCTGGTCAGCCCCATGGAACCGTTCAGATCACGGATCAGCTTGACCAGAACGCCCATGGCAATCGGGTCCTGGCCCGCAAATGGCTCGTCGTACATGATCAGCTCCGGATCGAGGGCAATGCTTCGGGCCAGAGCCACGCGGCGGGTCATGCCTCCGGACAATTCCGAGGGCATCAACTGGCGGGCACCACGCAACCCAACGGCTTCCAGCTTCATCAGGACGATGTCGCGAATCATGTCTTCCGGAAGTTTTGTATGAACCCGGAGCGGGAAGGCGACGTTCTCGAACACGCTCAGATCCGTAAACAGTGCCCCGCTCTGGAACAGCATGCCCATCTTTTCGCGGAGGCTGTAGAGGGCCCTACGTTTGAGCTTCGGGACCTCATGACCATCCACCACAATACTGCCGGAGTCCGGCTTGAGCTGACCACCAATGAGGCGCAACAGTGTGGTTTTACCGGTTCCGCTGGGCCCCATGATCGCGGTAATCTTTCCGCGCGGAATGTCCAGGCTGACACCGTCGAAGATACGGCGCCCAGAGCGGGAGAACACGACATCCTTGAGCGATATGTAAGCCGGAGAATTCATAGTCCTTACCTTTCAAAGAGGGGCTACATTATGCCAAGGAGCGTTCAAGCTCAATCCAAACAGCCCAAAATGTACTGATAGCAATGATCAGTTTGACTGAACTTTCGGTAAGCGGGCATTGTTGCCGGGTGAAAATGGTATACTCTGCCCAACGTTTTCAATGTCCCGACAGCCAGGCCCCAAGCCCGATGACCGAACCGACACCCAATGATTTCCGATCCTCTGCCATCCGCGCCATCCGCATCGAGCGCGACGCCATTGATGCCCTTGAGAACCGGATCGACGACCAGTTCACCCGGGCCTGCGAAGTCATCATGAACTGCAAGGGCCGCGTGGTGGTGACCGGCATGGGAAAATCCGGCCACATCGGCAACAAGATTGCGGCCACCCTGGCAAGTACCGGCACGCCCTCTTTTTTCGTGCATCCCGGCGAGGCAAGCCACGGTGACATGGGCATGATCACCCCTCAGGATGTGGTGATTGCGATCTCCAACAGTGGCAGCACCAGCGAGGTGGTCACCATTCTGCCGCTGATCAAACGCATGGGTGCCCCCCTGATCAGCATGACAGGCAATGCCAGCTCCATCCTGGCCCGGGAAGCCATTGCCAACCTGGACGTCAGCGTGATGGTGGAAGCCTGCCCCCTGGGCCTTGCCCCCACCTCCTCGACAACGGCCACCCTGGTCATGGGCGACGCTCTTGCAGTTGCCCTGCTCGAAGCTCGCGGCTTCAGTGCCGAGGATTTTGCCTTCTCGCACCCCGGCGGCAGCTTGGGGCGCCGGCTTCTGCTCCGGGTATCCGACATCATGCACACAGGTGACCAGATTCCGGTCGTCAACGAGAGCACACTTCTCAGTGGCGCACTCCTTGAAATCTCCCGCAAGGGGCTTGGCATGACCACCGTCGTCAATCAGGACGGCACCCTCACCGGAATATTTACGGACGGTGACCTGCGCCGGACCCTGGATCGGTCAGTGGATATTCATAATACCCCCATCAGCGAGGTGATGACCCGGAATGGCAAAACCATTCAGGCCGATCATCTTGCGGCGGAAGCGCTCAATATCATGGAGGAAATGAAGATCAACGCCCTGCCGGTGACGGACGACGCAGGTGCTCTGGTTGGCGCCATCAACATGCATGACCTGCTGCGGGCCGGCGTAATATAAGGGCTATGGGGAGCTATGTGATATGACGCACCAATGGCCGGACGCCCTGCTTACAAAAGCTGCCAGAATCCGACTGATTGCCCTCGATGTCGACGGCATTATGAGCGATGGCAAGCTTTACTTCAGCGCCAACGGCGATGAACTGAAGGCATTCAACATCCTCGACGGTCTGGGGTTGAAACAGCTGATGGCGGCCGGCATTACCGTCGCCGTTATTACCGGCCGGCAGTCGCCGCTGACTGAGAAACGGATGCGGGATCTTGGCATACCTCACCTGATGCAGGGGCGCGAAGACAAGAAAGTGGCCCTGCAGGAGCTGGTGAGCACCATGGACATTGGTCCGGAAGCCACCGCCTATATGGGCGACGATTTGCCGGATCTGCCGGCGCTCAGATTCGCCGGGCTCGGCATCACCGTACCCAACGGTTACTGGCTGGTGCAGCAACATGCCGACTACTGCACCCACGCTCGGGGCGGCGAGGGTGCGGTGCGGGAAGCCTGCGATCTGCTGCTTACCGCCCACGGCAAGCTTGATTCTACACTGGCACCCTACCTGGAGCCTGAGGCGTGAACTGGCTTCCGGACCGGCCCTGGCTGCGAACCCTGGCGCTGGCTGGCACCGTGGTGGCAGCCGTCTTTTTGCTCTGGCAAAGCGATGAGCCGCCGGTCATCAATGATGAGGCAGCGGCGCTGAGGGGCGATGCCGAGCCGGACGGCTTCGTGGTGAATGGTCGGTACACTTCCTTCGACGAATCAGGGAACCTGAAGATCCGGTTCTCCAGCCCTCGCATCGAACAGTTCGAAGAAGGCAACCTGGCTACCATGGACTCTCCCCGTGCCGAACTCTATGGCGGCAACGGCGCCCTACCCTGGATTGTTGAAGCCGAGAATGGCAGCCTGCTACAGAACCAGAATCTGGTGTACCTGACGGACAATGTCCGGATTCAGCGCACGATTGGAGAACGGGACGCCACCCTGACAACATCAACCCTGACCCTGGATAACGACCGGGGCATGGTATATACAGATGCACCCGTAGAAATACGCGACGTTACCGGTATTACCCGGGCCACGGGCATGAAAGCGTGGATAGACGAGCGGATTCTGGAACTGAACTCCCAGGTGGAAGGACGCTATGAAACCGGAAACTAACCGATACCGGCGCCTGCTGGTTGCCCTGCTGACAGCCGCGATGATCGGCCCGGCGGCCGCTTTCGACCTTGATTCCGACACCCCCATCAAGGTTACCGCAGACAATGCACGCCTCGACGACAGTCAGGGCATTGCCACCTACACCGGGGATGTAGAACTTGAGCAGGGCAAAACTCGGCTGAACGCGGACCGGGTGGTCCTCTATCGCTCCGAGGACGGGCTGAGCCGGATCGAAGCCTCCGGCACGCCGGCCAGATACCGGCAACCGGCGCGAGAGGGCGAAGGCGAAACCGACGCCCGCGCCCTGAACATTTCCTGGTCAGCCACCGACAGTCGGCTGACCTTTGAACGCGAAGCAGTCATCGAGCAGAATGGCAACCTGTTCCGCGGCGACGTCATTCATTATGATACCGCCGGCCGGGTAGTGACCGCTGAAGGCGGCGCCGACACGGGCGAAGGCAGCGGCCGGGTAGAGATGGTGATTCAGCCACGCAGCGCCGACAGACGCACTGACAGACAGGAAACCGATGGCAGTTCTGAGAGCCAGTAACCTGGCAAAGAGTTACAAGCAGAAAAAAGTGGTGATCGACGTTTCCCTGGAAATTCGCAGTGGGGAGATAGTGGGACTGCTTGGCCCCAACGGCGCCGGGAAAACCACCTGCTTCTACATGATCGTCGGGCTGGTCCCTGCCGATCGTGGCCGTATCACCATCGACAGCCGGGATATTACGCCACTGCCGATGCACGGACGCGCCCAGCAAGGCATCGGTTACCTGCCCCAGGAAGCCTCGGTGTTCCGCAAGTTGTCGGTACGCGACAACATCATGGCGATCCTCGAAACCCGTCGGGGGCTGGGCAAAGCGGATCGAGAGAAAAAGCTCGAGGAGTTGTTGGAAGAATTCCACATAACCCATATCCGGGACAGCGTTGGCATGGCCCTGTCGGGAGGGGAACGACGACGGGTGGAAATTGCCCGGGCGCTGGCCATGGAACCGGCCTTCATACTTCTGGATGAACCCTTCGCCGGTGTCGACCCGATATCCGTAAGCGACATCAAGCACATCATCCGGCATCTGCGTGACAAGGGTATTGGCGTTCTGATTACCGATCACAACGTGCGAGAGACCCTGGACATCTGCGAGAACGCCTACATTGTCTCCGGAGGCCACATCATCGCCTCCGGCAATGCCGATGCGATTTTGGCCAACCAGCAAGTCAAGGAAGTCTACCTGGGCGATGAATTCAGGCTGTGACACCGAAAGGCTCATTGTTTTGATGACCTGTAGCAAGTAAACTCGGCAAAGAACTTGCTAGGGTAAAATAAAACGACGGCAAGTAACCGGCATATATAGAATTTTTCACGACTTATGACACAAAGCGCTGATGAGTGACGGATCCTGAACCATGGTTATGAAAGCCTCCTTACAGTTAAAGCTGGGTCAGAGCCTGACCATGACGCCCCAGCTGCAACAGGCGATCCGGCTTCTCCAGCTCTCCACCCTCGACCTCCAACAGGAAATCCAGCAGGCACTGGAATCCAACCCCATGCTGGAGACATCCGAGGACGATGATCAGGCTGACGCAACCGCCGAGAACGACGAGCGCGAGACCAGCGAGAAAGAATCCGCGGCCGAGTCAGCGCCGGAACCTTCGAGCGACTGGGACGAATCAGAGAATGGCCCGGATTGGTCCTCCGAAAACGACATTCCGGACAACATTCCGGACGACCTGCCGGTAGACACCGCCTGGGACGACATCTACCAGTCCGCGCCCGCGCCGGCCGCCCGCAACGACGACGAGAACGATCACGATTTCGAGACCCGCAACTCGCCCACCGAGACACTTCAGGATCACCTGGAATGGCAGCTCAATCTGACCCCGCTGAGTGAACGGGACCAGGCCATTGCCCATGCCCTGATGGACGCTGTGGATGAGCGCGGCTATCTCACCAGTCCTCTGGAAGAAATCCACGCCGGACTGCTGGATGAAAACGAGGAAGACCCTCTTGAACTGGATGAAGTGGAAGCTGTCTTGCACCGTCTCCAGCATTTTGATCCGCCAGGGGTGTTTGCCCGGGATCTTCAGGAATGCCTGCTGATCCAGCTCAACCAGTTACCGCCGGAGACGCCCTGGCTGGCCCAGGCGCGACTGGTGATTACCCACTACATCAATCTGTTGGGCAACCGTGACTACGCCCAGTTGCTGCGGCGCAGCCGTCTGAAAGAAGACCAGTTGCGAGAGGTTCTGGCTCTGATCACAGGGCTCAACCCGCGGCCGGGCGACGTGATTGATCGCGCCGAACCCGACTATGTCATTCCGGACGTTATCGTTCGCAAGCATAATGGCCGCTGGCGTGTTGAGCTGAATCCGGAAATTGCCCCGCGCATTCGGGTGAATGCCAGCTATGCTTCACTTATAAGGCGTGCGGACAGCAGTGCCGACAACACCTACCTGCGTGATCAGTTGCAGGAGGCCAAGTGGTTTATCAAGAGCCTGCAGAGCCGCAATGAAACCCTGTTGAAAGTGGCGACCCGTATTGTCGAACACCAGCAGGGATTCCTGGATCACGGCGAGGAAGCTATGAAGCCGCTGATTCTTTCAGACATCGCCCAGGCGGTAGAAATGCATGAATCGACGATTTCACGGGTAACCACCCAGAAATACATGCATACCCCAAGGGGCATTTTCGAGTTGAAATATTTCTTCTCCAGCCACGTCAGCACTGACGAGGGCGGCGAATGCTCCTCCACGGCCATCCGGGCGATGATCAAGAAGCTCATTGCTGCGGAAACGCCCAAAAAGCCGTTGAGCGACAGTAAAATTGCAGCCATGCTAGGGGAACAGGGAATCAAGGTTGCGCGACGCACCGTTGCCAAGTACCGGGAGGCCATGCACATTCCGCCGTCCAACGAGCGCAAGCGGCTGGTCTGAATACCCCGGTGCGGGACGCAACACCGTATTCGCCGGCGCACAATGCGCCAGCACCCAGACCGGCTCCCGGGAGCCGGCACGATGACAACAGGAGACGCCTATGCAACTCAATATTTCAGGCCATCACGTAGAACTGACTCCCGCACTGAAAGATTACGTTTCAGAGAAGTTCGAAAAGCTCGAGCGTCACTTCGACCACATCAGTAACTGCCAGGTGACCCTGGAAGTGGAAAAGGTGCGCCAGATTGCGGAAGCCACGTTGCACGTAGTTGGTGGTGAGATTCACGCAAAGGCAGAAAACGAGGACATGTACGCAGCCATCGATGCCCTGATCGATAAACTGGACCGCCAGATCCTCAAGCACAAGGAAAAGAATGTAGACCGGATGCACGGAAACGGCTCTCGCTAACTGGCTGTTTTCATGCAAGTCATCTAATCGAGCTGCGACATGAACAACGTGTCGCAGCCTTTTTTTTAACGGAAACGCAGTCGATCCATGAGCGACACATCCCTGACCATAGACACTATTCTTGTTCCGGAGCTCACCCTCTGCAGGGTACCTGCGTCCAGCAAGAAACGGGCCCTGGAGTTTATTGCCGAGCAAATAAACCACCAGGACAACACGCTCAGCGAGACCCAGCTCTTCAACAACCTCATTTCCCGTGAGCGCCTGGGCAGTACCGGCATTGGCCAGGGGATCGCCATTCCCCACTGTCGCCTGGAGGGCCTTGATCACGTGGTGGGCGTTCTGATGACGCTCGAAGAAAGCGTTGAGTTCGACGCCATCGACAATCAGCCGGTGGATCTGATTTTTGCCCTGATCGTCCCGAAAGAGGCAACCAGCGAACACCTGGAGCTGCTCAGCCAACTGGCGGAGAAGTTCAATGAGCGGTCGTTCTGTGATCGCCTCCGGCAATGTGAGGACGCCGGCACGCTGTACCAGCGCATGACCGCCTCAGGCGGCTGATTTTCATTGCAGTGGAGGTGATTTGGTCATGAAGCTGATTATCGTCAGTGGCAGGTCCGGTTCGGGTAAAAGTACCGCGCTTCATGTGCTGGAGGACCTCGGGTTCTACTGCATCGACAATCTTCCCATTGGCTTGCTCTTTCCTCTCACCCGGGAAGCAGCGAGCCAGACCAAGCCCGGCCGGCTCGGCAAGATGGCGGTCAGCATTGATGCGCGCAACCTTTCCGGCGAGCTCGCCAATTTCGAGGAAATTTACCGGCGCCTCCAGGAGACCGGGGTTACCGTTGAAATTATCTTCCTTGATGCCGACGAGCAGTCACTTCTCCAGCGTTTCCACGCTACCCGCAGAAAACACCCGCTGAGTGACGACAAGACCTCCCTCAGGGAAGCCATTACCAGCGAGAAGAAACTGCTTGAACCACTGTCCAAGCTTTCCGACCTGTATGTGAACACCACCGGTATGTCGATGTACGAACTTCGGGATATGGTGAAGCAGCGAGTCGTGGGCCGGAAGGATCAGGAGCTGGCACTGCTGTTCCAGTCGTTTGGCTTCAAGCACGGAGTACCACTGGATTCCGACTATGTTTTCGATGTTCGCTGTTTGCCCAACCCTTACTGGGATACCAGTCTGCGGAAGTACGTGGGCACGGATCAGCCGGTTATCGAATTTCTGGAAAAGGAACCGGCGAGCCGGAAGATGATCGAAGACCTGAAGGCCTTCCTGGATACCTGGCTGCCCTCCTTCGCAGACAGCAATCGCAGCTATATGACGATTTCCATTGGCTGTACCGGCGGCCAGCACCGTTCAGTGTATGTTTGCGAGCAATTGGGCGACTACTTCCGGCAGCGTTACAGCAATGTGCAGGTACGCCATACCGAACTGCCACACCTTCAGACCCGGGAAGAGATCTGATCGAACCATGATTCGCCGCCCGATTACCATTATCAACAAGCTGGGTTTGCACGCGCGCGCCACGGCCAAACTCGTTAACACGGCATCCAGATTCGACAGCAGTGTGCGGATCAGTGGCAAGGGCCGGGATGTGGACGCAAAAAACATCATGCAGGTGATGATGCTGGCCGCCAGCAAAGGGACCGATGTGGAGCTTATTGCCGATGGTCCGGATGAAGAGCAGGCCATAGAAGCCCTGGCCGAACTGATCAACGATTATTTCGGCGAAGGTGAGTAAAATAAACACATGACCGATATTCTGGAAAAAAGCCAGGCCCGCCAGCGCCTTCGCTCACTGAGCGAGGCCCTGGACAGTGGCGCACTGAAACAGGTTGCCCGCATCCTGAACGGTGGCCTGAGCCCCAGTGATATTGCCCATTTGCTCGAATCCTCTCCGCCCCGCCAGCGTGCCCTGCTCTGGAACCTGGTAGACAAAGAGCTGGAGGGCGAGGTTCTCCAGTATCTCAGCGATGATATCCGGGGTTACTTCCTGAGCCAGTTGAACGCCCAGGAACTGGCCGACATCATCGAGGATTTCGAATCCGACGACCTGGCGGACCTGCTGCAGCAGCTGCCGGATACGGTTATCCAGGAAGTCCTGGAGACCATGGACGAGCAGGACCGGCAACGGGTAGAGGAAGTGCTCTCCTACCCGGAGGACACCGCCGGCGGCTTGATGAATACGGACACTATCACGGTGCGTCCGGACATCAGTATTGACGTTGTACTCCGCTACCTGCGCCGACACCGCAACCTTCCCCCCATGACCGACAGTCTGATCGTGGTGAGCCGGCGGGATGATTTCATTGGCATGCTGCCGATTACCAAGATGCTGGTATCCAACCCCGCCTCCACCGTGCGGGAAGTGATGGATACCGACATCGAGCCGATTCCCGTAAGCCTCTCCGACACCAAGGTAGCGACATTGTTTGAACGCTACGATCTTATCTCGGCGCCGGTGGTGAACGAGGAAGGCCGGCTTCTGGGCCGCATCACCATCGACGACGTGGTAGACGTTATCCGGGAGGATGCTGACCACTCCCTGATGAGCATGGCCGGTCTGGACGAGGACGAGGACACCTTCGCGCCGGTGTGGAAGACATCGCGCCGCCGCGCCGTCTGGCTGGGAATCAACCTGATCACCGCCCTGATTGCATCGGCGGTGATCGGTTTATTCGAGGAAACCATCGCCAAGGTAGTCGCTCTGGCGGTGCTGATGCCTATCGTCGCGAGCATGGGCGGCATTGCCGGCAGCCAGACCCTCACCCTCGTCATCCGAGGGATGGCGGTCGGGCAGATCAGCGGTGCCAATGTAAAATGGTTGCTGAACCGAGAATTCCTGTCGGGCATCCTGAATGGAATGCTGTGGGCCGCCGTTGTTGCCGGCGCCGCCATGCTCTGGTTCCAGGATTTGCTGATAGGAGCCATTATCGCTGCCGCGCTGGTGATCAATCTGGTTGCAGCTGCCCTCGTCGGCACGGTTCTGCCACTGTTTCTCAAATCCCGCAACATCGACCCGGCCCTGGCAGGCAGCGTGATTCTCACGACCGTTACGGACGTGGTCGGTTTTATGGCGTTTCTCGGCCTTGCGACGATTTTCTATGCTTAAACGGATGTCGGATTTATGAAAGATCACCAAGACAACGACGCGCCAGAATACGACGGTCCCAGCAAATCCCAGTTGAAACGGGAGATGCATGCCCTGCAGGATCTTGGCAAGCGGATGCTCGATCTGAGCAATGATCAGCTGGAAACGCTGCCAATCAGCGATACACTTCGTGCCGCCATCGAAGAATCCCGGCGCATCCGCCAGAACGAGGCGAAACGGCGGCATCTGCAATACATCGGCAAGGTGATTCGCCAAGAAGATGATCCCGAGGCCCTGGCAAAAGCCATTGATGCCTTCGACGCCGGTAGCGAAGAGCACACCCGCCGGCATCACCTGGCGGAGCGCTGGCGGGATCGAATGATTGCGGAAGGAGACTCGGTTGTTGGGGAATTTTTCAGCTATTGCCCCAGCGCCGACATGCAGCATCTGCGCAACCTTGCCCGCAACGCCCGCAAGGATGTAGAGAAGCAAAAGAACACCGGCCAGGCCCGAAAACTCTTCCGGTACCTTCGGGAATGCATCGACGACGCTGAGGCGATGTGAACCTGTGAAGTCAGGGGCAGATGACGGTTCATCTGCCCTGCTTTCAGCCTTTGAGCCGACGGTGCTCCCACACTGGCATCCGGGTGCGCAGGTTGGCCACCTGATCCAGGTCCAGCTCGGCGGCAACCAGTCCCGGGCCTTCACCCATTTCCGTCACCACCCGCCCCCAGGGATCACAGATCAGGCTGTGGCCATAGGTGCGCCGGCGCTCGCTGTTCTGACCACCCTGGCCCGGCGCCACTACCCATACCTGGTTTTCGATAGCCCGCGCCCGGATCAACGGATACCAGTGAGCATCACCCGTCTGCCAGGTAAAAGCGCTCGGCAGGCAAATCCAGTCCACATTCTGCTCCCGCAACAGCCGGAACAGCTCCGGGAAGCGCAGGTCGTAACAGATCGCCAGCCCCAGCTTCCCGGCGGGCGTGTCCACGGTCACCACCTGCTCGCCGGGCTCGAAGGTGTCGGATTCCCGATACTGGCCATGGGCGTCTTCGACCATGGCGTCGAACAGGTGGATCTTGTCGTAGCGGGCAACTTCCCGGCCCTGATCGTCAAACACCAGGCAGGTCGCCCGAACCCGATCTTCGATCTCGGAGCCATCCGGTCGCTTGGCCACAGGCATTGATCCGCCCACGATCCAGATTCCGAGCTTTCGGGCCTGCTCCGCCAGAAATGCTCTGATTACAGGCTCAGGGCCGGCTTCCTGACGGCCACAATCGATCATCTGAGACGTGGCCAGAACTGCAAAATTCTCTGGCAGCACCGCGACAGAAGCCCCCTCTGCGGCGGCCTCCTTCAACAGCTTTTGCGCTTCAGCCAGGTTGGCCTCGATATCATGGCCGCTGACCATCTGTATGGCCGCAACCCGGTTGGAAACACGCTTGCTCATAACTGCCTCCGCTATTGCCGAACAGAAAACTCACTCACCGGTATCGAAGACCCGCTGCAGATCCACCTCCGGCTCATCCCATGTACCGGTCACACTATAGGTCGCACTGGTCAGCCTGCTAAGAGGATCGCCCAGAATCTTGTCCAGTACAAACAGAGCGCCGCCAATCGGCGCTCCTGCCCCCATAAGCAAAGCGGCCAGGGGTAAGTTCTGGGTCAGGGGTAACACAACCACAAGTCGCATATCCAGATCTTCGCTGGCCATATTGGTGGTACCACTGAGCTTGAAAGCGCCCGATGGGCCCACAATCTGAAGTTCCGGATCCATGGTCAGCAATCCGTTGATAATTTGCGCCTTCCCCGAGATCGCGTCAAAGGCCACGCCCCGCTCATACAGATCAGAGAAGTCGAGCTTCAGCCGGCGCCAGAGTGTGTCGGAGTTCAGCAGATTGAAGACACGGAACAGTTGAGCAGTGTTGTTTCGTTCAAGGATGACCCCCTCATCCAGTCGCAGGCTTACGGAACCGCTGAGTTCGGGTATGGAGAACTCATCCGGGCGGCCGGGCCAGTCCAGGTCCAGCTCGATGTTCGTGCCCTCGTTGGTAACCGGCATTTCGGCATTCAACAATTCATTCAAGTCCGACAGGGCACCACCGGTTATCGAGCCTTTGAACCGGCTGGTTTCACGGTCTCCGACGATGCTCCAGGTCATATCTCCCAGCAGGGTCAGGGAGTTGAGGCGACCCTCGATGTCGTTCACCTGTAGCCGGAAAGGCTCAGGGCGAAGCCGGAAGGCCCACTGCCCCAGGGATTCTTCATTCAGCCGAAGTTCAGCGATCGACACATCGATATCTGGCCAACTGCCCATATCCAGCGCCCGGAAGGCTTCCAGCTGTTCTTCCAGCGTTAATAATTCTTCGGACTCCTCACGGGGGGTCTCGCTACGGACGAGCCGTAGCACCTGAAAATCAGCCTTCACTGTCTCGCCGCTCGTCGGAATCACCAGCCGGCCTTCGGCGCGTCGGGAACTGGTGTTGACCACCCAGCGGTCATCAAGGTCGAGCGCATTGATCTCGATGTCGCTCAGGACCTCTGGGCCAAGATAGAGCCGCCCCAGGCGCAGATCAAACCCGGTTTCTTTCCACAGCAGATCAAACGTGGCCCGGTTTTCCCAATCACCGGTAATGCCGAGACCGCCGGAAGCGGATGGATTGATCGTGGCCCGCAGCGGTGCGGCCTCACTCGCTGTTTTTGACAGCGGCTCCGGCCAGTCCACCGACAGCCCCTCTAGACTGGAGCGAACGCGAATTCCGGATGTTGACTGGGCTCCCACATCCAGTTCGGCACTGTAGGCAACTTTACCCTGCAGACCAAAGCCGGAGTCCGTTGACAGCCCGGCTTTGGCGAACACTTCCGGTACCCGGAGAGAGCCGGACTGGCGAATGCTGAGTGCATTGCCGGCGCGGGCCTTGCTGAAGGCGATGGTTACCGGCTCGCCGAAAAACTCTGCAGCCAGGGGGCCACCCGAGAATCCATCTTCACTGTGATAGGTCAGCGCACCACGAACCGATTGCCATTCCAGCCCGGCTGCCGGATAGGACACGGCGCCCTCCTTGACGGCAATACTCGCTTCAACCACGGGCGGCTGGTCCGAGCCCAGCGGCAGATCAATGCCCAGATCCAGCTGATACTGACCGCGGTACTGAAGTTTCTGGGCCTCCGTCCCTGCCATGTCACCCAACGGGCTGTTTTCCATCCAGTAACCAACCGACTCACCCGGCACCCGAGCCGAGGCATCCACCTTTATTCGGGTACCTTGATCAGAGGGAATAACCCGGACTGTTCCGGAAGCCAGATCCAGGCCTCCGGTTCGCCCGGCCTCCAGACGGACCAGGGTATCACCATTGTGAACCCTGACATTGCCCCGGGCGCCTGTGACTGCCGGCCAGGCGTCATCGTAACGAACGGACGCCTGGTCAAACTCATAGATCATGGACGTCACAAAGGACCCTTTCGGAGCATCCGAGCCTATCTGGCCATGGCCGAAGAAGGTTCCCGAGGTGATATCTGCCTCAAGGATCGCCGTGGTAAGCCAGTCATACAGTCCCTGGTTGACCGCTTTGACCGGAACAAAGTCTGCCAGCATCCCGGCATTGCCGTTTTTCACCGAAACCTTGAGACCAAGGTTGTCCTCGCCTTCGCGATCCATCCTCAGGTCAAAAGCACCGTCGAGTTCTGTGGCTTCGCCATAACGCATTCGAACGCCGTCTGAAAATACCCGGGTGATGGCACCATCCAGCTGCCAGGCCACGTCCCCCTCAATTTCCGGGAAGGACCAGGCGCCACCGAAAAGCTGGGGAAACTCGAGAGAGACAGGAGACTGCCCCGCCGCGATCCGGACATAGCCCTTTTGCCTGTCGAGAAAGATCTCACCGTTGGCGGAGGTGATGCCGGGTGCGCCGCCGTGGGCCCTCACGCTGACCTCGCGCAAACGTCCCGAGAGCTCGAAATCCTCCGGTGCGCCGTCGGGGAAGAAGATTTTCAGTTGATCAAGGAAGCCGCCCGGGCGATAGTTTCCCAGAGCACGGAGCGCGCGCTCCGGGAGTATCGGAAGCCTGGCCGCAAGGCGGCGGGTGGGCGCGAGTGGCAGGGCATCGGCGATCACGGACATGCCGCCATCCGACGGCGCCAGCCTCAGGCTGAAGGGGGAAACCACGTCACCATCCCAGGTCCACTGGAGCTGCTTCAGGTGCCACTCCCCGAGTGCGAAGGCGCCGGTTTCGACCAGGGTTTCATCGGTCATCACGCTATCGTGGCGACGCCAGCCGAATCTGGCCTGGATATCCTCCAGGGGCGCCAGGGATTCGTACCCGACACCCAGTTGCAGGTAGGGTGTTCGAACGGTTCCGGTCACCTGTTGCAGCAGGCCGTTGCGGAACGTGAGCCAGGCCTCGCCGCCAAGATCGAACCCTTCCACCCGAAGCGTCCGCCACTGGTATTCGTCGATCAGCCCATCGAACAGCCGACCGGAATCCACATCAAGGTACAGCTGACCGGTAAAATCGCCCCGAAAAAAGTGACGGCCTACCAAAGCAAAGCTGGCCAGTTGCTGGGTGGTACCGGACTGCATGGCGCGGCCAGACGCATGGAACAAGCCACGGCGATAATCAAGGTCCAGTTGGGGAATGTCCAGGTGACGAAGATTGCCCTGATTATCCCGGATGCCCAGATTGACCCGGGTGATTTTCACATAGGGATCGGACAGCCAGTTGCCGGCAAGCTCCAGCCACTCCTGCAACTGGTTGCTCACTGGTTCCGGTATGTCCGCCCCCCTCACAGCGACGTCACCACCCCGTTCCTGGTTGACGGTCAGCTCAAGACCGTCTGCCTGGAAGTCCTCAAAGACGATCCTCAGGCGGGTCAGCGAGGCGAGCGCATCAAAACGGATGTTCAGATGCTGGAGATTCGCTACAACGACGCCGGTATCAGGGTGACTGATCTGAATGTCGCGGGCGGTGAATGCAGGATCCAGCCAGTACCACTGGGAGGAAAGACCGCCGATGCTGACATCATGGCCCAGTCGATTGGACAACTCCTGTGCCAGATCATCGCGAAAGCTGTCCACATTCTGGGTTAGCTGGCGCCCGAGCCCGGCGTACAGTGCCAGGAGCACAAGCAGAGCCAACAGCATCCACCAGATCAGACTGGCCAGCCGCGCCAATAGCCGCACCGGAGGGCTCTCGGGCAGGTTCTCCGGAAGCGGCGGTTCGTGATCAGCGGAGGACATCCAGGCCCCTTAACCCGGTAACCGGCGCGGTTTCCCGGGTTCAGAGCAGAACCACATCATACTGCTCCTGGCTGTAGAACGGCTCCACCTGGAACCGAATGGTCTTGCTGATGAAAGTCTCCAGATCGGCGACGTTGTCAGACTCCTCATCCAGCAGGCGGTCCACCACGCTCTGGGAGGCCATCACCAGATAGCTTTCGGCATCGTAGGCACGATTGACCCGGAGAATTTCCCGGAAAACTTCATAACACACGGTTTCGGTGGTCTTCAGGAAACCGCGTCCGTCACAGATCGGGCAGGGTTCGCAAAGCACCTGGCCCAGGCTCTCGGTGGTGCGCTTGCGGGTCATTTCCACCAGGCCCAGCTCGGACACCCCGGTAATCTTGGTCTTGGCGTGATCCCGTTCCAGCATCTTTTCCAGCATCCGGTGCACCTGGCGCTGGTGCTCGGGATCTTCCATGTCGATGAAATCGATGATGATAATACCGCCCAGGTTCCGCAGCCGCAGCTGGCGGCTGATCGCCCGGGCTGCTTCCAGATTGGTCTTGAAGATGGTCTCTTCCAGGTTACGGTGCCCAACAAACGCGCCGGTGTTGATATCGATAGTTGTCATGGCCTCGGTCTGGTCGATGATCACATAACCGCCGGACTTGAGCTGGACCTTTCGGCTCAGGGCTTTCTGGATTTCGTCTTCCACCGAGTAGAGATCAAAGATGGGCCGCTCGCCCGGGTAGTACTCTACCTTGTCGGCAAATTCCGTAACGAACTCTTCGACAAACTCCATCACCCTCTGGTGGCTCTCGCGGCTGTCGATGCGAACCTTTTCAGTCTGCGGTCGGATCAGGTCACGGATGGTGCGAATAAACAGCGGCAGATCCTGGTATACAACGGCCGGGGCCTGAACCCGGGCAATTCGCTCGTGTATGGACTGGCTCAACCGGTGCAGATAGGCCATATCGCCAATCAGGTCCTCAGGCGAGGCCGCTTCTGCAGCCGTCCGGATGATATAACCACCCTGAACGTCCTGATCTGCCGCTGCCGCCTCCTCGACGAGGGTTTTCAGGCGCGCTCGCTCGGCATCATCCTCAATGCGCTGCGAAATGCCAACGTGACTGACGCCGGGCATGAACACCAGATACCTTGAAGGGATTGAAAGCTGGGTGGTCAGGCGGGCGCCCTTGGTACCAATCGGGTCCTTGGTAACCTGAACCACCAGGGACTGGCCCTCCCGGAGCAGGCTGCGGATATCCGGGACGGTCTTGGGGGTGTCGGCAGGCTCATCGCCATTGGACTGACTCGGAACCACATCGGAAGCATGGATAAATGCAGCCCGTTCCAGACCAATATCGACGAACGCGGCTTCCATGCCCGGTAAAACCCGCACCACTTTGCCCTTGTAGATGTTCCCGACAATGCCTTTCCTGCTGGTGCGCTCTATGTAGGCCTCCTGCAGCATGCCGTTTTCAACCAGGGCCACCCGCGTTTCCACCGGGGTGACGTTGATAAGAATCTCTTCACTCATAATGTTTGGCTCTCCAGACTGCGCGGCCAGTTTTTCCAGACCGGGTAATCGGCACCAGCCAACAACGCGGCGGTTTCCTGCAGCGGCAGGCCAACCACGGCACTGTAGCTACCCCGGAGCTCATTAACAAAAATACCACCAAGGCCCTGAATTCCATAACTTCCGGCCTTGTCCATGGGTTCGCCGCTGGCCACGTAAGCATCAATCTCTTCGGAGGAGAGATCCCGGAAACAGACTTCCGTTGTGACCAGAACGGATTGGCATTGCCCATCGTTGGCCAGCGCCACGGCAGTCATCACCTGGTGCGTCGCGCCCGAAAGGCGGGCCAGGGTTTCCCGGGCATCCGCCGCGTCTGTGGGCTTACCAAGGATTCTTCCATCGAGCACCACTGAAGTGTCCGACCCCAGAACCAGGCATTGCGGCGCGGATTCGGCCACAGCCAGCGCCTTCTCCCGGGCTAAACGTTCCACATAATGTTGCGGCGTTTCATCGACTTCCGCTGTTTCGTCGATGTCCGCCGGACGAACCGAAAATTTCAGGCCGATTTGCTGCAACAGCTCCGCCCGGCGCGGCGAAGCCGAAGCAAGAATGATGGATGGCATGGCTAACCCAGTTTGCGGTTAATGTTGTCCAGCAGGATACAGAATACCGGCCACACCAGGGCACTGGTCAGGGCCGGCCAAAGGTAGCTGAACCCGGCGTCATCGGCCCCCAGCAGCTGCTTCACGAAATGCACCAGCATCTGATTGATGCCCAGCAACAGGAACACCATCAGGCACTGCTGGGGCATCGGATACATGCGCAGACGTTGATGGATGGTAAGCACCAGAAAGGCGATCAGCGCCATGGCCATGGCATTGACGCCAAGGGGAGTGGCTTCGAGCACATCCAGCAACAAGCCCAGACACCAGGCCAGGAGGATTCCGAACTGGGCCGGAGCCCGGAATGTCCAATAGAACACCACCAGCCCCAGCCACTCCGGGCGGAACTCGAACCAACCCACAGGAAACAGGGAAATACTGAACACCAGTGCAACAACCACGGAGAGCGCGAAAACCGGATAGCTGATTACGGATAACATCAGTCCTCCCCTCCCTGGTTGCCGTCATTCTCGGCGTTAGCGGCAGTCTCACCCTCGACCACCTCGACTTCGATCGGAGAGGCATTCTCCGGCGGGAATACCACCAGTACAAGACGGCTCTGGTTCAGCTGCGCCTTGGGCGACGCTTCGATGGAAACAAACGGTTCGCCCGGTTCCTTGGAAATACGGCTGACTTCCGCAACCGGGTACCCCCTCGGAAAACGTCCGCCAAGCCCGGAACTGACCAGCAGATCGCCCTCACGGATATCGGCCGTGTCCGGCACATGAACGAGATCCAGGGTATCGGTGTCACCGGTGCCCAGCAGGATTGCCCGCAAGCCATTGCGCACCACCTCAACTGGCACCGCATGGCTGCTGTCAGAAACCAGCAGGACGCGAGAGGTGATCTGACTGCTCTGCACCACCTGCCCCATCAAACCATGGGCATCCAGGATAGCCTGGCCCGGCGACAAGCCGTCGCTGCGGCCCTTGTTGATGATGATTTCGTGGGAGAAGGGATCCGGGGAAACGCCGACAACCTCACCGACAATCACCCGATCATCCAGAACTTCGGAGGAGTTCATCAGGCGGCGCAGCTCGTTGTTCTCCGACGCAAGGGCGGCGTATTTGAGGGCGCGACGTTCAAGGATCAGCAAACGGGCGCGGAGATCTTCGTTTTCTTCCTGCAGATCCTGTTTGTTTTCGAACAGCCCGGCGACCCAGTCGGTAAGTTCGTAAGGCGCGTTGCCCAGCCAGTACACGGGGGCCAGGCCGGTGGCGATGGTGCTTCGCACGGTTGAGAGCTTGTCGAAACGCGCATCGGCAACCACCAGGGCTGCCGATACGAGAAGAACAATGAGGAGTCTGAAGCCGGGAACAGGCCCCTGGACAAAGATGGTTTTAATGGCGAGCCCTCCCCACAGGATTATCCCTCCTGGGAGAACATTCCGATGCCACCCCGATCAATCACTTCCAGCGCCTTGCCGCCACCACGGGCAACACAGGTCAGCGGGTCTTCAGCGATGATCACCGGCAGGCCGGTTTCTTCGCTGATCAGTTTGTCCAGCCCGCGCAGCAGAGCGCCGCCACCGGTCAGTACGATACCGCGCTCGGCAATGTCGGAGGCCAGTTCGGGCGGAGACTGCTCAAGAGCACTTTTGACGGTCTGAACGATCTGCGCCAGGGATTCCTGCAGCGCGTCGAGAATTTCTTCGCTGTTGAGCGTGAATGCCCGGGGCACACCTTCCGCAAGATTACGACCGCGAACGTCGATCTCACGAATCTCGAGGCCTTCATAAGCGCAGCCGATTTCGTGCTTGATGCGCTCGGCGGTCGAATCGCCAATCAGGCTGCCGTAGTTGCGGCGCACGTAGGTAACGATGGCCTCATCGAACTTGTCACCGCCCACCCGCACGGATTCAGCATAAACGATGCCGTTCAGGGAAATAATGGCGATCTCGGTGGTACCACCACCGATGTCGACGATCATGGAACCGCTGGCTTCCTCAACCGGAAGGCCGGCACCGATAGCAGCCGCCATGGGCTCTTCAATCAGGAAGACTTCCCGGGCACCAGCACCGAGGGCGGATTCTCGGATGGCCTTGCGCTCTACCTGGGTAGATTTGCTGGGCACACACACCAGCACTCTCGGGCTCGGGGTAATGAAGCTGTTCTCATGCACTTTATGTATAAAGTGCTGGAGCATTTTTTCGGTTACCACGAAATCTGCAATTACGCCGTCTTTCATGGGGCGAATGGCGGTAATGTTGCCCGGTGTACGGCCGAGCATGCGTTTGGCTTCGGCGCCTACCGCGGCGACCATTTTCTGGGAGTTGTTGGTGCGAATGGCCACTACCGAGGGCTCGTTCAGCACGATTCCGCGCTCACGCACGTAAATGAGGGTGTTGGCGGTGCCCAGGTCGATGGACAGATCGCTGGAGAAGATGCCTCGGAGTCTTTTTATCAACATTCGTGTAGTTTCAACCTGAGAGTTGCAGTCGCAAAGAAAAGATGCGGCAACTTTAGCAGTGAGCACCCCTGCAGGCAAGGCGCTAGCGGGCCTCACGCCTTACGGTTCACACATTTACCTTATGGGCTGGGGCCTCCCGCCATTGTTCGAATCTGTTACCATACTGCCCTTAATTTTTATTTGGGTGCAGGGGCGGTTGGAAAAGGCTGTCCAAAACACGCTACAAGCACATCCGTGTGCGCTTGATTCGGGCCATCCATGGCCCTCAACAGTTTTGGACAGCCTTTTCCAACCACCCCGGACCCCGTGCAAAATTCCGGCTTCTTTTATTACCGACATTTCATTTACCTGGGAGGCAATGCGTGACCATTTCCCGTGAGGACATTGAGAAAGTCGCTGTGCTCGCCCGCATTCGTGTGGATGACGAGCAGGTTTCGGCTCTGGAGAAGGATCTGGGCAACATCCTGGATCTGGTTGATCAGTTGGGTGCGGCCGACACCGATTCGGTTGCGCCCATGGCCCATCCGCTGGATGCGGTCCAGCGCCTGCGCGCGGACGAGGTAACCGAGACCAATCAGCGGGAGGCGTTCCAGGCGATTGCGCCGGCTACCGAGAACGGGCTTTATCTGGTTCCCCGAGTGATTGAGTGAAAGGAAACGTCATGCATAGCAAATCTGTAGCAGAGCTTTCCCGGGATCTGGAGAGCGGCAAGGTGTCCAGCGTTGAGCTGACGCAGGAGTTCCTCGACCGCATCAAGCGGGAAGATTCAAAGTACAACAGCTTTATTACCGTGACCGAGGAGCAGGCGCTGGCTGATGCCCGGATGGCGGATGAGCAGCGGGCAGCGGGGAATGCCACGGCCTGGACCGGGGTTCCTTTCGCGCACAAGGATATTTTCTGTACCAACGGCGTTCGCACCACCTGTGGTTCGAAGATGCTGGAGAATTTTGTTCCGCCCTACGACGCGACCGTTACGGCGAATTTCCGCCAGGCGGGCGCGGTATGCCTGGGCAAGACCAACATGGACGAGTTCGCCATGGGGTCGTCCAATGAGAACAGTTATTTTGGCGCCGTGACCAACCCATGGGGATTGAGCGAAGGCAACAAACGTGTGCCGGGCGGGTCGTCTGGCGGGTCGGCTGCGGCGGTTGCGGCTCGACTGACTCCGGCGGCGACGGCCACGGACACCGGTGGTTCGATCCGTCAGCCGGCGGCGCTGTGTGGTGTTACCGGGCTGAAGCCGACTTATGGCCGGGTATCCCGGTACGGGATGATTGCCTTTGCCTCCAGTCTGGACCAGGGTGGCACCATGGCCCGCACAGCAGAAGACAATGCGCTTATGCTGAACGTAATGGCGGGCTTCGATCCGAAAGACTCAACGTCCATTGACCGCGAGGTGCCGGATTACACCGCCACGCTGAACGAGCCTTTAAAAGGCCTGAAGATCGGCCTGCCTAAGGAATATTTCAGCGACCAGCTCAGTCCGGCGATGGAGCAGCAGGTTCGCAACGCGATCAAGGAATACGAGAAGCTGGGCGCCACGGTTAAAGAAGTGTCGCTGCCAAACGCAAAGTTAGCGATTGCCGCCTATTACGTGATCGCGCCGGCCGAGGCTTCTGCCAACCTGTCACGGTTTGACGGTGTGCGCTATGGCTACCGTTGCGAGGACCCGAAGGATCTGATGGATCTGTACACCCGCTCCCGGGCGGAGGGTTTCGGAGAAGAGGTGAAACGTCGGATTCTCGTGGGCACCTATGCCCTGTCCGCCGGCTATTTTGATGCCTATTACCTCAAGGCCCAGAAGGTTCGCCGGCTGATCCAGCAGGATTTCATCAATGCCTTCAAGGAAGTGGACGTACTGATGAGCCCGACCACGCCCTCGCCGGCCTTTATCCAGGGCGAGAAGACCAGTGATCCTGTGACCATGTACCTTGAGGACGTCTTCACCATCGCCATCAACCTGGCGGGCGTTCCGGCCATGTCTGTGCCGGCCGGTTTCGTGGACGGTCTGCCGGTGGGTATGCAGATCATTGGGGATTATTTCTCAGAGGCCCGTTTGCTGAACGCCGCCCATCAATTCCAGCAGGTGACCGACTGGCACCAGCGCGAACCGCAATAAGCCCGGGACAGGAGAACGAGTATGCAGTGGGACATTGTGATCGGGCTGGAAATTCACGTTCAGCTCGCCACCAAAACCAAGATTTTTTCCGGCTCCAGCACCGCTTACGGCGCCGAGCCCAACACTCAGGCCAATGCCGTTGACCTCGCCATGCCCGGCACCCTGCCGGTGCCGAATGAGCAGGCTTTCCGGTATGCAGTCATGTTCGGCCTGGCAGTGAATGCCGAGATTGAGCGCCGTTCGGTCTTCGAGCGGAAGAACTATTTCTACCCGGACCTGCCCAAGGGGTATCAGACCACCCAGCTTGAGCGCCCGATTGTTGGCCCCGGCTACGTGGACATTGACCTGCCCAACGGTGAATCCAAGCGGGTGCGCATTCACCACGCCCACCTGGAAGAGGATGCGGGAAAGTCCCTGCACGAGGATTTCCATGGCATGACCGGTGTTGATCTCAACCGGGCGGGCACCCCACTGATTGAAGTGGTCACCGAGCCGGACATGAACAACGCGGACGAAGCGGTCGCCTTTGCCAAGAAGCTGCACAGCATCGTGACCTCGCTGGGCATCTGCGACGGCGATATGTCCCAGGGCTCCATGCGGTTTGACGTCAACATTTCGCTGAAACCCAAGGGCTCCGACACTCTGGGCACGCGTACCGAAACCAAGAACCTGAACTCGTTCCGGTTCATGGAACAGGCCATTGCCCACGAAGTCGAGCGGCAGATGGACATTCTGGAAGACGGCGGCAAAATTGTGCAGGAAACTCGTCTGTACAATGGCGATCGTGATGAGTCCCGTTCCATGCGCACCAAGGAAGAAGCCAACGACTACCGCTACTTCCCCTGCCCGGACCTGTTGCCGGTGGAGATCGATGACTCGTTCATCGAAGAAGCCCGCAACAGCCTTCCGGAACTGCCGGACGCTCGCAAGGCCCGCTTCAAGGATCAATACGGCCTGAACGACTACGACGCTGGCCTGCTCAGCGGCGACTCGAAACTGGCCGCATTCTTCGAAGAAGCCGCCAGCCAGGGCAAAGATGCGAAGCTGGTCGCCAACTGGATCCAGGGCGAATTCTCTGCCCGCCTCAATGCGGAAGAGAAATCCGTTGCCGACTCCCCCATCACCGGCGCCCAATTGGGCGACCTGGTTGTGCGGATTGCCGACAATACCATCTCATCCGCTGGCGCGAAGAAGGTCTTTGAGGCGCTGTGGACCGGCGAGAACGACAGCGTCGATGCCATCATCGATGCCAAGGGGCTAAAGCAGGTCTCTGACACTGGTGCCCTGGAAGCCATGGTGGATGAGGTTCTAGCCGGTATGCCGGATCAGGTGGCGCAGTATCAGAACGAGGAAGACCCGAAGAAGCGCAAGAAGATGCTTGGTGGCTTTATGGGGCCGCTGATGAAGGCCTCCAAGGGTCAGGGGAATCCCAAGCTGTTTAACGAGATTCTTGTTCGCAAGCTTGGGGGGTAGACTGCTGGCTTAGGGCCGTAGCTTTTAGTTGCGGCCCTAGCCTTCTCACTTGGGGGAAGGCCTCGGCGGGCAGCTTCTCCCAAAAACCGCTACGAGCACGTCCATGTGCGCTTGGCGTCGGCCATCCTTGGCCGCCGACATTTTTGGGAGAAGCTGCCCGCCAAGGCCATGGATCCCTTCGATAACTCGCGATAGTTCAGACCAAACGAGCCCAAAGATCATGCTCATCGGCATGCTCAACAACGGCCTGAACAATTTCGCCTGGAACAAGGTCAGTCTCGTCGTTGAGGTAAACCATACCGTCAATCTCCGGCGCATCCGCCTTGGAGCGGCCAATGGCGCCTTCCTCGTCGACCTCATCAATCAGCACGTCAATCGTCTGCCCAATTTTGGCCTGCAAGCGGGCTGCTGAAATCTCGGCCTGTTTTTCCATGAATCGGGCCAGACGCTCTTCTTTTACTTCCTCGGGAACTGCGCCTTCCAGTTCGTTGGCCTTGGCACCTTCCACCGGGCTGTATTTGAACGCGCCGACACGATCCAACTGCGCTTCGTCGAGCCAGTCCAACAGATACTGGAAGTCTTCCTCGGTTTCACCAGGGAAGCCGACGATGAAGGTGGAGCGAATGGTCAGCTCGGGGCAGATCTCACGCCATTTGCGGATGCGCTCCAGGGTCTTGCTGTCGTGGGCCGGGCGTTTCATGGCCTTTAGCACTTTCGGGCTGGCGTGCTGGAACGGGATGTCCAGGTACGGCAGGATCTTGCCTTCGGCCATCAGGGGAATGATGTCGTCCACATGGGGATACGGATAAACGTAATGCAGGCGAACCCAGACACCCAACTCGCCCAGCGCTTCGCACAGGGACTGCATTTTGGTCTTGAGCGGCCTGCCCTGCCAGAAGCCGGTGCGGTATTTGGTGTCGACGCCGTAGGCCGAGGTGTCTTGGGAGATGACGAGGAGCTCCTTCACACCGGCATCCACCAGGCGCTGGGCTTCGTCCATCACATCGCCGATGGGGCGGCTCACCAGGTCGCCGCGCATGGACGGGATGATGCAGAAGGTGCAGCGGTGGTTACAGCCCTCTGAGATCTTCAAATAGGCATAGTGACGCGGGGTCAGTTTAATGCCCTGAGGCGGAACCAGATCGGTGAACGGGTCGTGCTGCTTTTGTTGGGGCACGAACTGGTGAACCGCGCCTACCACCTCTTCATAGGCGTGGGGACCGGAAACCGCCAGTACACCGGGATGAGTGTCGCGAATCTTGTCGGCCTCCACGCCCATGCACCCGGTAACAATCACCTTGCCGTTTTCGCTGATAGCCTCGCCGATGGCGTCCAGGGATTCCTGCTTGGCGGCATCAATAAAACCACAAGTATTTACGACAACGATATCTGCGTCGTTGTAGGTGGGCACGACATCGTAGCCGTCCAGCCTCAGCTGGGTGAGGATTCGTTCGGAGTCTACGAGAGCCTTGGGGCAGCCAAGGCTGATGAAACCGACTTTGCCGTTACCGGAGGAGGCAGGGGTCTGGGTGTTATCTGTCATAAAAGGCTTGGAATTCCCGGAGCTCGGCACGAGCCCACAAATGAATGAAGTCCCGTATTTTACACCAGCTGCGGGATCGGCTGCACCAAGAGTCGAACCGGGAAAAGCAGCAGAATAATCTGACAGACGTCAAAATTTGTGACGCCCTGTTCAGAAAGATTTAACAAATCTGCCACTATAGACGGCAGGCTTCTTGCTGATCACAAAGTAAACAACTACACTTTTACTCGCTTATCATGCGTTTAAGTGTTTTTCTGGAAGAGATTTATGGGAAAGGCAGCCTCATTTGCAACCAGACACGCCAGAAGAGTCAACATGAAACCTGTCGCCGCCAAATTGAATTTGCGCAACCAACAACGGGTGGATGTAGCCACCGACATTACGATTGAGAAACCGGACGGCTGCTGCCTGACCTGTTCGGTGTCCAATCTTTCCCGCACCGGGGTGATGATCTCCTGTAATCAGGAGACGGTGAAACAGCTTATACCCGAGCAGAAGGCTCCCGCCCCTGGCAACTGGATTGCGGTAAAAACGCGCTTCGCCGTGCCCGTCGTCGCCACACAACCGGTTTCTATTATTGCCGACGGCAACATCGTTCACATGAGACGCATCGCCCGGGATGAGTTCCAGCTGGGCATCCAGTTCGCAGAGTTTGAAGGCAACGGCTTCGACTACGTTGACCGCTACGTCTCCAAACTGTTGGCCGACTCCCGCAATCCGGCCTGAACGTCACCTCTGGCTCACCTCCATTCAGAGCCTGCCACTGCTATATTGTTATAACGTCAATGTCTAGTTGGGCGTCTTCTTATGCCCTTACCCCCTCTGGTATAGTTGCCGTATTCATTCGCACAGCCAACACGGCCCGCACGGCGGCAACGGATTATCATGACCACATACAATCTCACGCACCTGAAACAGCTGGAAGCGGAAAGCATCCACATCATCCGGGAAGTGGCAGCCGAGTTCGACAATCCGGTAATGCTGTACTCCATCGGCAAGGATTCCGCGGTAATGCTCCACCTGGCCCTGAAGGCCTTCTATCCGGGCAAACCACCCTTTCCCCTGATGCACATTGATACCACCTGGAAATTCCGGGACATGATCAAGTTCAGGGACAACGTGGCTGATAAGTTTGGCCTCGATCTGATCGTCCATACAAACCAGGAAGGCGTGGACCAGGGAATCGGCCCCTTTACCCACGGTAGCGCGAAACATACAGATGTCATGAAGACCCAGGCCCTGAAACAGGCACTGGACAAGTACAAGTTCGATGCAGCGTTTGGCGGTGCCCGTCGCGATGAGGAAAAATCCCGGGCCAAGGAACGCGTGTATTCGTTCCGGGATGAATACCACCGCTGGGACCCCAAGAACCAGCGGCCGGAGCTGTGGAACATCTACAACGGCAAGATCAACAAAGGCGAGAGTATCCGGGTGTTTCCGCTGTCCAACTGGACAGAACTGGATATCTGGCAGTACATCTACCTCGAGAACATCGACATCGTTCCGCTTTATTTCGCCGCCGAGCGTCCGGTTGTTGAGCGTGATGGCACCCTGATCATGGTGGACGACGACCGCATGCCATTGAAGGAAGGCGAAAAACCGATGATGAAATCGGTCCGCTTCCGGACACTGGGCTGCTACCCGCTGACGGGTGCCATCGAGTCCGAAGCCAACACGCTTCCGGACATTATCCAGGAAATGTTGCTGGCCAAGAGCTCCGAGCGCCAGGGTCGGGTGATCGACCACGATTCAGCCGGCTCCATGGAACAGAAAAAGCGGGAAGGGTATTTCTAAGATGTCACACCAGTCTGATCTGATTGCAGAAGATATTCAGGCCTACCTGAAGCAGCACGAGAACAAGGAACTCCTGCGCCTGCTCACCTGCGGCAGCGTGGACGACGGCAAGAGCACCCTGATCGGCCGGCTGCTTCACGACACCAAGATGATCTACGAAGATCACATGGCCAGCCTGAAAACCGACAGCGCCAAGATGGGCACCACCGGCGAGAAACTTGACCTCGCCCTGCTGGTGGACGGCCTACAGGCAGAGCGGGAACAGGGCATCACAATTGATGTCGCCTATCGGTACTTCTCCACCGACAAACGCAAGTTCATCATTGCCGACACCCCGGGCCACGAACAGTACACCCGTAACATGGCAACCGGCGCGTCCACGGCCCAGGTCGCCATCCTGATGATCGATGCCCGCCACGGCGTGCTGACCCAGACCCGGCGCCACTCTTACATCGCTTCTCTTCTGGGCATTCGCCATATTGTCGTGGCAGTGAACAAGATGGATCTGGTGGATTTCAGCGAAGAACGCTTCAACGAAATCAAAGACGATTACCTGGCGTTCGCCGCCAAGCTGGGCCTGAAGGATATCCGCTTCGTGCCGCTGTCCGCCCTGGAAGGCGACAACGTTGTGAACAAGAGTGAGAACACGCCCTGGTTCACCGGCCAGCCCCTGATGGAAATCCTCGAAACGGTGGAAGTCGGCCGGGACAAGAACCTGGAGCATTTCCGCTTTCCGGTTCAATACGTTACCCGCCCGAACCTCAACTTCCGGGGTTTCTGCGGCACCATCGCCTCCGGCGTGATCCGCCCGGGCGAACAGGTGATGGCCCTACCCTCACGCCGCACCAGCACGGTCAAGGAAGTGGTCACTTTCGATGGCAACCTGGAAGAGGCCTATATCGATCAGGCGGTCACCCTCACCCTGACCGATGAAATCGACATCAGCCGCGGCGATATGCTGGTCAAAGTGGAAGACGAGCCGGAAGTGGGCAACCGCTTCAATGCCAACATCGTGTGGATGACCGATGCACCACTGGAAACCGGTCGCCTGTACGACATCAAGCTGGGACCGACTTTTACCTCCGGCACGGTGAAAAAAATCCACCACCAGACCGACGTGAACACCCTGGAACAGCATGCCAACCCCAGCCAGTTGCAGCTGAACGAAATTGGTCTGTGTGAACTGACCCTGAACCAGCCGATTGCCTTTGACGCATACCAGCGCAACCACGTCACCGGCAGCTTTATCGTGATCGACCGCCTGTCCAACGTCACCATTGGTGCGGGCATGGTGGCTGGCCTGGCCGATTCCGGGGAATCCCTAGATCCGGTCTCAGCAGAAGAACGCGAACGCCGACTGGCCCAGAAACCGGCGATCATTGCCTGCAACGGCCGACAGGCGCCGGCACTGGCCCTCGCCGTTGAGCGTGCACTGTTCGACCAGGGCAAAACCGCGGTTGTGGTCAACGAAGAGAACGCCGGCGATGCCGACGAGCGCCGCCGTGTTGCCCAGCTTCTGACTTCCCACGGACTGGTTGCCATTGCCGTGAACCTCGGCACTGACATCGCCAATGCGGCTGCGACCGCGGACAGCGAACAGGAGATTCCTGAGGCTGTTAGCAAACTTGTTCAGGAGTTGATTCGCAGCAAGCGGGTTTGATCTCTGACTTCTGAGTCGACATAAGATATCCCTGCTTTGGTGGCTGGCGCCGGGGTGGGGGTATCTTTTTCTTTGGAAAAACAACTCGCTTCGCTCAGACATCTTTTTCCGGCAGAAAAAGATACCCCCACCCCGTCGCCGGCATATATTGGTGTTAGTTCCCAAAGCCAAAGCAAGGAAAACACCCGTTTTTCTTTTGGCGGACCACTGAAAGTCCCGTGGACGTGGGGTAGGTGCGTATTTTTCTCTAGAAAAAAGATGTCTGAGCGCAGCGAGTTGTTTTTTCGTAAGAAAAATACGCGCCTGCCCCGCGGCCTTCCCGCAATCCTTCAGGCTACCAATGAATCCGCCACCAAATCGTGGCAGAATCCCGCCTCTCTGAGTTAATCGAAACAACGAACAGGAGCCAACAATGGCCATCAAACACCTCCGCACTGCCTTCGCCAGCCAGTACCAGCCGGGCCAGCCCGCCCGCCTTGTGACCGGTGAGGCCCTGCAGGAGCCCGGTGGCGATTATGAGGGCCTGCACAAGCAGATGAAGCGCCTGTTCAACAGCAAGCCCGGCAAGAAATACGGCCGGTTTTCCGAAGATCTGGGCGAGTGCCCGTTCAGCGCCTGGCTAAAAGACTATCTGGAAGACAAACAAACCTTTGGCGCCATGACCGACCGCCTGTTCGGGCAGTGGCAGGAACTGCTCACTGGCAGCCAGGAAGAATTCGATGGCCATCTGATGATTGTCCACGATGCCCTGGCCGACGCCGAGGTGGTTTACCTGTTCATTCTGGAAACCGACAGCGCCATGCGCTTCGATGGCAAGCAGTCACTGGATGCGACCGACGTCCTCAGTCTGTCCCGCCTGAACCTGGCCGTTCGCATCGAGCTGGACGACTGGCGCGGCAACAACCCGGCGGAGAACTACCTCACCCTGGTGCATGGCCGTGGAACTGGTGAGCCGGGCGAGCTGTTTATCCGATTGTGCGGGTTTACCAATCAGGTAGACGTAGAAAAGGAAACCATGACGTTCCTGGACGCCGTGGAAGCCTTCGCAAAATCCTCGGAGCCAGAGAAAGCCGGCGAGGTTCGCAACAAGGCTTATGAGTTCTGCAAGGAACAGCATGCCCTGGGCGAGCCTGTGGAAATCGAGGCGCTATCCGGCTACCTGGACGAGAGCGAGCCGCAACGCTTCAAGGAATTCGCCTCGAAAACCGCCGAACTGCCGGAGAGCGGCGTATTGCACCCGGACCACCGTAAGGTGAAAAAGCTGGTGCGTATTGCAGGCTCCGGGGGTGGCATGAGCGTGTCCTTTTCATCCGACCTGGTGAATCAGGCGGTTTACTATGACCGCGACAAAGACGCCTTGACGATTACCCGGCTTCCCAAGGCTTTGCGGGAACAGCTTCAGCGGTATCTCGAGGCTCGCGAGGAGTGATGGGCTGATCGTCCCATCTTGGGCGATTTGCCCTTAGTTTTCTTATTTCCTGCATCCAGCCTACGCCATCAATTAACTCGCCGGTGTCCGGATCGATTGGCGGGTACGGCAGGTTGCGGTCGTCGCAGTAGCGTTTGACGGTTGGCTGGCACCATCTGAACAGCAGGCGGTTGTATTCGTCATCCGGCAACCGGCGCTGGTCGAACATACCAGCCAGTTTTCTCTGCCGCTGAGCTTCGGACAGGATAATCGCGCAGGCGGAAGACACGTTGAGCGACTCCACCATGCCCATCATCGGGATCACGATGTGCTCGTCGGCCTGGGCCGCCGCATCGGCGCTCACACCATCAACTTCGTTACCCATGATCACCGTACACGGCACTGTGTAATCCGCCTCCCGGAAGTCGATGGCCCGGTCAGACAGCTGAGCCGCGTATAGCTTGTGGCCCTGCCCTTTCAGACTGTCGATCGCTTCGTCCATGCTCCGATGGGTGTGGGTGGTTACCCAGTTGTAGCTGCCGCCGGCGGTCTTGCGAAAGGCCCGGAAGCCTTCCTTCGGCCAGACCACGTGCATGTTGGCAAGGCCGAACGCGTCGCAGGAGCGGATGATGGCGGAGAGGTTCCGGGGTTTGTGGACCTGATCGGTGAGGACGCTCAGGTCCGGTTGCCGGGTATTGAGGGTTTGTTTGATTCGGGCGAGGCGTTCGGGGGTCATGATCGTGTTTGGGCTTGATTGTCGATTTAAAGAGCCAAAAATAATACCACAAGCGGACTAGCAACTAGCCGAGACAAAGGTGGTTGAAGTTTAAGCACCCCGTTATAATACTCAGTTCCTTTTTGCTGGCGCCCCGTTTAAACCATCCAGTTCCCGGCGCACCATCCACCAGAATACGCACCAGATTACGTGAGACCCATGGCCAAGAAGCTGTACATCAAAACCCACGGCTGTCAGATGAACGAGTACGATTCTGCCCGCATGGCAGACCTGCTCAAAACCGGTGAAACCGTCGAAATGACTGATTCACCCGATGACGCCGACATCCTTTTGCTGAACACCTGCTCCATCCGGGAAAAAGCCCAGGAAAAGGTGTTTCACCAGCTTGGCCGCTGGAAAAAGCTGAAAAGCAAAAAGCCGGAAATGATCATCGGCGTGGGCGGCTGCGTGGCGTCCCAGGAAGGCCAGGCGATCATCGACCGGGCGCCCTACGTGGACATGGTCTTTGGCCCGCAAACCCTGCATCGCCTGCCGGACATGATTACCGAAGTGCGCGCCAAGGGTAACGGCGTGGGCGTTGTGGACGTCAGCTTCCCGGAAATCGAGAAATTCGACAACCTGCCCGAGCCCGGCGCCGATGGCCCCTCTGCGTTTGTTTCGATCATGGAAGGGTGCAGCAAGTACTGCACCTTCTGCGTGGTTCCGTATACCCGCGGGGAAGAAGTCAGTCGCCCGGCGGACGACGTGATCGCTGAAGTGGCTCATCTGGCCAGCCAGGGTGTTCGGGAAGTGAACCTGCTGGGCCAGAACGTGAATGCCTACCGTGGCGAAACCCACGACGGCGACACCATGGATCTGGCGGAGCTGATTGAGCTGATTGCCACCATCGAAGGCATCGACCGCATTCGGTACACCACCTCTCACCCGGTGGAGTTCTCGGATGCACTGATCGACGTCTATGAGCGTGTTCCGGAGCTGGTCAGCCACCTGCACCTGCCGGTTCAAAGCGGCTCCGACCGGATTCTGGCTGCCATGAAGCGTGGCCACACGGCTCTGGAGTACAAGTCGAAACTCCGCCGCCTGCGCAAGATCCGCCCGGACATCAGCTTCTCTTCGGACTTCATTATCGGCTTCCCGGGCGAAACCGAGAAAGACTTTGAAGACACCATGAAGCTGATCAACGACATCGGTTTCGACATGTCCTTCAGTTTTGTCTACAGCGCCCGCCCTGGCACACCGGCGTCGGACCTGCCGGACGATACGCCGATGGATGTGAAGAAGCAGCGACTGAGCATTCTGCAGGATCGCCTGAACCAGAATGTGATGGATATCAGCCGCAAGATGGTGGGTTCTACTCAGCGGATTCTGGTGACCGGGTTGTCGAAAAAAGATCCTGGCGAGTATGCGGGGCGAACCGAGAACAACCGGATTGTGAATTTCCGGCATGAGAATCCTGAGGTTGTTGGGCACTTTATTGATGTCGATATTGTGGAGGCCTATCCCAATTCACTTCGCGGGGTGCCAGTGGATTCGGAGTTTTACTAGGCCCGGTTTCCCATCCGTCTGGGATTTGGAGTAGGACGATTGGTGCGTATGGCTTCCCAAAAACCGCTACGAGCACATCCATGTGCGCTTGGCGTCGGCCATCCTTGGCCGCCGACATTTTTGGGAAGCCATACGCACCAATCTCCGCCGAATACTCCCTTGCAGGCCACAGAAAGCATTCGTAGGTTGGATTAGACGAAGTCGTAATCCAACAATTTTTTCCGGAACGATGAAAACCGTCGGATCACGCCTCCGGCTACTCCGACCTACTTGTTTTTTAACTTTCGGGCCTGCACATAGAATGATCAGGGTAAGGGCCGGGCGGACTTTCCAAAAACGTGGAGCGCCAGGGATGGCGCGACCGAGCCCTACATGGACGTACTTGCGGGCGCTTTTTGGAGAGTCCGCCCGGCCCTTGCCCGTTAACAGAACACCAGAAACACGTACTCCCAATCAATAAACCATGGGGAGTAAACGAAACGGAGCACTTTTGAACGCCAACGATCACAGACAATTTGACCTGCACCCGGTGGACCAGCGTCGGCTGGCGACGCTTTGTGGCCAGTTTGATGAAAACCTGAAGATGATTGAAAAACGCCTGCATGTAAAAGTCGGCAGGCGGGGTCATCATTTCCGGGTGGAAGGGGAAACCGAACATGTGGCGGCGGCCGTTGAGGTTATCCGGCATCTGTATCGGGAAACCGAAGCCACGGATGATATTCCGCCGGATACCGTGCATCTGTTTATCCGGGAAACCGGCTTTGAACGCCTGCCGGAGGACGTGCCCTACGATGGCGCGGTGACGGTGATCAAGACGCCGAAACTGACAGCCAAGCCCCGGGGCGCGAATCAGCAGAAGTATGTTCACAACATCCACACCCACGATATCAATTTCGGGATTGGGCCGGCAGGTACCGGCAAGACCTGGTTGGCGGTGGCCTGTGCCGTTGAGGCTCTGAAAGACGAGCAGGTGAAGCGGATTCTGCTGGTGCGGCCGGCGGTGGAGGCTGGTGAGAAGCTTGGTTTTCTCCCTGGCGACCTGGCTCAGAAGGTGGATCCATACCTGCGCCCGTTGTACGACGCATTGTATGAAATGCTCGGGTTTGACCAGGTTACCCGCCTGATCGAGAAAAGCGTGATCGAGATTGCGCCACTGGCGTTCATGCGCGGCCGTACGCTCAATAATTCGTTCATCATCCTGGACGAGAGCCAGAACACCACCCGTGAGCAGATGAAGATGTTTCTGACCCGTATCGGCTTTGGGTCTACCGCGGTTATTACCGGCGACACCACCCAGGTGGACTTGCCCCGTGGCCAGAACTCCGGGCTTATTCATGCCGCCGGTGTTCTCAGCAAGGTGCCGGGCATCGGGTTTACCCGGTTCGAGGCGAAGGATGTGGTACGCCATCCGCTGGTACAGCGGATTGTCGAGGCCTACGATTCCTTTGATGATGGGAGTGCGACCGGCCAGTGAACGAGCTGACAGTAGATTTTCAGCAGGTTTTTGAGGCTCCGGGAATACCTTCGGAGGCGCAGGTTCAGAAATGGGCGCAACTTGCCTGGCAGGGCGAGGATCCGTCCGAGGTGACTGTCCGTATTGTCGGAACCGAAGAAAGTCAGGCACTGAATCACCAGTACCGGGGGCGGGACTATCCGACCAACGTGTTGTCCTTCCCATTTGAGGCGCCAGCCGGTATAACGGTGCCATTGGCCGGAGATCTGGTGATTTGTGCGCCGGTTGTCGAGAAAGAGGCCAGGGAGCAGGACAAAACCCTCGACGCCCATTGGGCGCATATGGTGGTGCATGGCATGTTGCACCTCCAGGGTTTTGATCATATTGAAGACGATGATGCCGAGGTCATGGAAGCCCTCGAAATCCGGCTGCTGATGCAGCTTGGATATGGCAATCCTTACGAAGCAGAGGAAACGGAACAAGACTCATGAGCGACGATCAGTCGAGTCGCAGCCAGGGCGGAAAGTCCTGGCTGGAACGTATATCACAGGCCTTCTCCAGCGGGCCTGAGTCCGTTGAGGACGTGCTGGAAATCCTGCGGGACGCCGAGTCCCAGAACATCATCGATGTCGATGCCATGAGCATCATCGAAGGTGCCATGCAGGTGATCGACATGCGAGTGGATGAGATCATGATTCCCCGCTCGCAGATGGTCACCGTCAAGGCATCCCAGGAGCCCAAGGAGTTTCTGGGCGAAATCATGGATTCTGCACACAGCCGTTTTCCGGTTATTGGCGACAGCCAGGACGATGTCATCGGCGTGCTACTGGCCAAAGATCTGCTTCCTCTGGCCCTGAACAACGACCTGAACTGGAATCGTATCCGCGAAATTCTGCGGCCACCCAATTTTGTCCCCGAGAGCAAGCGCCTCAACCAGTTGCTCAAGGAGTTCAAGGAAAACCGCAACCACATGGCCATCGTGGTGGATGAATACGGCGGCACCGCCGGCCTCATCACCATCGAAGACGTTCTCGAGCAGATCGTTGGCGAGATCGAGGACGAACACGACTTCGATGAAGAGACGAACATCAAGGCCCGGGGCGATGGCAGCTACGCCGTAAAAGCAGTAACGCCCATTGATGATTTCAATGAGTTCTTCGAAACCGAAATGGACGAAGAAGAATTCGATACCATTGGTGGCGTGGTTCTCAAGGAATTCGGACACCTGCCCAGACGGGGCGAATCGGTTGAATTCGGCGGCTTGCGCTTTACCATTGCCAACGCCGATAACCGTGTAATCCGTCTGCTGCAGGTAACCCGAAGTGACCAGTGACGCCACAAACACCAGAGCGTTGAACACCCCCTTCTCTTCTAACGCCTGGCTGGGCGCCGCCGCCCTTGTGGTGGCCGGCGCTTTGCAAACCCTGACTTTTTCTCCATTCAACCTCTGGTGGCTGGGCCCGGTCTCGGTCCTGTTGATCCTTCTGGTTACCGTACCCCTGGCCCCGGAAAAGCTTTTCCGGGCCGGATGGCTGACTGGCCTGGGGCTGTTCGGCAGCGGGGCCAGCTGGGTGTACATCAGCATCAGCGAACACGGCAACACAGCGATTCCCATAGCCGTCCTGCTCACTATTCTGTTCGTAGCGGGTCTGGCACTGTTCCACGCCCTCGCTTTCTGGTTCTGGGGTAAGCTTGCCAAGGACAGCCCGGTCCGACGCCTGATCCTCTTCCCCGCGATCTGGATTCTTGGCGACTGGCTCCGTGGCTGGCTGCTTACCGGCTTTCCATGGCTGTATCTGGGCACGGCGCATACAGACGGCCCCCTGGCCGGGCTGGCGCCCTTGACCGGCGTTCATGGCATCACCCTCTGGATTGCTGCTACCGGAGCCGCACTTTACGGCAGCTGGTGGCTCGTGAACCATCTGCGACCAGTTGCTGCTGGGATCACACTCGTTGTTGCCCTGATTCCCTGGTTGGTTGCTCCGGCCATGAATCGCCTCGATTGGACGGATCTGAGCGAGAACCCTACTTCCTTTGCTGCCATGCAGGGCAATATCCCCCAGCAGATAAAATGGGACCCGGAGTTTTTGAAGGACCAGATCGTCACCTATCTGGGAATGACGGAAGACCACTGGGACACAGACCTGATTCTATGGCCGGAAACGGCCATCCCCATCCCTCAGGATCAGGCTGGCAAGATCATTGATCACATCAGTGCAGAATTGGGGGAGAACAGCACCCTGATTACCGGTATACCCTGGTATGGATTCAGTGATCGTATTGAAGACTTTACCTTCCACAACAGCATCATGGCCATCGGCAACGGCGAAGGCATGTACCACAAGCAGAAGCTGGTGCCGTTCGGGGAGTATGTGCCTCTACAAAGTGTGTTGCGGGGTCTGATCGGTTTCTTCGATTTGCCCATGAGCGATTTCAGCCGGGGACCTGAGTGGCAGGATCCGCTCGAGGCCAATGGCATCAACGTGATGCCCTTTATCTGCTATGAGGTCGCCTATCCCGATTTTGTGGCCTTTAACGCCCGGGGCGCAGGCCTTCTGCTCACCATCAGCAACGACGGCTGGTTCGGTGACTCTATCGGCCCGTTGCAGCATTTACAAATCGCCAGAATGCGGGCCTTGGAAACTGGCCGCTACATGCTTCGAGGCACCAACAATGGCGTAACGGCAATCATCAATAACCGTGGTGAACTGACCGAAACCATTCCCCAGTTCGAGCGCGCCACCCTCACCGGCGAGGTGTTCACTGCCACGGGTAGCACGCCCTATATGCAAACCGGCTCCTGGCCAGTGCTGACCCTTGCGGTCATTCTGATCGTTTTTGTCCGGGAGCGGATTATTCCTCCTGTTTCGGCCAGCGGCTCGTGACCCGCTCGTAGTAGTGGGAGCCGCAGGCTTCACAGGGTTCCAGGTGACTGGTGGCAGTCAGACACCTCATATGCCCGCAGTTCAGGCACTGGAACATACCGGCGGTAGCCACTTCCCCTGAGATGTACTGGCCCACTTCCTTATTTTCCAGCTTCTGTTTCAGCTCCAGGAAGTCCACAACCGTTTTGTCAGCGACCGACAGCAGGCTGTCCGCCAACTGGTGTTCCAGCAATGCCATATCAAGCTGCAACCATTCACTCAGGCCTTCTCCAGTTTCCTCCACGAAGTGCAGAAGGTGCTCGAGATCCCTCTGGAGGTATTCGCCAAGCAGGGCCGCTTCATCCCTGGTCATCTCCTCGAGCTCGTACTCAAATTCCACCGCTTTCTGGACCTCTTCTTCGAGGTTCTGGAGCGATGTTTCTTCCAGGTCATGGAGACGCGCTTTTACCCGCTCCAGCATACGGTCGTAAACTTCCAGTGCCTTGCCTGAGAGATGACTTCTTTCTGGTTGTGTCATTTTGACTCCTCGATACCGCGTTCAGGTGCAGGAGCCGCTGCACAGCCTTCTTTTCCGGGACACGCTGTGAATACATCCATGTACGCTTGGCTGCAGCATCCATGCTGCAGACAGTCCCGGAAAAGAAGGCTGTACACCGTCTCCCGAGCTTGGGAAGTGCACCTTGGACTCCACTTCCGATGTAACGGGCGCTGGCGGCGATGACTCCCTGGGACTGTGAGCAGCATGGATGCTGCGATCAAGCCTACACGGACGTATTCACGGCGTGTCCCGGGGAGTCATCGCCGCCAGCGCTTCCCCCATATCTGCAAGTCTGGCACAAGAACAGAAAATTGGCAGACTACCTGTAAAGGCTAGTGTGCGTTAGAATGTCCGGCCCGCTCCGGACGTGATTTTGATACAGGCTTTTATTTTTCCACACAAGGTAATTTCGGTAATGGCAGGAATGGACGAGCAATACAATCCCCGTGACGTAGAACAGAATGCCCGTAATTTCTGGGAAGAGAACAAGACCTTCACGGTGAAGGAAGAACCGGGCAAACCCAAGTACTACTGCCTGTCCATGTTCCCCTACCCCAGTGGCAAGCTGCACATGGGGCACGTCCGCAATTACACCATCGGCGATGTAATTTCCCGCTACCAGCGCATGCAGGGCAAGAACGTGATGCAGCCCATGGGCTGGGATGCATTTGGCCTGCCTGCCGAGAACGCCGCCATTGCCAACAAGACTGCACCGGCCAAGTGGACCTACGCCAACATCGAGTACATGAAGAACCAGCTCAAGCAGCTGGGGTTCGGGTACGACTGGGATCGGGAACTGGCTACCTGCAAGCCGGATTACTATCGCTGGGAACAGTGGTTCTTCGCGCGTTTGTATGAGAAGGGCCTGGTGTACAAGAAGATGTCCACGGTTAACTGGGACCCGGTGGACCAGACGGTTCTGGCCAACGAGCAGGTCGTGGACGGCCGGGGCTGGCGTTCCGGTGCACTGGTGGAACAGAAAAAGATCCCGCAGTGGTTTATCCGCATTACCGATTACGCCGAAGAACTGCTGAACGATCTGGACGAGCTGGAAGACTGGCCCGAGCAGGTCAAGACCATGCAGCGCAACTGGATCGGCAAGTCTGAAGGCACCGAGCTGACCTTCCCGCTTAAAGACCGTGATAGCGGTCTGACCGTTTATACCACCCGCCCCGACACCCTGATGGGCGTGAGCTACATGGCCGTGGCCGCAGAGCATCCCCTGGCCAAAGAGGCGGCAGAGCGCCATCGCGACGTGGCTGAGTTTGTCGAGGAGTGCCGCAACAGCAAGACCGCGGAGGCCGAACTGGCCACCATGGAGAAGCGCGGCATCGATACTGGCTTCAAGGCGGTGCACCCGCTTACACAAGAAGAGATTCCGGTCTGGGTCGCCAACTTTGTGCTGATGGATTACGGCACTGGTGCGCTGATGGCGGTGCCCGGTCACGACGAGCGCGACCATGAGTTTGCCCGCAAGTATAAACTGCCCATCAAACAGGTGATTGCCGCCAGTGACGGCCGGGAGATCGATGTCCAGGAGCAGGCCTTCACCGAGAAGGGCATCCTCGTTTCCTCCGGCAAGTACAGCGGTCTGAGCAGCGACGAAGCCTTCGATGAGATTGCAACATTCCTGGAAGAACACAGCATTGGCAAGCGCACCGTGAATTACCGCCTGCGCGACTGGGGTGTATCCCGCCAGCGTTACTGGGGCGCGCCGATTCCGATGATGACACTGGAAGACGGCACCGAGATGCCGGTGCCCGATGACAAGCTGCCGGTACGCCTGCCCGAAGACGTGGAAATGGACGGTGTCCAGTCTCCCATCAAGGCCGATCCTGAGTGGTGCAAGACCGAGTTCAACGGCCAGCCGGCGACCCTGGAAACCGACACTTTCGACACCTTCATGGAGTCTTCCTGGTACTACGCCCGGTTCTGCAGCCCCAATTACGATCAGGGCATGCTGGACCCGTCTGCCGCCAACTATTGGCTGCCGGTAGATCAGTACATCGGTGGCATTGAGCACGCTATCCTGCACCTGCTGTATGCCCGCTTCTTCCACAAGCTGCTGCGCGACGTGGGCCTGGTGACCAGTTCCGAGCCCTTCAACCGACTGCTTTGCCAGGGCATGGTCCTGGCGGAGACCTATTACCGGGAAGATGGCAAGGGTGGCAAGGTATGGATTTCGCCCGCCGATGTGACCGTCGAGCGAGACGAGAAAGGCCAGCCTGTTCGGGCCGTGCACAAGGAAGATGGCGAGCCGGTGGTATCCGGCGGCGTCACCAAGATGTCCAAGTCCAAGAACAACGGCATTGATCCCCAGGCCATCATCGACGAGCACGGTGCCGATACCGTTCGCCTGTTCATGATGTTTGCGGCACCCCCGGAACAGTCCCTGGAGTGGTCGGACAGTGGTGTTGAGGGTGCACACCGTTTCCTCAAGCGCATCTGGCGCCTGGTGAACGAGCATGCAGCAGGCGGCCCTGCGCCGGCTGTGGACGCGGCCGAACTGAACGATGGCCAGAAAAACCTGCGGCGCAAGACTCACGAGACTATTGCCAAGGTCAGTGACGATATCAGCCGGCGGCTGACGTTCAATACGGCCATTGCCGCCGTGATGGAGCTGCTCAACGATGTTGGCAAACTCCAGGGTGACGAGCCCCAGACACGTGCCGTCCGCCAGGAAGCCCTGGACACCGCGGTGCTCGTGCTGTCGCCGATCGTTCCGCACATCTGCCATACCCTTTGGCAGGCGTTAGGTCACGAAGAGCCCGTTGTCAATGCGTCCTGGCCCAAAGCTGATGAGTCCGCCATGGTTCGCAGCCAGATCCAGGTGGTACTGCAGGTCAATGGCAAGGTTCGGGCCAAGGAAGATGTGCCGGCCGATATCAGCAAGGCCGATCTGGAAAAGCTGGCCCTCGAGAACGAGAACGTTATGCGCTTTACGGAGGGCGCGACGGTACGCAAGGTTATCGTGGTGCCGGGCAAACTGGTGAATGTGGTGGCCAACTGATATGTCATGCCACTCCGCTCTGAAATCTTCAGCACGCCTGATGCCGACCGCTGTAATGGCGGCGCTGATTGCTGGTTGTGGATTCCAGTTGCGGGGTGCGCCTCCGGTTTCTTCGGCCCTTGAACCTCTGGCGGTGGATTGCTCATCCCAGGTACCCGACACCCTGTGCCGTTCCTTGCGCGAACAGCTGAATCTGGGCAATGTCCGTCTGGCGCCAGTGGCGGAGGCCGATTACATTCTACGACTGAGGAATTTCGAGCGGGATCGCCGCGCAAGCGCCATCACAGCCCAGGCCGCGGCCGCCGAATACACGCTCCGTCACTCTGTTGATCTTGAAGTGGTCAGCTCTGATCGGGTTCCCATGGTAGGTACGACCCGCCTGACGACCAGCGAGAGTTACCGCTACGACGAGACCAACGTGCTGGCAAGACAGCGTGAAGAAGAGGCCCTCCGCCAGCAAATGGACGATCGCCTTGCACAGCAGGTGATATTCCGGCTGGCTCCTCTGACCCCACAGCGCATCGACGCCATCCGGGCAGAATACCAGCGCAAACAGGAAGATGACGCCCAAGCCACAGGCCAGCCATGAAGACCAACCCGGGCCAGTTATCCCAGCTTCTGAAAAAGGGCCTCTCGCCTGTCTATCTTGTTTCCGGTGATGAACCCCTGCTGGTTCAGGAATGCTGTGATCAGGTTCGAAAGGCCGCAAAAGACGCCGGCTATCATGACCGCCTGACCTTCCACGCCGATCACCAACTGGACTGGAATGCCGTTGGCGAAGAATTCAGTGCCATGTCCCTGTTTGCCGAGAAACGGCGCATCGAGATTCATTTGCCCACGGGCAAGCTTGGTGACGGTCGCGCGGTACTGGAACGGGTACTGGCAGATCCTCCCGAAGATATCATCCTGCTGCTGATCAGCGCCCGCCTGGACGCCGCGGAGACACGGAGGAAATGGTACAAAGAGCTCCAGGGAAAAGGTGTTCACGTGCCGGTGTGGCCGGTAGATGCCGATAAGTTCCAGGGGTGGCTCCAGCAGAGGGCCAGCAACCGGGGCCTGAGCCTGACCCGGGGCGCCCTGGCCATCATGAGCGAACGCCTGGAAGGTAATCTGCTTGCCGCCAGCCAGGAGCTGGACAGGCTGTCTCTGCTGGCAAACGGCAATACCATCGACGAGGAAACTGTTGAACAGGCAGTGCAGGACAGTTCCCGATTCAATGGCTTCGAACTGGTCACGGAATTGATCAGTGGCCGGGCCCCTCACGCGGGTAAGATGATCACTGTGCTTCAGCAAGAGGGAGAAAACCCGCTGGGCCTGCTGTCGGTTCTCAGCCGCGACCTGAATCTCTTGCTGGAGCTGAAGTCCTCAGCCGGTCAGTCGGAGAATCCCGCAGCCTTCCTGAAAAAGCGAGGGGTGTTCCAGCCCCAGCGGGCCCGGGCGCTCGAGCAGGCCGCACGCAGGCTGAACCGCTCCCAACTGAATGAGGCCATCAGCCTTTGCAGTCAGATCGATCGCGCCGCCAAAGGCTTCGATACCCTCACTCCGTGGCACTATTTGCGGGATATGTCCGCCCTGCTTGCCGGTCGTTCCTGACCTGAATCAAACTCTACCTTTCTTGTTATCGTCTGGCCCAGCCAGCCCCTTGACAGATTTTTACAATCGGGCGCATTGTAAGCACACCAACAATCCAAGGAGGTGCTTGATATGAGTCTTCAAGAAGAGCTCAAGAAGCTGTCGGAAAAGGTAAAACAGTACCGGGATGAGGCGCGCGTTCAGATGCATCTGGCCCGGGAAGACGTAAAGGACGAGTGGGAGGACCTCGAACAGGACTGGGATCGATTCAAAAACAAAATCGACCAGGTTCTGCACGATGCAGAAAACGCGTCCCAGGAAGCCCGCCAAACCGCGCAAAAACTGGGCGAAGATCTGAAAAACGGTTATCAGAACATCCGCAACAAACTGAAGTGAAACTGTTAACCCGTTAACATTACGCCACAAATTTCTACCTCAGAGGCTCTGTGCATTAGAGCCTCTGTGTCATACTTCACAGTATCAGTGAACAAAGCGTCATAGTTTTGACCCACCTGATCATTTTATGATCAGGCCTGATCATCAGGGCCCGAATTGCCAGGACGTTTGGGAACACTGCGAGGTATAAAAGGCGTATGAAACAACTCTTACTGATACCCACAGCGCTCTGCCTGTTGCTCACCACTACCCTCGTTATTGGCCAGAATACCCGGTTCAGTGACCCTAAAACCGTTGTTTCCGATCACTTCTGGGGTGACCTCTACGCCAACGGCGGCAACTCCTTCTTTTGCAACACGGCTTTTACCAGCAAAGGTTTCGTGCTGACAGACGGCTATGTGTATCCATTGGCGGATGTCCGAAGCGCACTTGATTGCGGCACATCCCGTGAATGTGAACAGGACAATCGCTACCGCCAGATCGCGTCTGACATGCACAATATGATACCGGTACGCAGCCGGACCGAGATGGGGCGCCGCAATGCCCGTTACGAAGATCTCGGGGAGTCCGTCAGCGAGGATGAGTGTGGCATTCGCCAAAGCGCCCAGTTCTTCGAGCCACCGGTCCGGGTCAAAGGCGATGTCGCGCGCACCGTTGCCTACATGGTGGATACCTATGACCTGCCGTGGCTGGGCTCCTCCGCGGTCTTCAAGGGATGGAATCGTCTGGACCCGCCGGATGATGGCGAGATCACCCGTCATCGGCGCATCGCTGAAATCCAGGGCAACGACAACCCCTTCGTCACCGATCCGAACCGGATGGAGCGCCTGTAAGCTCTAAAAGGGTCAGGCCAATTGGTCAGCATCCATAAAAAAACAGGCCCGAAGGCCTGTTTTTTTGCGGGTTGCTATTGCTGACGGAATCAGAATTCCTCTGCAGTCAGCGCCATCATGGAATCACTGCCGCTGCGAATACCCTCGGCCAGCGAAACCGTCTTTGGCAACAGACGGTCATAGTAGAATCGCGCCGTCTTCATTTTACCGCTGTAGAAGCCGGAGGTGTCCGCTTCGGCCTGGGGTGCCGCTGCTTTGGCAATCTTCGCCCACATGTAGCCAAGTGCCGTCAGACCAAACAGGTCCAGATAGTCCACGGAAGCCGCGCCAATGGCGTTCGGATTGTCCCCAGCCTGTTTGATCACGTGCTCGGTAACATCATCAAGACGCTCAACCGCCGCCGCTAGCGGCTCAAGGAACGGGCGCAAGTGCTCATCACCGCTATTCTCCTCGAGGAAGTTTGCCACGTCCTGGGCGAACAGCTCATAGAGTTTACCCTGCGTACCAACCACTTTCCGGCCCATCAGATCCAGTGCCTGGATACCGTTGGTGCCTTCGTAGATCTGGGTAATACGGCAGTCACGAACCAGTTGCTCCTGGCCCCACTCGCGGATGAAACCATGGCCACCGAAAACCTGCTGGCCCATGATACAGGCATCCAGGCCACGATCGGTCAGGAATGCCTTGGCTATCGGGGTCAGCAAGGCCACCATGCCCTCGGCATGTTTGCGACGCTCGTCGTCCTCGGCGTACTTGGAGATATCCAGCCACTGGGCAACGTAGGTCGAGAAGGCCCTGCCGCCTTCCACAAAGCCTTTCATGGTCAGCAGCATGCGGCGCACATCCGGATGAACGAGAATCGGATCTGCTGCCTTTTCGGGCTGCTGGGCGCCGGTTGGCGCGCGGCTCTGGATACGGTCAAGGGCGTATTCCCGGGCACTCTGGAGAGAGGCCTCGGCAGCGCCGATTCCCTGGATGCCCACGCCCAGGCGCTCGTAGTTCATCATGGTGAACATGGCCGCCAGGCCTTTGTTCTCTTCACCGACCAACCAGCCTTTGGCGCCATCAAAGTTCATGACACAGGTAGCAGATCCTTTGATGCCCATCTTCTTCTCGATGGAACCGCAACTGAAGCTGTTGCGCTCACCCAGTGAACCGTCGTCATTCACGAGGAACTTGGGCACGAGGAACAGGGAAATGCCCTTGGGACCCTTCGGCGCGTCTGGCAGCTTGGCGAGAACCAGGTGAATGATGTTCTCCGCCATGTCGTGCTCGCCCCAGGTAATGAAGATCTTGGTGCCTGTGACGTTGAAAGAGCCGTCTTCGTTGGGCTCGGCCTTGGTGCGGATAATTCCCAGGTCGGTACCGGCGTGGGGCTCTGTCAGATCCATAGCACCGGACCAGACACCGGAGTACATATTCGGGAGGTATTTTTCTTTAAGCTCATCACTGCCATGGGCATCCAGGGCGAGACAGGCACCTGCCGTCAGCATAGGGGCCAGGCCGAACGCCATGTTGGCACCCTGCATCATTTCCTCGAACTGGGCCACCAGAGTCTTGGGCATGCCCATGCCGCCAAAATCCGGGTTACCGCCGAGGCCGTTCCAACCGCCTTCAACGATGGTCTGGTAGGCTTCCTTGAAACCGTCCGGTGACGTCACCTCGCCGTCGTTCCATTTGCAGCCCTGCTCGTCGCCCTCGCGATTCAGGGGCGCCAGTACACCGCTGCTGATCTTGCCAGCCTCTTCAAGAATCGCGTCCGCCGTTTCCGGGTCCACATGCTCGGCAACCTTGGGCAGCGAGGCCCATAGGGCGGGGGCATCGAAAACCTCATTCAGAACGAAGCGCATGTCACGTAAGGGTGCCTGATAATCAGCCATCTAAAACTCTCCAAAAATTCTGTCAGTCTGTTCAGGTGGCAATAGGGCCTCAGTTCGGGCCGGTCACACCTGCTCGGGCTATGTGTCCGCTGAAGATTATTTTTATGGGCGACTATTATACCCTAAAAGCGGACCGCAACTCATGAAAAAAGCCCGCCTCCGGGGAGTGCGGGCTTCCTTTCCTGTAGAACCGTCCTTCGTTGCCCGCGCCTTAGATGGCGAAGGCTTCCTCCGGCATGTCCATCAGGCTGTCGGCGCCGGCCAGCATGCTTTCTGCGTGGCTCTTTGCCCGGGGCAGCATGCGCTTGAAGTAGAAGCGCGCAGTCTGAACCTTGGCGTTGTAGAACATTTCTTCGGTAGTGCCTTCGACCATCTTGTCCAGCGCAACCTTGGCCATCCGCGCCCACAGGTAGGCGAAGACCGCATAACCGGAGTACATCAGGTAATCCACGGAAGCCGCACCCACTTCTTCGCGGTTCTTCATGGCGGACATACCAATCTTGGTGGTCAGCTCACCCCATTCCTTGTTCATGGCGGCCAGCGGCTCGATGAATTCCTGCAGCTGCTCGTTGTCGGCGTTTTCCTTGCAGAACAGGTGAACCTGCTTGGTGAAGCCTCGCAGGGATTCGCCCTGGGTCATCAGAACCTTGCGGCCCAAAAGATCCAGCGCCTGAATACCAGTAGTGCCCTCGTAGATCATGCCGATTCGGGCGTCACGAACGTTCTGCTCCATACCCCACTCGGAGATAAAGCCGTGGCCACCGAACACCTGCATACCCAGGTTGGCTGCCTCGTAACCAATCTCGGTCAGGAACGCCTTGGCGATTGGTGTCAGGAAGCCCAACGCCTCATCGGCCGCCTTGCGCTCTTCGTCGGTCTTGCCGCTGTGCACGATATCAGCCTGTTGCGCAGTCAGGTAAATCAGGGCGCGAGCGCCTTCTGCGACTGCCTTCTGGGTCAGCAGCATGCGACGTACGTCCGGGTGAACGATGATCGGATCGGCAATGCCTTCCGGATTCTTGGGGCCACTCAGTGAACGCATGGCCAGACGCTCTTTGGCGTACGCCAGTGAACCCTGGAAGCCGAGCTCGGCGGCACCCAGCCCCTGGATGGCGGTACCGATACGAGCAGTGTTCATGAAGGTGAACATGCAGTTCAGGCCCTTGTTCTCAGGCCCGATCAGCCAGCCCTTGGCGCCGTCGAAGTTCATCACACAGGTGGCATTACCGTGGATACCCATCTTGTGCTCGATGGAACCGCAGGATACGGCGTTGCGCTCACCAGCAGAGCCGTCTTCGTTCGGCAGGCACTTGGGCACGATAAACAGGGAGATGCCCTTGGTGCCTTCCGGTGCGCCCGGCAGACGTGCCAGAACGATGTGGACGATATTCTCGGCCATGTCGTGCTCACCGGCAGAGATAAAGATCTTGGTACCGGTAATGGCGTAGGTGCCATCGGCATTCGGCTCTGCCTTGGTGCGCAGGGTGCCGAGATCGGAACCGCAGTGCGGCTCGGTCAGACACATGGTGCCAGTCCACTCACCGCTGATCAGCTTGGTCAGGTAGGTCTGCTTCTGCTCTTCGGTGCCGTGCTCTTCAATGGTGTTGGTGGCACCGTGGCTTAGGCCAGGATACATCCCAAAGGACCAGTTGGCGGTACCTACCATTTCACTCATCACCAGGCCGAGGGAATGCGGAAGCCCCTGGCCGCCGTAGTTGGGATCGGCGGTCATGGAAGGCCAGCCGCCCTCAACGTACTGCTGGTATGCTTCTTTGAAGCCAGTCGGCGTTTTTACACCGTCCTCGCTCCAGGTACAGCCTTCCTTGTCACCCACCTGGTTCAGCGGAGACAGAACCTGCTCACAGAACTTGGCACCTTCCCCGATAATGGCATCGACCATATCCGGAGTAGCGTCTTCAGCACCTTCCAGATTGGCGTAATGCTGCTCGCTGTTCAGCAGCTCGGTCATAACGAATTTGATGTCACGCAGGGGCGCTTTGTAATCAGGCATGGAATCCACCTCAGTTCTCGGTCTCAGCTGAATCGGGTTTAACAGCTTCTGGCCTTGGGTTTGCTCAGACACCGCAACGCAATGCGCTGCAGCCTTAATTAAACACTTGTTTGAAACATACGTTTACAGGCACAGAATTGTCAATAGCCTGATGCAAAATTTGTGTTGCGAACTGTCACCGGATCATGCGCCATGACAGTGCATGCCGGACAGAAGTGACCTTTAACTATGGGATATATTTACAGGAATCAGTGCCTGCAAGGCGGGGGTCAGGCGGACACAGGCTTGAAGGATGACGCGCGGTTTTCGTCGCCTTTTTGTTCACCTTCGCCCATGGCGGAGACTTTGCGATAGGCATCGCTTGCCTCCCTTGGAGAGGATCCGGATTCGGCAGCTAGCTCGGATTGGGCCTGAAGCATAATCTGCATGGCCTGAGCGGCAACGGCCCGATCCTGTCCAGAAGGCTCCGCCGGCGCCATGGCTGCCGCGCGGACGATTCGCATCTTTTCAATGGTTGCCTGGGGATTCCCCTGCACGGGGGAGATATCGATGGAGACTTCGCCACCCACCGCATACTGGGCGCCGTCCGGCCCCCGCTGGTAGGTAAACGACATGGCGCCGGCATACTGGCCGCCAACTGCCTGGTGAGCGGCTTCGTGGGCACGAACTTCACGGTCCCGCGCTTTCAGCTCAGTCAGTTGTTTCAGCTCTTGGTCTGTGAGCCCCTGAGGATTGTCGGCTTCCCCGCTGCGGGGCCCGGGGTCCGGATTTTCCCGCGCGGACTCGGCTTTGCCCGCAGCCTCAACAGATCTGGCTCCAGCGGTCGGCGCCTCCGGCTTTGCCGATACTGGGCCCGTGGCCTGGACTCGCGGAGAAACCGGGCCCTGAAACGAAGCCGCCGGTATAGGCGAAGGAACAGGAGGGAGAGAGGAAAGCACGAACTCTGCGCTCTTTGGTTAATCAGGCCATGATATCCAGAAGCGTTCCCAGCGTTTCGTCTGCTGTTTTAACCACCTGCGCGGACGCTTCAACACTGCGCTCATAAATCTTGAGATCAACAATGGGCTCGACGAGGCTACCCGCACCTTCCGCGGTTCCTTGGGGACCATCAGCACCGGCACGGGCAATCTTACGGGCGGCATTTTCCATGCCGACCATGCCATCCTGAATGCCCTGAATTCCAACTGCGAGAGTGTTATTGATCATGACCAAGCTGCCTGGTGACCATTTATTGACTCAATTAAGCCACACATTTGGTCAATTTTCAAACAATCCATCGATATTCAGATAGCCGGCCAACATTTCCGGCCGCGCCTGCTCCAGCCAAGGAAGGATACCCAGGCAGGGCGCGCCCATGTGGTTCACCAGGTAATTGAGAGTGTCCTGCTCGCAGCTCATTGGCTCGGATTCCGTCCGATTGGCAACCCACCCCGCCAACCGCAGACCATCACTTCTGATGGCTTCCGCCGTCAGCAGAGCATGGTTGATGCAGCCGAGGCGGAGTGAGACCACTAGAATAACCGGCATGGCCAGTTGGCGCGGAAACTCCGAATAGGTTTCCCGATCGTTTAGAGGCACTCGCCAGCCGCCAGCGCCCTCCACCAGCAGCAGGTCTGCCGGACGGATCTGCAAACCACGGCAAAAACCGACAAGCCGATCCGAAGTGATATGACGTCCGGCCTGCTCGGCGGCAACGTGGGGGGCAATCGCCGGTTCCAGCGCCACCGGGTTGATGAGCTCATAAGCCAGCGGCTCTGTAATAGCGTTCTGCAGAATCAGGGCATCTTCGTTGCGGAGTCCTTCGGGCGTCCGATCACAACCAGACGCAATGGGTTTCATCGCCAGGGTGTGTTTGCCCATGGTCCGGGCCGCGTGAAGAATGGCGGCGGAAACCAGGGTTTTCCCAACCCCTGTGTCGGTGCCCGTTACAAAGAAGGAGTGTTTGGCCATTATTGTTTCCCGGTTAACGCTTCCTGTGGTTTCTGCCAGTAAATCCAGGCAGCCTCATAACTTGCCATAATAGTGCCGTCCGGCTCTTTCGGGTAATGCCTGCACATTGCCCGCAACCTCCCGGGCGCCGTGACCACTCGGCGACGACCAGCGCCCCGGAAGCCGGCGCCAAGGTGGCGGAGCTCACCGGCCAGGGCCATCGGCGACTCGTAGGGCAGCCTTATTGTACGGTTCTCGATAACGGCATCCGGCAACTCGGCCCCCACCTTGGCCTGCAAGGCAAGATCGGTCTCAAAGTGATTGACGTGCTGATGATCGGGGTCCACTGCGTGCCAGGCCGCTTTCAGTTCTCGCAGTGTGCCATCCAGGAGCGTCGAGACCATCAGGAATCCACCGGGACGCAGAATACGCTGGCATTCCCGGAGCACTGAACGGGGGTCATCACACCATTGAATCATGAGGTTACTGAAGATCAGGTCCACGCTGTCATCAAGCAAAGGGAGGTGCTCGGCATCGCCCACAATCCAGCCGATTCCCTCAGGCGAGTTCTCACGAGCCTGCGCCAGCATACCCGGTGAGAGATCAAGCCCGGCCAGCACCCCAATGCCCTCAAGCCCAGCGAACTTACGGGTAAACCAACCGGTGCCGCAACCCAGGTCCAGGGTGGTCGAATGAAGTTGCTCGCGCTCGACGGCCTGGAATTTTTGCAGCATGGTGTTGCCCATGAAACGCTGCAGCCGGGAGGCGCTTTCATAGGTGCCACTGGCAATGCCAAAGCCCCGGGCAATATCCGATTTGAGGGTTTCAGAAACACCGGCCGATGCGCCGACCGGCGAGTTCATAACGCCCATGTCAGCGCCTTTTGCGAGGCAAAGAACGACTGAATCGCAGCCCAGCAATCCGAGGCAGAGCATCCACCGGGCCAATGTGCCATGCCAGGGACAACCGCATGGCCACTTGAGGCGGGAAGTGAAAGATCTTGAGCTCTGGATCTGACCACAATATCGTTCTCACCCATCACATGCAGAGCCGGGGTGACGAGTGAACGCCATAGTGCCCGCTGATCCCCGGCTTCCAGCCACGCGAGACTCTTGCTAAGGTGCTCGTGCGAAACCAGGGTGCCTTTTTCGAGCCAGGGCCTGAGACTTTGTCGCTCGTCTTTTTCGTTCGACGCACCGTTGATCATCAACAAAAGAAAATGCAGCCAGTACCGCTGAGGGTCACGGCCAATGCCCAGGGCGAAAGCCCGGAAGTCCGCTGCCGGCATGCCATGGGGCCAGCCGTCATCGGCAACAAACTTCGGAAACCCACCCAGCGTTACGGCGCAGGATACCGAGCCGGTTTGTCGCGCTGCGGCCTCCATCACGACCTGACTACCCAGAGACCACCCCATCCAGACGGACGGCTCCGGGTACAGCGACAAAAGTTCATCCGTGACTTGCGAGAGAGAATCGCAACGGGCGAGTAATTCATCGTCCAGCGACACCGGCACAACTTCCCCGGGCCAGTAGCCGTACAGCTTCGACAGCATCTCTGCGCGGACACCCCACCCGGCAACCACTACCAGGCGCTGACAGACGATGGCGGAACTCATATCGCAACGTCCGTCTTTTGCAGCAGGTTACGGCACTCTGAAAGCCCGCCCAGCAGGCAATCCAGATCCTCCTGAGAATGCGCGGCACTGAACGTAACCCGCAACCGCGCCTCGCCTACCGGAACCGTGGGCGGGCGAATCGCCGAAACCAGCAACCCCCGCTTCTCCAGGGCCCGGCTGAGCGCCAGCGCGCCGTAATTGTCGCCAATCATGATCGGCTGAATCGGCGTGCGCGACGACATCAATTCATACCCCATGGCAGAGGCCTCGCTACGGAACCGGGACACCAGCCCCATTACATGGTCACGACGCCCCTGATCCCGTTCAATAAGATCCAGACTCGAAATCGTTGCCATGGCAATTGCCGGCGGCATCGCCGTCGTATAGATATAGGTTCTGGCCTTCTGAACCAGATAATCCATCAACATCGGCGGACCGGCCACGAATGCGCCACTGGTGCCGACCGCCTTGCCCAGGGTGCCGATCAACACAGGCACGTCTTCCTCCGACAACCCCAACTCCGCAACACTGCCCCGACCCTCGGGCCCCAGAACTCCAATCCCGTGGGCATCATCAACAACCAGTAACGCATCGTGAGCCCGGCAGACCCGGGCCAACTCCGCCAGCGGCGCAACATCACCGTCCATGCTGAATACACCATCGGTAACCACCAGCTTGTGCCCCGACGTCTCCGCCAGCATCGCCTCCAGCGCTGCCGCATCACCATGGGCATAACGCCGAACCCGGGCCCGGCTCAGAATACAGCCATCAATAATGGATGCGTGATTCAGCCGATCCGAAAAAATCGTATCGCCCCGCCCGGCCAGTGCCGAAATAACCCCCATATTGGCCATGTAACCCGTGGAGAAAAACAGTGCTGAACTGCGCCCGGTAAACTTTGCCAGACGAAGCTCCAACCGGTGGTGGGCATCGTGATGACCACAGATCAGATGAGAAGCCGCGCCCCCGAGCCCTGTTTCAGGAAGCGCATTACGAAGGACCTCGATATTGGCGGGGTGATTGGCGAGACCGAGGTAATCATTGCTGCAGAACGACAGCAAAGGTTTGCCGTCCGCAATCAGAGAGGGTCGCTGGGGACCCGTCACATGCCGACGTGTCCGGTACAGACCGGCCTGTTTCCGCTCTTCAAGTTCAAGGGCAAAGTCCCGCACGATAGCACCTGGAGGTTAACTCAACGGCCCGGGCAACGAGTGGGTAAGGCTCCCCGGGATTGTAGAGGGCCAAGGATGGCCCGAAACAAGCGCACATGGATGTGCTCGTAGCGTATCCCGGGGAGCCTTACCCGCTCGTTGCTTCCCCAGTATCAAAGGCTCAGGCAGATTCCCGCGTAGCGTCATAGAACATATGACGCGTCGCCTCATACTCCACGGCTTCGGCAATCGCCTCCTCTTCCTGTTCCTCAGAAGCGCACTGCTCCCGCTGCTCAGGCCGAATACCCAAACGCTTGAACAGCAGCATATCGGCATCCGCCTCCGGATTGGCGGTGGTCAGCAGTTTCTCGCCGTAGAAAATCGAGTTGGCGCCAGCCATGAAACACAGGGCCTGCATCTGCTCGTTCATGTTCTCACGGCCCGCTGACAGACGAACATGAGATGCCGGCATCATGATCCGCGCCACCGCAATAATCCGGACGAACTCGAACGGGTCCAGATCCTCGACGTTCTCCATGGGCGTGCCCTTCACCTTTACCAGCATATTAACCGGCACACTCTCGGGATGATGAGGCAGATTTGCCAACTGGACCAGGAGACCTACCCGGTCATCCTCATCCTCACCCATGCCCATGATGCCACCGCAGCAAACTTTCATGCCGGCCTTGCGAACGTTATCGAGCGTATCCAGGCGGTCCTGATAGGTCCGCGTGGTGATGATGTGGCTATAGTATTTTTCGGACGTGTCCAGGTTGTGGTTGTAGTAATCCAGCCCGGCGTCAGCCAACTCGACCGCCTGCTCTTCTTTCAGCATACCCAGCGTCATACAGGTCTCAAGCCCGAGGGATTTGACCTGCTTCACCATATCCAGCACGTAGGGCATATCTTTTTTGGAGGGACTGCGCCAGGCGGCGCCCATGCAGAACCGGGATGCGCCCTTCTCTTTCGCGGCACGGGCCTCAGCCACCACTTTTTCGATTTCCAGCAGCTTCTCTTTCTCGAGACCGGTGTTGTAATGACCACTCTGGGGACAGTATTTGCAATCCTCCGGGCAGGCGCCGGTCTTGATCGACAGCAGAGTACTGACCTGCACTTCATTCGGGTCAAAATGCTGCCGGTGCACACTCTGGGCGCGAAACAGAAGGTCGTTAAAGGGCAGTTCGAACAGCTCGCGGGCTTCCTGCAGTGTCCAGTCGTGGCGGAGTTCTGTAGCGGTCATGTAAAAGTCCTGTTAACCTTTCCCGGTCTCTGGGTTTACGGATGAATCAGATGATAAAGAGACTGAACTGGCTGTCAACCTTCATGGAGAAAAAGGTTAACAGCATCAGGCACGGTGGGCTCTGTGTCGCGTGCCTCTCCTCCAATGCTTTCAATGGGTTATGCAAACCCTGCCGTGATGAGCTTCCGGTCAACCGCTGGCACTGTCGCTGTTGCGCCCTGCCCCTGGCTTTTCCGTCCTCGGAGCTGCTGTGTGGCGACTGCCTGAAGCACCCGCCACCTTTCGATATGTCTTTTGTTCCCTGGCGCTACCAGTACCCGCTGGACGGCATGATTGGCCACTACAAATACAATGGCCAACGTAAGTTCGGCCGGCCCCTGATGTCCGATTTTGCGGACTCTCTTGAAGAAGCATTACAGGATGGCAGCATGCCGAAGCCGTTGGCGCTGATACCGGCACCCATGGATGCGCGACGACGGCGCCAAAGGGGATTCAATCAGGCCCAGGACATTGCCGAGACCATCGGGAGTCAGTTGAACATTCCTGTAGCTACCGGGCTGGTGCGGCGCGTCCGGCGGGTCCGGGCACAGCGAGAGCTGAACCGGGAGGCGCGGCTGGCGAATCTTCGCGGGGTGTTCGAGGTGACAACGGTGGTGCCTGAGCGGATAGCCATTGTGGATGATGTGGTGACGACGGGGGCGACGGTTCGGGTGTTGGCTTCGGTTCTTCGGGAGGCTGGGGCTCGGGAGATTCAGGTTTGGGCTTTGGCGCGGACACCCGGTTAGTTTAAAAAATCTGCTTTGGAGCATGCGTTGGGCGGCGTAGCCTTCCCGGGATACGCTACGAGCACATCCATGTGCGCTTGTTTCGGGCCATCCTTGGCCCTCTACAATCCCGGGAAGGCTACGCCGCCCAACGCCCACACTTCAGAGTCAGTTGATCAATCCAGCTTTTTCTGAACGAAATCCGCAATCGCCAGACAGGACGTTAGTCCTGGCGACTCGATTCCAAAAAGGTTAACCAACCCCGACAAGCCGTGATCTTCCGGTCCATCGATTCGAAAATCCGCAAAACCGCCATCAGGGCCCGCCAACTTGGGCCGGATGCCAGCATATGAGGGCTGGAGGCGGGTCGGGTCGAGGCCTGGCCACCATTGGCGTATGCCTCTGGCGAAGGTTTCCTGCCGGCTTGTTTTGACGGTGTAGTCTTCGGTTTCGATCCATTCCACGTCCGGACCGAAGCGGGCCTGGCCGGCGAGGTCCAGTGTAAGGTGAACACCGAGGCCGCCGGGTTCGGGGACTGGGTAGATCAGGGTTTTGAAGGGCGTTCTGCCACTGTAACTAAAATAAACACCTCTGGCGAACCATTGCCGTGGCCTGTATTCATCAGGGAGGCCGGCCCAGTTTTTTGCAAGCGGCACCGCGGCGAGTCCGGCGGCGTTGATGACGTTTTTCGCTTTCAGGGTCAGCGGATGGTCGCCTCCCACGTGGAGACGATGCCAGTCGTTATCCGATTCAGCGGCCTCCACCGGTGACCGGAGAACGAGTTGGCCGCCGGCATCCTCAAGCTCGCCGAGCATTGAGAGCATCAGCCCATGACTGTCGATGATACCGGTTTCCGGCGACCAGAGACCGGAGCTGGCGCGGATTTCCGGCATTTCCCGTGTGATCCGGCTTGCGTCATGCAAGGTCAGCTCAACGCCATTGCGGGCTGCGGCCGCCTGAATATCCTTGAGTTTGCCATTCTGCGATTCATCGGCTGCCACGATCCATTTGCCACACTTGCGGTGGTCGACTTTGCGGGTTTGGCAGTACTCGTAAAGCCGCTGTCGGCCTGCAACGCAAAGTTCCGCCTTCAGTGATCCTTCCGGGTAATAGATGCCGGCATGAATGACCTCACTGTTGCGAGAGGATATGCCCTCACCAAACCGGCCAGCGCTTTCCAGCACAATCACGTCATGGCCGGCACTCGCAAGGGCGCGGGCGATAGCAAGGCCAACCACACCGGCACCGATTACCACGGTTTGTGTTTCAAGAATTTCTTTCTGCACCCTCACTCGCCCTCACTCAACTGCCCAGCGAAAGAGCATACCCCATTCTCAGCGCTCTCAGAAAAGTGACTTCATGATGAACCATTACTCGATTGCGGATACCGGTTATACTTGGCTCCAAATTTACGTGGATGTCTTTTTCCGCGAGGCCTTCATGGACTCGGAGCTGGATGAAAACTGGTACCATCTGCAATCCATGAAATCCAAATACGACACAAGGCTCTGAAACATCCCTTTATGACCCATGACTCCTCACTCGCTGCATCCACCCACCCTTACGATTCCCTGACGCCCGATACTATCCTGGATGCCATGGAAGAGGCCGGGTTCGCGGTAAGTGGGCGGCTGTTCGCGCTGAACAGCTACGAAAACCGGGTTTATCAGGTGGGGCTGGACGATAGCGCCCCGGTCATCGCCAAATTTTATCGGCCGGGTCGGTGGAGCGAAAAGGCAATCCAGGAGGAGCATGAGTTCACCCTGGAACTTCTGCAGGCAGACATTCCGGTTGTTGCACCGATGAAGCTGACTTCGGGCGATACGCTCGGCCGCCACGGCGAGTTCCTGTTCGCGGTTTTTCCACAGCGTGGCGGACAGGCGCCCGATACCAGCGTGACAGACACTCTCTACCGCCTGGGCCAGTGGCTGGGTCAGATTCACAACATTGGCGCCAAGAAACCATTTGCCCATCGCCCTGGCATGGATCTGCTTGAGGGCATTGAAGTCAGCAACCGGCTTCTGGTTGAAGGCGACTGGATTCCGGCGGATCTCAGGCCCGCCTGGGACAGTCTGATCCCCGACCTGCAAAGGCTCTGTGCGGCGCGGGTTGATGAAGCCGGCCCGGTAGAAACTCTGCGACTTCATGGAGACTGCCATTCCGGCAACATCCTGTGCCGGGACGAGCAGATGCTGTTCGTAGATCTGGACGACTGCCGCACGGGGCCAGCTATTCAGGACATGTGGCTGCTACTTAACGGCGACGATGTCGAGCGGGGCGCCCAGCTCGGAGAACTCCTCGAAGGTTATGAGATGTTCCGTGATTTCAATCGTCGAGAACGCCACTTGATTGAGCCGCTGCGGTGCTACCGGCAGATCGCGCACTGCGCCTGGCTGGCAAAGCGCTGGGATGATCCTGCGTTTCCGCGCTTCTTTCCGTGGTTTGCCCAGCCACGCTTCTGGTCAGACCAGATTCTCTCGCTGCGGGAGCAACTATCCGCCCTGCAGTCTCCGGCCATCACGGTGCCGGGGCAATACTGAGTAACACTTTAAATTCGTTTGATTCGAGGTAGGCATGAGCCAGAGTGAGGCCCGTTACACCGTCCGCAGCCTGATCGTGACCGCACTGGTTGCGGTAATCGGGACCGTTCTTGCGCTGGAAATGAGCGGCAAGATCAGTCACAGCGACAACAAGGATCACATGCCGGTTGGCGATTTCCAGGCCATACATGTAACCGAGGACGATCCGTTCCGCATGTCACCCAAGGCATCGGAACTGCATGCGGTCTGCGAGAATGGCTATCTGGCAATTGCCGCCGATGTGGACCCCTCGTTCCGGGGCATTCTGGTGGACTACAAGAACCGGGGAGTGCGCTGCTCCCGACCGTCACCGACAGGCCCTGCGGTTCCACCCTCTCCGGAGGCAGCAGACCCCAATGGTTAAGCCCCGCAAGCCTTCGGAGCCACCCGAGCAGGTGACAGACCGATTGTTTGCCACAGAACGCCGACCCGAGGATTTCCGGTTCGACGCGTCGGTGGCAAGGGTTTTCCCGGACATGATTCGCCGGTCCGTGCCGGGCTACACCACTATCATTCCGATGATCGAGGTGATCACCGAACAATACGCCCAGCCAGCCTCCCACTGCTATGACCTGGGCTGCTCCCTGGGCGCCTCGACCCTGGCGATGCGGCACGGCATCTCATATGGGGATTGCACCCTTGTCGGCGTGGATAACTCCAGCGCCATGATCGAACGCTGCGAGCATTACATTGCATTGGACGACAGCGCCCTCCCTGTCACCCTCAGGTGCGAGGATATTCTGGACACCGAACTCAGCAACGCCTCGGTGACCACGCTGAATTTCACCTTGCAGTTTGTGGATCCGGAAAGGCGGTCCAGCCTGCTCAAACGAATTGCGGATGCTACCCTCCCCGGCGGCGTTTTGATTCTGTCAGAAAAAATCCGCTTTGAGTCGGAGGACGAGCAGGCCATTCAGACCCGACTGCACCACGAATTCAAGCGTGCCAACGGCTATTCGGATCTCGAAATCAGCCAGAAGCGAACGGCCATCGAACAGGTCCTGATTCCGGAGACACTGGCGGCCCATAAGGAACGACTTCTGGCAGCGGGCTTCAATGATGTGGTGGTCTGGTACCAGTGCTTCAACTTTGTATCCATGCTCGCCATCAAGGCTGACAAAACCATCGAATGACCATGGCAGATTTTGACTGGAAAGCCCGATTCGGGCCAATCATCAATGAACTTGCACAAGACGGCCTGGAGCATTGGGCCAATTTGCTTCAACAGCAGCTGGTTCACCGTTTCGAGGACCGCCCCCATGGCGATCTGGATCGTTGGCAGGCCGCCCTGAACCGCCTGCCCGACATTGAGCAGGTGGAGGCGCAGCTGAACCGCTCTGCCATTACCCTGAATGCCCCCGAGCCCCTGCCCCAGGCACAGCAGGAACAGCTGGAGCAGGGACTGCGCGGCCTGATGCCCTGGCGCAAGGGCCCCTTCGATTTTTTCGGAACCTACATTGATACCGAGTGGCGCTCCGACTGGAAGTGGGAACGGGTCGCACCCTACCTTTCAGACCTCTCCGGTCGCCGCATACTGGATGTGGGCTGCGGCTCCGGGTACCACTGCTGGCGCATGCTGGGCGAAGGCGCGGGCCGGGTGATCGGCATAGACCCGGGGCTGCTGTTCCTGTTCCAGTTCTTCAGCGTCAAGGACTACCTGGGCGATGTCGCCGTCGATCTGTTGCCGATCCGGATGGAGGATCTGCCAGCCGATCTTGAAACCTTCGACACCACCTTTTCCATGGGCGTCCTTTATCATCGTCGCTCGCCTCTGGATCATCTGCTGGAGCTCAAGGGAACACTGCGCCGGGGTGGCGAGCTGGTTCTGGAAACACTTGTGGTGGAGGGCCCTGAAGGTTTCAGCCTGATGCCCAAGGATCGCTACGGACAGATGCGCAATGTCTGGTTCCTGCCCAGCTGCGAAACACTGCTGCGCTGGCTCGACCGCACCGGCTTCCGCAATGCCCGGGTGGTGGATGTGACCGAGACCACTACCGAGGAACAGCGCAGCACCGACTGGATGCGCTTCAATTCCCTACAGGATTTTCTGGATCCGAACGACCCGTCAAAAACCGTGGAGGGTTACCCGGGACCGCTTCGTGCCACCGTGATTGCCGAGAAGCCCTGAGCACAAAAAAACCGCCGTGCCTTTCGGCAGGGCGGTTTCTTCATCCATCGGCGATTACTCGCCAAATGGATGACGGAGCGTGATGGTTTCAATGCGGTCCGGCCCCGTGGAGATCACGTCGATCGGTGCCTCGATCTGCTCTTCCAGGAACCGAATGTAGGCCTTCGCATTCTCCGGCAACTGATCGACGCTGGTCAGCCCAACGGTACTCTCACTCCAGCCAGGCAGCTCTTCGTAAACCGGCTCAATGTCCTTGTAACTGTCACAGCCGATGGGCGGCCGGAAAATCTCGCCATTCGGAGTCTTGTAACCAACACAGACCTTCACGGTTTCCAGCCCGTCCAGCACGTCGAGCTTGGTCAGGCAGATGCCGGAGACGCTGTTGATCTGGATCGCGTGGCGAATCGCCACCGCATCGAACCAACCGCAGCGACGGGCACGACCGGTTGTGGTGCCCACTTCGTTGCCTTTCACCGCCAGATGTTTGCCCATGTCGTCAAACAGCTCCGTGGGGAACGGGCCGGAACCGACACGGGTGGTATAGGCCTTGGTGATCCCCAGCACATAGTCGAGGAACAGCGGACCGAAACCGGAGCCAGTGGCGGTGCCGCCGGCGGTGGTATTGGACGAGGTCACGTACGGATAGGTACCCAGGTCGATATCAAGCAGCGAGCCCTGGGCCCCCTCGAAGAGGATATTCTCTCCACGCTTGCGGAAATCGTGCAGCATGTCGGTCACGTCCGCCGCCATGGGCAGAATTTCCTCACCCATCTGCTTCAGTTCTTCCAGGGCCGCATCAATATCTTCGGCTTCTTCCTTGAAGTACTCGGTCAGGATGAAGTTGTGGTAAGACATGATCTCGCGCAGCTTCGTTTCGAAGTCGGCGGGATTGCACAGGTCACCCAGGCGCAGGCCGCGGCGGGAGACCTTGTCTTCATAAGCGGGGCCGATACCGCGACCCGTGGTACCGATCTTGTCGACGCCACGAGCCCTTTCCCGGGCCTGATCAATGCGGACATGGGTGCGCAGTATGATCGGGCACGCCAGGCTGATACGCAGGCGATCGCGAACCGCCACATCGTTGGCTTCAAGCTCTCGTACTTCTTTGAGCAGAGCTTCCGGGGAGAGGACAACACCGTTGCCGATAAGACAGTAAACATGCTGCCGCAAAATACCGGAAGGAATCAGGTGAAGCGCTGTTTTCTTGCCGTCTATTACCAGGGTGTGTCCGGCGTTGTGCCCGCCCTGGAAGCGAACAACCGCTGCGACCTTGTCAGTCAGCAGGTCAACAATCTTACCCTTGCCTTCATCACCCCATTGGGTGCCCAGCACAACAACGTTTTTACCCATGATTCTCTCTCAATGCGGCTGCCCCGAAGGACACGCGTTTCGCAAGTTTACCTGTAAATGAATTCACCGAGGCCCCGGGGCCATCAGCCCAGCTTCTGCACGACCCACTGGCCGTTCTGTTTCACCAGCTCCCGATCACAGCCTTTGGTCGTCGGATTAACACCCTCGTCTTCGGGCAGAGCCCGGACAACGGTCTCCGTCATTCTCAGACCGGAAATCACGCCTTCAAGAGCGGGGTCATCGTCCGCCGGCGCCCAGACAGCACCCGCCTTTCGTGCCACCCGCTCTCCGAGGGCGACGAGAGCCCGTATATCGAGACTGAACCCGGTTGCCGGGCGGGCCCGACCAAAATCGCTGCCAATGGCATCGTAGCGACCGCCTTTGGCAACGGAATCACCATGGCCAGGCACATAGGCCGCAAACACCAGCCCTGTGTGGTAGTTGTAGCCACGCAGCTCGCAGAAATCGAATCCGAAGCTGATCTCCGGATAATCCCGACTCAACATATCGGACACTCGCCCGAGCTGATCAAGTGCGGCATCCAGACTGTCGGAGGCGCCCTGCAGGATCCGGCGGGCTTCACTCAACGCCTCTGGGCCGCCACTGACGCGCGCAAGCTCGCGCAGGCGGGCGCCGGCTGAACCTGCGGCACACTGTCCCACCAATTCGTCAAGCTCGGGGACCGATTTGCGGGCCATGGCATCGAAAATGGCGCGCTCGATATCCCTGTCAAAATCCGCTTCGCCGATCAGACTCTCATAAATGGCCACGTGGGCCAGATCCAGGTGAATTCGCGGCAAACCCGCCACCCGGAGGGTCTCCAGCATCAGGCTGATCACTTCCATGTCCGCAGCTTCCGAAGCACTGCCGAATAGCTCGCAACCGGCCTGGATAGGAGTACGACCGGTCAGCATATGCCGGGGACGGGTATGGAGTACGTGCCCGGCATAGCACAGACGGGTGATCCCTTCCTGACCAAGGGTGTGAGCATCAATGCGCGCGGCCTGAGGCGTCATATCGGCGCGAACACCCATCATGCGCCCGGTCAACTGGTCGGTGAGCTTGAACGTCTGAAGCTCCAGGTCGTTTCCGGTTCCGGTAAACAGGGATTCGAGATATTCAATGAGCGGTGGGATTACCAGCTGATAACCCCAGCGCTGGCAGGTATCCATTACATCCCGGCGCAGGGATTCGATCCGTCCGGCCAGTGGGGGCAAAATATCCTCTACCCCGTCTGGCAGTAACCAGCGATCAGATACTGTCATGAGATTCCGTTGTCCGTTATATCCGCTCCGGCGCAGTCGGCGGGGGATCACACAGGATTTAAGGCGGCACTCGTTAAAAAGCCCGACACAAAACCGGCAGAATTTTACACGGTTGGCGGGCACAAAAAAACCGGAATACGGAGGTATTCCGGTTTTTGCTGTCAGGCTCCGGTTTACTGGGCGCCCTGGGGGTCGTTCAGGAACTTCATGAACGCGCTGTTGGAGTCGATCACCATGATGTCATCCTTGCTCATGAAGGTATTGCGATAGGCCTGAAGACTCCGGTAGAAGCTGTAGAAGTCCGCGTTCGAGCCATAGGCATCGGCGTAAATCCTGGCCGCCTCACCGTCGCCTTCACCACGGGTTTCTTCCGACTGGGCAAAGGCCTCCGCCAGAATAACGGTTCTCTGACGATCCGCGTCGGCCCGAATACCCTCGGCCAGCTCGCGACCCCGAGAACGGAATTCCTGGGCCAGCTTTTCGCGTTCGGTCGCCATCCGACGATAGACGTTTTCGCTCACCTGTCCCGGGAATTCGATTGCCTTGACCCGGATGTCCAGGACTTCGATGCCAAATTCGCTCTGCGCGGTCTGGTTTACACGATCCCGGAGGGTATGCATCAGCTCATCGCGCTGGCCGGACACCACTTCCACCATGGTGCGAATACCAAATTCGTCCCGCAGACCATTGTCCACACGGGATGCGAGCAGAGACTGAGCACGGAACTCGTCGCCGCCGGTCGCTCGGTAGAACTGGTCCACATCCCGGATTTTCCAGGCGATGTAGGAATCCACATCCAATGGCTTCTTTTCCACGGTCAGGTACTGCCTGGACGGCAGGTCCATGGTCAAAACCCGGATATCGAATTCACGAACCTGATCGATGACAGGAACCTTGAAATGGATACCTGCCTGAATGTCAGTCTCTACCAGCTCACCGAACCGGAGTAGAACGCCCCGGTGGGTTTCCGGAATAATGTACACACTGGACAAGACCAGCAGGACAACAATAAGGGCGCCTGCAAGGCCCACTACACCTTTAGGTCCCATAATTATCTGCTCCTCCGAACGGTAGTATCCTGCCTGCTTCGCAGTTCCTGCAGAACCTGATCAGTCAGGGTCTGGATATCCACATTGCCTTGATTCCCACCGGAAGAAGATCCACCGGTGCGTGGCAGAGAACCTTGAGTCAGACGATCAATCGGCAGGTACATCATGTTGCCGCTGCTCTCTGTGTCGACCAGGATCTTGCTGCTATTGGCCAACACTTCTTCAACGGTTTGCAGATACAGACGTTCACGAGTCACGGTCGGAGCCATCTCATACACAGCCAGGAGCTCGAGGAAACGGGCGGTTTCACCACGAGCCCGCTCGATCACTTCTTCCTTGTAGGCATTAGCCTCTTCGATCATGCGCTGAGCCTCGCCACGGGCCTCAGGTACGACTCGGTTGCGATAGGTTTCAGCTTCTTCCTTGACCCGCTGCTCGTCTTCCCGGGCGCGCTGAACTTCACGGAACGCATCCTGAACCGGGGCGGGGGGCTGGGTGCTTTCAACGTTCACCCGCACCAACTCCAGACCGGTGCCATATTCTCTCAGAAAGGTCTGAAGCCTTTGCTCTACTCGAACAGCCAATTCGGCACGGCCTTCGGTCAGCACGTCATCCAGGGTGGAGCTGCCCACCTCATGACGGATGGCACTATCGGTCGCGAATGCCAGCGCCTGGTTGGAATCTCGAACGTTCAGGACATAGGCTTCTGCGTCGCCTACGCGATACTGCACCTGCAGATCCACAGTGACCAGGTTTTCGTCCTGAGTGAGCATCTGGCCACTGGACTCGGCAGTTCGAACACTGGTGACACGCACCTTGGTTACACTGTCGATCAATGGAACCTTGAACCTCAGACCAGGGTTAGCGGTCTGATGGTACTCACCGAAACGAAGCACAACCGCCCGTTCCTGTTCGTCCACGGTGTAAAACGACTGGAAAATCACGTAGCCGACTACCAGGATGCCTGCAAGCGCGAGGATGGCCCCGAAGCCGCCGGCACTTCCGCCGCCGCTGCCACCGCTTCCGCCGGACTTGCCACCCTTGCCGCCCAGCATTTTGTTGAGCTTGTCGAGACCTTTTTTCAGCGCCTCATCGAGGTCTGGCGGCCCCTGATCATTGCCGCGTCGACCACCACCGGTACCCCAGGGGTCATTGTCGTTACGGTTTCCACCCGGTTCGTTCCAGGCCATAGTGCTCTCCGTTACTGACTTATAGATAGAATGGCTGCAAATACTAGGGATTTATCTCCGCCCCGGCAATAGCCGGGGCGGTTTCATGCGTGTCCACCGTCCAGTCGGATTGACTTTTCGTTGACGCCGGCCCGGCTCAGCAGTTGTTGCCAGTCCCGATTCTGCAATCGCACCTCAACAACGGTGTCGCCGGAATCACGGTACTCCTCACTCAGCACCGAACCCGCTTCATGCAGGAGTGCGCGCAACTTGCCATCCGCAGGACCAAGCAGGACGAAGTGATGGACCACATCTTCCGCTACCCGCTCAACGATCGCATCGAACAGACCGTCCAGGCCCTCACCGGTTACTGCGGACACCCAGGCCCGGACTGGAATCCCCTCTTCATTTCGCTCGACACGCGGTGTGAAGTTTTCCAGCAGATCAATCTTGTTGAACACCTGCAGCATGGGAATCTCGTCTGCACCAATCTCCGCCAGAACCTCTTCAACCTGCTCAATATTCTCGTCGCGGCGCGGATCGTGGCAGTCGATGATATGTAACAGCAAAGTCGCCTGCGTGGTTTCTTCAAGCGTCGCCCGGAACGCCTCAACCAGCTTGTGCGGCAGATGCCTTATGAAGCCTACGGTGTCCGCCATTACGACCGGCCCGATATCCGGAAGTTCCAGCCGCCGCAACGTCGGATCGAGCGTGGCAAACAGCTGGTCTGCAGCATATACGGACGAAGTGGTAATCCGGTTGAATAGCGTGGATTTGCCGGCGTTGGTATAACCGACCAGAGACACCGTAGGAATGTCAGCCCGCTCACGGGCTCTTCGCCCCTGGTTCCGCTGGCGACGCACCTTTTCCAGACGCTTGTGGATGGACTTGATCCGCTCCCGCAAGAGTCGGCGGTCGGTTTCCAGCTGGGTCTCACCGGGGCCGCGAAGACCAATACCCCCTTTCTGACGCTCAAGGTGGGTCCAGCCCCGAACCAGACGCGTGGACATATGTTCGAGCTGGGCAAGTTCTACCTGGAGCTTGCCCTCGTGTGTCCGCGCCCGCTGGGCAAAGATATCGAGAATCACACCGGTACGGTCCAGCACACGGCACTTGAGCTCATGCTCAATGTTGCGTTCCTGGCGAGGACTCAGGGCATGATTGAACAAGACAACATCAGCCTCATTGGCCGCCACTGCGTCACGAATTTCTTCCAGCTTGCCCTCACCGACGAAAAATCTGGGACTGGGCTGCTTCCGGGACCCCGTGACGGTACAAACAGGCTCAACACCGGCGGAGGTTACAAGCTCCCGAAATTCACCGGGGTCTTCGGTGCCATCGTGGGCAGTAAAATCGATGTGGACGAGTACTGCGCGCTCACCGACATCAGGACGTTCAAACAATTGGCGTCAACTCCGGGCAATCAGACTATGGGTGACATAAAAACAAACACCCGCGGCCACAAGATCCCTTGACTGGCGGGATCTTCTGGAACGCGGGTGACAAGATCGGGAATTGGGCGTATCAGTCTTCAGACTCGCCCTCTCCTCCTGGAGCCTGCTGCGGAATGCGAACATTACGTGCAGGTACCACAGTGGAAATAGCGTGCTTGTAGACCATCTGGCTGACAGTATTTTTCAGCAAAATCACGAACTGGTCGAAAGATTCGATCTGGCCCTGTAGCTTGATACCGTTGACCAGAAAGATGGAAACCGGAATGCGTTCCTTGCGCAGTGCATTAAGGTAAGGGTCTTGTAACGAATGCCCTTTTGACATGTGTTTTCTCCTGTTTTTAGTAAGTGCAGATCGTCATTTATAAAATTTAAATGTGGTGCGAAGTCGGATTTTTTTCAAGGCTGACTCAGCGATAAGTTTGTCGTCGCTATCCAGCCACTCCACATCGGACCACTTGCGCAACCAGGTCAACTGCCTCTTGGCGAGCTGGCGTGTTGCTGCCACTCCCTTGCCGACAAATGTCTCGTAATCGTCTTCTCCGGACAAATAACTCCAGGCCTGACGATATCCGACACAACGCATGGAAGGGAGATCAGGGTGCAAGTCTTCCCTGAGCATCAGTGCCCGCACTTCGTCAAGAAAGCCTGCATCCAGCATTTTCAGGAAACGCAGGCGAATTCGCTCATGAAGCACGCGCCGCTCCGGCGGCATCATGGCAAGCTGAACAACAGTATACGGAAGCAAAGATGTTTCGTCTGCCTGCCAGCGAGTGAAATAGGTGTAATCCTCAATATCACCGCCTTGCGCCGCGGCCGTTGGTTGTTCGCCGGCACCGGTTTCGGCCTTCCAGAATTCGGAAATGGGCTTGCCGGTAAGACGCAGCACCTCCAGGGCCCGCATCAGGCGCTGCCGGTTATTGGGGTGAATGCGCTCAGCTGCGACAGGATCGCTGCGCCGAAGTTCCTCGTGCAAGGCCTCCCAGCCTCGCTCTTCGGCCTCTTGTTCCAGGGCAACTCGAACGGTGGGACTTGCCGATGGCAGGCCCGACATACCGTGGAGAAGCGCCTTGAAATACATCATGGTGCCGCCTACCAGCAGCGGCACCCGTCCCGCTGCTGTAATTTCTGCCATCGCAGCTAGCGCGTCCCGGCGGAAATCTGCAGCTGAGTATGTTTCCGCCGGATCGCAGATATCGATCAGTCTGTGGGGCGCCCGCGCAAGCTCTTCTGCGGTCGGTTTCGCCGTCCCGATATCCATACCCCGATAGATCATCGCAGAGTCCACGCTGATGATTTCACAAGGCAGGTGATCACAAAGCGCCATGGCCAGATCGGTCTTACCCGAGGCCGTGGGGCCCATCAGGAAAATGGCAGGCGGCAGCGACACCTCAGCGGCCCCGGAGAAACAGCTTGTCCAGTTCGGACATGGTCACTAGCGTCCATGTCGGCCGACCGTGATTGCACTGGCCGCTGCGTTCGGTTGCCTCCATATCCCTCAACAGCGAATTCATTTCAGGAATGGTGAGCTGCCGATTGGCACGGACGGACCCATGACACGCCATGGTTCCAAGCAGTTCGTGAGTCACCGCTTCAACCCGGTCACTCTGACCATGCTCGATCAGATCCGCCAGTACATCACGCACCAACTGTTCGGTATCCGCACCACGCAGCAGCGCGGGTACCTGCCTCACCGCCAGAGTCTCCGGGCCAATGCGCTCGATCTGCAAACCAAGCTTCTGCAATTCTTCACCGTGGGTCTCGGTCAGGGCCGCCTCTTTCTGACTGACCGCCAGCGATAGTGGCACCAGCAATGGCTGGCTTTTCAGATCCTGCTCGGCAAGTGCACGTTTCATTCGCTCATAGGTGATTCGCTCGTGAGCGGCGTGCATATCTACCACGATCAGCCCCGCGCGCCCCTGGGCAAGAATGTAGATTCCATGCAACTGTGCAATGGCGTAGCCAAGCGGTGGTTCCTGATCGCTGTCAACAGGCGGTGTGGGCATTGGCGTGGCTACGCTATCACTGGTGGATACAGGCTGCGGCCCTTCGCTGCCCCCGCCGGCATTCAGGGACTGGTAAAAGGCCATCTGATCACTGGCCCGCCACTCCTGCTGCGGCTGAGGCTGCCCGCGAAATCCGGCACCTGAGCCGCCCGGATAACCGTAATTGGGTACCGAGGGCTGGCCGTTCCACCCCCCCTCTACAGGAGCACCGGTTGCCGCAACTCCCTCTTGGGTTTGGGCCGATGCCTCGCGACCAAAGGACTGCGCCACCGCACCGCGAAAATGATCGTCCGGCCGCACATCGGCCAGCGCCTTATGCAGGGTTCTGAAGATGAAATCGTGGACCAGGCGACCATCACGGAACCGGACCTCATGCTTGGTCGGATGGACGTTCACGTCGACAGTGGCGGGATCCACCTCAAGATAGAGCACAAACGCCGGATGCCGGTTATTGTAGAGCACGTCGCGGTAGGCTTGGCGCACGGCATGGGCCACCAGGCGATCGCGGATAACGCGACCGTTAACAAAGAAGTACTGTAGATCGGCCTGACTACGCGAAAAGGTAGGTAGAGCCACCCAACCCCAGAGCCGCAAACCGGTTGCTTCGGCATCAATTACCACGGCATTGTCGATGAATTGCTGGCCGCACAGGGCACCAATACGCCGCTCACGATCCAGAGCCGATTCCGCTGGCCTGAGGCTTTGCACAACCCGCTGATTGTGGCGCAGGGTAAAGCCTGCATCGAAACGGCTCAGCGCCTGGCGGCGCACGCACTCCTCAACGTGGTTGAATTCGGTCTTCTCGGTACGCAGGAATTTTCGACGGGCCGGGGTGTTGAAGAACAGATCCCGCACTTCCACCGTCGTTCCAACGGGATGGGCTGCAGGCGAAATCCTCGCGTCCATTTCCCGGCCTTCGACTTCCACCCGGGAGGCCGCTTCCTGGGACTCGGTTCTTGAAGTCAGGGTAAGCCGAGAGACGGAACTGATACTGGCGAGCGCTTCTCCGCGAAAGCCAAGCGATGCGACTGCCTCCAGATCATCCAGGCTGGCAATCTTACTGGTGGCATGGCGGCTGAGGGCAAGGGGCAGATCATCTTCCTCAATACCGCTGCCGTCATCCCGAACGCGAATCAGCTTGACGCCGCCCTGCTCAACTTCAACGTCGACCCGGTTGGCACCGGCATCCAGGGCATTTTCGACCAGTTCCTTGACGACAGACGCGGGTCGCTCCACCACTTCACCCGCGGCAATCTGGTTCGCGAGCCGTGGTGACAGCAATCGAATGGGGGGCATGTTACGGAAAAACCTCTTGATCAGGACGCGGGAATACGAATGGTTTGCCCTACCATAACACGGTCGTCCCGAAGGTCGTTAAACTGCATCAGCTCGCTGACGGTCGTCTGGTTTTTCCGAGCCACGCCGGAAAGCGTATCGCCGCGCTGTATGCGATAGTGGCTGATGCTGTTCCCGCCCTGGCGATTCTGTTTCTGCCACGCCAGAAGGGTGCCCGGCGGTGGCGTTTTCTGGAAGTAATCATCAATGCCTTTCATGATGGCACCGGCCAGCTTGTTGCGGTACCACTCGGTCGACAGGTTTTTCTCTTCCTGGGGGTTCGAGATGAATCCGGCTTCCACGAGAATGGAGGGGATATCCGGCGATTTCAGCACCGCGAAAGCGGCCTGCTCGACGCCGGGCTTGTGCAATTTCGCTACGCTACCCAATTTGCCAAGAACGGAACTGCCTACGCCAAGACTGGCGTTGATGCTGGCCGTCATCGAGAGGTCCAGCAGAACACCGGCAAGCATGTCGTCCCGACCATCCAGAGACAATCCACCGGCGCCACCGATCAGATCGGAGCGGTTCTCACTGTTAGCCAGCCATCGGGCAGTCTCACTGGTGGCACCACGCTGGGAAAGGGCGAACACAGAGGCTCCCCTTGGCTGAGGCGTTCGGAAAGCATCGGCGTGTACCGATACAAAAAGGTCGGCGTTGTATTTTCTGGCCAGAATCGTGCGATTGCGAAGACCAATATAATAGTCCCCTGTCCTGGTCAGTTTGGCGGTATATCCCGGCCGATCATTGATCAGGCTGGCCAGGGTTTTCGCCATTTTCAGAACCACGTCTTTTTCATGGGTTCCTCTCGGACCAATGGCGCCGGGGTCCTCTCCGCCGTGCCCGGCGTCAATGACCACGATGATGTCACGCTTCCCCGAAGAATCCTGGGTCACGGTCGGCGTAGCTGCCTTTTCCAGCCGGCTGCCACTTTCATCAATCAGATCGACCACCAGCCTGTGGCCATACTGCTGATTCGGTTCCAGCTGAAAGCTCCGCGGCTTGATGTCGGCCTTGAGATCCAGGACTACACGCAAGTCATTCCCGTTCCTTGGCGCGCTCCGGATCCGTTTGATAGGGCTGCCGGAAAGATCCAGGCCGGAGAAGTCGGTTTTCAGATTGGCATTTTTCAGATCGATAACCAGCCGGGCCGGACTGCTGAGGGAGAAGATGTTGTGCTCGACCTGACCGCCGGTATCCAGAACCAGGCGAGTGTGATCGGGCGCGGGCCAGATACGGGCACTCTCGACCTGCGTTGCAGCCGAACCGTGAAACGCCAATGTCGCAAGCAATAGCGCTATTGGCCATATCAGTTGTTTACTCAGCTTTGTACAATTCATACAGCTTACCTGCCAGTCTGTTCCCGGTTTCGGAGTCGCTAATGCGCCGGACCCAACACATCCAATTCGTTCAGCAAATGGCCGCCCAACTCTGAACGGGCCCTGATCACTACAGAACGCCCTTCGCCCCGGGTCTCCAGATGAATCTCCAGATCCGGCTCGGGCAATATACCTTTACCACGCTCCGGCCACTCAATCAGACAAAGATTTTCACCGGAGAAATAATCCCGGATGCCCATATATTCCAGTTCTTCCGCATCGCCCAGGCGATAAAGATCAAAATGGTAAGTTGGTGGCTGCAGGGTTTCATAGGGCTCCACCAGCGTGTAGGTCGGGCTTTTTACAGCCCCCTGGTGGCCAAGCCCGCGCATGACACCCCGGCTGATGGTGGTTTTACCCATACCAAGATCACCATCCAGGTAGATAACCACACCGTGGCCAGATTCAGCGACGGTTCTCGCTAGCTCACGGCCAAGATGCTCGGTTTCCGCCTCACCCTCGAGGAAAAGCCGGCGTTCATTGCCCATTATGCTCATAGATCTCTTGCCCCCGGGTGGGTTTCAGACTCCCGAAAAACCAACGGCAGTGCGTCTATTACATCGTTAGGGATCAAACCCATATACCCATGGGTTTGCGAGGCCCGATCCGCTGCTGCCAGGTGGGCCGATGCTCCGAGCACGGCGGCTTTTTGCCCTTCACCAATCTGGCCCAGAACGGCACCGATAATCCCCGAGAGCACATCCCCCATACCGCCAGTAGCCATGCCGGGGTTGCTGCCACTGACGATGTCAAGGGCGCCGCCTTCAGAAGCGACAACCGTACCTGCGCCTTTCAGGAGAATCGTGCCGCCATACAGTGCCTGCAATTTTCTGGCGGCAGCCATTCTATCCGCTTCTACATCCGGCACCAGACAATTCAGCAGTCTGGCTGCCTCACCCGGGTGCGGCGTCAAAACATGGTTATCCGCCGGTACGGCAACCCGACCGGACAACAGGTTCAGGGCATCTGCGTCAAGCACCCTGGGCTTGCCACTGGCAATGACTTGCTCCAGCATCTGCTGCCCCCATGCGCTTCGCCCGATACCGGGGCCGCAGACGACCACCGAAGCTGCGTCAAGCAGCGACGGAAGCTCAGAACCATGAATCAGTCCATGAACCATCACCGACGGACATCTTGCCAGGGCTGCCGTCACATGCTCAGGGCGCGTTGCCAGCGAGACAAGCCCTGCCCCCGAGCGCGCAGCCGCCTCTGCCGCCAGCAGTCCGGCGCCGCCGAAGCCCCGATCGCCAGCCACCACCAGCACATGCCCAAACCGCCCCTTGTGGGCGTTGGCAGGCCGTGGCGGCAACCAGGACATCACAGAGCCCCAATCACGACGAACAGCCACCGGCTTCTGGCCGCTGCCAGCTACACCATCGGCAGTATCCAGGGATTCAAAGACCACCTCACCGCAGACCGCCGCTCCCTGCCCGGTAAATAGGCCGGCCTTAAGCCCGATAAAGGTGACCGTCATGGCTGCGTTAACAACATCTCCTTCGGCCGCCCCGGTGGTGGCATTCAGCCCGGAGGGCAGATCCACTGCGAGCACAGGCGCGGGCGCCTGGTTACATCGGCCTATCAGCCCTGCAAACGGTTCCCGGGGTGCACCGGAAACGCCAGTACCAAGCATCGCATCGACGATGAGCCCTGCGTCGGAAAACAGATCATCCAGTGAAGAGTCGCTGAGTGCCTCCAGATCGAGCACGTCAACGCCGTCTGCCAGTGCCTTTTGCCAGGCTTTTCGTGCGTCACCGGACAGTTTGCCTGTGGGCGCAACCGCGACACACCGGACATCCAGGCCATGCCTCCTCGTGCTGGCTGCAACCAGGTAGCCGTCACCGCCATTGTTACCCGCACCGCACAGCACCAGAACCGAGCCACACTTGGGCCAGTACCGAACCAGGCAGCGAAAAGCCGCATGGGCGGCAGACTGCATCAGCTCAAAACCATCGACGCCCTGATGATCAATCACATAGCGATCAATCTGCCTCACCGCATCGGCGGAAAACAGTGCGTCTGGTAGACTGTGCCCAACGGACGGCGGCATGAACCTTTGCTCCCGTTACAGAAACCGGTTTAAGAAAATTGGCCAGATACCTGTAAAGCATAGCAAAACAGTGGAAAAGGTCATAACTTAATCAGATTAATTATCCGTACCCCGGTTCGAGAACGAACTCTGGCACCGGCCGTGACTATGAGCGCCACATCATTGAGCACCAGAACATATCCGGAACTCGCTGATCTGCCAGCGCTTATCCGCCAGTGGGCGGCTGAGCTCGGGTTCGCTGATGTGGGTATCACCACCGCGGATACCGGCGAGCACGCAACCCATTTGCAGGACTGGCTGGCAGCGGGTTACCAGGGCGAAATGGACTATATGGCCTATCATGGTGACAAGCGCTATACGCCCACCTCCCTGGTGCCGGGTACTACTCGGGTGATTTCTGTGAGAATGGACTATCTGCCTGCGCCGGACAGCCCGAAAGAAGCGCTTACTAACCGGGAGGGCGCCTATGTTACTCGTTACGCACTGGGGCGCGATTACCACAAACTGATCCGCAAGCGTCTCGCGCAGCTGGCAGCCAGGATTGATGACGCCGTCAGCGGATACGACTACCGGGCGTTCGTGGACAGCGCGCCGGTGCTGGAGCGCGCCCTTGCGCAGAGGGCGGGCCTGGGCTGGATCGGCAAGAACAACATGCTGATCCACCCGAAGGCCGGTTCCTTCTTTTTCCTTGGAGAAATTTTTACCAGCGCGCCCCTACCCGTCGACGAGCCCTTTGAGTCCGATCATTGTGGCAGCTGTTCGGCCTGTCTCGATCTATGCCCGACAGACGCCTTTGTCGGCCCCCACAAGCTCGATGCCCGGCGCTGCATCAGCTATCTGACCATTGAACTCAAGGGGAGCATTCCCGAGGAGCTACGCCCGCTGATGGGTAACCGGGTTTTCGGCTGCGACGATTGCCAGTTGGTCTGCCCCTGGCAGAAGTTCAGCAAGCCAACCGGGGAAAAGGATTTTCAGCCTAGACACGGGTTGGACAACAGTTCTCTGGCAGAGCTGTTTCTCTGGACGGAGGAGCAGTTCCTGAAGCGCACCGAGGGATCGGCGATTCGGCGAACGGGCTACGAGGGCTGGCTGCGTAACCTGGCCGTGGGGCTGGGCAACGCGCCATCCACTATTCCAGTGATTGAAGCCCTGAAAAAGCGCGCGGATCACCCTTCCGAGATGGTCCGCGAGCATGTCCAATGGGCACTGAAACGCCACGGTTTATAGTTTGAAGAACTGTTCCCGGTAATGGCGCAGCTCGTTGATGGAGTCCCGGATGTCATCCAGGGCGAGGTGGCTGCCTTTCTTTTTAACCCCGGCCAGGACATCCGGGCGCCAGCGGCGGGCAAGTTCTTTGACCGTGGATACGTCGAGATTCCGGTAGTGGAAGAAGTCTTCCAGTTCGGGCATGTACTTGACCAGGAATCGACGATCCTGACCAATACTGTTGCCGCACAGGGGCGACTGGCCCTTTTCGACGTGCTTCTTCAGGAATTCGATGGTTTGCCGCTCGGCCTCAGACTCGGAAATATCGCTTTCTTGAACGCGCTTGGTGAGGCCGCTTTCACCGTGGGTTCGGGTGCACCATTCGTCCATGGAGTCCAGCAGGGATTGTGGCTGATGGACGGCGATAACGGGTCCTTCTGCCACAATATTGAGCTCTGAATCGGTGATGATTGTTGCCATTTCGATGATCCGTTCTTTTTCCGGATCCAGGCCTGTCATTTCCAGATCGATCCATACGAGGCGATTGGTTTCTGCCATTTTGTTACTAGCCTTCTAGATTTGAGTTCGCGGACGCGGGGTTGTTGATCCGGGAAACGCTACGAGCACATCCATGTGCGCTTGGCGTCGGCCATCCATGGCCGACGACATTCCCGGATCAACAACCCCACGCCCGCAGCAAAGTTCAGAGATATACAAGAAAAACGTCACTGCAGGTCAATTTTATTGAATTTACACCGGTCTCATTTGTCTTTGTATTGTGGACGATTAACGTATGATGTAACACCTCACGCACACCAAATCTGGCATCAGCTATCTACATGGCAAAACGGCGACTGAACAAACAGCAACAATTCCGCATCAAAAAAGTCCAGGAGGAGCGGGCGGCCCGGGCGGCGCGCAAGGAGAAGAAGGTTCAGGAGCAGGCTGATGCCGGGGAGCTTGGTCCGGAGCAGGAAGGGTTAGTCATTGCTCACTACGGGCAACAGCTGGATGTCGAAGCGCTTGAAGGCGATTTGGCCGGCAACGTGGTGCGGTGTTTTGTTCGGGCCAACATCGATAGTCTGGTGACCGGTGACAAGGTTGTCTGGCGGCCGGGGAAGAACGAGACCGGGGTTATTGTTGCCCGGGGTGAGCGTCGCAATCTGCTGCAGCGGCCGGATAATTTTGGCGCGTTGAAGCCGGTGGCCGCCAATATTGATCACATTATTCTTGTGATCGCTCCGGAGCCGGAACCCCATGATAACCTGATTGACCGGTACCTGGTGGCATCAGAGATCACGGATATTCCGGCCGTGATTCTGTTGAACAAGACTGATCTGATCACCGGCAGTAACCGGGATAGTATCGATGCGCTTTTGGGCCGGTATGAGGCCCTGGGCTATGAGGTGGTGCGAACGTCTGCCGCGGAGTCTGGAGATAAGCCATCGCCGGAGGTTGAGGCGCTGGTGAAGGATCAGACCAGTGTGTTTGTTGGCCAATCCGGCGTGGGCAAGTCCTCGATTATCCAGACCCTGATGCCGGATGAAGCCATTCGCGTTGGGGCTGTATCAGAGAGTACCGGCAAGGGAATCCACACTACGACTACGGCGAAACTGTTCCACCTGCCTCTGGGCGGCGAACTGATTGACTCGCCGGGCATTCGCGAATTCGGGCTCTGGCATATGACGGCGCAGGAGATCGAATATGGTTTCCGGGAAATCCGGGAGGTGATTGGCACCTGCAAGTTCCGCAACTGCCGGCACATGGGTGATCCGGGTTGCGCCATCGACAGGGCCGCAGAGGAAGGGAAAATCAGCCCCGAGCGGCTTAAAAGCTTCCACCGGATTCTTCAGGATATGGCGGAACAACAGGCCCGGGGGCTCAAGCTGGACTGAGGTATCCGGCTTTACCAGTTCAATTCACCCGGTGCAGGCTCTTCCTTCTCCTGCAGCCATTCCCCACTCTCCAGGCGTTCACGGGCAGCCTCCTGCTCTTCTTCAGTTGGCTGGGTGAGATCGATCAGCGGCTCGTCGGACTGGCCGGCGCTGCTCTGGATGTTGTCGACGGTTTTCTTGTTAAGGACGATGATGGAGATGCGGCGATTGACCGGCGCATTCGGATCTTCCTTGTCGAACAGCACGGAATCGCTCAGGCCCACAACGCGGGCAATCTGCTGCTGGCGAACACCGCCGGCCACGAGGGCTCTCCTGGCAGTATTGGCCCGGTCTGCTGACAGCTCCCAGTTGGTGTAGCCTGGCCGGCCATTGAACGGTGTAGAGTCGGTGTGCCCGGTAATGCTGAGCTTGTTGTTCACGGAGCCCAGTGTTTTGGCCAGCTCAAACAGAATATCCTGGGAGTAATACTTCAGCTCTGCCCGGCCGCTGTCGAACATGGGACGCCCCGACCGGTCGACGATCTGGATTCGCAAGCCCTCGTCGGTGATATCGATCAGCAGTTGATCCTTGAACTCCTGCAGGGTTTCGTTCTGTTCGATGCGATCTTTCAATTCCTGAAACAGCTCCTCCATACGCCGCTGCTCGAGGGTTTCGGAGAGCTCATCCACCACCTGGTCTTCGATCTGGATCTGGCTGGACTCGATATCCGGACTTGCCTCGTTGACCACCGATGCACTGCCCTCAAGATCGACGGGGTTCGGCGAGCCCCCTTCTGTGAAACCAACGGGATCCCGGAAATAGCCCTCTACGGCTTTTTTCTGCTCAGGCGATGCTGTAGCCGTTAACCAGAGTACCAGGAAGAACGCCATCATGGCGGTTGCGAAATCAGCAAACGCAACTTTCCAGGAACCACCATGGTGGCCACCGGCAACAACCTTTTTCCGCTTGATGATGATCGGTTGCTCTTCCACGAATCGGCTCCGGGTTCAGATGAGGACGTTTTTACTTGGAGCGAACGTGGTCGTTCAGCTCCTGGAATCCAGGGCGTTTGTCCGTGGGCAATGCCTTCCGGCCAAACTCGATGGCCATCTGGGGTGCCTGTCCGGATACGGTTGCGACAATTGACGATTTTACGCACTCGTAGGCCTTCAGCTCGTATTTTGCCGCGTGTTCCATGGCAATGGACGCAGGACCAACGAAGCCATACCCCATAAAGATGCCCAGGAAGGTACCCACCAGGGCCGCAGCCACACTGAGACCGATTTTTTCCGGCCCCTCGGTGAGGAAGTTCATGGTAATCACGATACCAAGCACAGCGGCGACGATGCCGAGCCCGGGCAGCGCATCGGCAATCTTGTTGACCGCGTGGGCAGGCTCCTCAAGCTCATGCTGGCGACTGTCGATTTCGTTCTCCATCATGCCTTCCAGCTCATGGGTTGCCATGTTGCCGGAGCTGATAATGCGCAGATAATCGGTGATAAAGGCCAGCAATTCCTTGGATTTCATAATGGCCGGGTAGCGACTGAAAATCTGACTGGACTCGGGGTTGTCGATATCTTCCTCGATCGCCATCACACCCTGTTTACGGGACTTATCGAAAATCTCATAAAGCAGGCTCAGGAGGTCCATGTAGAACGCTTTTTTGTAGGGCGAGCCTGTGAGCAGCTGAATACCCCTGCCAAACACCTCTTTCAGGGTGTGCATGGGATTGGCAATAATGAACGACCCCAGAGCCGCCCCGAAAATGATCAACACTTCGGTCGGCTGCCAGAGCACCATCAGATTGCCGCCGTGGAGAACATAGCCAGTCAACACGCTGGCCAGAACAATAATCGAACCGACGATCAGTAACATAGAATCTACGCACGCCCTATTTTCTTGGTTATTGGCCGAAGCCGGAAGCTGTCACGCACAAGTTGACCCGATAATAGCAAGGCCATGCCACAACCGCGAAGCCGTGAAACAATTTCTATACAGGTGGCAGTCTTTGGTAAACTTCGCGCCTTTGAGCGCAAAGGATCACATTTAATGTTCGACAAGCTTTTTGTTCTGAGCCAGTACATCACGCCGCAACTGGGGGTTTCCAACCTTGCCGGTCGTCTGGCCGACAGTGACAGCTCCCCTGCGCTCAAGAACCGGGTCATCAAGTGGTTTATCGGCCGCTACGGCGTTGACATGAGCGAAGCGGCCGAAACGGATCCGGAAGCCTACCCTACCTTCAATGCGTTTTTCACCCGAGCGCTGAAGCCAGGCATCCGCCCTCTGGCGGACGGCGAAAAAACCCTGGTCAGCCCTGTTGACGGTGCCATCAGCCAGTTGGGACAGGTAACCGGAGACCGGGTATTCCAGGCCAAAGGCCAGTCTTTCAGCCTGAGTGAATTGCTGGGCGGCGAAGAAGCAACCACCGCACCGTTTACCAGCGGCGAGTTCTCGACAATCTATCTCTCTCCAAAAGACTATCACCGCATCCATATGCCGATGGCAGGCACACTCAGGCAAATGATCCATGTACCCGGCAAGCTATTCTCGGTGAATCCGGTTACTGCCGAGAACGTTCCGAACCTGTTTGCCCGCAACGAACGGGTTGTCTGTATCTTCGATACCGATTCCGGCCCCATGGCAATGGTACTGGTTGGCGCCATGATCGTCGGCAGCGTGGAAACCCGCTGGGCAGGCGTGGTTGTGCCCGGCAGCAGGCAGGTTACCTCAACGCGGTATGAAGGTGAGCAAGCCATCAGCTTCGAGAAAGGTGAAGAGATGGGCCGGTTCCGCCTTGGTTCAACAGTGATTATGGTTATGCCCAAGGGAGCCGTCACCTGGAACAGCGATCAGGTGGCAGGTAAAACCGTCCGCATGGGTGAGGCCTTTGGAGCCCTGGCCTGATCGGTTCTTTTAGGCTCACGCCCGCTCGAACGGAAAGGCGAGAACCTCACTGATATCCTGAACCCCGAGTTTGAGCATCAACAGGCGATCCAGTCCGAGGGCGACACCAGCGCACTCGGGCAATCCCTGCTCAAGACCGGCAAGAAACGCCTCATCCAGCGCCATTTCGGGCTTTCCGGAGTGCCTTCGTAGCTGATTATCGGCTTCAAATCTCAGCCTCTGTTCCTGCGGATCGGTCAACTCCCAGTAGCCGTTACACAGTTCAAGGCCATCTATGTACAGCTCGAAACGGTGCGCCGTTTCGTAACCCTGCGAAAGTGAGACCCTGGCCAGAGAGGCCTGCGACGCTGGATAGCCGGTTATGAACACGGGTCTGTCCCGGCCAAGATGCGGCTCCACCGCAAAACTCATCAACAGATCCAGGCAGCCATCGCGCCCGAGATCCGCCAACTGTTCCGGCTCCATCCATTGTTCGCAGCGACGCATCAGTTCCCGATCGGTTGCCGCAAAAGGATCAAGGCCCGCCCAGCGCTCCAGTGCGTCCCGATACTGGATAGTGACTGGTCGCTGACATTGCAGCCAGCCGCACACGAGATCCGACACTTCTTCCATAAGCGCCACGTCATCAAAACCCGTCCGATACCATTCCAGCATCGAGAATTCCGGGTTATGGCGACGCCCCTGCTCGCCGTTGCGGAACACCCTGGAGATCTGATAGATCGAACCTGAGCCAGCTGCAAGCAGACGTTTCATGTGGTATTCGGGAGAGGTCTGGAGCCAACCCCCGGTCCTGGAACCGGCGGTGACCTGGGCGTGAATGCCATCGAGGTTGACGTCGGTGACGCCGCACCGCCCCAGAATCGGCGTCTCGACCTCAAGCACCCCTCTTCTCGCAAAAAAGCCGCGCACAAACGCCAGTTGCTGTGCACGGCTTTCGAGGGCAGCCTGCGAGGCAGAAGGCTGCCAGACAGGTTTGCGGGTCATGGCTGGATTAACTGCTCTTCACCCGGCTGACGTATTCGCCGGAGCGGGTATCAACCTTGAGTACTTCACCGATGGTAATGAACAGAGGTACGTTGACCACGGCACCGGTGGAGAGCGTCGCGGGCTTGGAGCCGCCCTGAGCGGTGTCGCCCTTCATGCCCGGATCGGTATCGACCACTTCCAGCTCGACGAAATTGGGGGGCGTTACCGACAGTGGCGAGCCGTTGTAGAGCGTCACGGTGTACACGTCCTGCTCTTTCAGCCACTTCAGGGCATCGCCGACCGCCTTGGCATCAGCCGGGTACTGTTCGAAAGAGCCGTCAGTGAGCATGAAGTGCCAGAACTCACCATCGGTATAGAGGTATTCCATGTCCTGATCAATGACATCTGCGGCTTCCAGAGTTTCGCCGGACTTGAACGTGCGCTCCCAGACCCGGTTGGTCATGAGGTTACGCAGCTTTACGCGGTTGAAGGCCTGCCCCTTACCGGGTTTTACAAACTCGTTCTCGAGAATGATGCAGGGGTCGCCATCCAGCAAAACCTTAAGACCGCCGCGAAATTCATTGGTAGAATATGAAGCCATGAAATGTCCACCTGACAAAATGCTGTTTAGAATTCGAAGGGCGTTATGATACAGCGAACCCCCGCCCGTATAGAAGCCCACCTTTCCGACCACGAACATCGCAGCTGGCAGCAATTGCTGTCGGACTCTGTGACGTCGCCGGAAGAGCTGCTCCGACGACTGGAGTTGCCCGAGGAACCTTGGCTGTCGGCGGCACGGCAAGGCCATCGCCTGTTTTCGGTACGGGTGCCCGAGCCGTTTCTCGCTCGCATGGAAAAGGGCAATCCCGCTGACCCCCTGCTCAGACAGGTGCTTCCTCTTGCTGGAGAAACCGGTCACGCGCCGGGTTTTGTCAGCGACCCACTGGAAGAGTCGGGCGCTATTGCCACCACCGGGCTCATTCGAAAATACCGCAGCCGAGCCCTGTTAATGGTGACCGGACAATGTGCGATCAACTGCCGCTACTGTTTTCGCAGGCACTTTCCCTACGATGAACAGCGACTGAACCCCGATGATAGAAAGCGGGTAATTGACACTCTGGCGGCCAGCCCGGAAATCAATGAAGTCATTTTCAGCGGCGGTGACCCCCTGGCTGTCAACGACCGACTGCTGGCCCAATGGGCGACCGCCATAAGTGGCATCCCGCACATTCGTCGCCTGCGTTTGCATACACGCCTGCCAGTGGTCATCCCGCAAAGGGTCTGTAACGAGCTTTTGAAATGGCTCTCCACAACGCCCCTTCAGATCGTGATCGTGTTGCACGTCAATCATCCGGCGGAGATGGACACCGCCACGCGCCGGGCCCTCTCGTATCTCCGGGCCGCAGGAGCAACACTGCTTAACCAGAGCGTTATCCTGAGGGGCGTGAATGATCAGGCCTCGGTGCTTGAAGAACTGAGCGAGACCCTGTTTGAAGCAGGCGTAATGCCCTATTACCTGCACGCATTTGACCCGGTGGCAGGCGCCCACCATTACGATGTGCCGGATGAAGAAGCGCGACACCTGGTGCGTGAACTGCTGTCGAGATTGCCAGGATTCCTGGTGCCAAAACTGGTAAGAGAGGAGCCAGGCAAGGAAAGCAAGACCCCGATCAACCTGTTCCCGTGACCGGTTTCGCAAAAAAGGGCCTGATTTCACTTGTCAAAGATTGTCAACTCATGATCTTCTCGCTTTTTACGACTGGTTTGCTACTTTAAAGTCCAGTAACGTTGAAGATAAAAACATGTATTTACGGCGTTTTCCTGACAGGCCGGTGGACACTCAATAGCCACCAGTGGCCGGCCAGGGCCAACCCCGGAATACCACCTGTGGTCCAGACATTGGCATGCATTCATGGAAGGTAAGACCCTGAAACCTGATCTCCGCGTTCCCGAACAGAAAACGGCCAGTCTGTCGTTCTGTGACACGACGCCCAAGGCGTTCCGGGTCTGGATCGACCAATTGCCTATGGCCAATATCGGCGAGGTATCACGGCAGCTCTACCATGCCGTTATCGAGCTGAACCACCTGTTTCTGACACCCCAGCAACGCATGCAGTTCCTGGAGCTTATCCGGGAAAAGATTCATTTCGTGTGCAACGAGCTTTCCCGGCACTACCTCGGTCTGGCCGTGGCGCTTCCCGAAAAACAGAGGAAAATCGCCAACCTGTCCCAGGCGCTTCAATTACACCTGGCCGGCGGATACAAGCTGTGCGTCCTGGAGTTCATCGACAACGGAGGCCTGGACAAAAACCGCCGCCAGATTGCCACCGCTGCGCATCGCGCCATTTCCGAGCTTTCCGCAACGATTCTGAGATCCCATCAACTCTATTGCCCCAGCCCTGCCCAGAGCTGGCTTGAGTGTCATCGGCTGTACCGGTTTGCCCATCGCAACAAGCTCTCCGTGGTTCAGGTGGAGGACGACACGCTCCTGCATCGTCGCACCAGCTCAGTAGCCGATGCCTACAAGAGAATTCTCCTTCTTGGCTGTGCTCGTCCCAATCAGCTGCGACAGTCGGAACTTCTGCACGTCTATGAGCTTTGTGAATCATGGACTGACCACACCCGTTGCGGGCCTGATATCGGTGACGACAGTCTCTTCGTAATCAACATGGAGCGGGACAACCCACCGTTTTACCGCAGCCTTCTGGACCAAAAGCCCGGTGATGAGAGCTTTGGCTTCGATACCCGGGATCTCTCGGCGATGCTCTCTGAAACGCTTCACGCCCGGCGTGAGCATAAGGAGACCGATCACGAACTGAGAGTACCGGCAAAGGTCAGCGACACCCTGCTCACCCATCTCAGCCAGGCCCTGGGCATTCTCGCCAAGCGAAATTTCAACCGAATCGCCAGCCAGGGATCTCTCGAAGTGTGCGTGGGTCTGACCGCCGCCCATTACTTCATCGCCGGCGAGAAAACGTTTACCGAATTCGTGAATGGCAATGACAACGGCCATCATGAGGATGAAAACCTGTTCGTACGGTCTTCACGCCAGAAACAGGATGCCTGGTCGGGCGCACACGATGCAGGGCCCAGCGATGAACGACTCCACGCCGCCGATACGCCCATCAATTTCAAAGGTTCCTTCGGCAACTCGCAGGCGCCATCGACGGACAGGAATCGGCCAAGGTCTCACCATTCCCTGTTGATCAATACAAGTCCGGGCGGCTACTGCGTTGCCTGGGAAAGCAATGTGCCACCCTCACTGCAGGCCGGTGAAATTCTGGGAGTTCGAGAGCAAAGCAGCCACCCCTGGAGCGTAGCCGTTGTGCGCTGGATTCGTCAGATCAAGAACCAGGGTACGCAGGTCGGAATTGAGCTCCTGGCCCCCAGCGCCTCACCCTGTGGGGTTCGCCTTGTTCAGAAGGTGGGAAATAGCAGCGAATATCTACGTGGCTTGCTGCTGCCGGAAATCAGCGTGGTCAACCAATCCGCCACACTGATCACACCTCGCCTGCCGTTCCAGTCCGGGAGCCGCATTTCCCTGCTCCACGACGGCCGGGAGGACCAGGGACAACTGTCTCGCAAGGTCTCCTCCACCGGAAGCATCAGCCAGTTCGAACTCAAATTGCAGAATGCCGCAACGTTGAATGCTGGCGCCCCACCAGCATCGTCCGGTGCCAGCGAGGATGAGTTCGACTCGCTCTGGCCATCGCTGTAAGGTCAACAAACTGAGACACCGGCCCCGGCAGAGGGTTGTTATTGAACCACAACCCCTGCATCATTCAGCGTTAGTGAATGAACCGTGTATCACGAGACGCCCTTCGAATGCAGAAAAAGAACGCGACCGTACACCTGCTGATTCTTGATCCATCGCAAAACGATGCCGAATCGCTGGTCAGCCTGCTCCGCAACTCCGGCAAGGCCACCCGAGCCCACAGAATCACCTCGGAAGAAGATCTTGAGGAGACGCTGAAAGCGGGAAACTGGGATCTCCTTCTGGCCCGTGATCTGGACCAGGAATTCTCGGCCGATGATGCCCTTGCCATGATCCGCAGGATGGACAAGGACATTCCGTTTATCCTCCTAACGGAAGAGGAAAGCCGCGAACGCACGGTTGGCATGATGAAGGGAGGCGCCCAGGATACTGTGGCTTTTGAGCATACCGACCTGATTGTTCTGAAGGTAAACCGGGAGCTGGCAGCCCTTGATGAGCGCCGAAGACGTCGTGTTCTGGAATCCCACCTGCGAGAGGCAGAACAGCGCTGTCAGTTGCTCCTCGAGAGCTCCAAGGATGCCATTGCCTACATCAACGACGGCATGCATATCTATGCCAACCAGTCGTACATGGAATTCCTCGGATACGACGATATTGACGACCTTATCTGCGTTCCGGTGCTGGACACCCTTACTCCGGAAAGCCAGGAAAAGTACAAGGAGTTCATGAAGTCGTTTGCCGAAAAGGGCGAAGACGGCATGACCATGAACTGCACGGCACGGCGTAGCGACGATCACGAATTGAACGTCACGATGTCGGTGTCGGCTGCCACCTATGACGGCGAGGCCTGCACACAGATTGTGTTGCAGCCAGAGCACAGCGATGCGGAACTGGAAGAAAAGCTTCGCCAGATCAGCAGTCAGGATCTTTTGACTGGCCTCTACAACCGTCAGTACCTGATGGATGCACTCGCCGAAGCCATTGCCACTGCCGGCAAGAAGAATGAGACAGGTGCGCTGGCTTACATCGCCCTGGACAACTTCATGAGCATGAAGGGGCAGGTAGGCATTTCCGGCGCAGACTTGCTCTTGGGGGATCTGGCCAACCTGCTCAAGGAACAGGCCGGAGAGGAGCTCACCCTGGCACGACTGAGCGACGATGCCTTCAGCCTGCTGTGCCAGCCATGCGACGAAGGCACGATGGTCGAACACGCCGAGCGTATCCGTAAGGCCGTAGAAGACCATCTTTTCGACATCAATGATCGCACGGTACAGCTGACTGTGAGCATAGGTGTTGCGTCAATTACCGAGAACTCTCCGAAGGCCGAGGAGCTCATGGCCCGGGCGCATACGGCGTCTGCGGAAGTGCGCAAGCTTGAGGGTCATGCCGAAGGCAACGGTGTGGTGGTGTACAACCCGGCCGACTTCGAAACACTGGATCAAAGCAATTCGGTGGAAGCGATTCAGAAAGCCCTGGAAGACAACCGATTCCGCCTTCTGTTCCAACCGATCATCAACCTGCGCGGTGAAGGCGAAGAGCATTACGAAGCCTTCGTGCGTATGCTCGACAAGGACGACGAGGAAGTCTCCCCCTATGACTTCCTGCCGCCGACGGGCCCGAGCGACACCGCTATCAAGATCGACCGCTGGGTTATCCTGCAGACCATCAAGCAGCTCTCCAGCCACCGGTCACGGGGTCACGATACCCGCCTGTTCCTCAATGTGACGGCTGAAACCCTGCAGGATAAGACCTTCACTCCATGGCTGAGTGTCGCCCTGAAGGCCGCCCGTCTGCCGGGCGACTCACTGATCTTCCAGATCCGTGAATGCGATGCCAACAACTTCATGAAGCAGGCGAAAGACTTCACCAAGGCAGTTCACGAGCTTCACTGCAAGGTATCCATCGCCCAGTTCGGCTGCGCCCTCAATCCATTCAATACCCTGAAGCACATCGATACCGACTACGTGAAAATCGATGGTTCCTTCACGGAAGAAATCCAAAAGAGCGATGAGGCCAAGGAGCAGGTCAAGGAAATGGTCAAGAGCCTGCAGTCCAGCGGCAAGCTCACCATCATTCCGCTGGTGGAGAACGCCGGCGTTCTCGCCACACTATGGCAGGCCGGCGTGAATTACATTCAGGGCTACTATCTGCAGGCGCCGGTACCGGAAATGAACTACGACTTCGGCGACAACTGAGCCTGATCGGCTCAGAAGTCGGCGTTTTCCAGACTCTGGTTGGTTTCGCTTTCCCGGAAACCAATCAGGTAAAGGATTGCGTCCAGACCCAGCGTGGAAATCGCATGGCGAGCCGACTCCTTGACCAGCGGCTTGGCACGGAACGCCACACCCAGGCCAGCCTGACTGAGCATGGGGAGGTCATTGGCACCATCACCGACGGCAATCACCTGTTCCCGGGAAATATGCTCCTTCTCGGCGATCTCCAGCAGCAACTCTGCCTTCCGCTTGCCGTCCACAATCTGCCCTGACACCCGTCCGGTGACCTTGCCATCCTCGATCTCAAGCTCGTTGGCGTAAATGTAATCGATGCCAAGTTTGCTCTGCAGATGGCGGGCAAAGTAGGTGAATCCACCCGACAGGATGGCCGTGCGATAACCCAGTGCCTTGAGACTCCGAATCAGGTGCTCAGCCCCCTCAGTCATTCGCAGCCGTGAGGCGATGCCCTCAAGCACCGACTCGTCCAGCCCCTTCAAAAGCGCAAGACGCTCGGCGAAACTCTGGCTGAAATCCAGTTCGCCCTGCATGGCCCTCTCGGTAATCTCCGCCACCTGCTCGCCCACCCCGGCTTCCGCCGCGAGTTCGTCGATCACTTCGGCTTCGATCAGTGTGGAGTCCATATCAAAGACCACGAGACGACGATTACGCCGGAAAATGGAATCCTCCTGGAACGCAATATCCACATTCATTTCGCCGGCGATGTGCAGGAAGTCCGCGCGCAACTGCTCGAGATCCGATGGTGTACCCCGAACCGAAAACTCGACACAGGCAATCCGGTTATCGGCGGCGTTCAGCGAAGGCCGGGCAGACAGCCGGGAAATATTGTCGATATTCAGGCCGTGGCGGGCGGTAATGGCCGAAACACGGGCAATCTGCTCGGCTTTGATATCTCGGGCCAGCAGCGTCACGATGTAGCAGGCCCGGTTCCGGGCGGCTGCCCAGGATTGGTATTCCTCCACCGTGATGGGCGCAAACCGCACCTGCAGATCCAGGGCATGGAGCCGGAACAACAGATCCCTGATGACTGGAGAGGATTTGGACTCGTCCGGAATTTCGATCAGGATGCCCCAGGTCAGGTGATCGTGGATGACCGCCTGGCCAATATCCAGAATCCGCACATCGTAACGCCCCATGATGCCGGTGATTTCCGACGTCAGGCCCGGTTTGTCGCGTCCGGAGACATTAATCAGTACCAGTTCACTCACTGTCGACACCCTCACTGTCTGAGCCGGCCTCTTCCTGCGCCCGAGCAGCGGAAGGAATCACGTCGATGCCATCAACCCGTTGCAGTCCCCTGGGCAGCTTGTGGCCGCGCCGGCCCCGCTCTCCGAGGTAGTGTTCAAGGTCACTGAACTGGAGCCCCATCTTGCGCTTGCCCGCCCGGACCTCCAACTGGTCGTCCTCGGCAAATACGGCCACTGCCACCACATATTCCTCGCGGTTCTGGACCCTGGCAGAAGGAATGCTGATGATCTTGTTACCCTTACCCTTGGCGAGTTCCGGCAGCTCGCTCAGCGGGAACACCAGCATACGGCCCTCGTTGGACACCGCTCCAAGGTACAATGTTTTTTCAGTGCTCGGTATTACCACCGGAGCCATGATCCTTGCTCCTTTGGGGACACTCACTACCGCCTTGCCATTGCGGTTTTTGCTGATCATGTCGTTCAGTGATGTCACAAAACCATAGCCGCCATCGGTGACCAGCAGTGCCTTGCGGGACGGATCCCCCATCAACAGCCCTGAAAAGCTTGCCCCGGAAGGAGGGTTGATCCGCCCGGTTAGCGGCTCGCCCTGCCCCCTGGCAGACGGCAGGCTGTGAGCCATCAGCGAATAGGCCCGCCCGGTTGAATCCAGGAAGATCGCCTGCTGGTTATTGCGCCCCCGGGCTGCCAGTGAGAAACGGTCACCGGCTTTATAGCTCAGACCTTCCGGCTCAATGTCGTGCCCTTTGGCGGCGCGAACCCAGCCTTTCTCGGACAACACAACGGTGACAGGATCATTCGAAACCAGATCCACTTCACTGAAGGCCCGGGCCTCTTCACGCTCGACAATAGGTGAGCGACGGTCATCGCCAAAGGTTTCGGCATCTGCCTGCAGCTCGCTCTTGATCAGCTCGCGGAGGCGGTCTTCAGAACCAAGGATGGACTGGAGCTCATCCCGTTCGGCTGAGAGCTCGTCCTGCTCGCCCCGGATTTTCATTTCCTCGAGCTTGGCCAGATGGCGCAGTTTCAGTTCGAGGATGGCTTCGGCCTGATCGGCAGACAACCCGAAACGGGCCATCAGCTCGGCCTTGGGCTTGTCTTCAGTACGGATGATTTCGATCACTTCATCAATATTGAGATAGGCGATCAGCAAACCTTCCAGGATATGCAGGCGAGCAAGAACCTTGTCGAGGCGATGCTGTAGACGACGGATTACAGTAGTGCGACGGAAGGCCAGCCACTCGGTCAGAATCTGCTGCAATCCCTTCACGCCCGGCCGGCCGTCATTACCGATCACATTGATGTTGACCCGATAGGTTTTCTCGAGATCGGTGCTGGCGAACAGGTGCGCCATCAAGCCATCCAGATCGACCCGATTGGAGCGGGGCACAATCACCAGGCGGGTCGGATTTTCGTGATCGGATTCGTCACGAAGGTCGGCCACCATCGGAAGCTTCTTGGTCTGCATCTGGTGGGCAATCTGCTCCAGCACACGGTTACCGGAGACCTGGTGTGGGAGGTCCGTAACCACGATTTCGCCGCTTTCCCGAATCCAGCGGGCGCGCATCCGCAAGGATCCGCGGCCGGTTTCGTACATCTGCCGGATGTCCTTCCGGGGAGTAATGATTTCCGCCTGGGTCGGAAAATCCGGGCCTTTGATGTGTTCACAAAGCTCTTCCACCGTCGCCCCGGGCTGATCCAGCAGGCGTATACAGGCGGCGGTCACTTCCCGCACGTTGTGCGGCGGGATATCGGTGGCCATACCAACCGCAATACCGGTGGTGCCATTCAGAAGTACATGGGGCAACCGGGCAGGCAGTACCGACGGCTCTTCCATGGTGCCATCAAAATTGGGCACCCAGTCCACCGTACCTTGCCCAAGCTCGCCCAGGAGCACTTCCGCGAAAGGCGCCAGGCGGGATTCGGTGTAACGCATGGCAGCAAAAGATTTTGGGTCATCCGGCGAGCCCCAGTTGCCCTGCCCGTCCACCAGCGGGTAACGGTAAGAAAAAGGCTGGGCCATCAGCACCATGGCTTCGTAACAAGCGCTGTCACCATGGGGGTGAAATTTACCCAGCACATCGCCCACGGTGCGCGCGGACTTCTTGTATTTCGAGGTGGATTTCAGTCCCAGCTCGGACATGGCATAGACAATTCGCCTCTGAACCGGTTTCAGGCCATCGCCGACATTGGGAAGTGCCCGGTCAAGAATGACGTACATGGAATAATCGAGATAGGCCTTCTCCGTGTAATCCCGGAGCGAAACCCTCTCGAAGCCTTCATCCGTAGTCTGAAACTCTGGCATGGATGCCTCTTTGATTGCCTGTGTTGCCTGATTTGAAAACCATCGGTGATGCTGTGCCCTGCCCCGTAATAATCACCGGACAGCAGGAGCGCACATTATATGGAGCAAGGCGCCGATACACCAACAACCTGCGGATTTATTGGCCAAAAACGGACCTCTGTTGTACAGACGCCTGATTCCAATAGCGGAATTCCCGCATGGAGAGTCTGTAAGGTGGGCCGTATTCTCGCATTCAGTGAATAGAAGACCGTTTTACTTCTCTGACAAGCAGAACACTATGAAACCCAACATCAAAGCCTGCGGGCAAGCCATGGTGACAGCCATGGTAAATGCAGTTCTGGCGGTAGCACTGATGCTCCTTGTGGAGTTTGCAATCAGTGGTAGCTTCCAGATTCCCGAGACCTATCTCTGGGCAGGATTACTGATCTGGGTGGTCATTTTCGCGGGACAGTTCTGGCGACAGCGACATCTCTGCAGATCCTGCGACACACCATCGGAATCACCCGACCCCTCCCGATAACCCGATCTGCTCCCGGCCAGAATGCTGCCTCCTTGACCGGGAGCAATTACCCAGTTGTTTTTCAAATCATTCTCTTCCCCGATGCTATATTGGCAATAAGCCAAACCGACAGTACGGGAGAGATCTATGGATTTTGGTAAGCGTTTGGGGCTTCGGGTAAAAGTTGCTCTGCCTTTCGCTATTACTGCAGTAGCCCTGATTGTTATCGGATTATTCGCTGTCAGTACCGTCCGGAATCTGGTCTCCGACACCGACAACATTGCCGAAACCTACCTGCCATCCGTCAGCGAAATCCTCAACGGTGACCGGGATCTCTACCAGGCAATGGTGGCCCAGATGGCCTTTGTGGACGCCCAGTTCAACAATGAGGAGGGTGAGAACTACCTCGCCAGTTTCGATGAAAATGCTGGACAGGCTCTCGAACGCTTTAACCAGGCGGTGGCCAGGCTTGAAGGCACTGGTGTATCCGATGTTGCCAGAGGGTTTGATACGGCCTACGAGCGTTGGCTGAGTTCCGCCCAGCGAGTTCTTCAGCTGGCAGAGACGGGAGATGCCGAGCAGGCACGATCGTTGGCAGCCAGTGAGACCAACGAGCTTTTCGATAATCTCCGCAATTACTTTGATGAGGTTGGCGCTCACGCCGATGCGCAAGCCCAGATTCGAGCCGGTGAAGCCTCGTCTGAAGGCCAGAGCAGCTCGGTGACCATCCTTTTGATCACAGTCGTCGCCATACTGATCAGTATTGGGCTCTTCGCTGTATTCCTGAAAATGATTATCGCATCGATTAGTGCCCTCCGGGATCAACTGGACAATATCGCCCAGGGAGAAGGCGATCTGACCCAGCGAATTCCGGTCGAGATGGATGATGATCTGGGCAAACTCGCAAAAAGCTTCAACCTGGTCCTGGAAAACCTGCAATCGATGATTGGCTCCATCCAGCAGTTGACCCGGGAGCTTGGCACTGGTGCTTCAGATCTTGCCCGGGCGGCGAAGGATAACAACGATGGCGTGACGCGACAGACGGACTCCATTTCCATGGTCGCCACTGCCATCAACGAAATGCAGAGTGCCATCGAAGAGGTTGCCGGCAACGCCTCCAGGGCCGCCGAGATTACCCGGGAGGCGGAAGAAAAGGGCAAGAACGGCGCACGAATTATCCGCAGCTCTTCAGAGCAGGTGCACCGGCTGGCCGCCCAGATTTCAAAAGCCGTGGAAGTCATCCGCAAGCTGTCTGACGATTCCGACAACATCACGTCCGTTCTGGACGTAATCAGGGGCATTGCCGAGCAAACCAACCTGCTGGCATTGAACGCCGCTATCGAGGCAGCACGTGCCGGCGAGCAGGGACGGGGCTTTGCCGTTGTTGCCGATGAAGTCAGGACCCTGGCGCAACGGACAGGGCAATCGACGGAAGATATTCAGACGATGATCACCACGCTGCAGACTGGCGTTGCGGACATTGTCTCGGTGATGGAGACGGGCAGCAAGGAGGCAAGCGAAACCGAAAAACTGGCCACCGATGCAGAATCTGAACTCAAAGCCATTCTGGAGGCTATGGCAAACATTGCAGATGTAAACACCAGTGTTGCGTCAGCCACTGAAGAGCAAACTCAGGTAGTGGACGAGATCAACCGCAGCATCACTGAAATCAACGATCTGGCAACAGAGAGCGCAAATCGCTCACGGGATATTGATGGAATCAGTGAATCCCTAGAGGGCTATGCGAGGGAACTGGAAAGTCAGACAGGCAGATTCCGGGTCTAGGCCCGGAATCTGTCAGTGGCAGGGTCAGCCAGGATTACTGCCGGATACCCTCGACAGAAATGATGATCTCAACGGTCTCGGAGGCCTTTCCGAGATCCATCGGGATACCGAAGTCTTTCAGGCGAAGCTCGGTTTCAGCTTCAAAACCCATGCGATAGCCTCCCCAGGGGTCCTCACCATGACCCAGCATTTCGGCATCCAGGGTGACTTCCTTGGTAATACCACGGAGAGTCAGGTCACCGATGATATCGGCCTCGCCTTCTTCATCAAGCACCACGCGCTTGCTCTTGAAAGTTGCCTGCGGAAACTCGTCCACATACAGGAAGTCTTCGCTACGCAGGTGCTTATCACGCTCTGCATGATTGGAATCCACACTGCTGGTATCAATCGTCACGTTCACGGTGCTGTTTTCGGGATTCTCGGCGTCATAAACAAATTCGCCGTCAAAATCGTTAAAACGCCCGTAGAGCCAGCTATAGCCCAGGTGGGAAATCTTGAAGGTGACGAACTGGTGGGCGCCTTTGGTATCAAAGGCATAGGTGCCACTGTGCTCGTCGGCATGAACCGCACCAACAAGCGCCATCGACACGGCAGAAGCAAGCAGAACTTTTTTCATGATTAACTCCCTTATTTCATAGGTGCCCGACTCCCGGGCGTTACACGATGAGAAAAACGGCAGACGGATCACTTCCCGAACATACGCCACAAGGTCCGATCACGATCAAACAGATGGTGTTTCAGAGCCCCGGCCGCATGGACCGCTACAAGGGCAACTATTGCCCATGTTGACCAGTAGTGAACGGTCCCGGCGGTGTCTTCCATTCCCTTGATCTGGCCGGTAACTGATGGCACCTCAAACCAGCCGAAAACGCTGATTGAAGAACCGTCCGCTGTTGAAATCAGGTAACCGCTCACCATGGCAACGAAAATCAGCACATACAGCAGGAGGTGGGCCATGTGAGCGCTTCGGATCTCCCAGCGCTTGTGACCGGGCAACGGCTCCGGCGCCTCGTTCAACATTCGCCAGGCCACCCGAAAAAGCATCACCATCAGCAAAAGAATTCCGATGCTGCGGTGGATGTCGGGTGCTCTGCGATACCAGTCGTCGTAATACGACAGATCCACCATCCAGAAACCGAGCCCGAAAAGTCCAAGAACAACCACAGCGACAAGCCAGTGGATAATGATCGCCACTAAACCGTAGCTGGCCGGAGTGTTTCTGAATTGCATGATGAAAAATGACCCTATTCCCTGGTTAAAGGTGATTCGGCGAGTTTAGAAACTCGGAACGACGAAAAAAATCGAAATCTTTTGCAGCGCTACATCAGAATTTCTGACCATTCCCCCACCTTTTGCCTTTGGTCGCATACGGGTTTTACGGATTGCTCAAAATTATAGCAACGATAGACTTATTGCATATTTGAACGCCCCGTCTGGGGCCTCAGTGACCGAGAGGACAGGACATGGAACTCGAATTCGACGAAAGCGTTGTTGTACCCAGCAACAATTGATTCTCTGGCGGTCCGCCCGGGCCGCTGGGCTCCTCTCCCCATCTCAAGACAGCGAAAGATACAAACCGTTTCCACTTTCCACATGAAACAGTGGTAATAAACGCGTTTTTTTGGCAATCTTCCCTCCAACTATCAGTAACTTCGCAAGTTTTACTGCGTCATCTGTACTGATAAAAGACAGTTCAGACGCCAGACTGGGGCGGCTGATGCGTTCGTTTAATTGACCAGAATCAGCTATGTCGAAACGCCTCCCTGAAAAGCTGACAGATCCCGAAGTGGAACTGTTATCCCCTATGCTGAACAGGGAAGGTGATACATGGACTGCCGATTTTCGCGGACTGACCCTCAGAACAGCACTCCAGCCCATCTACAGCATTTCGCACAAGCGCATCGTCGGTTACGAGGCCTTGATCAGAGCGTTTGATAACGATAACTCCGCCGTCCTGCCGCTCCATCTTTTTCAGCTACCGACTTCAGACGCGGAAAACCTGCTCCTCGACCGCCTGTGCCGATACCTTCACATACGTAATTACAGTGGCATCCGCGATCAACTGAACTGGCTTTTCCTTAACGTCTCTCCGCAAGTGGTCACCAGCGGCAGCCAAGCCGATTCGTTTTTCGGTCAATTGCTCACCAAGACCGGGCTTCCGCCGCACCGTATTGTCATGGAAATCGTCGAGCAGCCAACAGACGATGCAGAAAGGCTGCGGGAAACCGTTGCCTACTACAAAAAACTGGGCTGCCTGACGGCGATTGATGATTTCGGCGCCGGCCACTCCAATTTCGAGCGAATCTGGAACCTGTCCCCGGACATCGTCAAGCTGGACCGGAAGCTGCTGACCCGGGCAACAGACGATCACAAAGCCCGACAGATTCTGAATGGCATCGTGTCACTGCTGCACCAGTCCGGCTGCCTGGTGCTTCTGGAAGGTGTTGAAACCCGCGATCAGGCGATGATCGCCATTGATGCCGGCGTGGACTTCGTGCAAGGCTTCTATTTCCGCAGACCTAGTACCGAACTGGACCAACTGGCCCACGGGCCTGCCGATTTCGACAATCTGTTGCAGGAATACAAGAACCGCAACCAGGTTACACTGGACCCGACACGGCAATTGGTGGACTTCTTCAGTGGCTTTTTTGACCATGCCATCAGCAAGCTCCGCAGCGGTATGAGCATGCAACAATCCTGTCTGGAGCTGCTGAATCACCCCGCCGTCTCACGCTGCTACCTGGTCGACGATAAAGGCGTTCAGATCGATGACACGCTGGTTTCCGACACCGGTACCCGCAGCATGGACCCGCGTTTTAAACCTCTGGAGAGTACCAGCAGTGCCGACTGGTTCCGCCAACAGTACCTCCGCCAGGCTTTGGCCCACCCGGAAAGCCTGCACGTCACCGCACCGTATCTCTGCGTTACCGGTGCTTATATGTGTGTCACTCTGTCATTGGGGTATTTTCAGGACGGAAAACTCCAGGTGCTCTGCTGCGACATTCTCGCCAACCCGACCGAGCAAACCTCATAATCCGGGATTTATGTCGTAAACCAGTGCAATGACCACGACCGTGACCGCACCAATGAACAGATTCATCGGCAACCCCACCCGCACAAAATCACTGAATCGGTAACCGCCCGGCCCGAACACCATCATGTTGGTCTGATACCCCAGTGGCGTGGCAAAGCTGGCCGAGGCGGCCATCATGACGGCGATCACGAAAGGCTCGGCAGCGACTCCCATACTGGCCGTCATCGACAGAACAATGGGAATGACCAGCACAGCGGCAGCGTTGTTAGTAATAACCTCAGTTAGCACCGACACAACAAGATAGACCAGAAGGATGGTTAGAAGGACATTGCCCTGACTGAAGCCAAGAATGCCCTCAGCGACAAAGCCCGCAGCGCCGGTTTGCTCCAGCGCTGCACCCATGGCAAATGACGCCGCTATCGTAAGAATAACCGGCACATCGACCGATTTCTGGGCCTGGCCGACCGAGCAGCAGCCCGACAGAATCATCGCCGCGGCACCTAACAAGGCCGCATTCAGCATGCTCAGCGTGCCGCAGGCAGCTAGGCCCACCAACACCAACAGGATTCCCCAGGACAGCCAGGCGCGGTCGTGCCGGGGAGTCTCGGTTTCCAGGTCATTGATCAGCAGGAAGTCCTTGTTATAGCGCTGCCGGCTGACAAACGCGGGCCGAGCTTCCAGAAGCAGCACATCGCCCGGCTTGAGCCGAATGTTACCGAGGTTGCCGGACACACGCTCACCACCTCTTGCAACAGCCAGGACGACAGCGCCGTATCGGTCACGGAACCGCGCATCGCGAATGGTCGAGCCCAGTACATCAGACTGCGGCGATAAGGCCGCTTCCACGAGACGCCGTTCGGCCCGGTCTTTGCTCAGGCTGGGCTCATCTTCATGAACCGACGGAACGATACCGTTGATGCGCAAGAGGTCTGAAATGGCCTGGGTATCACCGGCGAACACCAGCCGATCGCCACCCCTGAGCCGCTCCTCCGAAGGCACTGCGGTAACCACGCTACCATCCCGCTCAATCTCGACCAGGTATAGACGTTCCAGCTCCCGGAGCCCTGCCTCACCGACGGTCTTCCCGACCAGCGGCCCGTCGAAGGACACCGCCACTTCCAGAGTGAATTCCCTCATGGAACCGAATTTCTGCTGGTCCTTGCGGTCCGGCAGCACTCTGGGCATAACCAGCAACAGTGCCGCGACACCGATGATGGCCACCGGAAGCCCCACCGCTGTGATGGAGAAAATGGAGAATCCCTGCTCGCCGGTCAGTTGCTGATATTGGCCGTTGACCACCAGGTTGGTGCTGGTGCCAATCAGCGTGAGGGTACCCCCCAAAATGGCGGAATAGCTCAGGGGAATCATCAGTTTCGACGGTGAGATACCGATTTTCCGGGACCAGGCGTGCACCGCCGGAATCATGGTGGCGACGACCGGAGTATTATTGAGAAAGCCACTCAGAAGGGAGACCGGGAGCGCGATCCGCGCCTGGGCAGAGCGGACGGTCCGGGGATTGCGAAGCAGATGATGCACCAGCAGATCGACGCCGCCGGAATGATGAATGCCCGCGGCCACCACAAACATGGCCACAACGGTAATCAGGCCGCTGTTGCTGAATCCGGCAAGGGCCTGATCCGCAGAAACAATTCCGCTGGCACTGAGCACCACGAGCACACCCATCATAATCAGATGGGGCGCAAATCGCCCTGCACTCATCAGTATCAGCGCGGTGCCTGCGAGGCCCAGCGCAAACCAGCCCTGCCAGTCCATCAACGGTTCTTCCCGATCAGAAAACTGGCAGGATAACGAGTTTACAGAATGCGGAGAAAGAATAAAGAATGCTTTTTATAGCACCTTACGGCATATCAAACTTCAATGTCGGCCATGTTGCCGTAGGTCTCCAGCCAGGCTCTCCGATCGGATGCACGCTTCTTGCCTAACAGCATGTCCATACGGCTATCAGTGTCGTCACCGTCCTCTATGGTCAGCATAACCAGTCGACGGGTGTCCGGAGCCATGGTTGTTTCCCGCAGCTGGAGCGGGTTCATTTCACCCAGGCCCTTGAAGCGTGTCACCGAAATCTTGCCCTTGCGTTTCTCGGCAGCAATGCGGTCGATGATGCCCTGCTTTTCGTGCTCATCGAGGGCGTAGAAGGTTTCCTTGCCCAAATCTACCCGATACAGCGGCGGCATGGCGACGAACACATGGCCAGCGGCCACCACAGGTCGGAAGTGTTTTACGAACAGCGCGCACAGCAGCGTGGCAATATGAAGACCATCCGAGTCCGCATCGGCGAGAATACAGATCTTGTTGTACCGAAGGCCATCAAGCTGGTCAGAACCCGGATCTACACCAATGGCAACGGCAATATCATGGACCTCCTGGGATGCCAGAATCTCGCCGGAGTCCACCTCCCAGGTGTTGAGGATCTTGCCGCGCAGCGGCATCACTGCCTGGAACTCCCGATCCCGGGCCTGTTTCGCGGAACCACCAGCGGAGTCGCCCTCCACCAGGAACAGCTCCGAACGGGCGGTATCACCGCCGGAACAGTCCGCCAGCTTACCGGGCAGCGCGGGCCCCGAGGTAACTTTCTTCCGGGCCACTTTTTTACTGGCCCGCAGGCGGCGCTGGGCATTGCTGATAAAGAGTTCCGCCAGCGCCTCAGCGACATCGGTATGCTGGTTGAGCCAGAGACTGAAGGCATCCTTGACCACACCGGAGATGAAGGCGGCAGCCTCACGGGAAGAAAGGCGCTCTTTGGTCTGCCCCGAAAACTGTGGCTCCTGCATCTTGAAGGAGAGCACATAGGCTGCCCGCTCCCAGATATCTTCCGGTGAAAGCTTTACGCCACGAGGCAACAGATTACGGAACTCACAGAACTCGCGCATGGCTTCCAGCAGCCCCGTGCGCAATCCGTTTACATGAGTGCCACCCTGGGCCGTGGGGATCAGGTTGACGTAGCTCTCCATGATGGCTTCGCCGCCCTCGGGAAGCCACTGGATGGCCCAGTCCACCGCTTCCTTGTTGCCGGAAAAGCTGCCGGTGAAAGGCTCCAACGGCATCACTTCGATATCCGCCAGTGCAGTGCGCAGATAGTCCCGCAGCCCGTCTTCATAGAACCACTCATCTTTCTCGCCGGTTTTTTCCTGCAGGAAAGTCACCGTGAGGCCGGGACAAAGAACCGCTTTCGCTCTCAGGTTGTGGCGAAGCCGGCTGATCGAAAAGTTGGGGCTGTCGAAGTAAGTTATGTCCGGCGTGAATTTCAGGCGGGTACCTGTGTTGCGCTTGCCGACGGTATCGATCACCTCGAGCTCGGAGGCCTTCTCACCGTTGGCGAATGTCATCCTGTGCAGTTGGCCATCCCGCTTGATGGTCACTTCCAGATGGGTGGACAACGCGTTTACAACGGAAACACCGACACCATGGAGGCCACCGGAAAAGTTGTAGTTGCCCTGGGAAAATTTGCCGCCGGCGTGGAGGCGGGTCAGGATCAGTTCGACGCCAGGCAGGCCCTCTTCCTTGTGAAGGTCCACCGGCATGCCCCGGCCGTCGTCCTCAACGCTCAGAGAGCCATCACTGTACAACACCACATCAATACGTTTTGCGTGCCCTGCCAGCGCCTCATCCACACTGTTATCGATAACTTCCTGCGCCAGGTGATTGGGCCGACTGGTGTCCGTATACATCCCCGGCCGCTTGCGCACCGGATCCAGGCCGCTCAGTACTTCAATAGCATCGGCGTTATATTGTTGCTGGCTCATGGGCAGGAACTGACTCCGCAATTGATATGAAAAGCTGAGCCATAGCTTAGGGATTCGTGACGAAAGATCAACGGTTGTTTTCTGCGCGGATGATCTGGATATCGTCCCAGCCTTCAGCCGTCACCGCGATCACGGCGCATGGGGTGGTCAGGGCTTGAGTGACGATCATGCCGGGGGCGGGTTCGGTCACTCTGACCCTGAGTTCCAGGGTCCCACTCCGAATTTCGGAGGCGTCCAGTGTAACGCTGTAGCCGCCGGTTGGCTTCTGTCCAATAGCCGCCAGAACGATGTGCTCTCGCTCAAACTCAATGTTTTTCAAAGACTCGAGGGAGAGGTTCCGACCGGGCAGGGCTTCCAGGCGCCTAACCTCCTCACGGCTTGTCAGATGAACATGACCCGGAGCGGTCAGACCGCAGTGTGCCGACTGGGTAATCTGGCGTGCCAGCGGCCCGCCCGCTGCAGTTTCAGAACGACTGCTCGCACACCCGGATGCCAGCAGCGTTGCAACCAGTAGAAATCCGGCGCGAAAGTAAATGGACATCAACGATTGGTCTCCAGGTTTCTCATTGGCTCAGCACTGGCGTTTCCATGGTTTTTCAGACGATAGCCCTCGAAACCGATGCGGGGCAATCCCATGGATGCAATGGTCGGGCGACGGAAGCTTGTGCTGAGACTGACTCCAGAAACCCGCCCTTCACCGATAACGATCTTCTCTGGCAGGCCATTTACCGGGTACTCGGCGCAAGCTTCACCACTTTCACAGATAAAGCCGTTGTTATCCGTGTCCGTTCCCGCAACCAGAAAATACTCCCCGGGCTCGATGTCATCGAACGAGAAGCTGTAGCTTCCGTCACGGGCAGTCACTACGCTCTGCTCAATGGTTTCGCGACTTTCATCAGGACTCACCAACAATACGTAATGGCGACCTGCGTCTCGCTCGTCAGCCAATGCCCTGAGGTCTATAGAGACCGGGATCTCAACAGTTCCTGAATCTCCCCCGGCACTGTAATCGATTTCGATGGTGGTGGCATAAGTCTGCCCATCGATAACGTTTCCCTCCACCACAGTGACTGCCACCGACCCCGGCAGAGGGCTCCCAGCTGAAAGTGCGGGTTCGAGACTGATCAGATCGGAATTGAAGGAAACACCGTTTACCAAAACCGATTCGCCGTCGGGATACACTGAAAAGTCGAGATCACGACTGAAACGTGCAATATCAAACTCGAGTGCTGAGGGCGAAGGCAAGACAATGGTACTGACCGAACCTTCAAGGGCGACGTCAACTGACTTGAGTGCATTCATCAGCCCGGCGCCGTATTCAACGCTGCTCCCGACGCTTTCTGTCAGCAGACCGGCTGCGAGCCAGGCGCGAAAGTTAGAGGGGCTGACGGTTTCACTATTCGCAGCTTTCATCAAGGCATATATACCCGCGACGTGGGGAGCCGCCATCGAAGTACCCTGCAATCCCGCGTATGAGCGGATAAATTCGCCGCCATCGTCAACACCCCAGGTGCTAATGACAAGATCGGCATTACCATCCAGATTCGCATCCCTGGTGGCATCCCCGCCAGGGGCAACAAGATCCACGGAACCGCCGAAGTTGGAATAAGATGCTCTCACCTTGCCCGCATCAACTGCGCCGACCCCAATCACTCGTTCAAAGGCTGCCGGGTAGGTCAATTCATCGGTTCCCTGGTTGCCTGCGGCTGCGACGACCAGCTTTCCGTTTGAATCCGCCCGGTTTATGGCAGCCTCCAACACGGTACTTGGACCAACGCCTCCCAGACTCAGATTGATGACATCGATATCCGGATTGGTTGCAGCCCAGTTCATCGCCGCCACCAGATCATCCAGAGTTCCTGCTCCGTCCCGGCCCAGTACCCGGACTGGCCACAGAGTGACATTGGGAGCCACTCCATCTACACCCTCGCCATTTGCCAGTGCCGCAACAATGCCGGCAACGTGAGTTCCGTGGAAGTTACTGCTCTGAGGTTTTCCGTCTCCCGGGTCGGCAGGATTGTTGTCATAGCCCAACTGATCATTGAACTGCGGATCAATATCCACCTCGGCGGACACATAATCCAGTATGCGGTTGGAATTGAACGGAACAACGTTCGCATCCAGATCAAGGTGCCATCCGCCGTAGGTTTGCGGGGTGGACGTAAACAGACCCGTGTCCATGACGGCAACGCCAACATCATTGCCAAGGTCCGGTGCGGCTTGCCAGGCAAGTGGAAGATTGATGAGCGGCAGATTCCATTGCAGAGATGAGAGATCCCGATCCGCCTGAGCGCGATAGATGTAATTCGGCTCAGCAACCTCAACCCCGGGCTGCGTTTTCAGGTCAGCGATCCAGCGAAGCGTCTGATCACGCAAGCCTCCCGGCGTGCTGGATGATTGGGAAGCAACGACACCGGCAGGGTCGCGCCGGATTAACCAGGCGCCCCGCCTCAGTGATTTCGCGGAGGACGCTGACAAAGCGCCGGCAAGGCCCTGCGAACTGAAACGACCCTGCTCTTCTGGCGACATCAACACAATGGCCTCGTCGGGCACAAACTCTGGCTGGCTGTATTGAGCATTCTGGAAACTGGTAACGCCGGTAGTCGAAACAGACAGGACGTATCGAAAAGGACCACCACCTGCCGTTCGGACGCTGATTTCTGCCGGCCCTTCAGCAGGCGCACTTACCATCAGAGGCGTATCGCCTGCTCCCGAATCTGAATCTGAGGCACCGCCCTGCTCAACGGAAAGTGTAATCGTAGGCTCGGCAAAACCTGCATCTTTGAAAACCTGTACGGCAATCGTGCTGCCCGCTGCCAGATCTGTGCGAAATGTATCCTGGCCGTCGATGACATACTCAAATATAAACCCGTCAGGATCCGGGTAGATGCCAGAGGTGGCACTCAGATAGCCCCCCAGAATACCGGTTGAAGGGATTAACTGCGCGGTGCTCGACGAATCATTGGAAACTGCTTCGTTCAGACGGCTGTCATCAGCTGTGTCCGAGTCCACCCGTGTTCCACTTTCGATCGTAATGGTGCCACTCAACCCGGGTTCCTGAGAATCCAGGCTGTTACCACTACCTCCTCCCCCACAACCCACCAGGGAAAGCGCAGCGAGGAAAAGCGGGACTGATTTTGAAAGTGCAGGCGAATTCATAGGTCAGGCCACTGGCAGCAGGTCAAATTTGATTCCCAGGTTATACCAAACACGATTCTCTCAAGTGTTCGGTTTCGTTCAAACTACGTTTCCCCTTGTATTCCAGATGCAAAAAACCGCCTGAAGTTTCCCTCAGGCGGTTCTGTTTATCTCATTGCAACGTTACAGCGCGTAGAACAGCATCGGCACGAACGCCACAAACAGCAGTGTCGGCCCCATCACGGCCAAAGGCAGCAGCAGCCGCTCATAGCGATGCCAGAAGGAACCGGTGCGCTCTGCCGCCAGCACTTCGGTCTCGCCCACCACCTGGCGGGTTAGCAGGTGGTTCAGCGCCACTGGCGGGCTCAGATAGCCGAGCTCGAATGCCACCAGGCACACAATCCAGAAGTGAAGCGGATCAATAGCCAGCTGGATCGCCGGCTGGGCAATGGTGGCTGAGACCAGGATCACCGCACCGAATGGGTCCATGACCATACCAATCACCGTGAGCATCACTACAATCACCAGCATGGCGACCCAGGGACTGGTTAAATCCTCCGGAAAGAGCGAATGAACAATATCCGAGCGCTCGAGGATACCCCCCAGACAAATGGAAAACCCGATCAGCGCAAGCAGTGCTCCAATATGCACCGCTGAATCGCTGGCCGCGGCGGAGCTACGGCTCCAGAATACCTGAGAGAGGGTCTGGCCCTGCTCCTCAGTACGGCGGCCGGAATCCAGCAACACCAAGGCGAGCATGACCAGCGGCAGAATCAACGGTGCGCTGTACTCGTTAAACTTCAATCCGAGAACCACCCAGATAGACACGATGACCAGGGCCGCCACTGCCACATAAGGCAGCAAAGCCCGGCTTTCAGCGAGGGCGGCGCGAAAGGCCCCCGGCGCCGGACGGGGCTTCCAGCTGCCCTGGGTCTTGCAGACAATCAGCGAAAAAAGCGTCGCTGACATGATGAAAACCCAGAAGCCCCAACTGTACATTTCGGTGGTCGTGACTTCTTTATTGAGGGCTGCGACAACGACAATCAGCAGGCATGGATTGAGAACCACCCCGAGACTGCCGGACATGGCGGTCGTTGCCAGAGACAGCTGGCGCCCAGCACCGGCTCGGCGCAGTTCGTCATAGACCACCCCACCCACGGCCAGGATGAATATACCGGATGCGCCGGTAAATGCAGTCGGAAAGGCCGTGGCGAAGATGATGACCGAAGCCAGCAGCGGTGCAGGCAGATTGAAAGGCTTAATAAGATTCAGCAGAAGCTCGGGAATCCGGGTCTGCTTGAGCATCATGCCCACCAGCACGTAAAGGCCAATGTTGATAAACATGGACGACAGGTTGGACATCATTCCGAAATAGATGGCTAGGCCCGAGGCATACCCGTCTACCAGGAAGAAGTAACTCATGGCGATCAGGCCCATGGCGCAATACAGCGGAATTACCAGGCCCGAGGAGGCGGAAAGTCCGCCGGGACGAATCCGTTCCGGGACGTTCAGGAACCGGACCGCATTGATCACCATGAACAGGCCGAAGACCCCGCCCCAGGCGTATTGGAGGCTCATTGTGTCTTCCGATCCGGGCGATGTCGCCAGCTTGCCCAGGTAAGCGTTCAGGGACACCACCATCAGACCGTTAACCACAAACTGCACACCCTGGCTCAACCGCCATTCGGCACGATTGCGGGGCAGGCGCAAGGCTATGTGGTCAGTGTCCAGTGCCGCGATGGCGGCGGCCATCGCGAACATTGCGATGAACAGGTACTTGGTAAGCTCAATGTTGTCCAGAAGGAAATCCGCCAGCCCCTGCTCTACCGCCTTGAAAGCGCCGAGAGCCGGCGTGGCATGGGCAAGGTTCTGCTCGTAGACATCGTATTGCTGCTGGCAGAGTTCCAGATTGCTCTGCAGTGATTTACGAATGGCTTCGGGATTGGGCGGTGAACTGAATAGGTCGTCCGGATCCGGCTTATAGTTGGCTACCCGTCGGGCCACCTCAGCATCAATGTCCATCGCCAACTGACACGATGGCTCCGTGGCATCCGGGTTGAGCAGGTAATAATTCGGCCAGGTCTGCTCACCAACCCAGAGCAGACGGGAATGGAGAGAATTGCCCATGCCCAGCAACAGGGTGAACAGCAGCAGGAGCAGCAGAACGGCCCCGTACATGCGATGTACGGGGTATAGGGTTCGTGCGGCCGGGGCGGTGATGGCTCGCCAGTTCATGATGGTTTTGCCCCGTTATTCGCGGTTAGCCGCGGTGCATTCGGCAGCAGCGGGGTTACTGGCACAACGAATCTTGCTGAGCAGCCCCATCATCTTCGGGTGATACACATCCGGGGCACCGTTCAATCCATCACGCATCTCGATCCGGTTCTCCCGGAACATCTCCTGATAGCCACGGATATCCTTTTCAGGGATGCGCACCCATTTCTCGTCAGGAATCGCCGCTTCCTGGCCTTCGATCAGGCCCATGGCCTGCGGGAACATATTCCAGGCTACTTCCCGGGCTTTCTGGGCGGTTTCATCATCGAGCACGTCATCCCGGGCGACCATCTGAAGCGTCAGCTGGGCCAGCGGATAGTCCACCACACCCCCGCTCTCGCCGATGCCTTTATAAAGTTCCAGGGCCTCGTAAGCGAAGGCCGGCGCATAGGCGGTATCCACAGAACCGTTGTTAAATTTGCCGGCGAAATTGGTGATGTCGGAAGGCACCACCGTGGCCTTGACGAAGTTCACCATGTGAATGGCGTCTTTCTGGTAATCGAGAGTCGCCATCCGCTTGCCCGCCAGCTCGCCGGCGGTATCGATGCTGCGATCGTTCACAAACAGATAACCGGCACCGACCGGAATGATTCCAAGCACTTCGTAGCCATTATCCTTCATCAACGGCGCTGCTTTGGGCTGGGCCAGCGTGGCCAACAGGGTTTTCAGGTTGTCGTAGGTGGGAAGGGCTCCCACGGCACTGATGCTGCCCGTGAACTTGTTGAATGGACGAATCCGGATGTCGGTGGCGGCAACCGCATCGCACTGCCCGGCATTGAAATCGCCTATGGCTACACCCTCGTCGGTGTAAGGTTTCAGCTGGAAATCCACGCCGTGACCTTTCATCTCCAGGGCATAGTCTTTGACAAAGTTGTAGAAGTCTCCATTGGCGCCGATGACATCGAATACACACATGGAGACAGACTGCGCCGATGCCAGAGGAGCGGCAGCGACAAGAGCCATAACAGTCAGGGATTTGCGGATCATAACGACCTCCGGGTCATTCTTGTGTTTGTCAGTTTTCAGAGGATGTCGGCCACCTGCCTTACAGCAGGTCGTCCAGATTCATGGTTTCGACGTTTTCGGTTTGCCGCTCAGGGCTCATCCTGCCGAAGTAGGATTGCGGCGTCCGATAGCCGTAGTTGGCGGTCCAGTGCTTGTCCGAAGAAAAGCGAACCACTCCGGCAGCAACTTCATCCACGAGACGGTAGTCGTCCCAGACCTCAATCGTTGCATCGGCCTCGGCGAAAGTGGCGATGGCTTCTTCAAGTTTTTCGGGCCGGCCAAAGGTTTCGGCGGCAACAGCCTGGAGCGCGTGCGGAACCCGCATGCCTTTTTCGACGCCCAGCTTCCTGCTGTGCTCCAGCACCTGCCAGGGATCCGGCGCCAGTGCCGGCCGGGTATCCGGCAGCAGCAGCCAGACCAGCGCCCGGATGGCATTGGGCATTCCGCCCCACTTTTCATTGTCCAGACAGGCAGCTGCACGCTCGGCCTGAGGCGCAATGTTCCTGGGTACGCCGGCCATAGCGCCGGAATTGGCATCGTTTACGATAGCCTGCATGCCGGTCAGCAGGCCCAGCAGGAAGGTGATTTCGTCCTGCTCGGTGAACAGGAACGGGCATTCAAGGGGTTCGGCGGCGGGATCAAACTCATAGGCTGCCATCGCTCTCTGAAAGGAGGCGTACCTGCGTTTCGCGGTCAGCGCATTCAAGCGCTTGGCCACTTCTCTGGCGTCCTTGGCCGCTGCCACATCACCCTCATAGTCTGCCCTGAGATAGGCGAGCTCAGCCTCCCAGGCTTCATACTCGGCGCAATTGCCTGCCAGGAGCATCAGCAAGGAGCCGGTGCTGTCAGGGGCATCGGTCACCCGTGAAAAGGAATAGAGCAACGGATCAACGCCCTCACCCAACGCACAGGCCATCTGGGCATCGGACATCTGCAATACGTAGGGTGTGGCCTCGCCCTCGGAGTAGTTGGAGAGTACAACGCCAGTGGTGGTGTAGATGGGATTTACCGAGCAACCTGCGAGTGCGGCAACCGCCGCCAGCGAGAGAGTCTTGAGGCGAGCCACGAAAAGGCGCGGTCCGAGCCTTGCCAGAGAGGAGATCATATTTCACCCTGCATCACGTTGTTTTTGTTTGCCCGATCTGAACTCGGTTTTTGTCAACGGGTGCAAGAATGCGGTGAAAACTGTCCTACAAAAATGGCTCGAATGCCGATTTTGTTATGCCGATCGGGCCAATGGCCTCCAGGGAATGGAATTGCTCTGGGTTTTATTGATTTAAAACAAAGACTTTCGAAAATGACACCGATTCAGAGAGACATCATGGCCATGACCTGATCGGTCAAACCATCCAGCGTCAGGCCTCCCCGCTCCGGCTTGTACCAGGTTACGGTCCAGCTGAGAGCACCGGTCAACATCCTTCGGACAACGAAGGGATCCGCCTTCAGAGCGCCTTCGCGTTTCAGCGATTCCAGGACATCGAGCCAGAGCTTCTCGTAGATATCCCGAAGTTCCAGCACTTCCACCTGGGAGGCGGCCGACAGACTCCGCCATTCGAAGACCAATACCGCCATGGCCTCGCCAGTCTGGCCGTTGATTGACTCTAACTCGGCACGGACAAGCCCCTGCAGCTTTTCTCTGTTGGAATCGGCAGCCTCCAGCGCCGCCTGCATTAGTGCGGTGTTCAAACGGATGGTTTCAACCATCACCGCTTTGAGGATCTCTTCCTTGGTCCGGAAGTGATGGAACAGGCTGCCAGACTGAATACCGACGGCGGCGGCCAGATCGCGAACCGTGGTGCGCTCATAGCCTTTTTCCCGGAACAGGCGGGCCGCCTCTGTGAGCAGGCGGCCGCGGGCACCATTGGGATCAGACACGAGGTTCTCGGCGATCAGGGACTGAAGGATCTTGTTCTGGCTCACTGAGGCTTTCCGGTTGGCAAAAGAGGCCTTTAATTCTACCTGAAACCTGCCTATTTACAAACCAAGCGCTTGCTTGGTATTGTCAATTCCATGTTAGACAAAACCGCGATTGCCCCGGGCATCGAATCGGTAACCATAGACAGGGCTTAAACAGGGCACAGGAACATGGCTGAATCTCAAAAAACTGTTCGCATCGGATGCTCCGCCGCTTTCTGGGGCGATACTGAGACCGCCGCCGCGCAACTGGTTCATCAGGGCAACATTGACTACCTGGTGGCCGATTACCTGGCCGAAATCACCATGTCGATCATGGCCGGGCAGAAGATGAAAGATCCGTCCCAGGGCTATGCAAGAGATTTCGTCCAGACCGTCATGGCTCCCCTGCTTGGGGACATCAAGGAAAAAGGCATCCGTGTACTGGCCAACGCTGGCGGCGTGAACCCGGTAGCCTGTCGCGACGCCCTTCAGGCCCTCTGCGAGAAGGCAGGCGTAGACATGAAGATTGCCCTGGTTCTGGGCGACGACCTGTTGACGAAAAAGAAAAAGCTGGCCGATATGGGCATCACGGAAATGACCTCAGGCCAGCCGATGCCACCCATGATGGTCAGCCTGAACGCCTACCTCGGCGCGCCGGGCCTGGTTGCCGCCCTGGAACAGGGCGCCGACATTGTGATTACCGGCCGGGTTGCTGACAGCGCTCTGGCGCTGGCCCCTCTGGTGCACGAATTCGGATGGAGCTGGCAGGACTACGACAAGCTGGCCCAGGGTAGCCTGGCCGGGCATCTGCTGGAATGCGGCGCCCAGGCTACAGGTGGCAACTTTACCGATTGGGAAGAGGTGGCCGGTGGCTACGCCAACATGGGTTTCCCGATTGCCGAAGTGAGTGCCGACGGCAGCTTTTTTATCACCAAGCCCGAGGACACAGGCGGCCTGGTAAGCCGGGGCACCGTGGCCGAACAGTTGGTCTATGAGATTGGCGATCCCAGGGCCTATCTGCTCCCGGACGTTACCTGCGATTTCACGGGCGTTGAATTGGAGGAAACGGGCAAGGACCAGGTTCAGGTTCGAGGCGCCCGGGGCCTTGCGCCCACGGACAGCTACAAGGTGTCGGGCACCTGGCCGGACGGCTTCAAGTGTACTGTCACATTCCTTCTGGCTGGTATGAACGCCAGGGCCAAAGCCCAGACCGTGGCCCAGGCCATCCTCGCCAAGACCTCTCGCATGTTCAGTGAGCGTGGTTTGCCCGATTACAGCGAGACCAGTATCGAGCTTCTGGGCACCGAAACCACTTATGGCGCTCACGGCCGGGGTGAGGATTGCCGGGAAGTCGTGGTCAAGATCAGCACGGCCCATCCCAAGAAAGACGCGCTTGTGCTGTTTTCCCGGGAAATTGCCCAGGCGGCAACGGGCATGGCACCGGGAATTACCGGAATTGTCGGAGGGCGTCCGACCGTGTGGCCGAAAATCCGGCTGTATTCCTGCCTGGTGCCTAAAACAGAAGTCGAGGTATCCGTGGATCTGGGTGGCGAGCGGCAGGCGGTTGAAGTTGAGACCAGCGGCGGCTTCGATAGTGCCGACCTTCCGCCACAGTCGTTCACTCATGACACCAGCGCCACCGATACCACTGTTCCTCTGGTGAAACTTGCCTGGGCCCGCAGTGGCGACAAGGGCGACCACACCAACATTGGCGTGATTGCCCGCAAGCCGGAATTTTTGCCGTTCATTGAAACCGCACTGACGGAAGCGGCCGTTGCGGAATGGATGGCACATACCCTCAATCCGGAAAACGGTCGGGTCACCCGCTGGGCCATGCCCGGTTTGCAGGCCATCAATTTCCTGCTGGAGCACAGTCTTGGTGGCGGGGGAGTCGCCAGCTTACGGATTGATCCCCAGGGGAAGGCGTTTGCGCAGCAGCTATTGGAGTTTCCGGTGCCTGTTCCTTCAAAGATCATCAACTAATAGACCATGGAGCACGCGCTCGGGCCGTCGCCCCCTCCCGGGACACGCTGTGAATACGTCCCTGTACGCTTGATCGCAGCATCCATGCTGCTCACAGTCCCGGGAGGGGCCAACAGCCCGAACGCCCGAACATTTGGAAAGGTTTTCGAGATATGAGCTACCAATCTGTTTTTCATCCCAACTTGTTCAAGGGCCAGGTGTTTATTGTTACCGGCGGCGGTTCTGGTATTGGCCGGTGTACGGCCCATGAACTCGCTGCCCTTGGAGCACGGGTTGCCCTGGTTGGCCGCAAGGCCGAGAAAGTGGAATCGGTAAAAGCAGAGATCACTGAGGACGGCGGCATTGCGTCCGCCCATGTCTGCGATATCCGTGAGGAGGAATCAGTCAAAGCCACGGTGAAAGCGATCATTGCCGAACACGGCGGTCTGAACGGACTGGTAAACAATGCCGGCGGGCAGTTCCAGGCGCCGCTGACCGGGATTAACCAGAAGGGTTGGGAGACGGTCGTTCGCACCAATCTGACCGGCGGTTTTCTGATGGCTCGGGAAGCATACACTCAGGCGCTGTCGAAGACCGGGGGGGCCATCGTCAATATCGTCGCAGATATGTGGGGCGGCATGCCCGGCATGGGACACTCCGGTGCTGCCCGGGCCGGGATGGTGAACTTTACCCAGACAGCGGCCGTTGAATGGGGCGCTTCCGGCGTTCGGGTGAATGCCGTTGCCCCGGGCTGGATCGCTTCCAGTGGCATGGACAACTACCCGGAACACATGAGGCAGTGGATTCGCAGCCTGGGCGATAACGTGCCGATCAAGCGGATGGGTACCGAATCCGAAGTCAGCTCGGCGATCTGTTTCCTTCTCAGCCCTGGCGCAGCGTTTATCAGCGGCGACTGCCTGCGGATCGATGGCGGCGCCTCCCAGGGTGGCCGGGTGTGGCCGTTGCCGAAGGCCAAGAATAACGAGCCCTACAACGGCTTTCACCGGGCCGTTACCCCGAAAGTTCTGAGCGACGACTGAGGAGCCTACCATGCAGGTACTTGAATCCACCGTAAGCTCCCAGTCCGAGGATTTCCGCTCCAATGCCGAGGCCATGGACGCCCATATCACCACGTTCCGGGATGTGGAACAGAAGGTGCTGGATCTGGCGGAAGCGGCCCGGGAGAAGTTCACCAAGCGGGGCAAGCTGCTTCCGAGGGACCGTATCAACCGGTTGCTGGACCGTGGAACACCCTTCCTGGAGCTGTGTTCGCTCGCCGGCTACAAGATGCACGATGACAAGGACGGCAGCATGGCCGGCGGCGGGATCATCGCTGGTATTGGTTGTGTCAGTGGCATTCGCTGCCTCGTCGTTGCCAGCAACAGCGCCATCAAGGGCGGCACCATTACCCCGGCCGGCCTGGACAAGACCCTGCGGCTTCAGCAGATTGCTATGGAGAACAAGCTCCCCGTGGTTTCCCTGTCCGAAAGCGGCGGCGCCAACCTGAACTACGCCACCGATATTTTCGTGCTCGGCGCCCGGGGTTTTGCCAACCAGGCGCGCATGTCCGCCGCCGGCATTCCCCAGGTTACCGTCGTCCATGGCAACGCCACCGCCGGCGGCGCCTATCAGCCGGGGCTGTCCGACTATGTGATCGTGGTGCGTGAGCAGGCCAAGATGTTCCTGGCCGGCCCCCCGCTTCTGAAAGCCGCCACCGGCGAAGTTGCCACTGACGAGGAACTCGGCGGTGCCGAAATGCACGCCACTGTGGCAGGAACCGCCGAATACCTGGCCGAAGACGACGCCGACGGCATCCGCCAGGCCAGAAATATCCTCGAGGCCTTGCCCTGGAACGAGCAACTGCCGCCGAAGCGAGAACTGAAATGGGAGGAACCACTCTACCCGGCCGAGGAACTCCTGGGCGTGATCCCGGCAGATTCTAAAAAACCCTACGACGTTCGCGAGATTCTTGCCCGAATCGCCGACGGCTCGAAGTTCATGGACTTCAAGAACGAGTTCGACGACCAGACCGTCTGCGGCACCATCCGTATCGAAGGCCATTCGGTTGGCATCATCGGCAACAACGGCCCCATCACCCCGGCCGGCTCTGCCAAGGCCGCCCAGTTCATCCAGCTCTGCGACCAGGCCGGAACGCCCCTTTTGTTCCTGCATAACACCACCGGTTTCATGGTGGGCACTCACTCAGAACAGAACGGCATCATCAAACACGGCTCGAAAATGATCCAGGCCGTTGCCAATTGTCGGGTGCCAAAGGTCGCAATTGTCATCGGCGGTTCCTATGGTGCAGGTAACTACGCCATGTGCGGCCGTGGCCTGGATCCAAGGTTCATCTTCGCCTGGCCCAACAGCCGAACCGCGGTTATGGGCCCGGCCCAGGCCGGCAAGGTTATGCGGATTGTGGCCGAAGACAAGCAGCGCCGCGGCGGCATGGAGCCGGACCCGAAGACACTGGATTTTCTGGAGCAGGCGACGGCCAAAAAACTGGAGGAAGGCTCAACGGCGTTGTTCGGAACGGCCAGATTATGGGATGACGGGCTAATCGATCCGCGGGATACGCGGCGCGTTCTGGCCCTGGTTCTGGACGTTTGCCGGGAAGCCGAGGCGAGGCAGTTGCGGCCCAATACCTTTGGTGTGGCCCGCCTGTAGGCTTTTTGGGTTTGGTGGGGCCCGCCTATGGGATTGCTTGTTTTGCGGGATGAACCGGTTGGGGCACCCTGTCCAAAAACCGCTACGAGCACATCCATGTGCGCTTGGCGCCGGCCATCCTTGGCCGTCGACATTTTTGGACAGGGTGCCCCAACCGGTTCTTCGGAATTCAGAGTTAACGCTTAAAACCAGCATGCTTTTCAGCGGCAGCATGCAAAAAACAACGGTAGGTCGGATTACGCCTTTGGTTAAGCCGACCTACAAAAACAAATAGCTGCCAGCGGGCAGCAACCAGTTTGCAGACGTAAGCGGCTGTGTGGGATCGGTTTCAGAAAATGTCGGCGGCCATGGATGGCCGACGCCAAGCGCACATGGATGTGCTCGTAGCGGTTTTCTGAAACCGATCCCAGACAGCCGCCACCCAAGTTAAAGAACGTGCACTAGCAAACAGAAGGCACGAACTAACAATCAGGAGAACAAGAACGTGAAATTCACAGCCGAACACGAAGCCCTCAGAAAAACCGTCCGCGATTTCGTGGAGAAGGAAATCAATCCTCACTGCGACGAATGGGAAGCGGCCGGGGAATTCCCGATTCATGAGCTATTCAAGAAACTCGGCAACCTGGGAATTCTGGGCATTCAAAAGCCGGAAGAATACGGCGGCATGGGGCTGGATTACAGCTACAACCTGGTGGCTGCGGAAGAACTAGGCATGGCCCATTGTGGCGGCGTGCCGCTGGCCATTGGGGTTCAGACTGACATGTGTACCCCGGCCATCTCCCGGTTTGGTTCCGATGAGCTGAAGCGCAGCTTCCTGGCGCCGGCCATTGCCGGTGACATGGTCGGGTGCATCGGTGTCAGTGAAGTGGGCGCAGGTTCGGATGTAGCGGGGATGAAAACCACCGCAAAAAAAGACGGTGACGACTACATCATCAACGGCTCCAAGATGTGGATTACCAACAGCCCCAAATCCGACTTCATCTGTTTGCTCGCCAACACCTCGGACGACAAGCCCCACAAGAACAAGTCCCTGATTGTGGTGCCAACAAAAACTCCGGGCATCTCCTTCAGCCCGCACCTGAATAAGCTGGGTATGCGCTCTTCAGAAACCGCACAGATTTTCTTTGACGACGTGCGCGTGCCCCAGCGCTACCGCATTGGCGCCGAGGGCACCGGTTTCATGATGCAGATGCTGCAGTTCCAGGAAGAGCGCCTTTGGGGTGCCGCCAACGTCATCAAGGCGCTGGAAAATTGCATCAACAAGACCATCGAGTACTGCCGCGAACGCAAAACCTTCGGCCAACCACTTATCGACAACCAGGTAATCCATTTCCGCCTCGCGGAGCTGCAAACCGAAGTTGAGGCCCTGCGTGCCCTCACCTATCAGGCCTGTGAACTGCACGTTGAAGGAAAGGATGTGACCCGCCTGGCGTCCATGGCCAAGCTCAAGGCCGGGCGTCTGGGACGTGAGGTTACGGACAGCTGCCTGCAGTACTGGGGTGGCAATGGTTACATGTGGGATAACCCGATTTCTCGCGCACACCGGGATGTAAGACTGGTGTCCATCGGCGGTGGTGCCGATGAAATCATGCTCGGGATTATCTGCAAGATGATGGGGACGCTTCCGGGCAAAAAGCGCGACTAAGTGCCTTAGGCTTCGGTGGCAGGGCTATCGGGCCGGATCAGGCGTCCCGGACACGCCGTGAATACGTCCATGTAGGCTTGATCGCAGCATCCATGCTGCTCACAGTCCCGGACGCCTGACCCGAGCCGATAGCCCCCAGACAAATTTCGTGGAGTCAGTTATGGATCAGCTACCACATTGCGAAACACTTCTACTGGAAAAACAGGGCCCCACCCTGTTCATCACCATTAACCGCCCGGACGTCCGCAACGCCATGAGTCTGGAAATGGTGGCGGAGCTCTCGGCCGTATTTACGCAAATCGAGAGCGACCTGCACATCCGCGCCGTCGTCATCCGGGGCGCCGGTGGTCATTTCTGCGCCGGCGGTGACATCAAAGACATGGCCGGTGCCCGGGGCCAGAAGGCAGCCGAGGGCGAGGCCGATCCCTTCTACCGCCTGAACCGAGCCTTCGGCCAGATGATCCAGCAGGTGAACGAATCCTCGAAAGTGGTCATCGCGGTCACCGAGGGTGCCGTCATGGGCGGTGGATTCGGCCTGGCCTGCGTCTCCGACGTTGCCATTGCCGGGCCGACTGCGAAATTCGGCATGCCGGAAACCTCCCTCGGCGTCATTCCCGCCCAGATTGCACCCTTTGTGGTTGAACGCATCGGCCTCACACAGGCCCGCCGGCTCGCTTTGCTCGGTTTGAGAATTGATGCAAACGAAGCATGCCGTCTCGGCATCGCACACCAGGCGGCATCTTCCGATGATGAACTTGAAGATATGCTGGGCAGCGCTCTGGATCGAGTTCGCCAATGTGCCCCGGTTGCCACCGCAGAAACCAAGGCGTTGCTGCACCGGGTTGGTCATGAGCCGATGAGCGGCCTGCTTGACAGCGCGGCTGAAAAGTTTGCTGAAGCCATCCGGGGCAGCGAAGGAACAGAGGGCACCATGGCTTTCATGCAAAAGCGGAAGCCAGCGTGGGCAGGCGAATCGGACTGATGCGGAGCGAGGGTGAGTGCCGTCTGGCTTCCAGAAAATGTCGGCGGCCATGGATGGCCGACGCCAAGCGCACATGGATGTGCTCGTAGCGTTTTTCTGGAAGCCAGACGGCACTCAGCCTCGCGGCCTACTCCAAAGGAGAGAATAAGAACATGTTAAAGAAACTATTAGTAGCCAACCGAGGCGAAATCGCAGTCCGGGTCATCCGAACCGCGAAATCACTGGGTTACCGCACCGTGGCCGTCTACTCCGAGGCTGACGCCAAAGCCATGCACGTGGAACTGGCTGACGAAGCCGTTTGCATTGGCCCGGCCCAGGTATCTGCTTCCTACCTGAACAGCGACGCTATCCTCGACGCTGCCCGCAAGACCGGCGCCGACTGCATCCACCCCGGCTACGGCTTCCTCTCCGAGAATTCCACCTTCGCCAACGCCTGCAAAGACGCCGGCCTGGTGTTCGTTGGCCCGCCCGCCTCGGCCATTGAGCTGATGGGCAGCAAACGGCGCTCCAAAATCGCCATGCAGGAAGCCGGCGTACCCGTTGTGCCCGGTTATGAGGGCCCTGTCAAAGGTAACAGTGCCAGCAACGACGAACTGATCGCCGCCGCCAAAGACATCGGCTTCCCGCTGATGATCAAAGCCTCCGCAGGCGGTGGAGGCCGCGGCATGCGCCTGGTTGAAAGCGAATCCGAACTGGCCGACAACATCAAAAGGGCCCGGTCTGAATCCAAGCAGGCCTTCGGCGACGACGAATTGATCCTCGAAAAAGCCGTGATTGAGCCCCGGCACGTGGAAATCCAGGTGTTCGCCGACCGGCACGGCAACGCCGTCTACCTGGGCGAACGAGACTGCTCGGTCCAGCGCCGGCACCAGAAAGTGGTCGAAGAAGCGCCCTCTCCCTTTGTAACTCCCGAACTGCGCCAGGCCATGGGCGAGGCCGCGGTGAAAGCGGCGCTGGCCTGTAACTACGAAGGCGCCGGCACCGTCGAGTTCCTTGTGGACAAACACCGGAACTTCTACTTCCTGGAAATGAACACCCGCCTGCAGGTAGAGCACCCGGTCACCGAGCAGATTACCGGCCAGGACCTGGTTGCTTGGCAGCTCACCGTTGCTGAAGGCCGTGAGCTGCCACTCACCCAGGACGAAATACAGCTCAATGGCCACGCCATTGAAGTGCGGCTCTATGCGGAGGATCCTGCTCACGGATTCACCCCCCAGACCGGACCACTGTATGCCTTTGAACCAGCAGAGGGAGAAGGCCTTCGATACGATACGGGCGTTCGCTCCGGAGACAGCATCACACCCCACTACGACCCCATGCTGGCCAAAGTCATTGCCTGGGGCCAGAACCGGGACGAAGCCCGTCGCCGCCTGATCCGGGCCCTGGAGGACACCACCGTATTCGGCGTGACCACCAACCGACATTTCCTGAGCCGGATTATCGCCGACGACACCTTCGGGGCTGGTGAGGCTACCACCGCCTTTCTGCAGCAGGCGTTCAGCGAGGATCCATCCCTGCAGCCCCAGACTCTGGATATACGCCAACTGGCGCTGGCCGCCTGCGTGCTTGACCATGGCATTGCCGGCCAGAGCGCCTGGAGCAATGCACCAGCCACCATGACACCAATCAAGCTCGAAAGTGGCGACGCCACTGTGGAGTTACTGGTGACCCGCAGCGGTAAACGGTTGACGTTCAACATGGGCGAAACCCGGCACACTCTGGTGCTTGAAAGCCAGCGGGATGGCCTGTTGTGCATTATCGACAATGGTGTTCGTCAGACTTGCCAATATCACCGCCAGGGCGATTCCTTATATTTGCAGGCGTTCGGGCAATCCTGGTCGGTTCGGGATGTTACCCATCAGCCTGCGCAAGGCGCAGGTGGCGCTGGCAGTGGAAGAATCCAGGCAACCATGGATGGCGCCATTATTGATGTGTTGGTAAAGGCTGGTCAGAGCGTTCGCCAGGGCGATACGCTGGTGATACTGGAGGCCATGAAAATGGAGCATCCGGTAAAAGCCGATCGAGACGGCATTGTAGGCGAGGTTCATGCCGGCAAGGGCGACCAGGTCAAACGCAGTCAGTTGTTGGTTGAAATCAGTGCCAGCGAGACAGCCGAACAGGAGAGTAACGCATGAGTACATTGCGTAACCGCACCGTTTTTATCACGGGCGCCAGCCGGGGCATTGGCCGCGCGATTGCCCTGGCCTGTGCCCGCCAGGGCGCCAATTTGGTGATTGCCGCCAAATCGGACACGCCACATCCGAAGCTACCCGGCACCATTCATACCGTGGCCGAGGAAGTACGCGAAGCCGGCGGACAGGCACTGCCGCTGGTTCTGGATGTGCGGGATGAAAAGCAGATTCGCCAGCGCATTGATGAAGCCGGCGAGCATTTCGGCGGCATTGACGCTCTGGTGAACAACGCCGGCGCCATCCGGCTGACTGGCGTGGAGAAGCTCAAGGTCAGCCGGTACGACCTGATGCATCAGGTCAATGCCCGGGCGGTCATGGCCTGCAGCCAGGCCGCCCTGCCCTGGCTCAAGAAGTCGGACCAGGCCCACATCCTGAGCCTATCGCCGCCTCTGAACCTGAATACCCGGTGGTTCGCCCAGTATGGGCCCTACACCACTACGAAATACGCCATGACCATGCTGAGCCTGGGCATGGCCGAGGAATTCAAGCGATATGGCATAGCGGTAAATACCCTGTGGCCGAAAACCCTGATCGCCACGGCGGCCATCGAGTTCGAAGTGGGCGGTCCGCAACTGATGGCCCAGGGCAGAAAGCCGGACATTATGGCCGATGCCGCCGTCAGCATCCTGGGCCGGTCGCCTGACACCATGACCGGCCAGAACCTGATTGATGAAGACCTGCTGAGGCAGGACGGTATGACCGACTTCGAGCACTACCGGTACGAGCCGGGCGAAAAGCCGCTAATGCCGGATCTGTTTCTGGACTGAGGCCGCGACATGCGTTGTTACAGGCTCTCAGTTCGCACAATAAAAGGGACCAACGGAAAAACCATGAGCCAAGACAACGTATCCGCACTGGACATTGCCCGCAGCCTGCCCGGCGTGCTTCGGCGCCTGCCGTCAATCACGCGGGGGCTTTATTACTATTCCCTCAAGAACGAGAAGCGAGAGCTCACTCTGGGCACGCTGATCGAAAACAACGCCCGATCCTTCGGCAATCGACCGGCCATCCTGTTCGAAGATCGAACGATCACCTGGAGCGAGCTGAATTCGTGGGCCAATCGTATCGCACGCTATCTGCAGGAACAGGGACTCACCAAAGGCGATGCCATTGCGGTATTCCTTGAAAACCGGCCGGAGCTGCTGGCCGTGGTGGCCGGCGCCGCCAAACTCGGTGTCGCCTGCGCCATGCTCAATACCTCCCAGAAAGGCAAGGTGCTGGAACACAGCATTAACCTGATTGAGCCGAAGATGACAGTTGTGGGCGAAGAGCTGGTGGAGGCCTTTGACGGTATCAAGGCAGAACTCAAGACCGACCACCCGCAGCCCTTCCAGTTTCTGGCAGACACCAATACCCTGAACGCATTTGGCGATGCCCCGTCCGGTTACGCCAACATGGCCGAGCAGGTCAGCACCTTCAACAGCGATAGTCCGGTGGTGAACACTCCCCCGAAAATGGGGGACAACGCCATTTACCTGTTTACTTCCGGCACCACCGGACTGCCCAAGGCGGCCCCGGGCTCGCACAGGAAGTTTATCAAGGCCTACGGCGGATTCGGCCTGATGTCGCTGGCCATGGAGCCGGAGGACGTTCTCTACTGCACCCTGCCCCTTTACCATGGCACCGCCCTGCTGGTGTGCTGGGGCTCAGTGCTGGCCGGCGGCTCGGCCATTGCCCTGCGCCGCAAATTCTCCGCCAGCGCCTTCTGGGACGATGTGCGCCGTTACCATGCCACCACCTTCGGTTATGTCGGCGAACTCTGCCGCTATCTGTTGAACCAGCCGCCGGGCGAGCAGGACCGCAACCACGGTCTCACCAAGATGGTCGGCAACGGCCTGCGCCCATCCATCTGGAAAGAATTCAAGGAACGCTTCGGCATAGAAACCGTGGCGGAACTCTATGCCTCCAGCGAGGGCAACATCGGCTTCAGCAACTTCTTCAACATGGACAACACCGTCGGTTTCTCCACCGCGCCTTACAAGCTGGTGAAGTTCCACGAAGGCACGCGGGACCCGGTGCGTAACGAAAAAGGCTTGATGCAGGAAGTGGCAAAAGGTGAGCCCGGCCTGTTGATCGGGGAGATCACCAAGAAATGGTCATTCGAAGGCTACACCCAGAAGGAGGCCACGGAAAAATCCATCCTCCGCAACGCATTCAAAAAAGGCGATGCCTGGTTTAACACCGGTGATGTACTGAAGGAAATCGGCTGCGGCCATCTGCAGTTCGTTGACCGCATGGGTGATACCTTCCGTTGGAAAGGCGAAAATGTCTCCACCACGGAAGTCGAGAACATCATAGACGGCTCTGGCATGGCAGAGGAAGCCATTGTCTACGGCGTCGAGATCCCCGGAACCAACGGCAAGGCCGGGATGGTGACGCTCGTGCCCCAGAGCAACGGCCGGGCCTTCGACATAAATCGCTTGTTCCGCTATCTGCAGGACAATTTGCCAGCCTATGCGGTACCGGTGTTCGTGCGCGTCACCCACGCCATAGAGAAAACCGGCACCTTCAAGTACCGCAAAGTGGATATCCAGAAGCTGGGCTATTCCCTCCGGGACGACGAGGAGGTTTATGCCTGGTTGACCGGGAGTGACGAGTATACCTTGCTGACGCCAAAGCTGGTTTCGGAGATTGACTCGGCTTCGGTCCGGTTTTGATGATTGGCCTTTTGTCTGGGCCCTAGCCTTGTGTGTTAGCGGAATGGTGAGCGTGGGTGCCTCCTCCCAAAAACCGCTACAAGCACGTCCGTGTGCGCTTGTTTCGGGCCGTCCTTGGCCCTCTACATTTTTGGGAGGAGGCACCCACCCTCACTAACGGGCTACAGCGATATAGTCTCCACAACCTGAGATATAACTGGTGTCAGAAGTTGCTGGTTGGAGGCACTTCCCAAAAATGTCGGCGGCCATGGATGGCCGACGCCAAGCGCACATGGATGTGCTCGTAGCGGTTTTTGGGAAGTGCCTCCAACCGGCAACCTCCCAAAGCTTTCAGGCTACGATAAAACTCAGGAGCCGACTTTAAGTACAACCTTGCCAGTCGCCTTGCGTTCAGTAAGGGCCCCAATTGCAGAGGCGTAATCCTCGAAGTCGTAGACGGCGCTGATCTTCGGATCGATCTTGCCTTCGGCATAGAGCTTCATCAGCTCCATCATGTTCTGCGCGCTCGCCTCCGGCTCGCGCTGGGTGAAGCTGCCCCAGAACACGCCAACCACGGAGCAGCCTTTCAGGAGCGTCAGATTGGCGGGGATTTTCGGTATATCACCGGCAGCAAAGCCGATGATCAGGTGGCGGCCGTTCCACCCCATGGCGCGAAGGGCCTGTTCGGTAAAGTCACCGCCGACCGGGTCGTAGATCACGTCCACGCCCTTGCTGTGGGTGAGCTTCTTTACCGCATCTTTGAGAGGCTCTTCGGTGTAGTTTATCAGCTCATCGGCGCCGGCCTCTTTGGCCACAGCCAGCTTCTCGGCAGAACTGGCCGCTGCGATGACCTTGGCGCCCATCGCCTTGCCGAGTTCGACCGTGGCGAGGCCAACGCCACCACTGGCGCCAAGAACGAGTAGCGTTTCGCCAGGCTGGAGGTTGCCTCGCTGTTTCAGGGCGTAATAGGAAGTGCCGTAGACCATGGTGAAGGCGGCGGCCTTCTCGTCTGACATGCCATCGGGAACGGGCAGCAGGTTCTGCTCCGGCACGATGACTTCTTCTGCAAAAGCGCCATAACCGGTCAGGCCTGCGACACGGTCCCCTACCTTGAAGCGCGTGACTTTGTCACCAACTTCGATAACCTCACCAGCCATTTCACCACCGGGCGAAAACGGAAGACTTGGCTTCAACTGGTATTTGTTTTCGATAATGAGGGTGTCGGGGAAATTCAGGCCGGCGGCTTTTACGCGGACTTTTACGCCTCGGCCTTTCACCTCAGGACTGGGAACATCTTCGATGACCAGCGTCTCGGCCGGTCCATATTCCTTGCAGAGGATGGCTTTCATGAACTCTCCATTTTTGTTTGATCGGGCTCCAGGCAGTGCACGCCTGTGATTGTTATCCGTCAAGCTAAACAGAGTCTTATCATGAAGCAAATAAAGTTCTTTTATCCAACCGCATAAGCAAGGCTAATTTTTACAGCATTTCCATCACAGCATGGTCCCGCCAATCACCAGAGCCCCCACCAGCACCAGACCAGCCACGATCAGGCCCATTTTCATTCCGGACGACAACACCTGGGGGGCGTCGCCAACGGATTGATTGTCGTCCCGATTGACCAGATTCTGATCCTGGCTGGAATTGCGTATTAGCTCGATCATTTTCTCGCACTGATCCGATGTGAAAGAGGACGGCTCGAAGGATTCCAGACCCTGCTCATCGAGGAAGTTCCGGACATCCCGGGAGAGAGGCACATACTTCATAGACCAGTTGCTAAAGGTCCGGCTTGTGAGCGGCTCTTCGATGAGGGTCACGACATTCTTATGGCGCTCATCCTTCAGAATGCGATCGAAGGTCCTGCGCACCGCATCTTCATCACCTTCAAGATATTGGAAAAAGCGGTCGTTGCCGTAATAAAGACCACCCACCAGTTGGTCTCTGGCGTTGTTTTTTCGGGAGGTCATCAGGATTCGCGCAACGTGAGGCTCTACACCTTTTTCCACCGGCTTGGCTTCGAACGTGGCTTCACTGGCATAGGCCAGACGCATCAAGGACATAGCAACTCCGTACAACAGGATAGACGTAAGATGAATCCAAGATACGTCTGAACGTGTCGTTATGGATCACAGTTCCGGGTGGCCACAAACCTGACAGGCCCGATCCGTAGATGAAAGGAGACGCTTTTTCCGCTATCCTCGGCGCTCAAAACCAGGCCATCAGGCCATTCTCCGCCTCTCCCGGGTTTCGCCATGCTCGACATCATCTACGTACTTGAAATGATAGGAATCGTCGCCTTCGCGATTTCCGGCATGATCGTGGCGCGCTCCAAGAATATGGATCCTGTGGGCGTGTTTACCATCGGATTTATCACGGCGCTAGGTGGCGGTACCCTTCGGGACCTGATCATGGACAACCACCCGCTCTACTGGATCAAGCATGAGGAACAGCCCATGCTGATTCTGGCGATGGCAATTGTCTTCAGTTACTGGAAACGGGCGGAGCGGCTTCGGGAGTCCAGAATCGTCTTTCCGGACGCCATCGGACTGGGAGTTTTTTCCATTCTGGGCGCCCAACTGGCCCTCGACCTTGGGCATTCGTGGTTTGTAGCCTCTCTTCTCGGCGTCATGACCGGTACCTTTGGCGGCGCACTACGAGACACTCTGTGCAATGAAGTGCCCTACATTTTCCGCAAAGACCAGATCTACGCATCCATTTCGTTTGCCGGTTGCTGGCTATATTTCGTCTGCCAGTGGTTCCTGGACAACGAGGCCCTGCCTCTGACAATCGGACTGCTTTTCATCGTGATCGTGCGCATGCTGGCCGTGCGGTTTGATATCCGACTCCAGCGGGATCCACACAACAGCTAGCCCCATCGGCTGCTTGACGAACTGTCAATCATCCCTTGGCCTGAGGCGCACGAGTCGGTAATATTGCCGTTTTTTCACGCAATCCACGAATTCCGCTCAGACCAGATTCCCAAATACTAACTTTCAGCATCCTGTGAGGCAGACACCCGTCATGCTTGAACGACTGTTCCAACTCCAGGCCCACGGCACCACCGTTCGTAAAGAAGTGGTTGCGGGCATTACCACCTTCCTGACCATGGCGTACATCATTGTGGTCAACCCGAGCATCCTGTCGTCTACCGGCATGGATTTCGGGGCTGTCTTCGTCGCTACCTGCCTTGCAGCCGTTATCGGCACGCTGATCATGGGGTTGTGGGCCAACTACCCCATCGCCCTGGCGCCGGGTATGGGACTGAACGCTTTCTTCTCCTTTACGGTCGTTGGCAGCATGGGCTACAGCTGGCAGGTGGCGCTGGGGGCGGTGTTCATATCCGGCTTCCTGTTCTTTCTGCTGAGCATTTTCAAGGTCCGCGAATGGATCATTAACAGCATCCCGATGTCCTTGCGGTTCGGCATTTCTGCCGGCATTGGTTTCTTTCTGGCCCTGATTGCGCTCAAGAACGCCGGCATTGTGGTGGATCATCCTGCAACTCTGGTTGGCCTTGGTGAAGTGAAGGTTGCCGAAAGCCTGCTGTTCTTTGGCGGCTTCGTGCTCATCTGCGCCCTGTCGTTCCGTCAGGTAACCGGCGCTGTCATGATTGGTATCATCGCGGTTACCGGCGTTGCCATGGCGCTGGGGATGGTGGAATACAAAGGCTTTGTTTCCGCGCCGCCCAGCCTGGCTCCCACTTTCATGCAGCTGGATCTGGCGGGCGCCCTGAACGTGGGCATGATCAGCGTTATTTTTGCGTTCCTGTTCGTTGACCTGTTCGACACCTCCGGCACGCTCATAGGCGCTGCCCAGCGTGGCGGACTGCTGGACAAGGACGGCAAGCTGCCGCGCCTGGGCCGGGCCCTGATGTCCGATTCGGTCGCCACCATGTCCGGTGCTGCCCTCGGCACCTCGACCACCACCAGCTACATCGAATCAACGGCGGGTATTTCCGCTGGCGGGCGTACCGGCCTGACCGCTGTGGTTGTTGCCGCACTGTTCCTGGCGTGTTTGCTGCTGTCACCCATTGCCAGCATCATTCCCGCCTACGCAACCGCTCCGGCGCTACTCTACGTTGCGGTTCTGATGGCCAGCGGCCTCAAACTGGTTGACTGGGATGACGTTACCGACGCGGCTCCGGCTGTGGTCACAGCCCTGATGATGCCGCTGACGTTCTCCATCGCAAACGGCATTGCCCTCGGGTTCATTACCTACGCCATCCTGAAGGCTCTGAGCGGCCGCTGGGCGGATTTGAACGCCAGCGTTGTTATTATTGCTGTCGTCTTTGTTCTGAAATTCATTTTCCTGGATGCGGCCTGATCCGCATCCAGAGCATTAACCGGAACGTTTATGGATTATTTTTCTGAGAGCATCAAGAAGGCGATTCGTACGGTGCCGGACTGGCCAAAGCCCGGCGTAGCCTTTCGTGATATCACCACGGTACTGCAGGACAAGACCGCATTCCGGAAGCTGATTGATGCCTTCGTACACCGCTATCACGGCCACAAGATTGATGCGGTGGCAGCGGTGGACGCGCGCGGTTTCATCATCGGCTCAGCACTGGCCTACGAGCTCAACGCGTCCCTGGTACTGGTGCGAAAGAAGGGCAAACTGCCATTCGATACCCTGGTGGAAGACTACGAGCTCGAGTACGGCACCGCCTCCGTCGAGCTGCACAAAGATGCCTTCAAGCCGGGCGATAATGTGGTACTGGTGGACGACCTGATTGCCACCGGTGGCACCATGCTGGCCGCGGCCCGGCTGATCCGCCGGATCGGCGCCGAAATTGTGGAAGTGGCCGCCATGATTGATCTCCCGGATCTCGGCGGCTCCCGCAAGCTTCAGGAAGAGGGTCTTCAGGTTTATACTGTCTGCTCGTTTGAAGGGGATTAACCGAACGTGGACAGGGGGCAGCCATGCCGGATTACCAACATCACTGGAAAGACGGCACTTCGATTCACCTGCCGTTAGGCAAGATCGTCTGTGTTGGCCGCAACTACGCGGAGCATGCAAAGGAACTGAACAACCCGGTGCCCGACGAGCCCCTGCTGTTCATCAAACCCTCCACCTCGGCCGTCCATATCACCCGCCCCCTGAGAATTCCGGCAGACCAGGGGGAGGTCCACTATGAAACCGAACTGGCCGTTCTCATTGGCCGCCCTCTGACCAACGCATCCGCCAGCCAGGCCGAAGCCGCAATACTCGGGTATGGCCTGGCGCTGGACCTGACCCTCCGGGATCTGCAAACCCGGCTCAAAGAGAAAGGGCAGCCATGGGAGCGCGCCAAGGGGTTCGATGGAGCCTGTCCCCTGTCACCGTTCATCTCGGCTGACAAACTCGCCGTGGACAACATTCACTTTACCCTGGATATCGACGGGCGCCGCCAGCAAACCGGTAACACCAGGGATATGCTGAATCCCATTGTGCCGTTAATTGCCCACATGAGCGGCCAGTTCAGCCTGCTTCCCGGCGATGTCGTGCTTACGGGTACACCAAAGGGCGTTGGCCCGTTGGTCTCCGGCCAGACCCTGTCACTTGAACTGGAAGACCTGCTGTTCGTGGAGACCAAAGTGGTTTAACGTGCAGGACCGGCTAAACCCAAATCCGGTCAAAGGCGTAATGGTATTTATGGCAAAGAAACCGGTTACCTCCCGACGTGGTCGCTTCTTCAAGCTCGCTGGCATGACTGCTTCCGTGGCAGGCCAGTATGCGGGCCAGCGTGCTCGCAGGCTTTTTCGCTCGGAGAACGACGAGGGCGCCCAGAGTGAAAGCTATACCCGCATGGCCGGGCAGATAGCCGACACCCTCGGGGAGCTCAAGGGTGCCGTGATGAAGGTCGGTCAGATTGCCTCCCAGACGCAGGATTTTCTGCCCCGGGAATTCTCGGAAGCCCTGGAAAAGCTGCAGAAAGAAGCGCCACCAATGCCGTTCGAGGTGATCGTGGAGCAGATCGAATCCGAGCTCGGGAAGCCGGTCTCCGAATTGTTCGAGTACCTCCAGGAAAAGCCTTACGCGGCCGCATCCATCGGTCAGGTGCACCGTGCCCGCCTGCACGATGGCACCGATGTGATCGTCAAGGTCCAGTATCCCGGCGTAGACGAATCCTGCGACTCGGACCTGAAACAGCTGAGAATGACGCTCAAACTCGGCGGCCTGCTGAAAATGCCAAAGGAATCCGTGGACAAGCTGTTCGCAGAAATCCGGGAACGCCTGAAAGAAGAGCTGGATTACGAAAACGAGGCCCGGAACATCGAGCTGTTCCGCAAGTTCCACGAACAACAGCCCTGGGTCCTGATCCCGGCGGTCATTCCCGGCCATTCCACCCGGCGGGTGCTGACCATGGAACTGGTGGAGGGCGATCACGTCAGCAAGGTCACCCGGGAGCAATACGATCAGGACACCGTCAACCTGATCGGCCATCGCATCTTCACCCTCATGGCGGACCAGCTATTCCGGTTCCAGTGCATCCACGGCGATCCCCACGCCGGCAACTTCGCCTACCGACCGGACGGCTCCATCATCATGTACGACTTCGGCTGCGTGAAAAAACTCAAGCCGGAGATCGTCGAAGCCTACCGCAACGCCCTCGTGGCCGCGCTTGATGAAGACTATGAGGCCCTGGACCGCTACCTGATCGACCTTGGCGCGCGGGTGGGAAGCCAGCCAGCCGTGGATGAAGCGTATTACGCGATGTGGCGGGACATACTCGTGGTGCCTTTTGAGCAGCGCGACCAACCATACGATTTCGCGGAAGCCGACATTCATAAACGCGTCGCCGAAAAAACCAGCACGGTGTTTAAATACCTCGACTATTTCAAACCACCTGTGGAGAGCATTTTCATTGACCGAATGATTGCTGGCCACTACTGGATGCTGAAAAGACTGGGGGTTCAGGCGGCATTTCGGTCAGAGCTCGAGAAATACCTTAAGGCTTCAGAGACCGCTGCGCCAGGATGAGCCTCGAGAAATGGAGAATTACTTCAGGCCATCAACCCACTCGGCCACACCCTCGGCAGCCCCCTTGCGAATGACCCGGGCACGGGACACTGAAGCGGGCTCTCCCGGGTCGACGACCGTGATGGGCACATCCATGTCCACCTCATACACCAGCCCCGCCGCCGGATAGACCTGGAGCGACGTCCCGACGATCAGCAGATGATCGGCGGTGCGCACAATGTCGGCGGCCTTTTCCAACATGGGAACTTCCTCACCGAACCAGACGATATGGGGGCGAAGCTGGGCGCCGCGGTCGCAGGTGTCGCCCGGATTGATATCACGATAACCAATGTCGTAAACCAGCTCCGGATACCTTGAACTGCGAGCCTTGGTGAGCTCGCCGTGAAGATGAATGACGTTGCTGGCGCCACCCCGTTCGTGGAGATCGTCCACGTTCTGGGTGATCACCGTTACCCGGTACCGCTTTTCCAACTCTGCCAGCAGGCGATGGGCCCGGTTGGGCTGGGCGGATTCCAGCTGGCGCCGGCGGTCGTTGTAGAACCTCAGCACCAGCTCCTGATTCCGGGCAAACGCCTCGGGCGTGGCCACATCGTACACACTGTGCTGCTCCCACAGCCCGCCGTTGTCACGGAATGTGGAGAGGCCGCTCTCGGCGCTGATACCTGCGCCTGTCAGTACAACGATGTGGTCCTGCATCAGTCGAAAATCTTGCCTGGGTTCATGATGCCGTTGGGATCGAATACCTTTTTAATACCTCTCAGGTAAGCGATCTCCGCCTCACTGCGTGTATATTGAAGATAGGGCTTCTTGGTCATACCCACACCGTGCTCGGCTGACACACTGCCCTGGTAGCGCTCGACAATCTCGAACACCCATTTGTTAACCTGCTGGCACTTTTCGAAAAAGTCCTCGTTGGCCATATCTTCCGGCTTGAGGATATTGAGATGCAGGTTGCCATCGCCGATGTGCCCGAACCAGATAATCTCGAAATCCGGATAGTGCTCGGTAACCACGGCGTCGATTTCCTGCAGGAAACCCGGCACCTTGGAGACCACCACGGAGATGTCATTCTTGTAGGGCGTGCGGGGCGCGATGGATTCGGAGATGCGCTCGCGCAACTGCCACAGGTTCTGGGCCTGGGTTTCGCTCTGGCTGATCACACCATCGAGCACCCAGCCGTTCTCCACACATTGCTCGAACAGCGTCATGGCGTCGTCCATCACCTGGTCGGAGACAGACTCGAACTCCAGCAAAGCGTAGTAAGGCGCTTCGGTTTCAAACGGCGCCTGCACCTGGCCATGGGCCAGCACGTGCCCCATGGCCTGATGAGAGAAAAACTCATAGGCGGTGAGGTCGATCTTTTTCTGGAAAGTCTGCAGCACGTCCATGGTGTTGGTCAGGTCGTTCAACCCCAACACCAGTACGGTCAGGTTATCCGGCTTGCGGGACAGCTTCATGGTCGCTTCCGTGATAAAGCCCAGTGTCCCCTCAGCACCAATAAACAGATGACGCAAATCGTAGCCGGTATTGTTCTTTTCCAGGTCCTTGTTCAGATCCAAGATATCGCCCTTGCCAGTGACTACCTTGAGCCCGGCCACCCAGTCCCGGCTCATGCCATAACGGATCACTTTGATACCGCCGGCGTTGGTGGAGAGGTTGCCCCCCAGTTGGCTGGAACCGGCGGAGGCAAAATCTACCGGGTAATACAGATCATTTTCTTCAGCAAAATTCTGGAGCTGCTCGGTCACAACGCCCGCCTGACAGCGAACCACTCGATCACTGGCGTTGAAATCCAGGATCTGGTTCATGTTGTCGAACGCCACAACCACTTCACCATTGGCGGCCACGGCACCGGCACTCAGACCTGTCCGGCCGCCGGAAGGCACCAGCGCCACCTGATTCTCATTGGCGAACTTCACCAGCGCCTGCACCTGCTCAGTGGTTTTGGGCAAGGCAATCGCCAAAGGTTTGGGTGGGTAGATCTTGGTCCAGTCCTTGCCATAGGTATCCAGATCTGCCGGGTCGGTCAGCACCTTGCCGGGTGCATCGCCAGTAGCCATCAGGTCTTTGAGGGAAGCAATGATCTGTTCAGAATTCATGGGCTATTCGGTCTCGTCAGGTTTCGGCCGGAGCATCCTGCAACAGGAGTCACAGACAGTTGATTCAGGCAAACCGGCGCGCTGTGAAAATCTGCGTTTATGGTATCATACCGGCCCTGTTCTGTGAGCCAGCCCCGACGATCACTGGCCACAGGTCATTTCACGTGACGAAAGGTTCGGAAGCAAGCCCATGTCAAATACGTCTCTTGAGAAGAGCAAAATCCGTATCCTGCTGCTGGAAGGCGTCCATCAATCTGCCATTGATACCCTGAACGCTGCGGGCTATACCAACATCGAGTACCTGTCTCACTCGCTGGCCGAGGAAGAGCTGATTGAGAAAATTGCCGATGCGCACTTCATCGGTATCCGCTCGCGCACCCAGCTGACAGAGAAAGTATTTGAAGCCGCCAACAAGCTGGTGGCCGTGGGTTGTTTCTGTATCGGTACCAACCAGGTGGATCTCCAGGCAGCCACCCGGCGCGGCATTGCCGTATTCAACGCGCCCTTCTCCAACACCCGGAGCGTTGCCGAACTGGTTCTGGCCCAGGCCATCCTGCTCCTGCGTGGTGTTCCAGAGAAAAACGCCAAAGCCCATCGCGGCGAATGGCTGAAGTCCGCCAAGGACAGCTACGAAATCCGCGGCAAGAAGCTGGGCATCATCGGCTACGGCAACATCGGCACCCAGTTCAGTGTCCTGGCCGAGGGCCTGGGCATGGATGTGTATTTCTACGATGTAGTGTCAAAGCTGTCGATCGGTAACGCCACTCAGGTGGGCACGCTCCAGGAGCTGCTCAACATTGCCGACGTGGTCAGCCTGCACGTGCCGGAAACACCGGCCACCAAGTACATGTTCAAGGCCGAGCAGTTTGCCCAGATGAAGCCCGGCAGCATTCTGATGAATGCCTCCCGTGGCACGGTTGTCGACATTGATGCCCTGGCCGACGCTCTGCGCAGTGGCAAACTGCTGGGCGCCGCCATCGATGTATTCCCGGTGGAACCCAAATCCAACGATGAGGAGTTTGTGTCTCCGCTACGGGAATTCGATAACGTGATCCTGACCCCGCACGTGGGCGGCTCCACCATCGAAGCCCAGGAGAACATCGGTCGGGAAGTGGCGGAAAAACTGGCCATGTACAGCGACAACGGCACGTCTGTTTCGTCCGTGAACTTCCCGGAAGTGGCCCTGCCGTCACACCCCAACCAGCACCGCCTGCTGCACATCCACGAGAACGTGCCGGGCGTGATGTCCGAAATCAACCAGGTATTCTCGGAGAACGGCATCAACGTCTGCGGTCAGTACCTGCAAACCAAGGAAGACATTGGTTACGTGGTTGTGGATGTGAACAAAGAATACGGCGAGCTGGCGCTGGAAAAGCTGCTCAAAGTGAAGGGAACGATTCGCTGCCGCGTCCTGTTCTGATTCATGGCCTGAGACAAAAACCGGAGCATTTGCTCCGGTTTTTTATGGCCTTAGAACAGCGACTTACTGCATGGGCACGAGCGTCAGCTCAACGCGACGGTTCTGCTCACGACCGGCCGGGGTATCGTTGGAGGCCACAGGGTAGCGCTCACCATACCCCACAGCACGGGTACGCTTGGGCTCAATGCCCTGATTCAGCAGGAAGTCACGTACTGAGGATGCGCGACGCTCACTGAGCAGCTGGTTGTAGCTGTCCGAACCAGAGCTGTCGGTATGGCCTTCAATCTGAATAATCGTTTTGTCGAATTCCTTCAGCACCAGGGCAACTGACTCGAGAGTGCCGCTGAATGAAGGCTTGATCGTCGATTCATTCAGATCAAAGGTGATGTTGCCCGGCATGATCAGTTCGATCTCGTCGCCGTTACGCACGACGCGAACACCGGAACCCTCCAGCTTGCGACGCAGCTCGGCTTCCTGCTTATCCATGTAGTAACCAACGCCACCGCCGATAGCAGCACCACTGGCCGCGCCAATCAGGGCGCCTTTTCCCCGATCACTCTTACTGGAAGTTGCGGCACCGATTGCCGCACCGCCAATCGCGCCAATAATGCTTCCTTTGGTCGCATTCGACGTTTTCTCTTCGCCGGTGTACGGGTCATAGGTCATACAACCACCAAGACCAAACGTTGCCACTGCAAATGCAAAAATCATCTTCTTCACAGCTTTCTCCTGTGCCTGGTTTCTTCAGCAAACCCGATTCAACGGGTCCTCTTTGCCGAATTCGTGAATGTATCAATGATGGTATTGAATACGGTTGCCTGTAAATCCTGAGCTTCGTTCACAAGATGATGACGTCCGTCAGGGATTTTCAGTTCCTCCACCGCCGAAAATTTATTCCGGATAATGCGCAAATTATGTTGCCAATCGACTGTCAGGTCCTTTTCACCTTGCACGACGGTCACTGGAAAGTCGACAGGCCGGGCCGATTCGATATGGGGCACCCACTTTCGCAACGCACTCACCCAATCTACGTGTACCGCCCTGGCCTGGAGCGGATCGTGTTCACGCAGAAACCTCAGAAAACGGCTATTACCGCTGTTCTCCGCAAACACCCGGCGCCAGCGGGAAATGAACGGTTTGGCGATGCTATGGAGTACCTTGGCTCCTAACCAGCCCGCCGGCCTTACCAGTGGCGCCAGCAGCACTACTTTCCGAAAATCCGAGGTCTGCTGATTGTGCTGATTGGACAACAGATAGTCGATCAGGATCGCGCCACCGGTGCTCTGGCCCACCGCAAACCAGGGCTGGCGTACCTTGTCTCTGACCTTGGCCATCACATCTGTCAAGACACCCTGGTATTCGAGAAAACTTCCAATCGCCGCCGGCGTGCCGCTGGAAAGACCATGTCCCGGTTGATCATAAGCCAGCACATCAAAGCCGGCGCCCAGACAGCGGTCAATCAACTGGCTGTAAAGCCCAACATGATCGAAGTAACCATGCATAATAAACACTGTGCCGCGTTCACCTGCCTGCTCCGGCAACCGGAAATAATGCACCATGACCTCGTGATCACACGCGTTGACGTACCCCTGATGGTAAGCAACGTCCGGGTGCTCCACCCAGAGATCCAGACCGTAAAAGCGGCAGTAGGCGACCATTTCGTCGCTGAGATCCCGCGCGCAGGCCGGATCGAAGGGTTCGAGCCTGTCCAGAAGCGAGTGCCTGTCCCAATCCGGTATTTCTATGGTATCTGTTTTCCAGTACACGTAGAGTTAAACGCCTGTCATGAATAGATTATAAATTTTGGCCTCCAATCCTAACCCATAGCAGGGGAAAGACACAGATGTTGCAACACCTTCTGGAGAGTGCGTTGCGCCAGACCATGAACCGGCTGGTAAGACCGGTTCTCAACCCGACGGTGCCGGTTCCGCTTCAGCGACGCATTGTGCGCCAGGCTTACAGGAGTTCGATACCGCCCAAGGGTGCAAAATTCGAAGCCACCACGGTTGGCGGTATTCCCGTTACCCGAACCAGTTTCAGCATCAAGCCGCACGGCGCTGTTCTCTATCTGCACGGCGGTGGCTATATCATTGGTTCTTCGAGTACCCACCGCGGCATAACCGGGCACCTGGCAAAAACCAGCAATTGCAGCATTGTTACGCCTGATTACCGGCTGGCACCCGAGTTCCCCTTTCCCGCAGCTCTGGACGATGCGGAAGCTTGCTGGAACGGCCTGCTGGAGCAGGGCCTCAAGCCGGAGCAGATCGCTGTCGCAGGGGATTCCGCCGGCGGCGGCCTCGCCGTTGCCCTGGCCATGCGGCTACGCGACAAGCAGCAGTCCCTTCCGGCATCGCTAACAGTATTTTCACCCTGGGTAGACCTCACTCAGGATCAACTCTATGAACCCGAATGTGAGCCGGTACTCCAGCCAAGCTGGACCAGTAAGGTAGCAAAGCTCTATGCCGGAAAGGAGTCCCTGAGCAATCCGCTTATCTCACCGGTATTCGGCGACCTGAGCGGCCTTCCGCCCCTGCTGATCCAGGTGGGTAGCCAGGAGATTCTGTTGAATGATGCCGAGCGGCTGGCCGAAGCGGCAAACCGTCAGGATGTGGAAGCCCGCCTGGAGATATACAACAGCCTCTGGCACGTTTTTCAGGTGCACAGCGGTCAGCTCGACAGGGCCACAAAGGCGATGGAAACCGCTGGCGAACACATCAAACGTCATCTGGCAGGCTGAGTTCACCCCGGACAAGGGCCTCTTTCCTTAGCCGGGGCCACTGCTTGATGTGCCACTCCAGACGGGCAGCCTGGCTTCTGTCGCCAGCGGCGGCGCTGAAGACCAGTTCCAGTGGCCCCTTTCCCCTCAGACTACGGGCGCCCCTGGGCGCGCCCGCCTGGTGTTCGCGGAAACGTCGTTCAACGTCGGTCGTTATTCCGGTGTAGAGCGCTCCACTGGCGGTTCGAACCATGTAGACAAACCAGCTAGCCAAGATTTAATGCCTCTTCCCTGTCTTTGACTTTTTTCTGCTGGATCCAGAGCCCCATCATGATAAGAACCAGGCCAATGTAGGTGGAGGGCAGAATATGCTCCCCCAGAATGAAATAGATGAACACCAGTGACAGGAAAGGAGAGATGAAAATCAGATTGCTGACTTTCGACGTGTTCTCTGCCTTCTTCATGGCGTAGGACCAGAGCACAAAGGCAATGCCCATCTCGAAAACGCCAACGTAAACCGCAGCGGCAAGCGACGTTCCCGAAGCGAAATTCAGGCCCTCTGTCCACCAACAGATCAGCAGAATCACCGGGAGCCCACACAGAAAATTCAGGAACAGGCCAACCACCGGATCGCGGGTATCCCGGGTGGCAATAATCCAGTAGGACGCCCAGACCACGGTGCTACCAAGGGCGAGAGAAACACCCAGAGGGTCCTCGAAACTCAGCGAAGTCACCGCTCCACGGGTGGCAATGACCACTACGCCGGCATAACAGATCAGGCCTGCCACAATATCCAGCTTGCGCAGCCGGTGCCCAAGAAAAGGCACCGACATGTAGGCCAATACCAGCGCCCAGGTGTAATTCAGCGGTTGCGCTTCCTGGGCCGGCAACCTGTCAAACGCCCCGAACAACAAAAAATAGTACAGGCAGGGATTGATCAGCCCCATGCCGAACGACTGGGCGTACTGTTTGCGACTGAGAGAAAACACCAGATGCCAGCGCCCCTGCAGCATCAGAATGACGGCCATGACGACCACAGACGCACTGCAGGCAATCAACAGCATCTGAACGGGCGCCAGCTCCCTGAGCGACAGCTTGAAAGCGGTTGCCACTGTTGACCACAATAGCACCGTGCCCAGGCCATAAAGCATCGCCTGCTTCTGGTTTTTCATTCACGGCCTCCTGCCAGCCACTGGAACTCCATCGATTTTCTCCTCTACCCGCGGGATCGTTTGGCCGACAGTGTAATGCAATCGAACCCTGTTACCCACGGCAGGGCGCATTCTTGTGTTACCTTGTCTACCAATGTCGAAAAGGATTGAGAAAACTGGAGCCCCGTTATGCCCGCTGCCCGTATCAGGTTCTGGCCATTAAGCATCGCCTTGGTCATTGCGCTGGCCGGCTGCTCAGACAGCCAAACCGACCATGGGCCCGAGGCCGCCAAGGCACCGGAAGCGCCCGAATACCCCGTCACCTGGCGCTTCGCCCTGGAGGAAATCGAGGGTAGCGTTCAACACGCCTATGCCGAAGCCCTGAAAGAACGCATAGAAGAGCGTTCTGAAGGCAAGATTGAAGTCGATATCTTTCCCTACGGCTCTCTCGGCACCTCGGCGCAGCTCACCGAACTCGTCAAGAACGGTTCGGTCAGTCTTGCCTTCGCCTCTCCCGGGCACCTGGCCAACACCATCCCGGAAGTGGGCCTTTTCACTCTGCACTATGTTCTGCCGGACGACGCTGAGGTGACCCGACAGCTTCTGGCGAGTCCGGAACTCCTTAATCTGTTTGAACAGCCCTATGCCGACCAGAACATGAAATTGCTTGGCTTCGTGCCAGAGGGCTGGATGGCCTGGACGGCCAACAAAGCGCTGCGCACACCGGACGATTTCAATGGCCAGCGGATACGCACCATGACATCCGACATGGCCGAGGAAGCCTTTCGAGCCTATGGCGCCGAACCGAGTCAGATCCCCTATTCACAGGTCTACAGCGACCTTCAGCTACGTAAGATCGATGGCCAGAGCAATCCCGTTTTTGCCATCGAGGAAATGGATTTCTATGAAGTGCAGAGCACCATGACGCTTGCCCGGCCGGCACAGTTCGTTGCCTCCGTGGTCTCAAATCTTGATTGGTACAACGCGTTGCCGGAAAACCAGCAACAATGGCTTGATAACGGTCTCAATGATGTTGCGCAGATTGCCTGGGAGACCCAGGAGGAACTGAATCAGACCCGGCTGGAAAAAATGTTGGAAGAAGGACACCTGAAAGTTGTCCGCCTGACAGATGCAGAGCGGGAGGCATTTCGGCAAGCCAGCATGCCTGTGCGTGACCTCTATCTGGAACGCACCGGCGAGAGCGGACAGCGTATTTTCGAGCGTTTGCAACAACTGATCGAAGAGCTGGACGCCAATAAGCCGGAGTAGACTGCCGGACTATTCCGGCACCAGCCATCCAATATCATGAGTCAGATTCAGAACATCTGGCCCGGCTACATCACTCATCATCGCCGATAAACGGGAATCAAAGCCCCAGGGCGGATTCACCACCAGCATGCCCGATCCGACCATGCCCCGCTCCGGCGGCTTTCTGAGATGCACTTCGCTACACAGCACCTTGCGCACGCCGGTGCGCCCGACAGCCTCTTTCAGTTGCTGCTGCAATCCGCTCGTGAGTATCGGATACCAGACCAGATAAACCCCGTGACGGCACTTTTGCCAAGCCTTTGCCAGGGTTTCAGCGACCTCAACGTAGTCAGATTTAATTTCATAGGAAGGATCAATGAGCGTCAGCAACCGTGGCTGTTTCGGTGGCAGCTGCTTCAGAAGGCCGGCCAGGCCATCCTGTTTGAGCACGCGGACGGGGGCTTCGGCGGCCCATCCCGCCAGCTGTTCGCTCTCGGATGGATGGAGTTCGAACAACGTCAGCGCATCCGCGGGCCGTAGAAAATGCCGGAACCACACCGGAGACCCCGGGTAAACAGAGAGCTCTCCGTCACCGGCATTGAATCCTGCCAGCACGTCCAGAAACGGCTTCCAATCCCCGGACCTTAGCCTATCTCTTCCGCTCCATACCTTTTGAACGCCGTAATCAGCCTCTCCTGTCTTTCGGGCTCGCTCACTGCGCAAATCGTATATGGCGCTGCCGGCGTGGGTGTCGAAACAGGCAATGCCGGATGTTTTCGACTGCATCATCGCAAGGGCAAGCGCCAGTGAACTGTGTTTCTGGACATCGGCAAAATTGCCGGCGTGGAAGGCGTGTAGATAGCTCAACATACAAAAATAGCTCCCTGGTAACGGAGCCATTAAGCCCGATCACAGTTGCCAAGAGCAAGAGACCAGACACGCATCATGGTCACACCCCCTATTCCCGCTTGCCTTTTCATCAGTCGGCAACCATAATCGTGAACGCTAATTTTTCTCATTTTCACCACGATTACCAAAACTGGAGAAAGGAATGAAATCCATGTTTCGTCCGGCCCCACTGGCGCTAACAGTGGCCGCCATGCTAACTGCGGGATGCGCTTATACTCCCTGGGCCTCAGAGAAGCCAGAACCCGCTACCAAGGCTTCCGTAGTTGAACACTATGCCGACCTTGCTCACGCCAACTATGAAGATGCCCTGATTACCGCCCGCGCGCTGGACGACGCTACCGATCGGCTGATTGCCAACCCGACCGAAGAGAACCTTGCAGCCGCAAAAGAAGCCTGGCTCGCCGCGCGAATCCCCTACCAGCAAACTGAAGTATTCCGGTTTGGCAACGCTATTGTCGATGACTGGGAAGGACAACTGAACGCCTGGCCGCTGGATGAGGGCCTGATCGATTACGTTAAGGCTGACGGCTACCAGCACGAGTTGGGCAACTCCGGGGCCACCGCCAATATCATCGCGAGCAAAAGCATCAATGTGGGCGGTGAAACATTGAATGTGGCCTCTCTCTCCCCTGCACTGCTGGCCGATCTGAACGAAGTAGGCGGATCTGAAGCCAACGTGGCTACCGGCTACCATGCAGTTGAATTTTTGCTCTGGGGCCAGGATCTGCACGGTTTCGAAAGCGGCGCCGGTGAGCGCCCGGTTACGGATTACGCCGAGGGCGCTGATTGCACCAATGGCAATTGTGAACGTCGCGGGGAATACCTGGACGCGGTAACCGACCTTCTGGTCTCTGATCTGGAGTGGATGGTGGCCCAGTGGGCACCCGGTGCCAGCGACAATTATCGCGCCCAGCTGACTGCAGCCGACGCCAATGAAGGTGTTCAGAAAATGCTGTTCGGAATGGGCTCCCTGTCCCTGGGTGAACTGGCCGGTGAACGGATGAAGGTTGCCCTGGAGGCCAACTCCTACGAAGATGAGCACGACTGCTTCAGCGACAATACCCACAATTCCCACTACTACAACGGCCAGGGCATCCAGAATGTCTATACCGGCACCTACCGTCGTGTCGACGGCAGCCTGGTGACTGGACCCTCTCTGTCTGACCTTGTTCAGCAGAGCAACCCTGAACTGGATGCGCGCCTGAACAATCAGTTGGATGCGTCCATGGAAGCCCTCGCCCTGATGAAGGCTCGTGCAGAGAGCAGCGAGAACCCCATGGCATTCGATACCATGATCGCACCGGGGAACGCCGAAGGTACCCGGATCGTCAACGGCGCTATCATGGCGCTGGTCGCCCAGACCGGATCCATTGAGCAGGCTGCGCGGGACCTTGGCATCAAAGCCCTGTCTCCGGATGACGCCGGTCACGCGTTCTGAGCATGATGATACCGTTCGCCTTGATCGGTGCGCTGGCAATTGCCAGCGCACCCGTCTCCGCCCAAACCCACGCTGGTTACCCTATTCAGACCACTCCCGCCACCGGTGGCGAGGGGACGGTTCAGCAGTCAGATACCAACGCCTATTCGCTGCCCCAGGGCAATCTGTCCATGACCAAGCGTCTGGATTTCAGCGTGGGCAACAGCTTCTTCCGGAACCCCTGGGTCGAGGCACCGGCGAGCACCGATGCCCGTGATGGCCTTGGTCCGCTGTTCAACACCAACTCCTGCCAGGGATGCCACATCAAGGATGGTCGCGGACATCCCCCCGGTGTTGATGAACCGCCAGTTTCCCTGTTTCTGAGGCTGGCAGTGCCTGCTGATCCGGTACGGGACGCCGAAATTCTGCGCAAGCACGGTTTTAAACCGGCACTGGTCTACGGCAGCCAGTTGCAGACCGCTGCACTTCCCGCGGCAAAGCCCGAGGCCGATCTCGTCATTGAATGGACGCCGGTGAAAAAGACCCTGGCGGACGGCACTGTTGTGGAATTGCGCAAACCTGTGTATCGCATCGAAAACCCAAACTACGGTCCGTTGCCCGACGACCTGCTGGTTTCACCCCGGGTAGCACCGCAGATGATCGGAATGGGCCTGCTGGAAGCCATCCCCATCGAAAAGCTGCAAGCCCTTCATGACCCTGACGATGCCGACGGCAATGGCATTTCCGGAAAACTCAACCAGGTCTGGGATCTGGCAACGGAACAGACGCGGCCCGGCCGATTTGGCTGGAAGGCAGCGGAGCCGGATGTCCATCAGCAAAGCATGGGTGCCTTCGCCGGAGATATGGGCCTGACCTCGACCCTGAAACCCACAACCGACTGCATGCCCGAGCAGAACTGTGAGCGGTTTGCCCATGGCGGCGAACCGGAAGTAAGCGATAAGGTTGCCAACTTTGTAACCTTCTATGCCAAGAGCCTCGCCGTTCCGGCCCGCCGCAATCTTGACTCCGGTTCGGTTCAACAAGGAGCAAAACTGTTCAACGAAATTGGCTGCGCTGGTTGTCATACTCCCCGACACCAGACGGGTGAGGTAGCCGAACGCCCGGACCTCAGCAATCAGACTATCTGGCCCTACACAGACCTGCTGCTTCATGACATGGGCCCAGCTCTGGCGGATGGACGTGATGAATTCCTGGCCAATGGCAGCGAATGGCGAACACCCCCGCTGTGGGGCATTGGACTGGCGCAAGTAGTGAATCCTCAGGCCGGGTTCCTGCACGACGGTCGTGCCCGCACACTGGAAGAAGCCGTGCTCTGGCATGGTGGTGAGGCAACGACCGCCGCCGAACACTACCGCAAGATGTCGTCCGGGGATCGTTCGGCCCTGATTGATTTCCTGAATTCACTCTGAGGATCAGCCATGCAACCGATCACCAGACTGCTGTGCACATTTATCCTCGCAGCAACATCGCCCCTGGTGTGGGCAAGCGATGCCACCAGCCAGGCCCGCCAGCAATGGTATGAGGGCATTGCGACTGGCTATCAGTCGCTGAAAAAAGAAACGGGCGCTTTGGCTGAACGCGCCCGGGACTACTGCCGGAATCCTGCCCCGCAAAGCCGGGAACAACTGGAAGCCGCCTGGCTGGATGCCTTCCTGGCCTGGCAGCGGGTGCGCTTTGTCGATTTCGGACCGGTCGAAAACAACAATCTTTCCTGGCAGTTCCAGTTCTGGCCCGACCCGAAGAATCTGGTCGCGCGGAAAGCAGCTTACCTGACCGGCGACGAGGAACCGATCACTCCGCAGGTGATCAGCCAATCCGGCGTGGCCGTTCAGGGCTTCCCGATGATTGAATACCTGCTGTTCGATCAGACATTTAATACCGGGGATAACAAACTGCCCGCCCCCCGGACCTGCGAACTGCTGACCGGCGTGGCTGCCCACGTAGAGAGCAACGGCGACGAATTAATGACCCGATGGCAGGGCTTCAGGCCTCACTACTTGAAGAGCGAACAGTACTTCGACACTACCGTCCGCGCTGGGATGGCCGCACTGGAGATCCTCGAGGAGCGCCGACTGGCCCAACCAATGGGTCTGCGCGGGAATGGAAAGCGCAATCCCTACATCACGGACGCCTGGCGCAGCGGCGAAACACTGAAGACCATAGAGGCCACAGTCGATGGCCTGGACCAGTTCTTTTTGCCAGGGCTCACGACAGCGCTTGAAGGCAACGAAGAGAAGCACCTTGCTGAGCGCATTCGTAATCAGTTCAACGAAGTTCAGCAAAACTTTCCTGGTGCCTATCTTCCCATGGCAACGGCGCTCGACGAAGAAGACCAATTCCGGGTCCTTCAGGGCCTCTACGTGGACGTTTCGCAGTTGACCATTTTGGTGAATGACCAGGCCGCGGTTGCTCTCAACGTCGTAAGAGGCTTCAACTCGAGCGATGGCGACTGAGGAGGCGGCTGTTCCTATGCGTTTGCACCGGCGGACCCTTCTCAAAGCATCCGTTGGCGGTGGTATTGCACTCGCCCTGACCGGCTGTTCAATGCTTCCGCGAAAAGCCTCGGGCGAACCAGACCACTATGCCGGCGCCATCGGCTTACCGGATGGCAGCTTTGGCGTCAGCGCGTTCGATCGCACCGGTAACGTCCTCTGGCAAACGCCGGTTCAAACACGCTGCCACAGCGGGTGCAACCGGCCTGCCAGGGGCGAAACCCTTTTCTTTGATCGTCGCCCCGGATGGTCGTTTTATGTGTTCGATACAACGACCGGAGCTTTCAAACACCGCATAGACGCGGCAGCCGGCGAGCACTTCGTCGGCCACGGTGTTTTTTCCCTGGATGGCCGCTGGCTATACGTAACCGCCAGCCGGTACGAACAGGGCGAAGGCATTATTGCGGTATACGACGCGGAAAAGGAGTACCAGCGAACCGATACCTTCGATCTTAACGGCATTGGTCCCCACGAGCTGACCATGCACCCGGACGGCGAAACCCTGGTGATCGGACTCGGGGGTATCCTGACCCACCCGGACTACGACCGTATAAAGCTGAATCTGGATACCATGGATCCTGCCCTGCTTCTGATGAATCGTCATTCCGGCAAAATCGTTGGCCGTTTCAAGCCGCCCCATCATCAGCAAAGTGCCCGCCATGTAAGCGTCAGCGGGAGTGGCCGAGTGTACGTGGCCTTTCAATATCAGGGACCGCAGTACGAAACGCCGCCCCTATTGGCGCGCCTTGAACAGGGAACACTGCGGGAATACCGATTCGATGCGGACACCCAGAAAGCTATGGCCAACTACATAGCCAGTGTCGTTGCCCATCCAGAGAACGAACTTGTTGCTGCTGCCTCACCTGTTGGTGGCACAGCCATTATCTTCAGGGGCAGTACCGGTGAACTGGTGAACCGCGCCTCCATCGCCGATTGCGCCGGTGTCCAGGCCCTTGCCGGGGGCGACTTCCTGATCTCCTCCGGCCAGGGCAAGCTGGTTCGGATGGGCGCTACCACACCGGCCAGGGAACTGGCAGATCTTCCTGTTTACTGGGATCACCATCTGGTCTGATTAGTGGCAACCACCGTACTCCGGACTTAAGGATGCCGGTCCACACTGGTATCCTTCTGACTCATTTTCCGGAGGACAGCGGTTTGCCCGAGAGCAGAAAGGACACCATCGACCAGCTTTACAGCCTGATTGCCAACGAAGAAGACGCACGGGTCTGCAAAGACATTCCGGAGGAAGCCTGTCGCGAGGTGCCCCGAAATTTCTTCCTGATTCTCGCCAGCAACGTACTGACCAAGCTGGGCGATCTCCTCATCAGCCCCAAAACCGTCCTGGCCTGGCTGATGAGTGCCATAGGTGCTCCTGCGCTGGTGGCATGGCTGGTTCCGATCCGCGAATCCGGCTCTCTCGTTCCACAAATGGTCATCGCAGCCTGGGTGCGCCGCAAACCCGTTCGCAAGTGGTTTTGGACCCTCGGAAGTTTCGGCCAGGCCGCCAGTGTGGTGGCCATGGCGGCGAGCATCTGGTTTTTCGAGGGCTATGTCGCAGGTTCCGGGATCATAGCCGCCCTCATTGTGTTTTCCCTGGCCCGAGGATTCTGCTCGGTATCCATGAAAGATGTTCAGGGCAAATGCATTCCGAAAACCCGCCGGGGGAGACTTGGCGGACTGGCCTCTACCATTGGCGGCACGGCCACCGTTGTGCTGACCGCCCTCCTGTTCTGGGAACGCGGCGACCCGACCATTGCCTTCTATACCGTGCTACTACTTCTGGCCGGTGTTCTCTGGGTCATTGCCGGGTTCCTGTTTGCCGGAGTGGAAGAGTATGAAGGTGAAACCGGAGGTGGCGGTAACGCCATCACCGAAGCGTTCCAAAGCCTTTCCCTGCTCCGCGATGATGCACCGTTCAGACACTTCGTGATCACCCGGGCGCTTTTACTGTGCTCGGCCCTGGCGTCGCCCTACTTCGTGGTGCTTGCACAGAAGGAGTCCGACATTGGCTGGATGCTGGGCATCTTCCTGTTGGCCAGCAGTCTGGCCAGTTCCCTCAGTGCCAGCTTCTGGGGCTGGGCCGCGGACACCTCAAGCCGTAGAGTCATGATACTTGGTGCTGCCATGGCCAGCGGAGTGTGTCTGCTCGTCGGCTTTACCGCGCTGTTTATCGGGACGGAAATCGGCAGTGTATGGTTCTACCCGGTCGCCTTTTTCGTTCTGAGCATAGCCCACGCCGGCGTCAGGCTGGGGCGCAAAACCTATCTGGTGGATATGGCAGGCGGCAACAAACGCACCGATTACACGGCGGTGAGCAACACGGTCATTGGTGTTCTTCTGCTGGTTACCGGCGGCCTGACCGCCCTCGTATCGATGATCTCAGAGGTAGCAGTGATTATTGTTCTGGGTCTGATGGGGCTGGCAGGGATGTTCAGCGCAATCCGCCTGAAGGAAGTCACCGAAGACTGATCAAGGGCGCCCTCCTCAGGAGGGTGCCTTGCCATCGTTCAGAGCCAGAGCGCCTTTGACGATCCGGTAGATGATCCAGATAGAAATACCAAGGAGAATGAACCAGCCGATAATAATCGGCGTGGTCACAATGCCAATCACCGTCCAGAGCAGGCCAATCCAGAAGGTGCGGATCTGCCAGCGGAAGTGCTGCTCCACCCAGGTATTGCGAACGTCGTCCAGCTTCACGTAATTGATAATTACACCCACCAGACCGGTAATGCCTCCCACGAAGAAAGACAGTGCCTGAAGGATGTAGACCACCACCGCCAGGTTACGCGCCGGGTCACTGCGGCGGGAAGCGGGATCCGTGTCGGCAGGTATAAACTCCGGTTCAGCCAAGACAACTCTCCTATTGATTGGACAATTGGAGTCTAGCACAGCCTCTAGAGTCGATAATCCCGACCCGGTCAGTGATTATCCGGACGGTAGCCCAGGCGGAAACCGCCCCAATGCTTGCCATTCACATAGATCGGCACCGAGAGATCATGCATGATTTCGCCAGTATCCCGTCGATAGGTCTGCAACAGCATGTTCTCGGTGTGCTGACCACAGCGGATACCCGTGCGATCGTTGAACAGCCGCTTGCTTCGGCTTTTAACCAGATCCACCTTCGGATCTCCGGTTGGTGCGTGTGCGAAATCCCGGTTGTGGGTCGGTACATACCCGTCTGGCGCAGCCGCTATGGCAAAGACAATGGCCTCATGGGCGTTCTTCACCTGTTCCTGAATGGCCGGCAGGTACTGATCAGTAAACTTGTCAAAGCTGCTGGAGTATTTCGGCGGATGCGTGTTCGGGATGGGAGTCCGCGTCTTGTCGAACAGAGCGCTTTCCGAAAGCTTGCCATCCCGTATGGCCTGCTCGAACATCTGGCCAATCTGGTCAGCGCCGGCTTTTGCCTGATCGAAAAAGGGCCGGTGATAACTTGCTTCGCTGTTCAAGGCGAATGAAGCATTGGCTTTTTCTGCCAGTTCCATCAGCGTCGCAGCCTGCTCTGCCAGTGAAGAAACGCTGGTATCACTCTCCGAGATCTGGTCACGCACCGTTTCAATGGCGGAGAACACCTGGGCCAGACTCTGCTCGTTGTTCTGGTCGATCTCGGCAATTCGGGCTACTTGCTGCTGAACCCGGTCCGACTGGGAACTGATCTGGTCCAATCGCTCGCCCACGCTCTCAACCGAGGCGAGTCCTTCCTCGATGCTGCGGGCAAGGTCTTCAATGCGAGACACGATCAACGTGGTATCGGACCGTATTTCTTCCAGCGTTTCAGCCACTTCCCCCGTCGCCTGGGCTGTTCGGCCCGCCAGTTGGCGCACTTCGTCGGCAACCACCGCGAAACCGCGCCCCTGATCACCTGCCCTGGCGGCCTCGATGGCCGCATTGAGAGCAAGCAGGTTGGTCTGTTCAGCGATCCCCTGGATTGTGGTGGTTACGCCCTGGATCTTGTTGGATTTCTCGTTCAGCTCCTGGATCAGGCGCAGATTTTCCCCGGACTGCTGATGCACTGCCCTGACGCTGTCGATGGCGGAGACAAGGGCCTCACGCCCCTCGGTGCTGACCTGTTTGTTCTGCAAAGCCATAGTGGCCGCATCCGTGGCCTGTTCTGAGGACTCCCGGACCGTCTCGGTAATCTGGCCTGCGTAATCGGCCATTTGAGCGGTTTCTTCTACCTGACGATCGAGCCGGAGCTTCAGTTGATCAGCGGCAAAAGAAACCTGGGCCGCCGATATTGCGTTCCTATCGGCGCTTCCAGACAGGGTTTCCACCAACGCGCGTCCGGCCCTGGCATCGGCAAGCAGTTGGTGACACTGCGCATGCAGCGGATGATTGTCAGACAGGGTACCGTCATTGAGAGCCTTGAGGCCCCGTTCAGTTGGCTCCAACACCCGGACAATGAGGAAACCGCCAGCGGCCGCAAGGCCGACGACGAGCCCGATCAAAGTGGACGCAGGTTCCAGACCTAACAAAGGCGCCACCACTGCACAGACGACCGCAAGAACAACGGCAACCGCCAACCCCCATAGAATTGAAGCCCGATCCAGTAAGCCCATAGAAACCTCTTCTTTTTCGTTGCTTCTGCAAACATTTTGTTATTAAAGGCCATTGTGGAGACTAAAGAATTGACATGAGTTTATAACTCATACTTTAGTGTATTTAATATACATATCGGCGGGGAATAGCATTTCTGAAACAAAAAACCGCAAACCCGACTTACTCTGTTACCGAGCAGCCGGGTTTGCGGTGTTCAGATTATTACTTCAATGTTGGCTCAGGCGCCAATCACGCCTCCATCGTCCTTGGTGACGATGACGGTTGCGTCACGGGGGCGCGGATCACTGGAATCTGGCCAGTTGCCATCGGGGTGCTGGATGTTGACGAACATGGTCTTCACATCAGGAGTGGAGACAACGCCGGTAACCTCACAACCTACGGGACCGACGAAGAAGCGCTTGATTTCGCGGGTCTCGGGGTTGGCAGCCAGCATCATGTTGTTCTGGTAGGGCGCTGCATCGGAGCCATCGGTCTGGATCCAGAGGCGACCGTTGTAGTCGAACCACAGGCCATCCGGGCTGTTGAAGATGTTGTCGTCAGTCAGGGATACGATCACCTCGTCATCCACCACGGTTTCCGTACCCTGCTCACCCGCAAAGACGAAGATGTCCCAATCGAAGCTGGTGGCAGTATGGTCATTGCCTTCTTCACTCCAGCGGATGATATGACCGGTGCGGTTGTTGGCGTTCGGGTTAGCCGCGTTAACCTGCTCTTCCGTCCGGCGGGAGTTGTTGGTCAGCGTGAAATATACCTGGCCCGAATTCGGGTCGACAGCCCCCCACTCCGGGCGGTCCATCGGGGTTGCACCGGCGATATCGGCGGCCAGACGGGTGTTCAGAAGAACGTCTGCCTGGTTTTCGAAACCGTCAAACTGGACATCACCCACCTGAGTGCCCTCGGCTGCAGCAACCTTGGCTACAAAGTCCGCGTCGTCGAGATCCAGTGACAACCAGTCGCCGGAGCCGTCGTCATTGAACCGGGCTACGTACAGAGTACCTTCATCCAACAGATATCCACCGGCGGTGGCGGCGTAGTAGGGCTTCGACGATACGAACTTGTAGATGTACTCAAAACGGGAGTCATCGCCGGAATAGCAAACCACCGGCTCGCCTTCCTTGGCCGGTGCGAAGATGACGCCCTCGTGACCGAAACGGCCCAACGCAGTGCGTTTTTGCGGCTTGCTTTCAGGAGTAAACGGATCGATCTCGACCATATAGCCGTAGGTGTTGGCCTCGTTGCGATAGTCATCCGCAGCGGTTGCGCCGATCGTGCTCACGTTGAATCGAACGTACTGGTCCGCGGCGCTATCCGCCAGTTCCCAATCATATCGGCTGGAACTGCCTACACCATGGCGGGTCTGCTCACGTGGCTGCGTGGCATCGCCATTGGCGAAGTAGCCGTGCCAGTTTTCTTCTGCAGCGAGGTAAGTTCCCCAGGGCGTCGGACCCATCGCACAGTTGTTGAGAGTGCCGCGGGTCTCGGTGGCATCCGGGCTGTACTTGGTGATCAGCTTGCTGTAGCCACGAACCGGGCCACGGATATCCATTTCGGTGTTACCGGTAATACGACGGTTGAACGGGCTGCCAAACACGATGTCCCACTTGCCATTGGTGTCGCGTTTAATGTGAACGACAGAAACACCGTGTGCTGCGATTTCCTTGCGCACTTCGTCCGCAGGGCGCATATCGTTTACATAGGTTGCGCCGTTGGCATGCAGAGCGCCCTGGTTGATGTACTCGTGGTTCATCACGAGCAGACCTTCACTGGAGCTGTTGCCGCCCGCTTTCAGATCGATGGGGAAGAAATGCACACCGTCATGGTGCATACCCATCTGCTGTTCCTGCTCGGCGCCGGTATTGGTGCCATCCGGCTTGTAGGCAGGGTAAGACCCTGTGATGGGCGTGCCCCAAGGCAGGAACGCTTCGGAAGAGTAGCCCTCAGGAACCACCACTTCGTTAGCCGTTGAGGTAGGTACCGCCCTGAAGCCGATATCGGTGCTGGAAACATTGCTGCTGGTGGTGCCGTCGTTGCTGTCGCTGCCACAACCTGCCAGGCCCAGGCCCATCACACTGGCAAGGGCAGCTCCAACGCTGCCTTTCATCAGGGTGCGGCGCTGCATGCGCGCGGCCAGGACCTGGTGGAAGGGGGTGTTTTCAGTGTGGTTGACTACCGGCTCGTAGTTGGGATCCAGGTAATTGGGATCAAGGTCGTGCTTAGCCATGTTATTGCCTCTCTCAAAGAACAGCGGGTCAATGTTGTTGAGAGGCCAGTTTCGGCGGGAAATATGACAGTAAGCGGAAGTTAAAAAGACAAATTCGTTAACATTAGTTTACAAGCGCTCGAACCGGGGGACCGACCGCTCCGTGCAATCTGTTGCGGCGGAGCGGTCAGTCTGTTCAGTTACTGCTGGGTAGCTTCTTCATAGCCTTCTTCCATAGCGTCGCCAGCTTCTTCGGCTGCGTCGCCCATGGCTTCGCCGGCTTCCTCTGCACCTTCCTGCAACTCGCCCATGGCACTTTCATCCTGGCCGGTGGCTTCTTCCAGGGTTTCCTCGGTGGAATCCGCCGCATCTTCCATCATTTCTCCGGCGTTATCTGCTGCCTGCTCGACATCCACGCCTTCGTTGTCTTCCGAGCTGCAGGCAGCCAGGCCAAGTGTCAGCACCATCAAAAGCGCACTCAGTGTGAGCTTGTTCATACCATATCCCTCTGTTGGTAAGTATTTACAACGGAGCACAGGGTACGGCGTGAACTCTGACAAACACAATTACCGGCCGATTACCCTTTCGTTAACCGGCGCTGTCGGAGAGCACCTGGCCATTAATGGTAATCACATGATCAAACGGAAGCATGGTTCCCCGCCCGAGCAGAAGAAAATCCTGCCCGGCACGACTGAAAAGATCGCGAATGACATCGTGGACAAGACATACCTGGCCGGCGCTGTCGCGGTAGACCACCTCGGTAAGCCTGCCGGTAGACAGGTATTCGCGAAGCATCCCCTGGACAGAGTATGAAGCAGTGGCAGACGAAGAGTTTGGCATGGCTGATTCTTCCTTGTGATCCAGCTCTTGTTGTCTATGTCAGTCTGGCCCAGAAACGGGGTTTGTGCCAAAGAAAAGCCATTTGTCATTTCGAGCCAAGGTTTGGTCTGAATCTGGACGCCCGTTGCATTGTTAGATTGTCCGACATAAATTTCAGGTACGCGCACCGAACGGGAGAAAACAATGAACGCCAAAACCCCAGACAATCTGCAATCACATCAGGTCTCATCGCCTGTCGAAAAGGAAGCCACTGGCAACTGGAAAGACCCGAAACGCTACATGTGGCTGCTCGGCCCTGCCCTGCCGGGAATCGGACTGGCCGCCCTGACCGGCTATGCCCTGGCTCCGAAGAAGCTGAAAGCCCTTGCCTGGACTGGCCCGGCGCTGGTGCACGGAATCATTCCCGCCCTGGACCGCGCTATTGGTGAAGATCAGAGCAACCCTCCGGAATCAGCGGTGAAGACACTGGAGCAGGACAAGTACTACGACCGGATTGTGAAGGCGTTTATTCCCACCCAGTACGCCATGACCTTTATGGGCGCCTGGCTTGCCAGCCGCAAAAGCACGCCGCTGGACGACAAGATAGGGCTGACGCTGACGGTCGGTGCCATCAATGGCGTGGGCATCAACACGGCCCATGAACTTGGCCACAAATCCAACAAACTGAACAAGTTGCTGGCGATGGCAGCCCTGGCCCCCACAGGCTACACCCACTTTGTTGTTGAGCATAACTTCGGCCACCACAAACGTGTGGCAACGCCCGAAGATCCGGCCAGCAGCCGTATGGGTGAGAGTTTCTGGAAGTTCCTGCCGCGTACGGTGCTGGGAGGTATCAAGTCTTCCATCAAGATCGAAAAGGCGAGGCTTGCCCGCAAAGGCAAGGGTTTCTGGAGCCTGGACAACGAACTGCTTCAGGGCTGGGTCATGAGTGCCGGGTTCTTTGGCGCGACAACGTTGGTTTGTGGCCCGAGAGCGGTTCCGTTCCTCGCAGCGCAAGCGGTATACGGTGCCAGCCTGCTGGAAAGCGTGAACTATATTGAGCACTATGGCCTGCTGCGCCAGAAGGACAAGAACGGCAAATATGAGCGCACCCAACCGGAGCACAGCTGGAACAGCAATCACATCGTGACCAACCTGTTCCTGTATCAGTTGCAGCGGCATTCAGACCATCACGCCCACCCCCAGCGCAGCTTCCAGGCCCTGCGGCATTTCGAGAAGGCACCCCAGCTACCCGGCGGTTACGCCTCGATGCTGCTTCCGGCGTACCTGCCGCAGTGGTGGTATGAAACCATGGATAAGCGGGTGATTGATCACTACGAGGGGGATCTGAGCAAAATCAACTGGGACCCGGATCGGAAAGAGGAGTTGATAGCCAAGTATACGGAATACGCTGCGGAAGTGGCGGCAGAAGCTAAGGCCCGTCGCGAATCCAGGAAATCCGAGGCCGCCTGAATTCTTCTTGCGCTTTAGGCCAGGCCCCAGCCTTCGGGGTCTGGTGCATGCAGCCAACCGGGGGATTCCTTCCGGGAGACGCCGTGAACCCATCCATGGGGGCTTGATCGCAGCATCCCTGCTGCTCACACTCCCGGAAGGAATCCCCCGGTTCGCTGCCCACAGTTCTGATGACTTCGCGAGCTTTTTTATAGCTTCCTAAAGCCCGTGTTTCTCGAGGAAATTTAGAAGTCACTTGCCTTTAAAAACAGCTTCGCGCCGTTCCAGGAAAGACTGGATTCCCTCTTTGACATCTTCACTGGCCATTACCGGCTGCAGATCCGGGAACAAACGCTGCTTCGCAGCCTCCTGCCCTTCGCAGACGGCAATTTTTGACGATTTCAGACTGCCCTGGACACCGAGGGGGGCGGCCTTGGCAATCTTTTCAGCGATTTCCAACGCGACGTTGAACTGTTCGCCCGGTTCCACCAATTCCTGGATCAACCCCCATTGATAGGCCTGATCGGCAGTCCACTCATCGCCGGTCAGCAGGTATCGCTGGGCATTACCCCAACCGATTTCCCGTTGCAGGCGGATGGTGGCGCCGCCGCAGGCAAAGATGCCGCGCTTTACTTCCAGCTGGGCAAAGCGGGTGCCTTTAGCGGCGACGCGCACGTCCGTGTTTAACATCATCTCAACGCCGCAAGTAAAGCAAATACCCTGGGCAGCAAAGACGACAGGTTTGCTGAGTGCCTCACCGGTGATGTGGAACGGATCAAGTTCACCTTCGCCCGGCTCAATACCTTTGCCGTTGGCAAAGACACCGGCCCAGTCGTCCAGTTGCAGCCCGCTGGTGAAGTGGTCGCCCTCGGCGTACATTAAGCCGACCCGAAGCTCCGGGTCATTTTCCAGCTGGTAATAGGCGGCCGCGATCTGGTGGTACATCTCGCGGTTCATGGCGTTCATTTTTTCAGGGCGGTTAAGACCAATCAGGAGTATGTGGTTTTTCTTTTCAACGTTTACCAAAGCCATCAGAACCACTCCGACTTCATGTTCAGGCACGTATCGTCCTGATTGCGCAGCAGTACCAGATCCTGGGCCACGGTGGGCAGTTCCCAGTGGAAGAAATACTGGGCCGCCTGCAGCTTGCCCTGGTAGAAGTTGCGCTCGTCATCTGTGTTCGCGGAGCCCAGGGCGTGGGCTGCTGCGTTGGCCTGACGTAGCCACATCCAGGCAACAATAATGTGCCCGAACAGGTGCAGGTAGCAGGACGCGTTGGCCAGGGTTTTATCGGGGTCGCCTTCCATCAGTGACTTACCCAGGCTTTGGGTAACCTTCACCGCCTGCTGCAGGGTTTCACTCAGAGACAAGGCCCACTGCTGGCACCGATCGGTGGTAGCCGCCTGCAGGTCCACCTGCATTTCCTGCATCAGTAATTGCAGACCATGGCTCTGATCCTGCCAGATCTTCCGGCCCAGCAGGTCGAGGGCCTGGATGCCGTTGGTGCCCTCATGAATCGGGTTCAGTCGGTTATCGCGCCAGCATTGCTCCACCGGATATTCGCGGGTATAGCCCGCACCACCGTAGACCTGGATGGCCAGGTCGTTGGCCTTGGGGCCGTATTCAGACGGCCAGGCTTTGATCACCGGGGTGAGCAGGTCCAGAAGTTTGCCGGCTTCCTGGCGTTTCTGTTCGTCCGGGTGGGTGTGCTGGTCATCCATCAACCGGGCGCCATAGAGACACAGGGCCAGACCACCCTCACTGTAGGCTTTCTGGGCAAGCAGCATGCGCCTTACATCGGCGTGATCAATGATCGGAACCTGCGGGCTTTCCGGATTCTTCTCAATGGCCTTGCGGCCCTGAAGTCGATCTTTGGCGTATTCGAGGCTGTGCATGTAACCGCGATAACCGATTACGGCAGCACCAAAACCAACACCAACCCGCGCTTCGTTCATCATCTGGAACATGTATTTCAAACCCTGATGGGGTTCGCCAACCAGGTAACCGTGGCACGGGGCATCGTCACCGAAGCTCAGTGCCGTTGAGGTGGTACCGCGGTAGCCCAGTTTGTGGATCAAACCGGCCAGGCTTACACCGTTGCGCTCGGTGGGGTTACCTTCGTCATCCACCAGGAACTTGGGCACGATGAACAGGGAGATGCCCTTCACGCCCGCAGGCGCACCTTTGATTTTGGCCAGCACCATGTGAACGATGTTGTCGGTGATGGACTGCTCTCCCCCTGAGATGTAGATCTTGGCACCCTTGATCAGATAGTGCCCTTCGTCGGTGGGCGACGCGGATGTCCGGATATCTGCCAGGGAAGAGCCGGCGTGGGGCTCGGTCAGGGCCATGGTTCCGCTGAACCGGCCACTGAGCATGTTCGGCAGGAAGGTATTTTTCTGCTTTTCGTTGCCGAAGACACGGATGAGGTTGGCGGCAGCCGTGGTAAGGAAGGGGTAGCCGGCGGTGCCCGGGTTGGCGGCGGTGAAGAAGCCGTTGCAGGCGGCCATGACGGATTCCGGCAACTGCATGCCGCCCAGTTCATAGTCGTAACGTCCGGCGATGAAGCCAGCCTGGGCGTAGGCGTCGAAGGCTTCTTTTACCTGCGGAAGCATCTCGACCTGGCCGTTGACGAATTTCGGCTCGTCTTTGTCGGCGGCGCTGTTGTGGGTGGCGAATTTCTCCCGGGCCATTTTGTCGGCGGTTTCGATGACGGCATCGAAGGTGTCGCGGTTGTGTTCGCTGAAGCGCTCGCGGGTGGTGAGGTTCTCGGTATCGAGAACTTCGTACAGCTGGAACGCCAGGTCGCGGCGGTCGATCAGGGTGTCGGTCATGCTTGGTCTCCTGTTTGTTGTCGACAGCCTCTCACAACTGGTTTTTTCTGGGAACCGGCGTTTATGACATAATTATGGTCAATATTGCCACAACCTGATCACCTGTCGCTGATTCATTGCTGACCGACCGGCTCTGAGGTGGGGAAGTCTGGCCGGGACACGCCGTGAATACATCCATGTAGGCTTGACTGCAGCATCCATGCTGCAGACAGTCCCGGCCAGACTTCCCCACCCCAGAGCCTACCTTGGAGGATGCATGCGAACCGTTTCTGTTATCGGTTTTGACGGGGCACTTGCCAGTGCCATCACTGGCATTATTGATCTATTCCGTCTTGCCGGCGTTACCTGGGCGCGGATTCACGATGAAACGCCGGCACCCCAATTCACAACCCGACTTCTCACGAAGGACGGAGCGCCTTGCCGCTGCATAAACGGGCTGACCATTCAGCCAGACGGAGCCTGGAACGAATTGCTTCCGGGGGGCGACGACAGTGATTTGGTGGTGATACCGACAATTGGCGGTCCAATTGATGTTGTGCTGGCAGGGAATCCGGAGCTCATTGAGTGGCTCGGCGCCTTTCGGGCGTCAGACGCCGGGCAGGTCCGGGTAGCCAGTAACTGTACCGGGGCGTTCATGCTGGCCGAGGCGGGGCTGTTGGATGGTCGGCAAGCGACGACACATTGGGGGTTCAGCCATCAGTTTCGGCAACGTTTCCCGGCGGTGAACCTGCAGCCGGACAAGCTCGTTACGGTGGACGGCGACGTTGCCTGTGCCGGGGGCGGGATGGCCTGGTGGGATCTGGGGATCTATCTGGTGGAAAGGTACGCGGGGGCACAAGTCGCAAGGGAGCTGGCGAAGGCGTTTGTGATTGATGCAGGGCGGACCAGTCAAGCGCCCTACAGTGCACTCCAGGCCCGGCGCTACCATTCCGATGCTGCCATTCTAAAGCTTCAGGACTGGCTGGATAGCCATTACAGTGAACCCGTCACCCTCCACCGCATGGCTTCTTTGGGCGGACTCACCGAGCGCTCCCTGATTCGCCGGTTCAAGACAGCCACCGGCGATACGCCTACAGGGTACCTGCAGCTTCTTCGGATTGAGGTGGCACGTCAGCATTTGGAGAAATCGCGGTTACCGATTGATGAAATCACGCAATTGGTAGGCTATGAGGACGTGAGCTCGTTCACTCGTCTGTTCCGCAAACATACCGGGCTATCCCCGGGTGCTTACCGGTCCCGCTTTGTCAGGTAATGTTGCCCCCCGACTGGCCCGGGTTATGCATCGGTTTTCAGCGAAGGCCAACATCCGGTCTTGAACGTAAAGAATACCGACAGGTGTCACTATGGGGAGGCCCGCCATGAACGCACCGATCAGACAAAGCCAGGCAGATATTTTGAGCAAGCTGTACGACATGAAACGAAAGCAGATCGAGCAGGCGATGCAGCAGGGAAACAGCCTTCGGTGTCAGGTACTTGAAGCAGAAGCCGAAGCAATTTCCAATGCACTGAAAGCCGCCCGTTAAACCTCACATCCCCGTTTATCCGGAGCCATACTTCTTCAGACGACGGCTCCAGCGCTGCTTCGCATACCGGCGGAGGTTAGAGACATTGTCGGTTTCATCCATGATTTCCGTGCCCAAAAGTGTCTCCAATATGTCCTCCAGCGTCACTATCCCCAACCAGGTCCCCAGTTCGTCATAGACCACGGCCAGGTGTTGCCGTTCTCTCAGCATGTCCGAGAACAGGAATTCAATGTTGGTATTGCCTTTCACGCGCTTGATCTTGCGCATGTGCTCCAGGAGGTCGACGTCGGCATCGAGGTTGATCAGATCGGCCCGGTGCAGGTAGCCAAGTGCCTCCCCGTCTTCGTCTATCACCGGATAACGGGAGAAGGGTGATTTTCTGACCTGGTCGCGGAATTGTTCGTAGGTAACGTCCGGATCGACGTATTTGCAAACCGTCCGCGGTGTCATGACCGAACTGACCTTGATTTCGTGGAAGCGCAGAACGTTGTGAATCATCCGCCGCTCATCTTCGTCCAGCGCCTGTTGGTCTTTTCCTATTTCTGCCAGGGCGCTGATCTCGGCGCGGATGTCCGTATCTGCCTCACCCGAGGCAATGCGCCGAGTGACCTGTTTGGACAACCAGATGAACGGCAACAGCGCCTTGATCATGAAGCCCAGAATGGCAGGCAATCGAGGAGCGATGCCCCGCCAATACTTTGCCCCGATGGTTTTGGGAATGATTTCCGAGAAAATCAGGATGGCGAGGGTCATCACGGCAGAGGCGATACCGAGCCAGGCCTCACCAAAGACCACAGTGACCTGGGCGCCGACACCGGTGGCGCCGACGGTGTGGGCAACGGTGTTCAGTGTAAGGATTGCAGACAGGGGGTCGTCCACATCGTCTTTGAGTTTGCGCAACCTGGAAAACAGCTGCGGTTTCTCTTTTTTCAATGAGGCGATGTAGCTCGGCGTCACCGACAGCAACGCCGCTTCGAGAATGGAACACAAGAAGGAGAAGCCTATCGAAAGCACTGCGAAGGCAATAAGTAATGTCATAGTTTGGCTGCGACTTCCGTTCCCTGCCGGATGGCCCGTTTTGCGTCGAGTTCTTCGGCAACGTCTGCGCCGCCGATAAGATGTGCGTTAACCCCAGAGTCCGACAACTGATCGAAAAGTTCCCGGAACGGCTCCTGACCGGCGCAAATTATCACATTATCCACCGGCAGCACCCGGCTTTCCGTCACCTTGCCCTCTTTATCGGTGACGGAAACATGCAGTCCCTGGTCGTCGATGCGCTCATAGCGACACCCACGAAGCATTTCCACTTCGCGATGCTTCAGGCTGCTGCGGTGCACCCAGCCCGAGGTCTTGCCCAGGCCCCCACCGACCTTGCCGGTTTTTCGCTGCATCAGATAAATTTTGCGGGGCGAGGGGGTCGGTTGACGTTCCGCCAGGCCGCCGGGGCCATCAAAATCGGGATTAACGCCCCACTCCGCCTGCCAGTCGGCAACGCTGACCTGCTCGCCTTCGGGATGATGGCTGAAATCATGGGTCAGGAATTCGCTGACATCGAAACCGATGCCGCCGGCGCCGATAACCGCCACATTCTTGCCAACGGGTTTGTTATGGCGAAGTACATCGAGGTAGCCGAGCACCTTGGGATGATCAATGCCGTCAATGGACGGAGTTCTCGGCTTCACACCGGTGGCGATCACGACATCGTCGAAACCCTGCGCCTTAAGTGACTCAGCATCCACACGAGTGCCGAGTTTGAGGTCAACCTCAAGCAGCTCGATCTGGCGCTGGAAATAGCGAAGGGTTTCATAAAATTCTTCCTTGCCCGGGATGCGCTTGGCGTAGTTGAACTGGCCACCAATCTGGTCATCCGCTTCGAACAGCGTCACTTTGTGGCCGCGTTTCGCGGCTGTTGTTGCTGCGGCCAAACCGGCAGGTCCGGCACCTACCACGGCGACCCGGCGCGCAACAGGCGCTACCGTCAATACCAGCTCGGTTTCGTGACAGGCTCGGGGGTTCACCAGGCAGGAAGCCCGCTTGGCCTGGAAGGCATGGTCCAGACAGGCCTGGTTACAGGCAATGCACGTGTTGATTTCATCACTGCGCCCCTGCTCGGCCTTGCGCACAAACTCGCTGTCCGCCAACAGAGGCCGGGCCATGGACACCATATCCGCCTTGCCGGCCGCCAGAATCTCCTCCCCTTTCTCCGGGGTGTTGATTCGGTTGGTGGTGCACACCGGGATATCCACTTCGCCATAGAACTTGGCGGTGACATCGGCGAAGCCGCCACGGGGCACAGAAGTAACAATGGTGGGCACCCTCGCTTCGTGCCAGCCAATACCGGTGTTAATAATAGTGGCACCTGCCTGCTCGATGGCTTTGCCCAGGGTTACGATCTGATCCCAGGTCTGGCCGCCCTCAACGAGGTCCAGCATGGACAACCGATAGATAATGATGAAATCCGGCCCCACGGCTTTGCGCATCCGGCGAACAATTTCCACTGGCAGGCGCATGCGGTTTTCGTAAGGGCCGCCCCACTTGTCTGTCCGCTTGTTTGTCCGTTCGCACAAAAACTGGTTAATGAAATAGCCCTCGGAGCCCATCACCTCAACGCCGTCATAACCGGCAAACTTGGCAAGTTTCGCGGCACCGACAAAATCGTTGATCTGCCGCTCAACGCCCTTCGTGGACAGGGCGCGTGCCTTGAATGGGCTGATTGGCGCTTTGGTGGCCGACGCCGAAACAATAAGTGGCTGGTACCCGTAGCGACCGGCGTGCAGGATTTGCATGCAGATCTTTCCGCCCGCCTCATGAACCGCGCCCGTCACATGGCGATGCAGCAAAGCCGTGGCCCGGTTGTTCATGGTTGAAGCAAGTGGAGCCAACTGCCCGACCAGATTGGGCGAAAAGCCACCCGTTACCATGAGCCCGACGCCACCTTCGGCTCGCTCAGCGAAATAGCGGGCAAGCTTGTGAATGTTCCAGAACCGATCTTCAAGGCCCGTATGCATGGACCCCATCAGCACCCGGTTCTTCAGTTCGGTGAAGCCGAGGTCCAGCGGTTTCAGAAGGTTGGGATAGCTATCGGTCATGGGACTCTCTCATAAAATATTTATCGGGAGTATACACTTGATCAATGGCAAGTTGACTTGACCTTCCAGATGGGCCACGTATCATCGGCAAACAAGTTTGACTGACGGAGCAACCATGACCGCAAGGTCCTTCGGCTGCACAAGAGTTACCCGCCCACCTGTTACCGCTGACATCGCGCGGCACCGGGGACGTTTACCGTACTTTCCGGATCCGCCTCGTCTCAGCTGATCCACGCCACCCCCTGTGCCGTAATGGCATCTTTGCCCAATGTGCAGGGTGGCCGGCCTGAGACTAGACTCTGGCAAACATGCCTTCAATACTCACGTAAAAGAAAACCAATAACGAGGTTGCGATGTCGCTACCGCTGGTTGTTTTACTGCCTTTTCTGGGTGCCATAGCCGCACCCCTGTTCGCCCAGGGCGGCAGAACGGCGATAGCCGTTGCATCTTCAGTACCCGCACTGATCGCTCTGGCAGCCCTCTTCCCACACTGGGAAACCCTTGCTGACGGCGGCGTGGTTCTGCACAGCTACGAATGGCTCCCTGCCCTGGGCCTCTCATTCAGTTTCCGGCTGGATGGACTATCGCTGCTGTTCGCCCTGCTGATCCTGATTATCGGGCTGCTGATCATTCTTTACTCTCGCTATTACCTAAAAGCTCACGAGAACGTCGGCAAGTTCTACGCCCTTCTGCTCTGCTTCAAGGGTTCGATGTTGGGCATCGTGCTTTCCAGCAACCTGTTGCTGATGATGATCTTCTGGGAACTGACCAGTCTGACCTCGTTCCTGTTGATCAGCTTCTGGACACACAAGCAGGACGCCCGTCGCGGTGCCCGGATGGCCCTTGCGGTCACTGGTGGCGGTGGCCTCGCGCTACTGGCCGGCATACTGATCATTGGCAATATCGTCGGCAGCTTCGAACTCGATGATGTGCTGGCAGCCGGTGACCAGATCAAGGCCCATGCCATGTACCCGGTCGCCCTGACACTGGTTCTGCTGGGCGCGTTCACCAAATCGGCCCAATTTCCGTTCCATTTTTGGCTACCCCATGCCATGCAGGCGCCTACCCCGGTATCGGCCTACCTGCACTCTGCCACAATGGTGAAAGCCGGCATCTTCCTGATGGCCCGGCTTTATCCGGCGCTGGCAGGCACCGAGCAATGGTTTTACATGGTCAGCTTTACCGGCATGGCCACCCTGCTCATTGGCGCCTATGTCGCCATGTTCAAGCATGACCTCAAAGGCCTGCTGGCCCATTCAACGGTCAGCCACCTGGGCTTGATCACGCTGCTGTTCGGCATGGGCACGCAGCTTGCTGCAGTGGCGGCGGTTTTTCATGTGATTAACCACGCTACCTTTAAGGCCTCCCTGTTTATGGCCGCCGGTATCATCGATCATGAAACCGGTACCCGGGACATGCGGCGCATCAACGGGCTGTGGCGTTATATGCCACACACCGCCACCCTGGCCATGGTCGCGGCGTCATCCATGGCCGGTGTTCCGCTGCTGAACGGCTTCCTGAGCAAGGAAATGTTCTTTGCCGAATCCCTGGAACTTAACCTCCCGGGACTCATAGCCTGGCTACCCCCGATTGTTGCGACCCTGGCCGGGATTTTCGCGGTGGCGTATTCAGCGCGTTTTGTCCACGATGTGTTCTTCAATGGTAAACCGGTGGATCTTCCGATCTACCCACCCCATGAACCACCGCGCTATATGAAATTCCCGGTGGAGATCCTGGTGTTTGCGTGCATCATGGTAGGCGTGTTCCCGGCGGTGTCTGTCGGTCCGCTACTCTATATTGCCGCGTCGGCCACGCTTGGCGGTGATGTGCCGGATTACACCCTTTCTGTCTACCATGGATTCAACCTTCCGTTGCTCATGAGTTTCGTCGCCTTCTTTGGTGGCCTGCTCATGTACAGTCAGCGTCAGCGTTTCTTCGACTTCCACGCCCGATTCAAGGAAATTGACGAAAAGGCTGTTTTCGAAGCGGTGGTCCTGCGAGTTGTCGATCTGGCCAACAGATTTACCACGCGTATCGAGAACGGTTCCCTTCAACGATACGCATTGCTGCTTTTCGTCAGTGTTATTGCCGTTGCCGCAGCGCCACTTCTTGATTTAGGGATTTTCGTCGGGCAGAACGGATTGAGTCCGATCGATGCACCTACGACGATTGCTGCTGGCATCCTGATTCTTTGCGCCCTGGCAACCGCTACTCTGCACCGGCAGCGTTTTTATGCACTGGTTCTACTTAGCGTGGTGGGCCTGATTGTGGCCCTGGCCTTCGCCCGATTCTCGGCGCCGGATCTCGCCATGACCCAGCTGTCTGTCGAGGTTGTGACCATCGTTCTTCTGATGCTCGCACTTTTCTACATGCCGTCCTGGACGCCAATAGAAACACCAATGAAACGGCGTTTGCGGGACATGGTTATCGCAGGAGCTGCAGGTATCGGTATGACGCTGGTCACGCTCGCCATGCTGACCCAGCCATTCAGTTCAATTTCTGAATTTTTCCTGGAGAACAGCAAAACCGGCGGCGGTGGCACCAACGTGGTCAACGTAATTCTGGTGGACTTCCGTGGCTTCGATACCCTCGGGGAAATCGCCGTGTTGGCTATTGCCGCCCTGGGCATTTACGCCATGCTCAAAAACACAGCCCTGACACCACCCCCAAGTGATGGCGAGGGGCACGCGTGGACCCGGGATGCCTATCCGCTGATGCTTCGCCAGATTGCGCGCCCGATGTTACCACTGGCTCTGATGGTATCGGTGTTCATTTTCCTGCGAGGCCACAACCTGCCTGGCGGGGGCTTCATCGCCGGCCTGATCACCTCGGTGGCGCTCATTCTCCAGTACATTGCCAGCGGCATGATCTGGACCCAGGACCGGATTCCATTCCGTTATCACAATGTAATTGGTCTGGGCCTTCTGTTCGCAACGATTGCTGGCGTCGGAAGTTTTGCCTTCGGCTACCCATTCCTGACGTCCACGTTCGGCTACATAACCTGGCCTGTAGTAGGAAAATTCGAGGTTGCTTCCGCCCTGGTTTTTGACCTCGGCGTCTATCTGACGGTTATCGGAGCCACTCTGCTTGCGCTGGTGAGTATTGGACGGCTGTCGCCCCACTCGGCTATCAAGAGTAAAAAGGAGGGTGCGTAATGGAGCTCGTTTTCGCACTGGTTATTGGCGCCCTGACGGCATCCGGCGTTTATCTGATTCTGCGGTCACGCACCTTCCCCGTGGTGGTCGGTCTGACCATGCTTTCCTACGGCGTGAACCTGTTCCTGTTTTCCAGTGGTCGCCTGGCGACGGGCCAGCAGCCAGTGCTCGGCACTGCAGCTACCCACTCAGACCCACTGCCACAGGCGCTGGTACTGACGGCTATCGTGATTGGCTTCGCCATGACGGCATTCGTTGTGGTGTTGTCGCTGCGAAACCTGGCAGACAACGATGACGATCATGTTGATGGCAAGCAGCCCTACAAATCTCCTGCTCCGGAAGAAGAAGAGGAGGTAACCGGTAAATGAACCATTGGCTTACCGCTCCTGTTCTTATTCCGCTGCTTGGTGGCATTCTTCAGGCTTTCATGGGCTATGCGCCTATCAGTCTGCGCCGCACCCTGGCGCTGGCAACAACTGTGTTGATCCTGGTCTCAGCGATCGTGCTTCTGGTGTTGGCAGACGATGGCAGCTATCGGATCTATGCGTTCGGCAACTGGCAGCCGCCCTTCGGGATTGTTCTGGTACTGGATCGCCTCGCTGCGCTGATGCTGGTGATGACAGCCGTGCTGGCCCTGTTTTGCCATATCTATGCCATTGGCGGCGCCGATGAAGGAAACCGCCAGTTCCACGCCTTGTTCCTGTTCCAGATCATGGGCCTGAACATTGCCTTCCTCACCGGTGACCTATTTAACCTTTTCGTTGCCTTCGAGGTGTTACTCATTGCCTCCTACGGCTTGCTGATGCACGGCGGGGGAACCGTCAGAACCGTCCCCGGCCTGCACTACGTGGTCCTGAATCTCGCCGGTTCCGCCATTTTCCTCATCAGTGTCGGGATGATCTACAGTGTCACCGGCACCCTGAACATGGCCGATCTGGCAGTAAAAATTCCCCAGGTCTCGGGCGAGGACGTGAATATCGTCAAGGCTGGAGGGATGATGCTTCTCGTCGTCTTCGGCCTGAAAGCAGCCATTCTGCCCCTGTGCTTCTGGCTACCCAGGGCCTACTCAAAAGCCACGGCTCCGGTCGCCGCATTGTTTGCAGTCATGACCAAGGTTGGAATTTATGCGATTTTGCGCGTGTATTTGCTGATTTTCGGTGACGACGCCGGCGAGTTGGCAAACCTGGGTATGGACTGGCTGTTCCCGATTGCCCTGGCCACACTCGCCATGGGCGTTGTTGGAGCACTGGGTTCTGGCAGCCTGAAAACCCTGGTCGCATGGCAGGTCATCATTTCCGTGGGCACATTACTGGCTCCGATATCGCTCGGCTCCGAAGCCGGGCTGTCCGCTGCCCTCTTCTATCTGCTGAGCACAACCTGGACGGTTGGTGGCCTGTTCCTCGTCTCGGAACTGGTGGCCAACCAGCGAGGTTCTGCTCAGGATCGCATCGTTACGGCCCCCAGAATGCAGAATCGTACCTTCCTGAGCGTGCTGTTCCTGGTCGGAGCCGTTGCCGCGGCAGGGCTACCACCACTGAGTGGATTCTTTGGCAAGTTGCTGATTCTGCAATCCGTTCAGTCGGGAACTGAAATGGCCTGGCTATGGTCTGTACTGCTTATTGGCAGCTTCCTGACCGTTATCGCGTACAGTCGTGCGGGCAGTATTGTTTTCTGGCGGACTGTGGATGGCCATCTGGAAAAGCCTGACCCCCTCAACGGCCGGATTTCCGTCGCAGCCGGCGCCCTGACTGCCCTGGCGGTTGCGATAGTGGTCCTGGCAGGGCCAATAACACGCTACACCGATGAGACGGCGGCCCAACTCTTTAACAACGATGCCTATATCAACATCTTGCAGACCCCCGTGGTCGGGGAGGATGACTGATGCTTGATCGATTGAGTTTTCCGCAACCGTGGTTGAGCCTGATCCTTTTTACGACCTGGCAGTTGCTGAGTGATGGCGTGTCCGGAGCCAGCGTTGTGATGGGGATCATTCTCGCCTGGCTGATCCCCCAAATCACCCAGGGATTCTGGCCTGAGCGACCGGCATTTATTAAATCCTGGAAGATGCCTGCCTATCTGGCCATCGTGTTGAAAGACATTGTGGTGGCCAGTTTCTCTGTGGCACGTCTGATTCTGAGCCCGCGTCAGCCAAGACCGATCTTCGTCTGTTACCCGCTTCAGCTTGAGCATCCGCTGGCCATTTCAATTCTCGCCAGCACAATTTCCCTGACGCCGGGCACCGTATCTGCCGATGTCAGTGATGACCAGAAAACATTGCTGATCCATACTCTGGATGCCGGCAGCGATCAGGAGGTCATTGACGCCATTCACAAGCGCTATGAGAAGCCACTGATGGAGATGTTCCAATGATGACAGCCGCTCTCTACATCACGATCGCCATGGTGACTCTGGCCGCGTTGCTCAACGTCTACCGGCTGATCAAGGGACCCGATGCTCCAGATCGTGTTCTGGCACTGGACACGCTTTACATCAACGCCATCGCTCTGATCATCCTCCTCGGCATCACCCTGGGTACGCGCATGTACCTGGAAGCAGCTCTGCTGATCGCGGTAATGGGCTTTGTCGGGACCGTTGCCATGGCCAAGTATCTCAAGCGAGGCAGTGTCATTGAATAGTCCCGATTTCTATCCTTCACCTGCAGGAGAAATGTCACGATGAGCCTGATTGCGGAATACCTCATATCAGCGCTGCTGCTACTGGGTGGCGCTTTTACACTGATAGGCGCCATAGGTCTTGCAAGACTTCCGGATTTCTTCACCCGCCTGCATGGCCCAACAAAAGCCACAACAGTGGGCGTTGGCGCGATCATGCTGAGCTCCGTGTTTTATTTCAGTGCCAATGGCGCAGGAATCGGTATCTCAGAAATCCTTATCACTGTATTTCTGCTGATGACCGCCCCGGTAAGTGCAAACATTCTGGCCAAGGCAGCGATGCATATCGGCGTCAAAACCATGGAAAATACCGAGGGTAACCCCTGGGACCAGTGAAAACCCTGATCGAGCATCCTGATCAGCATTTTGTCATTGGAGTTCAAGAAAATTGCCGTATAGTAGGCTCCCAAACTTATTCGAGGAGCCCAGCACATGCTGAAAGTAAATGAATATTTCGACGGCAAGGCAAAATCCATCGCCTTCCAGACCTCCACCCTGCCTGCCACGGTCGGCGTCATCAGCCCGGGCGAGTATGAATTTGGCACCAGCAAGAAAGAAACCATGACCGTCATCAGTGGCGCTCTGACCGTCCTGCTGCCGGGCATGGACGAGTGGATGACCTATGGTGCGGGCGAAAGCTTCGATGTCGCGGGCCAGGCCAGTTTCAAGGCCAAGACCGATATCGATACAGCCTATCTTTGCACCTACGAGTAAGTGCGCACCTGCCTGTGATTCGACACCTCTGAGTGTCGCGTCAGCGCTGACGGACGTGTCCGCAGAGCGAAACGGAATTTGCATCTAAGCCACCGTTCGCTCTGCATTTTTTCACTGTTACCGGTTCCTGTTTCAGCCAAACTGTGTCAGATTTATTCCTGTTTCTCGCGATAACACCAACAACTGGGAAAGAGGAAACAGGTAATGGCACAGACCCGCATTCTGCCCCCGGCTGAAAACGCCTACGAGTACCCGCTGCTGATCAAACGACTCCTGCTGTCCGGCCCCAGGTATAACCCGGACCAGGAAATTGTCTACTCCAACCGCAGCAAGTACACATACACAGATCTGGTTGAGCGCATCCACCGCCTGGCCAACGCACTGACCGATGCCGGCGTGAAGCCTGGTGATACCGTTGCAGTGATGGACTGGGATACGCCCCGGTACCTCGAGTGTTTCTTTGCCATTCCGATGATTGGGGCGATTCTGCACACGGTCAACATCCGGCTGTCTCCGGATCAGATTGTCTACACCATGAACCACGCCGAAGACGATGTGGTGCTGGTACACGACGACTTCCTCCCGATCATTGACGCTGTCAAGGGCGAGATCAAAACGGTCAAGACCTGGATTCAGCTCACCGACGACGATGCCGCGAAACAGGCACCGGTTGAAACCATCGGCGAATACGAGAACCTCCTGGCGAAGGCCAATGATAAGTTCGACTTCCCCGATTTCGACGAAAACAGTGTCGCAACCACGTTCTACACTACCGGTACCACAGGCAATCCGAAGGGCGTTTACTTCAGCCACCGCCAGCTGGTACTACATACACTGGCCATGACCGGCACCGTAGCGTCGTTTGATGAGATGCCGCTGATGCGCTCCTCGTCGGTTTACATGCCGGTCACCCCGATGTTCCACGTGCACGCCTGGGGTGTTCCCTATGCCGCCACCATGATGGGCATCAAGCAGGTTTACCCCGGTCGCTACGAGCCGGAGTTGCTGGTCGACCTTATCAAAGAGCATAAAGTCACCTTCTCCCACTGCGTGCCCACCATCATGCAGATGATGATGGCCACAGAGTCCATCAAGACCGCCGATTTGAGCAACTGGCACGTGCTGATCGGCGGCAGCGCGCTGACTAAAGGTCTGTGCGATGCCGGGGCCAAGCTTGGCATCAAGATGTTCACCGCCTACGGCATGTCCGAGACCTGCCCGCTGCTGTGCGCTTCCCACCTGAAACCGGAAGACCTGGAGTTGCCTCTTGAGCAGCAAACCGCAAAACGCGTGAAGACCGGTATTGCAACGCCAATGGTTGAACTGGAAATCGTGGATCCTGAGGGCAACCCGGTACCCCACGACGGCGAGGCGAAGGGTGAAATCGTGGCACGCGCCCCCTGGTTGACCCAGGGCTACTTCAAAGAGCCCGAGAAAGGCGAACAGCTCTGGGAAGGCGGCTGGCTCCACACCGGCGATGTTGCTTCCATGGAGCCCGACAACACCATCACCATCAAGGATCGCATCAAGGATGTGATCAAGACCGGTGGTGAGTGGCTGTCGTCACTGGACCTTGAAAACCTGATCAGCCAGCATCCGGCCGTCGCCGGCGCTGCCGTGGTGGGTGTGCCCGATGAAAAATGGGGCGAGCGTCCTCACGCTCTGGTTACCCTCAAGCAAGGTGAACAGGCCAGTGTCGAGGATATCCAGAACCACCTGAAGCAGTTTGTGGAGAGTGGCGAGATCAATAAATGGGCAATCCCCGAGCATATCGATTTCGTCGAGGATATCCCGAAAACCAGTGTTGGCAAGATCAACAAGAAGCTGATTCGGGATCAGTTGCAGTAAACCGGCCGAACGCTGATGAAGACTGGGGCCAGATGAAGGCTTTCATCTGGCCCCTTTTCATTTCTATAGCCCGGAAAACGTAAAATCCACCTCAGGCTTACGGCCGTCAATAATGTCCGCAAGCGCGGCGGCGGAGCCACAGGAATGGGTCCACCCCAGGGTGCCGTGCCCGGTGTTCAGGTAGAGGTTGGCAAAGTGGCTCTTTCCGATGTAGGGCACATTGGAGGGAGTTGCCGGCCGCAGACCGGTCCAGAATTCGGCCTGGTCCCAGTAGCCCGCCTCTGGCATAACTTCCGCAGTGCGCCGGACGATGGCGCGGCAACGGGTGTAATTCAGTTTCCGGCTGTAGCCACTGAGTTCTGCCGTGCCTGCCACACGCATGCGATCGCCCAGGCGTGAGAATACCAGCTTGTACTCGTCGTCGGTCAGGCTAACTTGGAACGCTGCCTCTTCGTTTTTCACCGGCACGGTAATCGAATAACCCTTGGCCGGATAGATGTTCAGGAAAATACCCAACTGCCGGGCGAGTGCCGCACTGAAGCTCCCCATGCTCAGCACGTAGGCGTCTGCACGGAGCGTCTCATGGTGGCCGTCGTGAAGGGTCTGGACGCCAAGCACCCGTTCGCCAGCACGCTCGAACGCCAGAATTTCAGTGCCGTACCGGAACTCTACTCCCGCCTCGGCGCAGCGTTTTGCCAGGTTCTGGGTAAACATCCGGGCATCACCGGACTCATCCTCAGAAGTGTAGGTTGCACCCGCGATCCGGTTCTGGATCGGTTTGAGTGCCGGCTCCAGTTCAACTGCGCGATCAGCGTCGATGATCTGCCGGTCACAGCCAAGATCCTGCATGATTCGGGTAGGCTCGATAGCGCCGTCAAATTCGGCCGGATTGGTATAGAAATGCAGGATACCCTTCTCGAGGTGGTTGTACTCTATACCGGCCTCCTTGCGAAGAGCCTGCAACTGGCTACGGCTGTAGGTGCCAAGGTTCACCATCTGGCGGATATTGTGAGCGGCCCTGGCCGACGTGCATTGCCCCAGGAAGGAAAGCGCCCAGCGCCACTGGCTGGGATCCAGCGTTGGCCGGAACAGCAGAGGCGCATCCGGCTTGGTGAGCCATTTCAACACCTTCAGGGGCGCTGATGGATTGGCCCAGGGTTCGGCATGGGAGACCGAGATCTGCCCCCCGTTGGCATAACTGGTCTCCACGCCGGGCTGGTTCTGGCGATCAACCACGGTTACCTGGTGCCCCTGCTTCTGCAGATACCAGGCTGTGGTAATGCCCACAACGCCTGCGCCCAAAACCAGTATATGCATGCTCGCCTCCGGTCGAACGGAAACCGCCATCCCACAGGATATTCCCGGGGATTTTCGGCCAGATTCCGGTTGATGTGAAACTCGGGATTCGTTCTTCGCAGGGTCTATTGTAACGTGAGCATAAGGGAATTGCGTGTTATACCATCAGCCACCGGCGCGCTTGACGATCCACCCTTTCTGTTCGAGAAGTGGAACCAGGAGGTCCCGCTGGTCGCCCTGAATCTCGACTACGCCGTCTTTTACCGTACCACCGGTGCCGCATTTGGCTTTCAACACCTTGGCGTAAGCCTTCAGTTCCTTGTCATCCAGTGGAATGCCGGTAATCAGGGTGACACCCTTGCCTTTGCGGCCCTTGGTTTCCCGGCTCACCCGGACAATGCCGTCGCCGGCCGGCCGCGACGCTGCAGCGCAGGTGCACTCGTTCACCGGGTTACGGCAATCGGGGCACATGCGCCCCTGTTCTGTCGAGAAAACCAGGCCGCCCTCAGATCGCTTCTTCATTCCGTCTCCGTGCCATTCCGGTCTTGCCCGGTCTTTTAATCAAGACCGGGGGGATACTTGGTAAACATTTCAGCCACGACCTCGTCGATCAGCTCCCTGCGGGTCTCGGGTGACTGGTTTTCATTGAGGTAGCGGCGACTGGCTGCACGCCAGACAACTTCCTTCGACTTGCTGTCCGCCAGTTCGACCACCAGCTTGCCCTCTTCAATTTCACGCACCGGTGGCGGCGCGGACAAGGCCCAGCCGAAATTTCCGCTACCAAAGCCAAACCCGAGGCCCAGGCCAGTCTGTTCGAGCCTCTCTTCCGGCACAATCTGCCAGCTTACAAGCAAATCCGCTTCCGCCTCAGGCACCTGTCGCAACGCTTTGCGATTCAGCTCCCTCTCAACGGCACTGCGTACCCGTGTGCCGTCGAGTGAGGTGAATGACGACTCGTTCGTACCACTGGCAAACGCCCAGGATGAATAATTCCCAAAAACCACAGACGAGTTGTAGTCGGTCACCACATTGCTGGCGCAACCGGTCATGGCCAGTGTGACAAGCGCCAACATCAGAAAACGCATCATGATTTCTGCCCTCGGTTGAGAATTCGCTTTTTCAACAGTATACGCTTAGCGGACGCGGTACGATGCCCCCGGGATCCATCACCTTTCAAAACTGTAATCCAGCTTCTGGGCATCGCAGAAAGCCCCGAACGCTGCCAGTTGGTCCTCCGGAACCAGCACCCGGGCGCGAACGGACGCGCCATAATCAACAGACTCCACCGATGCACCGTTAACGTCGCACCAGTGTCGCAGGGGCTGCTCATCGGCGAAGGACAGGGAAACCAGCGCGTCCGTCATGGGTGTTTGCACCACCCGGTCAACCGCTGACAGCACGCTCTCTGCCGCCCCGGCATAGGCCCGCACCAGTCCGCCGGCACCCAGCTTGATCCCGCCGAAGTACCGGATAACCATCACCAGGACATCGCCCATATCCTTGTGCTGAATCACGTTGAGAATCGGCTTCCCGGCGGTTCCGGAGGGCTCGCCATCGTCGTTCATGGCGGCCTCAGCGGCAGAACCAGGGCGGCCGATCTGGTAGGCCCAGCAGATATGACGGGCGTCCGGGTGGTCCTGGTGTGCCTGTTCCAGCCAGTCTTTCACCTCCTCCCGGGAACTCACGGGCGCTACCCGGGCAATGAACCGGCTTTTCTTCACTTCCGTTTCACGCTCAAGGTATCCTGCTGGAACGGGGTAATCTTTTTTCATGGACACCGACCAATGGCCTCTGAAGACGAATACAACAACCCTGGCACTGCCAAACCCGCAAGAATACGCAAAGCAGCGTGCGGAATTCGCTTTGACGAGGACGAGTTGCAGGAGGGTATCGACTTTTCCGGCGCGGAGAAACTCAAGCCCTCCGATCCGGAGCCAGAATCAGCCACCGCCGAAAAACACAGGAAGGCGAAGCGTCACCCTTAACCCTCCATGCTCGCCCGCCGCTGCCGCGATCACTCCATCGTGGGCAGCAACAATGTCTCTGGCGATGGCCAGGCCCAGGCCCCATCCCTTGCCGCCGCGGGACTTGTCCGCCCGGAAGAACGGCTCAAAAAGCTGACCAATCATCTCATCCGCAACGCCTGGCCCTTCATCATCAACCGTCAGACTCAACAAGTCATCGGCCACCGTGACGGCCAGGTGAACAGCTCTGCCTGGTGGTGTGTGATCCAGGGCGTTTTGAAGGATGTTGTCGATTGCTCGCTGCAGAAGCCCCTCATCACCCAATACCGATGCCCGCGAGCTTTCAGGCGACACCACGAGCTTGCAGTCCACCCCCTGGTGTTCGGCATAATCGGCCGCATCCGTGAGCACCTGATTGACTACATGTACCAGCCGGAGGGGCTCGCGCTCAATATTGCCGCCGGCCTCCGTAACCCGGTACAGCGTCAGTATCTGCCCGGTCATGGTTTCGAGCCGCTCGTTCTGGCGCAGAATACTCGCCATAAGCTCTTCGTCTGCGCCGGCTTCGTTCGCCAGTTCAATGGCAATACGCTGGCGGGTGAGCGGCGTTCGCAGATCGTGGGAAATATCCCGAAGCAAGTGTTTCTGGCGATCCAGAAGACTGCAAAGCTGCTCTGTCATGGCATTGAAGGCTGTTGCCAGTTGCCCTACCTCATCCCTGCGTTGCGCGATCTTGTCGCTGACCCTGAGTGAATTGTCCCCTCCCGCAATCGCGCGGGCGGTGGTCTCCATATGCCGCAGAGGTCTTGATACCATGCGGGCAATCCACCAGCACGCCAGAGAAATCATCAATAGAGCCAGACCCAGCTCGATAGCCCGGAAGAACCTGGGATTGAGCCAGCCGGCGCCCTGCACCCGCGGCCAGGCCACCAGGCGGTAATCACCGCCCACATCCAGAACCGCCGGTTTCTGCGGGTACCAGCCGGATTTCATTCGGTCGCGAATGAACGAAGGCAGCTTGCCATCATTTTCATCCTGCTCGAGCAGCACCAGAAACAGTTCAAGGCGCTCACCCTCATCCCGCAGAAAGCGCCAGGCAGCGCCTCGATCACCAGCCTCACGGATGGCGATTGCCTCCTCGGCCAGGTCCCTGAGCCCTGCCTGCCGCTCGATCGCTTCCCGTTCGCGATCCAGGAGCATTCTGGTTGCCAGGTTACCGGCCACCACGGTGACCGCCATGGCCAGCCAGATGGAGAGGAAGATCCGCCAGAACAGCGGGAACATGGGCCGCTGCTTCATTCCGGCACCCGATAGCTGTAACCCAGCCCCCGAACGGTCTCAATCCGGGGCGGATCGTCGTTGCCCAGCTTTTTGCGAAGGTTACTGATGTGCATATCCAGGGTTCGGTCGTATGCCTCGAGCCGGCGTCCCAGGGCCCATTGCATAAGGTCCGTTTTGCGTACGACGCTGCCGGCGTGTGCAAGCAGGACCTGGAGAACCTCGTATTCGGTGGCGGTCAGTTCCATGGCTACATCGTTCTGATAAATCCGGCGATGGCCGGGCTCGACTCTCAGATCGCCATAGGTCCGGGCCGCATTGACTTCGGTTTTCTGGTCCCAGGCAATCCGCCGCAACAGCGCCTGCAGCCGGGCCACCAGCTCGCGAGGGTTGCAGGGCTTGGGAATGTAGTCATCAGCACCGACTTCAAAACCCACAATCCGATCGGTTTCATCGCCTCGGGCAGTCAGCAGCACAACCGGCAGATGCGTCTCTGCCCTCAACTCCCGCAGCACCTCAAGACCACTGATGTCGGGCAACATGATGTCGAGCACGACAATATCGCAGTCCTGGCCAAGCGCCAGGGCGAGTCCGTCCCGCCCGTTTGCCGCCTCGCGAACGGTGAACCCCTGATTGGTCAGGTAACGTGCGAGCAGTTGCCGTAATTCATCATCGTCTTCGACCAGTAACACCCTGTTCTGCATCTTGCCTCTCCAACTGTCGTGCCGGCCACCATAGCTGGATGAAGTCTAACACGCTCGGGGTATAGTGCCGGGCTGGCCCTGCCCGCTTTGCAGAACCTTTACACAGTCACAGACGAGGTTCCGGAGGGCCGCCGAGGGTGATCAAAAGCCATGTTCTGACGTATGGTAACGGGTACACACAGGAGTTTTCCCGCACCATGCCAGAATCCGGACAAGCGACTCTTACCCTGGAAACCTGCGCCAGCCTCAATGACATTCCCGCACGAGAGTGGGAACGACTGGCGGGCTGCACCAACCCTTTTCTTCGCTACGAGTTTTTCCAGGCTCTCGAAGCCTCCGGCTGCACGTCCGAAGCCACCGGTTGGTCTCCCAGCCACCTTGTGTTCAAGTCGGACGACAAAATCGTAGGCCTGGCACCGGCTTTCCTGAAAAGCCACTCCATGGGGGAATATGTTTTCGATTGGGCCTGGGCCGATGCCTATCAGCGACATGGCCTTGCGTACTATCCGAAATTGCTGATCGCCATCCCGTTTACGCCTTCTGCCGGGCCCCGACTGTTGCTGGCCCCGGACCTGCGGGAACAACTGACACCCGAGCAGATTCATGATCTGCTGGACACGCTGACCGACAAACTGGGCGCCCACTCCTGGCACCTTCTCTTTCCGGACAGCGAGGACCAGAAACTGCTCCAACACGACCAGGAGCTACACCGCATTGGATGCCAGTTCCACTGGCACAACCACGGTTACGGGAACTTCGAGGATTTCCTGGCAGCTCTGACGTCCCGCAAGCGAAAATCCATACGCAAGGAACGTCGCCAGGTTGCTGAACAGGGCATTTCCTTTGCCCGTTTCCACGGCCGGGATATTCCCGAGCATGTGCTGTCTGCCTTCTATGTCTTTTACCAGGCTACCTACCTGAAACGGGGCCAGCGGCCGTACCTCAACAAGCGCTTCTTTGAGCTGCTTCGGGAACAGTTACCCGAACATGTACACCTCGTGATCGCCCAGCGCGAAGGTGAAATGATTGCCGGGGCGCTGTTCCTGGCAGGCAAAACCACCCTGTACGGGCGTTACTGGGGGTGCCTGGACGAATACAACCACCTGCACTTCGAAACCTGCTATTACCAGGGCATCGAGCTGGCCATGGAGCTGGGGCTCAGCCACATTGACGCCGGCGCCCAAGGCGAGCATAAACTGGTGCGCGGCTTTGAACCGGTGATTACCCATTCCTGGCACGGAATCCTTCACCCCGGCTTCCGCAGGGCGATAGAAAACTTCACCCATGAAGAAGCCGAACACGTCCTCGGTTACTTCAAAGAGGCACAATCTGTCCTACCCTTTCGACAGCAGACGCAGGATTAACTTCTATACTGAAAGACCCAGACAGGATTTGCGCAGGGGTCAGATATTATGGATGCAGACCCATTTTGGAGCACGGTATCGGCAGGTGGCCTGCCGCTCCTTCTTGCCACCGGAGCGCTGGGCCTGGCGCTCATTGCCCTGTTTTGGGGTTCAGGGGCACGACGCCGATACCAGGAGCAACTGACAGCGCTGCGTGAGCGCTCGGACACCCTATGGCGGGAAGTGGACGATATAAGAGTCGCGCAGTTCAATCGCCCCGGGGAGGCCGGCAACGGAGCGTCAGGCTCGCCGGTTGAAGAAGCCCGTTATCACACAGAAGTGGAAGCCTACAGCAAGATATGGCCCCAGGTATGGCATCTTCATGAACGCCTGGGCATGTTCCTGAGGGCGGTTGAAGCGGGCGAGGCCGCCGGCGAACTCAGACTGGAAGCCCGCAACGCTGCCCTGGAGGCACGCAACCTGTTGAACCGGAACCGTCCGTTCTGCACCGAATCCGTTGATGAACTGGTTACCCGGCTGATCGATGCGGAAATAAAGGCCCACCTGGCGGCCTGCCAGTATCTGGATCTGCTCAAGGACGTCACCAGCGCCTCATCCAACCACGACCGCCGGGTATTGCAGGAAAAATGTCACAGCCTGCATGAGGGCGAAGCCCGGGAACTGATGAACCAGTTGGTTTCGTCTATCCGGCACCGGACCATTCGAAGCAGCTGAGGACCCGCCAGCCTTAGCTGTCAGCGATACGAAACCCTACTTTCATAACCACCTGATAATGGCCGACCTTGCCATCGACGATGTGGCCGCGGGTCTCGGTTACCTCAAACCACTCCATGTTGCGAACACTTTTGCCGCACTCCTCCAGTGCGTTCTCGATGGCGTCTTCAATGCTCTTCTTGGAAGACCCGACAATTTCCACTTTTTTGTAGACATGATGGTCAGACATGGAACCCTCCTTAAAATCGCAGCTTGTAGTTTTCAGCCTAGAAGACAAGCCTGATGCCAGCAAACTACAGCCCGGCACAGTCCTCATCCGCAACAAGACGAAGGACGTATTTGTTCACTACAATGAATAACGCCATCCGGAACTTTCTGAGCCCCGACGAGTCCCGGATACCCTCACGTTCTGGATTGGATTCATGAAACGATTTCTGAAATACACCAGCTGGTTTGTCGGTGCGGTGCTCCTGCTGCTTTCCGGCCCAATCCTGCTGGCCACCAGCGGCAGCTTGCAGGGAGCGGAGAGCTGGCAGACAGCCACCCGGGAAAGCGCCCGCATTGCGCCCCTGCCAGAACAGGCCGACGAGGCCATCGTCCAGGTCTACGGGGCTCGGGCCTGGAGCTGGCGAGGCTACTTTGCAGTCCATACCTGGATAGCCACCAAGGAAAAAGGCGCCAGCCACTACCGGGTTCATGAGGTTACTGGCTGGCGCAGCTACGTGGTCAATTCCCGCCCGGGCGAACCGGACAGACACTGGTATGGTGCGAAACCGGAACTCTATGCTGATATCCGCGGAGAAGAGGCAGAAAAGCTTATTCCCGACATCTACCGGGCAGTGGAATCCTACCCCTACCCAACCGAATACGAAGCCTGGCCGGGCCCCAACAGCAATACCTTCGTGGCCTGGGTGATACGGGAGGTTCCTGGACTTGATGTCGCTTTGCCCAACCACGCAATCGGCAAGGACTACCTGGGCGATCGGGTGTTCGCAGAGGTTCCGGGTGGCGCTGGTTACCAGGTTTCGCTGGGCGGGTATTTTGGCGTGCTGGCAGGTGTCCGCGAAGGGCTGGAACTGAACCTTTTGGGTCTTTCTTTCGGGATTAACCCGTTGGCGCTCGGAATCAAGCTACCCGGCATTGGGGAACTGGCACTCAGAAATACCAACCCGATGCCCGAATGAGCCGATGAGCCTCATTGAACAGACGGCCAGGTCGGGTGCAGGGCTCCCAAAAAACGCTGTGAATACGTCCCTGTAAGCTTGGCTCCGCCATCCATGGCTCCGCACATTTTTGGGAACCCTGCACCCGACCTGACCTGCCCCGGAGCTAGCCATCAAAGACTAGCAAACTCCAGATACCGACTCGCAGCCTGCTTCTTCTCATCCTGGCTGTTCAGCATTTCCAGCCGCATTTTATCGATGAGCTTCAGGTAATCGACAAGCGGTGATTCCGGCTTGCCGGATTCCTTAGACTCCTCGATAAATGCCTTCTGTTTCTCGCGGATTTCGTTCAGCTTCTCCAGTGCCGAGCGGATCGCCTCCACCCTGGCCTCCACCAGATCACTGCCGCCGCGGTCCGTTAAGCCACGTTCGGTGCCGAGGACCGTCTCGGTAACCGGCGAGTCGGTCGTATTCTGCTCCGCCAGATTAATTTCCTCGAGAGTGCGAACCTCGCCGTCGGTCGTCAGGTAAATGCCGGAGCCCTTGATCTGGCCTAGAGGCACGCCCTGGCTGTTGGCGAGGGTGAAGCGGTCTTCGACATTGTCCACGTAGAGGGCCTGAACCCCGACTTCCTCGAGGGATTTCAGGGCCTGGGCGCCGTCCGCGGTTTGCACCCACACGGACAGCGATTTGAAGATCTCATCATTGGCATCAATCCACCGGTTGCCGTCGTCATCGAACCGGGCCAGCTCGCCGAAGCCGGAACCGCTCTGGGGACCAAACAATTCGGTGCCATCGTCCACCTTGCCGTTGCCGTTGCGATCCAGCACCAGATAGCCGCTGCCACTGCCCAGCGAGGCAAACTGCCCGGTTTCGCCGTTGCCGTTCAGATCGAACTCGAACAGGGTGTCGGTCAGGCGGGCGGTGGCCGCGCCGAAGTTGATCACCAACGGATCGGTAAGCGGCCGTTCCTGGATCTGGACCAGCTCGGAATACTCGTAAGTGCGGGACTGCGACTGCCGCAGGGAGAGCGTGAAATCAATGGTTTCGCCGTTCTCCAGGCTGATGGTGCCGGTAGAGGCAAAGCTTCTGGACTCGCTCTCCGAGTAGAACATATAGCGCCCGGCGGAAACCGAAAGGCTGCCACGACCCTCGACGCCAGCATCACCGCCCAGAGCCGCACGGCTTACGCTCAGCGCCTGCTGGCCCATCAGGAGCAGCTCTGAGGTTTTCTCTGCCAGCTGTGCACTGGTGAAAACGCTCTGCTGACCGTCACCTGTCACGGTGCTGCTTCCACTGAACGCGAGCTGCTCCTGGCTACTGTAACGGTAGGCAGCCTGGCGCATGAGTGTCAGTTCAGAGCCCACCGCATTCCCGTTAGCCTGGGGCGCTGGCCCTGGCGCTTGCCGGTTGATGCGCAGCTGGGTGCTGTCGAACGCCGATACTTGGCGGGAACTGTCCTGGAAAAGCGAAATCTGGCTGGAGGAAATCATGGCTTCGGGTACCTGTGGTCACTACACAGGTATATCGGCCGGGCGGCACCAGACTTGAGCAGTTTTTGATCGACTCAGGTTCGGGCGTTCAGTTCAGATAGCGCACAATACCGGCAGCGGCGATGCCAGCCGCTATCGCCGGCAGCGGCTTGCGCAGGGCCAGCATGATCACCGCTGTGACTATCAGGGCTGCCACTGCCCCAAGGTCACCGCTGAAAGCCATGGGCACAATGATGGCGATCAGAACCGAGCTGGCCATCGTTTTGATAAAGCTCTCGATGCGGGGATTGATCTTTACGAACGACATGACAAACGCACCGCCGAAACGGGTCGCCAGGGTTACAACCGTCATGATCGCGATCAGCAGGAGAATGCCCGCGGTGGTGGTTTCAATGGTCATGGTCGCTGGCTTCCCCACCTCTTACATCGTTCCCATCCGAAGCAGGCTTTGGTTCCAGCCAGAAAAATCCGATAGCTCCACCTGCCAGGGCCCCGACCACTACGTGGGTATTGGGCGGCAGCCATTTCCAGGCCGCCAGTGATGCCACTGCGGCCACTGTCCAGGCCACGAGCACCCTGGGTGATTTCTTGCCGCCCAAAGCCATGGCCAAAAGGAAACAGCCCAGGACCATATCCAGCCCGAGGGCCTTGGGATTCTGTAGCAGCCCACCAAAGTAGACGCCCAGCCCAGTACCGATGATCCAGGCCAGCCAGAGGGCCAGACCACCGCCGAGGATCACCTCCAGGTTGCGCCGGCCGCTCTGATACTCCTGGGCAGACACCGCCCAGTTGGCGTCCGTCAGCAGCAGCAAAAGGCCGTAGCGCTTGCCAGGCGATACATCCCGGAGCATCGGGTACAGGGAAGCGCCCATAAGCAGGTGGCGGGAGTTAATGGCGAAGACCACGGCAATCATCGGGAGGACAGAGACTTGGGCGCCCCACATATCGACGGCTGCAAACTGGGAGGCCCCGGCAAAGACCGTGGCACTCATCAACACGGCCTGGAGCGGTTCAAGGCCTTTCTGCGTTGCTGCCAATCCAAAGGCAGCACCAAACGCCACCACGAACAATGAGATGGGAAGTAGCCGGAAAAACTCCACCCGCACCCGGGCCGGCTGAAGCTGATAAGAATAGGAAGCGACAGACATCAGGGGAAACTAGGCCAGTTTCCCCCAAACGCGTATAGGTAGTTCCCGCAGAAACCACCAGATCTGAGACTAATGGACCAGATCCGAGCAGAAAGCGCGAATAGATAAACCCGTGATTACGCCGAAACTTTCCAGGAAAGCCTGTAAACCGAAGAACAACCACCGCACCGAATAGTTCACTTTTGCATGTTGACGTTAACGTTAAATGCGGCTAGTTTGTTTTTCGTCCAGCCCCAAAAGGGCAGTTTCAATGGGTAACCCCCAAGGGAAAAGCGGACACCTGAAATCGAAACGCCGGCCACAAGCCGGTCGACAAGAACAAGATACCCGCTCATGCCGAGATCCGGCCCAGTGGGAGAGGATTTCACAATGCTATTCAGCCATCCCGAGTTCGATAACCACGAACATCTGTCCTTTTTCTGCGATCCCGAAAGCGGCCTGAAGGCCATCGTTGCTATCCATAACACCTCCCGCGGCCCCGCACTGGGTGGCTGCCGGATGTTTCCCTATGCCTCCGATGAAGAGGCGGTGCGCGATGTATTGCGGCTTTCAAGGGGCATGACCTACAAGTCGGCCCTCGCCAACCTGGATCTGGGTGGCGGCAAGTCGGTGATTATTGGCGACCCGCGCAAACAGAAAACCGAAGCGCTGATGGAGGCCATGGGCCGTCATCTGGAAAGTCTGGGCGGGCAGTACATTGCGGCAGAGGATTCCGGCACCAGCGTACCGGACCTCAAGATCATGGGCCGACACACCGGCCACGTTGCCGGCATCGCCTCGCGCACCGGTTTCGACGGCAATCCCAGCAACGGCGACCCATCACCGGCAACTGCTTACGGGACGTTTATTGGCCTGAAGGCAGCAGTGAAACACAAACTCGGACGGGAGGACCTCAACGGCTTGAAGGTGGCCATCCAGGGCATCGGCAATGTTGGTTTCCGGCTGGCCAGACACCTCAAGGACGCTGGCGCTGATCTCTGGGTGTATGACATCCACGAGGACAACATGCAGCGGGCAGTGGATCAGCTGGGAGCCAGACCGGCCGCCGCCGAGGACATTCTTTCCCTGCCGGTCGACGTGGTTGCGCCCTGTGCCATGGGCGCGGTACTGAACGATCACAGCATTCCCCAGCTGCAGGCCCGGATTGTGGCCGGCGCCGCCAATAACCTGCTGGAGCACCCGGAGCATGATGCCATGCTGCGGGACCGGGGCATCCTCTATGCGCCGGATTTTGCCATCAACGCCGGTGGCATCATCGATGTGTTCTACGAGCGCACTGGCGCCACTCCGGAAACCGTTCGGGCCCACGTCGAGACCATCGGCGACACCCTGACCGAAATCTTCAACCGTTCCGGCCGCTCAGGGCGCCCCACCGGGGAGATCGCCAACGAACTGGCGGAAGAACGGTTCAAAAAGCACACCGCCGGAGCCAGCCTGGCACCCGAGCGGTTGGCTCGCACCGGCTGAGCTGACACCGGCGCACCCCTCAGGAAGCTGCAGGCAGCTGCAGCTTCCCTCTTAAACCCTGATACAAAAACAAATACTCCGGGAGACAGTTATGTCCGTCACTTCTTCAGATTCCGCCGCCTATTCGGGGGCGCTTGAAGGTTCAAACGCCCAACGCGGGCTCTGGTCATCACGTCTAGCCTTTATTCTGGCCGCTACCGGCTCCGCAGTGGGCCTGGGCAATATCTGGAAATTTCCCTACGTGACCGGCGAAAACGGGGGCGGCGCCTTCGTGCTGGTTTATCTGCTGTGCATCGCGGTTGTGGGTATTCCCATCATGATGGCGGAAGTCATGATCGGTCGTCGCGGCGGTCGAAGCCCCGTCAAGAGCCTGAGCCTGATTGCCGAACGGGACGGCCTCAACCCGGCCTGGAAGCTGGTCGGTGCCATCGGTATTCTGGCGGGTTTCCTTATTCTCTCATTCTATTCGGTGATTGGCGGCTGGGCCATTTCCTACGTGGGCACAACCGCCAGCGGCCAGCTTACCGGCCAGACTGCTGACGCCGTCGGCGCTATCTTCTCGGGTCTGCTGAGTGATCCCACCACCCTGCTCGCCTGGCATACATTGTTCATGGCGCTGGTCATGGTTGTGGTTGTGAGGGGTGTTCGCTCGGGTCTTGAGCGGGCGGTCAGCATCCTGATGCCGGCCCTGTTCGTGCTCCTGCTGATTGTCGTGGGTTATGCAATGACCACCGGGCACTTTGGCCAAGCCGCGGCGTTTCTGTTTCAGCCGGATTTCTCCAAGCTCACAACGTCCGGGATCCTGGTAGCTCTGGGCCATGCGTTCTTCACCCTGAGCCTGGGTATGGCAGTAATGATGGCCTACGGCTCCTACCTGCCCAAGAATATTTCCATCGCCAAAACCTCCATGACCGTGTCGGTCATCGACACCGGTGTGGCGCTGTTGGCCGGTCTGGCCATTTTCCCGATCGTGTTTGCCAACGGCCTTGAGCCGGGTGCCGGCCCGGGCCTGATCTTCCAGACCCTGCCGCTGGCTTTCGGCCAGATGCCCATGGGCTCCCTGTTCGGCACGCTGTTCTTTGTCCTGCTGATCTTCGCCGCCTGGACATCCGGGATCTCGCTGCTGGAGCCTATCGTGGAGTGGCTGGAGGAGCGTAAAGGCATGAACCGCACCGTCAGCACGCTGGGCGCCGGTTTTGTCTGCTGGGGACTGGGCATTGCCTCGATTCTGTCCCTGAACCTATGGTCCGACTTCGCACCGCTTGGCTTTGTGCCCATGCTGGAAGGCAAGACCATTTTCGACCTGCTGGACTTCTTCACCGCCAACATCATGCTGCCGCTGGGTGGCTTGCTTGTGGCCCTGTTCGCAGGCTGGGTGATGTCGCGCCAGGCCATGGAGAAGGAACTGGCACTGTCTCCAGGCATGTTCAATCTCTGGCTAATCACCGTGCGTTTTGTGACGCCGGTAGCGGTGGCCGTGGTATTTATCTACAACCTGATGTAAACAGCGTGAACTTGGGGTCAGATGAACGCTTTCATCTGCCCCCTTCTTCTTCAGAGTTGCGTGAGGGCCGACGCCAGGGTCTCCCCGATACGGGCATTCAGTTTCAGATCCACCAGATCCTCGGCCCGTGTCCGCCCCAAATTCAGGGTGGCAATGGGCTTGTTCCACTCGTTGGCGTACCGGCAAAAACGGAAGCCGGAATACACCATCAACGACGAACCGATCACCAGAAGGCCATCACTGGCTTTCAGCGTATCCAGGGCCGAATACACCCGGTCTTTCGGAACGAAGTCACCAAAGAACACCACATCCGGCTTAAGAATCCCCTCGCATTTCGGACAGTCCGCCAGCCGGAAATCCTCGAAATCCACATCCAGATCGGCATCACCGTCCGGCGCTGTCTCGGCCGTGTATTTCTGGAAGCCCGGGTTCAGATCCGCGCAACGATCGTGCACCTCATCCCGCGGGCAACGGTAGCCGCAACTCATGCACACAACCTCATCGGCCCGCCCGTGCAAATCCGTTACCGCCCGGGTACCCGCCTTCTGGTGAAGCCGGTCGACATTCTGGGTAACCACCAGGCTGCTGTGATTAAGCAACTCCAGATCGGAGATGTAATGATGGGAGGGATTGGGCCTCGCGTTGCGCATCACCGGCCAGCCAATCAGGCTTCGGCCCCAGTAGCGCTGGCGGGTGTAGAAGTCTTCCATGAACGCCTTGTGCTGAACCGGCTGCTTGCGCTTCCAGGCACCATCGCCGTCCCGGTAATCCGGGATGCCCGAATCGGTACTGACCCCGGCACCGGTCAGAATCAGCAAGCGGGGGTAGCGATGGATAAACTCCGCTAGCAATGCCCCGGCCTCCTCCGGCTCATGCAACACCGGCGGCTGCTCCGGCTCGGGCAGACGCTGGCTGGAACTGAAAGGTCGGCTACGGTGCGTGGTCAAAGACATACAGACTCCGGTTTTCAGCCCGGCTTGCGGGCCACATACACGGTGTTAAACGATTCCCTGTTCTGAAATGGATTGAAAAAGGATACAACATGGCAAGCCACATCGGTGAACACTTCGTTGAGAACGGCCATGAACTCGTCATCCTCGCCCTCGTTCGACCACATGGCAAACACGCCCCGGGGCTTCAGTTGCCGGGCCATCAGGCGCAGATTGTTGGTGGTGTAAAAGCTGGCGCTTGAATCGTTAAGCAGCGCCCGGGGTGAATGGTCGATGTCCAGGAGGATGGCATCGAACTGTTTGCCGGGGTTCTCAGGATCGAAACCGCCCTCTGCAGGATCGGCAATTGCCAGGTCGAAGAAGCTGCCATGAACATAGCGGTTCCGCGGATCGGCATTCAGGTCTTTGCCCAGCGGCACCAGCTCCTGCTGATGCCAGCCGATAACCGGTTCCAGGTACTCAACCACGAGCAGCTCGGCAACCCGCTCATGCCTGAGCGCGGCCACGGCGGTGTAACCCAGGCCCAGGCCACCGACCACCACATTCAGGTCGTCACCCTCGGTTTCGCCAAGTCCGATATCCGAGAGGGCTACTTCAGCATCCACGAACATGCTGGACATCAGGAATTCCTCGCCCAGCTTCACCTCGTAGATATCCCGGTCACCAATAGCAGGAATCCGGCGCCGGCGAAGCGTGATCTCACCGATCACCGAAGGCTGGCTGTCAATTTGCTCGAAAAGCAGTCCCATTTGCTCTGACTCTTCTGGTTGATCTGGTTTGCAACTATGCCGTTATATCCGAGTTAACCGCCCGGGCCTTAGGATCCGTGCATTCGCCGGTGGGCAGGGCTTTCCAAAACACGCTCCTTGCGGCACATCCATGTGACGCTTGGGCTCCGCCATCCATGGCTCCGCACAGTTTTGGAAAGCCCTGCCCACCGGCTCCTGATCCTACTCCCCTGTTTCCGGCGAGTTCTCCACGCAGCTAACGAGGATTTTCCGCATCCTCTCCGCTCCCAGTTTCTCCATCAACTCGATGTTTCTTTGGGGTATAGCATCCACATCAGGATAACTATTAATCGCCGCTTCCAGGCTGGCTTCCCTTAGCAGATGCAACATCGGAAACGGTGAACGATTGGTGTAGTTCTCCGCCGCATCGGGCTCTGTGCCCTCAAACTGGTAGTCTGGATGGAAACTGGCAATCTGGTACACGCCTTCCATATCCAGGTACGACAACAAACCATCGGCGGCATCGAGAAACTCATTGTAGGGCCCGAAGTCCTGCAATACACCCGGGTGAATCAACAGTGTGGTTTCAATCTCAGGCTCCTCTTCCAAGCGCTGAAGCTCCGAGTGCAGGGCCTGTAACAGCTCGTCTTCCGTTTCGGCTTCCGACACTACAAACCGAACCCGGTTCCGGACCAGTTCCCGCTTGGCGAACGGGCACAGGTTGTAGCCGACGACAACGTCTTCGACCCATTTACGGGTTGAAGCGATAATTTCGGTCTCGCCCATATTTTTTCCTTTGTTAGTGAAGGCCGCTCAGAGGCACGCGCGGGCGGGTGGGTAGGCCTTTCCAAAACTGTGCGGAGCCATGGATGGCGGAGCCCAAGCGCCCCAGGGATGGGCCGCAAGGAGCGTGTTTTGGAAAGGCCTACCCACCCGTACGCAAACTCCCAAAGCCCGAATCAATAAGCTTAGAGGTACCCCTGGCTCCGAAGATAATCATCATAAGAGCCACTGAAGTCAGTCACCCCATCAGCCTTGAGCTCTATAATCCGGGTCGCAAGGGAAGACACAAACTCCCGATCATGGCTGACGAAAATCAGTGTACCCGGATAGTTCTCCAGCGCCAGGTTGAGCGCCTCGATGGACTCCATATCCAGGTGGTTCGTGGGCTCATCCATCAGCATCACATTGGGCTTCTGCAGAATCAGCTTGCCGAACAGCATCCGCCCCTGCTCACCGCCGGAAATCACCCGCACCGATTTGCCGATGTCGTCACCGGAAAACAGCATGCGCCCCAGGGTGCCGCGCACCAGCTGTTCACCACCCTTGGTCCACTGCGCCATCCAGTCGGTCAGGGTTTCATCGTCGGCAAAGTCCGCCGTGTGATCCTGGGCGAAGTAGCCCACTTCCGCGCTGTCGGTCCACTTCACCTCGCCGCTGTCGGGGGTGTAGGCGCCGGCCAGGCATTGCAAAAGGGTGGTTTTGCCGATGCCATTGGGGCCGATGATGGCGACACGCTCACCGGCTTCGATCTGAAAGTTCAACTTGGACAGCACACATTCCTCACCGAAGCCTTTGTAGAGATCTTTCACGGTCACAGCCTGGCGGTGCAGCTTCTTGCCCTGCTCGAACCGGATAAACGGGCTCACCCGACTTGAAGGCTTCACCTCTTCCAGCTGGATCTTGTCGATCTGGCGAGCGCGGGAGGTGGCCTGTTTGGCCTTGGAGGCGTTGGCGGAGAAGCGGCTGACAAACTGCTGCAGTTCGGCAATCTGCGCCTTTTTCTTGGCGTTGTCCGCCAGCATGCGCTCGCGGGCCTGGGTGGCGGCGGTCATGTACTCGTCGTAGTTGCCCGGGAACAGGCGGAGCTCGCCGTAGTCCAGATCCGCCATGTGGGTGCACACGCTGTTCAGAAAATGGCGGTCGTGGGAGATGATGATCATGGTGCTGTTACGGGCCACCAGAATGTTTTCCAGCCAACGGATGGTGTTGATGTCCAGATGGTTGGTAGGCTCGTCCAGCAGCAGCACGTCCGGATCGGAAAAAAGGGCCTGGGCCAGCAGCACCCTCAGTTTCCAGCCCGGAGCGAGCGCACTCATGGGGCCGTTGTGCTGTTCCAGCGGGATATCCAGGCCCAGCAGTAGTTCACCGGCACGGGATTCAGCCGTATAGCCGTCCATTTCAGCGAACTGCACTTCCAGGTCCGCCACCGCCATGCCATCTTCTTCGCTCATTTCCGGCAGGGAATAGATCCGGTCACGCTCTTTTTTGACGTTCCAGAGTTCCTCGTGCCCCATGATCACAGTGTCGATCACCGAGCAATCCTCGTAGGCAAACTGGTCCTGTCGCAGTTTACCAAGACGGGTATTGGGCTCCAGCATGACCTGCCCGGCGGAAGGCTCCAAGTCGCCGCCGAGAATTTTCATCAGCGTGGATTTGCCACAACCGTTGGCCCCAATCAGGCCATAGCGGTTGCCGTTACCGAATTTGGCGGAGACGTTTTCAAACAGGGGTTTAGCCCCGAACTGCATGGTGATATTGGCGGTGGAGATCAAGAAACAAACCTGTCGATGTGGGGCCGGGCGAACGCCGGCGAAAAGAAAGCCGGCATTGTACAGGTTTGCCCGTTGGACTGTGAGGCCGCAGAAACACGGATAAAAAGGCTTGCCTCCGGCGAGCTGTGCGGGCAGCATTCCCATTCTGATGTACCCATTCATCCGACACAAGGACATTGATCATGGCACAGGCAACAGCGCGCCACATTCTGGTAGACAGCGAAGCAAAATGTGAAGAACTGAAGAAGGCGATTGAAGGCGGTCAGGACTTTGCCGAAGTGGCAAAGCAGCACTCCTCATGTCCCTCCGGCCGCAATGGCGGCGACCTGGGCTCCTTCGGCCCGGGCCAGATGGTGCCGGAGTTCGACAAGGCGGTGTTCAACAGCGAACTGAACACGGTCATCGGTCCGGTCAAGACCCAATTCGGCTATCACCTGCTGGAAGTGACCAGCCGTAGCTGATGATTCCTGGTTTCATACCGGGAATACCAACCATCGGCCGGCAACTGCCGTTGCTGGCCGGTGCGGCTTCGCTACTCATTGCGCCCTTCCTGTTTATTGGCGGGCCGGATTACCCAAGTGTCCAGGGGTTATTAGTGATCGGTTCCGCACCATCTTCGGTAACCAGAATGGTTTCACTACACCCAATACCCCACTGCCCCGGAATGCGCAAGCAGATGGGAAGATGGAAGACCATGCCGGGTCGGAACTCCATGTTGCCGCCCCTGGCTATAAAGCCCGAGCCCTCTACCCAGGAGGGTGGGAATTGTGCACCCACCGTGTAGCCGAAGACGCCGGAGAAGAACACCTTGCCCGCCAATGGCTGGAGTGCTCTCTCTGCGTCCTGGGCGGCCTGATCGAAGGTGACCCCCGGGCGAACCGATGCCAGCAGGGTGTCGACAACCCGCCGGCAGCCGTCATGTACCTTTCTCATTTCAGACGAGGGCTTTGCCCCGGCCACGACAGTCTGCATCATCGGCGCGGTGTAGCGGTGCCAGGCTGATCCGAATTCCAGAAACACCGGATCACCTTCCTGCACCACCGTGCGCTTGTGATTGCAGTGGATTACGCTGCTGCGACGCCCGGTCACGACAATTGGCTGCATACTCATAAACTCACTGCCAGCCTCCAGCAATGCCCGGGCACCTTCGGCGGCGATGTCATTGTCGGTGACACCCGGCTGGACCGCGGCCACGGCCGCCCTGAGACCTTCGGCGGTGATCCGCGCGCTTTCTCGCAAAAAACGGATTTCGGCATCCGACTTCACGATCCGGATCTGTTTCAACAGACCGCCGTTGTTCAGAAACCTAACGCTTGCCATCCGTGCCTTCAAACTTTCCAGCACGCCATGGCGCAGGGACCCGTGCCAGGCATCAATGCCCACCGTTTCCACGCCGTCATTAAGGGCCTGGACCAGTGGTTCGAGCACTTCACCGATGCCTTCCCAGCGGTAGCCGCTGACCCGGGCAACCCGGGTGGTCACCATGGCTGGCCCCATTTCAATGGAAGGTACCTGCAACAGAAGGTCCTCCTGGGTAACCACCAGGGCCACATGCACAGACACCTCAAAGGTGCTGTAACCGGTCAGGTAAAAAATGTCGGAAGGATCAGTCAGCAGCAGCGCACCAAAATCCTCCCGGGCCATCCTGTCCCGGACACGGGCCAGACGCTCTGCAAGTTCCTGCTCTGGAAACGGACATTCCACCCCCCTCAATTGTGAGGACAAGGCTTTCTGATAGGCGTTGAAATCCATAACGGCACTCCTCACTGGCATATACTAGGGAGATTGGACCCTATTCCAGCTTTGCACAAATCCCACTCACCGAATAATTCATCAATCGGGAGACCCCATGGGCCGCAAGCAACAGAGCGATGGTGCTGTCCAGGTCAGCGTCGAGTTGGGCGCCCTGACCAGCGTTACCAGCGATCCGCAAGTGGCAGTGCGTGCAGGGCCTGTGGTCGCGTCCCTCGTGAACGGTGTTTGCGGTGACCCTTTATTGCAGCTCAGGCTTCTGCATCAAGCCCGCAGTCTTCTGTTTGATCTGGGAGATACCGGGCGCATGCCACTCCGGTCTGCGCACCAGGTAACTGACGTTTTCATCAGTCATTGCCACGCCGACCATATCGGGGGATTCATGTGGTTTCTTCGCAGCCGGATCGGTCACTTCCCGCCCTGCCGGCTGTTCGGACCACCAGGGTTGGTGCGGCACATCACCGGATTGATCAGCGGTATTCTGTGGGATCGCGTGGAGGATCGGGGCCCGAGATTCGTGGTTCACGAATGGCACGGCGACCACTTGAAGCGCTGGAGAATAACCGCCGGCAACAGCACGCCCACGGTGCTGGAAGACCAGCCCACCCCTGGCGATGTGCTACGCCGGGAACCGGAATTCCAGGTTCGTGCTGCCATGCTGGACCACGGCACGCCTGTTCTGGCTTTCACCCTGGAACCTTTCGGCAAGCTACAGGTGCGCAATGACCGGTTAAAGGCAGAAGATCTGAAACCCGGTCCCTGGCTACACGACCTGAAAATGGCCGTGCTGCGCCAGCGGCCGGATGAACTGATCTCACCCGACGCCAGATGCACCTATCGCGCTGAGGATCTGGCCCGCAAGCTCCTGATTCAGGCGCCGGGGGAAAAAATCGCCTACGGCACGGATTTCGCTGACACCCCCGATAACATCCGGAAAATGACGAATCTGGCCCAGGGGGCCCACACGCTGTTCTGTGAGGCCTCCTTCATGGCGGTGGACGAGGATCAGGCCCGGCGAACGCATCACCTTACCACCAGGGCGTGTGCCGACATCGCTAACGCGGCGAACGTTCGGCAACTGATTGCATTCCACTTTTCCCATCGCTATGAGCGCAAACGGGACGACGTCTACAGGGAGCTTGCAGGATTCACTGAACGCCTGGCGATTCCGGACTGAGAAACCGCGACATCTGCTTGCCGATACTCTCCACCGGCTCGATGATTGCCTGCTGAATGCTGTTGGTCACAACCTTCGAGAAGGCTGAACCGGCCGGACTCTCCAGAAACTCCAGGTACAGGCCCATCTCCTGTGCACCGATGTTCTGGTAGGTGTACAGATAGCTGTCGTAAACCTGCTGGCCAACAACACCCCTGAGCATGCTGCGCTGGCTTTCAATGCGCTGGCGCAGCTGTTCATAATTGGCCGAATCACTGCTGAACGCCGCCATCGCAGTTGCCAGACCGAGCTGGACTGCGATAGTGGTATCTACCGCGCTCTCTGTTGCCCGGGCCGCCCGATCAAACCGATCGAACATGTCCGCTCTGCGAGTACCTTTGTACTGGCTGTTCAGCTCTGCAGCTCTGGCCTGGATTTCCTGCCAGGCAGAGGGCTCGGAAGCCGCAATCTCGGCGGCGGAGATCTTTTTGGCCACGGGAGTTTCGTACCAGTCATGAACGGCCTGAAGCTGCGAGTCGGTGAGGCTGGCTTGCAGATCGTTAACGATCTGCTTCTCGATGTCCACCGAGTTGAAGCCGCTGCTGACAATGTTGCCGATGGTATTGGCCATCATCGGAGGGAGCTGACCATTCTGCTTCAGCCCCTCACGGATGCCCTGGCTCATCATCGCCGGGTAGCGGGCCACAATGTCGTCAACAGGCGATACTGCCAGCACCTCCCGGGCATCCGGCGCCGCCTGGGCAGTGCCGGTCATCAGCAGGGCTGTTACTAAAAGAGGTTTAATTAGGGGAAATCGCATCATTTACCTATCATCCAGAACGTGTCGTTGATTCCCTTATGCCATGGGTGTGATGCGTGCGGCAAGCAATCCCGGGGGGCCGGAGATGACGGTTTGGTAGGAATACGGAAAACACCTCGCCGGCGAAACAGAGGCCGGCGCACAACTCTGGAGATCTGGAAAAGCCGGGCCAGATGGTATGGGCTCCCGATACTCGGTCTGTTGATGGGCACCTGGGCAACCCTTCGCTTCAGCCTTCTGGCACCGGATCCCCCGGCAAATCCCGAAGATGTCTGCGAAATTTTCCGGGAGCACCCCGTCTGGTACGACTACGCCAGCGAATCCGAGCAACGCTGGGGCACCCCCATCGCCACCCAGATGGCGTTCGTCTACTACGAATCCTCGTTCCGCAGTCATGCCCGGCCGCCACGAACCCTACTGTGGGGATTTATCCCCTGGACCAGGCCGACAACAGCCTACGGATATGCCCAGGCACTGGACCCTGCCTGGCAGGAATATCTCGTGGCCAACGGCGAGGGCTGGTTTACCGTGCGCACCGACATGGAATATGCGCTGGATTTCGTCGGCTGGTACAACCAGCTGAGCCACCAACAGCTGGGTATTCCCTATTCAGCACCCAGGAAGCTGTATCTTGCCTACCATGAGGGCCGTGGAGGGTACGCTCGCAGGAGTTTCGAGCAAAAGCCGGCCGTCATGAACCTTGCGGGACGGGTGCAGAACCGGGCCTTCCAATATGACAATCAGCTCAAAACCTGCGAACAGGAATTCCAGTGCTGGCGCTGGTACCAGTTCTGGCCATTTTGCGGCTGATGCGCGCTAAAAAGTCGAAGAAATCTCCAGTTGGGACTCCAGAGCCTGAAGTCGTTCAACCAGGTATTCCATGACAATGCGAACCCGGGCCATTTGCTGGGTGTCCTGATTGACATGCAGCCACAGATCAACACTTTCACCTTCCAGCGGGTCCGACAAGCGGCGCAGTTCGCGGGTGCTCTCCCCCAGATAGCAGGGCAGAACCGCCAGCCCCGCACCAGCTTTAGCCAGGGCATGCATGGATTGCAAGCTGTTGCAGCGAATGAAAGAAGTGACATTCTTCAGGTGCTTCCTGTACCACCGACCAGTGGCCAGATGGCTGAAGGTTTCATCCGGCAGGATCCAGAGGCAACCTTCCGGGTGATTCTCGATGTCCATATTGCGGTGACGCCGGCAATAACGCGCAGCCCCGTAAACGGCAGACTCGATGGCCGCAATCCGCTCGCCTTCGAGCGTTGCCTGGGGCTTGTTTTCCGATCGCAGGGTGAGGTCGGCTTCGCGATGACTCAGATTGGCCACGTCGTTGTCGGTCAGGGTTTCCAGTTCTATGTCCGGAAACTCGCGCACCAGCTCGGCAAGGATCGGGCTGAGCAATGCATTCATCATTGCGTCTTCGGCCGCCAGCCTCACTTTGCCGACCGGCGCTGAATCCTGCCCAACCAGTTTTCGTTCGAGATTTTCCATCTCGATGGCCAGCCGCTCGGCCTCCCGAAACGCGGTTTCGCCCACCGGCGTCAGATGCAATCCATCCCGGCTACGTTCAAAAAACTGCACACCCATCGACTCTTCCATCTGATCGAGTCGACGCAAAACTGTGGTTTGGTGCACACCCAGTAATTCTCCGGCTTTGGCAAGTGTTCCACCTATTGCCAGAGCCCTTATGTATCGAAGATAATCCCAGTCCATAGCTACTGCATATTTGCAACGTGAGTAGGGATTTTAACGTATTTGAGCTGCAAATAAGAACCCTTAGAATCGTCTGTAAATTAAAGGTAGATCGCTAATCAATTCACCAGAAATAAGGAGGAAGGCGCTATGACTCAGAACCATATCGCAACCGTAAACCCGCTGCCGTCCAGTATCCTCCACAACAGTGCTGAGGTCAGGCGCCAGTATACCCGTGCTGCAGCAAAGCAGGCGGTACAGTTTGTCAGTCGTAAGATGCGGAACTTCAACCGGAAAGCAGCAATCGTTGCTCCGGACATGAGCCAGATGCAGGGCGGCCACTAAACGGCAGCTGGGTCTGGCATGAGCGGGGAGATCGCTCAGGCTGAGAACAGAAAGAACATAAGGATTTGAAAACGCCGGTGGTACCCTTGGGGCCACCGGCGTTTTGCGTTAGCGGATCAAAATTCCCAGACGACTTTCCTCTTCTGGCTGAACCAGTCGTCCATCTTCTGGTTGTAGAAGTCTTCAATCACGTTCCGCTTGATCTTCATGGTCGGCGTTAGCATGCCGTTTTCCATGGTCCAGGGTTCCCGGACCACAACCACAAAGGCGACCTTCTCGTGGGACTCGCACTCCGCGTTCACCGCGTCCAGCTCGGCCGCGAGTTCCTGCTCCAGCTCACCGCGATCAGCGCCGGTTTCCAGTTCATCCCGGGCTTCCTCGGAAAGCAGGACCATCAGGCAAGGCTGAGGCTGGTTCGCGCCAGCGACACAGACCACCTCGGCCTTGGGATGATTGAAGCGGTTCTCGATGGGCACCGGAACCACGTACTTGCCCTTGGACGTTTTGAACAGATCTTTTACCCGGCCAGTGATCCGGAGGGTACCGTCCCGGTCAATTTCGCCCATATCGCCGGTTTTCAGGAAGCCGTCGTCAGTAAGGTCCTCTTTGGTTTTCTCTTCATTCTTGTAGTAGCCCAGCATCTGGCCCGGGCTTTTCACCTGCACCTCGCCACCCTCGCCGATACGGTGTTCAACTCCAGGATTGGCCATACCTACAGAGCCGGCGCGCGCCTGACCCGGCCGGTTGGCGTGGGAATACCCGAAGTTTTCCGACATTCCATACACTTCCAACAGCTCCAGCCCGAGATTGCGATACCAGTTGACGATATCCGCTGACAGCGGCGCCGCGCCGGTAAGGGCTGCCCGGCAATAGTCCAGTCCCAGCTGTTTCAGAACCTTCTTTTTGACCAGACCGCTGATAATGGGCAGGTTGAAGAGCAGCTTCTGCTTCTTCGGTGGCAATTTTGCGTTAACACCCAGATAGAACTTCATCCACAGACGCGGGACCGAGAAAAACAGAGTGGGCCTTGCCCGCTGCAGGTCTTCCTGGAAGGTATCCAGGGAATTCGCAAAGTAGAGGTGGAATCCGTAATAGAGGGACTGTGTTTCGACCGCTGCGCGCTCCGCTACATGAGCCAGCGGCAGATAGGACAGCATGCGTTCATCAGAGGAAACCGGGAACAACTGCTGCAGGCCATCGGCCACCGAAATCATGGTGCGGAAACTGTGCATGACGCCTTTGGGACGGCCGGTGCTGCCCGAGGTATACACAATGGTGGCCAGGTTGTCCGGATCTGGCAATTTGGGCTCTGCCGGTTGCTGGTCGGCGATGATATCCAGCCATTTCGGGGTGTCGTCCCGTGGCGACATGGGCAGCGAAATGATCGGTAGGTCGTCCGGAATGTGGTTCTTGATGTCGTTCCAGCCGTCCGCGGTGCCATCCAGTTTGCCGAGGAACAACAACTTTGCCTCACTGTGCTCAAGCACGTAAGCGGCCGTGTCACCGTTGAGCGTGGGATAGAGCGGCACGGAAACGTGGCCCGCCGCCCAGATCGCCAGGTCGGCAAGGATCCAGTGCGCACTGTTCTTGCCGAGGATACTGATATTGCTGGGCTCGGGCAGTTCCAGGCTGTTCAGGTAAGCGGCCATCCTGGACACCTGGTCGGCAGCCTGCTTCCAGGTAATATCCTCGACACGGCCATCCGGGTACGGCTGGGTAAGATAAACGTTATCGGGGGTTTCCTCTGCCCAGTAGTACAGGCAATGGAGTGAGGTCTGCTTCCGGGGATCTACCGCCATAAACGGCTCCTTTTTGTTATTTTACTTTATGTTTTGGTTTGCAATTCCTGTTCATACTAGCGTCATTTCAGACCCGCTCAATAGCATTTAGTGCCCGCACGATTGGCAAATTAATCCTCGTCTGAGAGCTGTTCCTCAAAATTTTTCGTAACATTTGTCAAGTTTGAGCTACTGTGAATAGTGTGACTCCACTTTCCGAGCAAATTGGATATGGCCATGAGCAAAGCAAAACGTTCGTTTTTGATCTTTCCCGCCTGGGGCATCATTCTTCTGGGTTCGGGTGCCTTCTTCTACAGTGCCTACGCCGGAATGCTGGGGTCCTGATCGGAGCAGGATTTTCTAGCGTCGGAACCGGGTTTCGAGGACCACGGCAGAGTTGGTCCTCTCAACTCCTTCCAGATTGCCGATGTCATCCAGCACAGCGCTCAGCTCCTCCAGGGACTGGGCCTGCACGATGGCAATCAGGTCGTACTCTCCGCTCACCGAGAACAGCTGCGAAACCTGGCTGATCCCCTCCAGTGCGGCATTGGTCCGGCTAGTCAGTTTCTGGAAAACCTTGATCGATACGTGCGCCTCCACCTGGCTGGCAGAAAACTCCCCACCCAACTGCACCGAGTAGCCGCGGATCACCCCGCTGGCCTCCAACCGCGCGATGCGATTCTGTACCGTTGACCGTGACACATGCATGGCCTTCGCCAGCTCGGTAATACTGGCCCGGGCATTCTGCCTCAGCAGCATCAATAGCTTCTGATCCTGAGAACTGATCATTCTGCCAAAACTCCTTATCAATTTGCCGTTATTGTAGACCATTTCGACCGTTATGCAGCTGCAATCTGGCAGCCTCGCCTTTCATACTGAGCCGAAACAATGCTCAGGATCCTCGCCATGATAATTCGACCAATCGCCCCCAGGGATCTCGATGCCCTGGAACAGATCGCCACTGAATCCGGCCCTGGCTTCACCTCCCTGATGCCGGATCGCGATGCCCTGAGTCGAAAGATCGATCACTCGGTGGAAAGCTTCGCCCGAACGGTAACGAAGCCAGGCGATGAACATTATCTTTTCGTGCTGGAAGACAGCACGACCGGCGATATTATGGGCACCACCGGAATTGAAGCCGCCGCTGGCGTCAACCGCCCTCTCGTCCATTTTCGTCGCAATGCCGTTATTCATCACGCAGAAGATCGACAGAAACGTCAGATTGAGGAAAGCCTGACCCGTTGCCAGCACTACACCGGTTGCACCGAGGTCTGTTCGCTGTACCTTCGGCCTGAATTTCGACGGGCCAATGCCGGCAAACTGCTCTCCAGGGTGCGTTTTCTCTTCATGGCCCTGCACCCGGAGCGGTTCGCAGACACCGTGATCGCAGAAATGCGCGGTGTTTCAGATGCTTCTGGCCAATCTCCGTTCTGGGACTGGCTCAGGCACCAGGTGGCGGATCTGGATTTCATGTCTGCAACACAGCTGGCCTGCTGCGGCCAGAGCGGCTTCATTGACCGGTTCATCCCCGCCACACCCTTGTATACCCGGCAGATGACCGGTGAAGCCATCGCGGCTATCGGTCAGGTGCACGAGGACACCCGTGCGGCACGGCATATGCTGGAACGCGAAGGCTTTCGCCACCGGGGGTTCCTGGATCTTCTGGACGGCGGACCGACCCTGGAGTGCCGCAGGTCAGACATTGCCAGCGTGCGGAAAACGTTCCTGGCAAACACCGTGACCGGGCAACAGGATCCGGCGGACAATTCGGGAGGAACCGGTAAATCCGCTATAGTTGCCAATGCCAGTTGTTCAGAATTCAGGGCTACGGTGACCGATCAGGTCTGGCCGACCACATACAGCAATGACCTTGTGGTGGAACCGCAAATCGCAAAGCAACTGGACCTTGGCGACGGCAGTCTGGTGTGCTGCCTGCCCCTGGGCCAGACCAACAAGCAGTCACAGAAGCGCCAACCGCCCCGTCACAAACAGGCTAATGAGGAGATTCGCTATGCATACTGATCCGGACACCCTGTTCGAGAGGCTATGGGAGTCCTATCGGCAGGTGACGCCCTCTGCCGAACGTATACATAAAATCCTGGGCGCCGAAGAGGGGCAGGCCATCGTCAACGATCATATTGCGCTTCGAACCTTCAACCTGGATCCGGTGCGCCTGGACGCCCTGGCCGAGCACTTTCTCAGCCTCGGCTACCGTCAGGGCGGTGAATACCATTTCGAGGCTAAGAAACTCTATGCCAGGCATTATGAGCACCCCTCCCTGGAGCTTCCCAAGGTTTTCATCTCCGAGCTGCTGGTGGAGCAATGTTCGCCGGAGTTACAGTCTGTGGTGAAGCGGCTTGTTGAACAGGTAAGGCCGGAAGCGGTTGCCGCCGATGATTTCCTGTATTCGGGGCGCCACTGGCAAGTCGATTACGGCACCTACCGCGAGTTGATGAAGGAAAGCGAATACGCGGCCTGGATGGCCGCCTGGGGCTATCGCGCCAACCATTTCACGGTCAGCATCAACCATCTGGACCAGTTCCGCTCGGTGCCGGAAATCAACCAGTTGCTGAAAGCTCATGGCTACAAGGTAAATGCATCTGGCGGGGAGGTGAAGGGCTCGCCGGAAGACCTGCTGGAGCAATCATCAACCATGGCTGACCGTGTACCTGTGGCGTTTGCCGACCAGACAGTGACCATACCCAGCTGTTTCTACGAGTTTGCCCTGCGTTATCCGAAACCCGATGGCCAGCTCTACTCGGGTTTCGTGGCGGCATCCGCCGACAAGATCTTCGAAAGCACAAACGCTGGCAGCTGATCCAGCGCGTCAGATCTGACCGTCAAGACCACCCCTGCTCGCCGAGCAGGGGGACAAACCGCACCGCGCCCAGGTTATCGGTCCGGAATTCATCCTCTGCCAGGCGGGTAACGCGCATTAGTGTTTGCACGGAATGCTCCGAGCCCACCGGAATGACCAGATGCCCGCCAACCGCAAGCTGATGCTTTAACGTTTCGGGCACAGCTGGCGCGCCCGCAGCCACGACGATACCGTCGTAAGGCTGGTGCTCCGGCCAACCCATGGTGCCGTCGCCACAGCAAACCTCGACATTGTCAAACCCCTCGGCGGCAAGCGTACGGGCAGCGCGATCGGCCAGTTCCTCTACCCGTTCAATACTGAACACTTCACCGGCAATGCACCCGAGAACCGCGGCTGCATAACCGGAGCCGGTACCTATGTCGAGAACCCTTTCCCCGCCCTCCAGGTCCAGGGCTTCTGTCATTAACGCCACGATATAAGGCTGCGAAATGGTCTGCCCGGCCCCGATAGGCAGGGGGCTGTCATCGTAGGCGCAGTCCCGCATGCGCTCGGGAACGAAGCGTTCACGCGCCACCCGGCCCATGGCCTCCAGCACCAGCGGCGATTCGATTCCCCGGGCACGAAGCTGATAATCCACCATGGAAGCTCTGCGCGATTCGAAGCCGTTATCCCGATTCATTGTCTTGATCCCTTCCCGTGGTCTGGCTGATTACCGGAAGTTACAAAGCAGTAACTTTTTTACAACGGCGCACCCAACATTATCTGACTACTTTTTAGTCACCGGCAATGACAGATACAACTACCGAACGCCAAAAACAACAAACGTGCAACGGGAAGGAACACCGGGAACCCCGTTGTCGAGGAGGAGAAATGTCAACATCCGTGAACCATCTTGACGAGCGCACGCGGGATTCCTCCGATTTGCTCGAAGAGATCATGCCCTCAGCCATCACCCTTGCCATGATGCTTCGCCACCGGAAAATGGCGGCCTGGCTGCGTACCGAATTTGACGGCTACCAGGATGTTGCAGCCGCACCGCCGTACCGGCGTGGGTTGCACGGACACATCGTTGCCAAATCTCCCCAATACGGCTGGATTCCTGCACCGGTAGATGATCAGCAAAAAGAGGAATTCGGTTACATGGACCTGCCCGAGGGGGTAAAAGCCCTCGAGAAAATCTGCGTGAACTGCAAAAAGGGCAACGGCAACCGGGTGCTGCTGGAAAAAGACGAGATGGCGGTGCTGCAGAAGCAGATCAATCTGACGGCCGAATTGGCTATCAATCTGAGCCGCGACGCCTATTGCCGGCTGCTGAGAACCGTTCGCGCCGCGATCTACCTCTGGACCCAGGACCTCATGGCCGAGGGTATTGCCGGAGAACACAATCACTACAGCCCGGATGAGCGGGCTAAAGTGGCCCACCTGGATGAACCCGAAAAATTCTGGCGACGGGCCATGGAGGAAGTCGACAACCTCCCGATACCCGACGTACGAGAGGTTGGGTTCTTCGAGAGGGTGTTCGGACGCGCGGGCTGAAGCCCGCCACTCCGCTTACCACAAGACGCTGACAATCCCGATGCTGCTCACCAGCAGCAGCACCGTACCCAACAACCGGAAGAAGACCGGAGTCTCTGCCCGGAGAATCCGGTCGTGAGCGTAAAGCCCGATGACATGGCCCACCGCGGCACAGGGCAACAGCCAGAGGTGGTGGATAAGCTGAAGATCGACGCCGGCCCACACGAAAGCGGCCATCTTGATCAGCACCAGAATGAACCACAGGGCAAACAAGGTATCCCTGAGTTTCTCTTTCGGCAAATGCTGGGCTGCCACGGCTATGATCAGGGGGGCGCCAATCAGGGATGTGCCGCTGATGTAGCCCCCCACCATCAGGAAGATCGCGTCCACCGTTTTGCTGCCACTGCGGAACGGCCGGTTAACGATGTAGGACACCGAATAAAGCGCCACGATCACGAATATGATGGCGCTGAGAATGTCGGACGGCATAGTAATCAGGCCAAACACGCCAATCAGCTTGGGCACGATCATGATGCCGAGAATTCGCCAGAGGTATTGCCAGTCGACGGTTCCCGTTCCCGCCTGACGTTGCTCACCCGACCCTCTGCGGTTGTTCATCCAGATGGTCAGGGAAGAAAACACAAGGAGATGAACCGCAATGATCGGCAAGAAGACCAACGGTTGATCCAGAACCAGCAGCAAGAATGGCAGGGACAGAACGGCACCACCAAATCCCAGCCCGGAACGGACAAAACCACTCCAGACGAAAATCAGTGCAATCAGCAGATATTGGTAAATTGCGAGATCAGACATGGATTCCCGGTTGTCGTCAAAAGGGCCGTCATTTGTCCGGAACTGGTCTAAACTCAGCTATTTGCGAAGAAAAATAACATTGTCCGGAGGATGAGAATGGCCCTGTCATGGAAACAGAAGTTCCTGTTGTTGATTGTTGCCACACTGATTGGCCTGGCCATTGCCACACTGGCATCACTGAGCGGTCTTGGCAGGGTATCGGACGCGTACGAGGCCCAAAGCGAAGCGAGAGCCTACGAATCAGCATCCCTCACCCTGCTGAACGACTGGCTGGGCCTCGAGAGAATGAGCGAAAGCCTGGAGCCAAGCCAGGTTGAAACCTATCAGGAGCGGCTGGCGTCACTGGCCACCCAGTCATCGGCACTCAATGAATCAGCGCAAACCCTCCCGGGCGACGCCGTAAAGACCACGGCACAACAAATCCACAAACAGGTTGCGGAGTATACCCGACTTCGCACGCAATGGCTGGCCCTGAGCCAACAACTCGGGCTCACCCCGTCGGATGGCCTGAGAGCAACGATGTCCAATGCGATTGATGAGAGGCTCCGGCAAATCAGCATCTCGATCTTCAACGACGACATCAACACTATCGCCTCTACCTACCGCGATTACCTGGCAACCTTCGACGCGACCTACGCCCAGACCACACGGGAAGCATTGGAGCGGATGCAGGCCACGGTCACAGAAATGGATTGGCAGGAAATCGACATTGGCAAGGCGGTACAGGCCTTCGACGATGCTTTTTCCGACGCCGAGACGCTGATCGCGGATCTGTCCGCGATCGAGAACCAGCTCGCGGGCGCCGGCACTCAAATCAGGGATCTGATCTCGGAACAGAACACCCTGCTCCGCCGTGAGATCATTGTGGCAACGAGCGAACAGGCTGACACAGCCAGGACAGCTTCAACATGGCTCATCGTTGCAACCGCCGCAGCGGTCGTCATCATCCTCGTACTCACACTCACGACGGCCTCCAGCACCCTGGTCAGGCGGCTCAATGAAACCGTAAACCTGCTGACCCGGGTTGCTGGCGGGGACCTCAGCCAACGCCTCGAGCCGGGCCGCAATCCGAATGATGAATTCAATCGCCTTGGCCAGGCGGCGAACAAAATGCTGGACGATGTCTCGGATGTTATCGGCCAGGTCGTCGAGGGTAATCGGACGCTGTCAGTGCTTCAGACCGAACTGAACGCACTGATCGATCAGATGGGAAAAAACGGCGAACAGGTCGAAGATGAAACCGAGCAAACGGCGACGGCGGTTCAGGAGATTTCCCACACCGCGGTGGATATTGCCCAGTACACCCAATCCGTCAATGACGCCGTTCAGAGCGCCAACGGGGCCGCCCATTCCGGTGCCGAGGTGGTCAGGCGCAGCGCCAAAACCATGACCGAACTTGCCGAGCGGATTCAGAAAACCCACGATCAGGTAAGCCAGCTGAGCAAAACCGGAGAGAAGGTCAACTCTATCGTCGGCGTCATTAACGGTCTCGCTGAGCAGACCAACCTGCTGGCTCTCAATGCCGCTATCGAGGCCGCAAGAGCCGGCGAGGCCGGGCGAGGCTTTTCTGTTGTGGCAGACGAAGTTCGATCCCTGGCAGAAAAAACCGTATCTGCCACTAATGGCATCGCCGACATCGTGGAGTCACTGAACCGTGAAACCCAGGCGATATCCGGACTAATGAAAGAGGGCCTCAAGTCCGCCGGCGAGGGTGAGGAAAGTTCAAAAGAGGCGGCTCACTCGATCGAGCAGATCACCAGCTCCATCCAACAACTGGCGGGGGATATGAACCAGGTGGTGTCGTCGGTTGAGGGGATATCAACCACCACCGAGGAAATCGCCCAGAAGGTTGAGCAGATTCACGGCCACACGCGAGAAACCGCGGATATCCGCCAAAAGCTCAACGCCCACATCGATCGACTGTCGTCCCAGGTAACAGCCTTGACCCAGGCCTCCCAGGGCTTTCGGCTCTGACTCGCTGAAACAGCGGTTGCGCGGGCGGTTTACAGAGGTTAGCATACCCGATACTGTACATTTAAACAGTATCGGGTATGCCCATGAAAACTCGCGCCACCGCCCTGAATCCCCACAACCGTTTCCAGCCCATTGTTACTGACCGAGAGGTCGACCCCGACTGGTATAACGATCCCGAGGACGACCTCAATCCCGATACCCTGGCCACTGAAGTCATTGAGGAAACCGCAAGATCCATCATCAGCCGCAATACCTCTCCGGATGTGCCATTTGATCAGTCCATAAACCCCTATCGCGGCTGCGAGCACGCGTGTATTTACTGCTTTGCCCGCCCTACCCATGCGTACTGGGACATGTCACCAGGGCTGGATTTCGAGACCCGGCTGATCGCCAAGCCGAACGCTGCAGCGCAGCTGCGAGAAGAATTGGACAAGCCCGGCTACCGGGTTTCGCCGATTGCCCTGGGCGTCAATACCGATGCCTACCAGCCCCTTGAACGGGATCAGAAAATCACCCGCCAGGTGCTGGAGGTTCTTGCCGAGTACCGCCACCCGGTATCGATCATTACCAAGGGTGCTCTCATTCTCAGGGACCTTGATCTTCTCGCCAATATGGCCTCCGAGGGGCTCTGTTCTGTGCGTATCAGCCTCACCAGTCTCAGCAACGATCTGAAACGACGCATGGAGCCAAGGACAGCCGCTCCGGCCACTCGCCTGAAGATGATCAGGCAGCTCTCGGCGGCCGGCATTCCAACCGGGATTATCCTTGGACCGGTGACCCCCTTCATCAACGATCACGAAATCGAGTCCATTCTCGAAGCCGCTGCGGACGCGGGCGCTACCCGCGCCAGCTGGATTATGCTCCGATTGCCCCACGAACTGGACGAACTGTTCCAGGACTGGCTGCACCGGCATTTTCCGCAAAGGGCAGAGCATGTGATGAACCGGATGCGCGACCTGCGACGCGGCAAGAGTTACGACGCCACCTTCGGCCGCAGGATGACCGGCACGGGCCCCTACTCGGATCTGATTCGCCAACGCTTCACCAAAAAGGCACGACGGCTTGGGCTCAACCTCCATGAAGAGGAACCGCTGCGGAAGGATCTTTTCCGGCGACCAGGTGGGGAACAAATGCCACTGTGGTAGCATCAAAGTACCGTCCCTCCGACCACCGCAATTTAAAGCCTCTCAAGGATGAGGTGGAGAACATCCATGCATGGAATCAGACGTTGTTATCTCGCCCCGACCTTGTTTGCCCTGTTTGCCACCCTCTGGCAACCCAGCTGCCTGGCCGCAGACGAAGCCATTGTCTCCAGGATTGAAGCCATGGAGGCCGGTTTCCCGGTGCAGGTGCTCGGAAACAGGTTAATGGCCCATCAGGCACTGTCTGCCTTTTATGGCGCCAACGGATACCAGCGAGTATGGCAATCAGCCGAGCTTCGCCGGCAATTGATTGATTCGGTTGAACAAGCCAGCGATGACGGCCTGAACCCGGCTGACTATCACGCGGATATTCTTTCCGGGCTGACGCTCAGACCCATGAGCGATTTCTCTGAGGACCTGAGGGCCGATCTGGATCTGCTTTTCTCTGACGCCTTTCTGATGCTCAGCTCACATATGCTGGTCGGCAAGGTCAACCCACAAACGGTCCACGCAGAGTGGACGGCCAATCGGCGCCAACGCCAGATGGAATCCGTTCTGCGGGATGCGTTGGAGCGCTCGGACATCACCGGCACACTGGATTCGTTGCGGCCATCCGATCCCGCCTACCGAAAGTTGATGACTGCACGACAGGAACTGACCAGATTGCTGGGCCAGCCCTGGTTACCTCTGGCCTCTCGCCCGACCATTCGCCCCGGCGACAGCGATGAGCGGCTGAGTGAAATTCGCCGCAGACTCTCTCTGTTGGGAGAGCTTGCGCAGGGAACTGAAACCGGTACGGATCCGCTTGACTACGATGCGGAACTTGAAGCCGCAATGATGGGTTTCCAGGCCCGACATGGTCTTGAATCCGATGGTCTTATCGGGCGCGACACCGTAGCGGCCCTTAACCTGATGCCGGTGGAACGACTGCGCCAGATTGACGCCACGCTCGAACGTTGGCGCTGGCTGCCGGAAACCCTGGGCGACACTTATGTACTGGTCAATATCGCCGGATTTGAGATGAAGATGGTCGAAAACGGGGAAGAAGTGCTGCGCAAACGGGTGATCGTGGGCCAGCCCTTCCGTCAAACCCCGGTGTTCAGCGACCGCATCCGGTATCTGGTATTCAATCCCACCTGGACCGTACCGCGCACAGTGATGATTCAGGATCAGTTGCCACAGATAGTCCGGGATCCGGACTATCTCTCCCGACTCAATATCAGCGTTTACCGTGGCTGGGGCGCTGACCGGCAAAAGCTGGATCCGCTGGACGTTGACTGGTCATCACTGAACCGGAATAACTTCCCGTACCAATTGGTGCAGGAACCCGGCCCCCAGAATGCCCTGGGGCAGGTTAAGTTCATGTTTCCGAATCAGTACGATGTTTACCTGCACGATACGCCGGGTCGCGGGCTTTTTTCCCGGGCCGAGCGATCATTCAGTTCTGGCTGTATCCGGGTGGAGCAACCGTTCGATCTCGCAGAGCGGCTTCTGGCATCGGCGCCCGGCTGGTCCAGGGAAAAGATTGACCGGGTGGTTTCCGGGGCAGAACCGGAGACGGTCGTGCTCCCGAAACCCGTGCCTGTGCATATCCAGTACTGGACGTCGTGGGTGGATAACGAGGGACAACTGCAGTTCCGCAATGATTTGTACAATCGCGACGCCCGCCTGATCGACCAGCTCCGGAAAACCGCCGAGGGGGATACGCGCTACACTACACCGGTATCCGTCTCGAATCCGGAACGGGCAAAGCTCTGAAACAGGATACACCCATCAGTTGAGGAGAAATCATGAAACAGATTCTGCTCGTGGCTTTCGTGATACTGATACTCCAGGGGTGCCAGTTGCTGCCCTCCGGCCAGGACGGGATTGAGGCCGACACTGTCTTCGTCAGCGCCAGTCATTGTCTCAACGAATACCTGGATGATCTCGAGAAGGTGCATTACGGCCCCTGTCTCAAGATCATTGCTATCAATGGCGAAGAGCCGGATGTAAGAGAGGACGGCTTTGTTGAGCTACCGGTAGCCACAGCGCTGACCATCGGCGTGAGCTGTGTATATCGCCACGCCGACGGCTCGCCAATTCCGGCAACCATGGAAAATTCGGACTTCTCCGTGAGCAAAACCACATTTGCAGAACCCGGCCAGCGTTGGTATCTCCACGCCCACAAACAGGCCCGAGGCGTCGTCGGCTGTGCCCCTACCCTGTCCCGTTCGGTCTATCCAACCCATGACACGGACTAACGCCGCTGGCCAGTGGGATCGGGTTCTGACGCTCAGAGATGGCAGGATTTTGGCCTACACAGACGTTGGCGATCCTCTTGGCTACCCGATTGTCTTTGGTCACGGCATGCCGGGCAGCCGTCTCGAGGGCCGCTTTTTTCACGACAAAGCCCGGGAGCACGGGTTTCGCATCCTGAGCCCGGACCGTCCCGGTATCGGCAACTCCGATTTCCAACCCGGGCGCAGACTTCTCGATTACCCGGACGATATCGAACAGCTTGCCGATTCACTGGAGCTTACCCATTTCTGTCATATCGGCTGGTCCAGCGGCGGTTCGCGGACCCTGGCTTGCTGTTACAGACTGGCGGGTAGGGTTGATCTCGGTGTCTGCCTTTCCGGTCTCACACATTTTGCCGAATATCCGGGCTCCGGCGGACTGCTTCAGGCCACAAGATGGCCAGGCCCGCAGCTGGTCCGGCTCAGCCCCCGACTGACCCGACTGGCTGTCACCTTGATGGTCTGGCTGTCCAGGCGTCACCCGGGGCTGTATCTCAAAGGTGCCGAGGAAATGGCCAGCCGGAGCGATCGCAAGCTCTTGCAGGCGTTAATTAACGGGGGAGAATTCCGGAGAGATCAGCTCATGTGTCTTAACAGTGGCGGACGAGCCATTACCACCGATTTGCTGACAGAGCTTGGAAACTGGGGATTCAGCCTTCGTGAAGTCCGGACCCCGGTACTCATCTACCAGGGCGAAGAGGATCCATTCGTACCCATGGACTATGCTCTCCATCTCACCAAAAACCTACCTGCCGGGGAACTGATCACAATGCCCGGGCTCGGGCATCTTTACCCCCTATCCCGGGAATTTCAGGATCAGCTTTTTCAACGTCTCACGCTGCAATTGGGCAGCGAGAAGAGAAAGGAGTTACACGCATCATCATGACCAACAAAATTGATATCCATTACTGCACGGGTTGTCGCTGGCTTTTGCGTTCGGCCTGGATGGCACAGGAGCTGCTGACAACCTTCGAAAGTGAAATCAGTGAGCTCAGCCTGCATCCCGGCACTGGCGGGGTTTTCGAGGTATGGGTCAATGACAAGCGCATCTGGTCTCGCAAGGAGGACGGTGGCTTCCCGGAAATTACCCGACTCAAACAGCTGGTTCGGGATCAGATTGCGCCGGACCGCTCGCTTGGGCATTCGGACAATAAATCCGCCTCCTCAGAATAATCGTTCAAAAATATTGACAGGGTGCGTCGATATTCTTCGCTTTAAGAGTCCGAGGCGCGGCCCGATAGTAGGTGCCCATCAATTCACTTATATGTGAGGGTATCTATGAGCGACGTGATGCAATCCATAAAGTTCAACACCATTGAGGTACCTAACCGATTCGCCCTGGCACCGATGACGCGGACCAGCGCAGAGCCAGACGGCACTCCGAATGCCCTGATGGCCGATCACTACGAAGGCTATGCAAAAGGCGGCTTCGGACTGGTGATCACTGAAGGCACCTACACCGACGACAAGGCAAGTCAGGGCTATGCCAACCAACCCGGCATAATAAACCAGGAACAGATCGATGGCTGGAAAGCCATTGTCGATCGGGTTCACGCCGCAGGCAGCAAAATCATTGTTCAGCTTATGCACGCCGGCGCGCAGTTCCAGGCAAACCGTTTCACCGAACAGCCCCAGGGCCCCAGTGAAGTCACACCCAAAGGCGCACCGCTTGGGTTTTACGGTGACCAGACTGAATGGCAAACCCCTGCGGCCATGACCAAGGCCGACATTCAGGCGGCTGTTGATGGTTTCGCACAATCCGCCGCCAATGCGAAGGCCGCCGGGTTTGACGGTATTGAGATTCACGGTGCCAATGGCTACCTGTTGAATCAGTTCCTGAGCACGTATTTCAATCGCCGCGAGGATGAGTACGGCGGAGCACTGGAAAACCGGCTTCGCCTGGTGGTGGAAGTCGTCCGCGCAGTAAGGGAGGCTGTTGGCGAGAACTTTACCGTCGGCATTCGACTGTCCCAGGGCACCGTAACCGACCCCGACTACCAGTTGCCCGAGGGTGCAGCAGGGTTCCGCCAAATTGTGGAAGCCGTGCGTGATGCCGGTGCCGACTTCGTTCACACCACCGACGGTGACGTGAACCGGAAGCACTTTGCGGAAGGAAACGAAAGTCTGGCTAGCGTGGCGGCCAGCGTTGAAGGCATCAACCTGATCCTCAACGGCAGCATTGATGAAACCAATTGCCAGGACGTTGCCAACCAGTTCCCCCACACCCTGCTTGCGGTCGGCAAGAAAGCGCTCGCAAACCCCGACTTCGTGCAGCGACTCAAAGACGGCAAAGAGATAGCAGACATCGATTTCGCGATGCTGCAACCGAAGGCCACGATTACCAACGAACTGGCCTGGCGCAAGCAAAACGTCGCCTGATTGTCTCTGCCTCCCTATCGATGTTGCAGGAGGAACCCAGCTGGGTTCCTCCTGCGTAGCTACTTCGAACTGCTATGCTGACATCACAAGCGAAAGGGAGACTGAATGACCTCTGACATCAGTATTGTCTGGCTGGGAACCATGGCCAGTCTGTTGGCTGGCCTCGCCAGCGGCGTCGGCGCACTGGGCGTGTTCCTTGTTCGCACCCTGACCCATAAACTGCAGGACGGAATGCTCGCGTCGGCCGCGGGTGTCATGCTCGCAGCTTCATTTTTTTCATTGTTGTTGCCGGGACTGGAGTATGGGGAGCAGATTACCGGCGAAACCTGGACTTCCGCCCTGATCGTCATTTTCGGTCTGCTATCTGGAGCTGCCGCGCTCTATTTCGTTCACCAGAGACTCCCACACCAGCACTTCGAGCTGGGCCGGGAAGGACCGGACGCCTCCTATATTCGCGGCATCTGGCTTTTCATCGTCGCCATCACCCTTCACAACTTTCCCGAGGGTATGGCCGTGGGTGTCGGTTTTGCTGGCGGCGACGTCAATAACGGGTACGTGCTGGCCACCGGCATCGGGCTTCAAAACATCCCGGAAGGGCTGGCCGTGGCATTTTCCCTGCTTGCCATCGACTATTCCCGTACCAAGGCATTCGCCATAGCCCTCATGACCGGCCTTGCCGAACCCCTGGGTGGCCTGTTCGGCGCTACCCTGGTGTGGCTGGCCGAGCCCCTGATGCCCTGGACCCTGGGCTTCGCAGCGGGCGCCATGCTGTTCATCATCAGCAATGAGATCATCCCGGAAACTCACCATCGCCAGTGGAAGATCATGTCCACCTTCTGCCTGATGGTCGGTTTCGCCGTGATGATGTTCCTGGATGCTACGCTGGGCTAACAGCCCAGACGCCCGCAAGGGCTTCCAGCGCCTCGGCTATCAGCGGCTCGTCCTGCCGGTCCCGGTGCCATATAAAACTGAGTGCGCAAGGCAACTGTACCCCATCGACAATTTCCAGACCGGTTTCCTGGCGCTCAGCCATGGCCAGCGCATCCCTGGCGAGGCTGAGGCCCACTCCGGCCCGAACCAGGTCCAGCATGCAGGCCTCCTGATCGACCTGAGCCACGCCACGGGGCATTAAGCCCATGGGATCCAGAGTGCCTTTGAGTAGCCGGTGATGAACGGAGTCCTCGGGCGTCACAATCCAGGGCATGGTGGCCAGATCAGACCATTGCACAGACCGAATTCTCGGCCCCCAGCCCGCGGGGGCAACAACATAATAGTTGAACCGGGTCAGCTCACGATGAGTCACATCGGGTGCCAGTGACCCCGGCCCAACACCCGGCGGAGCCAGAAAAAAGCCGACGTCGAGCCGGCCATCCCGTACCTGCTCCAATACGCTGCCGCTCATGCCCTGCCTTAGTTCGGTCTCCAGTTGAGGCGCCCGTTCGACCAACCGGCGCAGAAACGCACCGAGACGGATGAATTCTGGATCCACAATGGTACCGATGCGCAATCGCCCTCGCAGCGTGCTGTGCATTGCCCGGGCGCTCTGCTCAAAGGCGGCCACGGCTGCCAGCGCTTTCTCTGCCGGCGGGAGCAGAGCCTGGCCATCCGGTGTCAGGACCAGCCCCTGGGGTTTGCGTAGAAACAGTTTCAGCCCTAACTCATCCTGCAATTGCTTAAGCTTCAGGCTAACGGCGGGCTGGGTCAGGTGAAGGCGAATTGCTGCACGGGAAACGCTACCCTCCCGCGCCACGGTAACGAATGCCCGAAGGCTCTGAAGGGGATGCATAGAAGACCTCGCTTACAGGACACGATATAAGATTAACTTATATTTCGCTTTTAAAAATCTCAATTGCTTTACCCAATAGCCACCCCTAACCTATATGGTCAGATATTAATCAACGCTCATTTTAGCCCGCAGAATCAAACATTCTGTCCCATTTTAGAGGCTGAGCACGAACAGACAGAGGCATCCATGACCGAAGCAACCATCCAGCATTATATTAATGGCCAAATATCTCCCGGCACATCCAGCCACTCCCAGGAGGTATTCAACCCGGCTACCGGCCAGGAAACCGGACGGGTGGCCCTGGCCAACCGCGAGGATGTGAACGCTGCTGTTGCTGCCGCCGATGCAGCCTTCCCCGCCTGGGCCGACACCCCGCCCATCCGCCGGGCACGGGTCATGTTCAAGTTTCTGGAGCTGTTGAACATGCACAAGGATGATCTGGCCCGCGCCATCACCGCGGAACACGGCAAGGTGTTCACAGACGCCCAGGGCGAAGTGGCCCGGGGCATCGACATTGTCGAGTTTGCCTGTGGTATTCCCCAGCTTCTGAAGGGCGATTACACCGAGCAGGTCAGCACCGGAATCGACAACTGGACCACCCGCCAGCCCCTGGGCGTGGTCGCCGGCGTAACCCCCTTCAACTTCCCGGCCATGGTGCCCATGTGGATGTTTCCGGTAGCGATCGCCGCAGGGAACACCTTCGTTTTGAAGCCCAGCCCGCTGGACCCAAGCGCGTCCCTGATGATTGCCGACCTGCTGAAACAGGCTGGCCTGCCCGATGGCGTATTCAATGTGGTCCAGGGTGACAAAGAGGCGGTGAACGCCCTGATCGAGCACCCGGATGTTCAGGCCCTCAGCTTTGTCGGCTCTACCCCCATTGCCAACCTGCTCTACGAGAAAGGCGCAAAACACGGCAAGCGCATTCAGGCCCTTGGCGGCGCCAAGAACCACATGGTCGTCATGCCGGATGCCGATCTGGACAAAGCCGTTGACGCGCTGATCGGCGCCGCCTATGGCAGTGCCGGCGAACGCTGCATGGCCATCAGCGTGGCCGTGCTTGTTGGCGATGTTGCGGACAAGATCATGCCCCGGCTTGCCGAAAGAGCCCGTGCCCTGAAAGTAAAAAACGGCGAACAGCTTGATGCCGAGATGGGCCCGATTGTGACTGCCGCCGCACACCAGCGCATTACCGGCTACATTGACAAGGGTGTGGCCGAAGGCGCTGAACTGGTGGTCGATGGCCGCGAGTTCGATGCGTCGAACACGGGCGATGGCTGTGCCGATGGCTTCTGGATGGGCGGTTCACTGTTTGATCATGTCACGCCCGACATGACGATTTACAAGGAAGAAATTTTTGGCCCGGTTCTGGCCTGTGTCCGGGTACCGGATATCGCCACCGCCATCCGCCTGATCAATGATCATGAATTTGGTAACGGCGTAAGCTGCTTTACCGAGAGCGGCAGCGTCGCTCGGGAATTTGGCCGCAGGATCCAGGTCGGCATGGTCGGAATTAACGTCCCCATCCCTGTCCCCATGGCATGGCATGGCTTTGGTGGCTGGAAGCGCTCCATGTTTGGCGATACCCACGCCTACGGCGAAGAGGGCGTAAAGTTCTACACGCGCCAGAAATCCATCATGCAGCGCTGGTCCGATTCCATTGATGCCGGCGCCGAATTTGTGATGCCAACAGCCAAATAACGACAGACGCAGCTGCGGAGAGAGCGCCATGCCCGACAACAATAACGCGACGGGACAGCAGGAATTCGACTATATCGTGGTAGGCGCCGGTTCAGCCGGCTGCCTGCTTGCCAATCGCCTGAGCGCGAACCCGGAGAACCGGGTATTGCTCATTGAGGCAGGCGGGAGGGATAACTACCACTGGATTCACATCCCGGTCGGCTATCTGTACTGCATCGACAACCCACGCACCGATTGGCGCTTCCGCACCGAGCCGGACCCCGGCCTGAATGGCCGCTCCCTGATCTACCCGCGGGGCAAGACGCTCGGGGGGTGTTCCAGTATCAACGGGATGCTTTACATTCGCGGCCAGGCCCGGGATTACAACCAATGGGCCGAGATAACCGGCGAGGACGCCTGGAACTGGGATAACTGCCTTCCCGATTTCATGCGTCACGAGGACCATTATCGTCTTGATGATGGCGGCGATGCTGACCCGGAGCACCACAAGTATCACGGCCACGGCGGCGAATGGCGTGTGGAGCACCAGCGCCTGAAGTGGAAAGTGCTGGAGGACTTCGCTACCGCCTGCGTTGAGGCTGGCATACCGCGTACGCGGGATTTCAACCGCGGCGACAACGAGGGTGTTGACTACTTTGAAGTAAACCAGCGCTCCGGATGGCGCTGGAACACATCCAAAGCATTCCTCAGGGACGCCGAAAAGCGCCCCAACCTGACCCTGTGGCACTCAACCCAGGTGCTGGGCCTGGAAACAGAGAACTCCGGCTCAGGGCCCCGCTGTGTCGGCGTCCGGGTCGAGCGCTCCGGCGGCGATGACGTCATCGCCCGGGCAAAACGAGAAGTCATCCTGTCCGCGGGCGCCATTGGCTCACCTCAGCTGCTCCAGCTTTCCGGCATTGGCCCTGCCGACCTTCTGAACGAGCACGGAATTGATGTGGTTACCGACCTTCCTGGCGTTGGGGAGAACCTCCAGGATCACTTGCAGATCCGGTCCGTGTACAAGGTAAAAGGCGCCACAACCCTGAACACCATGGCCAACTCCCTGATCGGAAAGGCCCGAATCGGCCTGGAGTACCTCCTTACCCGCTCCGGTCCCATGAGCATGGCGCCCTCGCAGCTTTGCCTGTTCACCCGCAGTTCCGAGGAGTACAAACACGCCAACATCGAGTACCACGTTCAGCCCCTGAGCCTGGACGCCTTCGGCCAGCCCCTGCACAACTTCCCGGCCATCACCGCCAGCGTCTGCAACCTGAACCCCACCAGCCGTGGCACTGTGCGCATCCGCAGTAACGATCCAAAGCAGGCGCCGGCCATCTCGCCTAATTACCTGAGTACGCCGGAAGACCGCAAAGTGGCTGCCGACTCTCTGAGGGTGACGCGACGTATTGCCGAACAACCGGCCTTCCAGCAGTACCAGCCCGAGGAATTCAAACCAGGCCTTGAGTACCAGACCGACGACGAACTGGCCAAGCTCGCCGGAGATATTGGCACTACGATCTTTCACCCGGTGGGAACAACCCGCATGGGGCGGGCCGATGATGACCAGGCAGTAGTTGACCCGCACCTTCGGGTCCGGGGCGTGGCCGGACTGCGCGTGGTAGACGCGGGCGTGATGCCGACTATCACCAGCGGGAATACCAACTCCCCAACCCTGATGATTGCGGAAAAGGCCGCCCGCTGGATTCTGGCCGGTGAGTGAGTATTGAACTGGTTGCAGTTTCCAGGTTTTTGACGGTGATCAGGCTGCTAGACTTGGCAGCCTGTTTCATTTGCAAAGGACTGACTCATCATGACGCTTGCCACCTGGTTGGCCGTTGTCACCATCTGCGTTCTGGGCGCCATGTCACCGGGCCCGTCATTGGCCCTGGTTCTCAAACAGACGCTTACCGGCGGTCGACGCAACGGCGTCATTACCGCCCTTTCCCACGGCATCGGTGTCGGCATCTATGCCTTCCTTAGCATTCTCGGGCTGGCCGCCATCATCACCGCCTCGCCAACGGCGTTTTCAATCCTGCAGTGGGGCGGCGCCCTGTATCTCGCCTGGCTGGGAATGAAAGGGCTGATGGCAAAACGGCAGCCGGATGACGAACTGCCCGAGCCGCCTACCACCAAGAGTGCCGCCCGCGACGGCTTTCTGATTGCCTTCTTCAACCCGAAAATCGCCGTCTTCTTTCTGGCGCTTTTCAGCCAGGTCGTGGGCACCGACACCAGCCTGATGGCCAAGTTCGGCTACGCCGCAACCGCCCTTGTCATTGATACCAGCTGGTACCTGATTGTTGCCTGGCTTTTCTCCAACCCGAAATGGCTTACCCTGCTCAGGCAGAAGGCCGTGTGGTTCGAGCGTATCTTTGGCGCCATTCTGCTTGGCCTGGCCGGCCGCCTGGTCCTCGGTATTCTGAACGGCAAATAACCGGCTCAACCCGCCAACTGAACAATCTCATCGTACTCGCGAGTCTGAACCACCTGCTCGGCAGCCGGTTGTGAGGCCAGGCTGCAGGCCTCATTGACCATGGCATCGGCTACCGTTTGCGCCTCAATGCCCCTGTACTTATCCAGGGGACCAATCAACAGGCGGTTGACCAGCGGCATCGCTTTTATCCCCAAAGCCTCGGCGGTTCGCTGTTCCTTCCGGTCGCCCAGCAACAGACTGGGGTGATAAATGGACAGGTAGGGATAGTCGAGATCTCTCAGGGCGTCTTCAAGCTCGCCCTTCACCCGGTTATAGAAAATGGTCGACGAGGATGAGGCGCCGATGGCGGACATCAGGATAAACGCCCTCACACCCTGGGAGCGGCCCAGCTCCCCCGCTTTCAGAGGGTACCCCAGATCCACCTTGCGGAACTGGTCCTGCGAGCCGGCTTTTTTGATGGTGGTGCCCAGGCAGCAGATAATCACATCGACATCGAAGAGTTCGGAGTGATCCTCCAGGCGATCAAAATCGACTTCATGCTGTGCCAGTTTGTCATGCAGCGTAGGCAGCTTGTGCCGCACCAGTGCCACCACCTGTGACACCTCGTCCCTGCCCAGCAAACCCTGCAGCACCTTGCCACCGGTCAAACCGGTAGCACCCAGCAACATCACCCGCATATCAGCCCTTCCCCAGATTCATCTGAACCTATCCTACCAAAGACCCATCGAAACGGGTTTATTGTCGTATGTAACACCTGAACGCCCCATGTTGCACTTATTCCTTGCAGACCAACAACAGGAGAACAACCATGACAACAGCCTCCACTACCTTACGGGACCTTAAAGGCCTCGGCCACACTCCCTCGAGCCTTTCCGAATCCGCCCTGATCATGATCGACTGCCAGAACACCTATCGCGAAGGCATCATGAAACTTGAAGGGGTCGAGAACGCTCTGGAAGAAGGGAAAAAGTTGCTGGAACGAGCCCGGGCACTGGGCATCCCGATTTTTCACATCCGGCACGATGCCGGCCCCGGCTCTCCCTATGACATTAACGATCACATCGGGGCCATAGCCGATATCGTGGCGCCCATCGAGGGCGAGCCGGTGATAACCAAGAACTTCCCGAACTCGTTCGTGCAGACGGATCTTGATGAGCAGCTCAAAGCCAAAGGCGTGAAGAACATCATCCTTGCGGGCTTCATGACCCACATGTGCGTCAACTCGACCGCTCACGGCGGCTTCAATCTGGGGTACGCGCCCACGGTCGTTGCCAGCGCGACGGCATCCCGTCCGTTGCAGGCGGCCAACGGCAAGGTACTGTCCGCCCAGGAAGTGCACGATGGCGCCCTGGCGTCCACGCGGGACCTTTACGCGGCGGTGGTCGACAATATCTCCGATGTGCCGGACTGACCACACCTAAAAAAGCACCGGGCATGGCCCGGTGCAAAGACTGACAACAGATCGTCAGGTGGACGTAAATACTGCAAGCTTAATCGCTGACCGGACTCTCTTTCATGGCGGCGCTCATTCGCCGACGCAGCAGTGGACCAATCAGGTAAGGCAGAATCAGTCCCAGGCCTGCAACGATCCAGAGCCCCATTGCCAGCGGGCTTGCCCAGAGCACACTCCAGTCGCCATCCGAGAGCACCAGGGCATGGCCAAGGTTCTTTTCCATCTCCGGCCCCAAGAGCAGGCCAAGGATGATCGGCACCAGCGGTATTTCCAGCTTGCGCAGAAAGTAGCCGGCGACGCCGAAAGCCACCATGAAGTACAGATCGAAAGTGCTGTGGCTGATCGAATAGATGCCAACGAACGCCACCATGGTAACGATTGGCAGCAGATACATCGGCGGCACCGACAGCAGCTTCACGAAAAAGCCCACCAGCGGAATGTTCAGCACCAGAAGCAGGACGTTACCGATCAACAGGGCGGCGATCACGCCCCAGACGATGTCCGCGTTCTGGGTAAACATCAGCGGTCCCGGCGTGATATTCAGGGAAATCAGCATGGCCAGGAGAACCGCCGTAGTACCGCTTCCGGGAACCCCCAGGGTGAGCATCGGAACAAGGGCACCAGAAGATGCGCCGTTGTTACCGGCTTCCGGCGCAACAACACCCCGGATGTCGCCCTCTCCGAATTTGCCCTTCCTGCCAACAACCTGTTTCTCCAGGGTGTAACTGATAAAGCTGCCCAATGAGGCACCGGCCCCGGGCAAAACGCCGGAGATAAAGCCAAGCACACCACCACGCAGCTGGGTCGGGATCGTCATCACCAACTCTTTCATGGTCAGTGTCAGTTTGCCCACGTTCATCTTGTCTCGCCCCCGGCCCATGCGGGATTCCACAAAGAACAGAAGCTCGGAGATGGCGAACAGCCCGACAATGGCCAGAATGAAATCGATACCCTCATACAACTCCAGCACACCAAAGGTGTAGCGCTGGGTCCCGGTCGAGATGTCGATGCCCACTGTGGAGATCATGATCCCCAGGGTGGCGGCGACCACGGTTTTCACCGGGTTCTTGCCGGTGATTCCGCCCAGCGTGGCAAAGGCCAGAAGGAACAGGGCAAAATACTCGGCCGGCCCAAAGGTAAGGGCAAACTTTGCCAATACCGGCGCCAGCATGATCAGACCGATAGTGCCAATCAGACCCCCAGCGAAGGAGGCAATTGCAGAAACTGCGAGAGCGTCGGCTGCCCGGCCCTTCTGAGCCATGGGATACCCATCCAGACAGGTCATCATCGCCGGTTCATCACCCGGAATGTTCAGCAGGATCGAGGAAATCCGGCCACCGTACATGGCACCGGCGTACACTGCTGTCAGCAGGATCATCGCGGTTTCCGGCGGCAGGCCAAGGGTGAAAGCCAGGGGAATAAGAATGGCGACACCATTCGCAGGCCCCAGACCGGGCAGACATCCAATCAATGTGCCCACGAACGCACCGAATAGCGCAAACATCAGGTTGTAAGGGGTCAACGCAACGGCAAACCCCTCCATCAAGAAGCCAAGCGTTTCCATCAGTGCACCTCCAGCAAGCCGGCCGGCAGACTCAGGGACAGGCCATAGTTGAACAGCACGAAGACCACGACGGCACTCAACAGACCGGTGAGAAATGCCGGCCTTGGCGCTGCGCCCATGCGCCAACTGAGGGTACCCACAGCCAGGGTAGTGGCAATGACGAAGCCGAGGGGCTCCAGCAGCAACGTGTAGACCACAAGAACCACCAGCGAGATCACAAGCTCAAAGGCTGATTTGCCGACTGGCCACTGGGCGTCCGGATCCGGCTTGATCATCAGGTAGAGGCTGCCTGCCACCAGAACAACCGCGAGCATGGTGGGAAAGGTTTCCGGGCCCACGGTCTCGGCACCACCGAATGGCTCGGGCCACTGCTGGGCGGCCCAGCCATAGGCAACGGCGAGAACGAGCAGACCCAGACCGAGAATACGATCACCGAGACTGGTCATTTGAGGAGCCCTATTTCACGTGAGAGGTTCTCAATGTCCTGCACCTGGTCGCGAACAAACTCGTCGAACTTGCTCGCCGGCGGGTGGAACGGAATCAGGCCATTGCTCTTCATAACCTTTTTCCACTCCTCACTGGCGTAGAGAGTATCGACAGCCTCAACCCAGTAGGACTTGGCTTCCTCACTGGCGCCTTTGGGCATATAAAAGCCACGCCAGTTTGGACCAACTGCATCAATGCCCTGCTCCTTAGCTGTTGGAAGGTCGCTGAATCTTCCGGGCAGACGTTCCTCGGAGAGCACTGCGACGACCCTCAGGTCACCAGACTCAAGAAAGCCGGTGGCTTCCGAAATATCTCCGGTGAACGCGTCCACCTGTCCACCAACAACCTGACTCATAGCCTCGCCGCCATTGTTGTAGGAGAGGTACGGTATCGAGGGGAGCTTGTCGGCACCCGCTGCCTTGGCAGCAATCAGCACCTTGAGATGGTCCCAGCCGCCACGTGCGCTGCCACCGGCGAACTTCACAGACTTCGGGTTGGCCTTTACGGCATCCATCAGGGCATTGAGGGACTGGTACTCGGAGTCCTTGCCAACGGCAATGATGCCGTAATCGGCACCGAGCGCACCGACCCAGGTCACCATATCGGCGTTCATACCGGGGAACTGCCCCTGGGCGAGGCGGGTGGTGGTGGCAGTGGACGCGGCAACGAGCAGCTTATTATCGTCGGCCCGCTTGCTCACCGTGTGCGCATAGGCGACGCCGCCACCGGCGCCCGCCATGTTGACGGTCTGCACACTGCCATCCACAAGGGCAAGATCCTGCAACACGTTACCGACACTGCGGCAGGTGAAATCCCAACCGCCGCCGGGATCGGCAGGGGCGAGACATTCCACTTTTCCGGAGGGCTGCCAGGCCATGGCAGACATGGAGACGGCCGCAGCCGCCACAAAAGACAGGGTTCGCTTGATCATCATGGTTGTCACCTCATCAACTTGTTTTTGTGATCACTCCTGAGGCAGGACCGTGTTGGCCGGGTCCCTGGCTGTTGCAGGCCAGAGGAGCGATTGCAGGCAGGTTAATAGGTGAAACCCGAGACCCGGAAGCTTGTGCACGTAACGCCTTTAAAGGGCTTAACGGGCATTTTGTTCATATTGATTACGGGCAACCCGGGCGATCATGCAGTACCCTGACAACCAAACGACAACAAGCCATGACCAACCGTGTTTCGAAAAACCAAACTCAAAACCCGAATGATCCTTACACTGGGTCTGCTGGGCGCGCTGCAAACCATGCTCATTGGTGGCTTTGCCGGCTATTACCTCAGCGATTCCCTGTACGATGAGATCGGCCAGCGGGCACTGATGGTCGCGAAGACCGTGGCCGCCACCCCCGCCGTGATTGATGGCGTGCGTTCCCGGGATGTAAACGGACTGAACCGCCTTGCCACGCGCCTGACCGATACCAACCAGGCCTTGTTTATTGTCATTGGCGATCATGAAGCCATTCGCCTGGCCCATCCGGACGCAAGCCGCATTGGCCACTCGATGGGTGACGATGATGGCGACTTCGGCCGCAAGGCCTTGGTGGAAGGAAACGCTTATGTGGCCCTGGCCAGAGGCAGTCTTGGCGAATCCATGCGCGGTAAGGCGCCCGTAACCGTTCCGGAGACCGGAGAGATCGTTGGAATCGTGTCGGTCGGCTACAGCGTTGAGCAGGTCGAAGCTACCATTCAGCGCTACAACCTGGTGCTCTATGGCGTGGTCGGGCTGATGCTGCTGGTCACCATCCTGTCGGCCATTGTCATCGCCGGTCGATTCAAGCAGGCCATCTTCGGGCTGGAACCGGAGGAAATCGCCCGGTTGTTCCGGGAACGGGAGGCAACGCTCCAGTCCGTGCGGGAGGGAATCATTGCCGTTAATCGGGACGGGATGATCACCACAGCAAACCGCGCGGCCTATGAAACACTGGATTTGCCAACCGACGATCCTCTTGCCGGCCGCCCGATTCTGGAGGTTCTTCCGGAAAGCAGCCTGATGTCGGTACTGGAATCCGGTCACCCGGATTTCGACCGGGAGATCTGGCTGCGTGGTCGCCAGATGGTAGTCAACCGGTTACCCGTTCGACAGGGCGACGAGATCATTGGCGTCGTTGCTAGCTTCCGGCTGCGCAATGAACTGGATCAGGTAAGCCGACAACTGACGCGGATTCAGCAATATGCGGATACCCTGCGCAGCCAGACCCACGAATATTCGAACAAACTCCACACCATTGCCGGGCTTATCCAGATCGGGGCTACCGAAGAAGCCTTGAATCTGATTGGCAGTGAAGTGAGTGACCATCAGGCGCTTATTCACCTGCTGCTGGAGGCCGTGCCTGACCCGGTCATCGCCGGTTGCCTGCTCGGAAAATACAATCGCGCCCGGGAAATGGGATTAAGACTGGATATCGATCCCGACAGTCAGATGGCAGATTTGCCCGCCGCCCTGCCCCGGGATCAGCTCGTCAGCGTACTTGGTAACCTCATCGATAATGCCCTGGACGCTACACGTCTGGAGGCAGGTGCCGGTGGGCGAGTGCAACTCTCGATGACTGATCTCGGCCAGGAGCTGATTTTCGAAGTCCAGGATCAGGGACCCGGCATCCCGAAGTCTGAAAGACAGCGGATTTTCGAGAAGGGGGTCAGCAGCAAGGAAGGGGAAGCCCGCGGCTATGGCCTGCATCTGGTGCAACAGTTTCTTGTTTATTGGGGCGGCTCGGTAACCGTCGATAACATCCCGGAAGGCGGCAGTCGCTTTACCCTATACTTACCGAAGAAGCCCGAGCGGAGGTTCGAACATTGACCACCATTCGTCTGCTGATTGTTGAGGATGACCGGAAAATAGCCGAAATACAGCGACGCTTTGTTGAGCGGCTGGAAGACGTTGAGCTGTGCGGCATCGCCCATACGCTTGCCGATGCCCGGGACCAGATTGAAATACTGGCACCCGACCTGATTTTGCTTGACGTTTACTTTCCCGATGGCAATGGTCTTGAACTGCTTCGGGAACTGAGGGCTGAAGACAGCGGTAGCGATGTCATCCTGATTACCGCCGCCAAGGAGGTCGAAACCCTGCGCAGCGCTTTGCGAGGTGGCGTTTTCGACTATATCCTGAAGCCGCTGGTATTCGAGCGCTTGCAGGAGGCCGTGAACCGCTACCGTGAGCACATGGCGCGCTTGTCTTCACTGCATCATGTCGCGCAGAAGGAGGTGGACGCCCTGCTGCCAAGAACGTCCAACGAAACTGTCCAGAGTATGGATCAGCGATTGCCCAAGGGGATTGATGGACTGACCCTGGACAAGATCCGGGCGGTGATGGCGAGCGGTCACCACCTGAGTGCCGAGGAAGTCGGAGCGGCCATCGGCGCCTCCCGAACAACTGCACGTCGTTACCTGGAATACCTGGTGGGTACTGAAGAGCTGTCCGCCGAAGTGACCTATGGTACTGTCGGCCGCCCGGAGCGGCGATACTGTGCCCCACCCCCTTCTTCACGAGTAACAACGGAGTTCTGATTGAAGGCGCTGATTCTCAGTCTTGCAGCACTCATGTTCCTGACCGGCTGTCAGGAATCCCCCACGGGTCGGAACCGGCTGGCCCTGGTTCCCGACGCTGTTCTGGCGGACATGGGGCAGCAGAATTTCGAGCAGATGAAACAGCAGAACGCCTTGATCACACGGCCTGATGTCAATCGGCTCGTCCAATGCATCACGGAAGCCCTGGTGGTCGCCGCCCAGACGGAGTATCCGGAAGCTCCTATGCCCCAATCCTGGGAGGTAACCGTCTTCGATAACCCCACGCCAAATGCTTTCGCCCTGCCCGGAGGGAAAATCGGCGTGCATTCAGGCCTGCTGGAGATCGCGGAGAATCAGGCGCAACTGGCCACGGTCGTTGGCCACGAAATTGCCCACGTTCTTGCCGATCATGGCAATGAACGGCTGACCCAGGAACTGGGTCTGCAAGCCGGCATGCTACTGATCGGCCTGTTCACCGAGAGCGAAATTGCAGAGGACCAGATTCAGCAGGCCCTCGGCATCGGTGCCCAACTGAGCATCACCCTGCCGTTCAGCCGTGCCCATGAGGAGGAGGCGGATCTGATGGGTCTGGAAATCATGGCCCGAGCCGGCTTCGAACCGGACCAGAGTGTTCGCCTCTGGCAGAATATGGCGCGGGCTTCAGGCGCACAACCGCTGGAATTTCTTTCCACCCACCCGAATCACGATACCCGCATTGCCTCGCTGCAGAATCAATTGGCGGCTGCCCGCTCGGTTTTCGAGACCGTTCCGCCGGCCAACTGCCAGATCTGATCAGGTCGCGCTCACCGTATAATTGACTATCATCAAGTCAAGCGGCGCGTTAATACTGAGGCAGATTCCATGGTGGAACGCTTGCCACATCCGGACGGCTTCCGGCTAATTCTCACCCCCAACCGCTCCCTGAGCTGGCATGGCAATGTCAGAATCTGGGCCGCCCTGTTCGTGCTTTCAGCCCTCATAGCCACGGGATTCACGCTCATAGGCGCCTGGGTAATCATCCCGTTTGCCGGGCTGGAACTTGTCGCGCTTGCCTGCGGCATCTACCTCACATCCCGGGCATGCCAGCGGCAGGAGGTTCTCTCCATTAGCCGTGACGACATTCATCTGGAGAAGGGCAGAAAACGCAAGCAGGCAGAATGGACGCTCCCCACCCGCTATGCACGGCTTCGGATCCAATCACCGCCGCATCCGTTCACGCCGGCCAAACTGTCACTCACCCATCGGGATACAGAAGTATCAATTGGCGGCTTCCTGAACATTGAAGACACCGAGAAGCTCATTGGCCTGCTCGAACAGAACGGCCTGATGATCGAACACAAAGAGCCCGATCCGCAGATCGGGCTCTGGTTCTGATATTTCCGCGCAACGCTGGATGTTTACTCGTAGCTGGACGCAATGCGGGCGATCTCTCCGGCTTCACGGGCCTGATCCAGAGCCCGTTGAAGATCTTCGATCACCGCCGGATCGGTATTGTTGCTGAATGCCAGATACATGGGCGTTTCCCGGAACACCAGCACGGGCTTCAGCCCGGTAATCCCGTGCTCCTCTTCCGCCACCAGAGGACCAACCAGACCATCGGTTACCCAGAGATCCGCCTGGCCCAGGGTGAGACGACGGGTATTCACGTCCCCGGAAATACCCATGATTACGTTGAAACCCTGATCGACCAGATACTCGGACATCACATCGCCCTTGTAGCCTGCGATTCTCAGGTCTTTGGCATCTTCCAGAGAATCCAGTGTGATGTCGGAATCCGGTGCAGCAAAGAGTGTCCACTTGATGGATGCCAGAGGCCCCACCCATTGAAACTGGTCTTCCCGCTCGTCGGTTCGTGCGGTGCAGAAAAGTCCATGATTTTCCCTGTCCTGAACCCAGTTATAGGCGTAGCTCCAGTCCCGCATTTTCATGACATAGTCGTAGTCGACCCGGGAAAGCATGGCTTTCACCATATCCGTGCAGATGCCGGTAATGTCCTCTTCGTTGTGGGCAAAGCCTTTTCCGGTTTCAGAGGCGTTATAGGGAGGGTAGTTTTCGGTAAAGATGTACAGACGCTCGGCTGCAAGGAGCGGTTGACCGACGGCAGACAGCGTTAGCGCGATGATGCCGGTTTTTATGCCTTTGATTACCTTCGAGGAGAGCGATGCAGTTTCTGTGGGCATTCTCTAGTCCTTTTCGACGATTCAGCTGGAACGGAAGTCAGGCGGCCGCAACGGGAGGCCAGAAATCAGAAATATGGTTGCAAAAGCGACACTCTGGCATTTAATGTCAGCCATTGTGGTTGATTATGCCAGCAAAGCCCATGATTGCGTTTCCTGCGGGAAAAGTCAGTGACAAAACGTATCTGAAAGCCCGCCGCCTTTTAGCAACCCTTTATGCAGTGCCGGGCATACCTAATCGGTCTTCAGTGTTGGCGGCGGTGCTGACGACCTTCGACCCGATCACACGCAGGCTGCCCTGCTTACACACTACGTTGAGAGGGGTGCGGGAGACCACATCACCATCGGCCGTCACCGTTTTTGGTTTGCCGGTATGCACCAGACAGCGCTGGCTTTTGATATGGACCAGGGTGCTGGTGCGTTGCGGAGCCTGCCTGTTCAGGCGGACCATCAGAAACGTGAACAGAAGCTGAAGAATTGGTCGTGGCCGGATGGCGATGATATCCAGCTGACCATCGCTGGCCGACGCCTCGGGAATCTCGTTGCCGCCCCCGAAAAAAGCGCCACTGGCCACTGCAATGGAAAGCCACCGTCCCTTGACCACACCCCGGTCGCATCGGATGGTTGCCCGGAAACCTCTTTTTGCGTTCAACCGACGCAGCAATTCCACACCGTAGCTGAAACGCCCGAGGATTTTTTTCTCAGCGCCACGGGACTCCCTCGCAGGCAAGGTCCCCATGCCGATATGGGCTACATTCAGGAAGATGCCATCGCCATAGTCTGCAACGTCGACCGTTTGCGTGATGCCGCTGGCAATCAGCTCGCACAGGGCTTGCGGCTGGTCAGGAAGGCCGAGATTCCGCGCAAAGTCGTTGGCCGTTCCAGAGGGCAGAATGGCCAGCGTGGCACCTGTCGCCCGGCAGACGGCAGCCGCACGGTTCACTGAGCCATCACCCCCTGCAACGATAACGATATCCCGGTCACCCAGATTCTCGGTCCAGTCAGCCTCTTCAAAGTCATGGCAGTGAGGATCCCGGATACCCGCGGATGCCAGGTGCTCCAGCCAGAAGTCCCGGCCTCGCTCACCATCACCCGCTCTGGAATTGCAAATCAGCCAATAAGCCATGGCGCTTGTCTCTGCTCTCCTGCTCCAGCACAATCCTTGCGACCATTCCCTCACAATAATGAACAACAAGGCAAGCGCGATGGATTTTGTCAGAACCCCGGAGAAACGCTTTGAAAGACTGCTGGACTATCCCTTTGAGCCCCACTACCTGGAGGTAGGCGGTCTGCGAATGCACTACGTGGATGAAGGTCCCTCAGAGGCAAGCCCGATTCTGATGATGCACGGGGAACCTTCCTGGTCCTACCTCTACCGTCACATGATTCCGATCTGCGCGGCGGCCGGACACCGGGTTATCGCACCGGACCTGATCGGTTTCGGCAAATCCGACAAACCCACGGCGATCAACGACTACTCCTACCAGCAACACATGGACTGGATGCAGTCGTTTTTGGATCAACTGGACCTGAACAATATCACTCTGGTCTGCCAGGATTGGGGGTCTCTGTTAGGGTTGCGGCTGGCCGCAGAGAATCCCGACCGGTTCCGGGCCATCGTGGTCGGCAACGGCATGCTGCCCACCGGCGACCAGAAAGCGCCGCCAGCGTTCAAAATATGGAAGAACTTCGCCCTGCACAGCCCGTGGTTCCCCATCGCGCGGATCATAAACACCGGTTCCTTCCGCAAGCTGGGCCCCGATGAAATGCGCGCCTATGATGCGCCCTTTCCGGGCAAGAAATACAAAGCCGGCGCCCGGGCCTTTCCCCGACTGGTACCGGTGCATCCCAACGACCCCGCCAGCGAGGCCAACCGCAACGCCTGGAAGGTGCTTGAGCGTTGGGAGAAACCCTTCCTGACCACCTTCAGCAACGGGGATCCGATAACCCGGGGCGGCGATGCGTATATGCAGAAGCGGATCCCGGGCGCCAAGGACCAACCCCACGTGACCCTCAAAGGCGGCCATTTTCTCCAGGAGGATTCACCCGTGGCCTTCGCCCGGGCGATCAATGATCTGCTCGCTACCCTGTCCTGAATATTGCAGTCCGGAGAGTGGCAATCTCAGTCCTGGCCAACCGGCACCCGCGGCCGGTAATGCCAGGACGACCAGCTGTACAGGCCCAGTGCGATCCAGATCACCACGAAACTGATCAACTGAACGTCACTCAGTGGCTCGCCGAAAACCAGCAGGGCAATGAAGAACTGCAGGGTCGGGTTTATGTACATCAGAAAACCGACGGTCGCCAGCCGCAGACGTCGGGCAGCACCGGCAAACAGCAACAACGGGATGGCAGTCACAATACCGCTGGCCATCAACAGCGCGCCTATATAAGCGCTATCTCCGAAGTGGGACATACCCTCCCTGGCAAGCCAGCCAAAGGTCAGCAGGCCAACCGGCAGCAGCAACATGGTTTCGACAAACAATCCGGATAATCCATCCAGCATCACCTGCTTTCGAACCAGGCCATAGGTGCCAAAACTGATCGCCAGAGCTAGGGAAATCCAGGGCAGCTCACCGAGGATCACCAACTGGATCAGAATTCCGACGCCGGCAAGTACAACGGCCGCCATCTGCCATGGCCCCATGCGTTCACGAAGCACCAGCATCCCGAGCGCCACATTCACCAGCGGCGTCAGGAAATAACCCAGACTGGCCTGGAGAACATGGCGGGTTTCCACGGAATAAATGTAGATGCCCCAGTTGGCGGCAATGAGCACGGCACAGGCCAGCACCCGCCAGAGCTGGGTGGGATTCGCCAATGCCGCTTTAACCGCTGGCCAGCGACGCAGGCCACTGATAACCACAGCCAGAAAAACGCAGGACCAGATGATCCGGTGTATCAGAATCTCGAAGGCAGGCACGCCCTCGAACAGGGCAAAGAACAGAGGAAAACAGCCCCAGATGGTGTAGGCGCCCAGACCATACCAGACGCCTTTGGTCACTTCCGTCATGTGTCAACCACCCCTGGGAACATTGGCTAAGCCGGTTTTTTCTGGGTGACTACCAATGCCACGCCAACGATGGCGATCAGGCCGCCCATCATGGCGAGCCCGCCCAGACGCTCATCGAACAGCAGATAGGCCTCAAGCGCGGTAACCGGTGGCACCAGATAGAAAAGGCTGGCGACCTGGGAAGCTGCGCCCTGGCGGATCAGCCACATCAACAGAAGAACGGCACCGGTGGACAAACCGATGACAAGCCAGGCCATGGAAAGCTGCAGCTGCAGGCTCCACTCGACTTCCCGGGTTTCGAGAGCAAAGGCTCCAATGGCAAACAGGACGGCCGCTGCCGCAAACTGGATCAGGGTGCCCGCCACCAGATCCGCATTGGTGCCATACCGCTTCTGATAGACGGTCCCCATGGATATACCGGCAAGTGCAAAAACGGCCCAAAGCAGACTCCAGGGGGAATACAACGAGTCTGAACCGTTGACGCCAAATTTTTCCAACAGCACAAGGGCAACACCGACCAGCCCCAGAGTCAGGCCGACCCACTGCCGGACACTCACGGACTCCTTGAGAATCACGACGGCAGCCGCCGCCGTCACCAGCGGTTGCAAACCAACGATCAACGATACAATCCCGGACGCCATACCATCCTGGATCGCGTAAAAGACCCCGCCGAGGTAGCAGCCATGCACCAGCATCCCGGTGACCGCAAGATGCCCGGCTCCCCGCCAGCCCGGCCAACGGGTTTTCATAACCCACGCCAGCGCCCCGAGTACCACCAGCGTCAGCAACATGCGGATCAACAGAAGCGTAAACGGCTCCGCAAACGGCAGGCCGTACTTGGCGCCGATAAAACCGGTACTCCACAACCAGACAAACAGTGCGGGCACGAAAAACGAGAAGAACAGTGAGCGCATGAACCTCAACCGGATTCGATGTATTTATAAGCCTTCTACTTTATAAGTTAGCAGGCAAACAAAACAGATACAGAAATCCGGTTTCGTGACCAGTACAGTTTGTCAGTCTTTCGTGTCCGGCAGCCTTACCTCGATATCAGGTTCCGAGTCATGCCAGCGGCCCTCCCAGGACACATCGGGCGAGGCACCGGGCCTTGGCGTAATGGTGATGGATATGGTTCCGAAACTGGTTGGTGCGGGACCAAACCGGATTGGCTTTTCCTGAGCCAGCCAGCGCGGAGGAATACCGGCCCCGAGAATGAGGCGATCACCTTCCTCCCGGACAAAGCAGTTACGCACCATTAACACCCACTCTGCGGACGCCCAGACATGATGGCCATCGCCCATGCAGCCGCCGCCGGTCGCAGGATGGATCGCTTCCGGCCACTGTCCCGTTGGTGAGGCCAGCCCGGCCACCGCATCCACCAACTCCAGGAACCGCGGATCACCCGCGCGCAGCAGCACCTGCGCCACGTGCAGGGTCAGGTAGGCGTTCAGGCCCGAATGAATCATGTCCTGATAGAAGGCGCCTTTCACAAAGCATTTTTCGAGCAGAAACTCGACGCAGTCGAGCAATCTGCGATCATCCGGTTCACACAATTGCGTGGGATATCCCATCGCCAGAGAGCCGATGGCGCCGGCATCCAGACGGCGATAGGGCGAAGCTGGCATTCCCGGTCGCTTCAGTCGCTGCTCGCAGGTTGCCAGGCTGCGGTCAACGGTCTGGCTGAACTCACGGGCACCGGCACCGAAATGCTCACTGGTTTCCCGGTCAACCGGGGCAAGCATTGCTTCCGCCGCCTTGAGGCCGGCAATGCCCCAGAAATCGTCCCAGTAGTAATAATCATTGGGCCCCAGGTGCTCGGCACTGAATCCGGCGGGCAGCAGACCGGCATGGGGCTCATCAATAGTGTCGCTGAGACGTTTGTTCTCGATCCAGCGGGCGCCCTTGCGCACGGGCTCCTGCCATTCATGGTGCAGCGGCCGACCGGTCAGTTCATGGAACCGTCTGAGAATCCAGAGCACCTCACCGTTGGCGTCCCACTCCCCTTCCTGAGAGCGGAAATAGCCGCTTTTGAGTTGTCGTGCCGGAAACTGGTAAAGCGCTCGCTCGGCCCGGTCGGTCAGACCTGCGCATAGCAAGGCATGGATGATGAAGGCGGCATCGCGAAACCAGAACCGTTTGTAGGTGTAGGGCCCGGGGTAAACATCTTCGGGAGAATGAAGCACCAGTGAGTGAATAGCCGCCTGATAGAGAAACTGCCAGTTCTCGTCCGGACACTCCAGCCGGGCGTACTCCCCAATGGCGCTGTCCCAGCCATCCGAACCGATGGTCGGCGCCGACTCATCCTTCAGCGGAATCCTTACCGTCAGTTCCGACTCTTCGCCGGCCTGAAGCGCGAACAGAGCCGCGGCTGTCACCATTCCGACATCGCATTCGCCCCGGCTCTGGTCTTCCTTATCCTGCAGGTGAATGCGAACATCGCCCCGGCGATAGTCTGACACGTGATGGCTTTCCGCGGGTCGACTGAAAAAGACCGCCTGCCGGCCATCCACGCTCCATGCATCACGTTGGCCTGACAGGCCAACCCGATTGATAAAACTGATCCCCTCGGGGTTGGCCGGACGCAGCGAAAGCACCAGTGACCCGGATGTCTCCGACCGCGCCTTCAGGACCATCTCACACACCGGCCGGCCCTTTTCCACCACCACCCGGGAACGACTGGTCAGGCTCAGACCGTTCAATTCGGATTCGGTCACGACACAGGGGCCATCCTCGAATTCCTGGCGCTGCCGGGCCGTGTTGCTTCGAGAAGGTAAAAGACATCGGCCGTCGTCCGCCAGGACCCAGGCATCCAGTGACCAGCCGTCGTGGAACGGCGTCAGCAATCCACGGGGATCCACAACCGGCAATTCATCCACATCCGGCTGGCCAATCGCCGTCCAGTTGCGGTTACTGAGGTTGATATGAGTGATCGAAAATGCGCGGGGAATGAAGGCCGGATCCATAGGGTCAAACTGACGCTCTACCCAGTAGGGCCAGACCCAGTCCAGGTTGTGCTGGATAACACGGCTGTTGATCAGCCCCCGAGCGTGGAACACCACGCCGGCTCGAAGCAGCTCGATGGGCTCTCCGACTTCCGATGGCTGGGCAAAACTGTGCAGCTTACCGAGCAGCGCAATCGGATCCAGGAAACCATGACGATGGGCAACACGCTTAACCACATAACGCCAGGGCAGCCACTTCATCCAGCTCATTCGTTTGCCTCCTGTTCCTTTGGTTCGGTTTCAACTTTGTAACGGGCCAGGGCCCGGCGCGCGAGACGATTGAGAAACACCACGGCCAATACCGTGCCTACGAAACCGGCACCGTAGATGGCCCACTCCAGGGGCGTACGGCCGGTTTCCCGCACCCCCAGCGTAGAAAGGTCGGCGGCCAGCGAACCCAGGTACACGTTGTGCAAGGAAAAGGGAATCACGCCCAGAAAGGTGCCGGCAACAAACCCGCCGAAGGAAAAGTTGGTAAGACCGAACAGAAAATTGGACAGCTTGCCCGGAAAGAAGGGAATCAGACGGGTGAGCAGCACTATTTTCCACCCATGGGGCGCCATTTCATTGCTCACCACAGACAACCGGGCGCGACTGTGAATATAGACCCGGGCATGCTCGCCCAGAAAATGCCGGGCAATCAGGAAGGCGATGGCCGAGCCCAGGGTGGTGCCCACCACCACATACGCTGTGCCTTCCAGCACACCGAACACGAAACCGGCACCGGTGGTCAGCAGCACTCCCGGCAATAGCAGCACCATGGCAAGCACCATGATGCCAATAAACAGGAAAGCCGCCCACGCGCCCTGGGTATCGAACCAGCGCAACAGGTCAACCACCTGCTGATGAACCCCGAACGCGTAGAGCAGACCGACTATCAGTCCGACACCGGCTATGCTGCCGCCCATCCACAGGAAGGGCGATTTCTTCCAGTTCCTCATGCCCACACCCTACCCTGTGAAGACGCCCGGGCTCAAAGTGCGGGCAGGCTCATCTCCGGGTCAGGCGCTGCTGAGAATCGACTGAAGCTTCTGAGTCAGGTCTACTGCCTCTGCGCCCAGCGGCGTGAGGTAGCCGCCGTCTTTCTGGCTGATCAGCCCCTTGGCGTGCAGGCTTTCGGCCGCCCTCACCGTCTCCGGGGCCGCCGAATGAGCATGTACCTTGAGCCCTTCCTGGGTGGAAGTAGAGGGAAACTGGCCCAGCAGATTGAGTTCGGCAAGATGATCAACAGAGAATGGCATGGCATTTCCTCGTATTATTGTCGGGGTTACCTTCAGCATAGCCGATTCACACCATGAAGCTTTCGAGAATTCTCAGCAACCAGAATGGCGTCAGTCGTCGTCAGGCCAGGCTCCTGATCGCCTCGGGTCGGGTTGCCGTGAATGACGTTGCCTGCGGGGATCCTGCTGCCGAAGTGGACCGCTTTTCCAGTGTGAAGGTCGACGGTGAGATCGTTCAAAAGGCGGAACCCGGCCATTACCTCATGCTGCACAAGCCGGCGGGCTTCCTGAGCGCCACCCTCGATCACACGCACACAACCGTGATGGAACTGGTAGCACCGGAACTGCGCGAAGATTTACACATTGCCGGACGGCTAGACCGGGCCAGCACCGGGCTGTTGATTCTCACCAATGATGGCCGCTGGTCTCGCCAGCTCACCGAACCGCGCATCAAGATCCCGAAAGTCTATCGGGTCTGCACCGCGTACCCGATTTCTCCGGACACGCCTCAACGATTCGCGGAAGGGATCTGGTTCGAGTATGAGCAACTCACCACCTCACCCGCTCAACTCGACCTGTTGGGCCCCTGCGAAGCCAGGGTGACCATCTACGAAGGCCGTTACCACCAGGTAAAGCGGATGTTTCATGCCGCCGGTAACCGCGTAACTGCGCTGCATCGGGAGCGAATGGGGAAGATCCGATTGGACGATTCCCTGGCACCCGGCCAATACCGCCCTCTTACTCCGGAAGAAATCGACTTGATGCAGGCTTGATCTGTCTCACGAGACTTTCGCACGCATCGACTATCCTTGTATGGCGTTCCAGAGAAACAGGGATGGTTCAGAGTAATGCCAAGCCAGACGAACGATTTTTATCCGCGGCCACTTCGTCACCTCAGCAGCTACCTCTCGGGGCTGGTGCAGGGAAAGCTATGGCTGAAGGTTTTGATCGGCATGTTCCTGGGTTTGATCACGGGCACGCTCCTCGGTCCCTCCGTGGGACTGGTGGAACCGGACACCGGCACCTTGATTGGCAACTGGCTGGCTTTCCCCGGGCAATTGTTCCTCGCCACGATCCAGATGATTGTGATCCCCCTGGTGATTGCCTCGGTAGTTCGCGGACTCGCCGCCAGCGAGGACCTGGAACAGCTGCGCAAGCTCGGACTGAGGGTAACCGGTTTCTTCGTAGTCACCACGGCCATGGCGGCATCGATAGGTCTCTGGATCGGCGACCTGATCAACCCGGGCAGGATGATGATGGGCCTTGGCACTCCGGCGGCAACACCCCAGGACAGCGCGCCGGTTGCCAGCATGCCTGGTGTCGACGAGCTGCCCAAGACCCTGATCGGCCTGTTACCGGGCAACCCACTGGACGCGATGGTTGAGGGCCAGATGCTCCAGGTGGTGATCTTCTCGATCATTGTCGGCATCGCCCTGGTAAGCATGGCCCCGGAAAAATCCAGGCCCATGCTGGACCTGCTCGACTCCCTCCAGCAAATCTGCATGACCGTTGTCCGCTGGGCGATGCGCCTGGCGCCGGTTGCTGTGTTCGGCCTCATGGCCCAACTGACAACCACGCTCGGATTCCGCGCAATGCTGGGCATGGCTTCCTATGTCGCAACCGTTATTGTGGGTTTGCTGGTGTTGTTGGGCGTTTACATGCTGATCCTGAAGCTCCTCGCTGGCCAATCCCCCGTTCGCTTTCTGAAAGACACGCGGGATGTGCTTTTGCTGGCCTTCTCCACATCCAGCTCGGCGGCCGTCATGCCCCTGTCCATCAGAACGGCCGAAGACAAGCTGGGGGTGCGGCCCTCAGTTTCCCAGTTCGTGATTCCCCTGGGTGCCACCATCAACATGAATGGCACGGCACTCTATCAGGCCGTGGCTACCATTTTTCTGGCACAGGTCTATGGTATTGATCTGAGTATGGGAAGCATGGCGCTTGTGGTTGCCATGGCCGTGGGCGCTTCAATCGGCTCCCCGGCCACGCCTGGGGTAGGCATTGTGATCCTTGCGATGGTACTCCAGACCGTAGGCATTCCGCCCAGCGGCATTGCGCTGATCATGGGCGTGGACCGGATTCTGGATATGTGCCGCACCGCGATCAACGTGACGGGAGACCTGGTGACCTGCCGGCTAATGGAAAATCTGGCGGGAAAGCGACTTCCGCCCGAACCAGTTCCCGAGGAAACTTAATGAGCGGACGGAAGTGAAATGCTCGACGTATTTCTGGATCAGATACTTTCAGAGCGCTTTCCGGTGTCCTCATCCAGCTCCTTTTCGGTGCTGTTCCATTGCTCTGAAAGCGCTTCATAGGCCTCGGAGAAACCCTTGCGAGCGCGCTCCCAGGCAGATGCAGAACTCTCTTTCAGTTCCTGGTACCAGTTTTGCACACGCGCTCTCTGTTCGCGCAGAGACTCCAGACTCTTCTGGGACCGTTCCCGAGCGGTGTCGCTCATATCGTCCCAGTTTTCGGAAAGCTGTTGTTCCAGTTCCTGGATACGTTTGTCCAGGGCAGACAGTGTTCTATTGATCGAGTCCTCGGCCTGCTCCTTCTGGTCAGAACCATACTCCTGGAGCGCCTCGCCCAACTCCCGGGTTTCCTGTTCAAGCGATTCCACGGAAGAATCCCCCGATGAGGTTTCGGCGAGAGTCGCCGCCGAAAACATGCCGGCAAAAGCAATCGCAAGCGCGTAAATCCAGTTTTTCATCTCTCAGTCCTCCAAATTCATCTCCGGACTGTAGCAGCGAGGTAAAGCCCATTGCACCTTAACTAAACCTAATACTGAGGCTCACCGCTTGCCTGAAAGCAGGCCCTCGACGACCGCATCGCACACCTGATCCTGGTTCAGGCCTTCGCCTTGCACGGTAAGATCCGCATATCGGGAATACAATTCAAACCGCTCTTCGAACAAGGCATCCAGCGATTGATCCGGCCTACGGGAAATACCCCGCATGCTGTGATCCCCTATTCGCTCAACAACCAGCTCGAGCGGGATATCAAGAAACACAATGGTGCCGTTGGCCTTGAGATGTTCCATGGCTCGGGCACTGTAGACCGCACTGCCTCCGGTGCTGATAACCTTGTGCTCCACATCCAGCTTCAGAAGCACCTGCTCTTCAATCCGCCGGAGGGCTTCGTAGCCGTCCTGGTCTACAATAGCCTGGAGGGTACGGCCGGCTTCTTCCTGGATCAGCAGATCGGTATCGACAAACCCGAGACCCAGACGCTTGGCCAGCAGAACACCCACTGTGCTCTTGCCGCTACCGGGCATACCGATGAGAACGAGGTTTCCTGTATCGGTCGGGTTAGCCATGACGCTTGCGTATGCCCCCTGCGGAGAATGAGAACTGGCTGGCAATAAATTCGAAAGGTAACATTTTTACGACAGAGCGCGCGCTTTATTCCGGCCCGCAAGCCCGTATAATTCAGGCAACGGCGGTTTTCAGAGAATACCTGAAGCCGGCCACCGACGGCATCTTTCGCGAGTGAGTAATGACCACCGGCAGATCACTTCTGATCCCATCAATAGCAGCTTTGGTGCTTGCTCTGTCAGCATCCGCTCTGGCAGATGGCATCAAGCGTATTGTGCATCCCGATGGCACCGTCGAATTCACCAACGTAAAAAATGCCGGCCAGCCCAGAGCCTCCAGCGGTAACGATACCGTCTACCGCTACACCGATGACAATGGCGTGATTGCATACAGCAGCGTCCAGCCAACCGCGGCTGAGTTCGACGTTATCCGTTTCCACTGTTACGCGTGCGACCCGGAGTCCAGCGTCGACTGGCGCAAAACGCCACTGTTCACCAAACCGTACCGCTCAGAAATTCAGACCGCAGCCCAGGAATACGGAGTTGATCCGGCTCTTGTCCGCGCTGTGATCCATGCCGAATCGGCATTCAATGAAAAAGCCCTGTCCCCGGTCGGTGCCCAGGGCCTGATGCAGTTGATGCCGGGCACGGCCGAAGAACTGGGTGTTCGGAACGCGTTGGCGGCTGCCGAGAATATCCGTGGCGGCGTCCATTACCTGGCCAAGATGCTCGACCGATTCAATGGCGACATCCGGCTGGCCACCGCCGCCTACAACGCGGGGCCCGGCGCCGTGAGCCGATACAAAGGCGTACCGCCCTATGCCGAAACAAAGGCCTACGTAGAAAGGGTTGGCATCCTTCACAAGCGCTATGCCGCGCTGTAGGCCCCTCAGAGGTCCGTTAATCAATGAACTTCAAGCGTCTGGAGACCTTCATCTGGGTTGCGACGCTGGGCAGCTTTCGCAAGGCGGCCGAGCACCAGCACACCACCCAGCCGGCCATTTCCAACCGTATTGCCGCGCTTGAGGACGAGCTTGGCGTCCGGCTGTTCGAGCGCGAATCCGGGCACAGCAAACTTACTAGCAAGGGGCAGGAACTCCTGCCCTACGCCGAGAAGATTGTTTTTATGGCCCAGCAGCTGCGCAAACGCGCAGACCGTGGAGCCTCTCTATCGGGTATTCTCAGGCTCGGGGTTTCGGAAACCATTGTGCACTCCTGGCTGCCGCGTTTTTTCCGGGAACTGCACGAAACGGCACCCAACCTGGATGTGGAAATCACCGTGGATGTCTCCGGCAACCTCCGGTCCGGTTTGCTGGACCGGAGCCTTGACCTTGCTTTTCTGATGGGCCCTGTATCAGAGCCAAAAGTCGAAAACCGGGCACTCTGTAGCTTCCCGCTGATCTGGGTGGCAAGCCCCGAGTTGAATCTGCCGAACAGGCTCCTGGACCTCAAAGAGCTGGCAGAATGGCCAATCATTACCTACGCCCGAAACACCAAACCCTTCGCGGAAATCAGCCAGAAATTCAGCGAGCTGGATGAACTGCCCGCACGTTTCTACTCGTCAAGCTCGCTCGCAGCCTGTCGGCAGCTGACTCTGGACGGCATTGGCATCTCCACGCTGCCACTGAGCGTAATCAAACATGAACTGGAAAGCGGCCGCCTGATCCAGCTCAATACCTCGTGGACGCCCTCAGAACTTGCCTTCACTGCGTCTTATTCCGGCACTCCTTTTAACCCGATTGCGGAGCTTGCAGCCAACCTTGGCGTGATGGTGTCCGACGAGTATGACCGGACCACACATCACAAAAAATTATCGGAAGATGTAAAAAACGATAATTAGACTTTTTCACCAACCGGTATACCCTGAAATTTAGTTGTAATAATCAATGTCAATCAGGGGTAACCGACATGCACACCGGTGCGTATTCCGAATTCAAAAACAGCGTGCTTGATCAGGCGTCCGAGTTGCGCGCCCGTATCCGGTCCGGAGCCCATACCGGCACCACAAGCGGCACGGCCAGCAGCCTGCTCCAGGGTAATGTCGTTATCCTGCCGTCCGAATGGGCCGGCGATTTTCTCCTATACTGTCAGAATAACCCGGTTGCCTGCCCCCTGATCGGCATGTCTCAACCCGGTGATCCCAGCCTCCCTGATCTGGGGCATGATCTGGATATCAGAACCGATGTGCCCGAATACCAGGTATTCCGGAATGGCGAGCGAGCAGAGACTGCCACAGACCTCAAACGCCTTTGGAGGGACGACCTGGTGACCTTTGTTCTGGGTTGCTCGTTCTCATTTGAAGATGCCCTGATCAGAGCCGGTCTCTCGGTGCGGAACGTGGACGAGGCACGGAACGTTTCCATGTTCCGTTCGAATATCGCTACCCGGCCTGCAGGCCCGTTCAGTGGCAACATGGTGGTCTCCATGCGTCCGTTCAACGGTACGGATGCGATTCGCGCGATACAGATTACCACACGCCTGCCCAAGGCCCACGGCGCACCGGTTCATATCGGTGATCCGTCACTTATTGGCATCCAGGACGTTAACAAACCTGATTTTGGAGATCCGGTAACGATCAGGCCGGGCGAGCTTCCGCTGTTCTGGGCCTGCGGGGTGACTCCGCAACTGGCTCTGGAGAATGCACGCCTGCCGTTTGCCATAACCCATGTACCGGGAAAGATGCTGCTTACCGAGCGGCTGAATGAAGAACTGGCGGTACTCTGAAGCCGCTGTTCAATTGAAACGATAAAAAAGCAGAAACACGGGAGATTCGTTATGTTCAAAAAACTCGCTACAGCCACCCTGGTTACCGGGGCGCTGCTGACCTCATCCGTTCAGGCCCAGCAATGGCACATGCCAACGCCCTATGGCGATGCCAACCTGCCCACCCAGATCGCCTACGGTTTTGCCGAGGACATCAAAAACGGCACCGATGGCGACATCACCATCACCGTTCATTCCGGTGCTTCCCTGGTAAAGCACCCGGAAATTCCCCGGGCAGTGAGAACCGGCCAGGTGCAGTTGGGTGAAATCTTCATCGGCATCATGGGCAACACCCACCCGGTGTTCAAACACGATAACATTCCGTTCCTGGCAACCAGCTTCGAAGACGCCAAGACACTCTGGGAAGCTGCCAAGCCGCAGATCGAAAAGCAGCTGGACAAGGAAGGTATGACCCTTCTGTATACCGTGCCCTGGCCGGCCCAGAGCCTGTACACCAAAAAGCCGGTTAATACACTTGCAGATCTCGAAGGGCTGAAGATGCGGGCTTACAGCCCCTCAACCTCGCGCCTCGCCGACCTGATGAACACCACCCCGACAACGGTTCAGGTTCCGGAGATTCCGCAAGCGTTCAGCACCGGCATCATCGACGCCATGATCACCTCACCGTCAACCGGTGCCAACGGCCAGGCCTGGGATTACCTCTCCCATTACACCGACATAAAGGCGTGGATTCCCAAAAACGTCGTCGTTGTTAACAAGCGCGCTTTCCGTCGCCTGAGCGATGAACAGCGCCAGGTCATCCTGGATGCAGCCGCCGCTGCCGAGGCGAAAGGCTGGGAAGGCGTTCGCAAGACCGCCGCGGAAGACACGGCCACGCTGGCTGAAAATGGCATCACCGTTTCCGAGCCTTCTGCTGAACTGATGGCCGAACTGGAGAAAATCGGCGACATCATGGTGAAAGAGTGGGAACAGGAAGCACCGGAGGAAGTCGGCGCTATTCTGTCCAACTACCGCTAAAAAGTTCACTCAACGGAAGCCTCCCGAGTGCTCGGGAGGCTGTTCCGGGAGGCATCCGTTATGAACTCTCTTCGAAAGAAATTTTATCTGGCATCCGGCTATGCCGCTGGCTTCTGCATAGCACTGATCATGGTCATTATTCTGGCCCAGATCGTCGGTCGGCTGTTCGGTTTTATCATCCCCTCAGCGGAAGACGTGTCCGGCTGGGCGCTCGCCGCATCCACGTTTTTCGGTCTGGCCTACACCTTTCATAACGGCGGTCATATTCGGGTAACCCTGGTGATCCAGAAATGGTCCGGGCGGCCACGCTTCTTTCAAGAGCTGATCGTGCTGATTTTCGGTTTCGGGCTCGCCTGCTACATGACCTTCTATTGCTGGCACATGGTCTGGGAATCCTACGTTTTTGAAGAGGTGTCCCACGGCTATATCCCCATCCCCATCTGGATACCGCAGGTTCCGGTGGCACTCGGAATGACGGCACTCAACATTGCCGTCCTGGATGATCTGGTGGGTATCCTTCGCAAGCGAACGCCCTCTTATCAGCAGCATGAAGACGAACTCAATCTGGAGGAAGTGTAATGGATATTGCGTTTCTCTCCATTGTCCTGGCGGTGTCGATGATTCTGATGCTCGCTGTCGGTGTCTGGGTGTCCCTGACACTCGTTGGCATCGGCGTTCTGGGCCTGTTGCTGTCTGGCAACGATCAGATCGGGCTGCTGTTCGCAACGTCGAGCTGGGGCGCCAGTACCAGTTGGTCCCTGACGGCTCTGCCCATGTTTATCTGGATGGGCGAAGTCCTGTTCCGTACCCGACTGTCCGAGGATCTGTTCAAGGGTCTGGCCCCCTGGATGGGCGGGCTGCCCGGCAAACTTCTTCATGTGAACATTCTGAGTTGTGGCATCTTCGCGGCGGTTTCCGGTTCATCCGCGGCCACTGCTGCAACCATTGGTCGAATGACCCTGCCGGAACTGAAAGCACAGGGTTACAGTGACAAGATGGCGGTGGGCACCCTGGCCGGTTCCGGTACCCTTGGCCTGTTGATTCCGCCCTCCATCATCCTGATCGTTTACGGCGTGGCCGCAGAGGTTTCCATTGGCCGCCTGTTTATCGCCGGCGCCCTGCCCGGCCTGATGCTGGTCGCCATGTTTATGGGCTACACCATGATCTGGGCGAAGCTCAATAAAGACGAACTACCGACCACCAAAAAGGAAAACCTGGCGTTCTCGGTCAAGATCAAAGCGCTGAAGATGTTGCTGCCGATCGTTGGCCTGATCATTTTCGTGCTGGGTTCCATCTATACCGGCTTCGCCACCCCGACCGAGGCAGCCGCCCTGGGCGTTTTTGGCGCCCTTATCATCGCGGCCGCAACCGGCTCTCTGAGCGTTCAGAGTTTCCGCGACAGCCTGCTGGGCGCGGTAAAAAGCTCCTGCATGATCGGCCTGATTCTCGTCGGTGCACACTTCCTGACCCTGGCCATGGGCTTCCTGGGCATTCCACGGGAACTGGCCTCCTGGATCGGCAGCATGTCCCTTTCACCGTTTGAACTTCTGATAGGCCTGACTGTGCTGTTCGTTCTCCTCGGCTGCTTCCTTGATGGGATCTCAGTCGTGGTCCTGACTGTCGCAGTGGTTATGCCGATGGTTCAACAGGCCGGCATTGATTTGCTCTGGTTCGGGATCTTTATTGTACTGGTGGTAGAGATGGCACAGATCACGCCGCCAGTGGGCTTCAACCTGTTCGTCATCCAGGCCCTGACCGGCAAGGACATTCTCTATGTGGCCCGGGCAGCCTTGCCGTTCTTCCTGCTGATCATGGCCGCGCTGTTTTTGATCGGCTGGTTCCCGGAGATTGTCACTTACCTGCCCCAGACCATGAGCCAGGGATGACGCGGGCAACAACGTTTTTTGGAGGTACACAATGAAACTCAACTGCGATATGGGCGAGAGCTTTGGCACCTGGACCAAGGGTATGGATGCCGAAGTCATGCCCTACATTGACATGGCCAGTATTGCCTGCGGGTTTCATGCATCCGACCCGCTGACCATGGACCATACGGTGAAGCTGGCGCTGGCCCAGAACGTGACCATTGGCGCCCACCCCGGCTACCCGGATCTGCTAGGGTTCGGTCGCCGGGACATGGATTGCCGGCCGGACGAGCTCAAGGCCATTCTGGTTTACCAGATGGCGGCGCTGAACGGGATCTGCCAGGTGCACGGCACCTCCATCTCCTATGTGAAGCCCCATGGCGCGCTGTATAACCGGATGATGGTCGATAACACCACCCTGTCCGTGGTGATGTCGGCGGTTCGTTCCTATGCCCCACAATGCCCCCTGGTGGTCATGGCGACGCCGGACTGGCGGCAGGTCAAGGACCGGGCAGACGAGTACGGTATCGAGGTCTGGTTCGAGGCTTTCTCTGATCGCGCCTACAGCGACGAGGGCCGACTGGTAAAACGGTCAGTGCGCGGTGCCGTTCACGAAACCACGGAAGCCATCGAGGCGCAGGTTACCCAGATTATCCAGGACGGAACGGTCACCTCGATTTCGGGCAAACGCATTCCGATCAAAGCGGATACCATCTGCATTCACGGCGACAGCTACCATGCCGTCGACGCTGCACGGCACATGCGACAGGTTGTGGAAGCGCTATGAGGATCGAGTCGGTCAACGAAAACACCTGCATGGTTTATTTTGGCGACCAGATTGGTGCGGAGTCTGCCGGCCTGGTGAAACAGGCCACCGACCGGCTCCGGCGCGATATGTCAGACCTGATCATCGACCTGGTGCCGTCTTACACGTCGATCCTGCTGACCTGGGATCTGGAGCAGGCAGACCGGTTTGCCATGGCCCGCAGGGTGCGCTCAGCGATCGACTCCGACGACCATGGCTCCACCGGGGAGGGTGCTGCCCGTATTGTCGAGCTTCCCGTCTACTATGATCCGGAAGTGGGTCTGGATCTTGAGGATGTCTGCGAGCATGCCGGCCTGTCACGAGACGAAGTCGTTCGCATTCACAGTGAACAGCTTTATCAGGTCTACGCCATCGGCTTCGCTCCGGGCTTTGCCTATCTGGGAAGCACCGACGAACGGATTGCCATTCCACGGAAATCCACGCCCCGATTGAAAGTCCCTACCGGCAGCGTTGGCATCGCGGGCACTCAAACCGCAATCTACCCGAGCTGCACGCCCGGTGGCTGGCAGATCATTGGCCGCACACCGCAGAAAATGGTTGATTGGGACAGCGACTCCCTGGCGCTGGTACAGGTCGGCGATCAGGTGCGCTTTCGCGCCATCAGCCGGGACGAATTTCTCGAGCTGGGAGGGAAGGTCGATGAGCTTTGACGTCCTCGAAGCCGGAATGCTGGCCCTCGTCCAGGACGCTGGCCGCTACGGCTACCAACATATGGGCGTGACCACCGGCGGCCCCATGGACGAGTTCGCGTTTTTCTGGGCAAACCGCCTGCTGAACAACGATCTCAATGCCCCCCAGATCGAAATCACTTTTGGCCGGTTCAGCCTGAAGGCAAACCATGATGCCTGCATTGCCATTACCGGCGGCGACCTGGGCGCCAGGATCAACGATCGAGCCATTGCGCCCTGGCGCACCCATCACATCAGCAAAGGCGACCGGTTGGATTTTAGCGCGCCGGTGAGCGGCCTGCGGGCCTACCTGGCGGTCAGTGGTGGGTTCAGGCCCGCGATGAAACTGGGCAGTTGCGCTACCGTGGCCCGGGAGGGCCTGGGCGGTCTCGATGGCAAAGGCGCGAAACTGGCCAAGGGCGATAAGCTGGAGTTCGACCAAAATGCCCCCTTTGTTGAGGCGTTTCTTCTCGAGCCGGAAATTCCCGATTATCAACAGCACCTGCGCCTGGGTCTGATTCCCGGCTATCAGTATCAGAGCTTCCCCTCGGTTCAACGGATGAAATTTTTCTCGTGTGAATACGAAATCAGCCAGAACATCGACCGCATGGGCTATCGTCTGAAAGGCGATGCCATCCATTCGGATCTGGACGGGATTGTGTCGGAGGGAATTGCCTATGGCGCCATTCAGGTTCCGAAAGATGGCCAGCCAATTGTTCTGATGAAAGATCGGCAAACCATCGGCGGCTATCCGAAAATCGGCTGCCTGAGCGCACTGGATGCGGGGCTTCTGTCCCAGAGGGGCCCGGGATCATCGGTCAGCTTTTTCCTCTCGGACGTTGCCGAGGCCGAAGGCCGCCGAATGCTGTTTAACCAGCGACTCAAAACAGGCGCGCCCGGCGTCAGCACTACCTGACGCCGGGCGCGTTTGGCACCGATTGTCGCCGCTTATTCGGAGGCGGCAATCAGGCTGGCGTTACCGCCCGCTGCGGTTGTGTCGACACACAGGTGGCGTTCGATCACGAAACGCTGATCCAGGGTGTGCTCTGTGATCAGCGGCAGCAAGGCGCCATCACGCTTGGCCAGTGCCTCGCGATAGGCTTTAAGCAGGGGTTGTTCGCCGCAGCTGACCACCGCCTCGAAGCCATCGACGGATGCCAGTGCGTCCGGCTCCAACAGCCCCTCGGCGCCCACAATCGGCAGCCCGGCCTTGTTCGCCTGATCGACCAGATCCTGAGTGCCCGGTGCGATCACCACCACCTTGTTGCCCTGTGACAACGCGGTGCCGGCTTGCTCCAGCGCGGTTTCCTTGTCCGGTCCCAGACACAGCACGACACCACGCGCATGGTTGGACAGCCGGTTGGTCTCACCCGTTGGCCCGGGCAGGGCCTCAACATGAGCGTCCAGCGGCTCTGGAACATTGCCGAAGATGGGCCGGATAGCGTCCATACGAGCTTCCGGCCTGGACGCCTTCAGTTTGTCGAGCTGGCCAATCAGTTTCTGCAACTGCTTGGCGTCCACCTTCTTCGCGCTGGAATCCGCTTCGCGCTCAACCGTTTTACCTTTCAGGAAACGACGGACGTACTGCGGACCACCGGCCTTGGGTCCCGTACCTGAAAGACCCTCACCGCCGAATGGCTGGGAGCCCACGATGGCACCGATCTGGTTGCGGTTTACGTAGGTGTTGCCCACCTTGATCCGGCTGGTAATACGCTCTACGCGGCGATCAACACGGCTGTGGATGCCAAACGTCAGGCCGTAGCCCTTGGCGTTGATATCGTCCACCACCTTGTCGATGTTCTTCGCATCGAACGTGGCCACATGCAGCACCGGGCCGAAGATTTCCTCTTCCAGCTCTTCAATCCCGCTAACACTGAGAACCGCCGGCGAAACAAACAGCCCTTTCTCGGGTACCTTCATCTTTTTCAACAGCTTGCCGTTGCGCTCGAACTTCTCGCAATGGTCGACGATCTTCTTGCGGGCGTTCTCGTCGATCACCGGGCCCACGTCCGTGGACAGCAACCAGGGATCGCCGATGCCAAGCTCTTCCATGGCACCGTAGAGCATTTCCAGAAGACCATCGGCAATGTCTTTCTGCACGTAGAGCATGCGCAGGGCCGAACACCGCTGACCGGCACTCTGGAACGAAGACGCCAGCACGTCACGGACAACCTGCTCAGGTAATGCCGTGGAATCCACGATCATCGCATTCAGGCCGCCAGTCTCTGCCACCAGAGGCGCGTCCGGTGCCATATTCTCGGTCATCACTTTGTTGATGCGCTGGGCGGTAGCCGTAGAACCGGTGAAGCACACGCCGCTCACCCGCGAATCGGAGGTCAGGGCCGCACCTACGGTTGCGCCAGTACCCGGCACCAGCTGGATAGCATCCTTTGGAATACCCGCCTGATGCATCAGCTCCACCGCGCGAATGGCCAGCAAGGAAGTCTGCTCAGCCGGCTTCGCCACCACGGTGTTACCCGCCGCGAGGTTGGCCAGGATCTGGCCGGTGAAGATCGCCAGCGGGAAGTTCCAGGGCGAGATACAACACATCACGCCGCGGGCATCGCCGCTGTCTTTATAGCGAATAGCTTCGTTAGCGTAGTACTGGGAGAAATCGACCGCCTCACGGATCTCAGCAACCGCATCCAGCAGGGATTTGCCCGCTTCACGGGTAGTGAGGGCAAACAGCTCGGCGTAATTCTCTTCGTAAAGGTCGCCCACCTTACGCACGCAGGCCGCTCGCTCTTCAGCCGATTTGGCGGACCAGCTCTCGAACGCAGCAGCCGCTGAGGTAATCGCGGTATCCACATCGGCATCGGAAGCCTGGGTGACGTGGCCCACCAGATCGTCCGGATCGGCCGGGTTGCGCACCACCTGCACCTCGGTGCCGGCTACTTCACCGGCGATTACCGGTCCGCCCTTCCAGCGATAGTCCTTGTAGGCACCACGGCCCTTCTCGATCTCGTTGACCGTAACCGGATCGGTGATGTCCCAGCCCTTGGAGTTACGACGCTGATCGCCAAACAACTTGAACGGATGCACGATCGCCTTGCTGGAAATGTTGTTGCCCATTTCCTCAACGCTGACGATCGGATCCTTGGCAATCTCTTCCGGAGTGATGCGCTTGTCGACAATCTGGTTGACGAAGGAACTGTTGGCACCATTTTCCAGCAGACGGCGCACCAGGTACGCCAGCAGATCCTTGTGGGGACCAACCGGCGCGTAAATCCGACAGGGCACACCACTGACCCTCAGAACCTCGTTGTGCAGGGACTCACCCATACCGTGGAGGCGCTGGAACTCGTAGTTGTCGACTCCCTTGATCTTGGCCATTTCCAGAATGGCCGATACCGAGTGGGCGTTGTGGGTCGCGAACTGCGGGTAGATGCGGTTCGTCATATTCAGCAGTTTGGTGGCGCAGGACAGGTACGAAACGTCACTGCAGGCCTTGCGGGTAAACACCGGGAAGCCGTTGAGGCCCATGACCTGGGCGCGCTTGATCTCGGCATCCCAGTAGGCACCTTTCACCAGGCGCACCATGAACTTGCGATCGTACTTTTCGGCCAGCCCATACAGCCAGTCAAGCACGAACGATGAGCGCTTGCCGTAAGCCTGGACAACCACACCAAAGCCATCCCAGCCGGCAAGCTCCGGATCGGCGACCAGTTCCTCGATGACATCCAGTGACAGATCCAGCCGGTCCTGCTCCTCGGCATCGATGTTGAAGCCCATGTTCGCGGCCGCGGCCTTCTTCACGAGGGTGCGTGCCCGCGGGAGCAATTCGTTCATGACGCGCTCTTTATTCCCGTACTCATAGCGGGCGAGCAGCGCAGAGAGCTTGACCGAGATACCCGGATTCTTGCGGACATCGCCTTTGCTTGCCTTGGCAATGCTGTCGATGGCTGTGGAATACGCGTCGTAATAGCGCTTGGCATCATCATCGGTGCGGGCAGCTTCGCCCAGCATGTCGTAGGAGTAGGTGTAACCCTTCTCCATGTATTCCTTCGCCTCATCCTGGGCTTCATCGATATCGCGACCCAGAACGAACTGGCGGCCCATTTCCTTCATCGCCTGATTGGCCACAGTACGGATGACGGGCTCACCGAAGCGCTTTAGCAGTTTGCGCAGGGTTTCACCAACGGTGTTGCGCTCGGAATCTTTCAAGAGGTTGCTGGTCATCAACAAGGCAACGGTGGCGGTGTTGATCAGCCCAGAGGACGCCTTGCCCACGTGGGTGCCCCAGGCACCGGAGGTGATCTTGTCTTCGATCAGTTCGTGGATGGTGGTGTTGTCAGGCACGCGCAGCAGCGCCTCGGCCAGACACATCAGGGCAACGCCTTCCTTGGTGGTCAGGCCGTACTCTGCCAGAAACTTTTCCATGATCGTGGACTTGGCATTCTTGCGAACGCTGCGTACCAGTTCAGCGGCACGGGCGGAAATAGCATCGCGCTCGGCCTGGGACAACTGGGCACCGGCAATCATCTCGTGGATAACCTTGTGCTCGTCAGCGAGATAATAATCACGAATCGCCTGCCGGCTATCGACAAGCTCGGGCGTCTGTGATTGCTGCGGTCTCATAGTTGTACCCTCTTAGTTGTTTGTCTCTCCCGCATTCTACCGAGATCAACAAAGACAATTTCTCTATAAAATTCGGACAAGCACCCCATTAAGGCTTTTTTAGATAATGAAAATTTAATAATTTTCTTCCAAAACCTCAAAATTAGGGCATTTTGCCTCTCTTGGCTCCCTAAGCTGCTTTCATCGCCAGCTCTCTGAGGACACCATGCGCCACCGAGAAAACGGCGCAATCCACATCATTAGCGGCCTGCATGTCGTTCAGCATCCGCTCCCACCGGCCCAGTAACATCTGCTTGTCTCTGCGCCAGGCCTCGAGGCGTTGTTCCGGCGTTCCTTCGCCTTCGACAGGCTCGGAGAACACGCTGAACGTCAGGTTCCGCAGCTGGTGGTCCAGCTCATCCCGAAAATGAATGGTCGCCAATACCTGCCAGTGGCCATTCGCCCGGAACGCCCGCATCTGCCGGTCAAGCCAGGTCAGATTCAGACTCTCGCCGAGCGTGAAGTAGACCCAGGCCACCGATTCCAGATCCTCCCCCAGCTGACGGGCAATCTCGATCATGTCCATCAACCAGTAGCGGCTTTCTGCGGATGCGCACCACGCCGCCAGGTCCTCGGGAACCTTCCGCTCACAGTATTCAGCATAGCGGTCAAACCACCGACTTGCAGGGATCACCGATTCAAGACGGCTCCTGGAAGCCAAAACATCGGCCATCGGCGCCCGGTAATGATCAATGCAGGACACCGGGTCCAACGCCTGCCGACGGTTCTGCAACAGCCAGCTGGTACTGCGGGTGACCAGGCGAACCGCATCGGCGAAAAGATCTGCCTGAACGGCTGCACTGACATTTCCATCCAGTGATTCCATGGCCTCCCAATGGGCGTCTACGTCATGGATTCGCAGGGAGATCAGGTAGGCCGCGGCGATCCGGCCGGCATCTGCCCCCGTGGCACTGCGAATACGGTCGAACCAGGTAATGCCCATCCGGTTCACCATATCGTTGGCAATTTGCGTGGCCGAGATCTCGGCCCGCAGAGGATGAGACTCGACCGCTTCCGGGAAGGCGGCCAGCAGGGAGGCGGGGAAGGCGGAATGCAGCGCCGAATTAAAACGCTTGTCTTGCACGATGGGCGACGCGACCAGCGCCTGCTTCAGTTCAATCTTCGCGTAGGAAACAAGCACCGCCAGCTCCGGCCGGGTCAGGCCACCACCCTGATCGCGGCGGGCCTGAAGTTCCTCGTCAGAGGGCAGAAACTCAAGATCACGGTCCAGCTTGCCCTCGGCTTCAAGCCTGCGCATCAGGCGATCATACTGGTCAGCGGTGGCAACCGCCGGATTCTGCGCCAGGCTGAGCGCCATGGCCTGCCGGTAATTGTTACGCAGAACAAGCTCGGCCACTTCCGGCGTCATCGCCCTGAGCATCCGGTTGCGCTCTGGAAGCGACATCAACTGCCGATGCACCAGATCGTTGAGCAGGATCTTGATATTTACCTCGTGGTCCGAGCAGTCAACACCACCGGCATTATCGATAAAATCGCTGTTGACCGAGCCACCGCGGCGGGCAAAGTCAATCCTGGCCTTCTGGGTAACACCCAGGTTGCCGCCCTCCCCGAGGGCTTTGCAGCGCAGTTCGGTACTGTCGATGCGCAAAGCATCATTTGTCTTGTCACCCACATCCTCATGGGACTCCGAGGGCGATTTCACGTAGGTGCCAATGCCACCATTCCAGAGCATGTCTACGGGCGCTTTCAGAAGAGCGCTGATCAGGTCCGCTGGCGACAGCGTCCGGGCCTTGATACCAAGCACCTTGCGCATCTGAGCAGATACCTGAATGGATTTCATGGAGCGCGAAAAAACACCACCGCCGTCACTGATCAACCCGGTGTCATAATCGGCCCAGGAGGGGCCTGGCAGGCCGAAAAGCCGCTGTCGCTCACGAAACGATGCCGCGGCATCCGGATTCGGATCAATAAATATGTGCTGGTGGTTGAACGCACCGACCAGGCGAATCCGGTCCGAGAGCAGCATGCCATTGCCAAACACGTCGCCCCCCATGTCACCGATCCCGACCACGGTGAACTCATCCGCCTGGGTGTCCGTGCCTTTTTCCAGGAAATGCCGTTTCACCGACTCCCAGGCGCCCCGGGCGGTAATACCCATTTTCTTGTGGTCATAGCCCTCACTGCCGCCGGAGGCAAAGGCATCGCCCAGCCAGAAGCGGTACTCGGCAGCCAATGTGTTGGCTATATCGGAAAAGGTGGCCGTACCTTTGTCGGCGGCGACCACCAGATAGGTATCATCGCCGTCGTATCGAACCACATTTTTCGGCGGCACCACCTGGCCGTTGTCGAGGTTGTCCGTGATGTCGAGCAGCCCCCTGATGAAGGTCTGATAGCAGGCAACGCCTTCCTCCCGCAGAGCCTCCCGTGAGCCGTCCCGTGGCGGCTGCTTCACCACAAAGCCACCTTTGGCACCGGCGGGCACAATCACCGAGTTCTTCACCTGCTGGGCTTTCACCAGACCAAGGATCTCCGTGCGGTAATCCTCTATGCGATCAGACCACCGGAGCCCGCCTCTTGCCACCGGCCCGGAGCGCAGGTGCACGCCTTCAATACGGGGCGAATAGACAAAAATCTCGAATTTCGGGGTGGGGCGCGGGATATCCGGGATGGAGGACGGATCCAGCTTGAGTGACAGGTAGGACGGAAACCCACCGTCCTCCCGGGCCTGAAAATAGTTGGTCCGGAGCGTTGCCCGGATCAGGGTAAAAAAGCGACGTAGAATTCGGTCGTCGTCCAGGCTTGCCACCGCCTCGAGGGCGTCGCGAAGCTCAGTTTCGATTCGCTCCACCTTCCCCTTGCGTCCTTTTATATCCGGCTCGAAACGGCTGAAGAAGAATGCAACAAGCCGCGAGGTGATCTCCGGATTGCGGGCCAGTGTCTCTGCAATAAAGGGCTGACTGAAACCGAACCGAATCTGCTTGATATAGCGGGCATAAGCCCTGATCAACGCGACTTCACGCCAGCTGAGACCGCACAGCATGATCAACTGGTTGAAATCATCGTTTTCAGCAAAGCCGTTCCATATCTCCCGGAATGCCGACTGGATCAATGGCCTGGCGGTGTCGAGATCGGCGGCACGGCACCGATCATGGAGCTCGACGGTAAAATCACTGACACCAAAGGTTTCGCCATCCCGTCGACGGACCCGATAGGGGTGCTCACCCAGAACACGCATTCCCAAGTTTTCCAGAATAGGGATCACGTCTGAAAGAACAACGGGCTGGCCTTCGCTGTAGAGTTTGAAGTGGAATCCGGTTTCGGCCGGGTCCCGCGGCTGGTAGAAGCGCATGGGGACATCGGTGCTCACGGCGATGGACTGGATCTGCTCGATATCAGCGAGTGCTTCCGATACCGGAAATCTTGCCCGGTAAGCCGAAGGGAAACCGCCGCTGAAAACCTGGGCATAGCGCCCGCCAATCGAGTCGCCGAAACTCCGAACCAGTTCACCATGCAAGTCATCGTCCCAGGATCGGGACTCTTCGACCATTCTGGCCACAAGCTCCCGGAGTTCGAGGGAGTCGTCGTTGTCGGCGGCCTGATTCTGGAGGACATCGGCAAGCTGTTCCAGCAGGGTTTGTTTTTGTAATGCGCGGGAATCGGTCATCGAAACTCTCCGGACTTGGTCAACGTTCTTACTGGACTAATGGAACTACCAGTATACGCAAGCCCAGAAAGTCACTTGGACCATATAGTTTCGGAATAGAGGAGTTTCGATTATATTTGCCACATGATTTAGCCGTTAATTCAACCTGGGACAGACAACATGGCCGATTTGGATCGAATAGACCAATCCATTATTCGCGAGCTGCAGAAGAACTCCCGAATCACGGTAACCGAGCTTGCCTCTCGGGTGGGTCTCTCCAAAACGCCGTGCCAGGTGCGGATGCGCCGGCTTGAAGAACACGGATACATCACCGGGTACACAGCCCTGGTGAATCAGACCAAACTCGGCCTCAGCCACATCGCCTTTGCCCAGGTTACCCTGAACGACACCAGCAGCAGCGCTCTTACCGCGTTCAACAAGGCCGTTCAAAACGTCTCGGCGGTCGAGCAATGCCACATGATTGCCGGCAACTTCGACTACCTGTTGAAAGTCAGGACCCGCAACATGCAGGAGTACCGGCAGGTTCTGGGGGAGGAAATCTCTGCCCTGCCCCATGTGCTGCAGACCAGTACATTTGTGGTGATGGAGAACGTGAAAGACGCCGGCCTGTAGAGGATTCCCCAGACGCCGGCGCTGGCAGTCACTCAGACTGCTCGTATTTAGGCTTGTACCCGCTGGCGTCCACACGGGCCCGGTCGGGCTCGGCTTCCTCCAGTGGCTGGACTTCCTGCAGACTGGCGAGGGAACGAAGCGTCAGTCGCTGGTATTCTTCGGTGCCCTTCTTCTTCCAGGCAATCTCCTTGTCGCTGAGCGTCCGCATCACTTTGGCTGGAGAACCAACGATCAGTGAGCCTGGCTCGCAGGTAAACTTTGCCTTTACGAAAGCGCAGGCGCCTACGATAGAGCGCGGCGCAATATGGGCCTCGTCCATTATCACCGCATTCATTCCTACCATGGCATCCTCGCCGACAATGCAGCCGTGGAGAATCGCCCCGTGCCCGACATGGCCATTCTTCTCGACCACCGTGTCCATGCCCGGGAAGGCATGCATCACGCAGGTATCCTGGACATTGGATCCCTGCTTGAGAACGATCCGACCGAAATCCGCACGCAGTGAAGCCGCCGGGCCCACGTAACAATCCGGGCCAATCCACACATCGCCAATCAGAACGGCTGTGGGATGCACATAGGCAGACGGGTGAACGACGGGAACAACGCCTTCTATACTGTAGCTGGGCATAGCGATCTCCTGGTTGGCAGGGCCCTGCAGCGTTCCGGGATACATCGGAGCAAAACGTGGGACCCGAAAAGTCATTGTGATTCATTTTCTGTATCACATTATCCTTTTCCTGGAGCTTTTTCATAGCCTGCAAGCTGTTTCCAGGGCAGGATTCAACGCTATTCTCCGGCCAACACAAAAGATCTTGATAATTTTTATCGACTTTTCAGCAACATAGAAATTCCACGCTGCCACACTGGACTAAAGTGATACAAAACATGGACAGCACAATCCTTGACGAGTATCAATTCTAAGATATACTCATTTTCCACGATCGATAGCACCGTGCCGATCAAGGACACCTTTCACGCTATCCCCCTACAACAAACAACAGGACAACACCGCCATGACTCAGCCGAGCATTCTTCTTGAAATCGATCAGGGCGTGGCTCTGCTTACCCTGAACCGTCCGGACAACCTGAACAGTTTCAATGTCGAAATGCACGAACGCATGCGCGATGCCATCAGCACCGTGCGCAAGGATGAGTCTGTCCGGGTACTGGTCATCACCGGCTCTGGCCGGGGCTTTTGCGCGGGTCAGGACCTCTCCGACCGCAGCGTCTCTCCGGATCAGGAAATGCCGGACCTCGGCGCTTCCCTTGAGAACTACTACAACCCGCTGATGCGCAGCCTGCGGGATCTGCCAATGCCCGTTCTGTGTGCCGTGAACGGTGTAGCTGCTGGCGCAGGCGCCAACATTGCCCTGGCCTGCGACATCACCCTCGCCGCCCGCTCAGCCAATTTTGTTCAGGCCTTCTGCAAACTGGGGCTGGTACCTGATTCCGGCGGCACCTGGACGCTGCCCCGCGTGGCGGGCATGGCCCGTGCCAAAGGCATGGCGCTTCTGGGCGACAAGATCAGTGCAGAACAGGCCGAAAACTGGGGCATGATCTGGCGCTGTGTCGACAACGAGCAGCTCATGGACGAAACCATGAAACTGGCCCGTCATTTTGCGACCCAACCGACCAAGGGCCTCGCACTGATAAAACGGGCACTGCATGCCAGCGCCAGCAACACGTTCGAAGAGCAGATCAACCTGGAGCGCGATCTGCAGCGCATGGCTGGACAGACCGAAGACTACCGTGAAGGCGTTGCCGCCTTCATGGAAAAACGCACTCCGAACTTCAAGGGGAAATAAGCCATGCCGGCACTGGACACCCAAACCAAAGTTGCCGTCGTTGGGGCCGGAGCCATGGGCTCTGGCATTGCCCAGGTGGCCGCACAGGCTGGCCATCAGGTTTACCTGCACGATCAGAGAGAAGGCGCAGCCGAAGCCGGACGTGACGGTATCGCCAAACAGCTCCAGCGTCGCGTCGACAAGGGCAAGATGCAGCAGCAGGAGCTGGATGATGTGATCGGCCGGATTCAACCAGTCGCGAAATTGGATCAAGTAGCCGATGCCGGACTGGTGATCGAGGCCATCATCGAAGACCTTCAGATCAAACGTCAGTTGCTGGCCAATCTTGAAGACCTGTGTGCCGGCGATGCGATCCTGGCCACCAACACCTCCTCCATTTCAGTGACCGCCCTCGGCGCTGAAATGAACAAACCCGAACGCCTGGTGGGTATGCACTTCTTTAATCCGGCGCCCCTTATGGCATTGGTTGAGGTCGTTATGGGTCTGGCCACCAGCAAAGCCGTTGCCGACACCATCCATGCCACGGCAACTGCCTGGGGCAAGAAGCCGGTTTATGCGACATCGACTCCCGGCTTTATCGTCAACCGCGTAGCCCGTCCGTTTTACGCAGAGAGCCTTCGCCTGCTCCAGGAGCAGGCCACCGATGCCGCCACGCTGGATGCCATCATCCGCGAAGCGGGCCAGTTCCGCATGGGTGCGTTTGAGCTGACCGACCTGATCGGACACGACGTCAATTACGCGGTTACCAACTCTGTGTTCAATTCCTATTACCAGGACCCGCGCTTTCTGCCTTCACTGATCCAGAAAGAACTGGTGGAAGCCGGTCGCCTGGGACGCAAGAGCGGCCATGGTTTCTATCCCTATGGCGAGAATGCGGAGAAGCCGCAACCAAAGACCGAGCCGGCACATCAATCCGATGAATCCGTGGTCATCGCCGAAGGCAATCCCGGTGTCGCTGCACCGCTGCTTGAGCGACTGAAGGCTGCCGGCCTGACCATTATCGAGCGCGACGGCCCGGGCCAGATTCGATTCGGCGATGCCGTACTGGCGCTCACCGACGGAAGAATGGCAACCGAGCGCGCGGCCACCGATGGTATCGCCAATCTGGTGCTGTTCGACCTGGCTTTTGATTACAGCAAAGCAACCAGGCTCGCCCTGGCGCCCGCCGACCAGACGTCCGAGGCAGCGGTTTCCTGTGCCTGTGCTTTACTGCAGAAAGCGGGTATCGACGTCAGCCTGATAGCTGATCGTCCCGGTCTGGTAATCATGCGGACCGTTGCCATGCTGGCCAACGAAGCCGCCGATGCCGCCCTGCACGGTGTCGCGACAGTCGCCGATATCGACCTGGCCATGAAAGCTGGCCTGAATTATCCCGACGGTCCCCTGAGCTGGAGCGACCGTCTTGGCGCCGGGCACGTGTTCAAGGTGCTCACCAACATCCAGAACAGCTACGCAGAGGACCGCTATCGCCCTGCCCTGCTGCTCCGTAAGAACGCATTTGCACAAAAGGGGTTTTATTCATGAGCGAGATGGACCCGCAAGTACTCGCCGAAGAATGCGCGAAAGCCATGTTCGCGCGGGACCGCGCCAGCCAGAAGCTGGGCATGAACATTGAATCTATCGGCCCCGGCAAAGCGGTTCTCACCATGACCGTGACCGGTGACATGATCCAGGGCCACGGCTCCTGCCACGGCGGCTATCTGTTTACCCTGGCTGATTCAGCATTTGCCTTTGCCTGTAACAGTTACGACCGGGCCACCGTGGCTTCCGGTTGCAGCATTGATTACATGTACGGCGCCAAAGAGGGCGACCAGCTGACCGCCACCGCCGAAGAACAGGCCCGCGGCGGCCGCACCGGCGTTTACGACATCACACTCACTAACCAGGACGGCCGCAAGGTTGCCCTGTTCCGGGGCCGCTCCTACGAGGTTCGTGGCACCGTTCGCAACTCGGAGGAAACTGCATGAGCACCGACAACACCTTGAAAGACGCTTACATCGTCGATGCCATTCGCACCCCCATCGGTCGTTATGGCGGCGCTCTCTCCGCAGTGCGTGCAGACGACCTGGGCGCCATCCCCATCAAGGCGCTGACCGAGCGTCATCCCGACCTGGACTGGTCGAAAGTTGACGACGTTCTCTACGGCTGTGCCAACCAGGCCGGCGAAGACAACCGCGACGTTGCCCGTATGTCCCTGCTGCTGGCAGGCCTGCCGGTAGACGTGCCGGGCAGCACCATCAACCGCCTCTGCGGTTCCGGCATGGATGCAGTGGGCAGCGCCGCCCGGGCCATCCGTACTGGCGAAACCCAGCTGATGATTGCCGGCGGCGTCGAATCCATGTCTCGGGCTCCCTTCGTTATGGGCAAGGCCGAGTCCGCGTTCAGCCGCAAGGCGGAGATTTTTGACACCACCATCGGCTGGCGTTTTGTAAACCCGGTCCTGAAAAAGCAATACGGCATCGATTCCATGCCCGAAACCGCCGAGAACGTGGCGGCCGATTTCGGCATTTCGCGGGAAGATCAGGACGCCTTTGCCCTGCGCAGCCAGCAGCGCACAGCGGCCGCCCAAAAGGATGGCCGATTCGCTACGGAGATCACACCGGTCACGATTCCCCGTCGCAAGCAAGACCCACTGGTGGTGGATACTGATGAGCACCCCCGGGAAACCAGCCTTGAAAAGCTGGCCTCGCTGCCGACCCCGTTCCGTGAAAACGGCACAGTCACCGCCGGTAACGCGTCCGGCGTGAACGACGGCGCCTGCGCACTGCTGCTGGCCGGAGCCGATGCTCTCGAGCAATACAACCTTAAACCCCGCGCTCGAATCGTTGCCATGTCAACGGCCGGCGTGGAGCCCCGGATCATGGGCTTTGGCCCGGCTCCCGCCACCCGCAAGGTTCTGGCCACGGCCGGCCTGGAACTGGCGGATATGGATGTGATCGAGCTGAACGAGGCGTTTGCCGCCCAGGCCCTGGCAGTTACCCGGGACCTCGGCCTGCCGGATGATGCCGAGCACGTGAACCCGAACGGTGGCGCCATTGCCCTGGGCCATCCTCTGGGCATGAGCGGTGCCCGGCTGGTCACTACCGCCCTGAACGAACTGGAACGCCGCCACGCCGCGGGCCAGAAAGCCCGGTATGCCCTGTGCACCATGTGCATCGGTGTTGGCCAGGGAATCGCCCTGATCATTGAGCGGACGGATGCGGTGGCCTGAGGCCACCGTGCGGAACTGAACTAAGACCATTACTCGACAAGAACAACGCAGGACAGACTCATGACCTTACCACTGCAAAAACTTGGCAAACTTGACCGCATGGAAACCGCCAGCATCGATGAGCTGCGCCACGAACAGCTGCAACGCCTGCGCTGGAGTGTGGTCCATGCTTACACCAACGTGCCGTTCTACCGCAAAGCGTTTGATGACATCGGCCTGAAGCCCATGGACATCAACTCGCTGGACGATCTGGCCAAGGTGCCATTTACCACCAAGGCGGATCTGCGCGACAACTACCCATTTGGCATGTTTGCCACACCCATGTCGGATGTGGTTCGGGTGCACGCTTCCAGTGGTACCACCGGCAAGCCAACCGTGGTTGGTTACACCCAGAGCGACATCAACACCTGGGCCGACATTGTCGCCCGTTCCATCCGGGCCGGCGGCGGCTACCGGGGTGACAAGGTACATGTTTCCTATGGCTATGGCCTGTTCACCGGTGGCCTGGGCGCCCATTACGGCGCGGAGCGCCTGGGCTGCACCGTCATCCCCATGTCCGGTGGCCAGACTGAGAAGCAGGTACAACTGATCAAGGACTTCGAGCCAGACATCATCATGGTCACTCCGTCCTACATGCTGAACATTGCCGATGAGATGGAACGCCAGGGTATCGATCCCCACAAGCTGCCTCTGCGCCTTGGTATTTTCGGCGCAGAGCCCTGGACCAACGCCATGCGCACCGAGATCGAAGAGCGCCTTGGCATCGAGGCACTGGATATCTATGGCCTCTCTGAAGTCATGGGTCCCGGTGTGGGCATGGAGTGCATTGAAACGAAAGATGGCCCCACCATCTGGGAAGACCACTTCTACCCGGAAATCATCAACCCGGATACCGGCGAAGTACTGCCAGACGGTGAATACGGCGAGCTGGTCTTTACCTCACTGACCAAGGTGGCCCTGCCGATTCTGCGTTACCGCACCCGGGATCTCACGCGCCTGTTGCCGGGCACCGCCCGCCCGATGCGCCGGATCGACAAGATCACCGGTCGCAGCGACGACATGCTGATTATTCGTGGCGTGAACGTGTTCCCGAGCCAGATCGAGGAGCAGGTACTGAAGTGCGACGCGCTGGCGCCCCACTACGAGATCGAGGTTTACAAGGAAGGCAACCTGGACTGTGTGGATATCCGGGCCGAGCTGCAACCGGGCGCGACGGACACCCCCGAAAGTCGCGCCGCAGCGGCCAAGGAACTGACACACCACATCAAGTCCTACATCGGCATCAGCACCCGTGTTGAAGTGGTGGAAACCAATCGTCTGGCCCGCTCAGAAGGCAAGGCCAAGCGGGTCTTCGACCGCCGGAACAAGTAAGTCCCCAGCCAGACAGAGAGCCAGACCGCAGCCATTGCGGCTGGCTCTCTCGCCCTTTCCTGCCTTCTCCTGCACATAATCGTCGATTTAATTTCACTTTCCGTTCGCTGATCTCAATAGCATTTTCACACGTATCATATTTTTTATTATGCAAATCAGCACTATAGGATTCTTTAAGGAAGCTTTTAGATATAACATGACACACAAAGGCAGTTCTTGATATTTATTCAGTATCATATAATATGGACATATTGACCCTCAGCCGTCACTGAGGTCTCTCTTGTTCACGGACAACAGAACAACAAGCCCGATCCGGAGGTATTTGTTTATGTACGCCCAGCTCGTTGAAACCGGCGCCAAGCGCCTGAAGACCAAAGAAGAGATGTCGCCTGAAGAGCGCGAGTTTCAGGAAAAGGTCGACGCCGAAACCAAAATCGAACCCAAGAACTGGATGCCGGAAGGCTACCGGAAGACCCTCATTCGCCAGATTTCCCAGCACGCCCACTCGGAAGTGGTTGGCATGCTGCCGGAAGGCAACTGGGTAACCCGTGCGCCGACCCTCAAGCGCAAGCTCCAGCTGATGGCCAAGATTCAGGACGAAGCGGGCCACGGCCTGTACCTGTACAGCGCCATGGAAACCCTGGGCGCCGACCGTGACGAAGAGATCGAGAAGCTGCATCAGGGCAAAGCCAAGTACTCCAGCATCTTCAACTATCCGACCCTGAACTGGGCCGATATGGGTGCTGTCGGCTGGCTGGTGGATGGCGCCGCCATCGTGAACCAGGTGGTGCTGCAGCGGACCTCCTACGGCCCCTACTCCCGCGCCATGATCCGCATCTGTAAGGAAGAGAGCTTCCACCAGCGTCAGGGTTACCAGATCCTGCTGGACATGATGCGCGAAGGCACCGAAGAGCAAAAAGCCATGGTTCAGGACGCCATCAACCGTCTGTGGTGGCCGGCCCTGATGATGTTCGGACCACACGATGATGAATCCCCGAACTCACAGCAGTCCATGGCCTGGAAGATCAAGCGCAAGAGCAACGACGAACTGCGCCAGATGTTTATTGACCAGACCGTGCCGCAGCTCGAGTTCCTTGGCTGCACCGCACCGGATCCGGACCTGAAATGGAATGAAGAAACCGGCCACTATGATTTCGGTGAAATCAACTGGCAGGAATTCTATGACGTTCTCAAGGGCAATGGTCCCTGCAACCGCGAGCGCATCAAGACTCGCAAGAACGCGATTGATGGCGGCGCATGGGTCCGTGAAGCGGCCGTCGCCTACGCCGAAAAACAAAAACAGCGCGCGCAAGCCGCTTGATACCGGAGGAATAGAACATGGCTGAATGGCGCCTTTACGAAGTTTTCGTGAGATCCAAGCACGGTCTGAACCACAAACACGTTGGCAGCGTTCACGCTGCTGACGCCGAGATGGCCATGGAGAACGCCCGTGACCTGTACACACGCCGCAACGAAGGCGTAAGCATCTGGGTTGTGCCCTCCGACACCATCACGGCGTCCGCGTCCGACGAGAAGGAAGTGCTTTTCGATCCGTCGGAAGACAAGGTTTACCGGCACGCTTCCTTCTACAAGCTGCCCGATGAAGTCGGACACATGTAAGGAGCGGTACCCATGACACAAGCAGAAGCATTACAGGAATACCTGCTGCGCCTGGCAGACTCCGACATGATCCTGGGCCAGCGGCTGTGCGAACTTTGCGGCAAGGCCCCGGCACTTGAGGAAGAGATGGCATTGATGAACGTTGCCCTCGACCTCGTCGGCCAGGCCCGCAACTGGTACGAGTACGCCGCTGAGCTGATCAATGATGGCCGCGATGCCGACAAGCTTTGCTTCCGTCGCGATGCCCACGACTACCGTAACCTGCTGCTCACCGAGCAGCCCAACGAGGATTACGCCGTCACCATGGGCCGTCAGTTCTTCTTCGACGTGTACCACTACTTCACGCTCAAGAGCCTGACCGAGTCGAGTGATGAGCGCATTGCCGGCATCGCTGCCAAGTCGCTGAAAGAGGTGACCTATCACCTGCGTCGCTCCTCGGAGTGGGTGAAGCGTCTTGGCGACGGCACCGAAGAAAGCCATCGCCGCATGCAGGATGCCGTTGATATTCTCTGGCGCTTCACCGGTGAACTGATCACTCCGGACGACACCGATCGTTTGATGGCCGAGGCGGGCATTGGCCCGGATCCTGACCAGCTGGCCAAAGACTGGCGCGGCATGGTCAATGAGGTGCTTACCCAGGCAACCCTGACACCGGGCGCAGAAGACGCCTGGATGTACATGGGCGGCAAGCACGGCGAGCACACCGAGCACCTTGGCTTCATCCTGGCAGAAATGCAGTTCCTGCAGAGGGCCTATCCCGATGCCACAACATGGTGATTCAGACAGCCGGTCAGCTGTCGACATTCTGATTGCCAGCGATCGGGTGCCGGCCAACGCCCGCCCCGATCTGCTGACAGAAGACGACATCTGGGCACTTCTTGAGGAGGTCAAAGACCCCGAAGTGCCGGCAGTCAGTGTCGTGGAGCTCGGCATTGTCCGGGCGGTTCACTGGGATGGCAAAGAGCTGTCCATCGACGTGACCCCGACCTACTCCGGGTGCCCGGCCACTGAACTGATTGAAGAACTGATCGCTGAAGCCCTGCGCGCTGCAGGCTTCCGGGATCCGAAAATCAATCAGGTGCTGACCCCTGCCTGGACCACCGACTGGATCACAGACGAAGGCAAAGAGAAGCTTCGGGCCTTTGGCATCGCGCCACCCGAGGGCAGCTCCAGCAAGATGAGCCTGCTCGGGGAACCGGAGGTGATTGCCTGCCCACACTGCGGCAGCAAGGACACCGAACGGGTCAGCGAGTTCGGATCCACCGCCTGTAAAGCCCTTTACCGTTGCAAGGAATGCCTCGAGCCCTTCGACTATTTCAAATGCATCTAGAGCCGATACGATCATGAACAAATTTTACTCACTGACCCTCAAAGAGGTCAGACCTGAAACAAGAAACGCCGTATCACTAGCTTTTGACGTGCCGGAAGATCTGGCAGACAAATTTCATTACCAGCAGGGCCAGCACCTGATCGTGCGCACCAAGCTGGATGGCGAGGAAGTGCGCCGCTCCTACTCGATCTGCCGCAGCGTCAACGATCAGGAACTGCGCATTGCGGTCAAACAGGTTCCCGGCGGTCGCTTCTCCACGTTCGCCAACGAGCAGCTCAAGCCCGGCCAGACTCTCGAAGTCATGCCTCCCCAGGGCCATTTCTCCATCGATCTGGACCCGGAACGCGAAGGTAATTACCTGGCCGTTGCTGCTGGCAGTGGCATTACCCCGATCCTGTCGATCGTGAAGACCACTCTGGAGACCGAGCCCAAGAGCGAGGTCACCCTGTTCTACGGCAACAAGGCTACCAGCAGCACCATGTTCCGTGACGAACTCCAGGACCTGAAGAACGAGTACATGTCCCGCCTGAACCTGGTGTACATCTTCACCCGTGAAGAGCAGGACATTGACCTCTACAACGGCCGCATTGATCACGAGAAATGCGACAAGCTGTTCGACCACTGGATTGACGCCAAGGAACTGACCGCAGCGTTTATCTGTGGCCCGCAGATGATGACCGAAACCGTGCGTGACTCACTGCTCAAGCACGGCATGGAAAAGAGCAAGATCCACTTTGAACTGTTCACCCCCGCCGGCGGTGTACCACAGTCCCGGAAAGACCGGGATCCGGCTCACGTCGATCCCCAGTCAATCAGCGAAGTGACCGTGATCGCCGATGGCCGCTCCCTGACCTTCCCACTGGTGCGCGATACCAAGAGCATTCTTGATGCCGGAAACGAAGAAGGCGCCGATCTGCCGTACTCGTGCAAAGCCGGCGTCTGCTCCACGTGCCGCGCCAAGGTCGTGGAAGGCGAAGTGGAGATGGACCAGAACTTTGCTCTGGAAGACTACGAGGTGGAAGCCGGTTACGTGCTTTCCTGCCAGTGCTACCCGATCAGCGACAAGGTGGTTCTGGACTACGACGAGATGTAGTTTCCACCCCCAGAACAAGACCAGTGCAAGGCAAGTCCCGCAGCAGCGGGACTTGCCTTCGCGTTTCAGAAACGAATGGAGTTTCCCATGTCAGTCCTGAAAAGTTTTATTGCCGGCCAGTGGGTCGGTGAAAAGCCTGCCAAGGCTCTGCCAAGCGCCGTTAACGGCGAAATCGTCGCCCATACCCACGACGACACCCTCGATTTCAAGAACGCCGTTGAGTATGGCCGCAAGGTAGGCGGCAAGAACCTGATGGCGATGGATTTCCAGGAGCGCGCCCTGGCCCTGAAGGCCATGGCGCTGTACCTCCAGGAGCACAAGAAAGAACTCTACGCCCTGTCGATGCATACCGGTTCCACCAAGGGCGATAACGGTATCGATATTGATGGCGGTTTCGGCACCCTGTTCTCCTACGCCAGCATGGGCCGGCGCGAACTGCCGTCAGGCAACGTGGTTCACGAGGGGCCAGTAACTCCGCTGGGCAAGAACAACCACTTTGCCGGTACCCACATTCTGGTTCCCCGTGGTGGCGTGGCGGTTCACATTGACGCCTACAACTTCCCGGTGTGGGGCATGTTGGAGAAGTTCGCGCCCACCTTCCTGGCGGGCATGCCGTCCATCGTTAAGCCAGCCACCTCTACCTGCTATGTAACCGAACTGGCCGTCCGCCTGATGCACGAATCCGGCGCGCTTCCGGAAGGCAGCCTGCAGTTGATCATCGGCAGCACCGGCGACCTGTTTGACCACCTGGAAGAGCAGGACGTGGTGACCTTCACCGGCTCCGCCGCCACCGCGCGCAAGCTTCGTAACCACCCGAACATCATCAACCGTTCGATTCCGTTCAACGCCGAGGCGGACTCCCTGAACAGTGCAATCCTCGCCCCGGACGTGACCCCCGAGCACGACGAATTCGATGTCTTCGTAAAGGAAGTGGGCCGCGAGATGACCGCCAAGGCCGGTCAGAAGTGTACCGCTATCCGTCGTATTCTGGTTCCAAAAGGCCAGGTCGATGCGATCTGCGACAAGCTCAAAGAGCGCCTGTCAAAGGTTACTGTTGGCGATCCCTCTGTAGAAGGCGTTCGCATGGGTGCACTGGCCTCCATCGACCAGCTAGAAGATGTAAAAGCCAATATCCAGGAACTGCTCAAGACCAGCGAGCTGGTTATCGGTGGTGACGGAAGCTTCAAGGCCACCGGCGAAGGCACCGAGAAGGGCGCTTTCATCGAGCCGCACCTGCTGCTGTGCCGTAACCCGGAAAACGGTTGTGGTGCTCACGACATTGAAGCGTTCGGCCCCGTGGCTACGGTGATTCCTTACGACACCATCGAGGATGCCGTTGAGCTGTGCTCCAAGGGTCGCGGCTCACTGGTTACCACGATCACCACCCGCGATCCCGCCATTGCCGGCAAGGTTGCGCCTCTACTGGCTGCGTTCCACGGCCGTCTGCACCTCCTGGATGCCGAAGCGGCGAAAGAGTCCACTGGCCACGGTTCCCCCCTGCCGATGCTCAAGCATGGTGGCCCCGGTCGTGCCGGCGGCGGTGAGGAACTGGGCGGTATCCGTGCGGTACACCATTACCTGCAGCGCACCGCGATCCAGGGCTCCCCGACCATGCTCGCAGCGGTTACCCGTGAGTATGTGCGTGGCGCAGACGTTATCGAAACCGAAGTACACCCGTTCCGTCGCCATTTCGAGGACCTGCAGATCAACGAGTCTCTGCTGACTCATCGTCGTACGGTGACCGAAGCAGACATCGTGAACTTCGGCTGCCTCTCCGGTGACCATTTCTACATGCATTTCGATGAACTTGCCGCCCGGGAATCCCAGTTCGGCAAACGCATCGCCCACGGTTACTTCGTACTGTCGGCCGCGGCCGGCCTGTTCGTTTCCCCGGGCGAAGGCCCGGTCCTGGCGAACTACGGCCTGGATACACTGCGGTTCATTGAGCCGGTTGCGCCGGGAGATACCATCCGGGCGAGGCTGACCTGCAAGCGCAAGATCGATCAGGGTCGGACATCCCCCGACGGCCACCCCCAGGGTGTGGTGGTATGGGACGTCCAGGTGACCAACCAGAACGACGAGCTGGTTGCTAGCTACGACATCCTGACACTGGTTGCCAAGAAGCCCGAGTAACACCGGGCTTCCCTGCTTTCTCCCTGTCCTGGACCCCAGGGAGAAAGCGTCAGGCAAATAAAAGGGGGACAGGTCGCAAGACCTGTCCCCCTTTTATTGGTCAGAAGAAAATGCCTGGCGGTTACACGCCCAGGTAGGCCTCCCGGACCTTCTCGTTGCTGAGTAGTTCACGGCCGGAGCCTTCAATAACCACCTTGCCGGTCTCCAGCACATAGCCGCGATCGGCCAGCGCCAGCGCCTGGGACGCATTCTGCTCCACCAGGAAGATGGTGATACCCTCTTCCTTGAGCTCTTTAACGATGTTAAAGATCTCCTCAATGATCAGTGGCGCCAGCCCCATACTGGGCTCATCCAGAAGCAGCAGCCTCGGCTTGGCCATCAGGGCGCGCCCCATAGCCAGCATCTGCTGCTGACCACCGGAGAGTTCACCCGCCAGGTTATGGCGTTTCTGGCGCAGTATCGGGAACTTGGTATACATCCGTTCCAGATCGTCCATCACCTCGGGGGTTTTGCCCCGGGTGTAGGCACCCAACAGCAGGTTATCGTGCACACTCAGGTCCTTGAAAACCTGCCGGCCCTCGGGCACCTGAACAATGCCTTCAGCCACTCGCTGATCGGCACTGATCCTGGACAGATCCTTGCCCTCGAAGGTGATAGCACCGCGGTCAGTGGGCTGCAGACCGGAAATGGTCATCAGCAGGGTGGATTTGCCGGCACCGTTGGCACCAACAAGTGACACGATCTCACCGCTGTTGATGTGAATATCCACATCGTGCAGAACTTCGATCTGACCGTAGGACGTCACCAGCCCCTTGATGGACAGCATTTCCTCTTTGGCGTGAGGAGCTGTCACCCGGTCCGCGTGCTTGAGCCCCAGTCCGCCGAACTTCTCCGGGGTGTAGCTGACAATCTGGTGCCGCAACTCCCGGAACTCTTCCCGGACCCGCTCACCGAACAGCGGATCATTTTCAACATCCCGCGCTTCAATGATCTGCTGCCAGTCTTCTTCGGTCAGCAGTTTACGGGCCCGCGGAATGACCACGCCCTCTTCCTTGCGGATATGCTTGCGCAGGGCTTCGGTAAAGCGCGCCAGGGCATGACTGAACTCCTCTCGGCCCTCCGGCCAGTTTTGTTCGCAGTCAGTCAGCAAACGGCGGAGTTCCACCAGCTTTTCATGACCAATGACATAGCCCTTCGCCAGCTTCTCCAGCAGGGGCGCTGTCTCGGGGGACTTCTCACTGAGCCGCTTGTAAAGCTCGATGTCCGTGGGCGTGCTGTGGACCCTCTGGGAGAAGTGCTGAATGTAATCGAAAATGGTGGTCAGCAGCCGCTCATCCGGGCGCTGATCGTTGAGGTTCATATCACTCAGCAACTGGTCCAGCAGATCCAGAATCCGCCACAGTGCCTGGTGTTCATGAACAATAATCCGTACGGCCTGCTCGCTGCGTGACTGGGCAGGCGCCATTTCAGTATTTTGCTCGCTCATGTGAAATGTCTCCTTGCTCAGCCACCCAGGTAGGCGGCGATAACATCCGGGTTCTGGCGGATTTCCTCGGGGGTTCCTTCAGCCAGAACACGGCCGTAGTTAAGCACCAGCAACCGGTCGGATATCCCCATTACCAGTTTCATGTCGTGCTCAACCAGCATTACCGTGGTGCCCTGATCTGCAATCTTCCGGATCAGTTCTTCCAGCGCAGCGGTTTCAACCGCGTTCAAACCGGCTGCCGGCTCGTCCAATAGAATTACCTTGGGTTCTGCCGCCAGTGCCCGGGCAATCTCCAAACGCTTCAGCGCGCCATAGGACATCGCCGAGGCTTCGGCATCAAGGTAGTCACCGCATCCTACATATTCCATGAGTTCCGCCGCACGCTTGCGAGCCGCCGCTTCGTTGCGGCGCAGGGAAGGCAAACGGAACAGCGTGGTAAACAGATTGCTCTTGAGCTGCAGGTGTCGACCCAGCATCACGTTTTCGATGGCGGTCATGTTCATGCAGATCTGCATCTGCTGGAAGGTGCGGCACATGCCCCGCTCAGCCAGCTCATTCGGCTCCAGTTTTGCGGTGCTTTCACCGTTCAGCAGGATCTCACCCTTGGTTGGCGTATAAAGGCCGGTGATCAGGTTGAACAGAGTTGTCTTGCCGGCACCGTTGGGACCGATGACGGAATAGACCTGCCCGGCTTCCACAGAGAAGCTGACACCCTCGACCGCATGCACACCACCAAAGGCTTTATCCAGCCCTTTGACCTCAACAAGTGCTGTCATGCCTCACCTCCGGCTTTTTTCCGCATCTTCTTGGAAACAAAAGCGTTCAGAGTCGGGAGCAGCCCCTTGGGCATAAAAATCATCGTAAGCATCAGGATCAGGCCAAACATCACGTGTTCCAGCTCCTGGAAATCCGCCAGAACCTGGGGCAGCAATTTCAGCACCACGGCACCGAGAATCACTCCGAAAGTCGATCCCATGCCACCCAGTACAACCATGGTGATGAAAAGGATTGAGAATTCGAAACTTGCTACTGCGGGCGTTATGAAGCCCTGGAAATGGGCATACAGGCTACCCATGAGACTGGCGTAAATCGCAGAAATCACGAACACCAGGCTTTTGTACTTCGCTGTGTTCACACCGACAACACTGGCAGCTACTTCCGAGCCATGAACCGAACGCAACGCCCGGCCAATGGGTGACTCGATGAGGTTCAGGGCAAACCAGACCGCCACCAGAAGCACAACGCTGGCAAAGATATACCAGGCCTGGAAGCCTTCAATCTCCATTCCAAACAGCGAATAGCTGCCGAAAGTGCTGAGTTGCCAGCCGAACACCTCAAACGCCGGCACAGGCATGCCGTCTGGCCCGCCCGTCAGCGCCCGCTCGTTGTTGAGGATGATGGCAATAATGAAGCCCACCGCGAGGGTGGCCATGGAAAGATAGTGGCCCTTCAAGCGCAGAATCGGACGACCGACAATCCAGGCAATAGCGCCCACAGCAATGGCACCCACCACCAGTGCGGGCACCGAAGACCAGCCATAGGTGCCGGTCGCGATACCGGTAAAGTAAGCGCCCAGCCCGAAGAAACCGGCGTGGCCAAGACTGATCTGGCCAGCAAAGCCCACCAGCAGATTAAGACCAACCACCGTAGCGGCAATGATCGCCATCTGGGTAACCAGCTCGTAATGGAACGGGTTGCCCAGAAATGCGGGAAGAATGACAAGAATCAGGGCAAGAATAATCAGCCCCCGGAGACGCGACTGCATAAACGTATTCAACATCAGACGCGCTCCACTACCTTGGCACCGAACAATCCACGGGGCATGAAGAAGAGCACCAACAGGATCATGGAGAATGCCACGGCATCCTTGTAATCGGATGAGATGTAGCCGGCCGCCATGGCTTCAACGATACCGAGAGACAGACCGCCGACAACCGCACCGACACCGCTGCCCAGACCGCCAATCGCAGCGGCGACAAATCCTTTCAGCCCGAGAATGATACCGATGTCGTAGGAAGTAAACGTAATCGGTGCCACCACGATTCCGGCCACCGAACCCAATAGTGCTGACACCATAAACGCCAGCATGAGAACCATCTGGGTCCGGATACCAACGAGTCGTGCAGCTTCCTTGTTCATGGAAGTAGCCAGAATAGCTTTACCAATCAATGTCTTGGTAAAGAACAGCACCAGGCCTACCACCAGGATCGCACCTATTCCGAGTACCCAAAGGCTCTGGCTGTTCAACACCGCTCCAAACACCTCGATGGGCTGGTCGGTGCTGAAATTCTGCATCACATGGTATTCCTTGCCCCAGACAATCTGGGCAATACCACGAATGAAGATCGACGCACCGATGGTGATAATAATAAGGGTTACAACATCGGCCTGCTTGGCCGGCGCAATCGCGAAACGTTGCAGGGCAATGCCGAGGATGCCGGCCAGAATCACAGCCAACACGACTGCGAGAATCATGGGCACACCCATGGCCGTCAGGGAAACCGTGGCCATGCCTCCAATCATCAGGAACTCGCCCTGGGCGAAGTTGATGACGTGACTGGCGTTATAGATCAGCGTAAAGCCGAGGGCTATCAGGGCGTAGGTCGCACCGATAGTAATCCCGGTGAACAGGTACTGTAAGAATTCTGCGAGCATAGCGGTGGTTCCGGTCGAACATCGGCTGGCGATTGCCCCAGGGGGAGGAGCATCGCCAGCCGCGAGACAGGTTAAAGGAGTATCAGTTAATCAGCTTCCATTCGCCGTTCTGGACTTCCAGAATGCGGAAGGATTCCGGATCAAGGCCGTTGTGGTCTTCCGGTGACATGTTGAACACACCGGTTACGCCAACATAGCCATTGATGTTTTCCAGCGCGTTGCGAACAGCTTCCGGATCGGTAGAACCGGCTTCTTCCATCGCACGAACTGCCAGCATCAGGCCGTCGTAGGCGTAGGCACCGAAGGTGGATACCCTGGAATCCCAACGGGCCTCGTATTCAGCCTTGTAGTTCTGAACCACTTCTTTCTGGGGATCATCATCCGGCAGGGAATCCGGAACCAGCAGCGGGGAAGCAGGCAAACGCAGACCTTCTGCAGAAGAACCAGCCAGCTCCAGGAAGCTGTCAGATGCAACACCGTGAGACTGGTAGAACGGAAGTTCCATGCCCAGCTGGGCATAGTTGCGAGTCACGATGGCCGGACCCTGACCGAAACCGAAGTTCAGGACCGCTTGCACACCACTTGTGTTACGGATATTGGTCAGCTGGGCGGTCATGTCTGTATCAGATCCGCTGTAGGTCTCATCGGCCACTACTTCCATGCCCATCTGCTCGGCGACTTCCAGAGTCTGGGTGCGGCCGGAGCTGCCGAACCCGCCGGTACCGGAAATGAGGCCAAACTTGGTAATACCGCGGTCTTTCATGTCTGCAAGGATACGCTCAGCCGCCATGCGATCGGTCTGGGGCGTCTTGAAGACCCACTTCTTGACAGGATTGGTAATAACGACAGCACCGGCCAGGGAGATAAACGGTACGCCCGCCTGCTCAACGAGCGGAACGGCCGCCATGGTTGCGCCTGTGGTACTTCCGCCAACGATGATGTCCACCCGGTCAGAACGGATAAGACGGCTGGCGAAATTACGGGCCGAAGAGGCGTTACCAACGTCGTCGTAGTGGATCAGCTCGAGCTGACGACCAAGGACACCACCTTCTTCATTGATTTTTTCAACGTACATTTCGAGCGTTTTCAGCTCGGGATCACCAAGGAAGGATGCCGGCCCTGTGACGGACAGGAACGATCCGATCCTGATGGGATCAGCTGCCTGGGCGCTCATCATCATGAGACTGGCGGCTGCAACGGCTGCGCATTTTCCTGCGCGACGAATCACTGTTTTAAACATTGTTTTTGTTCTCCCGAATTGTGCAGGGGCTTGAGTTTTTGTGTCTTCGCTCCCGGTATAATTCGATACCATTGACGAATATCAAACGAAGTTATTGTATCATAACTCTCGTGTCAACCGATTTCACGGCACTCGGCCACAGCTCTTTCAGTAAAGCCGACACTGGCGCAACGTGCCAGCGCGGTAAATAGAAAGACAAGCCTTTACCTGACACGTAAGAACCGCATAATACGTGCAACGTGTTTCATTGATTCTTATTTGCGAACTCAGGCCATGACTGCAAAAAGCCAGCTAGAATTGCTCGTCAAGAATTTCCAGAAGAAGCGGCCGCTGCGCGCAGGCTCCCTCATCATTACCATCTATGGCGATGCCATTGTTCCCCGGGGTGGCAATGTCTGGCTGGGAAGCCTGATGAAGCTGGTTGAACCCATGGGCATCAGTCAACGACTGGTACGCACGTCGGTGTATCGCCTGGTTCAGGAATCCTGGTTGCAGACAGAAAAGGTGGGGCGCTGCAGTTACTACAGCCTCACGGGACCTGGCCTGCGCCGGTTCGAGCAGGCTTTCCAGCACGTCTATAACCTGGACACCGAGGAGTGGAGCGGGAGCTGGTGCCTGGTGTATCTGAACCAGCTGTCCCCGGAGCTGAGGCAGAAAGTCCGGGAAGAACTCAAGTGGTTGAGTTTCGGCAGCATGGCTCCGGGCCTGATGGAGCACCCACGGTTCACGCGAAGCGAGCTCATACCAATGCTCCAGGAATGGGGCGCCCTGGAGGACACCATCGTCATGCAGACCATGCCCATGGAGCAGAAGAGCCCAAAGGCGCTGAGACTGCAGGTTCGGGAGAGCTGGAACCTTGAAGAGCTGGGCGGTCGGTACCGTCGATTCCTGAGCCAATTCCGTCCGCTGTGGCGGGAGCTTCAGTCTGAGGACACACTGAGCACCGAGGAATGCCTTATTCTCCGGGTACTCCTGATCCACGAATACCGCAAGATCCTGCTGCGGGATCCGCTGTTGCCGGATGAACTACTGCCCGGCGACTGGGAAGGACGCAGTGCCAAACAGCTGTGTCGCAACCTGTACCGGCAGATCTACGCACGCGCCGAGCAGTGGCTCGACGAAAACCTCGAAAACGCCTCTGGCCCCCTTCCCGGTCCTGGCGAAAAGTTCTACAAGCGTTTCGGCGGATTGAGAGACACCGCGCCCACGACAGAACCCAGAACAGAACCGGAAGTGCTATAAACCAGGGCTAATCAGAGGATTGCCCGTCAGCGGACGAGAGCTGTTCTCTGGTTGCCAAACGCCCCTCGCGACGGATTTCCGCATTCTTGAAGCGGCGTTTCTGTTCGGCCGTCTCTGGAATCACTTCTGGCACGTCCACCGGACTGTCATTGTCGTCCAGTGCAACAAAGGTGAAAAAGGCCGAAAGAATATGCCGGGTGTCGCCGGTGTAGCTGTTTTCGGCCTCCACCCTCGCACCGATTTCCATGGAAGAGCCCCAGCTCCGGTTCAGCGAAAGACTGAATAACAGCGTATCGTTTCCCTTTGCCGGCGCCCTGAAATGGATTGAATCCACGGCAGCCGTCACACAAACATGGGCGGAATGGCGCTCCGCAACCACCAGAGCCAGCCGGTCGCACTTCGCCATGATCATGCCGCCGAACACCGTGTTGTGGGAATTCATGTCGTTCGGAAACACCTTGTAAACGTGCTTCTCAATAGCCGATGCTGATACGGGCTTTGAAGGCTTTCCTGGCATGATTTCCTTTTCCTCTTCGAGTGACATTCGATTGCGGAATCAATTCAACCCGCTATCGCGGCTTCGCCCTGACGCTGCTGCGCGCGCCTCGCCAGGTGAAGCATAACTACCCCCAACGCCATCACCACCAGCGTCAGCCACAGACCGTTGGTGTAGTTGCCCTCCACGTCGGCGAGATAGCCAACCACCGCCGGCGCCACCATCTGTGCAATGCCATAGCTGAACGTGAGCCGGCTCATGGGGCGTGATGGATTTTCCGGGAACACCCGCCCCACCATTGCCAGCATCATGCTGACAATACCGATAAAGCTCGCGCCGTAAATAACCGAACTGAGCATCACACTGGCGAGGCTGGTGTTCACGATCAGCATCAGGATGCTGACGGAGTTCAGGATGTAAGCGAGATACAAGGCCAGCCACTGCCCCCAGCGGCGGGAGAACACGTCCCACAACCAGCAGGCGGGGGTGGCCGCAAGACCGGCGATCAGCCAGACCAGCCAGCCCTGCCCCTGAAGCTCGGGCATGGATTCTGCAATGGCTACCAGGAAGGTGGCCGTGACCACATAGCCCACGCCGGCGCAGAAATACGCTAGCTGGAGGATCCGTATGAACCGGCTGCGTTCATCACCTGTTTTGGCCGCACCTGTTTTCGGCAAGGCACAGGCCCTATAGTCCGGCATCCAGCGCCAGGCAGGCACTAAAAGCGCAAGGGCCACGAGGCCGTAGATTACCCACTGCTGATCCCAGGTAAACGGATCCTTGATCAGCTCCGCGGTAACGGCGGTCAGGACAATCCCGAGGCCGATACCGGAAAAGAACACCCCAAGCTCGGACTTCTGGTTGTGCTTGATCAACCAGCTCATCAGCAGGCCGGCGCCAAGCAACATGCCCGCGGAGGTGCTCAGGCCGGAGATGAAACGCAGGATGAACCACAGCCACACATTGGTGGTGTACCCCATGAGAACCGTCGAAACCACGGCAACCACCAGCCCTAGCTGGTAAAGCCTTACCTTGAGACCGAGGTCGCTGATGCGGGTGATGAGCACTGCGCCAGTCAGGTAGCCGGCGTAGTTCACCGTTGCCAGCATCCCAACAACGGATTTGCTTAGCCCCAGTGCCGCGACCATTTCCGGGATCATGGGTGTGTAGGAAAAGCGGGCAATACCCACCATCACCACAACAGCAATGACGCTGGCGACCAGCACCTTTATGGTTTCAATCGGCTTCACGGGTGTCCTTACTTCAGAGTGTCTTCAAATCAGGCGCGGCCAAGGAACTTGCGCTCCTCCACGTTAATGCGAATGCGATCTCCTGTGGAAATGTGCTCGGGAACCTGAACAACCAGGCCCGTGGCAAAACGGGCGGGCTTGGTTCTGGCTGTCGCCGAGCCGCCTTTGACAGACGGATCTGTTTCGTCAATCACCAGCTCAACCGTCGGCGGCAGTGCCAGTGCAACCGGAGCATCCTTCAACAGGATGACCATCACGCCCTGAGTGTCCTCGGAGATGAACAACAACTCGTCGGCGATGGCTTCACGATTCAGGCTGTACTGTGTGAAGTCTTCGGTATCCATGAACACATACTCATCGCCATCAGCGTAGGAGAAGGTGACTTCCCGACGGGTGAGATCGGCCAGGTTGAGCATGTCGGAATCCTTGAAGGTCTCGTCAAGCTTCTGGCCGGTGACCACATCATACATGCGCATGCGGTAGAGACTGCCGCCAGCACGGCCCTGAGGCACTGAACGCTCGATATCCTTCACAAAATACACCCGACCATCGTATTCAACGGCGGAATTCTTTTTGATTTCACTGGCTCTGGGCATGTCTTCTGGTTCCGTAAAAATTGGGGTTTCGGGGCTGCTGATATACCACGACTTCGCCCCGGAATCGATAGCTCTTAGCTCACGAAGGCTCGTACATCCGACAGGAAACGGTCGACCTGTTCAGTGCTCGTAGCCCAGGAACACATCAGGCGGGCACTGCCGCCTATAAAGTTATAAAACCGCCAGCCTTTGGCCCGCAGTGCCGCCTGCAAGGGGTCCGGCATTTCCACAAAAACACCGTTCACCTGCCTCGGATAGCGTAACCGGATACCGGGAAGCCCTTCCAAACCCTCGGCAAGACGCTGTGCACAGGCATTGGCATGGCGGGCATTCTCCAACCAAACATCGCCTTCCAGAAGCCCGCACCAGGGTGCCGAGATATAGCGCATCTTCGAGGCCAGCTGGCCGGCCTGCTTGCAGCGCCATTCGAAGTCCTCCGCCAGAGAACGGTTGAAAAACACCACTGCCTCGCCAAGCGCCAGACCATTCTTGGTGCCCGAAAAACAAAGAACGTCGACACCGGCCTTCCAGGTAATCTCGGACGGGTGCACATCCAGCGCTGCCACCGCATTGGCGAAGCGGGCACCGTCCATATGGATATTAAGCCTGTGGCGATCAGCAACCTCTCGAATAACCCTGAGTTCCTCGGGCGTATACACCGTGCCCACTTCCGTGGCTTGAGTGAGACTGAGCGCCTTGGGCTTGGGGTAGTGAATGTCAGTCCGTTTGGTGACCAGGTGTTCGATACTCTCCGGCGTAAGCTTGCCGTTTTCACCCTGCCCCAGAAGCAGCTTGGCACCGTTGGACGCATACTCCGGGCCGCCGCATTCATCGGTCTCGATGTGCGCAAGCTCATGGCAGATCACGCTGTGGAATGACTGGCCAATCGACGCCAGGGCCAGAGAGTTGGCGGCGGTGCCGTTGAACACAAAGTAAACGTCACAGTCGGTATCGAACAGCTTTCTCAGACCATCCGCCGCTTTTTGCGTCCAGCTGTCCTCGCCGTATGCGGGTTCATCCATGCGGTTGGCCGCTTCCATGGCCTTCCAGGCCTGTGGGCAAACACCGCTGTAGTTGTCGCTGGCAAACTGCTCGGACTGGGACACAACCGCTCCTGAAATCTGAAAGGAAAGCCTTTTACGTTATAGCAACCGCCAGCAGTTGCCAACTTGCCGATACCCAGTTGCCACTGGATTGGCAGTATGACGAAGCCGGATACTTTATACTCTTGCCCCTTAAAGCCAGTAGCACAGGGGCACTCCCGCCATGAGGCGCTTCAACATCGCCAGTATTCCCGGCCGGATCATTACCGCCATCATTGCAGTCGTCTGCCTGGCCGGCAGCTACTACGCGATGACGACAGGCCTTAGCCAGCTCACCGAGGCGCGGCAACTGGAACGGCTACCTGAGACACCCATCGGCGGTTTGACCACGGGCCCATACGTGGTCGCAGGCGATGTCACGGACCAGCTGGGAACGCTCAATACGCCCTATTCCAAAACCAAGGCGGTCTACTATCGCTACAAACTGGAGGAAGAATATCGCGATTCCGACGGTGATTTGCGCATCCGCACCCTGGATTCGGGCGCTCGTGGCGGCAATTTCCTGCTCAGGGACCAGACCGGATCGGTCACTGTGGCAGCGGGCGGCAATCTTGGGGCCGCGGAGTGGGTCTTGGAGCGGACCTATCGCCAGCAATCCGGTCGGCGAATCTATTCGGAGTGGGCCCTCGTTCCGGGCCACACAGCGAGAGTAATAGGCCAATACGATAGCAATACTTCGTCCATCAGCTTTGCAGGCCTGGATGATTTCAGTCTGCCCGCTATGGTCTCCAGGAATACCCTGGCCGCAGACAGTGGCGACAGGTTCTTCGAAGCTGCCATCCGCATTTCCATCGCAACCGGCCTGCTGGCGCTGGGCGTTGCGCTACTGCTGCCCCTCGTAAAGATTCACCGATTCTGGGTCTACGTCCTGGTGATGACGTTTGCGGTGTCAGGAACTCTATCAGTGCTTGGCATCAACAAGCTCCGGCAGGAATGGTCGGCCATCGCCGATTTGTATGAAACCCGCTATCAACAGCTGGATGCAGCCAGCTCCGAGCCACTGGTGCTTGCCGACGTGGCCGCACTGCAGCAACTGATCCGCCAGAGCACCAGTGGCTGGCTGGATCGCTGGATGTTCCGGAGCGTGGTCCAGAATCGCCTGCCCGTTCCCGAGCTGGATGAAAGGACAGCAAACATGGCCCAATCTATCGTGGCCAGCCAGCCCGAAGGCCGATATCAGCACGCCTGGACCAGCCGGGGGCTGGCAGCAGCCAGCATTATTGCTGCCCTCTTGCTCTTGTGGTTGTCGATCCGGACCGTCAAATTCAAGCGCCTGATTGAGGCGGTTCATACCAGCAGCACCCGCGGGCTCAGTTTTGGTCTCTCTGAGCTCAAGGCCATGGTGGATGTTGATGATGACCACCCGCCTCTTCGTGACCCACTGAAAAACGAAAAATGCGTGGCCTTCTATTACAAGGTAGAAGAGAAGCGTGGCTCCGGAAAAAACGAAAAATGGCATGTGATAGAGCACCGTCAGGAAAGCGTGCCTTTCTGGCTTGAGGACATTGAGGGGAAAGTTCTCGTGCAGCCTGACGGAGCAAAGATCGAATACCCCCAATACCATTCAGAACGCGAGGGCGACAGGCGTTACAGCGTGCGTTTCCTCGACACCTTCGTGAACGTCTATTGCCTGGGCTTTGCCGGACTGGACCGCGACAGGCCGGACCGACTCACAATTCAGAAGGATGAAGCGTCACCCTTCCTGATCAGTGGCAACGAAGAAGAGGACATTGTGCTGGACCGCGGCGCACGGGGGTTTGCGGGCATTGCCCTGACCCTCGGCCTGTTCCTGTTCGCCACCACTGCCCTGTTTGCGGCAGACGGCGGTTTCAGCCCGGACAACCTGATTCTGTCAGCGCTGACGGTACCGTTTGTACTGCTAATTTACACCGGCATCCTGCACTACAACGACATTGTTTTTCTGAAAAACCGCGTTGATCGAGCAGCCGCCAATATCGATACCATTCTCCAGCAACGCCATGACCTGTGGCCCAACCTGGAGAAAGTCGTAAAGGCGTCTCTGGCCCATGAAAAACAACTGCTGAAAGCCATTGCCCAGCTGCGTAATGCCGACCCCGCCGAGATGAATTCGAGCGGGCAGGCAGACAAGCTGATCCAGTTCGAGAGGAAGGTAACCAACGCACTTCAGGCCCGGATCGAAGGCTATCCGGACCTGAAGAACAATGAGGTGATTCAGAAATTCATGTCGATCATGGCAGAGACGGAAAACTATCTTTCGCTACTGCGAAACAGCTACACCGAGAGCGCCATGATCTACAACACGCGGATTCAGTCCTTCCCCGACGTAATCCTTACCAAGCTGTTCCGTTTTCGCGAAGCAGCCCAGTTTGGTTCCGAAGCCTGAACTAGCCGTTCAGGCCGAGGTGCTCGGCGTCCTGCTCGATGCAACGATCCAGCAGCGCCAGATAGTCCGCCTTGGCCTTTACCTTGGTTTCACGATGAGCGCGCATGTTCAGGGTCTTGAAGTGGAGCGCCAGCTCGGTGGCTCGCTCAACCAGTTTGTCCTGGGCAACCACCTCATCCAGGAAGCCTGCCTCTACAGCTCCTTGGGGGTCGTAGATCTCCGCGTTCACGACCGAGCGATAGAAGTGCGCAGGCGCCAGTCGATGGCGGGCAATTTCGATCCCGGCGTGGTGCATGGTCATGCCGATTGCAACCTCGTTCAGGCCGAGTTTGAAGGGCCCCTCAATACCAATGCGGTGATCCACTGACAGCAGAATGAAGGCACCCTTGGCAATGGCGTGGCCGCTACAGGCACCAATAATGGGCAAGGGGAACGCCGCCAGTCGACGGGTAAAGGTGGAGCCAGTCTTGACCAGCGTGGCGGCCTCTTTGGGGCCTTTCTGCATTTCTTTCAGATCATAGCCGGCAGAGAAAACGCCAGGCTGGCCAGTCAGGATCACAACGGCCTTGTCCTGCTCCGCCCGATCCAGCGCGGCATTGAGCCCCTCGAACACCTCATGGCTCAGGGCGTTGGCCTTGCCATTGCTGATGGCAATCGTAGCGACACCGTCTTTCAGTTCATAACTTACCAGCTCAGTCACCTGTACTACCTCTCTACCGGAATTAAAGTGAGTGTTTGTTTACTTCACTGAACCTGATTGTGTGGCACACGAGCCCAAGATTCAACATCAATTAGTCTTCTTAGTTAGTTGCAACTGTCAGATCTATTCTCAGGGTTCAATGATAGGAGGCAAGGTAGGTAAGCAGCGGGCCGATCCAAATCGTAAGAGATACGCCGAGTCCGAATTTACCGGGTTTCAACAGCGTGCTTTTCTTGGGATTGTTCGGGTTATAGAAAATCTTAACCAAGTCCCCCTGCCGATCCACGCTTTTAAACTGGTGCTCGAGAATACCCCTGGCGTTTCGATTGGTGACGAAGATCCAAGGTGAAACACGTTTGCCTTGATACCTTTTGCCGTGAACCTCATATTCATAGAGGGCGCTGACAACATAACGCGTATCAGCATCATATCGATCACTTCCACCAAAGGTGCGGGTGCCTCCGTCCAGTAATTTGCCTGTGACTGAAGGCCACTGCCTCATACGCAACTGGCCGAAGAGCGAAATGCTCATGATCAAAAAGCAGTAGAGCGCAATGAAAAACATGACACCCTGCTTTTCACCTGCTCTAGCCAGCTCCCACATCGTAATCAGGTATTCCACGCGGTTTGCTCTTTTGGTTGAGGATGGCCTGCCTATTCTCTTTATCTTTTTGAGGGGGAAGAATAGATTTTTTGATGCTGAGCGTGATTATTTCGCCATGACTAAACTCACGCAACGGTCGCAAAGCGAACATTCAGATTTGGGCATAACGATGTTCTGAGTCGGGCCGCTGGTTCGCCATCGTCAGTCACCAGCTCGGGCGCGCATTTCCCAATACTCAGCGCGCTCGGTGTCCTTCTGCACGCCTTTTCCCGTGCGGTAAGCGCTTTCAACCTGTTCCATGGCAATCCAGTCGCCGATTTCAGCTGCCCGCAGATACCAACGAAAGGCATTGCTGTAACTCTGTTCTACTCCCTTACCCTCCGAGTACATGTTAGCTACGTTAAGCATGCCCTGAGGATTCCCGTCCTCGGCGAGTGTAAGATAGCGCTCGAACGCAAGGTCATACTGACCCATTTTATAAACGGCATAGGCTTCCAGCGTTCTGATCATTTCCCGAGCAACGCGAATCTGGTCATCCGACGCCTGGGCTGTAGTTGCATTGGGTGCCATAAAGACTAACGCCGCGAGTACCGTTGCTTTGAGATCGTGCCTGTATGATTGCATGACAACTTATGTTTCCGGTGTTGTGACTGTGAACTGACGGGCTGCTTCCGTGTTGCCGAAGTGTTTGTAGCGGATGATAGTGCAACACGCTTTGCCCTCCGGATATATTCGACAATGAACGTGTTTAAATGGGTCTTTGGGAGGATGGGTCCTACCCCGTTTTTCGGGCATACCTAAAGAGAGTTTTTTCAATGAAAAGCGATGGCCCGGAACATGCAGAGCACTGAAAGTCCCGAATATCCGCTTTTGTTTAAGAAGCTGAGGCTCTCGACCGGTCACAGAATGACCGTTCATTGTTGGAATAATGCTATGCGGCTGATTTGTGCCATATGGGGGAGGGACTCATTAGAGCCAGTCTGAGTATGAAAGATAAAAACACCACTCTCTTCACCTCTGTGCTGGACCCACAGCGGCCAGATCTTGCACCATTAAAGGCCTGGCCGTTGCAGTCCGGGTAGCATGGCCTCCACATCAATCTTGTAGGTGGTAAAAAAAGCTTCCGCCGCTTCAATCAGTGCCGTCTCGGTTTTGAGTATTCCGAGATAGACCGGCCATTCGGCGTCTATCAGTTCGGTTCTGTAACGGTCCGGGTCGATGGACCCCAGCTGCGCCAGGAACCGGAACTCCATTTCGTTCATGACGATGTAATCGCAGCGGTTGCGCAGAAACATTTGCAGCATTTGCTGGGTGTTGTATGTGTCATGGCGCACCAGCTGGCTCCCGATCCGCTCCTCGAGTCGATCACTGTAGACAAACCATCTGCGAAGGCAGATGCCTCCCTCAAGGTCATCGAAGGAGTCCGTTTTAAGGCCTGGTTGCGCGAACACACGATCGCGCCAGGTCAACAGCGGCCCAACGGCGTGCATTCTGTCCGGCAGAGGCATCCATAGCGGGTTAGCAAAAACCGCGTTGGCCAGTCCTCTTTCCAACGCCCAAGCCTGGCGTTTACGAGCCATCGGGAGGAAATCGGCCGAGATACCAGTCTCCATCGTGAAGTCATTGATCACCTCGACCAGAATGCCCTCTTTGAGGTCGCTGCCGTAATAAAACGGCATAAAGCCCTCGTCCGATCCCATAATCTGAAGCGTTTGGGAAGAAACTGGAAGGAGCCAGACTGCCATTACAAAAAACAGAACTACTCTCATTCGGTCCCCGTCGAAGTGATCAATCGGGTAAGGTCGTCGTTTGCCCAACGCTGCCTTACTGGTTAAAGACAGTTTGGCTCGAATTCCGGCCAGATGCCATGACAGAGTCGATATCGCTGCGAAGTCAGCTTTACCCACAAAAACTGTGGATAACTTTGTGGGAAGCGTTCGGATAGGTGCCTTCAGCCCTGCAATGGCAGGGCCTCAGCAATTGTGGCGTTTTAATGACCGGCCAAAGAACAAACAGTCTCGCCAGGGCTATCGAATACCCTTGGACTGCAGCCACTGACTGATTTGCGCCTGATTCATAGCGCCACTCTGGCGGGCCACTTCCCTGCCATTCTGGAACAGGATCATGGTGGGGATGCTACGAATGCCAAACTGGCTGGCGGGGCCCTGGGCCTGTTCGGTATTGAGCTTGGCAAACCGTACCTTGCCCCGCCAGTCCTTCGCGGCCTGTTCAAACTGCGGTGCCATCATTTTGCAGGGGCCACACCAGCTCGCCCAGAAGTCCACCAGCACCGGCAAATCACTGCGCCCGGTATGGGCTGCGAAGCTCTGGTCTGTGAGTTCCAGAACCTGATCCGGCCACAACGGCTGTTTGCAGGCGCCACAATTTCCGCCGGCTGACAATTTCTCCGCCGGTACTCGATTGACCTTATGGCAGTGGGGACAAACCAGGTGTCGGATGTCGGTCATGATTCATTACCCTCAGAGTGTTTACTGGTAAAGATGATCAGGGCAGACGGCAGGAAATCAAGCTGCAGCGCTCACGCTCGCATCGCCAGACCGGCCGTTTGCGACCATAATGATCAGCAAGAGTGGGAAAGCATCAGGCATACAGGGGTTCAGCATGAGAAGACTCGATGGCAAAACGGCTCTGGTTACCGGAGCGGCCAGAGGCATTGGTGAGGCGATCGCCGTTCAGTTCGCCAAGCATGGAGCGAAGGTCATCGTGTCAGATATTGACGATCAGCAGGGTCAGGCACTCGTTGATAGCTCAGAATTCGACATGCACTATCTCCATCTGGACGTGAGCGATGAAGCCCAGTGGATCGATTGCGCCAGCTTGATCGAAGAGCAGTTCGGGGGCCTGGACATCCTGGTGAATAACGCCGGCATTACCGGATTTCTGGAGAGTAGCGGGCCTCACGATCCGGAAAACCTCGATCTTGATTCCTGGCAGACCGTTCATGCAACGAACCTTAACGGTGTTGCCTTAGGCTGCAAGTATGGGATCAGGCTGATGAAGACCTCCCGGGCCGCCAGCATCGTCAACATTTCCTCAAGATCGGGGATTGTTGGTATTCCCGGGGCGGCTGCTTACGCGTCCAGCAAGGCCGGCGTCCGGAATCACACCAAGACCGTGGCGCTGTACTGTGCCGAAAAAGGCTACGCGATCCGGTGCAACTCCATTCATCCCGGCGCCATTATGAGCCCGATGTGGGAAGCGATGCTTGGGGAGGGGGAAGCCCGGGACGCTGCAATCGCAGAGGTAGAAGCCGGCGTTCCGATTGGCAGGATGGGAAAGCCCGAGGATGTCGCCTATGCGGCTCTCTATCTTGCCTCAGACGAATCAAACTATGTGACAGGCATCGAGCTGAACATCGACGGCGGCATACTGGCCGGAAGCGCCTCCGCTCCGGCCAGACGATAAGGCCCGAACTCAGAATTCGGACATCACATCCTGCAGATCCTGCTTGAGCTCTGCAGGCTCGGTGATCCAAACCGTTTTATCGAGGCCGGGAAACACGCCCACATCAAGGCCATCCTTTGTTAAGCCGGGAACCCACTTCCGGAAGAAATCGGGCAATGAAATGCTTCGAGGCGTCAGCTCTTCGCCGCCGCTGGCATACTCGGAAGCAAAGGCCGCAGTGGGCCAAACCGGCAGGTACTCCACATCGCCGTCATCCGAGGCAATCTTCAGGAAGCGGCTGTCGTTGTTGACCAGAATCCAGATTTCCCGGTCCTCGGCCACCTGGCTCAGGAAGTAGTCGTACCGCTCTTCACCATCCATTTCCATTACCTGATTCTGTTCGTTATTGCTCATGTCGGGTACGCCACTCCTATTAAACATTTCCAACCGGGGCTCAGGATTCCACCACACGGGCCCGGAGTCTCGGTAGCTGGGCCGGGTAGTGTTCCTGGATGAAGGTTACTATGCCCTCCCGAACCGCACATCTCAGGTCCCAGTTCTTGCTGGAATCGGCAGCGCTCATCAGAAACCGCACCTGGATCGCCTGATCGCTGGAATCGGTTACCTGTACTGATGAAAATTCGCCATCCCAGAGTCCCGACTCCTTCAGCAGGCGGGCAAACTCTTGTCTGAGCGGTTCAACCGGCATGGTGTAGTCGACCCAGACAAAGACCGTTCCCAGCAGCTCAGAGGTATTCCTGGACCAATTCTGGAACGGATTCTCGATAAACCATTGCAGTGGCACTACAAGGCGGCGCAAATCCCAGACCCGCAACACCACATAGGTGGCTGTTACTTCTTCCACCCAGCACCACTCGCCCTGCACGTGCAGGACATCGTCTATGCGGAAGGGCTGAGTGAGGGCGATCTGCATACCCGCCAGCAGATTGCTCAATACCGGCCGGGCCGCGAAGCCAAGAATCAGGCCGCCAACGCCGGCAGAAGCCAGCAGGCTCGCGCCCATATGCTGAACGGATTCGAAGGTCATCAGGGCCGCGCCCAGGCCGATAATAACGATCAGGATGTTCAGTGCCCGAACGAGAAAACGGGTCTGGGTTTCGACCTTGCGCGCCCGTTTCCACTGCCCTTCCAGCACCGGATTGAGCGCCACAATGACCTCGCCGATGGCTGAGGTCAGTCGAACCGCCGCCCAGGTAATGGCGAGCACAAGCAACAGGGTTGTCACCTGCTGGACCGCCGCCATCAGGGGCAGATCAGGTGGTGCGGTCTGTAGAGAGCCAGCCAGCGCAAGCAGGCAAAAAACCACACCGAGCGCCCGCGCCGCGGCATCCAGGAACAACCGGATAACCGTTCTGGACTCGGAAAAGTGCCGGAACACAGCGAGGGCAAGACGGTAAACGATATAAGTGACCGCAACCGCCAGAATCGCCGAAAACCCCGGCCACAACCACGCCGTGAAACCGGCTTCAAACGATTCCAACATCAGCCCTCCAGGAGCTTTCGATCAGAAGAGTCCGCGGCGAGCATGTTCCTGGCTCGCCGCGTTCCATAAAAGCCTAGACCAGGCCCTGCTCTCGCGCCATTGCCATGGCCGCTTTCGGGCCGGTCCAGAGCGAGGGAAGGATAATCAGCGAAACCGGAATCGCCGTCAGCACAATGAACTGCTGCAGCACACCAATCTGGCCGGCGCCCATGTACAGGAGAATTGCCGCCATCAGCGCCATGGCACCACCCCAGAACACGCGAATCCACGGGTTTGGTTCGTCATGGCCTGCGCCGACCATGGCAATGGAATAGCTCATGGAGTCGCCGGTGGTGGCGACGAAAATGGTTGTCAGCAGCAGAATCGCAGCCGCCATCCAGGTACCACCGGGCAAGGCTTGGGCCACCGTCAGAGTGGCGACATCAAAGCGGAAGTTATTCAGCGCTTCGGTGAGGTCGAAGGTACCGGCAAGCTGGTGGTAGATACCGGAGCCCCCCAGGAGGGTGAACCAGATAGTAGTGGCGATCGGCGCCAGCACGGCTACCGCCAGGACCATTTCGCGTACCGTCCGGCCCCGGGAGATTCTGGCGACGAAGACCGCCATCAGCGGCGTGTAGCCAATGAACCAGGCGAAGAAGAACACCGTCCACCATTTCATCCACCAGGCTGGCGCCGTCTCGGCAGTCATGGTTGCCATGGCAAAGAAGGAGGTGACGTATTCACCCATGGACTGGGTATAGGTATTGGCCAGGAACAGAGTTGGCCCGAAGACAAAAATGACACCGGCAATCACCAGCGCCAGAATGACGTTAAAACGGCTCAGCAACTGGATACCCTTGTGCAGACCGGTCATGGCAGATGTCATGTAAACGCCGGCTAGTACCACCAGCACGGTCAACTGGGTGCCATAGCCGTCCGCCACGCCAAACAGCTCGTGCAACCCAAAGCTCATCTGGGTGGCGAGAAAACCGATGGGGCCGACGGTTCCGGCCACCACGGCAATCACACAGAAAGCATCAATAACCCCGCCGAGGCGGCCCTGAATCACCTTCTCACCGAAAACCGGGTACAGCAGCGTTCTCGGTTGCAGCGGCTTGCCCTGGCCGTAATGGGCCCGGGTCAGTACCAGCGCGGTAAGGGAACCGAGCACGGCCCAGGCCAGGAACCCCCAGTGAGTAAACGACTGGGCCATGGCCGGGGCGACCGCTGCGGCGGAGCCGGCTTCGGTGTCAAACGCCGGGGGCGTCACGACGAAGTGGTAAACCGGTTCACCGGCGGCAAAGAACACGCCGCCACCGGCCAACAAGGTACACATGATCATCGACAACCACCGGAAACGGCCTATTTCCGGCTTTTCCAGCCCGCCGATCCGTGCGGCGCCAGCGCGGCTCAGGGCTGTGCCAATTGCAATGAAAAACGTCAGAAGTAGCAGCAACTGGAAAAAGGATCCCAGGTAGGTGGCGGTCCACGCAAACCCGGCTCCGATCAGGTCGGCCACGTGGCTGCTGTCGATGATTGAAGCACCCACGAACAGAAGAATGAAGCCGATAGTGAGCACCAGAACGACGGGATCACTGTCTGAAAACGGTCCGCTTCTGGCTCGCGGGAGAGATTGGGATTGAACGGTCATCTGGTCTGCCTCCGGAAGAAAAAGCCGCGCAGGCTACAGGAAGTGAAAGCCTCTTGCACGGGGGATTTCTGAAAATACGCATGGTCCGATGAAAAACATCACCGTATTGTTAGGATTCTATCTTTTTAGGAGGATTCTTTTGTCCCACCTGTACCTGGCGATATTGCTTGGCATGACCGTGGCACTCGGGCCCCTGGCGCTTGATGCCTACTTGCCTGCTTTCCCAGACATCGCCGATGGCCTGGGCATTGACCACGGGCATGTGGGGCTGACCCTCAGCGCCTATGTCACCACGCTGGGGCTGGCCCAGCTGGTTGGCGGCCCCCTGTCTGACCGATACGGTCGCAAGCCAATTCTTTTCGGAGGACTGCTGATCTTCATGGCCGGAGCCGTCATGGTGTCTATGGCCGACAGTCTGTCCGACATGGTGTTCTGGCGGATAGCCCAGGGGATTGGTGGCGCCTTCTGTGCGGTATCGGTTCCTGCCATTGTTCGCGACGAAGTCAGTGGGCAAGACGCCGCAAGGCTGTTTGGCCTGATTGGTCTGATCATGTTCATAGCCCCGGCTGCGGCTCCCTCGCTGGGGTCACTCATGCTGGCGCTTGGCGAGTGGCAGTGGATCTTTCTCATGCTGGCCGGCTACGCGGCGTTTCTCGTGGTAGTTCTGCAGGTGGCGCTTTTCCCGAAGCTGAAACCAAGAGCCCCCATCAAGACACCGGTTCGATCCCTGGTGACCAACTATCTGCTCGTGCTCCGGCACACAACCACCATGCGGTTCATCGGGATACAGGTCCTCTGTTTCAGCACCATGTTGTTATTTATTACCCATTCCTCGTTCATCTACCAGGAGTGGTACGGTCTCTCCAACAGCACCTTCGCCATCCTGTTCGCCGCCAACATTGGCTTCATGGCTGGCCTCAATTTGCTCAACCGCCCCCTGCTGAGACGATTTTCCTCAGTCCAGTTGGTGCGCGCGCAGGTCATCGCCCAATGGCTGGCCCTTGTCGCTCTGGTTACCAGCGTCCAACTCCAGGGACCGCTCTGGTTGGTGGCAGGTTGCATCATTGTTGCCATTGGCTGCCAGGGCGGCATCGTGCCCAACAACATGGCCAACGCCATGGAATTCTTTCCGAACCTCAGCGGCACCGCAGCGGCACTGTTGGGCGCGTCGCAATTTACCATTGCCGGCGCCATCAGCACCCTGTCCTCAATCACGGGGGATCAGACATTGTCCAGCATCGCAATTGCTATGCTGGCTTGTTCAACGGGTGCTGTTCTTTTGGCGCTGGGCGCGCCCCGTGCGGTGACTTTGGCGAAAAAATCCGGCGTGTAACAATTTCAGCACAGGGATCGTCTAAACAGTTTTCGGGGAGGAATGAACCACCTCCTTCCCACAAGACGTATTGCTGTTAGCGAACACAACAAAGGACGTGGCCAGAAATGACAATGCCAATACCGGAAGTAGAATCTCCTACCAGAACACTTGAATCACACGCAGGCTTACTGAGAACACCGAATCTCACAGCCGGGGGCGCCGAGGACAAGCGAGACGAAATCGCTTCCTATTTCACGAATACTTTTGACACCTATACCCGCCTGTTCGATTGCCTGGCCGATGATGCCGGATATTTTTTAAAGTCGATCCCCCTCAGACACCCGTTGATTTTCTACCTGGGCCACACAGCCACCTTCTTCGTTAACAAACTGGTACTGGCAAAACTGCTACCCGAGCGCATTGACCCGCACATGGAGTCTATTTTTGCCGTGGGTGTCGATGAGATGAGCTGGGACGATCTGGACGAGGACCATTACGACTGGCCAACCGTGGCCGAAGTGATGGATTACCGGGCCAAAGTCCGTGCCACGGTTCTGGAGGTGATGGAAACACTGCCGCTCAGCCTGCCGATCAACTGGGAGAGCCCCTGGTGGCCCATCGTTATGGGGGTCGAGCACGAGCGGATACACCTGGAGACCTCGTCCGTGCTGATCCGCCAGCACGATCTGGCACGGGTCCGCCCCCAGCCAGAATGGGCACCCATTCGCGAAACCGGTGAAGCGCCGGAAAATGAACTGATTACCGTGCCCGCCGGCACAGTCTCCATCGGGAAATCCTACGATGACTCCTGCTACGGCTGGGACAACGAGTACGGCGAGCATGACGCCGAGGTAGATGAATTCAGAGCCAGCCAATATCTGGTCAGTAATCAGGAATTCCTTCAGTTTGTCGAGGCCGGCGGCTATCAGGAGGACCGGTTCTGGAGCGAGGAAGGCTGTGCCTGGCGGCAATTTGCCGAGGCCCGGCACCCGACCTTCTGGCGCTGGCAGAATGGATGGTATTTGCGCCTGATGACAGAAGAAGTCGAGATGCCCTGGGACTGGCCCGTGGAAGTGAATTACCACGAAGCCAAAGCCTTTTGTGAGTGGAAAAGAGAACAAACCGGCCAGCCTATCCGCCTGCCCACGGAGGATGAGTGGTACCGACTTTGTGGTGAGGCTGGGATCGAGGAAGTGGGTCACGACCCTGCCAACGCAAATCTCCATCTGGATCACGGGGCATCATCGTGCCCGGTTACCCGTTTCAGGCACGGCAACTGGTTCGACGTTGTTGGCAACGTCTGGCAGTGGACAGAAACGCCCACTTACCCGTTCGATAACTTCAAAGTTCATCCGCTCTACGATGACTTCACGACACCAACGTTCGACGGGCAGCATAACCTTATCAAGGGCGGTTCGTGGATCTCCTGCGGCAACGAAGCCCGGCTATCGGCCCGCTACGCCTTTCGCAGACACTTCTTCCAGCACGCGGGGTTCCGCTACATCGCCTCTGAAAGCGAGGCGGTGCAACCCAACGCCTACTACGAAAGCGACCGGTTGCTGACTGAGTACGCGGAATTCCATTACGGCGACTCCTGGTTTGGTGTCGAGAATTTCCCGAAAGCCATGGCGGACATTGCTCTGGAAGCCATGAGGGGCAGACCGACAGGTAAAGCGCTGGACCTCGGCTGCGCCTGTGGTCGCTCCAGTTTTGAATTGGCGAGAGAGTTCGACCAGGTTGAAGGTGTCGACTTCTCCGCCAACTTTATCCGTCTGGGTGTGGAGATGGCCGAGCAAGGCTCCATCCGCTACGCGCTTGCAGAGGAAGGCGAGTTGGTCAGTTACCACACAAGAACCCTCAAAGAGTTGGCACTTGACGAGCACGCGGCGAAAGTCAATTTTTATCAGGGTGATGCCTGCAATCTCAAACCGCAGTACTCGGACTACGACCTTGTTCTGGCGGCCAACCTGATCGACAGGCTTTATAAGCCCAGACGTTTTCTGGACAGCATCCACGAACGGATAAACGACGGGGGCCTTCTGGTTATTGCCTCTCCCTACACATGGCTGGAAGAACACACACCTAAGGAGGAGTGGATAGGTGGTTTCAAAAAGGATGGTGAAAACCACACCACCCTGGATGGCCTGAAGGAGCACCTCTCAGAGCATTTCCGGTTAGTCAGTGAGCCGAGAAAGGTGCCTTTCGTGATCCGCGAAACCCAGCACAAGTTCCAGCATACCCTCTCGGAAGTGACTATCTGGGAGCGGTTGCCACGCTGATCAGCGCGGTCACCCCCTCTTTTATCGCCTCGTGGTCCACCAACTGATCGAACCAGTTGGTGGCTACTTGACCGCTCGCCAGGCACAACAGCGTCCCCAGCACGATGTCTCTGTCAACGTTATCGCCACCCAGGTTGGTGTTCATGCGAAGCGCCAAAAGCGGTATTTTTGTTGCCGGGACTGGTTTATCTTAACTGTAGGAGACAATGTTTCTATTACGTTCATCACGCAGACACAGAGCTGCTTTGGCTCGGTAATCGGAGAACAATGAATTGAGTGACAACCCCGCTGGACTGGTTGAAGATAGCTCCGTTTACAGAACCTTATTGGAGTCAACCAAAGCGATTCCCTGGAAAATCAACTGGCGAACCATGCGATTCGAGTACATAGGGCCCCAGATTGAAGCCTTGCTCGGCTGGCCCCAGGACAGCTGGCTAACCGTAGACGACTGGGCCACACGCATGCACCCCGAGGATCGGGAGCGGGTCGTCAATTTCTGCGTATCGCAATCCGAGGCCGGGGTCGATCATGAGGCGGACTATCGGGCCCTCACCGAACGAGGAGAATACGTCTGGTTGCGGGATGTGGTGCATGTACTGCGTGACGATAACGGTGATGTCGAGGCTCTGATCGGCTTTATGTTCGACATCAGCGAGCGCAAGAAAACCGAAGACGAAGTGGTCGCTCTGCAGAAGAAATTGGAAGAGTATTCTTACAAGGATGGACTCACCGGCGTCGCAAACCGCCGAATGTTTGATACCGTCATGAACGAGAACTGGAACGACGCCATCCGACACCAGTCTTCTCTGTCAGTCATACTGCTCGATATCGACAATTTTAAAGCGTACAACGATCTTAACGGCCATTTGCAGGGTGATGAATGTCTCAAGCGAATCGCTACGCTACTGGAGAACGCGGCCCAACGGCCCCGCGACTTCGTGGCAAGGTTCGGTGGTGAGGAATTCGTGATCATCCTGCCCGAAACGGACACGCCAGCTGCCATCAGTGTGGCTGAACGTTGCCGTCAGTTGCTTCTTGAGGAACAACTTCCCCAGGGAGGCAGCCCGCACAGTAAACAGGTTACTATGAGCATGGGAATAGGCACTGTGATTCCCTCACGCCACGACCGCATCGCCGATTTCCTGGATCTGGTCGACCAGCGACTCTATAAAGCGAAGCGGGACGGCCGTAATCGAATTGTCTTCGATTAAAATAGAAAAGGCCGCGCAGTAATGTGAGCGGCCTCTATCCCGATTGACTTACTTCTGGACTTGCTCAAAGTAACCGGTCAGACGGTCCTTGTTCGTTGCAGCGGCTGCAGTGAGCTTATCCACGGCGGCTTTCGCAGAGTCGTAGTTGACCGCTTCGCCTACCTGAATGACACCGGCCATGTTCAACGCGGCATGGGGCGTGCATTTATAAACGTATACGCCCTCTTCGTTCAGGGTCACCGTGATGCCCTCATTCATGGCTCCCTGCCAACCTTCAGCACCCTCAGGCACCTCTACGGACACTGAGTTGTGGGCTGGATCGACAAGGACAAATTTGACGGTATCGCCAGGCTCGGCCTTAACAAATCCCGGTTCAAAGACCATGGCACCGTCAGCGCCGGAGTTCTTCATTTCAACGACGTGTTCGGCCGCCATTGCAACGCCAGAAATAAAAGTGAGTGCAACTGCAGCAACGGTGTGTTTCAGCGTTAATTTCATAGTGACTTCACCTCATTGGTTGGTCATTTAAAGCAATAAAAACTACGCGTCCTACCCACATCAGGATCCCTTTCGACTCTAAGGGCATATCCTTATGGGAATGACACCCCTGGTTCGCCAAGGCTCGGCCCTGAGAACCAATGAGGGCCTGTTTCGTACAAATTGGCATCATGTCTTCGGATATTGAATGATGGCGGAACCAAAGATCGACGGCATACACTGCAAGAGCAAGCTCGCTCCTTTGTGCAACAGCAGATCCTGAACGGAGATCGGGAATCGGCGAGCCATTAAGCTAAAAGGGGTTTATGCAACAAAAGACAATTACTGACGAAACCTTGAGAATGGGCGTTGACGTTCTGGCCGAGAGAGATTCCGATTTATACAGGATCCGGGACCGGCTTGGGTACCCGCCACTCTGGGCTCGAGAGCCGGGGTTCGCCTCACTGGTGCATATCATTCTGGAACAACAGGTCTCGATCAAAGCCGCGGCCACCATGTTTCAGCGGCTCGCGTCACATCTGGGATCGGTAACCCCGGAATTGGTCCAAAAGGCTGGCGAGTCTGAGCTAAGGCAAGTCGGGCTTACACGGCAAAAAGCCCGGTACTGCGTCGAGCTCGCCAATCGGATTGCCAGCGGTGCGCTGGAACTCTCAAAGCTTGATACCCTTGACGATGCACAGGGCCGAAGCCACCTTTTGGATATACCGGGTCTCGGTCCCTGGACCGTTGACGTCTATTACATGATGGCGCTCCGGCGGGCGAATGTCTGGCCTCAGGGAGACCTGGCACTGGCATCCGCGATACAGGACATCAAACAGCTGGAGGCCCGGCCAACCAGAGATGAACAACTTGTTTTTGCGGAACAATGGAAGCCGTGGCGAGCTGTAGCCGCTCGCATGCTCTGGATGCATTACCTGGACGCACGAGGTCAATGAAGGAGGCAAAGTGATCTACGAAACCGAAATGAAGCACCTGGCCCGCTGTGTAGAGTTGGCCTCAATGGCAGTGGACAGCGGAAACCCGCCTTTTGGCTCCGTGCTGGTGGATGAAACCGGTGCCGTCAGGTACGAGGGACATAACGAAACTGCAGGTGGGGACGAGACCAGACACCCCGAATTCGAGATAGCCCGCTGGGCGGCTGCCAACATGACCCCGGATGAGCGAGCCGCCTCCACAGTGTATACCTCTGGAGAGCACTGCCCGATGTGCGCGGCTGCACACGGTTGGGTTGGCCTTGGGCGAATCGTTTATGCAAGCTCGTCGGAGCAGCTTTCAGCCTGGCTGGACGAACTGCACGTGGCGCCACCGCCCGTGGCAACCCTTCCGATTAATCAGGTGGTTCCAGGTGTTCCCACCGAGGGTCCCTTCCCCACCCTTGCTGACGCTCTGCGAGAGCTTCACGAGCGCTACGCTTTGGCCGATCGGAACAAAACGTAATTTCCCAGCAGTGCCAGCGTGGCACCCAGTACCGCCGTTGTTGTCCACTCAAAGCCCTCGAGCCAGGTCGAAACGCTCAGGGCAACCACGGGGAAAAGCACCGTCGCGTAGCCGGCCTTGTCGGCACCGAGCGTCTGAATCACCGTAATGTAGCAATAAAACGCGATGATTGAGCCGGGAACGGCCAGAAAGACGGTTGCGCCCCAGAAAGTCGCCGAGGTGGGGACTACCCACTCAACACCCTGCAACAGGCACCAAATGCCAAGAATCACCGCGCCGTAAACCATGGCCCAGGCATTGGCCAGTAACAGCGGTACCTGAGACATCCGCACCTTGATGCTGACCAGGTTACCCATGGAAAACCAGAAGGTGCCGCCAATGGCGAACAGAATGCTGGTGGCTGTGGCATTCCCCAGTTGCAGATCGTGCCAGAACAGCAGTGCCACACCGGTGATCCCCAGAGAGATCGCCGGATAAAGCCGGGCGGTAGGCCGGAGCCGTAACCAAAGCCAGCCATTCAAAGCGTTAAACAGCGCGGCCAGCGAAAACACCACCGCCAACAGACCGCTTGTCATGGATTCTGCCGCACGATAAATCAGCAAAAAGTTCAGGCTGTACAGGGTTGCCCCCTGCAGCACCAGCCAACCGTGCTGTTTCAGGGTCAGCTTCTCCAGCCTGCGCACCATAGCAAGAACCACGAGTGTCACAACAGAAGCCATGACGAATCGGTAGAACACGGAGATATCGACAGGGGCCGCTTCAACCTGCAGGCGAATCGCCGTCCAGGTCAGCCCCCAGATCAGTACCGTCAAACCATAGTGAGCAGAGATGGGCATGCAATTGGGATCCTGTAACTATCGGGAAGAACCGTTGGCTAGTTCACGATTCCTGATCGGGGCACCAGACACGCCATGGCCGTGAGCGAAACATCCCGGAATACCGCCTCCGAGGCAACGACACTCGGGAATCTATCGTAAAGCATCCGCCGACACGTGGAGGTTCGTGCTTCAGCTTTTTCGACGCAATCAGCCTGGGCCGTCGCGCCACTACCCTCGCCTGTAACATCCGAGCAGAAGTCCGGAATCTGCCCGAAAATCCAATCTACTGCAGCACTGAGTTCAACGGGATTGGCCCGCAAGTTGGAAAGGCGGCTTGCGTCGATGGGGTCGGGCTGTTCGCGGGTCTGGTCCCAGAGAACAAACAGCAGGGCGGCAGATACCAGTACAACAGTCACCTTTGGAAACTTCATAGGGGCCTTTTCAATCCGGTGAATCAGATCGCCGATCATAAACGCTCAGGCATGTTCTGTCCCGGTTTCCTATACTACCCGGGGCTCAATGCATTGGGGCCCGCTACGGACAACGGCCCTGACACCCAGGAACCACCCTCCAAAAGCCACAAGGAGTTCTGCAAATGGCCACACTGATTGTTGGTCTGATTCTGTTTCTCGGCGTGCATTCGCTCTCCATCGTAAACGAGCCCCTGCGCAACCGGCTGAATGCCTCTATGGGCGAGGGAGCCTTCAAAGGACTTTATTCCCTGGTATCCCTGATAGGTCTGGTTCTGATCGTCTGGGGTTATGGTGCAGCACGGATGGATCCGACGGTGATCTATGTGCCACCCGCCTGGCTAAAGCACGTGGCCTTCCTGCTTCTGGTACCTGTATTCCCGCTGCTGTTTGCTACCTACTTCCCGGGAAAGATCAAGGCGAAGCTGGGGCATCCCATGCTGGCTGCTGTCAAACTCTGGGCGCTGGCACACCTTCTCGCAAACGGAATGCTCCACGATCTTCTGCTGTTCGGCTCGTTCCTGGCCTGGGCCGTTGCCGACCGGATCTCCATGAAGCGGAGAACCCAGCGAGCCATTCCAACGCTACCAGCAACCAAAGCCAATGACATTATTGCAGTCGCCGGCGGCCTGGCAGTGTATGTGGTTATGGTGGTGTGGGCCCACCAGTGGCTGTTTGGTGTGGCGCCAGCCTGATTGGCCGGCGCAAACTCTCACTAGAGGCCCTGGGCGCCCCGGCGCAACCAGTCGTGCACGAACGCGAGTTTGCGTTGCGCCGTTTCTGACAACACAAACGGGTACAGGTCAGAAAGGCCCATGGAGCGGTTCACATGGTTGACCCGAATGGCCAGCGACGCCGCGACGTTAATCAGCATGGCTGTGTCGGGCTCGGCGTAAGGATCCCAGCCCTGTCTGGGCACTTCCGGCGATGTCAGCCCCGATGACACCAGGCTGTCGGTGATGTCTGTCAGGTGGAGCAGGTGCGCGGCAGTCTCTGCCCAGTCCTCGTGAGGGTGTGCCGAGGCGTAACTGGTCAGGTAGAACAGCCTCCAGTCCTCTGGCGGACCGTTATGATAGTGATGCTCAAGGGCCGCCGGATAATCGGCTCGTTCATCACCAAACATTTCCCGGAACGCATCAAGAAAATCTTCCCGCAAACTCAGACGCCACCAGAGCATATGAGCGATCTCATGGCGCATATGGCCAACCATGGTGCGGTAGGGTTCATCGAGGGCTTGTCGTCGGGTGGTACGAACCACCGGATCCGCCTCTGCAACACTGATGGTAACCACACCATTGGCGTGCCCCATGGCAACCGGGGTCAGCCCCTCCGCCAACATATGAAAAACCGGGCGGGTGCCCGGATCTTCCGGGCGAAACCAGTGCCAGCGCCCAAGGTTATCCAGCACCCACCGCTTCGCAGCCTCAGTCTCGGCCCAGTTCGGCATGGCATTGGGAATGTTCGGGTCCGGCGCCAGCGCTGTCATCGCGCACGACCTGCAGAAAGCCCCTTTCTCAGGCGCAATCCAGTTGCAGCCGATAATGTCCCGATTCACGCAGAAAGGCGGCATGGGGACGAATGCCCTGGCCTGTGGATCGTAAGCGACCGGCGTGCCCTCGGCAGTGGTGAGATTGTCAAACCACAGATTTCCGGAACCAACCGGGTTGGAAAAAACCTTCATAGAGCTGGTGCTCCTTTTATACGGCAGTTTGCTCGAGAATGTGTCGCCGTTCTCCCGAACCTATACCCTATAGCCAAGGAACACCAGCCAGAGAGGCCAATCGGCCCAGCCAAACCTTACATCGTGATGACCAGATCGTCGTAATCAAAACGCACTTTCGGCAAGCCAGAACTCCGGTCACGGGTACTGCGGTAACCCAGGGCAACAATGGCCGAACTCTCCAGCCCCAACTCTGCCAACCCCAGCACGTCATCATAGGCGTTGTGGTCAAAACCGGTCATCGGGCAGCTGTCGATCCGCATGGAGGCGGCCGCGGTGAGCAGCGTGCCCAGGGCAATATAGGTTTGCTGGTGCGCCCACGCCTGTTTCTCTGATTGCGACTTGGATGCGAGTGCCTCTTTCATGTGAGTCACATAGCCCGAGATCTCCGCCGCGGGTACGCTCCGGGTTTTCTCAAACTGAGTGACATACCTGTCGACGGTGTGATCACCAATGTCTGTCTGCGCTGCAAAAACAATCAAATGCGAGCAGTCCAAAACCTTCTGCTGGCCATACGAATAAGGCAGCAAATCCTTCCGGACCGACTTGCTCTCAACAATCAGAATTTTGTATGGCTGCAGTCCATAGGAAGACGCGCTCTTGCGGGCTGCATCCACCAGTGTTTCCACCGTTTGGCCATCAAGCTTTTCTGGTGAAAACTCGCGGACGGCGTAACGCCAGTCCAGGGCTTCGTGTATGTTCATAGGGTTGCCTCCTTCAGTTTGAGGTAACCACTCTATGGAACCGGCGAACCCTAAAAAACGGATGAAATAGAACTACATATTTTCCAAAATGGAAATAGCCAGAAGTTAAGCCACGGGATCAGCGCTATTCCCAATAAGGCTTCTCGCCCAGATGCTGGTCCAGATGGTCAAGCAGCAGGCGAACCTTGGTGGGTTGCTTGCGCCCCGGCGGAAACAGGGCGAATACGGTATAGGGCTTGGGCGGGAAATTGGTCAGCAAGGGAACCAGGACGCCCTTTTCAATATCGCCCTGCACCAGAAAGCGCGGTAATAAACCAACGCCAGCTCCCCTCAACAGGCTCTGACGGATCGCCAGGCTACTGTCCGTTCGGTAGTTGCCACTGACTCTCACCTCCCCATCGCCCAGTTCCCAGACTCCCGGTCTGTCATGCAGTGAAAACGTCAGACAGTTGTGCCGTGTCAGGTCTTCCGGACCAAGAATTCCCGGGGCGTTTTTCAGATAGTCTGGTGATGCGCATACAATATTTCTGGACGTTCTCAGTGGCCTGACCATAAGGGTTGAATCAGCCAAAGAGCTTCGAACCCGAATGGCGATGTCTACGCCCTGCTCCACCAGATCAACCATTCGATCACTGAGCTGAAGGTCGATATCGATTTCGGGATAGTCGCGCAGAAAACTGTCGATAGCCTCTGTTATGTGGGTCAAGCCGAACGACATGGGTACGTTCAGCCTGATCGTGCCTCGAGGCTCTGCCTGCAACCTTCTTGCCTCAAGCTCTGCCTCTTCCAGATCATCCAACAACGCCTGAGTACGTTGCAGAAAGGCGAGCCCGGCACCAGTCAGGTTCATGCGGCGGGTGGTGCGGTTTATCAGCCTGGTATCCAGATCCCGTTCCAGAAAGGCAATATGCTTACTCACCGTTGCAGCGGTTATATCCAGGTCATCCGCAGCCCGGGTGAAACTACCCAGCTCTGCAACGCGCCTGAAAATTTTCATTGCCACCAGCTTGTCCGTAGCCACTTAAAACTCCTGATTATTTCTGATTTGGAAGGAGTATTGTTCGCCCAGACCCAATTATCAATCCAATCGATTGCTGCACACTGAGTATCAACAACCCGCCTCACCAACCGGAGCATTCAGTGATGATAGCGACAGCGCAGCGTTCCTTTATCCCTCCCCAAGCCCTGATCTGGGGCCTACTGCTGGCCAACGGATTTCTGATTGCACTGATGCTGGCACTGGCGAAAGCGGCAACATCCCAGGGTATGCCTGCCGTCACCTATGCCTTCTGGCAAACGCTCATTGCAGGAGCCGTTCTACTGTTGTGCTCCCAAAAACGCCGTTCTCTGCTGGAACGTCGCCTGACCCGCTATTTCCTCATCAGCGGCTTGACCGGTATCGCGATCCCGAATGTGATCGGATTTTATCTGGTGACCAAACTCGGAGCCGGTTTCACGGGAATCATGTATGCCCTCCCCCCAATCTTTACGTTCCTGCTCGCCACCAGCATCGGCCTGGAAAAACGAAGCTGGATCAAACTGGCTGGGTTGTCTATTGCGGTCGTCGCCTGCGCCTGGATTGTGCTGCAACGTCATTCGGAGATCAGCAGCCCGAACATAGCCTGGTTCGCCATGGGCCTGATTATCCCGGCGATGCTATCCATCGGTAACGTCTATCGCTCAGTCGCCTGGCCTGATGATGTAAAACCCATGGTCCTTGCATCGGGTACGCTGCTGGCGTCGGCCTTCACGCTTGCCCTGGTCGCCAGCCTGACGGACACCCCTATTTTTCCGAAGGGCACGGGATCGGATCTTATTGGCATTGTGGTTCTGCAGGGACTACTAACCGCGCTGACCTACCTTTGCGCCTTTGAGCTTCAGCGTCGCTCCAACCCGGTTTTTTACAGTCAGCTCGGTGCAGTAGCAGCCATGTTCGGATTGCTAATCGGGGTTATCTGGTTCAGGGAAAACTATTCGTTAACCATCTGGCTGGGAGCCTTCATGGTGATTGTTGGGCTCAGGATCAGCAACAGGAAGAGCGCACGAACCGAAGCATCGTGAGGACCATCAATCAGATTCATACCCAATGCTTAAACAAATTCATTTGCCTCATCCCGGGGTCGTTCCTAGGATGGTGACTTCTGTCACCCACAAGAAGAACGATACCCGGGGAACCAGCCACCATGACTTTCCACTCCGTACTGATTGCCAATCGCGGAGAAATCGCGATCCGTATTGCCAGAGCATGCAGCGAACTGGGTTTGCCGGCAGTCACGGTATTCTCTGAAGACGACGCCTCCAGCCTGCATACCCGTATGGCCGACGAGGCGGTGGCTCTCACGGGCAGTGGCGTTAAGGCCTATCTTGATGGGGCACAGCTGATAGACATTGCAAAGACCCATGGCTGCGATGCGATCCATCCGGGCTACGGGTTTCTGGCGGAAAACGCCGGTTTTGCCCGCGAATGCGAGCAGGCCGGTCTGGTCTTTATTGGCCCGTCACCAGAGGTATTGGAAGGGCTTGGCGACAAATCGGCAGCCCGGGATCTGGCCGAGAACTGCAAGGTTCCTTTGATCAAGGGAATCAACAAGCCGGTGAGCCTTGGCGAAGCCCAGGCTTTTCTGAGGGAACATGGCCCTCTGATGCTCAAGGCCATTGCCGGTGGCGGCGGCCGGGGCATGCGGGCCGTTCACGCCGAGACAGAGCTCGAGCAGGCTTTCCGGCGCTGCCAGTCCGAGGCCCAAGCGGCGTTCGGCAACGGATCGCTCTACATTGAACAGCTCATCGGGCGGGCGAGACACATTGAAATCCAGGTAGTTGGCGATGGTACCGGAGCCGTCAGCCACCTCTGGGAGCGGGACTGCAGCCTCCAGCGGCGCAACCAGAAACTGATCGAGATTGCGCCGAGTCCTTCACTGGACGCCTCGATCCGTGATGCCATGATCGACTGCGCCCTCAGGCTGGCCAGCTCCGTTAACTACCGCGGCCTGGGAACCTTTGAGTTTCTGGTGGACCAGGACCAGCCTGGCCGTTTCTATTTCATGGAAGCCAACCCCCGTATCCAGGTTGAGCACACGATCACCGAAGAGATTACGGGGGTTGATCTGGTGCAAACCCAACTGCAGTTACTCGCAGGCCACAGCCTTGCGGATCTGGGTCTTGAGTCGGCACCGACGGTGCGGGGATTTGCGATCCAGGCGCGAATCAACACCGAGACGCTTCACTCCGATGGGCGTGCCAACGCGGCAACTGGCACACTCGGCACCTACGAGCCGCCCTCAGGCCCGGGTTTACGGGTCGATGGCTATGGTTATGCCGGTTACACCATCTCCCCATCGTTTGACTCCCTGCTCGCCAAGCTGGTGGCCCAAGGCAGCGATTATCCTTCAACACTTCGGCGACTGTATCGCGCCCTGTGTGAGTTCCGGCTAACCGGGCTCAGCTCCAATATTGGTCTGCTGCAGAATCTGGTTCGCCACTCCGGCGTCGAAACCTGGACGGTTTCCACCCGCTTTGTTGAAGATAATCTGAATACCCTTGTTCCGGTAGAGACCAAAAACGCCCATCCGCACCTGCACTTTGGCAACACATTCAGCGCGGAGGAAGCCAGGAGACCGGACTCCTCACTCGCACCGGCGGGTACCATCGGCATTGAAGCGCCCAGCTCAGGCACGGTCGTCAGTATTGATGTTTCACCCGGAGATTCCGTCGCCATCGGCGACCCGATCGCGGTGCTTGAAGCCATGAAAATGGAATTCGTGGTCAAGGCAAGCGAGTCCGGCATCGTCCACACGCTTGCCGCAGAACCGGGAACAACGGTGAACGAAGGCCAGGCACTGGTCTATCTGGAACCCGCTGAAGTAGACGCCAGTGGCATGCAGAATGAAGAGACGGTCGATCTGGAGTACATTCGAGCCGATCTGGCCGAGGTTCTGGAGCGACACGACCTGCTGACTGATGAGCGCCGACCGGAGGCCGTCGCAAAACGGAACAAAACGGCCCAGCGAACCGCCCGAGAAAACGTTGAAGACCTGCTCGACCCGGACAGCTTCAATGAATACGGAGCCCTGGCACTGGCGGCACAGCGCCGCCGACGTTCGGTGGACAAACTGGTTGAAATGAGCCCGGCGGATGGGCTGATTACCGCTATCGGCACCGTGAACGCGCCGATGTTTGGCCCGGAAGCCGGCCGTTGTGCCGCCATGGCTTACGATTACACCGTGTTCGCCGGCACCCAGGGGCTGGCCAATCACCGCAAGGCAGACCGTATTCTTGCTCTGGCGGAGCAATGGCGAATCCCGCTGGTTCTGTTCTCAGAAGGCGGCGGTGGTCGCCCCTCCGACACAGATACCAACGGCGTATCCTTTCTGGACTGCCATACGTTTGTCAGTATGGCCCGGCTATCCGGCGTTGTGCCCACGCTAGGTATTGTGTCCGGCCGTTGCTATGCGGGCAACGCGGCGCTGCTTGGCTGCTGCGACACCATCATTGCCACCGAAGACGCCAATCTGGGTATGGCCGGGCCCGCGATGATCGAAGGCGGCGGCCTTGGGCGCTTCAGACCGGAAGAGGTAGGGCCGGCTTCCGTCATGGCGCCCAACGGGGTGATTGATGTCCTGGTCAAGGATGAAGCCGAAGCTGTTCGCGTTGCGAAGCAGTACCTGTCTTACTTCCAGGGCAGCGGGAAGGACTGGCAGTGCGCCGATCAACGACGGCTCCGCCACCTGATTCCGGAAAACCGAATGCGGGTCTACGATATCCGCCAGGTCATCGAAACCCTGGCCGATCAGGACAGCGTTCTGGAACTGCGCAGGCAATTCGCGCCAGGCCTGATCACGGCCCTGGTCCGTATTGAAGGCCGCCCCATGGGGCTGATCGCCAACAATCCCGCCCACCTGGGAGGTGCGGTTGATGCCAGCGCAGGCGACAAGGCCGCCCGATTCATGCAGCTGTGCAACGCCCACAATCTTCCGCTCCTGTCATTGTGCGATACGCCAGGATTTATGGTGGGACCTGAAGCGGAAAAACAGGCCACCATTCGCCATGTCTCGCGCATGTTCGTGGCAGCAGCCGGGCTCAATGTGCCCTTCTTCACCGTGGTTCTGCGCAAGGCCTACGGCCTTGGCGCCCAGGCCATGGCTGCGGGCAGCATGCTAACGCCGTTCTTTACGGCTGCCTGGCCCAGTGGCGAGTTCGGCCCCATGGGCTGGGAGGGCGCCGTGCGTCTGGGTTTTGCCAAGGAGCTGGCCGCCCAGCCCGACGAAGAATCGCGAAAAACCATGTTCGATACGCTGGTTGCCAAGGCCTATGAGCAGGGCAAAGCACTCAATGTGGCCAGCTACCTGGAGATTGATGCGGTGATTGACCCGCAGGAAACACGGGCCTGGCTGGTCCGGGGGCTGAATTCCACTGCCGGCACGCACTCTGGGGATCACGGAAAATTCATCGATACCTGGTGACCCGGAGGGTCAGAACTGGCTTCGACCCCGCAACAGTATCTGAAAATCATCAATACTGTCGTCGCCGTCCAGCGGGAAGGCAAAGTCGAGGTGCAGCATCCGTTGCACCTCGATGCGGCTGGACGCCAGCCTCATGCCAAAGCCGACATCTTTCAGCACCCCTTCGTCAGGACCACTATTCCGGTCGTCGGTGAACCAGGCCCGGCCGACGTCGGTAAACACCACGCCGCCCACCCGGAACAACTGGAACGGATGCCAATCCGGGAAGTAGCGCCTCTCCAGGGTCCAGAGCACCCGGCGATTGCCCTGCTGGTACTCACTTGGGTAACCGCGCAGCCCGTTCTCGCCCCCGATGAGCAGCTGCTGATCAGCCGTCAGATTGTGCGCTGCGGTGAACGCCAGGTTGGTGTACCAGCTGTTCCAGCGTTCCGAGCCGCCATGAAAGTACTGAACGCTTGCTGTACCCAGCAGGTTTTCCACCCGGTCCTCGTCGAGGCGGTAGGTGCCGCTCTGGCTGAGGGTATAGCTGGCATAATTAGTCTGGGTTACGTGCAGCACATCCCGAAAATCCATATTGAGAACCACACGGTCCTCAGTGGCGCCCAGCCCGCTGCCGGAATAACCCAGCTCGGTACGCCACACGAAGCCATCCCGCACATCTTCGACCCTCTGAAGCCGGGTCAGGTTGGTCATTTCCCGGAAGCGATTCTGGCGGTAATCGAAGCCAATCCAGGGATAACTCAGGGTTCTGTCTTCCGGCAGGATGTCGAGATTGGGTTCGTCGGGTAAACGGTCGAATACCAGCGCATCGTAGCGGTAGCCTGCAAGCAATCTCAGTTGCCGGTCGTCCCTCTCAGCGAGGCGCCAGCCTCCATCAATGCTGAAAAATTCGTGGCTGCGCCGATAATCGGCAATGGCCTCCGCCCCTACGTAGCGGGATTCCTCCCGGACATCGTCGATACCACTCAGGCCAAATCGCCAGTTGGTGGTTTCGCTGAAGAAAGGTCTTTCCAGGTAAGCGCCTCGGCCCCGGCCGTCGCTCCGTTCATCGAACGAGAACCCGGCCTGCCAGTGCGAGCCCAGCAAGTTCGGATCATCAAAGTAGAGACTTGTTTCCGTACGATCGGGGTCCTTTGCATAGCCGATACCAAGGCTCTTCCCTGACCCCGCAAAGTTGGGATCAGACAGCCCGAAGTTGGTGGTGTTCTCACCACCGGATCGCGACACACCAACGCTGGGGAAAAGCGTCCAGGTATCCCGCGTCAGAACACTTACCTCAAGTTCGTCCCCACAAACCCGGGTAACGCCCACCCAGGCCGCGGTCAGATACTCCCGCTGGCGCAGCACCCGCTCGGATTCGGAAATAAGCTCGGGCTCGTAGACGTCGCCTTGCTCGAACACCAACTGGGCCCGCAGCGCGGATTCCCAGGTAGGCATGTTGAGGGCGTTAAGGGTTCGATACAGCGCGTTGTTCTGCTCCGGATCGGTGGTGTCAAAGATCGGACGGCGAAGAATGCGGATGCTACCAATGCGCGCGCCCTCCGGAATGACCAGATCGTTCTGCCGGGCGAGTTGGTCCCTCGGTTTGTCCAGATCAATGGCTTCCGGCTGAATGCTGCTGGCAATGCAGTTGTATCTGTCCGATTCGGCCGCAGCGCAGGACCCTGCGAAAACCAGGCCTGAAACAACAAGCGCTTTCCTGAACACCACACTCACCTCAACAGCCGTACCGACACTAATCTAGCCCAGCGTTGTTTCACTGTCAGCGGTCGGGCGGTCGCCATACAGGAACATCCTCCTGTTTCGGCTCTTCCCAGTCACGGTGCATGGCGCTACTGAGCGCTTCTTCCAGCTTCATGAACAGTTCACCATAACGGGGGCTGAACCGGATACCTTCCTCGATTTCTTTCCAGGCTTCGAACAACTCATCCTCGTGGGCTTTTTCGTTGTCGAGAAATGCCCAGGTCATCTGGCGGGCACGCATCGGATGCACCCCCATGGCGGTCAATGCATGACCGCCGAGCTCAAGTGCCGAATGATAGGTTTCACTCACGACATCATCGGCACCTGCTTCCCTCAACCGGTAGCCGTGCCCCCGGTCGAAAGCCCGTGCCAACACCCAGACACCGGGGAAAAACTGCTTTACGTGCTCCACCATCTGGACCGAACGGTCCCGATCGTCGATAGCCACCACAAGCAAGCGGGCCTGTTCGATGCCGGCGGTCTCCAGCAAATCCGGCCGGCTGGCGTCACCGAAGAAACTCTTGATATTGATTTGCCGGAGGTTCTCGATCTGTTCAATCTCATGGTCCAGCGCAACAATCGGGACATTGTTGGCCCGCAACAACCGGCAGACTATCTGGCCGAAGCGACCAACTCCGGCGACGATAACCGGCGCCTGCTCGTCGATGGTATCCGCCTCCCGCTCATCGTTCTGGGATCGCCGGTAGCGCGGCAACACCAGCCGGTCATAGACAATAAACAGCAACGGTGTCAGGAACATGGACAGCGCGACTACCAGGGACAGAATCTGGGAGGTTTCCACAGGAATCACGTTGTTCTGGACGCTGTAGGTCAGAAGCACAAAGCCAAATTCACCAGCCTGAGCCAGAGATAGCGTGAACAGCCAGCCATTACTGCCATGAACCCTGAACAGCAACGCCAGGCCCAGCAGAATCGCGGCCTTGACGACAATCACGGACACCGCAAGGGACACCACCGTGCCCCATTGCTCAGCCAGAACGTCAAAATTGATGCCCGCGCCCACGGTAATAAAGAACAGGCCCAGAAGCAGTCCCTTGAACGGCTCAATATTCGCTTCCAGCTCATGCCGGAATTCACTGTTAGCCAACACCACACCGGCCAGGAAGGCCCCAAGCGCCGGAGACAGATTCACCAGGCTCATCAGGGCCGCAATTCCGATCACCAGCATCAACGCGGTGGCAGTAAAGACTTCACGCAAACCGGACTGCACCACATACCGAAACAGGGGCCTGCTCAGGTAATGGCCACCCACAACCACGGCGGCGATGGCCGCCACCACAACCAGCCCATGGGCCCAGCCTGGCAGGCTGTCTACCAGGCTCAAGCGGCTTCCATGGTCTTCAGCAGCCCCACCGGCCGCCATCAGTTCCGGCAACGCCAGCAGCGGAATCAGTGCGAGCATGGGAATGACCGCAATATCCTGGAACAGCAATACCGAGAAGGCACTGCGACCGCCTTCAGTTTTAACCAATCCCTTTTCGTTGAGTGTCTGCAGGACAATCGCCGTGGACGACAGGGCGAAAATCAGGCCGACCGCAAGCGCTGTCTGCCACTGAAGCCCGAGCCAGGCAGCCACTGCCATACCGGCGGCCGCAGTCAACACCACCTGCAGTCCGCCAAGACCGACCAGACGGACCCGCATGGCCCACAGCGCCTTGGGGTCGAGCTCCATGCCTACCAGAAACAGCATCATAACGACGCCAAACTCGGCAAAATGCTGGATGGTGTTGGCTTCCTGCCCTACCAGCCCGGTGACAGGACCAATCACCACACCCGCCACCAGGTAGCCGAGGACCGAGCCGAGCCCCAGTCGTTTTGCCAGGGGCACAGCAATTACCGCTGCGACCAGGTAGATAAACGCCTGGACGAAATATACTGTCATCTATGGTTTCCTTGATTGAAAATCGGGGGCCAGGGGTGCGCAACGGTCCATTCGTGGCGCCTTCATTTAGCGTAGACCCTGGAACGCTTCTTTCACATGAGACGCGAGCGCATCATTCAGGGGGTTTGAACCCCGCCGTACCAAAGCCAGCTGATAGAATCCGATTTGCGGGAGGGTATCACCGGCTACCTCTTTCAGAGGCGGGCGGATCAGGCTTTGCGGAAACGGGGCCACGGCCAAGTCCGCCAGCATTGCCGCCTCCTGGCCGGAACAATGCTCACAGGTGTAGGCAATCCTGTAGGGTATGCCCGCCCTGTCCAGTGCCCTGAGTGTCATGCGCCGCCAGGCACATCCTTCGTGGGCCATGGCAATCGGCAGCGGAGAACGTTGATAGGCCGATGAGCCCTCTCTCCCGGCCCAAACCAGCGGTTCTTCGTGAACCACCTCGCCACGGGGGATTCGTCCCTCATCGGCCACGGTCACCAGGGTCATATCGAGTTCACCGGCATCCAGACGCGCCAGATTCTGTTTGCTAGAGCCAACCACAACGTCAACCAGCACGGCAGGGTAGGATCTGGCAAATTCCGCCAGAACGTCCGGCAGAATCCGGGTGCCAACATCGTCGGAAGTGCCAATACCCACTTTCCCCTCGAGGGTTGGCGCAAGGAAATGCTGCACGGCCTCTTCATTAAGGCGTAACAGCCGGCGCCCGTAATCCAGGAGAACCTCACCTTCCGCCGTCAGAGAGACTCTCCTGGGCTCCCGGATAAAGAGAGTTTTGCCGAGGTTCTGTTCAAGCTGTTTGATCTGCATGCTGAGGGCTGACGGCGTTCGGTGCACAGCTTTGGCGGCACTGGTGAACGTGCCGTGTTCCGCAATGGCAATGAAACTCCTGAGCACGTCGTTATCAAGCAGAGGCATATTCATGTGCGGACCTTTCGGTTGGATTGATGACCGGCAACTCCCTTAAGCATAACTGAACGAGATCTTAAATTCTTTTCGTTTGATTGAAGGCAAAAACAACACCAGAATATTGGTTACAGGCACCCGTTAGCGAGTAACACAACACCTCTAAACGAGCTGCGGCAAGCCATTCACCAACACTCGGGGCCGTAGACATGTTGAAGCACACAGAGCATCACGCAAACGCCGCAATGCAGTGGATTGAAGGGTACGCAAGGCGTCAGAAATTCCGGCGTATGGCGCAGTCACTGCTTAAAGAAAAAGACGATACGCTTTCCGATCTTGGTTACGAACGCCTTGATCTGGAAGGGGCACTGCACCTTCCTATCCGGAATGATGCAATGCAATACATCGAGGCACGCCGCTCCAAACGTGCCATGGAAGCGCGCAGGACGAAAAGCCCTCGACTCGCCGGTTAACGGCGGGCCAGTTCCGAGAACTTTATAAGGCGATACTCGTCTGTCAGCACATCGGCCAGATGGCTGATGTGCTCCGGCGTGATTTCACAACAGCCGCCAACGACGGCTGCGCCGTCCTCCAGCCACTGCTTCACCTGAAGCGCATATAGCCCGGGAGAAACGTCCGGTCTGGCTTCCAGTTCATCCACCAGCGCTCCGCCGGCCATCGGCTCAACGGTTTTGAACGCGTTAGCGTAACCGCCCGTGCATTGGAAAAGCCCCGCCAGCTCAGGCATTGCCTGGGAAATTACCTCCGGATCGCAGCAATTGAGCATGATGGCCGTTGGCCCTGTCGGCTTCACCGCCTGGACAGCCTCTGCGAGGGTCTCTCCGGACCGGAGCTTGCCATCGGCCTCCAGCCTGAATGCCACGCCGAAAGGCTTACCTGATTCACTGGCGGCAGCACAAGCGGCGCTCGCCTCCAGCGAGTTGGTCATGGTTTCGATAAGGAAAACGTCCGCGCCACCCTGCAATTTCACGAGCACATCGAACTCTGACTTCAAGTCCTCGAACGTCCGGGCAGGTTGTTCACGGTAGCTACCAACCAGCGGTGGCAGACAACCGGCGATATCAACCTCGGCGCCTGTTAACGCGATGGCTCGCTCCAACACCTCGAAAGCGCGCTGATGGATTGCACCAATCTCGTCGCCGAGGCCCTCTCTGGCCAGTCGCGTTGGCGTCGCGGCATAGGTGTTCAGTGTAAGGGTCCGGGCGCCCGCCCTGATGAAGTCAGCGTGGACATCGGTGACAACCTCCGGTTGCTCCCGCATGACCGCCACCGACCACAGCAGTGACGTAACATTCATGGCCCTGCGATAGATTTCCTGGCCCAGGCCGCCGTCGAGAAGTGCAACAGGTTTCATAAAGTACCCATCAAGGTGTAACGATATTGAACCGGCCCTCGGGCTTGTCCAGCATGCTGAAAAAGCCTATCAGGTCGAGCCGGCTTCCCTCAAAGCTGATCTCGTCGCTGAACAGAAGTTCCTTCAGGCCAGCCCGGCCGATCAAGAGATCGACAAACAGCGGCCGGGTCAATCTAAGGGTAGCGTCAGCCGGCGTGTCCTCACTCACCAGACGGTTATGCAGTACCGAATGTTTCAGCGACAACAAATAACTTTCCTGAAGATCCGTAAACGAAATCTTGATAGTGGTGCTCTCGCCTTCTGCGTCCTCGGCGTTCAGCCGAACCGCCATGCTGTCAAAAAAGAGCGACACCGGCGTGTTCAGCAGCACCTCTCTCATCATCGCCGGTTTGATGCCTTCTTCCGGAGAGCCATGACGTAATTCATAGGCGCCGGTCAGGTAGAAGTCCCGCCAGGGGGCAGATTCTGCCTGATAGCCGAGCTGGTCATAGACGCGGGCCAGCAGTTGCTTTGCGTCATCGTTGTCGGGCTCGGCAAAAACAACATGGTTGAGTAACTCCGCCAGCCAGCGGTAGGTGTCGCGCCCATCGGTCGTGCTCATATCTGATGCCGCTTCGAATTCCTCGTGGGCTTTTTCCAGCACGTTGTCCGCACCTCCCATCATCGCCACATAACGTCTGGCGGATTCGCTTTCCGGCAACGGATTGAGCTGAGCCGGATTGGCGGTAAACCAGCCCAGGTAGTGCTGATACACCGCTTTGGCATTATGAGACACGGTGCCGTAATAGCCCTGGTTGTGGAAAGCCTGATTCAGCTCCGGCGGCAGCGTGAGCTGGTCGGCAATTTCTCGAGGCGTGGCGCCCTGGTTCATCAAACGCACTGTCTGATCGTGAATGAACTTGTAGGTATCCCGCTGGACCGCCAGGAAGTCCTGGATATTCTCCTGCCCCCACAACGGCCAATGATGGCTGGCGAAGTAAATATCGGCATCGGCAAACAGGGTCTTTGCCTCATCGATAAAGCTGCTCCATAGCCGGGCATCTCGAACTTTCGCACCCCGCAAGGTGTATATGTTGTGCATATTGCGGCTGACCAGCTCGGCACCGCAAAAGGCTTTCTGCTCGGGGAGGTAGAAGGTGAACTCGGCAGGCGCTTCGGAGCCGGAAACAATCTGGAACACCATGGGCACGCCGTCAACTTCCAGCTCTGCACCGGTTTCGCTGATCAGATCCGTAGCGGGGGCAAAGCCAAAGGTGCCGAACGCCGGCCCTTTTCCCAGCCCAGTGCCGACATGGCCGCGTTCGTCCCGCTCCAGGCGCTTGCCATACATGAACATGGCGCGCCGAGTCATGGCGGGGCCGGCAATGATGTTCTCGCTGGTTGCCTCTTCCTCAAAACCGGCCGGCGCGATAATTCGCAGGTTGGCTTTTTCGTCGTCCGACAGGTGCTTGAGAATCCCCTGCACGCCACCGAAGTGGTCAATGTGGCTGTGGGTAAAGAGAATGGCCCGCACCGGCTTTTCGCCGAGGTGTTCCCGAGCAAACAGAAAGGCTTTGCTGGCCGTCTCGCTGGCGGTCAGCGGGTCCACCAGTATCCACCCGGTATCGCCCTCGATAATCGACATGTTCGCCAGATCGTAACCCCGGATCTGGTAGAGCCCGTCGGTGACCTTGAACAACCCGTGAATGTTGTTGAGGGCTGCCTGGCGCCACAGGCTTGGATTGACCGAGGCCGGGGCATCCTCTCCATCCTCATCGATAAAATCGTAGGCTGGCATGTTCCAGACCTCGCCGCCTTCAAGATGATCAATGACCAGTTCAGGGTCTTGAGCAATCAGTCCGCGTCGCGCGTTCTCAAAATCATCACGATTATCGAAGGGTCGCTGGTCCAGCATCTGCCGATTGGCCTCACCGGTGCTAGCCGTCGGCGCAGTGTGTCCGGCACTGTTTGCTGCCAATGAATCCGGTCCCGAATCACAGCCGGTCAAGGCCAGTGCTACCGAAAAAAGAGGGAGAATCAGGGTCTTCAGGGGCAGGAACATTCGGGAACCTATCGAGCTGTTGTTATTGGTTCCCGTGAGTTTACTCCAGAGTGTGCGTAAATCTGCGCAAGTCAGCCAAAATAGTCCTGAATCCACTCGAACAGTTTGGTGGTTGTCATGTCGCCAAGTGCCATCTGTTGAAAGTCATTGCCCACCTCATCCTCGATGGTCACAAACTGATATAGCAGAACGCCAGGCTGTTCATCGTGAAGAATCAGCGTAATTCTTCGCCGGGTGCGCAAACAGTCAATGGTCATCACATCCGCCGGTATACCGGCGTCGCGCATACCACGGCGAACTTCCACCACCGGATTGATGTGCTGATGGGCTGCCTGGATGCGGGCATGGGCATCGCTGGCAAGGTCGGACAGGGTTTTGAGGGGATCTTCAGACATTGGCTGCGGTGGACTCCAGATTTTGACGTATTCGCTCAGCAGCAACCATGGTAGCCCAATACTCGACGACGGCGGAACCTCACGCCCCAAAACAGGCACCAGGCCAGACAGCGTAAAAAACTCATTAACAGAGAATGAGCAAACCTTAAGTGAAATCAGGCTCTACCGGGAGTAGCCTGCGCCTGAATCGATCAACGCGGGGGATTAAACACTATGATCAACATGCTGGCCGCGATTCCAGTGCGGGCCCTTTTCGCCCGGCTGTTTTCGCTGGTTTTCTTTGTGTTGGCTTTTACTCTCGTCAGCGCAACAGTCATGGATGTGATCAGTGACCTTCAATCTGGCCAGCAACTCATGCAGGCCCTGATCAAAGGCGTCAACGGAAGCATCATCGCTCTTGCCGTATACGAGCTGGCAATGGTTATTCGTTCCGAATACAGCGGACGTTCAGAGTCGCACGATGTCATCACCATGATGCGGCGAACACTGCCGCGTTTTATAGGCACGGTTTGTGTTGCGATGTCTTTGGAAGGCCTGATCATGATCATCAAGTACAGCCAGCTGGAGCTGGCTGGAAATCTCTATTATCCGGTCGCTATTATCGCGAGCACTGCTCTGCTCCTTGCATCGTTGGGTGTATTCCTCCGAATGGCTCCAAAAGACCAGACCTCACCCGAAGAGCCGTCATAATCCGGCTGGCAAAGTCCCATGCCACAACGGCAACCCGAGATCTTCCGGATCGTCATTCGGTCCGCCGGTGCGGCTTTTGAACGCCCCCTCTTCAATCGGTATCCGGAATAACGCCGTTGCTTTTCGCTCCTTGTCATTTGGTGACCTGACCTGTTCCCACCGTCCTGGCTCAATCTGGTTGATAATCGCGCGGAACGCGGCATCAAAGTCGGCATGGTCCGTGACCGGCAACGCCCTGCCATACAACACCAGTGACTCATAGTTGGCACTGTGATTGAAAGCCGATTTGGTCATCACCCATTCATTTGTCACGGCGAAGGAAATGCAGAGCAATGCGCCAGATTCCAGACGTCGGGACAACCGTCCGCCATTCAGCGTATGCACGAAGAGATCATCACCAAGTCGCCAGGCGGTGATCGGGATGATCCGGGGCTCACCTTCTTCCACAAATCCCAGGTGGGCCGTTTTTAGTCGATCAATCAGTCTGTAGGCTGTTTCCCGGTCATAACTGGCTCTCTTGGCTGCCCTCTGCACCCTACTGCGCGGACAGGAAGTCAGCGGGGACGCTCCAATACGGGCCACATCAGTCGTTGTCATCAAAAGCTCCTTTCTGGTCTTGCACTTCAAAAAAACGTACTTCTATTGAAAGGCACTTCTGATACCATCAAAAGATCCAGATTGTGAATTTTAATAGGACCAGTTGACGTGATTGACGATCTCCGGCTGGATGGTGAGCATCCACTGCAACACCAGCTGTATCAGCAACTGGCCGAACGGATACTCGACCAACGATATCCGGCCGGGCGCCAAATGCCGCCCAGCCGTCAGATGGCCCAGGACCTGGGCATCAGCCGCAACACGGTGAACGCCGTATACGAACAGCTCAAGGCCGAGGGCTTTCTTCAAAGTCGTCCCGGCAAGGGTATCTTTGTCCACGAAGACATCAAATCAGTCGTCAAGCCATCCGGACCAGGCGTGGACAAAGCTGTCGGGGTTGGCATGGAGCTGCCGCCGCTTCCTGCGCGGCCCTCTGGAAAAGCAAAGCCCGTGGAAGACGCCAGCTTGCCTTTCCAGCCGGGCCTGCCGGACCTGGACGCGTTTCCGATCCGGGCCTGGAACCGGATCATGCACCACCAGGAAAGCCGCCGATCACTGCGGGGATATGACAGCATCCAGGGCTATCAACCCTTGAGACGCGCCATCGCCGCTTATCTGCGAACCTCCCGCGGTGTTCGTTGCCAAGAGCATCAGGTGATCATAACCAACGGCGCCCAGCAGGCGCTTTCACTGCTAGCGGAAGTGTTTCTGCAACCGGCCGACAGCATCCTGTGTGAAAACCCCGGTTACCGTGGTGCACGGAACGCGCTGGGTCGCTTGGGCAATCCACTGATTCCAATACCCCTGAAGAATCAGGTACTGGATGTGGAGGCGTTGCCCGGCCTTGAGTCCGCCAGGGCCAGGCTCCTGTTCTGCACACCCACGCACCAGTACCCCATGGGCGGCATCCTGGATCTGTCCCAGCGGATGGCGCTTGTACAGTGGGCCCAGCGAACCGAATGCTGGATCATCGAGGACGACTACGACAGCGAGTTCCACTTCTACAACAAGCCCTTCGCCGCCATTCAGGGCCTGTTCGAGAATGCGCCCGTGCTCTACATGGGCAGTTTCAGCAAGACCCTCCTGCCCGCATTGCGCGTCGGCTATCTGGTGATCCCGGAAGCGGTGGTTGAACCCCTGCTCTGGGCCAAGCAGATCAGCGGTGGCGAGACTCCGCTCCTTACCCAGGCCACCATCGCCGAATTTATTGAGAGTGGTCAGTTCACACGTCATCTCAGGCGTATGCGCCAGCTCTACCGTGACAAATGGCAACTATTCCAGCATGAGGTGATCGAAAAGCTCGGTGGACTTGCCCAACCAGTGGCGGAAAGCGCGGGAATGCATCTGGTGCTGGAAGGGGCTTTTGATGATGTGGCTCTCAGCCAATGGTTGAAAGCCAGAGGCTTTGGCAGCACGCCGCTCAGCGCACACTTCCTGGGGAAAAACGCGAAAACGGGCCTGGTAATGGGCTTTGCCAGTGCCAACGAGCGTGAAATCACAGAATGCGTTACCGACCTGAGGGACAGGCTAGCAAACCAATCTCTCTCGAATTAACGTTCAGACTTCCCAAAGTACCCAGACAGTTCAGCAGCCAGAAAATCAAAGACCGTCCGAACCCGCAGGTTCATCCTGAGTTCCCGATGTGATACCAGCCAGACATCGCCGCCGAAAACCTGATCCTCGAAGACCCTCTCAACGTCAGGCTCTGCATCACCCAATTCGACGGGCATCATGCCAATACCGATACCCATGCGAGTCAATTGCCAATGAACCAGATGGCTGTCCGTCCTGGCAACAAATTGTTCCTCCTGCAGCTTGAGGCCACGTTGCGCCAAGGCTTCCATATATCTCTCATTGTTTGAGAGAAACCCGATGAATGGGGCCTCACAAAGATCGTCGGTCAACGGCGATGGCAGATCAGCCAGGATTTCCGCTGTGGCGAAAAGAGTCGCAGAGAATTTACCTACCTTTCGGGCGATAAGATCAGGTTCGGTAGGCCGAAAATTACGGATGGCAATGTCTGCTGCGCGGCGGCGAAGATCGCTGGCTTCGTTGGAGGCAACAAGATTAACGCGAATTCCGGGATACTGGTCCCGCAGCTTGTGCAGAATAGAGGGCAGAACGTAAGCGGCCGTGATTTCTGACGCCGAAATAGCGATCTCGCCTTCAATGGACGTTGCCTGACCGGTTGCGGCAAGTGATAGGCTGCTGGCAGCCTCTCCCATCGCTCGAACGTAGGCAAGCAGATCCAGGCCATTCCGAGTCAGTTCCAGCCCTCGACCACCCCGCTCGAAAAGCGCTGTAGAAAGCTCTTCTTCCAGTGCCGCAACCTGTCTTCCCAGGGTTGGTTGCGAAACGCCCAACGCCTTTGCGGCAGCCGAGAGAGATCCCTCCTCCGCAGTCACCAGGAATGCGCGTGCTCGGTTCCAGTCAAATTTAACGGCTCGCCAATCCATTCAGAAATGCATACCTGAAATAATTTTTTGTCGATATTACCAACAAAAGTGAAGATATAGAATCCGTTCCAGGTATTGAATCAACTACCCTAAGAGCCGAAATCATGAATTCTTCCATCAGTTTCTGGAACCGCAGCGCTGCACGCTACGCCCAACGGCCAATCGCGGACCAGAATGCCTATCTGCGAAAAATCGCCCTCACCCAGAAATATCTCAATCCGGAAATGGATGTTCTGGAGTTCGGCTGCGGTACCGGATCGACGGCACTTATTCATGCTCCCAGGGTGCGTAGCTACCTGGCAACCGATGCCTCGCCCCGGATGATAGACATTGCCCGAAAGCGAAAGACAGAAAAATCCGCCGACAACCTCCGCTTTGTGGTTGCCACACTTGACGACATGCAACATCGACAGCAGGCGTTCGACGCAATTCTGGGGTTGAACATTCTGCACCTGCTCCGAGACCCCGAAGGTGCGATACAACAGGTTTCAAGCATGCTGAAACCTGGCGGAGTATTCATTAGCAACACCGCCTGCCTTCAAGATACCTGCCCCTATTTGAAACCAGTCGCTGCCCTGGCTCGAGTGCTGCGACTCGCGCCCTATGTTAATTTCTTGTCCCGTGCTCAGCTGGAGCGGCATCTGGAGCATGCCGGATTTCAGATTGATTACCGCTGGGTGCCTGAAACCTCGAAAGACGTTTACTTCCTGATTGCCAGAAAACCAGAATAGGACGGGGTTTATCCCCAACAGAGTAATAAGAACGGTTGGAAAAACCGGAATCGGATGGCAAGCTTCCCTGACCCACGGCACGCTGTATTTCAGCGCCAATCAAAAAGGAGAACAGAATGGGAAGTTCAAAGCTGGTCGGTATCGTTTTACTGGTTGTTGGCATCGGATTGCTTTATTTCGGCTATCAATCAACCCAGTCCCTCGGAAACCAGCTAACCGAGACGGTCACAGGCCGATTTACCGACGACACCATGTGGTACCTGATCGGCGGGGCGGCCGCTGCTGCAGCCGGCGCTTTCCTGACATTCTTCAAGAAATAACCCTGCCTGTTTTTCACCGCTCGGGCCTGACCACAAACCAGCTGGCCAGGACGAGCGCTCCGAACACCGTGTAAGCCACGATAAACACCCAATCCGGAGCGCTGTAGTAGAGGATTGACTGCAGCCAGTGCTGGATAAATGAGCCTTCATAGCCCGCCTCCCCGGCCTTGGCCCGGAGCGCCATTTCCCAGCTTGTGAGCGGGCATAACACGCCCAGCCAGGATTGAAGAACCACAACGGCAATAACCGCCAGGTGGCTCAGGCGGAACCAGAAATTGCGTACCCACCGCCACTGAAAGAAATGACCAGCGAAAGTTGCCACCAGCCCGAGGATCACGAAGGCCACCAGCATCGTGTGCAGGATCAGGAGCGCATCAGCAAAGACCAGGAACCAGGAGGTATCCATCGCTCATCTCCGACCGCTAACCCATCACGTAGCGGGCTCTGCCCTGTTTTTTAGCGCAATACAAGGCTTCGTCGGCCCTTCTGATCATGTCCTCGATTGAATCGAATTCGCTGGCCAGGCCCTGACAGATCCCTATGGAACAGCTGAGCATCTTGCTATCCGGACTGTCCTCGTTTGGCACCGCATGTCGCTTCCACTGTTCGAGAATATCGGCAGCAAGCCGTTCAAAACGTTCAGCATGTTCCCCTTCGATCACAGCCATGAATTCTTCGCCGCCGTAGCGCCCGAGGATATCCGTCTGCCGCTTGAGTACCTGTCTCATGATGTCGGCCTGGATGCGGATGGCTCGGTCGCCCTCCTGGTGGCCATAGCGATCGTTGAACTGCTTGAAATGATCCAGATCCATCATGAACACGGCGAGTCGATGATTGGCACGCCGCTTCAATGCAAACAGGCGTTCAGATTCGCTCATCAGAGCACGCCGGTTGAACAACTCCGTGAGACCATCCACGGTGCTCAGGCCAACCAACTGCTCGTTGGCATCTTCAAGCTGCCCCAGCAATCGATCAATCCTGTGCCTGCCAATAACACCGACAAACAATGAACCAGCCACGAACCCGGCATTCATCCATGTTCGCTCGCCGTAAACTGAATCCAGCAGCATCAACCCGACAAAGCCTGCCGAACTGATCAGCATCGCAGCCAACGCATAATAGAATTTCATTCCGAAAACAAAGAAACCAAAGAAGGCATACAGCAGCGTACCTTCATAGGGAAAACTGAAGGCCACCTGTTCCCAGGCCACATGGATAAGGTAGTAATTCGCGTAGGTAATGCTGATAACGGTTGCCAGGAATGCTGTCTGGGCAAAGCGCAGAAATTGCGGAGCAAAGGTGAAAACCAGCAGGCCAGCAAGAATCGGAAGTTGGATAAGAGCCCTGTTGGTGATGTAGGCGTCTGCCAGTTCCGGCGGGATCAGTTGAAGGTCACCAATCATGAACAGGGAGATCAGAATCCCGCCAACCACGATTGAGAGTCGCAGCATAAGCAGATCGCGGGAGGACACGGTATTCAGTTCAACCGAAGGAGTCGGCATAAAAGTAAAATCCACAACGCACTTGATTCCCTGTACATGCCGAGTCTAAACAAATTCTCGCCCTGACCACCAGTAAATAGAAGGTTCAAAAGACGTACCACTGTTAGGTTTTTAGCGCAGGCCTCACTCAACCATCAGCATTTTCACCATTCGACGCACCAAAGGAGCAACTTAGCCACCAAATCGCACCATGTTGAAGCAAAGGGATTCCTGTCAACGGCTCTTCAACAACATTATTGTGCAGCATGCACAATAACTGATCGACCAGGCCACAAGATTCGCCCCGAAAAACCCCTATGGCACAAACGTTGCCAACTCTCCTTGTGTTAACTACGACTCGGAGAGATCGCCATGACCACTGAACCAACACCTAAAGAACAGGATTACCCCTTAAGCCCCGTCCCCATGGATCAGCGTAAAAGCGTCTGGTCCATGGGGCTGGTACTCCTTGGCTTTACCTTCTTTACCGCCACCATGTGGGCCGGTGGCAGCGTTGGCGTTGCCTTCGACTTTTCCACCATGCTTATGGTGCTGGCGGTCGGCAATCTGCTGCTGGGGCTTTACGCAGCAGGGCTGGGTTATATTGCCGCAAAGACAGGCCTGAACACTGCCCTGATGAGCCGGTTCACCTTTGGCGAGATGGGCAGCAAGCTTTCAGATTTTATTCTGGGCTTCACCCAGATTGGCTGGTACGCCTGGGGCACCGCCACCATGGCAATTCTGCTGGTTAAACTCACGGGGATGCCGGAGGGGATGACAACACCGCTGATGGTGTTGTTCGGTTTCGCCTTCTGTGTTACCGCGTTTATCGGTTATCAAGGCCTCGAGTGGCTATCCCGGGTTGCTGTGCCCGCCATGATCATTCTGGTGGCCGTCAGCATGTCCATCGCCACGTCCGATGCCGGCGGCCTGTCCGGGCTCCTGGCCATTACCCCGACCAATGAGATGACCGTTGCAGCGGCAATCACGCTGGTATTTGGCACCTTTGTCAGCGGCGGCACCCAGGCCACTAACTGGACCCGCTTCGCGAAAACCGGCAAAACCGCGGTGATTGCCACATTGCTTGCTTTCTTCCTCGGTAACGGACTGATGACACTGATCGGCGCCTTTGGTGCTCTCGTCTATCAGCAGGCCGACATCGTCGACATCATGGTCGCCCAGGGTCTGGCCACACTCGGTATCCTGATGCTGTTCCTGAATCTCTGGACCACCCAGGACAACACGGTTTACAACTTTGCGGTGGCAGGCTGCAACCTGATCCGTACCCGCCGCCGCAAGTCAGTGACCATTGCTGGTGCCGCGATCGGAACCGTACTGGCGGTGCTGGGTATGTACGAATGGCTGATCCCGTTTCTTGTTCTGCTCGGCACCTTTATCCCGCCGATCGGTGGCGTCATCATGGCCAGCTACTTTGTCGGCTATAAACGCAAGTATCCGGACCTGACCAAGGTTACATTGCCAGCCTTCAACCTCCCGGGGCTCGCGGCCTACGCCATCGGATCCGCAGCCGCCTATACTTCTCCCTGGATTGCACCCATCGTGGGCGTTCTCGTCGCGGCCCTGAGCTACAGCCTCATTCTGGTCGTCAGCGAAGCAGTCCGTGAGCGCAAAGCACAGGTAATGGGAGCAATCTGAGTGACGCTGCGATGCCGGGACGTGCCACTTCTCCCCGGCCTGGGCGCCATTCGGCTCCGGGGCGGGGAGTCCGCCGGGGATAACCCGGTACGCTGGCCCTATGTGGCGGAAAACCGCTCCTTCAAGAACTGGGTCAAAGGTGGCGAGCTGGTATTTGTTACCGGCATCAGCCGGCATCGCAGCCCACAGAATCTGGCGGAATGCCTTTATGAGGGTAAGGAGTGCAATGTTTCCGGGCTCGTCGTCCTGACCGGAGATGCTTACATCGGCCAACTGCCCAACACGCTCTATCGGCTGGCCGACGAGCTTGAGATACCTCTGTTCGAACAGCCGTATTCGCTGCCCATGGTGGAAGTCACGGAGGCCCTCGGCAGGGCCATTGTCTGGTCCGAACATACATCGATTGAGCAGGTGGATCCGTCCATTCTGGCCGAATCTACCGAATTGCTCGACGCCTGGATCGCCTGCCGGGGGAACCAGAGTGCCATGGCAGAAGCATTGGATTGTCACAGAAACACGATACGCAACCGAATGAACCAACTCAGTGAATCGTTACCAGGCCCGGGCAACACCACTGAAAAATTCAGAACACTCTTAAAGGCTCACCTGCTATTGAAACCATAAAGGTTGGTGAGCGACTTACCGGAGACAATATGACTACACCATTGAATGCCATAGCGAACGCACGTTTACAGGGCCAGGATGGGCTGTACAGGCTGGAGATCACCAACGGACGCTTTTCAGGTATCACGGCCCAACCCGACAAGGCCACCACCAGAGACGGTGAACTGGATGCCGCGGGCAACCTCGTCACAGCCCCTTTCGTGGAGCCACACATTCATCTTGACGCCGCCATGACAGCCGGGGAGCCGCGCTGGAACAAAAGCGGCACCCTGTTTGAAGGCATTGAATGCTGGTCCGAGCGCAAGACAACCCTGAGCCACCAGGATGTCATCAACCGCGCCACCCAGACCCTGAAGCTTTTTGCCGCCCACGGCATCCAGTACGTCCGTACTCATGTGGACGTAACGGATCCGAGCCTGACAGCCCTCAAGGCCATGCTTGAGGTTCGCGAACAGACCGCAGCCTTTATAGACCTGCAGATCGTCGCGTTTCCCCAGGAGGGCATCTGGTCTTTCAAAAACGGGCGTGAGCTTATGGAGGAAGCCGTGCGGCTCGGCGCTGATGTGGTTGGTGGCATCCCACACTTCGAGTTTACCCGGGACTACGGCGCGGAATCCGTTCGCTGGCTGATGGAGCTGGCCCACAAGAACGACCGGCTGGTGGATGTCCATTGCGACGAAATTGACGATCCGGAATCCCGGTTCCTGGAAGTTCTGGCCGCCGAGGCCCTCAGACTGGATTACGGTTCCCGGGTATCCGCCAGCCACACCTGCGCCATGGGCTCCTATAACGATGCCTACTGCAGCCGCCTGTTCCGATTACTGAAAAAGTCCGGGCTGCGCTTTCTTTCCATGCCTACGGAAAGCCTGCATTTGCAGGGTCGGTTCGACAGCTACCCCAAACGCCGCGGCATCACCCGGGTCCCCGAGCTGCTTGATGCCGGACTGAAGGTTGCCTTCGGCCAGGATTCGATTCGCGACCCTTGGTATCCGATGGGCAATGGCAACATGCTCCGCACCCTCGATGTCGGCCTGCACGCCTGCCATATGCTGGGAATGAGCTGGATTGACCGGTCGCTGGAACTGATAACCGACAATGGCGCGGCTGCGCTGGACCTTGATGAGTATGGCGTTTATGAGGGGATGCCAGCACGGTGCGTGGTGCTTCAGGGAACCACACCCTATGAAGTGCTGCTCGGACAACGACCGGTGCTGGCTTCTGTACGAGACGGGCAAGTGCTGGTCCGGCGGGAGGCATCCCACCCGGAATCCGGCCTGATTCTTTAAGAGAGTTGCCCGATTCAGAACAAAAGCGTGAGGCCACCTGTCACCACAGCAAACAGAACCGACAACCCGATGACAGTCATCCAGGGGAAGGGCGGTGGAGGTGGCTCAATGGCCAGTTCCTTCTCCAGGTAATTTCGGAGCAGGCGGGTGTTCCGCGTGTTGGCTTTGTAGACCGCATCGAACGCATCACCGACCACCGGCAAGAGCCCGCCCAGAAAATCAATGCCCATGTTGCGCAGCATGCGAAGCTTAACTGTCTTACTGGCGCCCGCCCGCTGCGCCTCCACCAGCACGTAGCTTGCCAGCACCAGGCCGGCCATGTCTCCCACCACGGGCAACAGGCCAATCACTGCCTCCGCACCAATCCGTACATTGGTGAACGGAATCGCGATGTTGCTATCGGTAAAGCGGCTGAATTTATCCAGCCGTGCCAGAATGGCCCGCTGCCGGGCTTCGGAAGGTTTCGGCATTTCTACTCCAGTTCAGGCGCTCACTCAGGCTTTGCGCTGATTTCTTCAAATGCCTGCACCAGCGTATCCGGTTCCTGGGCGCCGGAGATCAGGTATTTCCCGTTCACGATGAGTGCCGGCACCGCAGACACGCCCGCCTGTTGGTAGGTGGCTTCGTCCTCGCGAACTACACTGGCGAATTCATCAGAATCCAGAATCTGCTCTGCCCTCGCGCGATCCAGCCCAAGGCTCTCGACACAGCCCAACAACACGTCCCGATCTGAGACGTCTTCTGCCTTTCCAAAATAGGCGTCGAACAACGCCTGTTTCATCTCCGTCTGCTTGCCCTGCTGGCCGGCCCACTTCACCAGCCGGTGAGCATCGAAGGTATTGCAGGTGAAACGCTCCTGCATTTTTTCAAAGTTAAGGCCCAGATCCTTCGCAATTGTCATCATCTGGTCCTGAGTGGCACGCATCTCTTCCTCGCTCCGGCCGTACTTGCGGGCCAACGCCGGCAGGATTGGCTCACCTTCCCCAGTGTGATCCGGGTTCAGTTCAAAGGCATGCCACTGGACGCCGAATTCGTATTCAGGCGCCAACTGTTTCATGGCCTGCTCCAGCCGCGCATAACCAATCGCACACCAGGGGCAGGCAATATCTGAAACAATGTCGATGTGAATCTTTTGCATGGGGAATCCTTTCAGCTGGTTGAATACATCATTCCTCAGACTAACACGGACACCGATCAGCAATCTCCCGCAAGATGCCCGGGGTCAATTGCTTTTCCATGGCTGCCTGTCGGCCTTTCCCCAATGACTTGCGTATACTCTTCATCTATCAATCAAACCGCATGAGGAGTATGCCAATGGTCGACGAAGATACACTCACCGCTCTGAAAACCGCCTTTACCTTCATGCCCCAGCCGGTCGAGATCAACCGGTTTGAATACGGGGATGACGCGGACAGAATCCTCGCCCAGGTGAGCTTCGTACGTGAAGTGCTGACCAGTCACGGCATTGACCCGGAAGAAGTCGCCGGCGAGATCAACCCTGACTCGTCACCCAATTCCTGTTACTGAGCCAAAACTGTTTCCAGGAGCAAGCATGCCTTATCAGTTCGAAGACCTGAAAAAGAGCTGCCAAGAAGAATGGCAGGCCTATATCGAGCACAGTTTCGTGAAGCAACTGGGTCATGGGGTGCTCGCGCCTGAAGCGTTCCAGCATTACCTGAAGCAGGACTACCTGTTTCTGATCCAGTTTGCCCGAGCATTCGCCCTGGCCGCTTACAAAAGCCCGACATTATCCGACCTCCGCCAAGCGAAAGAGGGTTTGCAGGCCATCCTGGATGTGGAGCTGGATCTGCACATCAGCTACTGCAAGGAATGGGGAATCTCTGAACAAGAGCTGGCGGAATTGCCGGAAGCCCGGGCCACTTTGGCCTACACACGCTACGTTCTGGATACTGGTAACCGTGGCGACCTTTTGGACCTGCACGTCGCCCTATCGCCGTGCATGGTGGGCTACGGTGAGATCGCCAACTGGCTGAACAGCCGGGCGGAGACTATCCGTGGCGACAGCAACCCCTATGATGCCTGGATCGCCATGTATGAGAGCAAGGAGTTCCAGGAGGCGATGCAAGCTGAAATTTGCTGGCTCAATGAACGATTGGCCGATGTCTCCCCTGCCCGCTTCAAAGAGCTGACCCGGATTTTCAGCGATGCCACCCGGCTTGAGATCGATTTCTGGGAAATGGGCCTGAAGCAGAGCGACTGACCTAGGCTACAGTTGTTGCAGTTGACGCGCAGGTTTGAGTTCAAACCTGCGCTGCCCGCTCCTCTCGCAACCTGGCCCGTACATTCATCAACACCTTTCCGTACCGGTTTTCACCCCGCCGATCCCGGCCACAACCCCAGAAATAATCGAAGTTGCTGTTCTCAACGATTTTCGTGTCACCGGTATCCAGCAGAGCCTCCGCCAGTTCTGGATAAGTTCGGCAACGCACGTAGATTCCCCGCGTCATAACGGTTTCGCGCACCTGCTTCCAGTCCCGCCGCAGGCTCTTGTGGCGTTTGCGCCCAAGCTTACCTGCCTTGGCCGGCGTATCGGCATTGCGCACCTTTTCCTGGCGGTTGTCATCAGTGAATTTCATGCCTTGGAAATAGTGTTCCACGGTTGGCCAGATCTTGCCTTCCAACTCGAAACTGTAGGGGGCATGGGTGCCCAGCGGGTTGTCCGGGTCGGTTCGCGACATGAACAGGTCGTTCTCGCCGTTGTCATCGGGGAAGAGAGACATTGGTACAATCCTTTAACAATAAGTGGTCCTGCAATATCTGCAGTATCAACGAGTCTGCGCCAGGGGTCACGCCAATAAACCTGCTCCTCTTGCAAGACTAGAGATCCTGCAGATATCCAACACCAAGCTGTGCGATCTGCCCCTGAATCCAGACCACTCGCTCCCGCACATAAGTGGACGGTGCGTTGACACGCAAAACCTTCGGATTTGGAAGCACGGCCGCGAGCAGCGCTGCCTGGTACTCAGTGAGGTGACGGGCAGGCTTATCGAAGTAGGCCTGACTTGCCGCTTCGACCCCATAGATACCGGGTCCGAACTCAGCAACGTTCAGGTAAACTTCCAGTATGCGCTGCTTGGGCCAGAGGCCGTCTATGACAACGGCCAAACCTGCCTCAACAGCCTTGCGGACGAAACTGCGCCCGTTCCACAGGAACAGGTTTTTAGCCGTTTGCTGGGTGATGGTGCTGGCCCCTCGAAGCCCCTCGCCCGCCCTGTACTCCGAGAGGGCTTGGCGTATAGCCTCAAAATCCACGCCCGCGTGATGCGGGAAGCGTTGATCCTCGCTGGCAACCACCGCCAGCGGCATCCAGGCAGAGATCTCATTTATGGGCACCCATTCGTGAGCGAGGGATCTGTTCGCGCTTTGAACCTGATACCCCAGCATGAAGGCCGAGGTGGGTGGATTTACGAACCGGAACATCAGCACCACCAACAGGACCAGCACGATAGCGCCAGCGCTTAGCAGCAAAAACCATCGCAAAAGCTTGCTACCACCTGATGCTCTGGTCATACGTTCAAATCCTCATCTCTCTACGAGCCAGTTTCCGGCCGTAATTGACCAATGGACCGCACAGCGCGCAAACTGCCCATAGTGATTCTGCGAGAGCGTATGCCACTACCATGCCTGAAAAAGTAAAAACCCGGATTCTCTTTCATTCCAGACGCCTGAATATATACCTGGTCCGATATCCAGAAGGGCACAAGGTAGGGCCGCACGTGGACATGGTTTCCGAGGGCCGGCTTTACAAACTCAATTGCGTTCTGGCCAAGCCCAAGGCGGGCGGCGAATTCATTTGCGAGAAAAACATCTTCAACCTTCTTGGAAGAGTGTACCTCTTCCGCCCGGACCTGTATCAGCATCGGGTATCGAAGATCGAGCGCGGAAATCGATGGCTACTGAGTTTTGCGTTGACTTCCGGCCTCCATAACTCCAGCAGGACAATGCCATGATGTATTTTGCCCATGAAATGAGCCGCGCAGCGCTGATGCCCTTGCGCATGATGACAGACACACAGAGCAAATTGCTCAGGCATCCTCTCAGCCCCCTGTCCCGCTTGCCGGGCGCTCGCAGTATTGCCTCAGCCTATGGTGTATTTGGCGATTTGACCCGACGCTACCCGAAACCGGCGTTCAACCTGCATTCAACCGTGTGCGATGGCGAGGAAGTAGACGTCAGTGAAGTCATTGTCCAGCGAAAACCCTTTGCCCAGCTCAAGCACTTCCAGCGCAGCGTATCGCGGTCAAATGATCCGAAACTCCTGATCGTTGCGCCCTTGTCCGGACACTTTGCCTCGCTGCTGCGGGGTACCGTCAAGGAAATGCTCCCAGACCACGACGTCTACATTACCGACTGGCGCGATGCCTGCCGGGTCCCATTGTCCGCTGGAGATTTTGGGCTGGACGACTATATCGACTACGTTATCGATTTTATTGAACAGCTTGGGCCAGACACCCATGTATTGGCGGTTTGCCAACCCGTTGTGCCGGTGCTTGCGGCCACCGCCCTCATGGCCGAAGATAAAAACCCGGCAACACCCCGCTCACTTGCCCTCATGAGCGGCCCCATCGACGGACGTATTGATCCCACCGCACCCTGCGAACTGGCCACCAAACATAATCTTGCCTGGTTCCGACGCAATCTGGTCCATCCGGTACCCGCTCCCTATCCGGGCGCCATGCGTAAGGTTTATCCAGGATTTCTGCAACTGTCCGGATTCGTGAGCATGAACTTCGACCGGCACGTTGACGCCTACCGGGGCCTGTTCAAGTCCATGCGAGACAGGGAAGTCGACAAGATCAGACGTCATCGTGAGTTCTACGACGAGTACCTCGCAGTTATGGATCTACCGGCCACCTTTTACCTGGACACGATCAAGCGCGTCTTTCAGGAATTCCACCTTGCCCGCGGTTGCTTCACGCACCGGGGCAGGAAGGTGAACCCCGCCGCTATCGAGAAGACGGCGCTGATGACGATCGAAGGCGAGAAGGACGACATTTCCAGCCCCGGACAAACGCGGGCCGCTCACGACCTTTGCGTGAGTATTCCCGATGCCAGGCGCCTGCACCACCTCCAGGAAGGGGTTGGCCACTACGGCGTCTTCAACGGCAGTCAATGGCGCGAATCCATTGCGCCTCGCCTCAAGACATTCATTGGCCAAGCGTGACAGGCGTCACATTTTCTTGTCGCCACTCAGGTGCTCTGCTAGCTTAAATGAGGTGATGAATAATAAGGAATAACAATCAGAGCGGGCCACCGCTCCAGGGAGGATGTCATGCAGGACCTCAAGGGCAAGGTCGCCCTGGTAACCGGAGCCTCACGAGGCATCGGTCGTCACATCGCACTGCAACTTGCTCAACGCGGCGCTGACGTCGCCATCAACTACCGCTCCCGCCAGTCCGAAGGCGACGAAGTTGCCAGGGAAATCGAGGCAACTGGCGTCCGGGCACTGTCCTTCAAAGCAGACCTTTCCAAGATGCCGGAAGCGCGCAGCCTGGTCCGTCAGGTTCATGATCAGTGGGGCCGCATAGACATTCTGGTGAACAACGCCGGCATCACCAAAGACAAGTCCATGAAGAAGCTTACTGACGATGACTGGAACGACGTCCTGGATACCAACCTGGGCAGCGTCTACGCCACCTGCTCGGAAGTGTTGAAAATAATGATGGACCAGAAGTACGGCCGTATCATCAACATCACATCGTTCGTCGGGCAGGCCGGCAACTTCGGGCAGGCCAATTACGCAGCCAGCAAGGGCGGCATTATCGCCTTTACCAAGACCCTCGCGCTCGAAATGGCCAAATACAACATCACCGTCAATGCCATTGCCCCGGGCTTCACCGAAACCGAAATGCTCGCCCAGGTTCCGGAGAATATCCGGGAGCAGATCATTGCCCGGGTTCCGATGGGGCGTTTCGGCAAACCGGAGGAAATTGCCCGCGCCGTGGTTTTCCTGGCCGCAGAGGGGGATTACATCACTGGCCAGCAGATCAATGTGAACGGCGGCGTCTACATGTGACACGAACAAAGCAGAAGGCGAGAAAATGGCTGATAAACCAATAAAAAAGCAAACAACGCCTGACTTCGAACCCAATGTGGTAAGCCGCTCTCTGGCACGAGTAGGTATTCATGGTGGCCGTCTGCTCAAGCGCTCTGTCATGCGCCGATTACGCGGTGGCCCGCCGAACCCCGCCAGCGTGAGTAGCATGGCCAGGCCCTTCGTTACCCTGACTGGCAAGCTTGCAACCCAACCCGACACACTTCTGTTCGCGCAGATGCGACTGTTCAAGGACACCAGTCTGTTCTGGTCCGGCCTTCTCGCCAGCGGTATTGGCAAGAAACCTTTGACCGTAGCAGAACCAGAGCCTGGCGACGGTCGGTTCCGTGACCAGGCCTGGAACGACGTCATCGCCTTCAACGCCCTCAAGCAGGCCTATCTATTAACAACACGCTGGGTAATGGACACCATTGATGATGTCCGGGACATGGACGATCACGAGAGACGGAAAGTCCGCTTTTTCACCAGCCAGATGACCGACGCCCTCGCCCCCAGCAACTTCGTTCTGAGCAATCCGGAAGTGTTGCGAACTACTGTCAAGACACGCGGTAAAAACCTGCTGCGTGGACTGGCGAACCTGTTACGTGATCTGGACGAGGGAAAGGGCCCGATGCCGTTTCGCATGTCCGACCCGGACGCCTTTGAGGTGGGCGACAATCTGGCCAACACACCCGGCGACGTGGTGTTACAGAACGATCTGATGCAACTCATCCAATACCGGCCTACCACCGAAACTGTACATCGTCGGCCTCTGTTGGTGATTCCGCCCTGGATCAACAAGTACTACATCCTCGATCTTGGCGAGAAAAAATCCTTCATCCGCTATTGGGTTGAGAAGGGACACACTGTGTTTGTGGTCTCCTGGGTCAATCCCGGCCCAGAGCTGGCGCACAAGACCTTTGAAGACTACATGCTCGAAGGTCCGGTCGCCGCCATGGATGCTATTGAGCAGGCAACGGGTGAGCGCGAAGTCAACACCGTAGGTTACTGCATCGGCGGCACCCTGCTGGGTTGCACGCTCGGTTGGCTGGCCGCTCGTGGCGACGACCGGGTCAAAAGCGCGACGTTTCTCAACAGCATGATGGATTTCTCAGATGTTGGCGATCTCGAAGTCTTCATCGACGAGGATTCTATTGCGAAAATAGAAAAGGCTATGAACAAACAGGGCTATCTTGAAGGCGCCTCCATGGCAACGGCCTTCAACATGCTTCGGGCCAACAGTCTGATATGGTCGTTCTTCGTCAACAACTACCTCCTGGGTCGTGACGCTGCGCCCTTTGATCTCCTTTACTGGAACTCGGACGCCACGCGCATGCCTGCGGCCATGCACAGTTTTTACCTGCGCAATATGTATCTGAACAATCGGCTGCGTGAGCCCGGCGGTATCACGCTGGCACGCACCCCGATCGATTTGAGAAAGGTAAAGGCCCCGGCCTACTTTGCATCCGCTATTGAAGACCATATCGCACCCTGGATCTCCTGTTACAAAGGCGCCCGTAACTTGGGCGGCCCACTGCGTTTTGTTCTCGGCGGTTCCGGGCATATTGCCGGCATCATAAATCCACCCGAGAAGAAGAAGTACGGTTATCGCCTCAACGAAGACAATCCAGCCAATCCAGAGGAATGGCTCAAAGGTGCCGAGCAGTTTGAAGGTTCCTGGTGGCCAGATTGGGTGGCTTGGGCCGAGCAGTTTGGTGGCGGTGAGGTTAAGGCTCGCATTCCGGGAGAGGGCAATCTGCCGGTGATTGAACCGGCGCCCGGGGCCTACTTGCGCAATGAACCCGCACCGCCCACCCCGATAGCCAGGAAACCAAGGCAACCATCAAAAAGGAAATCGGCTTCCGATAAGCCGAAAGCGAGATCTCCCGAAAAAGTGACGCACTAAAACCATTGCGACGGTTTTGAATCGCCAGGCTCCTGTCTTCAGGAGCCTGTCCTTAACGCCCCAGGTATCTGAAGCGCAGGACATTCTGGTACTTGTCGATGTATTTCTGATTTATTTCGTCAATCACACCCGCCAGCCGCAAATCATCAAAGCAAATGTCGAACGCAGCGGCCTGTTCAAGGTTTCGAAAAACCATCTTATGCGGCGCCGGGTTAAAGATTGGCGCGAAACGAAAAGCATCAGACTGCGAGGGCCAGCTCTCACCACGGCGCTTTTCGCTGAATATTCGGCGATTCACCTCCGCGACCACGAATCCATCAGCCAGAATCGCATCGACCCGCCCCATGAAGAGGAGCCGCGAGTGAATAGTCTGATCGGCAATCTCGGTAAGAGAGGCGAATTCCGGAACATCGCTGCTGATTCCCAGAACATCAACTCCCTGGCGGAAAGTCAGCACATCAAGGCCTGCGAGGTCATTGATCCCCTCAACTGGCCCGATACGGGAATAATTATAGAAGGCCCCGTTCTGGTACCAGATGTAGGCAGAAGTAGAATACCCGGGAAGACGCCAGTGCAGGGGCACAGTCATGATGGCGTCGAAGTCCTCACGTTCCCGGTAGGTACGAGCATGCCGCTCGAAGGGCTGGAAAACGAACTGGGCGTCAAAACCGCACTCGTTGAAGCTTGCCAGCACAAGTTCAATATCCCGGCCGTTGAGACTTGGCTCGGCCGCGCCCGGGATTTCGGGCGCCAGCACTTTCAGCCGCTTTATTGACTCGGCGAGCCCGGACTGGGGCAAACCGAATATAAAAAGCAAGATCCACGAGACCAGCGTTGACGTCTTCAACCGCGGCACTCTCCCCCGGGCCCAGAAAAGTTCATTTTTTGAACAATATCGCTAACCGTCAGAACAGGCAACCGACTATGTCAAAACGCCTGCGAACCGGGCCGCCCTTCAGCCCAGCAAACACTCCTTGGCCTCATTGATGCGCGCCGCCAGATAATTGCTGCCACCATGATCCGGGTGCAGCTTCTGCATCATCCGTCGATGGGCCTTGATAATCTCGTCGCGGCTCGCGCCGGGCTCCAGCCCCAGGATATCCAGCGCTTCGCTTTCGGTCAGAGGACCTCCAGCATTGCCATTTCCGCCTGACTCCGTGCCTTCGGAGGCAGCCTCATCATCCTGTCGCCAGGAATCACCGAACCGGCGATCCAGATAGCTTTCCAGGAGCCGGGCCGAGTCTTCGTCCTGCGCCCGGCAATAGCGCAGCAGTTCCAGGAACTCGCTCTCGCTCAAATCTGACAACTCACGGCCCTCCATGGGCCCTTTTATGATTCTGCCACTCATGGTTCCGGAATCGTGGTCCAGGGTCATTTCCAGGATGTCACTGGCCACGTGAGATTGATTGCCGGATTTGGCTTGAGCTCCGCCAGCCATACCACCCAGTCCACCGCGCAACAGTGAGGGCAGCAATCGACGCAACAGCGGATAAAGAAACGCCAACCCGGCGAACACAAAATGCAGGCGTCCGGTTACGGCGAGAACGACCACGATCCCGATACCGACCAACAAAGCGAGTTTGAGAATGGCTGCATTACGTTGGCTGGCTGGCTGATTGCGCAACCACACCCAGGCAACAACCGCGACAACGATGGCAACAAGCGTTAACGGCACTCAGATACCCCGGGCACACCGGCCCTTGAATGGATTTCCAGAAGCACTATCGGATCTGTTTCGTCAGGCGCTTCACTTCCGGGGAACTGCGGCTTGAAAAGTCCTGCAGGGCCTTGGCTCCCCCGGAAGCATAGACCGCAACCGCCGCCATAAGATCCTTCAGAACCTCTGGGCTGTTCCGATCAAAGGGCGCGTACGCGCCGCCAGAAAGCTTGCTCACCTGCTGGAAGACCGCCCTGGCATGGGCGTCACTGCTTTCATGAAACATAAATACCGGCGTGCGCAGCATGCCCAATTCCCCGGCGGTATGGCAGAGCTCGTCTACAGGTTCCTCGCAGCAATCGCCGATAAACACCACCGCCTTGACGGGGTTTGTGCGAGTCTCTTTCACCGCGTGGGCCAATACCCGGCTGATCTGGGTTCGCCCACCCAGACAGGAAACGCCGTTCATCAGGTTCAGTAGCTGTCCGGTCCCGGTCACAAAGACTGTGGCCTTGAACTCGCCAAAACCTCGATAGTAACAGAGCTGAATGGCCAACCCGCCCAGATCCCGGGTTGCCATAAACAGTTCGCTCTGCAAATGGCAAGCCTGATCCCAGGTTGCCTCCCGGCTTGCGGTTGCGTCCAGCGCGAAAATCAGACGCCCCTGGCCGCCACCCTGTTTAGGCAGCGAGCGAACCTCGTTAATAAACTGATCGATCGCCTGTTTGTCGGATCGGATTCGTAAATCTTTATCGGCCATGGGCTCCTGAAAATCGCAGCGATTGCAGAATCTGACGCTAAAATAGTAGGGCATAGATTGCTCAATTCACAGGTTTGGGAAGAGGCAACGCATGTTGGGCACAGTGCGTTGGTATCGAATCGGGAATTTGGCCAGATTCCGGCTGCCCCTTCTGGCCCTGCTCCTGTTTGTCTCCCTCGCGCTGCCATGCGCGGTGCAGGCCTCAAACAGCTTTTATCTGCTCTATCGCCAATGGCAGCCTTACGATTGGCCAGAGAATCTGCCGTCTGCCAACGAGGTGACCCGCTCGCAGCGAGGGCTCGGCTGGCACACACAGGGTTCTGCCAGCATCCTCGGTCTCGACTACGATTATCAGCCACTGCGCACCCGCAACGGCGATCCGGCCCACAACGGGCACTTGCATCGGTTAACCTTCGGTGGCGAATGGCAACATCAGTTGTACCGGCTAGAAGCGCGGGCCGGCGTTGCCGGCACCTCCAACATGTTCAAATATCAGGACTTTCACAGCGAGGTCCTTAACGGCCGTATAGCACTATTCCGGGCCCTGAACGACTCCAGCGCCCTGAGCCTGGGTATCGGCGGCGATCACAGGTTTGGTTCCTTCAGGTGGCTCCCGAGAGCAGGCTGGGAAAGAAGTAATGCACAAGGCCATTGGCTGGTCGACCTGCCGGTACTGATCCAGTGGCAAAGTCCGCGGGAGCTATGGACATTCCGGGTGGAACGCGACGGAGATCGTTGGGCGACGTTGGACAAGGCCAGAGAGGTAGAAGGTGCGCTGTATTTACGCGAGTGGAGAACAGAACTGACCTACCTGATAAACAGGGGCCACGGACCATGGCCAACCCTGACTATTGGAATCGGTGCCAGCTTTGATACCCGTGTCCAATATGAAGACCTGAACACGGGCACCATCGATCTGAGCCTGGGCGATGCCCTGCTGGGCAGCCTCAGGCTCGATTGGTAGATCCCGAGACCGGATCAAAACCGGGGATCAGTCCACCCGGTTGAGAGTCACGTCGATGTTGCCACGGGTCGCATTGGAGTAAGGGCAAACCTTGTGCGCTTCATCGATCAGCTGCTTCGCTTCGGCATCGTCCATACCGGGCAGACTGATACGCAGTTCCACCTCGATGCCAAACCCATTGGGAATCTGGCCAATGCCAACAACACCCTCGATGGAAGCATCTTCCGGCATCTTGAGTTTGTCACGGCCGGCAACAAACTTCATCGCGCCAATGAAGCAGGCAGAGTAACCTGCGGCAAACAGCTGCTCCGGATTCGTGCCCTTGCCGCCGGCACCACCCATTTCTTTCGGGGTTGCCAGCTCGACGTCGAGAATGCCGTCTGAAGAAATGGCCCGGCCGTCACGACCACCGGTTGCTTCTGCATGGGCACGGTATAGCACTTGTTCGATAGACATAACGCTTTCCTCTTCTACTTGGCTTTCAGATGAGACTGCCAGCTCAGGCACTCTCCTCCAGATGACTTTCCAGGTGACTGTGCAAGCGGCTCCTGAGTGCACAAAGCTCCGTCTTCAAACCATCCAGCTCCGACAATGAGCAACCCGAAGCGCCGGCGACCCGCTCCGGAATCCTGGCTGCTGCCTGCTGAAGATTCCAGCCCTGCGGAGTGAGACGAACAATGACCTGACGCTCGTCCTCGGGCGAACGCTGCCGAACCAGCAAGCCCTGCTTCTCCAACCGTTTCACGAGCGGGGTCAGAGTGCCGTAGTCCAGAAACAGACGATCTTTCAGACCGGACACCCGAATGCCGTCCGTCTCCCACAGAACCAGCATGACAAGGTACTGGGGATACGTCAGCCCAAGCTCTGACAACAGTGGCTTGTACAGCTTGGTCATAGCCAACGACGCCGAGTACAGGGCAAAACACATTTGCCGATCCAGTGTTAACAGATCATTTCCGGGGACCGATCGTTTTGAAGACTGATGCTCTGGCATTTAACTCGCTCACGATTACCTTGTGCACGATTTAAATTAGCGAAACACGAGTAAGGATGCAACCCCCGCTCGTTCTACCAAGCGGGGAAAGCTTTTGATCAACCCGTCAGCGCAGCTCGAACTTTCTTGCTCAGATGCCCCATCTCAACCCGACCAAGCACTTGGGGCTTAAGCTCATTCATCACTTTGCCCATGTCCTGCATCCCTTGGGCATCGGTTGAACTGATGGCCATTCGGATCAAACCATCCAGATCATCTTCGCTCAGGGCCGCGGGCATGAACTCTTCAATGATCACCATTTCGGCGCGCTCTTTATCGCCCAGCTCTTCACGGCCGGCGTCATCATACTGACTCGCGGCATCGCGGCGCTGTTTGAGCATCTTGTCCAGCACCTTCAGAACATCTTCATCGTTGAGCTCGCGGCGTTCATCAATCTCGATCTGCTTTACGGCAGACTGGGCCATGCGCAAGGTAACCAGACGGGTTTTATCCTTGTTCCGCATTGCCTCTTTTACCGCGTTGTTCAGTTTTTCCTTCAGAGTTGGTGCCGTCATTTCCGATCTCCTGTTTGTTTGCGCCTTTTCCGTTTACATGGGGACAGGATCCCGAAAATGCAAAGGCCCCTCGGTGAGGGGCCTTTGGGTCGGTGACGTGGTTTAACGATCAGACTGCCGGTTACATTTTGCCCTCAGCGATCAGCAAGCGGCGCTCATGGTGAAGCCCCTTGAACAGGCTGTAGGTCATTACCAGCAGCACGAGAGTGAAAGGCAGACCCACGCTCAGGGCACCGGCCTGAAGCGCTCCCAGCGCTTGCTCGCCGCCTACGAACAGCAACACCCCGGCAATCGAACCTTCAATAACCGCCCAGAAAATCCGCTGGGCTTTGGGAGCATCGGTCTTGCCGCCCGAGGTAATGCTATCGATGACAAGCGAGCCGGAGTCCGACGATGTCACGAAGAAAGTCAACACGAGGGTAATACCGATAAACGAGGTAATCCCCGACAGTGAAATATTTTCAAGCGCCTGAAACATCGCCAGTGATACTTCGGTGAGTCCCTCCGAGGCCAGCACGCCAATATCATTCTGCACCTGATGGAGGGCACCGCCGCCGAAGGCGCTCATCCAGAACAAAGTGATGATGGTCGGGATGATCAGAACCGCTGTGACGAACTCACGCACCGTGCGGCCATGGGACACCCGCGCGATGAACATACCCACAAACGGCGACCAGGAAATCCACCAGGCCCAATAGAATACCGTCCAGCCGTGGAACCAGGTCGTGTCTTCCTCCCGGCCGAACGGGTTACTGAGCGCGACCATGTTGGAGGCGTAGGACACCGACGTATCCCAGAGCCACTGGAACACCGCCAGCGTGGGACCGGCAAACATTACAAACAGAAGGAGCAGGCCCGCCATGATCATATTCGCGTTACTCAGGATCCGAACACCACCGTGGATGCCTCGAATCACAGAGTAAGTGGCCACAGCCGTAACGCCGGCAATCACGCCTACCTGAATATTCAGGCCTCCCTCAATATCAAACAGGTAGGAAATACCAGATGCGGCCTGCTGGGCCCCGAATCCGAGCGAGGTCGCAAGACCAAAAATGGTCGCCAGCACCGACACCGTATCGATCACATTACCCGGCCAGCCCCAGACCTTGTCACCAAGTATCGGGAAAAACGCAGAGCGTATGGTTAGCGGCAGGCCCTTGTTGAAAGCAAAGAAAGAAAGTGAGAGCCCGACAATTGCGTAAATTGCCCAGGGGTGCAGGCCCCAATGGTACATGGTTGCACCCATTGCCAAGCGCGCACCTTCTTCGGTGTTAGGTTCAACACCAAGAGGCGTTCCATACCAGTCGGTATAATAGGCAACCGGCTCGGCAACCGACCAGAACATCAGCCCAGTGCCCATACCGGCTGCAAACAGCATGGCAAACCAGGAAAGCAGGGAAAATTCAGGCTTGGCTTCAGTCCCGCCAATCCGGATCTTGCCTACCGGCATGAAAATCAGGGCCAGGCAGAAGAGAACAAACAGGTTTGCGCTGAGCAGAAAACCCCAGTCGAAAACAGCGATCGCGCCATTCTTGGCGCTATCTAGCAATTCCTTTGCACCGGATGGAAAAATGAGTGTCCCGACAACAAAGGCCACGATCAGGATGGCGGTTAACGGGAATACGATGTTGTGGATGTCGAAGCCGAATTTCTCGATATTATCCTGACCGGCCACGTAGTCAGTCTGGTAATCATCTTTAATGACGTCGCCCAATGTGAGGACTCCTATGACTGCATCGACCCGCAGTCGGTTGGAAAATTTACCTCCTTAAGTGCCACACCAATATTTTGAACTCTAAGAATTGAAATTTCCAACCGGTCTGCAAAGCTCCGCACAAACCACTGCGTTCACAAATTTCTATTCGTTCGCATCGCGTTGAATTTAATGCGCGAGCTACTCTGATAGACTTGCTTTAACGGTTATCTCCTCGAGCACGTAAATGGGCCAAACACCATGAAACTCAATCCCTTTAATACCCGCATTGGCCTTGCCCTCGGTGGCGGCGCGGCAAAGGGCATCGCCCATATCGGCGTTCTTAAGGCCTTCGAGGAAGAGCAAATCAGGATTCACTGTATTTCCGGAACCAGCGCCGGCGCACTCATTGCGAGCTACTACGCCTTCGGCCGCCCGGCGGAGTCCATCCTTTCCATCTGCTCCACCCTGAACCTCTCGAAAATCATCAACTTTACCTTCGAGCGCGGCGGGCTTTTCAGCACGCATAACATCAGGGAAATGATCCATCGGGATCTCGGGGATGTCCGGATCGAAGACGCCAAGATTCCACTGGCCATCTGCGCAACGGATATCGAAACCGGCGAACAGTTGATCTTCCGGGAGGGCAACCTGGCAGACGTTGTGTGCGCCTCAATGGCGGTACCCGGCCTGTTTGTACCGGTAGAGATCGATGGGAGAACACTGGTGGACGGCGGGCTGGTAGAAAATGTGCCGATTTCACCACTGGCGAAAATGGGCGCCGGCATCACTGTGGCGGTTGATCTCAGCCATGTGAGCCGATACCCGAAGCCGGATAACACCTTCGATGTGATCACCAACGCCATCAACATTGGCATCGATTTCAACACCCGCAAGCAACTCAAGAATTCCGATATAGCCGTGCCTCTGGACCTGAGCAGCTATAGCCTCACCAATAACGCAGACCGTGTTGAGGAGCTGTACCTGGAGGGCTATCACCCCATGAAGAAAAAGATCCGCCAGGTTCTCTGGTACAAGCGAATGCACGTTGCCATCAGCCTTCTGAAGACAACCCGCACGTTGATGCCCTTCAAGGTGCCCGAGATTCTCAAGGAGCTCAAACGCCACAGCTTTGCCGTACGCAATCGGCATTAGCCCAACAATCACCTTCCGCGGTGAACCAAAACGCTTTTTGAAGCCTACTCTTCACACCAGATCATTTTTCGATGCGAACGGAGCTTGCGCATGATTACCGTCCACCACCTGAACAATTCCCGCTCACAACGCGTTCTCTGGATGCTGGAAGAGCTGGGTGTGCCCTATGAGATCAAGCATTACCAGCGTGATCCCAAAACCATGCTGGCGCCTGAAAGCCTGAAGAAGGTGCACCCGCTGGGAAAATCCCCTGTGATTACCGACGGCGATCTGGTGGTAGCCGAATCGGGCGCCATCATTGAATACCTGGCCCACACCTACGGCAAAGACACCATGCTGCCCGAGAGCGGCGGCCAGGCCTGGCTCGACTACACCTACTGGCTGCACTACGCCGAGGGCTCACTGATGCCTCCTCTGGTCATGCGCCTGGTGTTTGAAAAGGTCAAAACCAGTCCGATGCCGTTCTTTATCAAACCGGTCGCCAAGGGCATTTCAGACAAAACCAATGAAGTCTTCATCGGCCCGATGATCAAGACGCATCTGGATTTTGTGGAAGACCACCTCGCAAAAAACACGTGGTTCCTGGGTGACAAACTGAGTGCTGCAGATATCCAGATGAGCTTCCCGCTTGAAGCCTCGGTAGCCAGGGGCATTGTCGGTAAGAACAGGCCTCACATCACCGGCTGGGTGAAACGGGTTCACGCCAGGCCGGCTTATCAGAAAGCACTTGAGAAAGGCGGTGACTACGACTTTGCCTGAAGAGGCAGCACAGTCATGTCGAAACTATTCACACACTGGCGCGCATCGGAGTGAGCTCGTCAATGGGTTTGAGCCGCGCTTTACTTTTTCAGGCTGATCTGCTTTGAACCTGTGGAAGAAACTTGTCCGCTCTGGCCCTTGCCGACATATTCGACAGACCCGCCCGCTTTCAAAAAGGCGGCAGTCTGTTCCTCAATTTCGGCGGAGGTCAGGGTAGCTTTCTCGTTTTTCTTGCTCATGATGATATCCAGGTCAAGGTGGCTTGTTTTACAGCATAAGCCGTTCATTATACCCGATGTGGCTAAAAATTGTTCGCTTCCTAAAGGCCGCGTTCCTGGCGCGCCTCAGCAACAATCTTTACGGTGAAACAGAACGGAGGAGTTCATTGCATGGAAACCGCTGACATCTTGCTAGCGCTGCTGTTCGGCTGCATCGGCTTCGGGTATTTCATGTATGGCCGGCGAACGAAAAACCTCGTAACCCGATACTGCGGCATTGCCATGATCATCTATCCTTATCTGGCCAGTAGTGCATGGGAAATGGCAGCTGTGGGTGTTGTGCTGATGGTGGTGCCGCGGTTTGTAGAACTCTGAAGTTCGAGGGTTCGGTCACTCCGCTGCAGGCAGACTCCCACCCAGCATATTTTCAATCACCGCTGCGTTATAGAAAGTTTCAACGCACTGGATCTTTTGCTCCCTTACGCGACACCAGATTGCCAGGCGCACATCACCAATCGGCTCGAAGTAGGTGCGGTAATCCAGGATCGCAAACACGTGCTCACCGTCGGCACTCAGTTGCCGTAAAACCAGATCTTTCTGAATGGCAAACATGCCGAACTGATAAGCCAACATGTCGTCCCGGCTGAGGAATCGCATGTTGGGGCCCACATACTCAAAGCCCTCTTCAGCAAGCAGATCCTTGGCTTCATCCAGGCGCTGGGCGCGGATATTTTCGATGAACTGAGCCACAATGTCCTTTGGCTGCATGACCGTTCTCCAGATTCCGGAACTGACAATCTAAACTGCTCCCACTACCTTGAACAGTAGCCTATTCGGACCTGCAGCAACACAGTCACCAATCAACCTTGGGCTCAAAACCAAAGCCTTTCAGAACACACCCGTCTCCGCCAATTGCCGTATGATCTGAATGGTTTCCACGTCTGTGGCCACATACGCTTCATGAAGATACTGATCATAGGGCATCGAGTCACCGCGGTTCTCGATGCTCGCTGTGTGATACCGGAAGCGGACAAAAAGCGCCCCAGGCGCCGGGCTCGGAGCACAAGGCCTTCCCAAACCTGGAATCGGGTCAGGACCGGTAGCTCTGGCTTGGTCAGGTCGTTTATCTGAACAATATGCTCGAACGTCATCTAGTCTCCTGTCAGGTGCAGTACACAACACTGTGCCAGTCCTTTCGCGCGTACGGAACCCGCGATTCAGAGCCCCGAACGGAACACAAAAACGAGGAGAGTCGCGAACAGCGCGATGTTTACTGCCCAGACGATCCAGGAAACCCGGCGCCGTAGACTTGCCCGCTTGATGGGATTAGTCATAACTGAAACGCTCCGATAGGATGTGGTGGGAAGGCGCGCCTCGCTTGATCAGATGATCCTCAACAACATCCATCATGGGTGCAGGCCCGCACATCACAAAGAGCCATTCGCTGAATTCTTCCTCGGAGAAAACCCTGTCGATCAGCGCGCCATCAATGAAGCCGGTCTCACCCTCCCAGTTATCTGGTGGTTCCGACAACACGTAGACCACATCCTCGGTCCCGAGCTCTTTCCGGTGAGCGATCTGATCAATCACGCGATTACCATAGATCAACCTCACCTTGCGGGGATCGTTGGTGGCCCGCATTTGCCTGAGTATACCCAGCAGTGGCGCTAGTCCTACTCCCCCGGCAATGAGGGCAACCCCAGGTTCCGCTCGACCATCAACAGAAAGATTGCCGTAGGGGCCGTCAAGGAAGGCAAGGGTTCCAGGTTCTATCTGGCCAATGGAGCGGGTAAAGTCGCCGAGCTCTTTGATCATGAAAGATACCCGTGGTCCCTCGGCAGGTGCCGAACAAATAGAGAAGGGATTTTCTTTCAGCGAGAAGGGGCTGTGCCCCACATTCAGCCACAGAAACTGACCGGCTTTGTAATCCAGCCCCGCATGCCCTTCAGGCTCCACGGTCAATTCCCATTGCTTCGTTGTCAGCTGGTTCACGGAGACCACGCGCCAAGCGCGTGCCCTTTTCTGAAGGGGAACCCACAGGTAAACCATGAGCAATGACCCGACCGCAACTCCTGTCATTGCCAGCCAAACCCAGGTCATCACTGGCTCTGATCCGTAACGTCCCCCATAGACCGTGTGGTGCAGCAGAAGAAGTGCAATCAAAAGCGCGCCGACCCCGTGCATCAGGCGCCATGTCTCGTATTTATAGTCCAGCTGGGTCCGGCCGATGGCGAGGAGAACAAGGCTGGGAAGAAGCAAAAAAGCGCCAATTCCGCTTAAAATCGCGGAAAAATCGGTTGTGAGCGTCAATTCACGGGTGGGATCCCACGGACGGGGACCTCCCGAGGGCGTTTCCTGGTAGAGAAATGGGTGCACAAGCGCAAAAACCAGGGCCGTACGGGCCATAATCTGATGAAACCGCATCGTCACATCCATTCCGACGCCATTCGAAATGGCCTTGAAACGCCCGGAGAGAATGAATTCCATAAGGATCATCGAGAAGGCGAGGATGCCCAGACCCGAGGCGAGTTCCTGGTGCCATTCGCGCGGAGGTCCCCCAACCGCAGCGGACAGGATCAACGGCAACGTGACAGCACCAAGATATACAGCAATCAGAAAAAACGGCTTCATTTCCAGAACCTATGCCAACTAAATCGCAACGCAAACACCCTGCTCGTCCAGGATATGTTTAACTATAGCCATCAAACATCAAAGGACAGCTTTACGTGCAATCGAAGTCCTGGGTAAACCATTTGCGCCCCAAAAAAATTCCTTTCCGGCGTCGATTTGCCCGAGCGTCAGTCGCGCTGATCTTTCGGCGAATGGAAAACGCCCACGAGGAACTGCTGTTTATCCAGCGGGCGCGTCGGGAAGGCGATCCCTGGTCCGGCGATATGGCCTTCCCCGGAGGCCGACTGCAACCAGAAGATGAATCCGCCCGGGCCGCCGCCGAGCGGGAAACGCTAGAAGAAACCGGCATGGATCTTGGCCGCCATGGCCGATACATAACCCGACTGTCAGATCTGATCACCCGACACCACAGCCGCCTTCGCCCGATGGTCGTCACTCCCCACGTGTTCGAGTGGCACGGGTCGAGGACGATCTTGCCGAACCATGAAGTCGAACGGGCGGTCTGGGTTCCCCTGGACTACCTTGCAGCCGGGGAGAACCAGAGCCAGCTTCCCTGGCGAACACCTCTTGGTACGCTGAACATGCCCTGCTGCCGCTATCAGGATGCCTGCATCTGGGGATTAAGCTACAGCATGCTGCAGGAATTGCTGACAGCAGACATCAAAGCAAAGTCAAAAATACCCCAGTAACCTGCCGAGAATCAGTACGCTGATCCAGACAGCCAAAGACACCAGGCCCCCGACCCGGAGGACCACAGGCATAGGAGCCCTCATCGGGAGGCTCCGTATATCCCGGAGTTTCATTAACCGGCCTACCGCAAACGCATTCAACACACCCAGCAGGACAAGCGTAATCTTCGCCTGAAACAGCGGCGAAGTGGCGTAGTCCGGGGCTGCGGTGGTAAACAGCAATGCTCCGCAAACCACGGCCAACGCCAAACCGACCGCGGCTGAGATTCGAAGCACATCGACAAACACCATCACCGGGTATTTACGCCAAAGCCCGAGCAGACGCAGATCCAGCGGCACGATGCCGCCTACCAGTAACGAAACCCCGAGGATATGTCCGGCATTCACCAACGGGTACATGAATGTGGAGTTGCGTAGGGCCGAGACAAAAGCCAAGTTTTCGATGGCAACCAGCGCTTGCTCAATCATCCCGGGTGTCAGGACGTTCGGCCCGGATACAGGTTGTAGTCCTGCCCGTCGATCACAACCTGCTCCGCCTTGACCAGCCGCTCGCCTTCCCGGGCGGAGCGATGACCATGCACTGTGATTTCCCGGCCCTGACTCAACATCTCTTTGGTGAGTCCGACCCGGTCGTTGCGCCAGGGCTGGCCGACTTCCACAACCCAATCCTCGCCATCCACGCGTATGGTGACTTCGCCATGGGGATTACCCAGGCGCACAGACTGAATGACACCGGTGATTTCAAACTCCTCATCGGTCGCCCACGCCCAGCCGTGATGGGCCTGTGCGGAAGAGGCGGCGAGGAAAGCGGCAAGAACAGCGAAACACATCAGGTAGGTAAAACGAAGCTGAGGCATATCTAATCCTCCTATCGCGATTGTTCGGGGCAACGACGCACCTGAATCAAACCCCTCAATCAGGTACGCATCTGCCTTCACACCAGACTAGGACAGGGAAGCCTGAAATTCGTGCCCGAACAGCAAAGTACCCCTAAAGCCGAATGACACCCGCCCCCTGATCATGCAACCAGCGCCGCCAGTCCAGAGCCAACATAGCGACACCGCCGATGTAATTGTCGTTGACCAGATAATAAGAAATGGTGCGATCACCCCGATTAAAGTTGTGCATCAGTCGAACCACAAAGTTTCGGCGGGTGGAATTGGATAGCAGGAAATACACGAACTGGCCGGATTGGGCCCTCAAGCTTCCGCGCCCCGACAGGTCTGAATGACGCCACTTATTACTGGGCAGTTTCAATAGCTGGTCGATACCCGCCAGGGAACCATGTTCACGGGCCTGGTTAACAACCCATTTGTTCTCGCGGTGCCGCTCAAAATACAAACCCGACTCATCACGCTCGATGGTCTCCATCTGCTCGGCCAGCCCTTCGTTCAGCCAGGCGGGCGCATAGGGAACGATGGTATCAACAACCGCATGACTCACTTCATGCTTGATGGTCGGAAAGGTAAGAGCCCTGTTTTTCCGTATATAGACGACGATCTGGTTCTCGGAGGACATGTAGATCCCGTAAGAAGCAACGGCCATCCCCCTGTTACGACGGATGAGGTAATTCCGGTAGGCTGTACTGTCCTTGAGGATCAGGATGTTGACCGGTACCGTCCTGTTCATATCAAAGGACATCACCCGGTCAAAAAACTCATAGACGTTGTTCACACCCTCCACGATCTGCTGGTGTTCCTGTTCACTCAGCTCAACATCAACAGTTTTGATATCGATCTCGAAACGCGACCATTCCGAAACACCCGGCTTAACGTCCACCACTTCCTGCTCAATGCTGTGGTCCTGGCGGTCGCTGAAGTGAACCTTTCCATCCTCATCAACCCATTTATAGATCTTTGCCTGACCTGCGCTCGCAAATAGCAAAAGCAGCGAGAAAAACAGGACGGGATCTATGGTTTTCCTTAACCTTTCAAACACTGCGCGTTACCCAAGGGTGATGGCAAGATGACTCCTTGCCATGTACGTCTTCAATGATGATGCCCACCCGGCCCATGTACGTGGCCGTGTGCAATTTCTTCGGCATCGGCGTCGCGGACTTCCAGGATCTCGATGTCAAAGGTCAGGGTTCTGCCCGCCATCGGATGATTGGTATCGACATCGGCAAACTTATGGCCAACCTTGGCAACAACCACATGGCGCGGGCCCTGTTCGGTCCGTACCTGCGCAACCATGCCTGCCTTCCAGCGTTTGGCGCCCATCAAGTGCTTGATCGGCACCCGCTGAATGGCGTCGGGCTTGCGCGGTCCGTAGGCCTTTTCCGGAGTGACGGTGACGCTGAACGTATCACCCGCATCGCGACCTTCCAGGGCTTCTTCGAGGCCCTTGATGATGCCGCCGTGGCCATGGAGGTAAGCGTTCGGCTCGCCGCCGTGGGAGTCTTCAACAACGTTATCTTGTTCATCGCGGACACTGTAATGGAACAGGACGACCTGGTTCTTTTCGATTGGCATAGGATTCTCTTCGACGTTTAAAGATGCGCCATTGTAACCGGCTGCGGCTTTGACTTCAGAGTGGAAATTGGCTTCATCCCTGCCAATATGCCTTACTCGCTTCATCCATCGGAAAGAAATGCTCTATCCGCAGATTCTGAGCGGTGACATCCAGCGGGGTGCCGATGGTTGCGATGGTGGAAAAGATTCTGAGCTGTTGGTCGCCCAGATTCAGTGTGAAGGGAATCGCCGGATAGTCCAGGTGTTCCACCACATGGCTTTTCCAGTTCGGAGGAACGCCGGGCACAGTCAGAGCCTGCTCCAGCAACCGATTGGGCTGATCCCGGAAGGGACCGGCAAGATGCTCATGATAGACCCGTTGCAGCATGTGGCAGGCAATATTTTCCCAGTCGCCGACGAATGGCTTCATGCCGTGTTCATCCAGTAGTGACAACAGAAAATTTGGCCGGGCCGGGAACTGAGCCCCCAACTCGATCATTCTCGCCATCATCGCCTGCATGGCCTGGTTGGCCATCACCAGATAATACTCGTGGTCGAATACCACGGCCGGGTACGGCAGGTGTCCCTGCAACAGGTGCCCTAGCGCCTCCCGGATCATGGCCATGCCGGGCGCGTTCAAATTCTGGTCGGAGTAAACCTGGCTGTAACCGGCCGCCGACAGAAGCCTGTTGGTTCCGGCCAGATCCGTCTGCAGCATCTGCGCCAGATGCAACACCATGCCTTTGCTGGGTTTGCTTCGGCCTGTTTCCAGAAAGCTGATGTGTTTGGGTGATACCTCACAGGCAAGGGCAAAATCCATCTGGCTCAGGCGCTTGCCCTGCCGCATTTCTCTGAACAGCGTACCGAAGGCGCTCATTGACTTTCCCGTGAGTTCCGAGTGTTCAATCATTATCGTAGTCGAGGGTAGGCGAAACCATTACCTCACAGGTAATTGAGACTAACACCGCCCGGGTAGAAGCTTTGCAGTGTAGTCCAACCCATTGCGAAACCCGATTGAGGTGATCCCATGAAAAACCTAGTCCGTCGATTCAGCGTCAAGCAAATTATCCTGAGCGATGTCTTCCTCTCCACGCCCCTGGCATTGGCGCTAATCCTGGCTGCAGAGCCGATTGCCCAGTGGGCGGGTGGCCCTGGCGCAACTTTCTATCTGGTGGTCGGCGTCGTCATGCTGCTGTGGTGCGTGGATATGGCCGCTATCGTCAGCAAGGAACAATGGCAGGAAAAGTTTCTCAACCTGATGGTAGTGGTGGATGTCACGTGGAGCCTGTTGGCCCTTGGCCTGATGATCTGGTTTGCCCCGAGCCTCCAACCGTTGGGCTGGGTGCTGTTCGCCCTCAACGTGCTGGTTCCACTGGACATGGCTTGGATGAAGCGGATTGCTGGCAGTAAGCCACCCCAGCCTGCGTTCGGATGATGGATCAGCCCCAAAACGCTACCCAGATTGGGTAATTTCTTACCCAATCTGGGTTTTCAATACGCCTTCCGAAAACTACCCCGATAATCAAAAACCCGCTCCTGCACCTGCCAATAGTGCTTCTGCTTGCGAGCGATCACGAAATCCGGGGCCGGCAAGAGGGCCTGACATTCAAGCACCTCATCCACTGAGCTGAACACTTTCGGGGCCTGGCCATTGGCAAAACGACGCCCGAATATCCTGTTGAAGACGGTGCGCTGGCCCGGTTTGCTGAAATCAAACGATTCGTTGAGTTCCTCTCCATCCTCGCCGTGATAGGTGATCCTCAACTTGCTGCCGTCAGCGCCCAGCGATAGGCCGGCACATCGAATCACCATGGCATCCTTGAGCTTCAGGGCATCCCGGAGCTGATCGTCCGGATCGATAATGGCTTTTTGGCACTGACGGCAGTTGCGGGCGGCAATGTCATTCTCGGCGCCGCAGTGTGGGCACTCCTTGAACCGGAAACGGTAATCGCACTGTTGCGGGCTCTGGCCGGCGAAGCCATCATTGCCCGCGGGCTCCAGCAGGCCCTGACAACGACGCCCGTAATGCTCGATCACACCACCGTCACTGTCGGTTTTGCCCCAGAAGATATTGGCAAACCCACAGCCCGGGCAGAACACCTGCACCGGTTCGCTGTCGGGGTCCGGTTTCGGCTCACCCACTTCCGGGTGATGCAGGTTCACATGGTTGCCGGCGTAATCAATCACCAGGCAATCACGCTTCCCCTCGTCCAGACGAAGACCGCGACCCACAATCTGCTGGTAAAGACTTACTGACTGCGTGGGCCGCAGTATGGCTATGAAGTCCACGTGGGGCGCATCAAAGCCCGTGGTCAGCACGGACACATTGACCAGATACTTGAGCTCCCGCTGTTTGAAGCGCTGAATCAGCAAGTCCCGGTCCTTCAGATCGGTCGCGCCCGTCACCAGTGCGGTTTCGTGCTCCGGCAGATACCCGGTAATCTCCCGCGCATGCTCCACCGTGGCCGCAAAGATCATCACACCCTGGCGGTCCGCGGCCAGCTCCATCACCTGCTCAATGATCGCCCGTGTAACTCGCTTGTACTTACTCAGCAACCGGTTCACGTCTTTCTCGGCATACTCGCCAAAGCGATCCTGCGGCAGCGCCGAGAAATCGTATTGCGCCACAGCTGCGTTCACGAGTTCGGGTTTGGTGAGATAACCGCGGTTGATCATGTAGCTCAGCGGCAGCTCATAAATGCAGTGCTGAAAAGGCTTGTCGTCCTCACCACGAACAAAGCCCCGATAGTGGTAGCGATAGATCCAGCCCATCGCAAGACGATAAGGTGTGGCAGTCAGCCCGAGCACTTTCAGGGACTCATTCTGCTCGCGTAAAAGTTCAATGATTCGTTGATACTGACTGGTTTCCTCACCGCTGACCCGATGGCACTCATCAATGATCAAGAGAGAGTATTCATCCCGGAACTGATCGAGATTCGCCGACACTGACTGCACGCTGGCAAAGGTCACCTGATGGTGGCGTTCCTTGCGCTTCAGCCCAGCTGAAAAAACGCCGCCCTCCAGCCCATAACTCTCATATTTCGCGTGATTCTGCTCGACCAGCTCTTTCACATGGGTCAGCACCAGTATCTTCCGCCGGGCGAGACGAGCCAGCTCGGCAATCACCAGACTTTTTCCGGCGCCGGTTGGCAGCACAATAACGGCGGACTCATCCGACTTTCTGAAATGATTCAGCGTGGCCTCGACCGCGTCCTGCTGGTACGGGCGTAGTTTGAAAGGAGCGCTCATGTTGCAGTATCTGGCCATCTTAAGTACGAAAATTTGGCCATACTAGCAGATGCCATTACCTTTACCCTTGGACCGACACGAGATCCGTCCCGTCTCCCTGAATGGCCAACCTGGACCACCATGAACGACGCTGCCCCAGAGCCACTCATCACTCCCACCCCTGCTGAGAGCGGCCTCACCAGCCAGCAGGCCAGTGCCCGGCTGGAGGAGTTCGGATACAACCGGCTGCCCGCGCCTCCCATACCGGGTGTTGTAGAGTTGTTTGCTCGGCAGTTCCTCAGCCCTTTCATTTACATCCTCCTGATCGCTTCCGGGGTTTCATTTGCCCTCGGCCAGACCCCGAGCGGGGTTTTTATTCTGATTGTTCTGCTGATAAACGCGATCATCGGCACCGTGCAGGAGTTTTCGGCTCAGAAGGCGGCGGCTGCGCTGAAACAAATGATGAAAGGGACAGCCCACGTGCTTCGGGACAGCCAGATTGTCACCGTTGACGTCGAGGAGATCGTTCCGGGCGATATTGTTTTGCTGTCCTCCGGCGACAAGGTACCCGCTGATCTTCAGTTACTCAGCGCCAGCAGCCTGGCAGTGGATGAGTCCATGTTGACGGGGGAATCCCTGGCGGTTGCCAAGAATGTCGATACCACAAGCGATGACAGTACCCCGCTGACTGAGCGCGCTGACCAGTGCTTTGCCGGCAGCATAATCACCCATGGGCGCGGGCGCGGCCGGGTGATCGCTACCGCCTCGGCGACCCAGCTTGGCAAGATTGCCCAGGGTGTTACCGGCAAAACCTCGGCCGAGCCGCCGCTGATGATCCGGATCCGCAAATTCACCTATCAGGTCGCCTTCGGCATTCTGGCGGCTATTGCCGCCCTGGCAGGTCTGATGATCCTGGATGGAGGTTACTCCATCGAGGAGATGATCCTCATGACCATCGGCCTGGCGGTTTCGGTGATCCCCGAGGGTCTGCCTGCCGCACTCACCGTTGCCCTGGCCATTGGCATGTCCCGAATGGCAAAACGCAATGTCATCATTCGCAAGCTTGTCGCCGTGGAGGCTCTGGGATCCTGCACTCTCATCTGCTCCGACAAGACCGGCACACTGACCGTTAACGAGCTCACCATTCGCAGGGTGATGCTGCCTGACGGGCGGCAGTTCGAGGTTACTGGCGAGGGCGTGGCACCGGGAGGGGAAATCACAGGGCATGCCGGCACCGAGATGGATGCGACAGGCCAGGAAACACTCAGGGAACTCTGTGTCGCAGGCGTCCTCGCCAATGAAAGCCACCTGGACTACAGCGGCGGCGAGTGGGTTTCCCAGGGAGATATCGTAGACATCGCCTTTCTGGTGATGGCCAAGAAGCTGGGTATGTCCATCACGGACCTGCGAACCCGGCAGGAACAGGTGGCCCTGATCCCTTACGAGTCGGAAAAGGCCTACAGCGGCGTGGTCAACCGGGTTGGTGATCAAACCGTGATTTACGCCAAGGGCAGCCCCGAAAAAATGCTGGCCATGTGTGACCGGATGACCACCGCGGACGGCTCCATAGCCATCGACAAGCCGGCCCTCGAGCGTCAATTCACCGAACTGGCCTCCCGGGGCTACCGGATTATTGCCCTTGCGAAGAGAACCTCCGCCCACGGCGACCATGAAATGGCCGGGATGGTCTTTCTCGGCATGGTTGCCATGATTGATCCACTTCGCCATGAAGCCTTCGACGCCATCGAAAAGTGTCGTACCGGCGGTATTGAGGTCGCCATGGTCACCGGAGACCACCCGGCGACCGCCAAATCGATCGCCCAGGAACTGGGCCTGTGTGACGCAGACGCAACCGTCGTAACAGGTCCGATGCTGGATGAAGCCAGCGCTCGAGGCCAGGAGGCCGTCGATCAGCTCATTCGCCCCGCCCGGGTATTCGCCCGCATAGAACCCACTCGAAAAGCCCAGATCGTGGACAGCTTTATGCGGGATGGCCATTTTGTTGCGGTTACCGGGGATGGTGTGAACGATGCCCCCGCCATGCGACAGGCCCATGCCGGAATCGCCATGGGTAAGCGAGGCACCGATGTGGCCAAGGAAACGGCCGACCTGATCGTCACCGACGATAATTTTTCGTCGATTGTCGCCGGCATCGAGCAGGGCCGGGTGGTATACAACAACATCCGCAAGGTCATCGGGCTGCTGGTTGCTACCGGTTTCTCCGCAATCCTGCTCTTTTTCCTCTGCGTCATGGCCGGTCTGCCGATGCCGATGATCGCGGTACAGCTCCTGTGGCTGAACCTGGTTGCCAACGGCTTCCAGGACGTGGCCCTCGCCTTCGAGCCGAAGGAAGGCGGTGAGCTCTCTGTGAAACCGCGCTCTCCCCACGAGCCCGTGTTCGATAAACACATTATTGAGCATGTTCTGGTGGTGGGCTCATGGATGGGCCTTGTTGCCTTCCTCAATTTCCAGTGGACGCTCGACCAGGGCCAAACCATTGAGGAAGCCCGCAACCTCACGCTGATGCTGATGGTGCTGTTCGGCAACATTCACGCGCTCAGCAGCCGCTCGGAATCCCGCTCGCTGTTCCGCATTCCTCTGCTCCGCAACCCGTTCCTGATGCTGGCGGTTCCCCTGGCCCAACTGGCGCACATTGGTGCCATGTATGTGCCGGGGCTCTCCGATGTCCTGCAGATTCAACCCATATCCCTGGCGGAATGGCTGCAGTTGCTCGCACTTGCCATGAGTCTTGTCATTGTCGAGGAACTGCACAAGGTATTGATCAGGAAGCGGCGACAGTGAATCTGTGGTGAGATCCCGATAAGCTTGGAACAGGTTTTCTTCAGGACACTGAACACATGATCGATTTTCGCAGCGACACGGTCACCCGCCCTACCCCTGAAATACGCGAGGCCATGGCCAGCGCCGAGGTGGGCGACGACGTTTATGGCGACGACCCCACCGTGAACAGCCTTCAGGCCTACGCCGCCGAACGGCTGGGCTTCGAGTCGGCCCTGTTTACCGCCACCGGCACCCAGGCCAACCTGCTGGCCATCATGAGCCACTGTGGCCGGGGCGATGAGTACCTCTGTGGTCAGTCGGCTCACAACTACCGCTACGAAGGCGGTGGCGCTGCTGTCCTGGGCAGCGTGCAACCACAACCGATCGAGAACGAGCCGGATGGCAGCATCAACCTTGGCAAAGCCAAGACCGCCATCAAGCCCGACGATTTCCATTTCGCCCCTACCCGCCTGCTCTCACTGGAAAACACCATCGGTGGCAAAGTGTTGTCGTTGGACTATCAGCGCGAGGCCCGCGCCTTTTGCGACGAAAACGGTCTGCTGCTGCACCTTGATGGCGCCCGGGTGTTCAACGCAGCCGTGAAATCCAACTGCGACATTACCGACATCACCAGGTACTACGATTCGGTGAGCGTTTGCCTTTCAAAAGGGCTGGGTGCACCCGTCGGTTCGCTGCTGCTGGGTTCGAAAGCTTTTATCGAGCGAGCGACACGGCTGCGTAAAATGGTGGGTGGCGGCATGCGCCAAGCCGGCATACTGGCTGCAGCCGGGCGCATCGCCCTTGAGAAAGGGCCACTTCGACTGATTGAAGATCACGAGAATGCCGAGTACCTGAGCGCCGGCCTGGCCGACATTCCGCAGCTGGAGATAAACCCCGCCAGCACTCAGACCAACATCGTCTACGCCCGCTGCACGTCCGGCAGAGCCGCGCAGCTGCGAGACTACCTGGCTGACCAGGGCATACTGATCACAGCGGGAGACCCCATTCGCTTCGTGACGCACCTGGACGTCAACCGCCAGGATGTTGACCGGTTGCTGGATGCTATCCGGCAGTTCTACCAGGGTTGAAGGGGGCTCCATGGCAACACCAAAACGTATCTACCTCGCCGGTCCGGAAGTCTTCTTCCCCGCCGAAGAACACCAGGCCATCGTGGCCGAGAAAAAGCGCCTTCTGCTGGAATACGGTTTGCAGGGCGTAGACCCGCTGGACGCCGAACTGGCCTCCTCCGAACACGAGGCGAAATTCAGGCTTGGCCATAGGATCTACCGGGCCAACCGCGAACTGATGGACAGCTGCGATGCCATCATCGCCAACCTCACCCCGTTCCGTGGCATCAGTGCCGACCCGGGTACGGTCTTCGAAGTCGGCTACATGATCGGACAGGGCAAGCCCGCCTTCGGGTTTACCCTGGATAACCGGTACTACCGGAAACGGGCAGGCGGCACCGACCTGGACGGTCTGGGCCACAGCATCGAAGACTTCGAGATGAGCGACAACCTGATGATTGAGGGCGGCATCTACAGCTCCGGTGGCCAGCTCTTCGTGGCAGACCGGCCAGGCGAGCATTCCTTCTTCTCAGCGAACCTGTTCCGTCTATGCGTGGAGGCGCTGGCGAGCACCTGAGACTATTGGTTTTGCGAAGCAAATGAGTGCGCGCATTGCTCGGCGATATCACAATACTGGCCCCGGAAATACAGCAATGGCCGGGAGGCTGTGGTTTCCTTCACATTCAACGCCCTCACTTCGCCAATCACGATCAGGTGATCCCCTGCCGCGTGTTCAGCGTGGATTTCGCAATCCAGCCAGCGCAGGCTACCGGGGATGATCGGGTTGCCCAGCGGCGATGCCTGCCACTGGACGTCCTTCCATTTGTCGGCGCCCTGGCGGGCAAACAGATTGGAAATTGCTTCCTGCTCGGCGGACAGGATATTGACGACGAATCGACCGGCACGGCGAATCCGCGGATAGCTGAAGGAGCTGGACTTCACGCTGAATGACACCAGCGGCGGGTTCATCGACACGCTGTAGAACGACTGGCACGTAAAACCAACCGGTTCGCCCTCATCGAGAGATGAAATCACCGTGATACCCGAGGCGTAGTGCCCGAGCGCTTCGCGAAAGCGCGCGGGTTCGATAACGCTGCTGGTAGACGATAGGGTCATCAAATCCGCACTCATTTGAGACTTCCCGTCACCGAAAGCTCGCGCCTGACAATATCAGCGCCGGCACTCAGCGCTCGCAGCTTGCCGCTGGCCACACCGCGGGAGAGAGGCGTCATGCCACAGTTGGTGCAGGGATAGAGCTTGTCGGCATCGACAAACCGGAGCGCCTTTCGGAGCGTCTCGGCCACCTCTTCCGGCGTTTCGATGGTATTGGTGGCGACATCAATCGCACCCACCATCACTTTCTTGCCCCGGATCAGCTCAATCAGCTCCATCGGCACGTGCGAATTCTGGCATTCCAGTGAAATCAGATCGATATTGGAGGTTTGCAGCCTGGGGAAAATCTCTTCGTACTGTCGCCACTCGGACCCAAGCGTTTTCTTCCAGTCGGTGTTGGCCTTGATCCCATAGCCATAGCAGATGTGCACGGCGGTCTCACAGTTAAGCCCTTCAATGGCCTTTTCCAGGGCAGCGATGCCCCAGTCATTCACCTCATCGAAAAACACGTTAAAGGCGGGTTCATCGAACTGGATGATATCCACACCGGCCGCTTCCAGCTCCCTGGCTTCCTGGTTGAGTATCTTGGCGAACTCCCAGGCCAACTTTTCGCGGCTTTTGTAATGGGCATCGTACAGCGTGTCGATCATCGTCATGGGGCCAGGCAGTGCCCACTTGATCGGTTGATCGGTCTGCTCACGCAAGAACCGGGCGTCGTCCACAAATACAGGCTTCTGGCGACTCACAGCACCGACCACCGTGGGCACGCTGGCATCGTAGCGATCACGAATTCGAACGGTCTCGCGCCTCTCGAAATCAACGCCGTCGAGGTGTTCGATGAAGGTGGTCACGAAGTGCTGGCGCGTTTGCTCGCCATCACTGACGATATCAACGCCAGCCAGTTGCTGGTCCTGCAATGACACCCGCAAGGCGTCCTGCTTGCCCTCAACGAGTTCCTCACCCTGCAGCTTCCAGGGCGACCAGAGTGTCTCGGGCTGAGCAAGCCAGGCCGGCTTTGGCAGACTGCCGGCGGTTGAAGTAGGTAACAGTTTTTTCACGATGGGTAACCTATGGGTTCTTGATGATCAAAGCGCGTAGTCAGGCAAGTAGTTCGCGGACCACTGCTCAAGGAGGGCTCGGTAAGGTTTGATGAGGCGCTCCTCGGCATATTTACCCTGCTCAACCGCCAGTTGGCTGCGCTCATCGCGATCGTATACAACGTCTGTGGGTGAGTGATCACGGTTTTTCAGATCCGGTTGATAACGCTCGCCTGCTGCAGAGTGGGCGTTGTAAATCTCCGGTCGATAGATTCGCTGAAAGGTTTCCATGGTGGCGATGGTGCTGGCCAGCTCAAGATTGCTGTAGTCGTTCAGCAGATCACCGAAGAAATAAAACGCCAGAGGCGCGACGCTGCCGGCGGGCATGAAATACCGAACCTCCAGTCCCATCTTCCGGAAATACAACTCGGTTAAGGAGGAGTCGTTGGGCTGGTATTCAACACCCAGCACAGGGTGCTGATTGCCGGTGCGATGATAGGTTTTGCTGTCTGAAACGCTGAGGCAGATAACCGGCGGCTTGCCGAAATTCTGCGTGTAAGCTTTTGAATTCACGAAATGCTGAAAGAGCTTTCCATGCAGATCGCCAAAATCCTCGGGCACGCTGAATCCGGATTGATGCCGGTTGTGCTCCAGCAGCCGCACACTGAAGTCATAATCGCGCAGGTAGGAGGAGAAATTATTGCCAACGACGCCTTCAATGCGCTTGCCAGTTTTGCGATCAACGATGCTCGTTTGCAGCACCTCTATCGCCGGGAAGGTGTCGGCCTGCTGTTCAACACCCACGATCATGTCAACGGAAACGATATCAAGCTGGACTGAATAGCGGTTGCCTTCGGGGTTATCCCAGTGCGCCAGAGCGTTGAAACGATCATCAATCATCGTCAACGCGTTGTGCAAATTCTCCCGGCGCTTCTCTCCCCTGGCCAGATTGGCAAAGTTGGTGGTAATGCGCGTGTTCTGCGATGGACGGTAGTTTTCATCGAAACGAAGACGCTTGATGGCGAATGTGAACTCGTTGTTCATGACGATCCGGTATCCTGATTTCTGAGATAAAACCTGAATTCATTGGCTGTCTCCCGCCGTCGCCTTTCAGTCGGCCACGGTTGAGACTGAAATCTATGCTAGGCGCATGAACCAATGATTAAAATTGATTTAATCTCATCTAACTATGAACCTTCGTCATATTTCGACTTTCAGATCCTCAAGTCTGAGCAATGCCGAGCCTGCAAAATACGCAGCTCGACACCCTCACGCACAATAATGTGCTGGTTCCGCGAATCCTGATTCTTACATCGAGGTTTTATCCCCGTCGGACATTTCATCTTTTTTCATGGTGTCTTTGTCCATATGCTCCTTCTTCATTCCCTCATCCATCATGCCGTCGGTCTTCATCCCGTCATGCATGGTATCGGTCTTCATTGAGTCCTTGGCCATGCCGTCATCTTTCATCTCGTCATGCATCATGGTCTCGTCCATACCCTTGCTGTCCTTATCCATGTCGTCTGCGTGGGCCGGTGCCATCAAGGCCAGGGTGGTACCAAATGCCAAAAGAGTGGCTGTCAGCTTTTTCATTGTGCATTCTCCTTGCTGGAAACAATTTGTGTTCGACACTGCCCGGCTCCTGAGTCGGAGCCTGCAGCGCCAGAATGCAGGATAAAAAGGAACGCTTACGCGGCCGTCACGGCCCGGTCAAAAGTCGGTAAAGAAGAGGTCACAAAACCTTCACGGGGAGAACCAATCCAGCACGCAAGGCGTAATGGCCTGCAGCGTTCTAACCCAACGTGAATACGGTAATACCGCGTTAACACCAACAGCCTGCAACGGAGCTTTTTAATGAACTACGAACACGCAGTTGTGGAAGTGAAAGGAGACGTTTCCATCCTGCTCTGTAACGGCTGTGGCATTAAGATCGCAGAAGGCACCAGCCACGAGGACCGCGAGCATTACTGCACCATGTGCATGAGCGGTAACTGCAAAGCAAAATTCAAAAAGGGAGATTAATCCAGACTGGCGTAGTCTGGGCGAGCATCGATGAGAGCGCCCCATATCCTCAACACGGGTTGACGAGTGGTGATCGTGACCAGAATGCAGGCGTCATCAACGCATGCAGACAGGAAGAGGATGATCACTTTTTAAAGCTCCAGTTATCGTATATGATAACCAGATGGAAGAGGAGCACCCATGGATTGGGATATAGAATTCTACAGGAACGTAGAAAAAGAGTTCGCCGACCTGCCGCCCAAGATTCAAGCTAGAATGATTCGCCTGATGGAATTGATGGAGAAACATGGTGCAAATCTCGGGGAGCCGCACACAAAGCCACTAGGAGAAGAACTCTTTGAAATCCGCGCAAAAGCCAAAGAAGGGATAGGAAGAGGTATTTTCTGCTACATGCAGGGAAAGCGAATCATCATCCTGCATGTTTTTGTAAAGAAGGATCAGAAAATCCCGAAAAAGGACCTGGAGCTCGCCAAAGAGCGGTTGAAGGAGGTCAGGAAATCATGAATTTCAAACAGTTTAAGCAGAAAGCACTTGAAAATCCTGAAGTCCGTCGGGAATACGACTTTCTTGAAGACGAATTCAGCCTGATCGATCAACTGATTACGATGAGAACCAAGGCTGGCCTAACCCAAGAAGAGGTTGCCAAGAAACTCGGAACCAACAAGAGCAACATCTCCAGACTTGAGCGCGGCCGAAGCAACCCGAGCTGGGAAACACTCAACAACTATGCTGCTGCCTGTGGTTTTCGGGTGAAGCTAGAGGCTGTTGAAAACGGTTCGGTTTCGCCATAAACGGTCCGGAATCGTAAACAAAGAATCTACAATCCCCAGATTCTCTATTGTTTCTAAGAATCCTTCAAAGGCGAACCGGACCGGTAAGGCACCTTCCCCGCAGGCGTATATCTGGCCGCCGGCTCCAGATGCACATCCTGATCATCGAAAAAAATGTGCGCCTTGAACGCCTTGATGATCTTGGATTTATCCAGGCCACCCAGGAAAAAAATCTCATCCACATATACGCCCCAATGGCGCAGGGTTTTGATCACGCGCATCTCGGCCGGGCTGTTTCTTGCGGTGATAATGGCCACACGAACCGGTGAAAAGTCGACCTTGTGGGGCAGCCGGTCCTGCAAGCGCGAGAGCTTCCGAAGCAGCGTTGCGTAGGGGCCATCGTTCAGGGGATTGTCCTGTTCTCTGTCCTCCGCCGAATGGAATCCTTTCAGGCCCTCGGCCTTGTATACAATTTCACTCTCATCGCTGAACAGCACCGCATCGCCATCAAAGGCTATCCGTACCTGGCCATCTGGGATCGCTTCCATGTTGGCGGGCGGCTCTTTTACCAAAGCCACAGCACAGCTGTCGCTATCAATGACTCGCTGGGCGTCTTTGGTGTTGGTGGTCAGGAAGAGGTCGACATCGTAGGCATCCAGATAGTCCACCACCGACTCACCTCCGGTGAACGCAGAGCGGGTGATATTCAGACCGTATTCACGGATATTGTGAAACACCCGCACTCCGGTTTCCGGGCTGTTGCGAGACATTACCACCACTTCCACCAATGGGGTTTTGTCGCCGGACTGGAACTGGTTCAGGGAGAGAAGCGCCTTAACCAGGTAGAACCCGGTGCCGGGCTTCAGCGATTCAGACTCACGAGCGGCCATGTAATCACGGTACTCCTCGATGGCCTCTTCTCGATTGGATTCGAACTTACGCCGGAATACTGCATCCGCTTCGCTCAAATCAAACAGCGCAGTTGCTGTGATGCCAACCACCAGAGTATCCGACAAATCATAGGCCATAAGCAGTCCTTTCAAACCGGCAATTCGTTAATCTCGCCCACTACACCGTCTTCACTCACTTGTAACCTCCTCAATCGGCCGTCGCAACGAGCGCGGCATCTGCGGGCCATGGCCAATCCGTACTACCAGGTCGGGCCGCCGGCCGCCGATGCCAATGGTGCGGGCGAATTCCGGGCGCAGTGCCGCCACTTCCACAGGCTGATTTATAAACGCCGTGCGTAAATCCAGGGCGGTGGCCTGAAGCGCCAGGCGTTGGTAACACCGACCCGCCTCGATCCAGTGGGGAATATCATCGGCCTCGGAATGGATAACGGCAATGGCAGACGAGCTTTGGATATGCCGCCGATCTTTCTGGTTCTGGTTTTTGGCAGAGAACGAGCCCTTCATCGCCAGCAATCCCAGCCAACGGGGAACGGCCGGGTTTCCCATGGCAGGCCCGTAAAGGCCATCGCCGGAACGGATCGCCTCCTTGCCATTGAACCTAATCCAGCCTTTGAGTTCATCAGCCCAAGCCGCGTCCGAAAACTGTTCCTTGTTGCCCCTCGCGACGTAGTCTGCCACCAGGCTTTTCTGATCGGCCTCGGTCATCAGCAGCACCGACACACCTTCACCCTCGCCGGCACTCTGAAGCAACTCCAGCTCTTCGGGGGTAAGGGGCACACCGTCATACTCTGAGCGGCTGCACTGGCGCAGGGGAATTGCCTCGAAAAGCGCAGACCGCTCGGCCTCGGCTTCTTCAAAGTCGACCACCAACCCGGACTTGGATGCATCGAATCGGCAGTCTCCCTTCAGCCCGCCCGCCCGCGCTGCCAGCAGCAGATTCTCCGTTGCGCACCCGAGGCTGGCGTACAGATGGTGATCATCAGGATCGACGGCGGGACAGCGCCTCGACAGATCCGGAAGCACCTGTATCTGCTTGGGTTCGAGCTTGAATATCCAGGGCTGAGTGTTGTGACTGGAGGCCGCCAGAGTGGCATAGCGCACCAGCTCTCTGTAATCGTTTGGAGATTCGCCGAGCTCACGATGCCGCCAGGTTTCGCTGACCATTTCCGTATAGTTCATAGTGCCTCCAGGCTCCGAAAATACACCTGTCGAGATTCTCGCCGCGTTATCGATATCTTCTGATCAACGTGTTCAGCTCTGACTGAAATTCAGGGTTCTGCGTGACCGCGTCAACTTCATTGATCACATCCATCGCGGAGGGGTGCTGCCGCGAAACACCAATGTGGAAAGGGATCCGGGAGTTCGGAATGAAATCAACCTGGCGAACTCTCAGCTTCTCCGAATAGCCAAGTTGTTGAGCGATGTATCGGGCGTCTTCGGCGGGCTGCACCATGAAATCGCCCGCCTCCCGCAGCATAAGAAGATGCATCATCGCTTTCATATCCCGGCCCGGCTCGCGTTCCAGATAGCCGGGAATATTGTCCTCTTCCCACCGAGAGCCCCTCTCGACGATCACCGTCAGACTGGACAAATCAGCAAAGCTGGTAGCCGATTCGATCAGGTCACTGTTGGGGTTGTCTGCCGAGTAAACCAAATGGCCAAAGTCCTGCGTGAAGAGTGGTTGGTCTGAAAAGACGGCGTATTCCTTTCGCTCCTCCGACGGATAGGTAAGAAGGCCATCGGCAAGGCCGAGTCGCACGTTGTACTGTGCCCTGGCCCAGGGCAGCACCACATGTTCCGTGGTGTAGCCGGGAATAAAACTGAAGGCGAGCTGCACCAAATCCGGAAATAGCCCGACGGCCCTGTCATCGAGCGAGGAGCTATAGGGCGGTGATTTGTCGCCGAACGCGAATGTCAGATTGCTACTTGCTAACGAGACACCGGGCAAAGCAAGCAAAACAACCATGAATGTGCGGCAAAGCGCCGCCGACAATCTTTCCAAACATTGCTTTTTCGCCAAGGTTACCTCTGAGGACATCTGCGCCTCTTATCAGGGATCCATGTAGACACCCGGTCGATATCATCGGCCCATTCTATGTCGTTCAATCCTCCGGGGAATAGGCCTACTGCCCCTAAAGCCGCTCAATGGCCTTAAGTAGCGAGCTGAAGGCTCTCGAAAAGCTGCGCTCAGCCATTCGATCCATCATCCTTCCAAGTAAGGGCACCTTCACAGAACCCTCGGAAATCCAGATCACACGTGTCTGTTCACCTTCGGGCTTCAAAAAAATCTCCCCCTTCGTGTGCTGAACGCGAAACGGGCTGGATTTCTCGATGCGATAGTCCATACGGTTTGGCCTCTCAAACCGCGTAATTCGTTCAGTCAGTTCAAGCTTGCCGGCGCCGATCACCCGGAGCGCACCGGTGCCATTTTTTTCGTCTTTTCCCTCTTCAACCAGCAAAGACTTGCTCACCCCAGGGAACCGATCGTAACGAGCATGGTCAGCGATGGCCTCAAAGACCGTGTCGATATCCATCCCAAGCACACGCTCGACGTGAATGCGAAACATAGTTACTCCTCAAAAATGCGCTGACCAGAACGATACGCATACGATTCCTCAAAAGAATGGGTTTTCTTCCATTTTTTGATACCTTCGTGAAAATCGAAAGGCGGAGCTGATTCGCCTCTGTGAACGAGCGAGCACCGATGTCTGAACCATCCCTACTTCAAACCCTGCTGGACACCCTGCCCCAATGTGGCCGCGTGGAATGGATTGGCATCCGACCTGCCCGCGGTGAACCCGTTAAGGCACTCGACAGCGTGGCGGTAACCATTGGCAAGGGTTTGGAGGGCGACCGATTCAAGGGTCGAGAAACCAGCAAACGGCAGGTAACCCTGATCCAGCAAGAACACCTGCACGCCATTGCCTCGTGCCTGCAACGGGAGACCATCGCACCCGAGGTTTTCCGGCGCAACATCGTCGTCTCTGGCCTGAACCTGCTGGCCCTGAAGGGCAAACAGTTCCGAATTGGCAATGTGGTGTTGGAATATACCGGCCTTTGCCACCCCTGCAGCAAGATGGAGACTGCGCTCGGGCCTGGTGGTTACAACGCCATGCGCGGGCACGGCGGAATCACGACGCGGGTGGTTGAAGCGGGTAGCATTGCCCTTGGGGACGATGTCCAGGCCTGTCTGTGAAATAGCTATTCAGAAGAGTACGAGGTCATCGTTTCACAGACCTTCAGCAACCTATAGTGACGACATCCAAGCCCGATCAAGTTCCTGCGGCCTGCTCCACAGCGGCGTCTATTGTCTCGATGGCCTGCCGGAGGACCCGTTCAGACTCCCCATGCTTGCCCTCCTTGTGAAGCGACTCGCCCTTCGCACGGAGTTTCGCAACTTCAGCCTTTGTGCTTGCGTCCAGATCCGCCGACTCCATCTGAGAGTCGACCTCCTTCATTAACGTGGGGCACTGGCCACTGAGAGCCGGTGCGGAAAAAAGCAGCGTTACGAGTAAAACCAGAAGATAGCGCATGATTGTTCTCCCTTCTTTGCACCCATCCTCTTAACAGCATAGTCGGTCTACAGAAAAGCATGAGGTAATCCTGAGAGTAGACTATTTCGCCGGCAATTCCTTGATGTAAACGTCTTGCTGTGGAAACGGAATGGTGATGCCTTCTTGCTTGAATCGGCGCCAGATCGCCAGGTTGATGTCCGAGCTTACGCTTCCGAAACCTGCTTGCGGGTCGGCGACCCAGACCCGGGCCTCCAGATGAATGCCGTGGTCGCCGAACATTGTTAACCGGCATACCGGCTCCGGATCCGCGATCACTCGCGGGTGCTCGCGGGCGATATCGAGAATAATGGCCATCGCACGCTCCACGTCATCACTGTAGCTCACCGACACCGGTATCTTCAGGCGTACATTGGGATCTGAATAAGACCAGTTGATCACCTCAGTGGTAATCAGGTTTTCGTTGGGAATAAGCGTATCCACACCATCGCGGTTGCGAACCACCACGTAGCGGGCATGCAGCGCGACCACCCAGCCGAACTTCTCACCAATGCTGATCACATCACCGGGGCGAATCGAGCGGTCGAACACAAGAATAAAACCGCTGATGAAATTGCTGGCAATCCGCTGCAGGCCGAAGCCAATTCCCACACCCAGCGCACCGCCAAACACTGCGAGCGCCGTAAGATCTATGCCGACGAGATTAAGAACAGACAGAGCCGCGACAGTGATCAGCACCAGCTTGGCGACTTTGGAGAACCCCACGGCCGCACCGGCGCTCAGATACGGCAACTGGGTCAGTCGCCGATCGATAATGCCCGAGAGCCAAATGGCAACAACCAACACCAGGCCCATCAGCAGGATTAGCTTAACGATCGCCAACAGGGATATGCGCAGCTCACCCACGGAGAAGGCCAGGCTATCCATGGCCTCAAGCAACCCGGGGAGCAAGCCCACGAGATGCAGGCCCACCACCAGCCAGATGAGGGTACTGATGACATTCTCCGAAGCCTTGACCAGGGGGCCGCTTCGCATGCCCTTGCGCAACATATACACCAGGGTGCGGATCAGGGCGAACGAGATCAGCAGCGGGACCGCCAGATCCAGGGCCCAGTAGGCCTGGTTCAGCGCGGCGAGCAACACGCGCCCCAGCAAAACCAACACCAGCATCGAGACGGGAAAGGCAAGGCGCTGGAGGGCACGTTGCGTAAGGTGGCGCACGCCCTGGGAGTCCGCAGCGGTGCGCCGGGCAACAAGGCGATGCAGATAGAACGCAGCCGCCCCCGCAAGCACCAGAACTGCTGCCTGCGGAAGGACATCCAGCAAACGTATTTCCTGTATGGCAACCAGTAAATCGCGCCAGCTTTCCACCATCGCCAACTCCCTGGTAACGAGAACTCAGAGACCAGCCGCCTTTGGCAGCGTTCAGCCTCTCCTCAGTATAGGCCCCCAACAATAAATCTGTTCCGGTCTTCGAACGCCTCCCATGATTGGGATAATCATTCCACCACGTATAAACTCTCCTTCGGTAACCTGAAAGCCGGCAAGGAGGCGACTGCTCCACCGGCCCAACGGGGAATTCAAACGGCAATCAGGTGACAATGGCAATGAATGAGACAACCGAAGATAAAACAGCGTCAGCGCCGCCACCTCAAAAGAAAGGCTTCAGTGGCCTGCATGTCTTTGGCATTGTCCTGCTCACCATCGTTGCCACCGTCGGCGTTGGTTACTGGTGGCTCAGCCACTATGTTTTTCCTGATAATTTCGAGCCGGTAACCCTGGATGCCAGCGAACAGAATTCACTCAACACCAAGCTGAATACCCTGGGCATTAATACCCAAGGCGGTGGATCTGGCGGCCCGTTAAAGCCGGAGCCCTACAGTGAGGAAGGCGCCAGCCGGGAGGTTCGCTTCAGTGAGCGGGAACTCAACGGCATGCTGGCCAATAACACCGATCTGGCGCAAAGACTGGCCGTGGATCTTTCGGACAATCTTCTAAGCGCCCTGCTTCTCGTACCTCTTGAAGAGGACTTCCCTGTACTCGGCGGCCGAACCCTGCGAGTGAATGCCGGCGTAGAGCTCTCCTTCGCCAACGGGCGACCCTTGGTGAAATTAAAGGGTGTCAGCCTGATGGGCGTCCCCATCCCGAATGCCTGGCTGGGCAACCTCAAGAATGTGGACCTGGTTAACGAGTTTGGCGCTAATCCGGGGTTCTGGCAGTCCTTTGCGGCAGGGGTGGACTATATCCAGGTCGAAGATGGGCAGTTGCTTGTTCGGCTCAAGGAATAGAGCCTGACGCGTTCCCCTTAGTCACTTCTGTGTCATAAGCTCATAAGGCCGCTCCAGCGCCTGCCGCGCAAACTCCGCATCCGGCCAGAACAACAGCCAGCCGAGTACCGCAAGATTTCACGAGATTTTACTCCGATTACCTGCCCAGTTCATAGCAAGCTCACCAATGCTCAGCTACCATGGCTCGCCGCTGGAAGCTCCGGCTTGTCGGCAGGAAATAACTCAAAATAATCAATTAAGTAAGAAGGAATCTACTGTGCGAAACGCAAGGATCCTGGCAGTGCTGGCTGCCCTGTTGTACCTCACCGGCTGCGCCTCTGGCGCCAAAATGGGCAACATGGTGTATGAAGGGCCATTAAAGGCCTATGACACAGCCCTGGAAGATAATGTGGATGTCACCAACGTTTCCGGCGGCGAAGAAACAAACCCTGCATGGACCTCGGAGATAGACAACGACGCCTTCGCAGGCGCCCTGAAACAAACCCTGCAAAAACAGGGATTGCTGTCTGGCACCGGTCGCTATCAGCTGGAAGCGCTCCTGCTGGAAGTTGACCAACCCATGTTCGGGCTGGACTTCGAGGTAACCACCCACGTGAGATACATCCTGACTGACCGCGAAAACAACGGCGCCGTGGTTCTCAACGAAACGGTCGTTACCCCCTACACCGCCACCATTGGCGATGCGTTCGCCGCCATCAAGCGACTAAGGCTGGCCAACGAAGGATCCGGAAAAGCCAACATTCAGGGGCTGCTCGACAAACTCTCCGAACTTCGAATCCAGCCCGGCAACATTTCCCTGGCGCAATAACTCCTCGGGAATTCAGCACCAAGACAAGGAAGCATCATGAAGTCTTCACTACTCCTTACACTGGCCGCCATCGCGTTTCTATCTACCGGCTGCGCGTCGGTGGTCTCCGGGACCGACCAGAAACTTACCTTCAACAGTGAGCCTGAAGAAGCCACTGTTACGGTTTCCGGCCGTGTGCTCGGTAAAACCCCGCTGACTGTGCCGGTGGACCGGGGCTCCAACCAATCCATTACCTTTGAAAAGGAAGGCTACGAGACTTACACCGCTCAGCTCTCCACCACAACCAACCCGTGGTTCTTCGGTAACATCGTGATTGGGGGGCTACTGGGCTCCACAACTGATGGTGTATCCGGTGCCATCCACGAATTTTCTCCCGACCAGTACTTCGTCACTCTTAAGCCTGACACCCCTTCCGGAATATCGACCTCCAAACCGCGACAGATCAAGGAAATCATCATCGCGTTCAGTGGAGAGTTTCGGCACCAGTTGGCGAGCGGCGGCGGTGAAAAGGTGGACACCATCGTGCAACTGCTGGGCGTCGATGCCTCGGAGAAAGAGACCACCATTCGGGCACTGAACCAGCTTGCGCTGGCGAATGAGAACGATCTTGAGCTGGCCAAAGCGATTATTGAGGTTTACGAGGTTCGGTAAAGGGAATCTCATGAAGCCGGGGGGCATCCATGGCGCAAGCGCCCTGCCCCTTCGCGCTTCAGCAGTTACCCTTTTTCGCCTGACCCGGTGGGCAGAAATGGCCGCGAGACTTCCGGTAAGACCGGTGATCGTCGTAGTCATGACGACGGCGATCATGGTCGCGATAGTATTCTCTATCATGATCCCTGGTGGTAATTGCAGTTCCCGTTGCCGCACCAACGGCGCCGCCGAGAATGGCACCATCTCTGCCACCTACCTCGTTGCCGATGGCAGCGCCAATTGCTCCGCCGATACCGCCACCCAGCGCGGCGTCGGCGGTGTCGTCCGCAATGGCACCCAATGAGGTGGCACTCATAGATAAAAAAACGAGCAGTGATTTCATATTCATGATGGACATCCCATGGTTCAGCTGGTCTAAGCCGCCAAGATATAACGGGAAGGAGACCATTTCTCCGACGCCCCATCCGGCACCTGGCAGTGTTTGAACCATTCGAGACTATCAGGAATACACGAGCGGCAACCTCTTAAATTTTATTTACATTTCAACAGGTTAAAAACTTTTAAGATTTGCACCGATCCTTTGATAAATGGCGGCGAGGAGTACCCACCTCGCCATCCACTATCACATCCAAATTATGGCATGCGCCCGGTTCTTTCCAACCGCTCGCTCACCCATTTGTGATACAGCTTCGCCAGCGCTGGCCGAATCACCGGCAAACCAATCAGCCAGGCAAGCGGTTTCAGCAGCCAGACCCGCGACATCAACAGGATATAGGCATCCAGTTCCCGGTGGATGTTGCCCTGGCCATCCTCCACATGGAGCTCCTGAAGCGCGGCTTGCGGGTCTATACCACGTTCCTTCAGTTCCTCATCACGGCCGGTGATATCCACCCATTGCACCGATTCGCCGGTCCTGCCCGCGAGTCGCTCATAGAGCCTGCGATCCTTGACACAGCTCGGGCAGGCGCCATCGTAGAACACGCGAAGCTGATTGCCTGGTGCCGTCATCGCCCTCTCCCTTGTTTGCATCGCATTCATCTAACTACACGATAAAACAATGTGTGGCTCCCGTTAACCGTTGGGATCCCAGGGCATGACCCGCGAGAGGTTGTACCATCGCTCTGAAATTCCAAGGGCGTTTCGATCATTGTCTGGCTCGCATGCTTGAAGGTCGAGAGTCTCGGGATAGCTCATTGCTTCAGGATCAAACCGGCAGTTCAATAATCTCACCAACCACACCGTCTTCATTCACCTGCAGCCGCCCTACCGTGATTGGAAGCGTAAAACGCCGGGGCCCGGCGCCACCGGGATTGAAGTAAAGCACGTCGCCAATCCATTCATTGCGGGGTTTGTGGGAATGGCCGGCGATCACCACGCGGTAACGGCCTTGCGGATCGAATTCTAGGGTTTTGACGTCGTGAAGCATGTAGAAGGCATGGCCGAGAAATTCCAGATCCTGAGCATCAGGGAGCGTCGCTGCACGGCCTGCCCTATCGATATTGCCACGGATAGCAACCAGGGGAGCGATGGCCTCCAGTGCTTCCAGAACCTCGTCCCGCCCCACGTCACCGGCATGCAGGATCAGATACGAGCCTTCCAGAGCCTCCAGGGCTTCGGGACGCATTTTGCTGTGGGTGTCTGCGATTACCCCGATTTGCATGTTTACGCCTCGTTCAGTCTCTCAGTCGACCTGCCTGGCCCGTGCGCGTGGCCAGGCAGATAAGCGTTGCTATAGTGAAACAAGCCCGCCTCACTCCCATAGTGGCGAGATCCAGTGCAAACGTACAACCCATGGCAGGAGATTCCCATGCCCACTTACACCGTAACGGTCGCGAATCTGTCTCTGTCGCCGCAGCAGAAATCACAGATCGCCGAGGCCATAACAGCGGCCCACAATGCCCAAACCGGCGCTCCCCGGTTCTTTGCCCAGGTTCTGTTTTCTGCGGCCAATGAGGGCGACCACTTTGTGGGTGGCAGAGTGAACACCGCGCCTCAGGTGTATGTGCTCGGCCTGGTGCGGGAGGGCAGAAGCATCGAGATCAAACAGGCCCTGATGAGCCAGATGCTGGAAGAAATCGCCCACATCGTGGACATCACGGCTGAAGATGTCTGGATCTACCTGCAGGACATTCCGGCCACCCAGATGATCGAGTTTGGGCGATTTTTGCCAGCGCCGGGCGATGAAGCTGAGTGGGAAAAGGGAATGTCTCCGGAAAAGCGGGCCAGTTTACCCAAATAACCGCGATAGTAGATCTACAGCGGTTTTCAGAGTTTTCATGTTCACTGGAAAGGCCGACAGAAACTGTCGGCCAAACTATCTCAGGTTCCTGGCTTGCAGGAATTCAGATTAAGCGCGTGCGCTGCAACCGTCGATTTCTTCGTCAATGATCAGATTCCCTTCTACACGGAATCCTATCCGACCAACCAGAAACGCTTGCTGCAGACTGGTAATGACAAGGTCAGACAAACCAACGGCGCACCGATCTTTTTCAATAGCATCATCTACGGCTGTCTTAACATTGGGGATACCAAGCGGAAAGAGAACGACGGGCACGATGTCCTCGCCAGTTACCCGATCACCCTTCAGAAAGCTTGCAGAGTTAATGTTGTAGTTTTTGGTACTACCGACTGTCAGATCAGCGACGCGGTGAGCACAGCCAGACGCCAAAACCGTAGCTGCGATGATTCCAACAATTGCTGCCTTTTTCATTATCTACCTCTTCCTTAGGTTGCTTTATTTTTCGGCGCAAATTTATGTTTTTATTGGGAAGAGGTGAAAGAGCGAATTGTAGTCAATTGTAAAAGGTTGCTTGAACGGGGCGAAAATCACGCAAATTGGAAGTAAGACCTGCAGATTTATCTTTAGGTTTGGGCTGCAAATCGCGCCTCCTCGGCACCTAGGGTTATTCTCGAACTAAAACGGGATCCGGAATCCGGACAGCTGGAAAGTGGGACAATAAATCTGCGTCGGATTCCGAGCGGTCACGACTGGCCTGACAAAAGCCATAAAAACAGGCTAGCAGCAGCGAAAAGAAGCACTGCAAAATGGACAGAAAGGTTCTTCCGGATCGTTGGGGCGGGCTTGGCGTTGAAACTGAAATATTCCTCACCAAACAGCCCAACGCCACAGCGCTCACAGTAGTTTTTCGAGTAAGACACCCGGAGCTCAGATGGCTCAAACCTTTTTCGGCAACTGTAACAACTGGGTTTGATCAATGGGGACTCCACTTTTTCTACAAAACCGGGCAAAATCACCCTGGTCTGTTTCATCATCCGTTCATCCTTGCTTTTGAAGCAAAGAATCCGTTCTCTGCAGTCCCGGTTTTGTAGAGTTTATCGAAATCACAGGGTATAGCGGTATCCCACCGTTACAGCATCAAAGCTGTCATTTTGGTCCACATTCAACTCAATACTGTGATGTTCCCTAAACCAGAGTGCCGCACCTATTGAAGTCGTGCTGTCAGAGTTCTCCTCATCGGAATCTGAGAAACCACCGCTGATCTCCAGGGTGCCCGGCACCACCCAAATACGGGTAAACAGGCCGTAAGATAGAGCACTGTCGTCTTCGGTGGCACAGATGTTATCCGCACAAGCTTCGACCTCGTTGCCCACATAGCCAACGCGGGGAATAAGGTCTACACGATCCCCAATGGGAATAGGTACAAACAGGTTTAAGCTAATTGAGGAGTTGGTGATTTCGGTGCGATTGCCTTCGTTGGTGAAAATACCCGCTGATGCCCCGATCGCCAGGTTATCAGCCAACTGAACCGCACCATTGATGCCGGCAGCACCGAAGTCCTCGTATACCTCATTCAGAAAAACGATTTCCTCATCCGGCGTTACCCGCCCCAGGTACCCGCCAACGGTACTGTATGAAAAATTACTTTTGCCGATAACGGATGAAGTTTCTTCCGCAAGCAGAGGAGTAGTTGTAATAGCTAGAACAGCCGAAAGGGCTACTGCGTTCCTTTTTTGCATTGTGTTTCCTCTTAATCATCTTGTGACTGTCTCGTCACTTAGTCAAAAATAAATCTGTCCCGGTTTTCCTCAAGCTAACTACTGAGCAGCATTCGCAAAAACTTCCGTAAACACCTGTGTAACGCCTAGCATATCAGTTATCACAAAAAACTCGAAAACCATCATAGAAGTAGGAATTAAATATGGGAGAAAATATATTAACCTTGATTTAAAATGCAGGAAAAGTCTTTTAATACCAGTTATATCGAAATCTTGCCTTGATTCCAGAGTGGCCAAAATAAAATCTACTCTATTATGATTTTCAGGCTCTGACGACACAATGTGATATTCGTGGTGGAATTTCTCTAAATCTATACTCACCCCACTCTGAGACGATTCAGCTATTTCGTGGCGAAGCTTTCTAATTAACTCCTTAATTTTTACACCGCAATTATCTAAAGCTGAAGCTCTTGCATCATACTTAGCCGTTGCATTGACGACCGAATAGACCAAAACCGCAACAGCCAAAAATATCTGAAGCATATTAATAACTTGGTCAGTATAAGGAATCTCCAAACCAGACTTATGATACAACGGTATAAAAATTAATCCGAGCGAGAAAATTGTTGTAGTAAGAAATGAATAACGGGCTAACCGCTGTAAACGAACTGAGGCATTAAATCGACATTTTGCTGTCAAACGCATGCTATTCAGCAGTTTTTTTGCGGGATCATCTATATACTTTTCTTCGGACTGAAGAGAAAAAAGCCATCTAAAGAACTTCAAACAGGACTCCTTTTTTACTTCATCACTCGGAATTTAATGCACTAATCTTATTACTATACTCTTGAATGGCAGGCTCTTGAACCAAAAAATATTTGCGACGTTAAACCCTAGGTTATCGGACTAAAATATTAAATTGACCGACTGGCTGACCCGATTTGGATTGATGGTAATTTTGGCATGGGTATCTGACCTCCTACAGTAGAAGTGGCAAGTCTCTCATCGTAAAAAAACACACCTTTAGTTTTTAAATAACCGAAGTTTGAATCTGCCATAACATAATCTTTACCATCCGGATCAGGCAGCCATCCTTTAAAATTTGCCTCATAGGCAAGCAGCCAGTGCTCATCATAAAGACCAGCGGCACTCATCTGGGCCTCCCATATGCTAGTGTCTAAGGTCTTAGCGAGAAGGCCTCTATTTCTGCAATCTAACGCAAGTAGCGCTACGCAAGAATCCTCACATCCAGCAAGAGCGTCGACCGCCTCATCATGAAGCGTGAGCTTCAGGGCTAGGCATGCCCACAATGCGTTTGCTACTTCGCTGGAATGACGAAGCGAAGCATGGTTCACAACAAGGACATTAACTATTTCTTCCAGAGGCGCTTTCAGCACAGCCGCTCCGCGGTTGACCCTACTGATTATTTGTTCCAACACATAAGGAAAAGTGGCTGGCTCTGGCAAAGCACAAAGTAGGACCAATCGCTGGAAAAGCTTCCAATTTTTAGAATGAATGTCTTGATATCGCAAGCGTGCAACGGCAAATTGCAGAACTGGCTCACCTTTGAATTCATGGTGCAGCTCAAACGCACGAGAAAAAAATCCCTCTAGGTCAGCGGCTTGGCCAGCTACAGATGTTCGAAACTGAATTTTTTTTAGCTCTGAGGACCAGGGGGATCCTAGCGGCATCGGTAGTTCTGAGACACTCGTCTTCTTAGGATTGAGTGCTATTTCATATTTGGCTAAGCAACTTCCCAATATATGAAACGCGTCTTCAGCTTCTGTCCGCGTGGCAAAGCTCAACTCGTAATCATCTATAAATCTATGGCCTCTAATACTAGGCAGCTCAGCGATTAACTCATCATCACATCTTTGCATTATCAATTCGGCTAAAACCAGCGACGTATCTGGACCAATTGGAATTCCAACCGTTTGGCCGTCCTGGCCTTGCCTTACTAAAAAGTCGAGTCTGTTCCCGAGCAAGCCAAAGCTATGATCTTTCTTAGCTAGAGCCTTAGTGTGAAGCGCCCAAGGAATCGAGTGAGTATATACACTGTGGTAAAAACGACTTATGTCGGTGGTAAGCACGAATCGGCGACCCAATCTTGACTTTTGGGCCAGGTTCGCTCTGCATGACTGGGGAAGTTTTCCATTAATCGCTCGCCCCGTCGCCTTGAATTCTGGAGCCGTCGCAGAAAGCGGAGTACCAGCTGCATACTCGGAAATCGTCTTCCAATTAACAACAATCTCTCGTGATAGCAGATAAAAAGACACAGGGTTGCATAAACTCAACTGCCTCCGTAATAGCCCGCCTCGTGCGTGGGAAAACTTTGTTGTCTTTGCTTTTGGAATTTTTTCGCCCTTTTTCACCAATTTTCCAAAATCAGAGTCCGCCGGTTTGGAACCAGTTGTCATCAGCGAAGCAAAGCTTTCTGTAACAAATGGAGCTGGCAATTCTTTTGGAAAATAGCCTCGACTCAACAATTCCGATAACAAATTAAGTTCCTCAGTTCCGAGTTTTATTGAAAGTTAGCAGAGGACGAAAAGGCCGACTTTTGCGCAGACACCCTGTTTTGGAAGTCATTTTCTTTTTCATGGTTTCGTTCTCCGGCTGGAAGTTGTGCCTAGCTACCCTTTCGGCATTGGAGTAATCGACATCATCAACGATATTGAACTGCTTGTCAGTCAGGACGGTGAACTAACGGAGCCAGTTGTAACTCTGGCCCAGTTGGATACCCAGCTCCCGGCCAATAAAAGCTGCAACACTGCCAGGCCGTTCAGCTCCTCGAACGGCTTAACGACAAAATCAATCGGTGCATGCACAGACCGTCTTCCGGCTCACAGAACACCCCAATGATAGATGCATACCTGACCATGACAGAAGGTATCTGTAACTGGACCGCCTAACGTCTTCATCATGCACGACCATCGAATGGAGCCGAAGGCCCTATGTAATGGGCGTCGTCGTCCCTGCTATTATGGGCTGAGCAAATGGTCACGCCACAAATATACGGCGTTCTTCTTTATAAACTGTGATACCGCCATCCTCAGAAATTTTGACACCTAAACCTAGTCCGCTCCCTTTCTTGGCTGCGGCGGTTCGACCACCACCTTCACTACCCCCTGGAACGCTGATGATTGCGCCAGCCGCAACGATATTGCCAGTATGGTCGAGAACCATTGCTCCATCCAGAGCAAGAAGTTCTTGGCGCAATCTACGATCTAGGTCCTGTAATTTTCCACCCACCATAGCCTGTATCGTTTTTGCCTTAATGGACGGATTTCGTCCCTCAAGAAGATCGTGATCAGAAACGAGAGCTCCCACCTCGTCAATCGAGCCAGACCGGATTACGATAATGCAGCCCCCCGTACGAGCAAAAGATATATCTAGGCAGCTTTGGTAAATGGCTTCCCGCAAAGCTCTATTTTGAGGGGGCTGGAGTTGCCTGAGATACATTTCATGAGCGTAAAACTGCCATTCACCACGTCTCTTTGCGAAGACCAGCCTCTTATTTCGGAAGATCATCTGCTCGCCAAGCCGATTTAATACTAATGCAATTCGCTCTCCCGAAGCCCAATCTGCAATGGCATTCAATCTATAAGGCACATAGTCAAGGCCAATTTGATTGGCAGTGAGTTGGCCAGAGCCTGATACTTCGCAATCTGGAGTTACTACAAGAAGAGTGTCAAACCCGTTACTTATTACAGCAGAGAAATCTTGATCGAATATCTCGTTGAGATTACTGCCATGACCATTTGCATCTGGATCGATCCCGATTGACGAGGTAATTGCGCCTCCCTCATATGTTCGAGCTGACCAAATTTCGAACTGGCGCAAGATTTGACTTACGGCGTCAAGCCCTCCCAAGTGACGAGCGATCGCCCTCGAGGGAAGAAAGGTAAATAGCTCTGCGCGGTATTGAGGAGCAGCCGCGTCATGAATTGCGACAAGCTCCTCAACGAAATCTTTCGTAATTTCAAGTTCTTCTGGCGTAAATCCAGGTTGACGATAGAGAACAATTCTTTCGACATCTTTTTCATGAGCCTTGATGGCCGTCTTGCATGGCTCAAGCGCCGCAACTCGCCTGCTGTTGGCTCGACAGCTCACAGTTCCGGGAAGAATCTGTGCAGAAAGGAGGGGGCCTAGATAAGTATCAAGAGCAATACGCAGTTCATCAATAGTCAACGGAGGCCTCCGGAGTTCATGTGTATAGAGTTGCTTCTAGACACCCAATAACAACTAGACTGAATTATTCCACGACGCGGAACTCGGACTTTTGCATCGCTATACAAAAAGATGGAATAAAGCTCCTCCGAGCCATATTTAAAACAGTACCTTAGTTCATAGATTGGTCGAACGCACGGACTAGCCCCACTTCCTTATTAAACATTCTTCCGGAATGCGGGGCGGTTCAGAAAACAGTTTTTCGGCATGGCTGGCGTTCAACCGCAACCGGTTGTCGCGGAATAAGTCCGGGGCTAAATTTTGGCACTTTGATTCCTAAGCTAGGCTCCTTAAATACGAGAAAGCCGCACGGTTTCCCGAGCGGCTTTCTATTGATCTTCTGGTGGTTTCGACATTCGAATCAAGCAGCCGCCAGGTACGCCCCGGCAACCGCCAACACACCACCAACACCACGGCTAAACCGGCTATCCGCCCTCAGCATCAGGCCACCCAACCCACGCCCAGCGAAAGTGATCGCGAGCGTAGCGATAGAGAAGCCAGCCAGGTAAGCGGCAAGTGTCGCACCTGCAGGCATTTCAGCCCCATGAGCAAAACCATGGAACAGCATGAACGCACCAACCAGTGTGCCACCAACCGCGGTTGGCAGCTTGGCCAATGTGGCAATCAGGATACCGGCGACCAGTACTGAAAAGGTAATCCCTGTTTCCACGCCCGGCAGGCTCAGGCCGCTCCAGGCGAGGGTGGCGCCGAGAATCATGCCGCCGATCACGAAGGCCGGGGTAGCGTTTTTCATGTGTTTGCTCTGGCGCACACTCCAGAAGCCGATGGCGGCCATTGCCAGCAGGTGGTCCAGGCCCAGCATGGGGTGCAGCAGACCGCTGGTGAAACCGCCTTCGGCGTGGCCGGAATGGGCCATGGCGGTGGCGGAAGCAGTCAGCAACGCGGCAGCGGTGAGGAGTTTGGCTGTGAATTTCATGGTTTTCTCCTGATGGTTCTCAAGTCGTTCGAAGTCGGTTGGCTCAGGCGGGTTCCGCCAGTTTTTCAGGACGACGCTCCGGCAGCATGCCCCGCTCCAGAATGAAGCTGATGATGGTCTCCAGCCCTACCCCGTCGTACAGGTTGGTGAACACAAAAGGCCGTTCGCCGCGCATCTTCTTGCTGTCCCGTTCCATTACCTCCAGGGAGGCATGCACCTGTTCGGCGATGTCGATCTTGTTGATGATCAGCAGGTCGGATTTGGTGATGCCGGGGCCGCCTTTGCGGGGGATCTTGTCGCCGGCGGAGACGTCGATCACGTACAGGGTGAGGTCGCTCAATTCGGGGCTGAAGGTGGCGGAGAGGTTGTCGCCGCCGGATTCCACCAGTACCAGTTCCAGATCCGGGTGGCGGCGCTGGAGGTCGTCGATGGCGGCCAGGTTCATGGAGGCGTCTTCGCGGATGGCGGTGTGCGGGCAGCCGCCGGTTTCCACGCCCAGGATGCGGTCTGCGGCCAGTGCTTCGTGGCGCAGGAGGAAGTCGGCGTCTTCCCGGGTGTAGATGTCGTTGGTCACCACCGCGATGCCGTAGTGGTCCCGCAGGGCTTTGCACAGCTGGCGCAGCAGCGCGGTTTTACCGGAGCCAACCGGGCCGCCGACTCCAACTCTCAGACAATGTGTCATGGCAGATCTCCTCAATTGTTATTCAGCTTCTGAAAAGCCGTGAATACTGTGTTTCGTGTAAGGCACTTCCGAGCGCCAGTCCCGGCAGGATGGGCCCGAGTTCGTGATCGTCTCGTTCCAGGGCAATGTCTACTGCCGCCACCAGTTGTGGGCGCAGCCGTTCGATGATGCGTTGCGCGGCGGTGTGCCCCAGGGGCAACGCTTTGCAGGCGACGGCGAGCTGGTTTTCCAGCCAGGCCCAGGCGAAGCCGAGCAGCGTCTGGCGCACGGGCACAAACCGTTTGTGGGCGGCCCAGGCGAACATGGTGATGTAGCCCGGCTCTTCCGGAATCAGGTGTGGCTCCGGCAGCAGGTCGAGGTTGCGCAGCAGGGTGACCAGGGCACCGCTCAGGCGGGTGTCTTCGTCGCTCAGTTCGGCGGTTTCCCGGGTGGCGTGCAGCCAATTGTTCCAATGGGCCAGCGTGTCGGCATCGCTTTCCGCCCAGGCGCTCTGCAAACGCACCAGCAGGGGCAGTTCGCAGCGGCTGAGGCCGTCTTCCAGTACGCCTTCCACCCACTCGGCCAGTTCGGCTTCGTTGTTCACCCAGCACAGTTCGAAGGCGCTTTCCAGGCCCTGGGACCAGGCGAAGGCGCCGATGGGCAGTGCCGGGCTCACCAGTTGCATCAGGCCCAGCAGGGCCAGATCGCCAGCCGGGCCCGCGCCGGCCTCAGTGGGTGTGCTTGTGGCTGTGGCCATGGTTATGCCCGTGGTCGTGGTCGTGTGAATGGCTGTGCCCGTGGGAATGGCCGTGGCTGTGACCGTTGCCGTGCCCATGTCCGTGGGAATACCCGGCCTGGGTGTAGGCACCGGGTTCCGGATCGAACGGGGCGGTGTGGTGAATCAGCGTGGCGCCGAGGCGCTCCGCGAGCTCTTCCAGCACGTGGTCCGGGGTGATGCGCACATAGGCGCCCTTATCGTCCATGCCGATGGCCAAGGTCACGTGGCGGTTGCCCAGGTGGTAGCACAGGCGCGCCAGGGGTTGGCCGTTTTCGATGCGGGCGGTCACCACCTGCTCTTCGGCCGCTCGGACGCGGATGATCTCGCCGGTTTTGGCCTGCAGCAGGTCACCGTCACGCAGTACCGGGCCACGGTCGAGAAACAGGCCCACGTCCACGTTCGTTTGAGTGGTGGCTCGCAGGCGACCACGGATGCGCAGTTCGTAGGGCAGGATCAGGTTGTCGAGAATCTCGGAGCTCTCGATCCCGGCCGCTTCCTGTTCACTCAGTCGTTTTGTCAGTTCCAACATTAGTGTGTTCCTCTCAGAGCAGCCCTGAGCTGTATTGATTAAAAAAGATGATAGCGCTGGGCCAGGGGCAGTTCGGTGGCGGGCTCACAGGTGAGCAGCTCGCCGTCTGCGTGTACTTCGTAGGTTTGCGGGTCCACGGTGAGGTGTGGGCACGCGTCGTTCAGTTTCATATCGCCCTTGCGTACTTCCCGCACGCCTTTGCAGGCGGACAGCGGGCTGTCCAGACCCAGCTCCTTGCCAATGCCGGCATCCAGCGCGGCCTGGCTGACAAAGGTCAGGCGGGTGGCACTGGCGGCCTTGCCGAAGGCGCCGAACATGGGGCGGTAGTGCACGGGCTGGGGCGTGGGGATGGAGGCGTTCGGGTCGCCCATGGGCGCCGCGGCAATCATGCCGCCCTTGATGATGCAGGCGGGCTTCACGCCAAAGAACGCCGGGCTCCAGAGCACCAGGTCCGCCAGCTTGCCCACTTCCACGGAACCCACCTCATGGGCGATGCCGTGGGTGATGGCGGAGTTGATGGTGTACTTGGCGATGTAGCGTTTGGCGCGGAAGTTGTCGGCGCCCAGCTCTTCATCTTCTGGCAGCAGGCCGCGCTGCACTTTCATCTTGTGGGCGGTTTGCCAGGTGCGGCAGATCACCTCGCCGACCCGGCCCATGGCCTGGGAGTCGGAGGAGATCATGGAGATCACGCCCATGTCGTGCAGGATGTCTTCCGCCGCGATGGTTTCCCGGCGAATGCGGGAATCGGCGAAGGCCACGTCTTCAGGAATGTTCGGGTCCAGGTGGTGGCACACCATCAGCATGTCCAGATGTTCGTCGATGGTGTTCACGGTGTAGGGCCGTGTGGGGTTGGTGGACGACGGCAGCACGTAATCCTTGGAGCACGCGGTGATGATGTCCGGGGCGTGGCCGCCGCCCGCGCCTTCGGTATGGAAGGTGTGGATACAGCGGCCCTTGAAGGCGGCCAGGGTGTCTTCCACAAACCCGGATTCGTTCAGGGTGTCGGTGTGGATGGCCACCTGGATGTCGTATTCGTCGGCCACGGTCAGGCAGTTGTCGATGCTGGCCGGGGTGGTGCCCCAGTCTTCGTGCAGTTTGAGGCCAATCACGCCGGCTTTCACCTGCAGCTCCAGCGCTTCCGGCAGGCTGGCGTTGCCCTTGCCCAGGAAGCCGATGTTCATGGGCAGGCTGTCCACCGCCTGGAGCATCTTGCCGATGTGCCAGGGGCCCGGCGTACAGGTGGTGGCGTTGGTGCCGGTAGCCGGGCCGGTGCCGCCGCCAAGCATGGTGGTGATGCCGCTCATCAGGGCTTCTTCCACCTGCTGGGGGCAGATGAAGTGAATGTGGGGGTCGATGCCGCCAGCGGTGAGGATCTTGCCTTCCCCGGCGATGATTTCGGTGCCCGGGCCGATGACGATGGTCACGTCCGGCTGGGTGTCCGGGTTGCCGGCCTTGCCGATGGCGGCGATGCGGCCTTTCTGGATGCCCACATCGGCCTTCACGATGCCCCACCAGTCGAGGATGAGGGCGTTGGTGATCACGGTGTCCATCACCGCGTCGTCGCAGCGCTGGCTCTGGCCCATGCCATCACGAATGACCTTGCCGCCGCCGAATTTCACTTCGTCGCCGTAGTGGGTGTGGTCCTTTTCCACCTGGATCCACAGCTCGGTATCGCCCAGGCGAACCCGGTCACCCACGGTGGGGCCGTACATGTCGGCATACGCTTGTCTGGAAATTTTCATGCCTTGCCCTCCAGCTTGCCCATCACTTCCTGGCGGAAGCCGTAGATTTCCCGGTTGCCTGCAAACGGAATCAGGGTGACCGAGCGGGTCTGGCCGGGCTCGAAGCGGATCGCGGTGCCGGCGGCTACGTCAAGGCGGTAGCCTCGGGCTTTAGCGCGGTCGAAATCCAGCGCCGGGTTGGCTTCGGCGAAGTGATAGTGGGAGCCAATCTGCACCGGGCGGTCGCCGGTGTTGGAAACCTCGAGTTCGATGCGTTCGCGGCCGGCGCAAAGCTCGATATCGCCGTCCTGAATCTGGTATTCACCGGGGGTCATGTCGGTCTCCTTACACAATCGGGTTGTGAACGGTGACGAGCTTGGTGCCGTCCGGGAAGGTGGCTTCCACCTGCACCTCGTGCACCATGTCGGCCACGCCGTCCATCACGTCGTCACGGGTGAGGATTTCCGTGCCGGCACTCATAAGCTCAGCCACCGTGCGGCCTTCCCGGGCGCCTTCCATGATCTCAGCGCTGATCAGCGCCACGGCTTCCGGGTAATTCAGCTTCAGGCCCTTGGCCTTGCGGCGCTCCGCCAGCAGGGCGGCGGTGAAGAGCAGCAGCTTGTCTTTGTCTCTTGGGGTGAGTTCCATGGTGACTCCGTTCTCTCTCTGTTGCGGCTAACGCCGTCAGGTAAGCCAGATTCTGGGTGTGTGGGCCGGCACACCGGCGAGCATGGGTCGCAACAGATGCCACGCCTGTTCGCACAGGGCCCAGGCTTCGTTGCGTTCGGTGCCCAGGTAGCGAAACAGCAACACGCCACGGCGCCGGGTGACGGCCCAGCGGTTGTTGTCCGGCAGTTGTTCTCTCAGCAATTCAATGGCAGCGGCCTCATCGTCCAGACCAACCGCCCAGAGGGTGGCCTGCACGGTAGCCCCACCCTGCCCCCAGTGGCCGGTAAAGCGCCGGTGGCTGGGGTCGAGAAGCTGGCGTTCCAGCCAGAGCGGCTTGCCGTCCAGGCTCAGATGGAAGCGCTGTTCCAGGGCGCCGGTGGCAAACGGCAGATTGCTGGCCGGGCGGCCCAGGGCGAGGACTTCCCAGCCCAGGGTTCGGGCACCGTTGGCGAGTTCAATGGTGGTGGTCTGTTCCCCACGGGAGCCATCGAAGGCAATGGTTTCCTGGGGCAGGTATTCGAGGATGGCGTCTTTCGCCACCTGCAATCGCGTGTGCTGGCCCCAGGCCACGCCGTGGCTGTCGGCCTTGTAGAGTTTGGCGGCGGCCGGGGTGGTGAGCAGCGCGTGTCCGCCTTCGGCTACCGACGCCTCGATACGCAGCTCGTCGCCGCTCACCAGGCCGCCCGGTGGATGCAGCAGATATACATGGCAGCAGCCGGTTTTGCCTTCCGGGTAGAAGGGGCGCTGCACCCGTAGCGGGCCAATATGCCGGCGGCGCACCAGACGGGTCACCGGCACGGGGGCACCCTCGTTGCGCGCCTCAAACCCCAGGTCGATAGCTGCGGCCCAGCGCCGTTCGCCATCAAAACGATGGCCGGACGTGTGGGCGGTGATGGGCTGGAAGGCGCTCATACGGTCAGGTGCTTCTTGATGAGTTCATCGGTCAGTTCGGCAATCCCACCGTCTGCCACGCGGCGGCCCCGGTCGAGGATGGCGAAGCGGTCGGCATACTTGCGGGCGAAAGGAAGCTTCTGCTCCACCAATAGCACCGTCAGGCCGTCTTCCTCGATCAGCCTGCGGATTACCTCGCCAATCTGGGCCACGATGTTGGGCTGGATGCCCTCCCCGGGCTCGTCCAGGATCAGCAGGCGCGGTTCGATTACCAGGGCCCGGCCAATGGCCAGCTGCTGTTGCTGACCGCCGGAGAGATCACCACCGCGGCGGTGCTTCATTTCCTTCAGCACCGGGAACAGTTCGTACACCCGCTCGGGGATTTTCTTGCTGCCGTCCTTGCGCACCGCCAGCCCTGTGCGCAGGTTTTCTTCCACGGTCAGCAGCGGAAAAATCTGGCGGCCCTGGGGCACGTAGCCAATGCCCAGGCGGGAGCAGTCTTCCACTTTCTTTTTGGTGAGTTCCACATCGCCGGCAAATTCAATACTGCCGCTTTTGGTGGTTTCCTCACCCATGATACATTTCATCAGGGTGGTCTTGCCCACGCCGTTGCGGCCCATCACGCAAGTGCACTGGCCCTGGGGTACGTCCAGATCCAGATCCCAGAGGGTGTGGCTTTCACCGTAAAACTGGTTGAGCTTTTCAATCTTCAGCATCACGCCTCCTCCCCGAGATACACCTTGATCACTTCCGGATCGTTGGAGACCTGGTCCATGGTGCCTTCGGCCAGCACGCTGCCCTGGTGCAGCACTGTGACCTTGCGGGCGATGGAGCGCACAAAGCCCATGTCATGTTCCACAACCACAACCGACTGTTTGCCGGCCAGGCTGGTGAGCAGTTCGGCGGTGCGTTCCATTTCCTGCTCGGTCATGCCGGCAACAGGTTCGTCCACCAGAAGCAGGCGGGGCTTCTGCATCAGCAACATCCCGATCTCCAGCCACTGCTTCTGCCCGTGGGAGAGGATGCCGGCGAGGCGGTCACGGAGGGATTCCAGGCCGATCATTTCCAGGACTTCGTCGATGCGGTCCCGGTATTCGGCTTTCATGATGGCGGTGAGCGTCGGGAATACCCGCTTGTCCGCCGCCATGGCCAGTTCCAGGTTCTCGAACACGGTGAGGGCTTCGAACACCGTGGGTTTCTGGAATTTGCGGCCAATGCCGAGGGAGGCGATGTCCGGCTCGTTCATGGTGAGCAGGTTGTGGCGGCTACCGAACCACACCGAGCCGGTATCCGGCCGGGTTTTACCGGTAATGATGTCCATCATGGTGGTCTTGCCGGCGCCATTGGGCCCTATGATGCAGCGCAGCTCGCCATCGTCGATGGTGAGGTTGAGATTGTTGATGGCCTTGAAGCCGTCAAAACTCACGCTCACGTCTTCCATGTACAGGATAGGGCCGTGGCGCACGTCCACCGGCGATTGCACCTGAGTGAGAAACTCGAACACGTGCTCCCGGTCAGCCAGTTCCGAAAAAATGCTCATGCGGTGGCCTCCTGCCCGGCGGGGGTATCGTCATCGGTTTTGGCTTTGCGGCGTTTCTGCAGCAGCCCGGCAATGCCCTTGGGCAGGAACACGGTAACCAGCACAAACAGACCGCCGAGGGCGAACAGCCAGGCGTCCGGCATGATGCCGGTGAACACGGTTTTGGCGTAGTTCACCAGGATGGCGCCTATCACCGCGCCGTAGAGGGTTGCACGACCACCCAGAGCCACCCACACCACGATCTCGATGGAGAACAGCGGCGAGAACTCGCTGGGGTTGATGATGCCTACCTGAGGCACGTACAGCGCGCCGGCCACGCCCGCCAGCATGGCGGACACCACGAATACGAACAGCTGAACCCGTTCCACCCGGTAACCCAGGAAGCGGGTGCGGGCCTCGGCATCGCGGCAGGCCACGCTCACCCGGCCCAGTTTGCTGGTCACGATGCCACGGCAGATCACGTAGCCAATGGCCAATGCGATGCCGGTGGCAATGAACAGACCGAGGCGGGTGGCATCGGTGCGCAGGTTAAAGCCGAGGATATCCTTGAAGTCGGTGAGGCCGTTGTTGCCGCCAAAGCCCATCTCGTTGCGGAAGAAGGCCAGCATCAGGGCGAAGGTCAGCGCCTGGGTGATGATGGAGAGGTATACGCCGGTCACCCGCGAGCGGAAGGCCAGGAAACCGAACACCAGGGCCAGCAGGCCCGGCGCCAGCAGCACCATGATGAACGCGAACCAGGCCATGTCGAACCCGTGCCAGAACCAGGGCAGCTCCTGCCAGTTCAGGAACACCATGAAGTCCGGCAGGATGGGATCGCCATACACGCCGCGATCACCAATCTGGCGCATCAGGTACATGCCCATGGCGTAACCGCCCAGGGCAAAGAAGGCGCCGTGGCCCAGGCTGAGAATACCGAGGTAGCCCCACACCAGGTCCACCGCCACCGCCAGCAGTGCATAACACAGGTACTTGCCCAGCAGCGTCACGGTGTAGGCGCTGACGTGCAGAGCACTGTCCTGCGGCATGAACAGATGGAGGAAGGTAACCACCACCAGGGCGGCGAACAGCACGCCCAGGAAGATCTGGGTTGAACGCTCCTGCAAGGGTCTTGTTAACCACATAGCTTAACCCTCCGCAGCCCGGCCTTTCTGGGGGAAGAGCCCCTTCGGCCGTTTCTGGATAAACAGGATGATGAACACCAGCACGATGATCTTGGCGAGTACGGCACCGGCCCAGGGTTCGAGCAGCTGGTTGATAGTGCCCAGGGAAAGCCCAGCGATGAGCGTGCCCCAGAGGTTACCGACGCCGCCGAACACCACCACCATGAACGAATCGATGATGTAGTTCTGGCCCAGGTTCGGGCCCACGTTGGTGAGCTGGGAAAGCGCCACCCCGGCCAGGCCGGCCACACCGGAGCCCAGGGCGAAGGTCATGATGTCCACGCGGGTGGCACGAATACCCATGGATCGGGCCATGGCGCGATTCTGGGTAACGGCGCGCACTTCGAGGCCCAGGCGGGTCTTGCGCATAATCAGCATCAGGCCGGCGAAGACAATCAACGCGAAGGCAAGCACGTAAAGACGGTTGAGTGTCAGCGACAGGGCGTCGTTGATCACCAGGGAGCCACTCATCCAATCCGGCGTTACCACGGTGCGGTTCTGGGGCGAGATCACCGTGCGCACCAGCTGCTGCAGGATCAGGCTGATACCGAAGGTGGCCAGCAGGGTTTCCAGCGGTCGGCCTTTCAGATACTGGATCACGCTGCGCTCAATGATGATGCCGGCGGTGGCCGCCACCAGGAAGCCGGCGGGAATAGAGAGAATCAGTGCCAGGCCGGGTTGGCCGGGGAAGAGCTGCTGCATGCCCCAGGTGGTGTAGGCGCCCAGCATGATCAGTTCGCCGTGGGCCATGTTGATCACGCCCATCACGCCGAAGGTGATGGCCAGGCCGATGGCAGCAAGCACCAGAACCGAGCCAAGGGATAGCCCGAAATACAGGGTCTCGGCGGCGCGGTTCAACTTGAGTTTCTGTTCGATACTTTCGAGGGCTTTGGCGGCCCGCTCGGCCAGCGCCTCATTGTCACCGCGAACGGCCTCGTTCAGGGCGGCGCGGGCGCGGGGATGCAGGCTTCCGGCCAGCACGTCCACGGCCTCGAGGTTGCCCTCACCCACCCGGTAGATGGCCAGGGCTTCTTCAATGCGGTTGCGTACGGCGGCGTTTTCTTCTTTTGCCAATTGCGCTTCCAGCGGCTCAACCAGGGACGCATCCACCTTGCCCATCATGTCCTGTGCGGACGCTTCGCGCACCTCCGGGTCTTTGGCATTCAGGTCCAGCATGGCCAGTATGCCTTCAAGCTGGCCCCGTATGCGGTTGTTGATGGCGACTCTGTCCAGCTCGCGGCGGGACATTTCACCCATGTTCTCTCCGGTCAGCGGATCTGCAATTTCCCAGTCCCTGCCCCGGTTGTTCAGTACCAGTACCACCTGCCCGGTGTCTTTTACCCGGCTCAGGCGATTGTTTCCGTAAGCTTCAAGCCAGCCCCTGGCCCGTTCATCACCGCTGCTAACGATGGCGTTTACCGCCTCTTCCACTTTGCTGGCCGGCGCTTCTGCGAGGTTAATCAGCAGAGCCTTGCCGGGGTCGTCTTCCTGCGCCGTTGCGGGCAGCGATAGCAGGGAAAACAGGGCGATAAGCAGCAGTGTGAGCGATCGGAAGATGCTCATGAGAATGTCCTGTCTGTTTCAAGCGTGTTGCGGGGAACAGCCGGGAGCGGCGCTTGCCACCCCCGGTTGTCCATGGTGCTATGCCAACTGAGCCTTACTCGGCTTCAGCGGCCATTTCGCCCGCAGAGGCGCCACAGGTGCCGGTTGCGGTGTTGAAGGTTCCGCAGAACATCGGCTTGCGCCAATCTGCAATCATGTCCCGCGAACCAGGCAGGTAGTCAGACCAGGCGTCGCCAGCGACCAGCGACGGGGTTTCCCAGACGACGGAGAACTGGCCGTTGTCCTGGATCTCGCCGATCAGCACCGGCTTGGTGATGTGGTGGTTGGGCATCATGGCGGCGTAGCCACCGGTGAGGTTGGGCACGGTGACACCGATGATGGCGTCTTTCACCGCGTCAACGTCTGTGGTGCCGGCCTTCTTGACCGCCTCGACGTACATATTGAAGCCGATGTAGTGGGCTTCCATCGGATCGTTGGTTACGGCTTGCTCGTTGCCGGTGTGCTCAATCCACTGGTCGATGAAGTCGTAGTTGGCGTCGTTGTCCACGCTCATGAAGTAGTTCCAGGCAGCCAGGTGGCCAACCAGCGGGCCGGTGTCGATACCGGAGAGCTCCTGCTCACCCACGGAGAAGGCAACTACAGGAATGTCGGAGGCCGCGATACCCTGGTTACCCAGCTCACGGTAGAAAGGTACGTTGGCGTCACCGTTGATGGTGGAAACCACGGCGGTCTTCTTGCCGGCGGAACCGAAGCGCTTGATGTCAGAGACAATGTTCTGCCAGTCGGAGTGACCAAACGGTGTGTAGTTGATCATGATGTCTTCCTTGGCCACACCCATGTCCATCAGGTAGGTCTCAAGGATCTTGTTTGTGGTACGCGGATATACATAGTCGGTACCTGCCAGAACCCAGCGCTCTACCCCGATTTCGTTCATCAGGTAGTTAACCGCAGGAATCGCCTGCTGGTTGGGCGCAGCGCCGGTGTAGAAAACGTTTTCGGAGGATTCCTCACCCTCGTACTGAACCGGGTAGAACAGAAGGCCGTTCAGCTCTTCCACCACCGGCAGCACGGACTTACGGGAAACCGAGGTCCAGTTACCGAAGATTACGTCGACCTTTTCCTGGGCCAGCAGCTCGCGGGCTTTCTCGGCGAACAGCGGCCAGTTGGAGGCCGGGTCTACAACAACCGCTTCCATCTGACGACCAAGCACACCGCCTTTGGCGTTCTGCTGTTCGATCAGCATTTCAACGGTGTCTTTCAGAACGGTTTCACTGATGGCCATGGTGCCGGACAGAGAGTGCAGGATACCCACCTTGATGGGATCTTCCGCCGCAATGGAATTAAAAGAGATGGAAAGTGCGAGTGCAGAGAGGCCAAGTTTCACGTGTTTTTTAATAGTCATTTCAGGCGTCCTTTTCTTAGTTAGGTATGCAGTTCGTCTTAAAACGCAGCAGGGCCTCTGCATCTGCTGTTCCACACACCTCACATCTCATTTAAAAACAATTAGTTATCTAGTATACAAGGCAAATTCCGCAGGCCAGCACCACTAAACATGCCTCCAGAGCACAGCATTCATGAGCGTTTTTGGTGCGCCCGCACCTGATGCGGGCAGATCTGAATCGTCCCGTGCATCAAAAAAACTCATAACCTTATGTTTTTCAGTCACTATCGATAAAAATCGGTAAATGGCACAGGCATTGCCATTCCTCATGTATACAAGTTGATTACGCACATGAGGAAGACGAATGCCTTCAATGCTCGGATGGACCATCAAGGACTGGCAGAACGCTTATAAGGAGGGCGCTACGCCCAGTTTTCTGCTGGGTGAGTTGCTGACCGGCCTGGATTCAAACGATGCTGCGTGGATCTCGATTCTGGACCAGGAAGGGCTGGGTAAAGCGCTGTCTGAGCTGGATGAGGAGCTCGAGAAGGCTGGTGGCGATATCAGCACGCTGCCTCTTTACGGCGTTCCGTTTGCGGCGAAAGACAACATTGATGTGGCCGGGTTTGAAACAACCGCAGCCTGCCCTGCCTTCGCCTACACGCCGGCGGAAGATGCCCACACCGTGGCCAGACTCAAGGCCGCGGGCGCCGTGGTGATTGGCAAAACCAATCTGGATCAGTTTGCCACCGGCCTGGTAGGCACACGCTCCCCTTATGGTGCAGTCCCGAACACGTTCAAACCGGAAGTTATCAGCGGCGGCTCCAGCTCCGGCTCAGCATCGGTTGTCGCGCGAGGGCTGGTGCCTTTTGCCCTGGGTACCGACACCGCCGGTTCCGGCCGGGTGCCTGCCGGGCTGAACAATCTGGTGGGCCTCAAGCCAACCAAAGGGCTGTTCAGCATTCGAGGCGTGGTGCCGGCCTGTCGTTCGCTGGACTGCGTATCCATTTTTGCGCTCACCGTAAACGACGCCGGCCTGGTGTCGGATACTCTGGCCGGCTTCGACGCCGGCGATGCCTTTTCGCGCAAGTCCCCGGACGCCTTACCGCTTGATGGCGCCGCCCTTCGGCGACCTGGACCCATTAAACGACTCGCCATTCCCGAGCATCCGCACTGGTTTGGCGATCAACAGTCGGAAGCGGCCTGGAACACGGCCATCAGCCAGTGGCGTCAGCAGAATGTGGAACTGATTCCATTGGACTTCAGCCCCCTGCTGGAACTCGCCGCGTTGCTCTACGAAGGCCCCTGGGTGGCAGAGCGCCATGCGGCCGTGGAATCGTTCATGGCCAGCCATGGCGATGAGATGAATCCGGTGGTCAAAAGCATTATCAGCAAGGCTGCGAACTTCAGCGCCACCGATACGTTCAAGGCCCTTTACCGCAAAGAAGAACTGCTTCGCCAGATCGATGAGCTGCTGGCAGACGTGGATGCCCTGCTGGTACCCACGGCTCCGACCGCGCCCACCATCGAAGCGGTGAATGCAGACCCGGTGACCCTGAACAGCCAACTGGGCACCTATACCAATTTCGTTAACCTGGCCGACATGAGCGCCCTCGCTGTGCCAGCGGGATTCCGGGATGACGGCCTGCCTTTTGGCGTTACCCTGATCAGCGGCGCGTGGAAAGACGCGGAGCTGCAACACCTGGCCTGCCAGTGGCTGAATTCACACCCCACACCGTTGGGCGCTACCGCCCGGGCGCGCCCCGAGGAGACACCCGGGGCCGCCATTTCCACACCCACCATCAAGGTGGCGGTTGTTGGCGCCCACCTCAGTGGCATGCCCCTGAACACGCAGCTCGGTGAGCGCAATGCGGTGCTGCTTGAGCAAACCACAACCTCGGCCCACTACCGGCTGTTCGCTCTGCCAAACACCACACCGCCGAAGCCCGGGCTGAAGCGCGCGGCCCCGGGCGAGGGGGAGGCAATCATTGTGGAAGTCTGGGAGATGCCCGCCTCCGCCTTCGGTTCCTTTGTGGATCTGATTCCCGCGCCCCTTGGTATTGGCAACGTTGAACTGGCAGATGGCCGATGGGTCAACGGTTTTATCTGCGAAGGCTATGGTTTTGAGGGTGCAGAGGATGTCACGGAATTCGGTGGCTGGCGCGCCTATATCGCCTCCAGATCCTGAGCATGGCGGGTAAATCTGGCGCCTGACGGGGGACAATCGGAGCCAATGGCAAACCAAAGAAGAAAAGAGTCCGTGGCAGACAGGGTGTATGAAGCCCTGAAAGAGGACATCTTCGAGTTCCGGCTACTTCCGGGCGACCGATTCAGCGAGGGAGATATCGGAACCCGCCTGAATGTGAGCCGGACGCCCGTCAGGGAGGCGCTTTACCGCTTGCAGCGTGAGGGCCATGTGGAGGTGCTGTTCCGCAGTGGCTGGCAGGTAAAACCGTTTGATTTCCGGCAGGTGGAAGAGCTCTATGACCTGCGCATCACCCTCGAGCGGGCGGCCGTGCACAAGATCTGTGGCCTGGCCGAGGAACCGGAAGCATTGCGCACACTCACCGCCCTCTGGAATCCGGATCATCCATCGGAGCGCGCGGTGGGCAGCACGGTCCGGATGCTGGACGAAAGCTTTCACTGCGATCTGGTCGCCGCCGCAGGGAATCGGGAAATGACGCGGATTCATCGGGAGATCACCGACCGGCTCCGGATTGTGAGGCGCCTGGACTTCAGCCGGGAGGAACGGGTGGATGCGACCTACGTTGAGCATGCGGCCATTCTGGAGGCCTTGAGGAGCGGCATGGCCAGCGAGGCCGCCGATCGGCTGACCCGCCATATCCGTGCCAGCCAGAAGGCGGTTCGGGCGATTACGATGGAGCGAATCCGCGAAGCCGCTGAAGCCCACCGCGGCGGGCAATAAATTGCCTCGGAGCCCCCGAAAATACTGAACTCTGGTTCATTTTGCTCGCCTCCGAAATGCTTACAAATCTGTAAGACATATCGCACAACCCCCGGAGCGATTCTCCGATAGGTAGGAATTCTAACCACAGTAGAATGGTCAGTGTCAGGGATGACAAGCCAGCAAGGAATGTTGGCCCAAGGACGAGAGCTTCAAGGATCGAAGCCGCAAGGATGAAAACTCCATGGATATGGAGTTGCCCAAAGGATCAGGGCTTACAGGGATGACCGCAGGGAAGACGCGCTCAGGATGAGTCGCACGCCTGAGGGAACAGGCAGGGGTCAGCCACGGAATCGGGGATCACAAGGAATGTGGTCCCGTCCGTGCACTCCCCATCCCCACAGACATTTCTGCTCTCTTCTTACATTTCGCTTCTGCTGCTTTGCGCCCTGGCACACAACCATAAATGCAAATCTCAGGAGCTTGAATTCATGAAGCGCACACCGCTTTTCGCAACCCTCATTCTGCTGTTCAGCCTGGTTACCGGTTTTGCTTACGCCCAGGAAGCCGCTATCAATATCAACACCGCCGACGTGGCCACCCTCGCCAGCCTGAACGGCATTGGCCAGAGCAAGGCTGAAGCCATCGTTGCCTATCGCGAAGCCAATGGCCCGTTTGCAGTGACTGCAGATCTGGCAAACGTGAAAGGCATTGGCGAGCGCACTATCGAGAAGAACGCCGCGCGCCTGACCGTCAAGTAATACCCCGGGCAGTGGCGCGCTGCCGCTGCCCATCTTCCCTTCCTGCATCGCTCCATTTTCGATTTCAGGCTGCCCATAAAGTCGTCTGGCAACACCGCGCTCGCCACCCTATTATTGCTAGATAACAATTCAAAAATGACGAGCGTCGGCCCATGGTTGATCCCATTAAGGTTTATCCATCCAAACCTTCAAAAGTGTATTTCTACGGCACCTGTCTGGTGGACATGTTCTACCCGGATGCGGGCATTGCTGGTGTGGAGCTGCTGGAGCGTGAAGGCATTGAGGTGCTGTTCCCACAGGACCAGACTTGCTGCGGCCAGCCGGCCTACACCTCCGGTTACCATGATCAGGCCCGATCGGTAGCCCGTGCCCAGCTCGACCTGTTTCCCGGCGACTGGCCCATTGTGGTGCCGTCCGGCTCCTGTGGCGGGATGATGCGCAAGCACTACCCGGATCTGTTCAAGGACACCCCGGATGAAGTCAAAGCCGCCGAGGTGGCTGGCCGGGTCTGGGAACTGACGGATTTTCTGCTGAACGTTTGCCATATCAAACTGGAAGACCTGGGTGAGCCCACCACGGTTGCCATGCACACCTCCTGCTCCGCCCGCCGTGAAATGGGCGTGGCCGAGGTAGGGCCAAAGCTCCTGGGCCAGTTGAAGAACGTGAATCTCGTGGAGCAGGTTCGGCCGGAGGAGTGCTGTGGTTTTGGCGGTACCTTTGCGGTTCGCCACCCGGAGATTTCCGGCGCCATGGTAAGCGAGAAAGTAGATGCACTGGTGGAGACCGGCACCAGACAGTTTGTCACCACCGATTGTGGCTGCCTGATGAACATTGCCGGGTACGCCGAGAAGAACCAGAAGCCTGTTGAAGGCCAGCACATTCTCAGTTTCCTGTGGTCGCGCACCCGGGGCAAAGGGGGGCAGCAGTCATGAGCGAGACAGCCGAGCACACTGGCCATCACATCGACGTAAAAGAGTTCCACCCGCGGGCTCAGGCGGCCATTCATAACCCCAAGATCCGCAAGAACTTCCGCAGCGCCATGGACGGATTGATGTCCAAGCGCAAGACGGCATTCGAGGGCTGGGATCTGGAAACCCTCCGGGAGCTGGGCGCCAATGTTCGCCTGCGTGCCCTGGCCAATCTCCCCGACTTGCTGGAGCAGCTTGAGAAAAAACTGACGGAAAACGGCATCAAGGTGCACTGGGCGGTGGACGGCGACGAAGCCTGCCGGATCGTGCGGGATATCTGCAAGGCCCGGGATGCGAAGACGGTGATCAAGGGCAAGTCCATGGTCTCCGAGGAAATGGAGCTGAACCATTACCTGAAAGCAGAGGGAATTGAAGCCCTGGAATCGGATCTTGGCGAGTACATCGTGCAGTTGGCGGATGAGACGCCCTCGCACATCATCATGCCCGCGATTCACAAGAATACCGGTGAGATCTCCAAGCTTATGCACGAGAAAACCGGCACGGATCTCTCCAACGATGTGGAATACCTCACCGCCAGCGCCCGCCAGCAGCTGCGGGAAAAGTTCATGAACGCGGATGTTGGCGTTTCCGGTGTGAACTTCGCGGTGGCAGAGACCGGCACGCTCTGTCTGGTGGAAAACGAGGGTAACGGCCGGATGACCACGACGGTGCCAAAGTGCCACATCGCCGTAACCGGCATCGAGAAGGTGGTGCCGAGCATGGAGGACGTCTCCGCCCTGCTCGCCCTGCTGACAAGGTCTGCCACCGGCCAGCACATCACCACTTACTTCAATATGATTTCCGGCCCGCGCAAGGCCGAAGAGCTGGACGGCCCCGAGGAAGTTCATCTGGTGCTGGTGGATAACGGCCGCTCGTCGATCTACCAGGACGATGAGTTGCTGGATACCCTGCGCTGCATCCGTTGCGGCGCCTGCATGAACCATTGCCCTGTGTACACGCGAGTGGGCGGCCATGCTTATGGCACCACCTACCCGGGCCCCATCGGCAAAATCCTGATGCCGCATCTGATTGGCCTGGACGAAGGCCGGCACCTGCCCAGCGCCTCCAGCCTGTGCGGCGCCTGTGGCGAAGTCTGCCCGGTCAAGATTCCCATACCGGATCTGCTGGTGCGCCTGCGACAGGAATCGGTGGATGGTGACAACCTGCACCCGGCCAAGGTCCGTGGCCATGGTGCCAAGCGAAGCTCAAAAGAGGCACTGATCTGGAAAGGCTGGGCCTGGATGCACGCAAGCCCGGGCATTTACCGCTTTGGCACCAGCGCCGCGACAAAATTCAGGGCATTGCAGCCCTCGAAAGCGGGCGCCTGGACCGACTACCGCACGGCCCCCAAACTGGCGGCCAAAACTCTGCACCAACGGATGAAGGAGCGTGGCCAATGAGTTCCCGGGAAACGATTCTTCAGCGTTTGCGCAATCGGACGGGTGGCGAACTGACGGTACCGGAATGCGACTTCTCGGTTCTGGTTCGGGACGACTGGTCCACGGCAGAACGCATCGAGCGGTTCGAGAAGATGATCGAATCTGTGCATGGGGAAGTTCACCACTGCACCGAAGACATGTGGATGGACAGACTGGCCGAGGTGCTGAGCACCCGTGGCGCCAGAAACCTGCTGATCCCGAAGCAGCACGAAATCGGCCAGGCCCTGCGCAATGCCGGTCGTGAGAACCTGCCGGAACTGCTGATCTACGACGAGCCGATCGAAAGCTGGCAGGCCCATCTGTTCAACGAGGTGGACGCCAGCATCACCTCCACCCGCGGCGGTATTGCCGAGACCGGCTCGCTGATCCTGTGGCCGAACACTGATGAGCCACGGCTGATGAGCCTGGTACCGCCGGTTCATATTGCCATCCTCAAGGCCTCGGAGCTTTACACCACCTTCCACGAAGCGATGAAGGCCCAGAACTGGGCCGCTGGCATGCCGACCAATGCCCTGCTAATCTCTGGCCCTTCCAAAACCGCCGACATCGAGCAAACCCTTGCCTACGGTGTTCACGGTCCCAAAGAGCTGATTGTGTTGATTATTGAATGATCCAAGGCGCCCTGTTGATCGCCCTGGCTGCCCTGCTATGGGCGACCACGGGCATTGTTGCGAAATTTCTGTTTACCGGTACCGAGCTGCAGGCCATTACGTTGGGCTTCCTGCGACTGGCGGTGGCCTTGCCTTTTTTCTGGCTGCTGATGCGGCGGGAGCAGACACGCCTTGAGCGCGCCAATCCGGGCGCCAGCGTGCCCGGTAGTTCGCTGCGAAGCCTTACGCGCAAGACCCTGATTCCGTTGGCGGCGCTTGGTCTGTTCCAGGCGTTTTACCAGGGCAGCTACCTTCTGGCCGTAGACCTCACCGGTGCGGGCATTGCCACCCTGATCGCGCTGTGTTTGCCTCCGGTGCTGGTGGCCATTCTGGCTGCGCCCCTGCTGGGAGAGAAGCCCAGCCTTTTAACCGTTCTGTCGTTGTTCGCGGCCATTGCAGGCACCGCCATGCTGGTTCTCAGCGATATGGACACCACCGGTACACTCCGGCTCGCCGGCATTCTGGTAGCGTTACTGGCCGCCTGCGTGTACACCGGGTTCACGCTCACCAGCCGTTACAGCTCTGCCGGTACACCGGTGTTCACCACGGCGTTTATCTGTTTCTTTACGGCAGCGCTGATTCTGTTGCCGGTGGTGGCGCTGACTGGCGGGTTCGGGGGGCTGGAAACCCTCAACTTCGGCCACTGGCTGATGGTGATCTATGTGGGCGTGGTGCCAACCTGCATCGGCTATGTGTGCTTTTTCACTGGCATGAAAACGACACCGGCCACGCTTTCCAGCATCATCGTGACTCTGGAACCGCTATTTGTGGCGCTGCTGGCCTGGGTATTTCTGGAGGAGATTCTGGGGCCGATTGGCATTGCGGGGGCGCTGATTCTGACCGCAGCGGTGGTGGTGGCCTCCCGCTACGGTCGTAAACCCGCAGCCGGCCAGGGGGCCGGTGCGGAGTAAGGAAGATCAGTCTTCCTTACGCTGTTTCTCGAGCATGTCCGGCTGCAGGATTTCGATCCAGTAGCCGTCCGGGTCTTTGATGAAGGCCAGGCCTTTCATCTTGCCGTCGTCCGGCTTTTTCACGAATTCCACACCGAGCTTTTCAAACCGGTCGCAGGCGGCATAGACGTCTGGCACGGCAACACCAATGTGGCCAAAGCCCTGGGGCTCGTCGTTGCCATTGTGGTAGCCAAAGTCGTTGTCGTCTTCGGTGCCCCAGTTGTGGGTCAGCTCAAGCATGGCTTCGCGGCCGAAGGTGTAGGTGGTCCGGTGGGCGTCGTCTTGGGGCACGAGGCCAGCCTGACGATCATCCAGGTAACCCAGGAAATACAGGGTGAACTTCATTTCGGGGAAGTCCAGTTTGCGAACCAGGCGCATGCCCATCACTCGGGTGTAAAAGTCCATGGAGCGCTCGGGTTCCTTGATGCGCATCATGGTCTGGTTGAATACGTAGCCTTCGGTTTCGGGAACGGGGTCTTCGTGCAGACCGGGGGCTTGTTCGAAATGCTTGGGCATTTTGGTTTTCCCTTCTTTTTCGCAGGATTTAACTATTATACCTGTGTGCGTTTCATGAAGATTTCAAGGGCATGAAAAAAGACCCCGGGGCCAGAGACGAACCGCCGGGGTCTTGAGGGCCGGTTTTTGGCCGGCGTTTCTTCAGAGACGCTCTGAAGCTTGGTGGCTGGCCGAGGCATGAGGGGTTTATTTCTTCCGGGAAGCCGAACTCGCTTCGCTCAGACAGTCGTTTCCCTGCAGAAATAAACCCCTCACACCCCGGCCGACCGAACTTTTGGGTCAGCCCGCCGTTTCTCGGGCTAGACCAACTGGTGTTCTTCGCCTTTGTAGTAAGCCTCAACTCTTGGGTTCATTACTCGCCGCCAGAGTGGGGGGAACATCGCCAGGACGATCATGGCAGAGTAGCCGGCCGGTAGTTGGGGGGCTACGTCGTGGTGGCGGAGGATCTGGTATCTGCGCTTGGCCCAGGCGTGGTGGTCGCTGTGGCGTTGGAGGTGGAACAGGAAGACGTTGGTGAGGAAATAGTTGCTGTTCCAGCTGTGTTCGGGGCCGGTGCGTTCGTAGCGGCCGTTTTCGAGTTTTCTGCGGTGCAAACCGTAGTGTTCTAGGTAGTTGACGATTTCCAGCAGGGTGAAGGCGATAAAGCTCTGCCCCAAAAAGAAGGCGGCGCCGAGCCAGCCGAAGGCGATGGTGAAGGCGGCCAGTACTAGGGCGCTGAGGCTGTACCACCAGATGAGTTCGTTGTGCCAGCTAACAGTCTTGTGGCCTTTGCGTTGGAGGCGTTCGGCTTCGAGCTTCCAGGCATTGAGGAAGTTGCGCACGTAGGCCTGGGGCAGAAAGTTGTAGAGGGACTGGTTGTAGCGTGAGGAGGACGCGTCTTCGGGTGTGGAGACGTGCACATGGTGGCCGCGCAGGTGTTCGACTTTGAAGCCGGCGTAGCAGACCAGTGACAGCAGGAAGCCGCCAGCCCGGGTTTCGAGTTTGTCGTCTTTGTGGATGAGTTCGTGGGCGACGTTGATGCCGAGGCCACCGACGATGCCGATGGAGACGATCCAGCCAATGCTTCCTATCAGGCTGAATGTACCGGAAGCCAGTTCCAGCATGCTCCAGACCAATAAGGCTGCGAAACCGGCGACCCAGCCCAGTGTGATCGCCTTGTAGAAGCGCTCGCCGACCATTCTTGGCTCGTCGGTTTCTTCATCCGGGTTCAGTGAATCCTTGCCGAGCAGCATGTCCAAAACCGGGATGATCCCGAAGACGACGACGGGGACGCCCCAGGAAAACAGGTTTACCAGATCAGTGGCGTGGCCGGCGGCCAGCAGCAGAGGGGGCAGCACCAGCGGCACCATGGCGATCAGGTAGCTGTACTTCTTGAGGGTCAGCAATATTCGCCGGCGGGTGGCCTCACGATTTACCGATAACTGCGTCGTGCTCATTGGGTTATCTCCATCAAATGCTTGTTGGTGAAACTCTGATCACCTGTTGTTTTATGCATTATTGTCCTACAATGCATCAGTCGTCAACTGATAGGCGGGAGTTTTTTGACAATTGCCAGGAACCCTCAGCGGATCAAGGCGTTGTGACTGTCAGATTCAGAGGCTGTGATAAACTCATGCGCACGCATCCCCACGCCGGCCGGCTTACCGCAGCAGCCGACCGGTTTTTAAGACCTGTTCAGAGAGCCTTTATGGATTTTCAGGTGCCCAACACTCTGGCCGAGCAGATTGCCAATTACCTGGCCGAGCGGATCATGACCGGGCAGATTCGCCCCGGTGAGCGGATTCAGGAGGCGACCCTGGCCGGTGAATTAAAGGTCAGTCGTGCCTCGGTGAAGGAAGCCCTGTACACCCTGGAACGCTGGCATCTGGTGGAGATCACGCCCCGCAAGGGTGCTTCTGCAACCCGGCTGGACGCGGCCCATGCCTCCGAGCTTTACGATGTATACATGCATTTGCTGATGATGATGGCGGTGCGTTTATGCGAGCGCTGGCAGGAGAACGATAAGCCTCTGGTGCTTGGGGCAGTGAGCAAGGCTGTTGAAAAGATCAACGAGGGCTCTGCCGACATCTCCGGGGTGGTTGAGGCGAGTTTTGATGTGATGGATGCCTGTTGTGAGGTGGTGGGGAATCCTTATCTCACGGAGGCTTTGTCGAATTTCAAGCCGGCGGTCAGTCGGGCCTATTATCTGAGCGCGGATCGGTATCGGCGGGATCTGGCGCAAACCAGTGAGTTTTTTGCCAATCTGCCACAGTCGGTGTTGGCGCGGGATTCGGATGAGGCGCAGGCTCTGATTCGGGAGTTTGCGGAGCACCAGAAGTCTCTTATTCAGCAGGCTTTGGCTTCTTAGTCCAGGTTTTGCCTGCCGGCTTGAGACGCATGCAAAGCGAGCAGGCAGGCCTCCCAAAACACGCTGTGAATACATCCGTGTACGCTTGGCTCCGCCATCCATGGCTCCGCACAGTTTTGGGAGGCCTGCCTGCCCGCTTCGCCCCATCCTCTGTGGTTACATATACATGTGACAGGGCTCACAGATCTTTGTCCCTCCCCCGCTTATCGTAACAGTCTGTAACAAACCAAAGTTCTGCTGCATAGGTTGTGCTGTCCCCCTGCGGCCCGGAAGCCCTGTTTGAGCTTCCTGAAAAACATCAAAAAAATGGATCCGGGGCGCCATGACTTTCATTTCCTTCTCAACGTTCTCCAAATCAAATTGCACCTTGCGATTGTTCCGAGCCACCACATCGTTGGTATTAGGTTTTGGTGTCGCCCTACCCGTAACAGCGGATTTCAGGCCGCTGGGCGATGCCGCCATGGCGAGCGTAACCGGTCAGGCGGGTGTCACAATTGAGATGGCAACGAAGATCAGCATTGGTCAGCTGACTTATCAGGATGAAGGACGATTGAATGTGGACAACATACGACTGTCCGGTCAGAACGATACGATGTTGGACAACATGAAGCTGACCATTGATATTGCCGGTCAGAATGAGGTGCTGGATTTCGGGTTTTCGGAGATTGCCCGTCGTGCAGATGCCGGGACGCTGAACCCGAATGATCCCGACGTAGCGGATGCACTTTCTGCCTACAAACAAGCCAATGGCGCGTTTGGCAAGCAGTTCAATGACGGCGATTTGGTGATGCACCTTGGGGCCATCGATTACGGTGATCCCTCCAGCCTTGCCGATCTCCGGGACGCGGTAGATTTCGAGTTGGCGATAGACAGCATTGCGTTGAGCAAGTCTGACGGCAGCGCACCGACCACGACGATGTTTTCGGATATTCTGCTGCAGGGAAACCTTGGGCCGACTGACCTGGTGATTCGCAACTCAGGCAGCAACCGCACGCTTTCAAACGGTAATGTAGTGTCCGAGTCGGAACTGCAGCTCGACAGCCATTTTGAGATCACCAACGGCAGGCTGAATTGGGATGTGGCCGATGTAATTCTGATCTTCAATCTCGCTGCCATCGGTATCGAGGATCTACAGATTCACAACCGCCGGGGCGACGACACTTTGGGGCATTTCGGGATGGCCAACGTCAGTGCCAAGCTGTCCAAAGGAACAAGCGCCGCAACCGGGGTGGAAGGATTATCCATCCATGATGTGGAGTTCAGAGCCGATATTGATATGCCTGTGTTCCGGGTTGGCGACAACAGCATCGGCGGCGTTTATTTCACCGACTTTGCCATCACCAATACCACCATGATGGTGTATGGCCACTAGCCCGACACTGGACACCCACCACACCCTACCCTGTAAACTGCCCGTCTCACTCTGACGGGCAGCCCATGACTCACTCCACGGACATCGACTATTCGAAACGCGCCTCCGGAAAAAAGCTGGCGATGTTCAGCCTGTTGTTTGTGGCTCTTACCGCTGCCGGACTGTATGCCGTTTACGACCTGTTTGCCGAACGCACCCTTACTTTTGATGCCAGGCTGATCGCTCCGGGGACCCTGTTATCGGTGGCTGGTCTGTTGCTGGTTTATTTCATCTCTGATGGCCTTCGGCTCTACTTTACCCTGCGGGCGCTGGGGCATCGGCTGCCCCTGCCAGCGATGTTCCGGCTGGTATTTATCAATCTGTTTTTCTCCAACATCACGCCAATGGCCACCGGGGGCGGTTTCGCCCAGATCTGGTTCCTTAGCCAACATGGCGTTCCGGTTGGCAGGGCCACTGCAGCCACAACGATTCGCACGGTACTGGCGGTATTGTTTATTTTCTCGCTCACGCCGGTATTCCTGCTAACACTCAAGTCCCTGGACGGCAATTCGATTGTCGGTGATATCGGCACCGCGCTGGCGTTTCTGATTGTTCTATACCTCGGTTTCTTCCTGGTGCTTTTGTTCCGGACCCGATGGCTGATCGGCCCGTTGACCCGACTGTTGAAAGCCGCGCGTCGGCTTCACCTGATCAGCGAACGCCGCCACCGACGCTGGCAGTTTAAGGCGCGCAGGGAGATGCTGCGGCTTTCCCGGAGTTTTGGTGATTACCTACGCGGCGCGCCAGTGTTCGTGTGGCTGTCGATTCTCTTCACTGCGGTATTTCTGCTCAGCCTGTTTAGCTTCCCAGCCCTGCTGATGCACAGCCTGGACTACAGTGTGGATTATGTGGTGTCGGTGGGGCTGCTGGTCGTCACCACGTTCGTTATGTATTTCTCGCCCACGCCGGGGGCTTCCGGTATTTCCGAAGGTGTTTTCGGAAGTTTCTTCCGGGATATCCTTTCGGGTAACCACTTGATACTGGTCATCGTCTGCTGGCGCCTGCTCACCATCTACCTGGGCATGATCATCGGGCTGGTGGTGCTGCAGAAGGAACTTGTCGCCAATCGCAGGAGAGCCGGATGATTTTCCGCAACCCCCTCAAGCTTCTGTTCTACCTCTGCCTGCTGGTGGTGTTTCTGCTGGTGGGCTACAAGACCTATCTGAACCTGTTCACAGAGGATTTCGAGGGGATCCATACCGAGCAGGTGGAGCGGATCTATCGTGAGCTTGACCCCGGTGAATCATTCAGCTTTGCGGTGGTGGGTAACATCAACAACTCGGTGGGGGTTTTCGAGGACCGCATCATTCCGGAGCTGAACCGTTCCGGGCTCGATTTTCTGGTCTCGGCGGGTAATGCAGTCAGCGGCGGTGGAGAAGACAAGTACCGTGCCCTCTACGGCACTCTGGGTCATCTGGAGATTCCCTACCTGCTGACCTTCGGCGCCCACGAGTTTGAGGATTTTGGCAGTTTCCGTTTCTACGATCACTTCGGCCCGCACTTCTTCAGCATAGAGGCAGGCGCCGCCCGGTTGATTTTCCTCGACAGCACCGGGAAAACCCCCTGGCGCTGGCAGATCCGCTGGCTGAAGGATCTGCTGGCCCAGGACAACTCAAAGGCCCGAATTCTGTTCATAGGGCATCCTCCCCTGCACCCGGACGAGAACGCTCCGTTCGATCAGAAGGATGATTACCTGGCGCCGCCCGAGTTTCGGGACGCACTGCTCCAGACAATCGAGGAGCATGATGTTGACCGGGTGTTTTCCTCCAACCTGTCGCTCTATTCCGAAAAGACGGTCGGAGACACCACGTTTGTTACCACGGGCGGTGCCGGTGGCCTGGTCATGAACAACGACACCAGTTTCTATCACTATGTGCGGGTGAATGTGGGCGCCGGTGGCGAGGTAAGCCACAGCCTGCAGCGCCTCGAAGTAGGCCAGCACCCGATTCTGAAGCGGCTGGAGAGTCTCTGGTTCTTTATTTACTCCCTGTTCTACACCGGCTACCTCAATTTCATTCTGATTGTCGCCGTGTTTGCGGCCATTGCTATAAAACTCTACGGAGCCATTTTCATCGGCAAGGATTATTACCCGGACTACGATCTGGACCCGGCCCCCTGGCTCGAGAAGCCGATGCGGGTGGCGATGTTTACCAACAACTACCTGCCCTTTATTGGCGGCGTGCCGATTTCCATCGAACGCCTGCGTCGGGGTCTGGAAGCCCTTGGCGATAAACTGCTGATAGTGGCGCCCCGTTACAAGGGACAGCCTGAGGCCGAACCCCACGTACTTCGGGTGCCCTCACTTCTGGCCATGGGAGAAAAGCGGGAATTCAGGTTGGCCAATATTTTCCTGAGCCGGATCCGCAAGCGAGTGCGGGCTTTCAAGCCGGATATTATCCATCTGCATCATCCGTTCTGGCTGGGGTCGCTGGGTCTGTTCGTGGCGCGTACCCTGAGTATACCGGCCATCTATACCTACCATACCCGGCTGGAGCACTATGCCCACTTTGTGCCACTTCCGGGCATGCTGTTCCGGAACCTGATCTCCCACGCCCTGATCAAGCGGTTTGCCAACAAGTGCGACGGCGTGATCGTGCCAACCTACTCGACCGAGGAATACCTGCGGATGATTGGGGTGAAAACGCCGACGTTCGTGCAGCCAACCGGCATCGAATACCACAAATTCCAGGACGTTCAGCAGGAAGACATCAAGAAGCTCCGTGACAGGCTGGAACTGAAAGACGAAAAAGTGTTCGTCAGCGTTTCCCGGCTCTCCAATGAGAAGAATATCGACTTCATGATCGAGGCCATTGATGCTCTCAGGCGGGAAACCGATGTGCCCTTCCGGTTCCTGATGATCGGCGATGGCCACCAGAAAGACCGGCTGCAGAGGAAGATTGAAGACCTCGGGCTCAAACAACACTTCACCCTCGTCGGCGCCGTTCCGCCGGACGAAATGGCCATCTGGTATCGGCTTGGCGATGCCTTCCTGTTTGCCTCGATATCCGAAACCCAGGGCATGGTCATTCTTGAGGCCATGGCCGCCGGCTTGCCGGTAGTCGCGGTTCGATCCAGCGGTATCGAGGACGTGGTTCGGCACGGGTTCAACGGATTCAAAACGCCGGAGAAACAGGACCAGTGGCGGGCGCAGGTGAAAAAACTGCTGGAGGACGACGAACTGCGCGAGAAGCTCTCCTCCCAGGCCCTGGAGTTTGCCGGCGATTATTCGGTAGAGCAGTTTGCCAGTGACGTTCGCACCATCTACGCCACCACCCTGGCCATGTACGACAAGAAGCGAAAAGGATCGGTGCTTCGACCCGAGTAAGTAGGGTTACGGTTTTCCTGGCGGAGCTGATCGGGCTAGACTCAATTCACGTATTATAAAGACAGTTTTCACCCTCGGACCGACCTGATGAATGGAGAGTAACGTGAGCGGTATCCCTGTCGGAATCAGCACCTGCCTGCTGGGAAAGGAAGTTCGCCATGACGGCGGCCATAAACATTCCCGTTACTGCACCCAGGTGCTTTCAAAGCATTTTGATTTCCGCTCCATCTGCCCTGAACTGGAAGCGGGCCTGGGCGTTCCACGCCCTGCCATCCACCTGCGCGAGTACAGTGACGGCCTGCGCCTGATCGAAACCAAGGGGGCTGCGGACCATACCGATGCCATGCAGGGCTTTATCGACCAGGTCATGCCCACCCTGGCTGACCTGCGCGGCTACATCCTGATGGCCAAGTCCCCGAGCTGCGGCATGGAGCGGATCAAGGTCCACAATGAGGATGGCAATGTCATCCGCCGCGATGGCCGGGGCATGTTCGCCGAGGCGCTGCTGAAGGCTTATCCGCTGATGCCGGTGGAGGAAGAAGGACGTCTCAATGACGACATGATCCGGGAAAACTTCATTGAGCGTGTATTTGCCTACGACGACTGGATGCAGAACGTGGCCGGCGACAAGCTTTCCGCTCAGGCGCTGATCGAGTTTCATACCCGCCACAAGTTTCAGCTTCTTGCCCACTCGGAGCGAATCTACCGCCAGCTCGGCCCCATGCTGGGGGACCTGAAATCCGAACCGCTGGCAGACATTGCAGAGCGCTATATCCACTTGTTCATGGAGGCCATGAGCAAGAAGGTGAGCCGGGGTTCACACATGAACGCCATGCAGCACCTGATGGGCTACCTGAGGGATTCCATGGGTGATGAAGACCGCAAGGTACTGATGGAGCAGATGGAGGCATACCGCCGTGGGGAAGTGCCGCTGGTGGTGCCGATGACCCTGCTGCGCATGGCTCAGCGCAGGGAGCCGGTGGACTACTTGCATGCCCAGCAGTATCTGACGCCATACCCGGATGAGCTGGGCCTCAGAAACAACGTTTGATGCTGCAGATGGGGTCAGATGAACACGTCATCTGACCCGGATTTCACGTCCTCAGAAACCATAGATAAGCGAAAGCGACGTTTCCGTGTCGGTGTCTTCGGAGCCTGCGGGCGGATCCGACAGGTGCTTGACCCGGAACGCAGCCTTCATGGAGAGGTTTCCCACCACATTCGCCTGCAGTGACGTTTCCGACTCGGTGACCGTGTTGTTCTCATCCAGTCCGATTTCAGTACTCAGCTTCTGACGGAACAGTGAGTTCTCCGACAGCGCATAATCAAACTGGCCTGCCAGGCGGGCGATCGCCTCTTCTTCGGCATCCTCGCCCTGGGCATTCACCGTTTCCAGTTTGTTGTAGCGATAACCGCCACCGACAGAGAGATCCAGGAAGGAACGCTCGCCGGATGTCCACACACGGTGTCCATAACCCGTCGTCACTGAAGATTCGAAGTCGTAGCCAGAGAAACGGTCGTCCTCGTAGGAGCCCCGAAGGAACCAGTACTGGTTCTCTGCAAACTTGTAGTCAGTTTCCAGGGCGGCCAGATACTTCTCGGCTGTGGTTTCGTCGTCGGTCTCGGAATAATTGGTCCGAAACTCACCCGTGTTGCGCCAGGTTTCGACTTCATGGATCAGCCCCAGGCGCCCCTTGATGTTGGTCTCTTCGGTATTGCCCGAGGTGATCAACACACCCAGCTCGGTTTCGCCCTTCCAGTTGTCTGCCTCCTGCGCACTGGCAAAGGGCGCGATAACAACTGCGGTAATAGCTACGGTCTGTCGTAAATCCATGAAGTCTCCTTTCCGGGTTGGTCAGGCCCTCTCGGTGCTGCTCGCCCTTTCGCCCTCCAGGCTTTTGCGGGCCTGACGTTCTCTTTCAGCCTTTTTCCGGGCCTTGCGCTCGGCGATGATGCGCGCCGCTTCGCCGCCAACGTGGGCCTCACCTCGCTCCTCCGCCAGACGCATCTGGCGTTCACGCTCGGCAAACCGGGCCTTCTGCTCTTCGGTCAGCGAATCGATGCACTGGTGGCAGCTCACACCCTGCTCATACTCGGGACGCTGCTTGTCTTCCTCGGTGATCGGCCGGCGGCAGGCATGGCACTGGTCGTATTCTCCGCGCTCCAGCCGATGGTTGACCGTAACCCGGTCATCAAATACAAAGCACTCTCCGTGCCACAGGCTCTGCTCCTCGGACACTTCCTCGAGGTATTTCAGGATGCCACCCTTGAGGTGATAAACCTCCTCGAAACCCTGCTCCTTCAGATACGCGGTGGATTTCTCGCATCGAATACCGCCAGTGCAGAACATGGCCACCTTCTTGTGTTTCGAAGGATCCAGGTTCTGCTTCACGTATTCCGGGAACTCCCGGAAGGTATCGGTGGCCGGATTGACGGCATTTTTGAAGGTGCCGATTTCCACTTCGTACTGGTTGCGGGTATCAACCAACACAACCTCAGGATCGGAAATCAGATCATTCCATTCCTTTGGATCAACATACGTGCCGACAATCCGCTTCGGATCGATACCCTCCACACCCATGGTGACAATCTCTTTCTTGAGCTTCACTTTGGTGCGTTTGAACGGCTGGATGTCCACAAAGGACTCTTTGTAATCAATGCCGTCGAACCGCTCGTCGCTGGCGATCCAGGCTTTCACGGCATCAATGCCCTCTCGGCTGCCGGCAATGGTGCCGTTGATACCTTCCCGCGCCAGCAGCAGAGTGCCATGCACATCTTTCTCAAGCATCAGGTCCAGCAGGGGCTGGCGGAGGGATTTGAAATCATTCAGAACTGCGAACTTGTACAGTGCGCAGACAACAACGTTGTTGCTCATCATTTTCTCCTGCGGGCCGGATCGTAAATCCGGAGCATGGTTTGGTAACTGTTTGAAAGTCTCGGAGGCCGGAGCCTGAGAGGGCGCAAATTTTAACCAACTCAGGCTCACGATCAAGTGCGGGGTTACCCTTGGAGCAAAGCGTCAGTCCGCCTCATTGGCCAGTTCACGCTCAACCACGGCAGAAAGTTGACCCCAGCCGGGACGAGTCAGGCGGATGTTATCCACCAGAACCGTTGGTGTGCTGGTGACTCTTAGTTGCATGGCCACCTGGCGGCTCTGCTCGACAGCTTCACGGTGCAACTCGGTAGTCATGCACCGGCGGAAGCGCCGTTCTTCCAGGCCCAGATCACCGGCGTAGCGAGAAAAGGTGGCAACCGGATCGTTTGAGCCGCTCCATTCGGTCTGGGAATCGTATAGGCGATCGTGCATGGCCCAGTAAGCGTCCTGATCCCCGGCACACCGGGCAGCCTGGGCCGCTGGCATGGCATTTTGATGCTGCTGCAATGGCAGATCAAAGTAGACGAAGCGAACCTTGCCCGCCTCCACATACTCTTCCTTCAACTGCTTGCTGGCAGAGGAAAAGTTTCCGCAGGCGGGGCACTGGTAGTCGGCAAATTCACGCACCACTACGGGGGCATCCTCGGGGCCAACAGAGACGCCGTACTGGTCCAGCTGGGCCGGGAAATCATCGGCATTGGGGGCGGCGACGGGCAGTTCGTCAGAGGTCGGCTCGGGTGCGGCGGTCAGGAAAAAGACACCGAGGAGCACGGCGGCCAGAACTAGCAGACCAATACCGGAATACAGCGGCTTATTGGATTTTGCTTTTCGGGGAGGCGGTGCGCCGGTTTCCTTGCGACGTTTTGCTTCACCCATGGAAGGACTCCTTATTCTGTTTATGGTTTCCGGAATTAATTAGCTCGCGACCGTTTTCAGATCGGGCGAGGCACGCTAAGATCCTTTATATCCTACAAAAGTTCCAACAAAAATTAAGGAATCCTCATGCCGTTGCCCGCGTCCCTGAAAGACTCGCTCTCACTGCCCCTGGTGGCCGCCCCCATGTTTCTGATCTCTGGCCCGGAACTGGCGCTTGCCTGCTGCAAGCAGGGCATTGTTGGCAGTTTTCCGGCATTGAACCAACGCTCCAGCGAAGGCTTTGAAGACTGGCTCATCCAGATGAATGAGGAGCTGGATGCTTTTCGAAGCACGAATCCGGATGTAACAACTGCCCCCTATGCCGTAAACCTGATCGTGCACCGGACCAACCCCCGTTGGCAGGCGGACCTTGAGCTATGCGTAAAACATAAGGTGCCCATCATCATTACCTCCCTGGGTGCCGCCAGCCAGGTGGTGGAGGCGGTCCACAGCTATGGTGGCGCGGTGTTCCACGACGTGACCAACCAGAAGCATGCCCGCAAGGCTGCAGAAGCGGGCGTCGACGGCATCATCGCCGTGGCAGCGGGTGCCGGTGGCCATGCGGGCACCATCAACCCGTTCGTGCTGGTGCATGAAATCCGGGAAGTCTTTGATGGCACGATTCTGCTGGCTGGGGGGCTATCACATGGTGAGGACCTGCTGGCGGCCCAGGCCCTGGGGGCGGACCTGGCCTATCTGGGCACCCGCTTTATCAACACCTTCGAATCTCAGGCCGACGAGGCCTACCGGAACATGATCATCGAGGCGGTATCTGGCGACATCATTCATACACCGGCAGTATCCGGTGTACCCGCCAGCTTCATGCGCCAGAGTCTGGAGGCGGCTGGCTTCCCCATGGACAAGCTGAACCAGGCCGGCGAGATCAACTACGGGGAAAAGCTGAAGCCCATTGATGATGAAGCCAAGGCCTGGAAAACCGTCTGGTCTGCCGGCCAGGGTGTCAGCCAGATCCACGATGTGCTCACCGTCCCGGACCTGGTGAGCCGCCTGGCCGACGAATACAGAAGCGCCCGGGAACGCCTGCTTTCTTCAGGCACCTAAACCTGGAACTGCGAGGCTTTGTCCTTCAGCGAGGTCAGTGTCCGGGCAATCTGGCCGCTGGCCTCGTCGGAGCGCTCGATGGCTTCGACCGTCTGACGGGAAGAGCCGGCAATATCGCTCACGCTCACACTGACTTCACTGGCGTGCCGGCCCTGTTCTTCCGCAACAGATGAAATGGCCATGGCCCGATCCTGGAGGCTGCTGAGCAACTGGTTGATGCGATCAAAATGCTCATCCGCCCGACGGAACTCTGACGAAGACTCCGCAACCTGCCCCGACACCTCGCCAATGGCGCTCACCGCCTGCCGGCTGCCCTGCTGAAGGCGCTCGATGATGGACTGGATCTCGGTTGTGGATTCCTGGGTGCGGCTCGCCAGGGTGCGGACCTCATCGGCCACCACGGCAAAGCCCCGGCCGGATTCACCGGCGCGCGCGGCCTCAATAGCGGCGTTCAGAGCCAGCAAGTTGGTTTGCTCCGCGATGGCACCGATCACTGACAGCACCGATCCGATTTCCTTGCTCTGGTGGTCCAGCTGATTGACCGCTTCCACGGCCTGCTCAACGTTACGAACCACCTGATCCAGCCGGTTCCGCACCTCCCGGGAAATGCCAGCGGTGGCCTCGCTCTCGGCACTGACGTTGCTGACCGAGCCGGCGATATCCTGAATGTTTTCAGCCACCTCGGAAATACTCCGGGACATGGCATCCATGGTGCCGGACACCTCGGCCACCTCCTGCTCCTGACGATTCACGGCGGAGACCGCACTGCGACTGATATCCCCCTGAGCCTGGGCCTGGCCAGCGGCCGATTCGGCCGACTCCTTGACGTCGGAAACCAGCTCCTGGATACGGGCAATGAACCGGTTTACACCCTGGGCCATTTCGGTGAGCTCATCCTTGCCTTTCATGGATACGCGGCGGGTAAGATCTGCCTCACCATCGGCAATTCCCCAGATCGCCGAGCTCAAACGGAAGACCCGTGGCAGCAATCCGCCACCCAGGACCAATGCAACGAGCAGGATAAGAATCACCACAGAGCCGATTGCGAGCATGCTGAGGTTGGCCGAAAGGCTTGAGGCTTCGGCATTCAGCGCTTCCACAGTGCTCTGGATTCTGGAGCGGGTATCGGAGTCCATGCCCGCCAGCTGCTGCTGAAGGCGCTGGTTCACCTGTTCGGTTTCCGCCTCCAGGGTGTCGCGAAGAGCGTCTATGCTGCCGGTAATCGTGGCACTGAATTCTTCTTCCAGGGCGGCCAGATCCCGGTTGATGCCTTCCAGGGACAAACCCAGCTTAAGCTGACCAATGGCCGACCCCTGGGGAGCAATATCAGCGGTAATGATGACGACGTTGGGGTCACGGCTTGCCGCATCGAGGACCCGATTTGCCGCACCACGACCTTCCCCCTGCTCCATTAAGGTGCGTACCCGATCATCGGTGCGATCCACGTAGCGGGTCAGTCGCTCACCGTACTGGTCGTAATACACGGCGAACAAAACCGATTCACGAGCGTCGGCCAGCTCCACCAGATCAGTCAGGCGCGGGACATCCCGATCCCAGATCAGCGGAGCGGCGACCGCAGCCAGCACATCGGCCAGGCCCTGGGCTTCAGCCATAACAGCGGTTCGAACGTTGCCTGCAACGCGTTCCTGTTGAGCAGTTTGCTGGCGGGTGAGTTCGGCGGAGAGTTCTTCGGTGGTCTTCTGCCGCATGGTCTCCAGGCGGGTCCGAACATCCTCGCGGGTATCCCCAAACGAGGCGCTGACCTGCTTACTGCTCGCCTCAAGGGCTGACCCTGCGGTGTCGACCAGGCGCTCCACCTGACTGGAAATCAACCACTGGCTGACCAGAACCTGGACAAGACCGGCAACGACCAGAACTATAAATACCGGCCGCAGAAGGCGGCTTGAGATCAGCCGCCTGATAAAACTGAGTGACATACGGACTCCGCTAGCATGTGTACTTCATGCATCCTGCACAGTCGGCAACAGCGTCCCTGCCTGGCTTGTCCGTATGTATAGCAAAACCCGGGCCTGAATAGCGCGCTTTTATGTACGGGTTTTGTAGTTAATCGTCATCTTCGCTCTCGAGTTCAACTTCATCTGCAACAAAGCCAGAAGAGGTGTTGGAGTATTCAACTTCGAGGAACACCGGCTCTGGTCTCGCAAATGCGTCAACGATTTCCTGTCTGGCCGTGCTCTCGTTGTCTCCATCGTAATCTGCACCAAGATCACTAATGGTTATTCCGAGGATGGACAGCCCATTCGCCGAAGGATTCAAAGAGATAAACCGCAACCGGCCTTCCAACTCGAAACTGCTGGCGTCGTCTTCCTCGCTCTCGACCTCGACTTTGAGAGCCTCAACATAAATGCTGTCTGGAGCTCCCCTCTCAATGCCCTCGACTTCAACCTCAGTTCCAAAGGCGGTTAGTTCGGCAAAATCGATTTCGCCATCGTCATCGCGGATCAGAATCGTCAGAGGTGTGACCTGTACCCTAACGCCGCCAACTTCGAAGCGACGGCTTGAAGGGTCAACCGAATTCACATCAATCGGACCCTTCACCTTGGAATCGGGCTCCCGTAACTCAATCTCCTCCGCTTCCACCACATCATCACCGGTGAATTTCCCCTCAACCTGGATCAGGAGGCCTGGCTGCAGATCGTCGAGCGTGAGGCCATCTTCGAGTTCAGTATTGTTGACAATTCTGATCGTAAGTCCGCCCAGAATTAGCTCTCCTGGGCGTGCACTACCAGCGTCTGCCACATAGCCAGTCTGGACTGTTCCAGTGAGCTCAATATCGTCTCCTTCTCCTCGCTGATAACGGCGGAAATCGTCCCTGTCGATACTGGTGGCATTAATCTCATCTGGTGCTAACAACTTTCCTTCGATCTCGAAGAATCCACCCGCTTCAAGGTCAGCCTCTGTCAGGCCATCCGCAAAGACATTGTCGGCATAGGTAATGTTAAAACCATTGCTCAGAATTTGATTGGTGCCTGCATCAAAATCCGCGTTCGACAGATCAACCTCAAGCTCAATATCGCTTTCGTTGCGAGTAGCGGTTCCAACAAAGCTCGCACGATAACGCCCATCCGGCCCCCGGTAGGCACTTACTCGAACAAAATCATCGTTAGTCAGATTTGCCAATGTGGTGCCTCGGAACACAGTTTGGGTAGTGGCGAACAGTTCTTGCCCATATATTGTGAAGGTTACCTGTTCATTGTTTTGGCTCAACGTCACATCCGACACCGTACCCCGGAATGTGTCGTCGTATTCAAGACTCTCAGCGACTCCCTCGCCGTCATCACTCCATTCACCATCAACGCGTAGAATCATGCCTTCACTAAGCTGGGTTTCGAGCTCAATGCCATCATTGCTTTCTACAGCTCCATTGAGATCTCTTGTGTCAAACCGCACACCATTAACAAACACACTCCCGAATCCGGAAACCGGCCCGACACTGGACCCGGTGCCCCTTATACCGCCATCGGCAACATCCAGGCCTCCCCCGCCCGCGCCACCACAGGCGGAAATCACCCCGAAGGCCACTGTGCCGGCGGCCAGCTTGAAAACACGATTGCGGAGTTGCCGTTTCATAACTTTTCTCTCCCTGTCCGGCGTTCCTGGCCGGCCTTGATTTCAAAGCATCATCAGAACACCTGCTGGAGATGCCACTAGTCTCCTTTCGGCAATTTCCCGGCGGGCTCTTCAAAGAAGAAGATGCTGACGCCGGTGCGGACCGGATCCCCGGATTCACTGCCAGATTTTTGCCCCGAGATATCGCGATCATGGGGACCAAGCCATTTGTCCAGCTGTTCCAGCAGTGCCTGGGACTGGGCAGCGGCATGCTTGCGCCAGCGCTCCATCACTTCCGGAGGAATGTTGTTGTAGGTCAGGGTTCTCTGGAACAGCGGCGGCTTTCCGGACTCATCACTGACCAGGTTATGATCAATGGTCGCGATGAGGTCGGACACATCCTCGCCAAAAATCTGCAACATTTCCTCACTGTCTCCAGCCGGTACATAGGCCCTTTGCTGCAGGATCAGCCGGCCCGATTCGCCGTCTATCGACACCACGCCGACCCGAAGCAGTTCATCCAGCACGGCGCGGGGCGGCATATCACCGCTGTAGCGCTTGACCAGTTCACTGAAACTGCCCGATCCGTCGAAAGACAGCATGGCTGGCTCTCCGTCTTCGGTCTGGAAACCAGCATCGTGGACCCAACCTGAAACCACCCGGGACGCCCGGTTGGCATGAATGACATCGCGGCTCCCGGCATCTTCCCCTGCCAGGATTTCCCGTTGGCGTTTTACTTCCTTACGGGTCAGCCCGGTCATAACCGCAGCCCGCGAATCCGTGGGCTTTCGGCGACCGTCGGCAAAGTCCTCAAGGGCGGCTTCCACGTAGGCACGTTTCACCAGCTCCGAGAACTCACCGAAGGGGATGCCGTTCCGCAAGAGCAACCTCGCCAGAGGGCGCAGAATGCGGAACAGCGCTTGATGCAGGGGGTTGGTCTTTTTCATGTTTGGGATTGTATTCCCATAGCGACTTCGAAAGCCAGGAGTCGGGCCGACAACTGCCTGGCCCGCACCCTCGGCTCACTGGTCAATCATCATCACTGTCGTCGTCACTGTCGTCGTCGACTTCAACATTGTCGGTCAGTTCATACTGACCACCGCTGGTCTGGCGGTACTCGATTTCCACTTCATCACCAACCTGGGCGCCTGAAAAGCTGTAGCCGTTCCGGAGCACCTCAAGATTCATGATGGTGATCGACTCGGCGCCGATCGCAGTCACCCGTGCTTCGAGTTCAAAATCGTCATCATCGTCGTCATCCTCACGCTCGATGCTGAGGGCTTCGAGGAATCCGCCCTCACTGCTGCGCTGGCGGCCTTCAATTTCGAGATAGTCACCCACCTGCAGGCTCTGGACGTCCTGAACTCGACTGCGACGGTCATCGTCATCATCATCGTCGTCATCGATCAGGGTATTGCTGGTGAGTTGAACCCGAACGCCACTGACGAGCATGGATTCATCGGCCAGATCAATGGACTCGATGCGGCCATCCAGTTCAGCATCGGATTCCCGGCCTTCGATTTCTTCAGCCACCAGGACGCCTTCGCGGAAATCCCCTTCCACTTTCAAAAACAGGCCATCGGCGAGGCTGCTCTCTCGGAGATCGTCGAACTCGGTGCCACCGTTAATCTGAACTCGTACCCCATTTATCGAGAACTGACGGCTGGCAGGGTCATAGTCGTAAATGCTTCCGGAGATTTCGACGTCGTCATCATCGTCGAAGAGGTCATCCTCATCGTCGATTTCCTCGGCCATGATGGTATTGCCGTCCAGGTAGCCTTCCACTTCCACCACGATTCCATCTGCCAGATCATCCAGGGAGAAGTCGTCATCGCCGACAGCACTGGTGTAATCGATCAGGAAACCGTTGATGGTGAAAGTTTCGGCGCTTGTATCCAGGTTCGCGACAACGCCTTCAATTTCCACTTCGTTGTCATCCTCGAAATCGAGGCCGATGGCACGAGCGCCAACAAAGCTGGCCCGGAAGCTGCCATCCTCCAGGCGCCAGGCGCTGACCCTTACCCGATATCCCTGGGGATTGTCGGCGAGAGCCGTCGGGGTGGCGCCGCGGAAGACCGTTTTGCCGTCCAATGAGACAGTCTGGCCCAGCATCGTCAGGCTTCCGGTGCGAGTCACCTCGTCCCAGCTCATTCCGGAAATCGGGCCGCGCAGGGTATCGTCATAACTGACCCTGTCGGCCCGGCCTTCGCCACGGTCATCCCAGTCGCCCTCAACTTTAAGGATCATCCCCTTTTCAAGCTGATCCTCACGTTCGAGACCGTCGTCGCTGCTAACGCTCCCACTGGTTTCAAAGCGAGTACCGTTAACGTAAACACTGCCGAAGCCGGAAACCGCCCCGACACTGGTGCCCGATGAGGTGCCACTGGTAGAGGTGTCTCCCGAGCCACCGCCACCACAAGCGGCGAGGGCACCGGCCAGAGCCCCTGTCATGGCCAACTTCACTGCGATTGCTAAAGGTTTGCGATTCATCGTTCTTCTCCAGGCTTGTTATTGCGTCCGCGGGCAGTCACCGAGAACCACCCAAACCATAATTGGGATTATTTTCCCAAACATTTATTTGGGAATTTAATCCCACATTTTCGAGCTGTCCAGTTTTTGATCATGAAAATTTTGTGAACTTTATGGGGCAGAGAGCGTAAAGCTCTGAACAGTCAGCCAAAACAGGGTCATCACCATGCTGGGATTTTTGAAAGGCGATCCGAAGAAAAAACTGCAGAAGGAATACGAGGCCAAACTCGCCAAAGCACTGGATGCCCAGCGCAACGGCGATTTGAGAACTCACGGTACGCTTATGGAAGAGGCGGAAAAAATCTACGCCGAGATTCAGGCGCTGGAAGAAAAGAAGTAAGCGGGGGAGCGTTTACTCCCCCATCAATTGCCGAATGCGATGATTGAGACGGCCCACTTCCCGACGCATCTCCTCCACCTCGTCGAGCAACTCCAGTGACATGGCCAGACCGGGCAGATTCATTTTCAGGTCCCGCTGCAGCCTCTGGGCCTTGCGCAACCGGCTCAGGGCGACGACATCGAACTCCCATTGCCGTGCTTCCGGTGACTCCCCAACCGGGGCAATGATGCCGTAGTCCACCAGCTTGATGACAAACTCTGCATGGCACTCGCCGCGCTCGCAGATTTCACGCAGGGTGAAGGTGCTGCCATCCTGATCGAGCACCTCGACCGTCAGAATATGATCTTGCTTGCTCATACCTTACTCCCGCTCACACGTGAAGCTTGCTGCGTGGATTGAAGTTCTTCTCGGCCTCCGCAAGTTGCTCATAGAGCTTCTCCGCTTCAGCGCTGTGTTTCTCGGGCATGGCGATCTGCAGGATAACAATCTGATCGCCCGGATGTTTGCCCGGAAAGCCCTTGCCTTTGAGCCGAAGCTTACGGCCACTGGTGGAACCTTTGGGCACTTGCACATTCACCTTCGAGCCAACAGTCGGCACCGTCACCGTTGCCCCCAGAGCCGCTTCCCACGGCGCTATCGGCACAGTCACCATGACATCGCGGCCCTCCACGGAAAAATGGGGATGCGGCGCAAACTCGACTTCGATGAACAGATCACCCGGCTCTCCGCCGCCAATACCCGGCGAGCCCTGGCCCTTGAGGCGGATGTTCTGGCCCTCGCGCATACCGGCGGGAATCTTCACTTTCAGGGTCTTTTGCCGGGGAATCACCCGGCCATGCTCATCAGTCTCATGGACCGCGAAAGACACCTGTTTTTCACAGCCATGAAACGCCTCTTCCAGGAACAGCGCAATCCTGGCGTGCACGTCCTCACCACGCATTCTCATATTCTGGCGGAAACCGCCACCACCGAAGCCACCGGAAAAGCCGCCGCGACGGCCACCACCAAAGATTTCCTCAAAGAAGTCGCTGAACTGGCGGGCGTCGGCCTCGGTGTAACCACCGCCACCGAAGCCGGATGCACTCTGCCAGCCCGGTGGTGGCTCGAAGGAGCCATCCGCCCGGGCGCCGTATTTGCGCAGCTGGTCGTATTCCGCCCGTTTCTCGGGATCTTTCAGTACTTCGTAAGCTTCACCAACATCCTTGAACTTGGTGTCCGCATCTTCCTCCTTGCTGACATCCGGATGGTACTTCCGCGCCAGCTTCCGGTAGGCCTTTTTAATCTCCTCGGCGGAGGCAGACTCACTCACACCGAGTACGGCGTAATAGTCTTTGAAGTCCATGGCACTCCTCGTTACTGATCATCATGGTGATCAACAATTGATCTCTGTTACCTATAGTTGACGCTGGCAGCGAAATTACAAGCACCCGGTGCTGCGCAGTTGCGGTAGATCAAACACGTGAGAGCTTGTGACCCACCCCACTGTGATAATTCGTATGGCATCTCGTTCCGGTAGAGGTGAGAATTACCGGTTTTACTCTTTAAACCAGCGCCAGGGAGAGCTTTTTGAGTAGCGAACCAGCCACACGACTCCGGATTTTCCTGATCGAATTCGCATTGGCACTGGGTGGATTTGCCATCGGTACCGGTGAATTCGCCATCATGGGTCTGATGCCAAATGTGTCGCAGGATCTCGGCGTCACGGAGCCACAGGTGGGACATCTGATCAGCGCCTATGCGTTGGGGGTTGTCGTGGGCGCGCCGCTGCTGGCCGTGATCGGAGCCCGCTTTTTCCGGCGCCAGCTGCTGATCTGGCTGATGGCCTTTTATGCGGCAGGGAATCTGGCAAGCGCCCTGGCAGAAGACTACACCGGGGTCATGATTGCCCGATTTGTCGCCGGCCTCCCTCACGGGGCGTATTTCGGCGTTGCCTGCCTTGTAGCAGCGTCCCTGGTGCCAGTCCATCAACGGGCAAAAGCGGTCAGCCGCGTCATGATGGGGCTGACCCTGGCGCTGCTGCTGGGCAACCCCATGGCGGCCTGGATGGGGCAGTCTCTGGACTGGCGTTACGTGTACATGTTTGTGGGGCTCATTTCCGTGCTCACGCTGACCATGGTGATTTCGGTGTTGCCAACTGATCCGCAGGAACAACGGAAGGGAGCATTCAGCGAGATTCGCGCGTTCAACCGGGCCGGCATCTGGTTCGCCCTGGCCATCGGCGCCATTGGTTTCTCAGGTATGTTTGCCGTGTTCAGCTACCTGGCACCGACACTGCTGGAAGTCACACAGGTTGAAGAGTACTGGATTCCCCTGGCATTGGCCGTGTTCGGGCTCGGCGGCTTCACCGGCAACCTGCTGGGCGGCTGGTTGTTCGATCGCCTGGGGTTCCGGGCGGTCGGCGTCATCCTGTTGTTGAGCGCCTGCATCCTGGTGGTATTCCCCTCCACCACCGGCACACTTCCGATACTGCTGGTTGCCTGTTTCCTGATCGCCATGATGGGCGCCCTGGGCCCGGCGCTGCAGACCCATCTGATGGATGTGGCGCACGGCGCCCAGAACCTGGCAGCCGCCTCTCACCATGCTGCCTTCAATGTTGCCAACGCCCTTGGGCCCTGGCTGGCGGGCATGGCTATCACCGCTGGTTTCGGCTGGTCTTCGACAGGCTATGTCGGGGCCACGACGGCAACCATCGGTCTGCTTATTTTCCTGGCGGCCTGGCGCCACAAACAAAAAGGCCCCCGCAATGCGGAGGCCGATTCGGTTCCGGTCTCTTAAGCTTACTTGACCTTGGGGTCCAGCTCGCCAGAGGCGTAACGCTCGAACATGCGCTCGAGGTTAACCGGCTTGATCTTGCTGGCGTTGCCGGCACAACCGAAGGCTTCGTAGCGTGCGATGCACACGTCGGTCATGGCCTTCATGGTTTCCTTGAGGAATTTGCGCGGGTCGAACTCGGCCGGGTTCTCAGCCAGGAAGCGACGGACAGCACCGGTGCTGGCCAGGCGCAGGTCGGTATCGATGTTGACCTTGCGCACGCCGTGCTTGATGCCTTCCACGATTTCTTCAACAGGTACACCGTAGGTTTCCGGAATCTCACCACCGTATTCGTTGATGATCTTCAGCCACTCCTGGGGTACGGAGCTGGAGCCGTGCATGACCAGGTGAGTGTCCGGGATGCGGGCGTGGATGGCTTTGATCTGGTCGATGGCCAGGATGTCACCTGTGGGCGGACGGGTGAACTTGTAAGCGCCATGGCTGGTGCCGATGGCGATGGCCAGGGCATCAACGTGGGTTTTCTTGACGAAGTCGGCGGCTTCTTCCGGGTCGGTCAGCATCTGGCTGTGGTCCAGGGTGCCTTCGGCACCGATGCCGTCTTCTTCACCGGCCTGACCGGTTTCGAGGGAGCCCAGGCAGCCCAGCTCGCCTTCTACGGAAACACCACAGGCGTGGGCCATTTCAACGGTGCGACGGGTAACGTCAACGTTGTATTCGTAGTCGGTGGGGGTTTTGCCATCTTCACCGAGGGAACCGTCCATCATAACGGAGCTGAAGCCCAGCTGGATGGAGCGCTGGCACACGGAGGGGCTGGTGCCATGGTCCTGGTGCATGACCACCGGGATATGCGGGAATTCTTCGATGGCCGCCAGGATCAGGTGGCGCAGGAAGGGGGCGCCAGCGTACTTACGAGCACCGGCGGAGGCTTGGACAATCACCGGGGAATCGGTTTTGTCGGCGGCTTCCATGATGGCGCGCATCTGTTCCAGGTTGTTGACGTTAAAGGCTGGCACACCGTAACCATGCTCGGCGGCGTGATCCAGCATTTGCCGCATCGAAATCAGGGCCATGGGTCGTCTCCTTCATTTGGACTTTGGATGTTTGAATTCTGTTCGTTTCTTGCTTGGGAGTCTGCTGCGGCAGGTGGAGGATCGCTTCCCGGGACACGCTGTGAATACATCCATGTAGGCTTGACTGCAGCATCCATGCTGCAGACAGTCCCGGGAAGCGATCCTCCACCTGCCTTGCGATTCTGGTCTTGTTGTAGGGCCCGATCAGAACCGCTTCTGTTTGTTTACTCGCCGCGTTCTTCCAATACCGCTACTGCCGGGAGTGTCTTGCCTTCTACGAATTCCAGGAAAGCGCCACCACCGGTGGAGATATACGAGATTTTGTCAGCAACGCCGTACTTGTCAACGGCGGCGACGGTGTCACCACCGCCGGCGAGGGAGAAGGCGTCACTTTCGGCGATGGCTTCGGCCAGGGCTTTGGTGCCGTTGCCGAACTGGTCGAATTCGAAGACGCCAACCGGGCCATTCCACAGGATGGTTTTGGCGTTTTTCAGCAACTGGGCGAATTCGCCAGCGGTTTCCGGGCCGACGTCGAGGATCATGTCGTCGTCGGTGACGTCGGAGATGTTCTTGACGGTGGCGGTGGCGGTCTCGGCGAATTCGCTGGCAACAACCACGTCGACCGGCAGCGGGATTTCAACGCGGCTGGCGATGTCTTTGGCGGTGTCGATCAGATCGTGCTCACACAGGGATTTACCGACCGGGTGACCGGCCGCGGCCAGGAAGGTGTTGGCGATGCCGCCGCCCACGATGATGGAGTCGCAGACTTTCTCAAGGGCGTTGAGCACGTCCAGTTTGGTAGAGACCTTGGAGCCGCCCACAATGGCAACCACCGGTTTGGCCGGGTTATCCAGGGCTTTGCCCAGGGCTTCCAGTTCCGCCGCCAGCAGGGGGCCGGCGCAGGCTTCGGGGGCGAATTTGGCAACGCCGTGGGTGGAGGCCTGGGCGCGGTGGGCGGTGCCGAAGGCGTCCATCACGTAGACGTCGCACAGGGCCGCGTATTTCTTGGCGAGGTCTTCGTTGTCTTTCTTTTCGCCCTTGTTGAAGCGGACGTTTTCGAACAGGACGACTTCGCCATCGGCCACTTCAACGCCGTCCAGATAGTCCTTGATCAGGCGAACTTCCTGACCCAGTACTTTGGTCAGGTGATCGGCAACAGGCTTCATGGATGAAGCTTCGTCGTACACGCCTTCTTCCGGGCGGCCCAGGTGGGACATCAGCATGACTTTGGCGCCGGCGTCTTTGGCGGCCTTGATGGTGGGCAGTGACGCGCGGATGCGGGCGTCGCTGGAGACTTTGCCGTCCTTGACCGGCACGTTCAGGTCTTCACGGATCAGCACTCGCTTGCCGGCGAGCTTAAGGTCGGTCATTTTCTTGATGGCCATAACGTTCTTCCCTTGATCGAATCTTGAAAGCTTGAAATCTGCTCTGGCTGTCGGATTGTCACTTCGTTCAATCCGACCTACGGTAGGTCGGTTCGAGCACAGCGATAACCGACAATCAGGTTCTGTGTTTCGTCAGCCAGCTTTTGCTGACATCGAGCATCCGGTTCGCGAACCCCCACTCATTATCGAACCAGCACAGTACTTTCACCATGGTGCCCCCGGTTACCCGGGTCTGGCCGCCGTCCACCACGCCGGAATGGGCGTCGTGGTTGAAATCGGAGCTTGCCAGCAGTTCGTCGGTGTAGCCGAGTATGCTCTTCAACGGGCCATTGGCGGCCTCTTTTAGCAGGCTGTTCACCGTTGCCACATCGGTGCTCTTGCGCACATTCACCACCATGTCGATGGCGGACACGTTCATGGTCGGCACCCGCATGGCCACCGAGCTGAACTTGCCTTCCATCTGGGGCAACAAGCGCTCAATGCCTTTCGCAAGACCGGTCTCCACCGGGACTATGTTGTGCAGGGCACTTCGAGTGCGCCGCAGATCCTGATGGTGGTAGGCATCGATGACAGGCTGGTCGTTCATGGCGGCATGGATGGTTGTGGTGCTGCCCTGCTCCACACCAAACGCGTCGTCCAGCACTTTGATCACCGGAACGAGGCAGTTGGTTGTGCATGAGGCGGCGGCCACGATCACATCATCAGCTGTGAGATCGGCGTGGTTCACACCGTAGACCACGGTGCGGTCTACATCGGACTCGGCCGGCTGCGAGAACAGCAGCTGTTTGGCGCCAGAATCGATGTGTTTCTGAGCCGTGGCGCGATCAGAGAAAGCGCCGGAGCACTCCAGCACCAGATCAACATCCAGCAACCGCCAGGGCAGTTCTGCCGGATCAGCATGACTCAACACGCGGATCGCATCGCCATTGACCATGAGATCCTGGCCCGACACCGAAATATCACCCTGGAAACGCCCGTGGGTGGAGTCATATCGGGTCAGGTGGGCAATGGTGTCGATATCCGACAACTCATTAATCGCGACCACCTGCAGGTGGTCGCGAAAGCCATTTTCATAAAGCGCACGCAACACGCACTGGCCAATTCGGCCGTACCCGTTGATGGCGACACGAAAAGGCGCAGAGTCTGTCATCAGGCGTCCAGCAGCTCGGCTGCCACTTCCAGGACGTTGTCGACGGTGAAGCCGAATTCCTTGAACAGTTCGCCGGCCGGCGCGGACTCACCGAAGGTGGTCATGCCGATGATGCGGCCGTCGAGGCCAACGTACTTGTACCAGTAGTCGGCAATGCCGGCTTCGATGGCGATGCGGTTGGTCACGTCCAGCGGCAGAACCTGCTGCTTGTACTCGGCGCTCTGGGCGTCGAACACGTCAGTGGACGGCATGGAGACCACGCGCACCTTCTTGCCCTGCTCCCGCAGCTTGGCAGCGGCGTCCTGGGCCAGGGCCACTTCGGAACCGGTGGCGATCAGGATCAGATCCGGAGTGCCCTCGCTGTCGGAGAGGATGTAGGCGCCTTTCGCCACGTCAGCCAGTTGCTGGGCGTCGCGATCCTGAGCCGGCAGGCCCTGACGGGAAAACACCATGGCCGTCGGGCCATCTTTGCGCTCCAGTGCGGCTTTCCAGGCCACCGCAGATTCAACGGTGTCAGCCGGACGCCACATGCTCATGTTGGGCGTGGTGCGCAGGCTGGCCATCTGCTCGATCGGCTGGTGTGTCGGGCCGTCTTCGCCCAGGCCGATGGAATCGTGAGTGAACACGAAGATGGAACGCTGCTTCATGAGCGCGGCCATGCGCACGGCGTTACGGCAGTATTCCATGAAGATCAGGAAGGTAGCGCCGTAGGGCACGAAACCGCCGTGCAGGGCGATGCCGTTCATGATGGCGGCCATGCCGAACTCACGAACGCCGTAGTAAATGTAGTTACCGCTGGCGTCTTCCTTGGTCAGGCCCTTGGTGTCGGACCAGATGGTCAGGTTGGAACCAGCCAGGTCGGCAGAGCCGCCCATCAGTTCCGGCAGCAGCGGGCCGTAGGCATTCAGGGTGTTCTGGGAAGCCTTGCGGGAAGCCACGGTCTCGGCCTTGTCCTGGCATTCCTGGATGTAGGCCTGGGCCTTCTCGGCAAAATCGGCAGGCAGGTCGCCGGCCATGCGGCGCTTGAATTCTGCGGCAAGCTCCGGCTCGGCCTTCTCGTAGGCGGCGAACTTCTGCTCCCACTCGGACTGGGCTGCGGCGCCTTTCTCACGCGCATTCCAGGCACTGGCAATGTCGGCCGGGATTTCGAACGGGCCGTGCTGCCAGCCCAGTTGCTCGCGGGTCAGGGTGATTTCGTCGTCACCCAGTGGAGCACCGTGACAGCTTTCCTTGCCCTGCTTGTTCGGGGAACCAAAGCCGATGATGGTCTTGCAGCAAATCAGGGTGGGCTGATCGGTGTTGGCCCGGGCCGCTTCGATAGCAGCTCGGATGGCATCGGCGTCGTGGCCGTCGACTGCGGGAATCACCTGCCAGCCGTAGGACTCGAAACGCTGCGGGGTGTTATCGGTGAACCAGCCCTCAACCTCGCCATCGATGGAGATGCCGTTGTCGTCATAGAAGAACACAAGCTTGCCGAGGCCCAGAGTGCCGGCCAGGGACGCCACTTCGTGGGAGATGCCTTCCATCAGGCAGCCGTCGCCGAGGAACGCGTAGGTGTAGTGATCAACGATCTCATGACCCGGGCGATTGAACTGCGCTGCCAGAGACTTTTCGGCAATGGCAAAGCCAACGGCGTTGGCAATGCCCTGACCGAGGGGGCCGGTGGTGGTTTCAATGCCCGGAGTGTAGCCGTACTCGGGATGGCCCGGCGTCTTAGAATGCAGTTGACGGAAATTCTTGATGTCGTCGATGGAAACGTCGTAACCGCTCAGGTGCAGCAGGGAGTACTGCAGCATGGAGCCATGACCGTTGGACAGCACAAAGCGGTCACGGTTGGCCCACTGAGGGTTGGCCGGGTTGTGGCTCAGGTAATCGTTCCACAGAACCTCGGCGATATCCGCCATACCCATGGGCGCACCCGGGTGGCCGGACTTGGCTTTCTGAACCGCATCCATGCTCAGCGCGCGAATGGCGTTGGCGAGATCTTTACGAGACGGCATTGACGTTTCTCCAGTGTTTTGCAGGAAAAGAATTCGTAGTGATCAAAGGGCGATCAAAATGAGGCGCGTATTTTCGCCGATTAGTGTGTGCCGGGGCAAATCGGCATACGCCTGTTTCACGATTGTTTGCCTGTGGATTTCCGAAAGGGTCTGATTTCAAAGAATGATAAATCTATATCAAAATTTTTTGATATGCCTATTGATTGACCACCCGAAGCACCCTACACTTCGTTGCCATGACATCCATGAACGCACACGCCGATAACCTGTCCTCCGTGGACGCACTGGCCCCGATCTTCAAAGCGAGCGGGGATCCTTTGCGCCTGGAGATTTTGCGTGTGTTGAGAAGGGATACCTTCGGGGTACTGGAACTCAGCCAGCTGTTCGATATGCGCCAGTCCGGCATGAGCCACCACCTGAAAGTGATGAACAAGGCCGGTCTGCTGGAGCCACAGCGCGAAGGCAATGCGATCTTCTATCGCCGCCCGCTGCATCTGGACAGCGACAAGCCAACCGACCAGACCATTCGCCAGATATTTGAGGTGGTCGACCGGGTGCCGCTGCCGCCGCACCTGCAGGAACGGATTGAAGCCATTCGCACACAGCGTGCCGATCAGTCCCAGGCCTTTTTTGCCCGCCATGCAGAGCAGTTCCGGGAACAGCAGGAGCTGATCGCGGCCTTTGACCTTTATGCGGAGCCGGTAGCGGAGATGATTCGCAAGCGGTCCCGCAAGCACCAGTGGCAGTCGGCCCTGGAAATCGGCCCCGGTGAAGGCGCCTTTCTGCCTGTTCTGGCTGAGCTTTGCGGACATGTGGTTGCCCTTGATAACAGCCGGGACATGCTGGCCAAGGCAACCCGCACGTGTATTGAAGAACGGTTGAACAACATCGATCTGATTGAGGGCGTAACCGACACCCTGCTGGCCCGGGGCGATGCCTTCGACCTGGTGGTTGCCAACATGGTGCTGCACCACGTGCCCAGCCCCGCTGACATCTTCCTGGATGCCGCGGCACTGATGAACAACGGCGGCTGCTTTGTGATCAGCGACCTGTGCAGTCACGACCAGGACTGGGCCAAAGAAAACTGCGGTGATCTCTGGCTCGGTTTTGAGCCTGAAGAGCTTACAAGCTGGGCAGCGGACGCTGGCCTGGTAGCCGGGGAACAGCTGTTCATCGGCTTGCGAAACGGTTTCCAGATCCAGGTTCGCGAATTCTGGAAACACAGCGGCCAGATTTGACGACCTGAATCGCAATATCAACAAATTTTGATATACGGATACGTAGTTTTACGTATCCTTACACAGACCACCAAACCGGATACCGGAAAGCGCTTTAAGAAAGCCACTTACCGGCCTGAATTTGAATCGCTCACAGAGGAGCATGCGTTATGGCTGACTACAATATCTTCACTTCCGAATCGGTCTCTGAAGGCCACCCGGACAAACTGGCAGACCAGATCTCTGATGCCGTGCTGGACGCCATTCTGACCGACGATCCCCACGCCCGCGTTGCCTGCGAAACCATGGTAAAAACCGGTGTGGCCATCGTTGGCGGTGAAATCACCACCAGCGCCTGGGTCGACCTGGAAGACCTGGTGCGCGGTGTGATCAAGGACATCGGCTACACCTCCTCGAAAGTGGGCTACGACGGCGACACCTGCGGCATCATCAACATCATCGGCAAGCAGTCGGTGGATATCGCCCAGGGCGTTGACCGCCAGAAGCCGGAAGACCAGGGTGCCGGCGACCAGGGCCTGATGTTCGGCTACGCCAGCAACGAAACCGACGTGCTGATGCCGGCACCGATCACCTTCTCCCACCGTCTGGTGCAGCGCCAGGCCGAGGCCCGCAAGAGCGGCCTGCTGCCGTGGCTGCGTCCGGACGCCAAGAGCCAGGTAACCTGCCGCTACGAGAATGGCCGTGTTGCCGGTATCGACGCGGTGGTTCTGTCCACCCAGCACGATGAAGACGTGACCCAGGAAGACCTGAAAGAAGCGGTGATGGAGCTGATTGTGAAGCATGCGCTGCCCGCTGAACTGCTCCACAAGGACACCCAGTTCCACATCAACCCGACCGGCAAGTTTGTGATCGGCGGCCCGGTGGGCGACTGCGGCCTGACTGGCCGGAAGATCATTGTCGACACCTATGGCGGCATGGCTCGCCACGGTGGTGGAGCCTTCTCCGGCAAGGATCCGTCCAAGGTAGACCGTTCCGCCGCTTACGCCGGCCGCTACGTAGCCAAGAACATTGTTGCCGCCGGCCTGGCCGACAAGTGCGAGATCCAGGTGTCCTACGCCATCGGCGTTGCCCAGCCAACGTCGATTTCCCTGAACACCTTCGGCACCGGCAAGATCAGCGACGACAAGATCATCCAGCTGGTTCGCGAAAACTTCGACCTGCGCCCGTATGCGATCACCAACATGCTCGATCTGCTGCATCCGATGTACCGGGCCACGGCAGCCTACGGCCACTTTGGCCGCGATCCGTACGAGATGACCGTGGGTGGCAAGACCTTTACTGCCTTCCCATGGGAGAAGACCGATCGCGCCGCCGCTCTCAAGGATGCTGCTGGTATCTAAACCGATTTGGGGCGTATGTCACCAGACATATGCCCAAGCCAAACTGACTGACAGGAGAACACCATGAGCACTCCCGCAGAAAAACTGAACAGCTTTGACGACTACAAGGTTCGCGATATTTCCCTGGCCGGCTGGGGCCGGAAGGAAATCAACATCGCCGAAGGCGAAATGCCGGCCCTGATCAAGCTCCGTGAGAAGTACAAAGCCGAGCAGCCGCTGAAAGGCGCCAACATCATGGGCTGTATCCACATGACCATACAGACCGCCGTGCTGATCGAGACCCTGGTGGAACTGGGCGCTAACGTGCGCTGGTCTTCGTGCAACATCTTCTCAACCCAGGATCAAGCTGCAGCGGCCATCGCGGCGCAGGGCATTCCCGTGTTTGCCTGGAAAGGCGAGACCGACGAAGAGTACGACTGGTGCCTTGAGCGCACCGTGGGTGCCGACGTTGACGGCTGGGAGCCGAATATGATCCTGGACGACGGCGGCGACCTGACTGCCCTGCTCCATGAAAAATACCCGGAGATTCTGGCCAAGTGCCACGGCGTGACCGAAGAGACCACCACCGGCGTGCACCGCCTGCAGGAAATGCTGCGCGAAGGCACCCTGAAGGTTCCGGCCATCAACGTGAACGACGCGGTCACCAAATCCAAGAACGACAACAAGTACGGTTGTCGCCACAGCCTGAACGACGCCATCAAGCGCGCGACCGACCACCTGCTTTCCGGCAAGAAGGCCCTGGTCATCGGTTACGGCGACGTGGGCAAGGGCTCTGCCGCTTCGCTGCGTCAGGAAGGCATGATCGTGAAAGTCACCGAAGCCGATCCGATCTGCGCCATGCAGGCATGCATGGACGGTTTTGAAGTGGTGTCCCCGTACATCGACGGCGTTAACACCGGCACCGAGGCGGGCGTGGACCGTGACCTGCTGCAGAACACCGATCTGCTGGTCACCACCACCGGCAACATGAATGTGTGCGATGCACACATGCTCAAGGCGCTGAAGAGCGGAGCCGTAGTGTGCAACATCGGCCACTTCGATAACGAGATCGATACCGCCTACATGCGCAAGAACTGGGAATGGGACGAGGTGAAGCCACAGGTGCACGTTGTGTACCGCGACAAGGCCACCAACGACCACCTGATCCTGCTCTCCGAAGGCCGCCTGGTGAACCTGGGTAACGCCACCGGTCACCCGTCACGAATCATGGACGGCTCCTTCGCCAACCAGGTTCTGGCCCAGATGTACCTGTTCGAGCGCAAGTTCGCCGACTTGCCGGAAGATGCGCGTGAGAAAGGCGTATATGTTCAGGTTCTGCCCAAGCACCTGGACGAGGAAGTGGCCCGGGCCATGGTGGAAGGCTTTGGTGGCGTGATCACCAAGATGACGCCGGAGCAGGCCAAATACATCGGTGTACCGGTCGAAGGCCCGTACAAGCCAGAAAGCTACAAGTACTGATCGGGTAAACAGATGCAATCCCAGAAACAGTTCAAGCGCCGTTTCAGCTTTGAGTTTTTCCCGCCCAAGACCGACCAGGGCAAGGAAAAGCTGCAGAACGTGCGCAACCAGCTGGCCGAGGTGAATCCCGACTTTTTCTCGGTCACCTTCGGCGCCGGTGGTTCCACCCGGGACCGCACCATCGAGACCGTGCTCAACCTGCATAGCCAGGGCATTTCCACGGCTCCGCACCTTTCCTGCGTCGGGGGCACCCGCCAGGAAATCGGCGAGCTGCTGGATCTTTACCGGGAGCATGGAATCAACCGGATTGTCGCCCTGCGGGGCGACATGCCCTCTGGTATGGGGGCAGCCGGTGAGCTGCGCTACGCCAACGAGCTGGTGGAGTTTATCCGCGAGCACAGCGGCGACACCTTCAACCTGGAAGTGGCAGCGTACCCTGAGTTTCATCCCCAGGCCCGCAACGCCGAAGAAGATCTGAAGAACTTTGCCCGCAAGGTTCAGGCTGGCGCCAACAGTGCCATCACCCAGTACTTCTTCAACGCAGACAGCTACTTCTATTTTATCGACCGTCTGGAGAAGATGGGCGTTACCATTCCGGTGGTGCCGGGCATCATGCCCATCGTCAATTTCTCCAATCTGGTTCGCTTCTCCGACATGTGCGGCGCGGAAATTCCCCGCTGGATTCGCAAGCAGCTCGAGGCCTACGGCGACGACAGTGATTCCATCCGCAAATTCGGTGAGGAAGTGGTCACCGAGATGTGCGAAAAGCTGTTGAAGGCCGGCGCGCCGGGCTTGCATTTCTATACCCTGAACCAGGTGGAACCCAGCATCAGCATCTGGAAGAACCTGGGCATCAGTGAGCGGGAGAAGATTGCTTTCTGATGCGCGTAACCGGTGTCGGATTACGGCCCGTTGGGCCTAATCCGACCTACCTTTCTTCCGAAAATTTAAGCCACTCATCGTGAGTTGGATTCGGTCCAAAGGAACGTAATCCAACAAGCTCCACCAGCCGCACCTCCCCGCCAAGCATTTGATTTCCTGTGTCCATCTGCGTAATAGTCTAGAGTGTATGTGATGCAGTTCCATCAACGCTCCCCGGAGATCGCAGTCAACAGCAGTGATTGGTCCGGCTTGCCTTACCGGGCAAATGGAGCCTCATAAGAAAGAAAAGGAGAATGTATGAGCACGAAGTGGCTAAAGACCGTAAGCGCCAGCCTGGCACTCACCGTTGCCGCAGGAACCGTCAGCGCAGAGACCCTGCGCGTCGTCACTGACCCCAGTTTCGTTCCGTTTGAAATGATGGATCAGGAAACCGGCGAGATGATCGGTTTTGACATGGAAATCATCCGCGAGGTGGCCGACCGTGCCGGTTTCGAGATTGATCTGAACACCATGGATTTCAACGGTATCATCCCGGCGCTGCAAACCGGTAACGTCGACATTGCCATTGCCGGCATCACCATTACCGAAGAACGTGAAGAAATCGTCGACTTCTCCGACCCGTACTACGATTCCGGCCTGCGCATTCTTGTTCGCGAGAGCAACGGCGATGTCAGCGAATTCGACGACCTCGAAGGCAAGAAAATCGGCACCAAGATTGGCAGCACCAGTTACGACTACCTGGTCAAGAATCTGGAAGCCGATGACGGCGTAACCCCCTACCCGGGCAGCTCGGACATGTACATGGCGCTGATGTCCCGCTCCATTGATGCTGTCTTCTACGATGCGCCGAACGTTGGCTACTTCGCCCGCACCAAAGGTGAAGGCAAGGTGAAAACCGTTGGCCCGCTGTATGAAGGCCAGCAGTATGGTATCGCCCTGAAGAGTGGCAGTGAGTGGGTTGATGACGTTAACGAGGCCCTGGCCGCCATGAAAGAAGATGGTACCTACAAGACCATCTACGAGAAGTGGTTTGGCCCCATGCCCGAAGACATGTAAGGCCTCCCGGACCCTATTGGTCTGATTCCCTGTGCCGGGGCATCACTGCCCCGGCAATCCGTGACTCCAAAACTCTGCGGAGACTATCACTGTGGAATTCCAGTTTCAGTTCGACTGGCAGGCAGCCATCGACTCCATCCCTTTTCTGATCAAAGGGATCCCCTACACCCTGCTGATTTCTTTTGGCGGTCTTCTGATCGGTTTTGCGCTGGGCATTGTCTTTGGCCTGCTGAGCATCAACAAGAAGTGGTTCCTACGGTGGCCGGCAACCGCCTACATTGAAATCTTTCGCGGCACGCCGATCCTGGTTCAGGTGCTGTTCATCTTCTACGGTCTGCCCGACCTTATCGGCGGCCCGATTGATCCCCTGACGGCCGGCATCGCGGCGATCGCATTGAACTCCGGCGCCTATATATCCGAGGTGGTCCGTGGTGGCGTGCAGTCCATCGACAAGGGCCAGACCGAAGCCGGGCTTTCCCTGGGCCTGTCCCGCACCCAGACCTTCTGGTCTGTGGTCTGGCCCCAGGCGTTCCGTCGGATGATTCCGCCGCTGGGCAACCAGGCCATTGTCAGCATCAAGGACACATCGCTGTTCTCGGTGATTGGCGTGGGTGAGCTGGTACGCCAGGGTCAGATCTATATTGCCAACACTTTTACCGCGTTTGAGGTGTACTTTGTGGTCGCGATCCTCTACCTGGCCATTACCCTCTCATTGTCACTGATTCTCCGCTTCGTTGAGCGGCGCGGTCTGGCTTCTGTCTGAAGGAACGTTACCCATGACTCAGATTGTAAAAATGAAGGGCATGAACAAGTACTTCGGCAAACTGCATGTCCTGAAAGATATTGATCTTACTGTCGAGAAAGGCGAAGTGGTGGTAATCATCGGTGCCAGTGGCTCCGGTAAATCCACCCTGATCCGCTGTGTAAACGGTCTTGAAGAGTTCGAGTCCGGCACCCTGGAGGTGGATGGCCACCCGCTGGCGCCCAAGAGCGGCAACCCGAAATCCCTCGCGGAAATCCGCAAGGAAGTGGGCATGGTATTCCAGCAGTTCAACCTGTTCCCGCACCTCACGGTCAAGAAGAACATCATGCTGGCACCCCAGAAGGTGAAGAGCACGTCTCAAACCGTAGCCAACGCGACCGCCGAACGACTGCTGAACAGGGTGGGCATTGGCAACCAGGCCGACAAATACCCAAGCCAGCTGTCCGGCGGCCAGCAGCAGCGGGTCGCGATCGCCCGGGCCCTGGCCATGGAACCGCGCCTGATGCTATTCGACGAGCCAACCTCAGCACTGGACCCGGAAATGATCGGCGAAGTGCTGGACGTTATGCGCGAGCTGGCCAAGGAAGGCATGACCATGATGGTCGTGACTCACGAAATGGGCTTCGCTCGTGAAGTGGCCGACCGTGTGATCTACATTCACGAAGGCCAGATTGTGGAACAGGGCAAACCGGACGATGTGTTCGACAACCCGCAGAATGAGCGCACCCAGGCGTTTCTTTCGCGGGTTCTTGCGCACTGAAGTAACCGCGCCATAAGCCCCCGCTTCGGGGGCTTTTCCTTGAACGTTTCCCGTCTCGCAACGGAATTTCAGGCTATGCTATCCAATTGGGCCTGTAATTGATGATCAACCCGACGCACCTCCCTCACGAGATTAACGCCCATACTCACTCCGGCCACGTCCATCAAATCAGTCGGGATCGCTCTTCTCTGCGTTTCGGAGAACCAGGTCAGCACATCTACCAGATGCCATAGCGCACTCGCGCCCTCATGGACCGGCAACGGGAAACTGGCCAGATGAGTTTGAATGAGTTTACGCATGTTCTGGCGGGAGAAGTTCAACAAGCTGGCCATATCGGAAATACCAACAAGGTCCGGGCCTGCCTCCACCAAACGAGCTTCAGGAACGGCTTTCTTCACTTGCTGGAGTGCACTCAGCATGGCTTTTTCTGCCGACTCCGCCTCGCGGGTGAAATTCAAAGCCAGCCGGCCTTTCTGGCCAAGGCCAATGATGGCATCGTCGCACCCCGACTCGAACAACGCGGATTCCAGAGCCTCTTGTTCAAGACCAGTTGGAACTGAAAATTTGAGCGTGAAGTCATATTCACGATTCATGGTCTTTACCTCCAGCACTTCGATATCCGGTGCAGTTATCAACGATGCGACGAATCTGCTTTGCGTGGTTCTGCGTGTTTTTGGGTGTACTCCAGATACTGGCAACACAGAACTCTCCGCAGCGGCAATCCTTAGTATTGAACGGGCAATACATCCGCCCCCAGGCGTGGCCCTTTCTAATCTCTATCCGCCAGCCGTGCAATTCGGCGTAAGCCACGGCCTCTTCAATATCTTTGTTCGCGTGTCTCTTGCGGGGCATTCTTGCCATTCCTTGGGCAAATAATATACATAAGGTTGTCATATGACAACATTATGTATCTCATCTCATAGACTGGATCACCAAATTGGTGACCAGGGTGGTAATGACGGCCAGATACATAAAAAGCATTGGCGTTATGCCCCAGTCTTGCCAGAGCTGTGGCAGCGGACCATCTGGGTCGCCCAACGTAGATGCTCGCTTGTGGCAGAAACGGGACGAACGATTTCAGAAAACGAGGAACGCAAAGACATGGCTGCACCTGACGAGACGACCGATAAGCGCTTCTGACCAGATCTGACTGATACCGGAAAGACTGCCGGAACGTGTCGAGACTCGTTGTTCTATTTTTTTGGCATAGCGAAAGCCCGTGGTCACGATCACAAAGACGAACAACAGACTCAGCAGAATGCCCCCGGCCACCACATACGCTGCGAAGATTCGCCATTCCTCACTCACGGTCGCGCGCCTCATAGCTCAGCTGTGCAAGAGAAAAGGGGTTGTTCACAGCAGGCGACTATTCACTCAACAATGACCAAAAAAATGGCCGACACTGCAAATATCATTGCGCAGGCAAAAGTAAAGCTGACCGGAATAAGCGCCCACAGCTTTAAATGCCTCGGAGTCACCCCTTCCTCTTTACCCATTCGCGACGCAACTCTGCTGCCGATCACGGGAAGATTCCTGTAGGTGAAAAACGACCAGACGTTCATGGCACGAATCCACCTTCCCCAGGGTCCATCGCCCCACAGAGTCTTTGTCATATCCAGATAGGCACCGGGCGCGGCAATCCTAGCCTCCACCATGCGTATTCTCGGAAATGCCACAGTCACTGTGAACAGAATTCCCAATAAGCCGCCTATCATGGAGGCAATCCCCAAGAATGCTGAAATAACTGAGAGTTTCTCAATCACCAATCACCACAGTTCCCGACCCAATAGTCACCCCACCACATGAAATCGAACCGCCTGTCACCGCTGCCGGCCTGCCATTGATCAGGACAGTCGACGAACCTCCTGTGATGGTCCTCGGATGAGGCGGATGCTTAGGTTTGGAGTGGGGTGCCAGCGGATCGCCCACGCGGGCAACGGGCTTGCCATCGATCAGTACATCGGGGGAACCGGCAATCACCGGGGTGGGCGGGAAACCTTCGTGATCGGAGCCGAGGTCTCCGAGCAGAACAATCGCTTTACTCATGTCGCGTCCTTTGCGTTTTTGCAGAGCCATCCTGGCTCTTTAGCGGGAAACCGGCAGTTTACACTGACGCACTCTGCCAGCCAAACCCTTCGATCTCACAGTGTGATGGAATCAAGGGGTAGGAAACGTCAGGCAATTCCGGGCCAGGTCGACCCGAAATCCGGGTGGCCGATATCCGCTGTTAACTGTAATATCCGCACAGGTTAACAGCGACAACCCAGAATCAGACCGTCTGACGGAGAATTATCATGCGCAATGCTGACCTCGTCACCCGTGGCCTCAAGTCCGTGTGGCACCCCTGCACCCAGATGAAAGACCACGAAGGCGCCGTGCCCCTGGTGCCCATCAAGCGGGGTGAAGGTGTCTGGCTGGAAGATTTTGAAGGCAATCGCTTTATCGATGCCGTCAGCTCGTGGTGGGTCAATCTGTTTGGCCACGCCAATCCGAGAATCAACGCGGCGATCCAGAAGCAGATTGGCGAACTTGAGCACGTTATCCTTGCCGGTTTTACCCACGAGCCGGTCGTCAATCTGTCCGAGCGTCTTATCGAAGTTACTCCACCGGGCCTGAATAAGGTCTTTTACGCCGACAACGGCTCCTCGGCCATCGAAGCCGCCCTGAAGATGAGCTTCCACTACTGGAAGAACCATGGCAAACCGGGCAAGAAAAACTTTGTGAACCTGAGCAACAGCTACCACGGTGAAACCCTTGGCGCTCTGGCCCTCGGCGATGTGTCGCTCTACAAGGACACCTACCAGCCATTGCTGATGGAGGTACTGACAGCCCCTTCCCCAGACGCCTTCAACAAAGAGCCGGGTGAGACCGATGAGGCCTACGCACTGCGCCAGTTTGAAGCCATGGACAAGCTCCTCGCCGAAAAGCACGACGAAATCTGCGCCGTGGTGTTGGAGCCGCTGATCCAGTGTGCCGGCGGCATGCGAATGCATCACCCCATCTACCACACCAAACTTCGGGAAGCCTGCGACCGCTATGGCGTGCACCTGATTGCGGATGAGATCGCCGTTGGTTTTGGCCGTACCGGCACCCTGTTTGCCTGTGAACAGTCCGGCATCACTCCGGATTTCATGTGCCTGTCCAAAGGACTTACCGCCGGCTACCTGCCACTGTCCGTGGTATTGACCACCGATGATGTCTATAACGCCTTCTACGACGACTACGAAACCCTGAAGGCCTTCCTCCACAGCCACAGCTATACCGGCAACCCCATTGGTTGCGCCGTGGCGTTGGCGACCCTGGACATCTTCCGTGATGACAATGTCATCGAGAGCAACCACCGGCTATCTGCCTGCATGGCCGAATCCGTCGCCCATCTTGTGGACCACCCCAATGTCGGCGACATCCGCCAGCATGGCATGACCCTAGCGGTGGAAATGGTGAAAGATAAAGCCTCGAAAACGCCCTTCCCCTGGCAGGAACGCCGTGGCATTCGTGTTTACCAGCATGCATTGACTCGCCAGGCCTTGCTTCGCCCCCTGGGTAATGTGGTTTACTTCATGCCGCCTTACGTGATCACCGAAGAACAGATCCGCCATCTGGGCCAGGTTGCAACGGAAGGCATTGAGATCGCAGTTCGCGACTGACAGCCGCCCGGACCTGAGAGACCAGCCCATGCGTATACCCCGCATCTACACCGATTCCGCCCTCACGGAGGGCGGCACCGCAGCACTTGATGACAACGCGGCGCAACACGTCGGGCGGGTATTGCGCATGCAACCGGGGCAGGATCTGCTGCTTTTCAACGGCGATGGCAACGACTACCCCGCTACCATCACCAGCGCCAGCAAGAAGAACGTGGAAGTCCAGGTGGGCACTCCACAGGCCAACGCCACAGAATCCCCCCTCGAAATCGTCCTCGGCCAGACTCTCTCCAAGGGCGACCGCATGGACTACGCGGTGCAGAAAGCCGTGGAAATGGGTGTTACCCGTATCGTGCCGCTGACCACCGAACGATGCGACGTAAAACTGAAGGGCGACCGGGAAGACAAACGCCTGCGCCACTGGCAATCCGTTGCCATCAGCGCCGCCGAACAGTGCGGGCGCGCCCGGGTACCGGAGATACTGCCGGTGATGACGGTTTCCGAGTGGCTGGAACACAGCCGCGATTGCGAAGTCCGCCTTGTATTGCATCACCGCACCGAGCACGCTCTGAAGTCCATTATTCCCCCGGGGCGAGTTGCGCTGATGATCGGCCCGGAAGGCGGCCTTTCGCCCGAGGAAATTGCCCGGGCGGAAAAAGAGGGCTTTCTGCCGGTAGCCCTTGGCCCCCGGGTGCTGCGCACCGAAACCGCACCGGTTGCGGCCATGGCGCTTTGCCAATGGCTGTGGGGTGATATCGGCAGCTGATCGATTCCGACCGTGCCGCCGTCTCATGTCGGCACGCAAGTCATTGACATGGAGGGGTGCCAACAACATTATCCCTGTCGACTCCGAAAGCAAAAAAACGATCACACGCGAGTAACGGGATGACAAGCCTGCTAAGCACCCAAGAATTCTGGCAATACCTCAGTATCCCGGTTATTGCCGCCCTGATCGGCTGGACCACCAACTGGCTGGCCATCAAAATGACTTTCTATCCCCTGGAATTCATTGGCAAACCACCGCTGCTCGGCTGGCAGGGCATCATCCCCTCGAAGGCCCGGAAAATGGCCGCTATCAGTGTCGACGCCACCATCTCGAAGATCGGCACCGTTCGGGAAATCTTCCAGCAGATTGACCCCAAGGTTCTGGCCACCCATATCGTTCACTCTGTCGACCCGCGAATCGAGGAGTACGTGGACGAGATGATGCTCAAGGAATACCCCACCTTCTGGGAAAACCTGCCCGCCTCAGCTCGCAAGATGGTTTACGACCGCGTCCGCAAATCAACGCCTCAGCTGGTGGACAACCTGGTTGAGGACGTCTCCGATAACATCGAAGACCTGCTGGATATCAAAGGCATGGTCATTGACCGCCTGGCCAGCGACAAGGAATTGCTGAACCGGATCTTTATTGAATGTGGTGAGGTGGAATTCCGGTTCATCATCAACTCGGGGCTCTACTTCGGCTTCCTGTTCGGCCTGATCCAGATGGCGGTCTGGTATGTCTACCCGAGCTGGTGGGTACTGCCCTTCTTCGGCCTGCTGGTGGGCTGGGCGACCAACTGGATTGCCCTGAACGTTATTTTCCGGCCGCTGCACGCCAAAAAAGTCGGGCCATTCCGCATTCAGGGCCTGTTCCTGAAGCGCCAGCCGGCCGTGGCAGAATCCTTCTGCCACATCGTGACCCACGAGATTCTTACCGTCGGCAACATCATTAACGCCATTCTCGATGGGCCCAAGGGTGATCGCGCCCGCAACATGGTCAAGAAGCACATCAAACCGCTGGTGGATGAAACCGCCGGCATGGGCAAGGCGCTGACCCAGATGGCCTTCGGCCCCACCGGCTTTGCCACCCTCAAGAACAAGGTGGGCGAAAAAGCCATCGAAATATCGCAGACATCGTTCAACAACCCGGTGTTCGAGAAGGACCGGGCCCGGGCGGTGGAATCGATCATGGTCGAGCGGATGATCGCCCTGTCTTCTGAAGAATTCCAGGACCTTCTCCGGCCCTGTTTCCAGGAGGACGAAATCAAACTGATACTTGTGGGCGCTTTCCTGGGCTTTGGCGCTGGCATCTGCCAACTGGTGTTCGTGTTCGGGGAATCGTTCCTGTAAATTCCCGCAGTAATTCACGGGCTTGAAACCTGTGCAAGGATGCGTCGTACATCTATACTCTCAGAAACGGAGGTTCATTACTTCGAACAGGTTCGACCCGGAGGCAACGGATGCCAGGTTTTCTCTCCTGGATTTCAGGATTATTCACCACTAAACAACCTGCACCGCCAGCTTCAGAGGCGAGGCTGTTCAATCCATCCCCGCAGATCCCGCCCAACGAAACCCCGGACACAGGCCCTGAACTGGCCCAACAGTTGGAGGAGCACCTGTTCTGCTGGCTACTGGACGCCGAACCCGCGGCTTTGCGGGCTGATCTTTCGTCTTACGACGAGGTGCTGGCGGAACTCGATCAGCGCCTGTCCAAGAACAAAATGGAAGAACTTCCACGGCAACCCATGAGTCTGCCCATGCTCATGCGGGCTCTCTCTGATGAATCGACCGACCGCCACCGGCTGACAGAGATCATTCTTGGAGATCCGTCGCTGACCGATCAATTGTTGCAGATTGCCAACAGTCCCTACTTCCGCACCAGCGACCATGCCATTGAGTCGGTGGACCAGGCGGTGTTCATACTCGGGGTGGATGGCATCAGGAACGTTATTTCCGCCGCGGTAATGCGCCCCATGATGGCCGCGAGGAACAGCCGAGAAGCGCTTTTCGGGCAACGCGTCTGGCGCTGGGGCCTGACCTGCGCACGATCGGCGGAATTGATTGCGAGGACTCAGGGAGAAGACACTAGCGCACACTTCATGGTGGGTTTGCTGCCTTCACTTGGCTACATCACCATCCGCCGGGAACTGCAACGTATCTGCCGGTCACTTTCTGCATCCGGAGAACCGGAGCCTGCACTTATCCGCCACGCACTGGCGAGGTACCAGTGGGCCACCTGCCAGTTACTGGCGAACGAATGGAACCTTCCCCCCAAGTATCACGCCTACCTTCTGGCGGCCGAACGACCGGCGCCAAGACAGAAGCACACGCCCCTGACCGATGGCATGGTCATTGGTACCAGGGAGGTACTCAGGCACGCGCACCAGCGGAATCTTGCCGAAGAGCAGTTGCCAAAACTGGTACGTTTAACCCCGGACCAAATCAGCAACGTCCGCAACGCGGTGCAGAAGATGCTCCGGGAAGGCGGTCGATCAACGGTCAGGAGCTGACACAGGCACAGGTTCGGCCAATGATCCGGCCCTCTCCTGATGATCATCAGCTCGCAACAACTCGGCGAATGTTCGCGTCTCCTCCACCTTTCGCGAACCCAGCAATTCAGCCGGAATGACCTTTGGCAGCCGGTCAACTATCCGGTCCTCGTCGTGGCGAACAGCCCTGAGTACCTCACCCACGGTAATAAGATCCAGTGCCCGTCCGGGCACAAGTCTATCGCCCTGGCTTCCGGCCAGGCTGAGCAAACCCGCCCGGATCAACTTGTCACTGAGCGCACGGGTCACCTCACCCGGCACTCTCAACTGGTGCTCCAATACTTCCTGCTGAGGCGCCGGCTCCCCCTCACTGAACGGTTTGGCCACCAGCCACATAGTCGCGAGCGCCACATTCTCCTGGAGCTCCGGTGCCAATTGTACCTGGCGCCGCTTGGCCACTGACCCGGGATTCTGCAGATAAAACGCCAGGCTGGCACCGAGTAGCAGGATCATCCAGTTCAAGTAGATCCAGATCAGCAGGATGATGCCGATGGCGAAACTGGAATAGATTGCGGCGTACTTGGCCGAACCCGCCACAAAGGAGGCAAACAGCATACCGCCAGCTTGCCAGGAAACCCCGGCCACGAGACCGCCGATGGCGGCATACCGCAACTTGACCCGGGTGTTGGGCATGAACACGTAAACAAAGGTGAACGCGCCAACCACCAGAAAAAACGGCGTAAAGCGGCTGGCAACCAGAATGACCGAACCGAACGGCTCGATTTCAATCAGCTTCTGGACAATGGTTGAGGAGAAAATGGTCGCGCTCACACCAATAGCTGAAACCATCAGCAACGGTCCCACCATGATGACGCTCAGGTAGTTGCTGAAGCGCTGTGCCATGGAGCGCATGTCTGGTACGCGCCAGATCATGTTGAAGGAGCGTTCGATTTTCTGCAGCAGGGAAACCACCGTGTAGACCAGCAACGCCAGGCCGACAGAGCCGAGCACCCCAACCTTCATGTTATCCACGAACCCGAGGATCTGCTCGGCGAGTTGTATCCCCTGGGGCCCCAGCGGCTCAAAGAACTGGAACAGGAATGGTTCCATCCGCTGATGCACACCCAGCGCCTTGAGAACCGAAAAGCTCAAGGCAAGAAGCGGCACGATACTCAGCAGCGTGGTGTAGACCAGGCTCATGGCATGAAGTGTGAGCTGCCCGCTGACTACGTCCCGGGCCATGGCGTACGCCGTGCGTCCGACCTTGTACAACCAGGTCCAGGGCCAACTCTGGGGAGGGTTCGAGTTGGACAGAATCCAGCTTTCAGCAGCCTGGAGTCTTTCTCTCATCTGAATGGAAGCCACGCAAAGTCCTGCATGCAAGTGTTTTCCTAAGCTTATCAGGCAACTGTCAGTAGACAACCCGGCTGGCGCTTATTTGCGTATTCAGTACCGGAACTGACGAATGTTGCTGGTCAGGATCTCACTCAGCGAGGCCACACGGTCAGTCATGGATTCGGCATTTCGGGCGTTGTCTGATATCTCCTCTATCTGCTCGGTCAGATTGATCAGGTTTTCGTCAATACTGCTCACAGCGTCCCTCTGTTCTGCGGCCGCCTGGGCGACCTCCTGATTAAGTGAACGCATTGCCAGGGCCTTGTCGTCAATGGCCTGGAGGCTCTGGCTGCACTCCTGGATCAGCGCCACCGTGCGTCGGCTTTCCTCTCGACTGGTCTCGGCAGAATCTACCGCACTCCGGGCCCCCTTCTGCAGGGCCGTTACCAGCTCGTCAATCTCCTCGGTAGATCCGGCGGTCTGCTGGGCCAGGCCACGAACTTCGTCGGCAACAATGGAAAATCCCCGCCCCGCGTCACCCGCCCGGGCTGCTTCAATGGCCGCATTGAGCGCCAGCAGATTGGTTTTCTCGGAAATAACCCGGATAACCTCCACCGCACGCCCGATGGATTCACTCTGTCCAGCCAGCGAGCGAATAGACACAGCCACTTCTTCAATGCGCTCTTCAAGTTGGCTCATTGCTGTGACCGACGCCTGAGCGGCGGCGCCTCCGGAGGACGTCAGCTCACTGACCTCCCGGGACAGGCGTTCGGCGTTCCGGGCATTATCTAATACACCTTCAGCTGTGACCGTCACCTGGTTGGCGGCGGTCGCAACGAGGCTGGTTTCGTGTTTCTGACGCCCCACATACTCATTCAGGCTCTGGGAGCTGGCCCGGCCCCGCGCCGCCACATCCCCCAGATCTCCGGTGGTGCCAGCCACCTGGCCAATCAGTCTGGCAAACCGTTCAAGCATCTGGTCAAAGGCACTGGCAATAACCCGAAGCTCGTCCTTTCGTTGATAATGCAGGGTGCCAGCGAGATTATTGGTTTCCTGGATGTCGGAAATTTGCCGCCCGAGACGATTTATGGGCCGCGTCAGTGACATCAGGAACAGGCCGCCAAGCACCAGGGCCGCAACCACCAGGGTAACCGCCATGACCAGACCGGTCTGCCGGGCGCCATTAATATCCTGCTGGACAGCTTCGGCGCTGCCCACGACCTCATCCGAGGCGGTCAGCAGGTCGGCACCGGCGGCCAGCACACCTTCTGAAAGAGCGCTCGCCTGTTGTTGGTAGTCCACGCGAATGGCACCCAGATGGTTGGTCAGCTTTACCGCCTCTTCTCGGGCAACCTCCGCCATTGAGCGCCCCATGAGCATCATGGACTTTTCGAAGAATTCGAACATCCGTGCACCAACAGTCCGATAGGTATCCACAGATTCCTTCATGTCGGCAACCCTATCACCTAGAGCCGCATCGGCTATGGCCATGTAATCCAGCTCTGCCAGCAACAGCGCCAGAGCCGCCTCGGCCTTCTCAAGAGATTCCAGATCTGCGTTCAGCGCTGCGTGGAAATACCAGTACTGCATCGCATCCAGGTGCTGCTGCGCAGTGGTCACCCGGCCGGCCAACACACCGATTGCCTGCTGACGGTCAATCAGTTCCGACTGCTGCTCGGTCGCGGCGCGCTGGCCGGCAATGATGGTTGCCTGGTCGTCCACTCTTGCCCCGATAACATCAATGCGGGACTGCATCAGCCAGGATGACAGGACCGAAAGCCCGATCAGTACCGAGAACAGAGCCACGATCCGGGCACGAATACTGAAACTGGAGAAGCGTAGCGTCATTGTCTGGGCACCTGCCGGGCGTCAATTGATGAGTGGTTAGTTGGAGGCTTCGGTCGTCACATAATGGCGGCGGGTCCAGCCGCGCATTTCGTCCAGGCGTTGCAACCGGGTTGAGGCCTCGGTCAGGGTGGCGCGAATAGGCTCCTCACCTTCCAGCATGCTGGTGAACCGAATTGTCATCAGGTCCCAGAAGCGCTTCATCTCTGGAATATTGGGCATGATCTCGCCCCGACTGGCGGATCGGAAGGTATGGTCAATGAACGGGTCTTCTCGGAGCGTGTTCACAACATCCAGATGGGCTACGGCACCAAGGGGTTTATCATCGTTGACCGAATGAAGCCCCTGCTCGGTAAGCAAATACTCCTCCAGGAATTCCCGGGCTACCTCCTGATTGGTGGACACCGCACTGATGCCGGCCGCCAGGACCCCCACGAAGGGTCGTCCAGGATCCCCGGTTGTTGTCGGCACATCCGCAATGCCGACATCAATGCCGGCTCCACGCAGCTCGCTCCAGGCCCAGGGCCCGTTGATGATCATGGCCACTTCCCCGGCCTTGAAGCCTTCCATCATGGAGCCGTAGTCGGCGCCGGCGGCCAGCACGCCCTGCTTGAGCAGGTTGCGGATGCCGATCACCGCATTCACGGCACCGTCAGTGGCAACGCCTACGTCGGAAAGGTCGTAGACAAAACCCTCCGCCCCAAAACTGTATCCGCCGGAACCGGCAAAGATTGGCCAGGAAAAGTATACGTTTCGGTAGTCCCAGGAAATTGCACTGACACCTTTACTGGCCAGCTTCCGGTCCAGTTCGGCCACCTGGTCCAGAGTCCGCGGCGGTTGCTTGACCAGATCCTTGTTATAGAGAAGGCTCACAACTTCCATAGCGATGGGATACCCATAAACGCGATCACCCACCGACACTGCCTGCCAGGCGAAGGGTGCAATCGATTCACGGAAGGTGTCTGAGGGTTTGATTGGTGTCAGGTGGCCCTCGTTGATCCAACTGCCGAAGCGGTCGTGGGGCCATATAACGATGTCTGGAGCCTTGGCAGTATATCCGTAGTGGTCGTACTGGGAGGTCAGATCGTCTGGAGTTTCAACCGTGACGGGAACCCCCGTCTCCTGCTCGAAGCGCGTGCCGACCTTGGCCAGGCCGTTGAAGCCTTTGTCAGAATTGATCCAGATAAGCAACTCGCCCCGCTCGAACGCCAGTGCTGTCTGGGAGCAAAGCAGAGCACAACACAGTGCTGCCAGTGTTTTCCCGATCATGATGTATCGCCCTTTTGTTTTTGTTTGAGCGTGGGCAGTTTAGGCAGGAAGCGACAACAACTACGTCATACAGCTGTCATCTTTTCGGGGATGAAGCGGGGGGCGTACGAATATCCGGACCAAAAACTCAGATCACGATATAACCATATCAATATTTGTTTCTTTCTCTTATAACGAAAAGCATGTAAAAAGACGGCTATTCATGATATGTCGATTACCTGAACGGGTATTTTCTCATGCGAATCAAGCTTGCTCTGGGAGTGGCCGCACTCACGGCGCTCTCTCCGTTGACCGCCCAGGCCACCAACGGCTACTTCAGCCATGGTTATGGCACCATCAGCAAAGGCATGGCCGGTGCTGGTACCGCCCTGTCCCAGGACAGCATTGCAGCGGCGACCAACCCGGCGGGCATGGCGTTTGTTGGCAATCGCATTGATGGCGGTCTCGAATTGTTTTCACCCCGGCGGGAGTACACCGTAGAAGGGCCACTCTCTCCTCCTCCCGCGTTCTCGCTGCAGCCAGGCACGTATAAAAGCAGCCGCAACGGTTTCGTGATCCCGCACCTGGGTTTTAATAGGGAACTGTCAGACACCACCAGCTTTGGCGTGTCGATTTTCGCCAACGGCGGCATGAACACCGACTACTCCGGTGAAAGCGGAGGGCCTTTCTACGCTGGCCGAACCGGTGTAAACCTTGAGCAGCTATTCATTGCGCCTACCTGGTCCTGGGAGTTCTCAGATAACCAGGCCATCGGCATTTCGCCCGTTATTGCCTATCAGCGTTTTGAGGCAGAAGGCCTGCAAAGCTTCGCACCCTTTTCCTCAGACGCCAGTGCCCTTTCCAACAATGGCACTGATGACGCCTGGGGTTACGGTTATCAAATCGGCTGGCAGGGCGAAATCACCAACACCCTCCGCGGCGGCGTTAGCTGGCGCAACATTCTGAAGATGAACGAGTTCGACAAATACCGCGGTCTGTTCGCCGAGCAAGGCGACTTCGACATTCCACAGATGTTCAACGCGGGCATTGCCTGGTCCGGGCTCGAAGACCACTGGTTCCTGTTGGATATCCAGCACATCCGTTACAGCGAGATCAACAGCGTGGGCAACGCGCTGCTGCCTAATCTACAGACCGCCCAGCTGGGCGATGATAACGGCGCAGGCTTTGGCTGGGACGACATGACCATCGTCAAACTTGGCTGGCAGTGGCAGCAAACACCAGCTCACGCGTGGCGGGCAGGCGTAAGCTACGGAGAAAATCCTATTTCCGACGAAGATGTGCTGTTCAACATATTGGCACCGGGCGTCCAGGAATGGCACTTCACCGGCGGCTTTACCCACAACTTCACCGAAACCCTCGATCTGTCGGGTATGGCGTTTTACTCCCCGGCCAAGACAGTGACCGGACCCAACCCGCTGGCACCGAACCAGACCATTGATCTGGAAATGTACCAACTTGGCGCCTCGGTCAGCGTCGGCTGGAAGTACTGAACCAGCCTGATACAGTCTCGAAAGCCCCGGTTCGCCCGGGGCTTTTCTTTTAGAGCACAGAATTCAGATTCGCTGCGGTGATACCCACAATCCGCTGCCTCGCCTCGCGGCTGGCCCAGGCAGAGTGTGGGGTAATAATCAGATTCGGAATATCGTCCGCCAGCAGTGGATTGCCGTTGCGGGGCGGCTCCTCGGTCAGCACATCGAAACCGGCACCGCCGATCTCGCCCGCGCGCAGCGCGTCCGCCAGCGCCTGTTCGTTTACCAGACCACCGCGGCTGGTGTTGATCAGCAAGGAGTCGGGTTTCATCATTTTCAGTTCACGGGCACCGATCAGATCCCGGGTCTCATCCGTGAGCAGGCAGTGCAATGACAGCACATCTGCTTTAGGCAGCAGTTCGTCCAGGGGAATTCGGGAATACCCGTCCACCACACCTGGTTCCTGCCCGGGACGGGCCCCAAGCAGAACCTTCATGCCAAAAGCCGCGGCCCGCTCCGCCACGCCCTGACCAAGATCGCCGTAGCCGACAATACCGAGCGTGCGCCCTTCCAGCTCCATAATCGGATGGTCCATCAGGCAGAACATGTCGCTCTTGCCCCAGCGCCCGGCCCGAACATCCCGATCGTAATCCAGCAGCCGGGTGGCCAATGCCAGCATCAGTGCCATCGTATGCTGCGCCACTGTTGAGCGACCGTAGTTGGTCACGTTCATCACCTTGATGCCGTGATCCTTGGCTGCCGCCTGGTCAATATTGTTCAAGCCGGTCGCCACCACGGCAATGGTCTTGAGCTCCGGACAGGCCTCGAAATGCTCACGGGTGAGCACGACTTTATTGACCAGCACGGTATCGAACCCCCGGATGCGCTCCAGAACCTCATCCGGCGCCGTTCGCTCATACTTTTCAAGCCCGCCAGTCACCGATTCGATGGGCGAAAGATCCACATCATCGCCGAGGGTTTTGGCGTCTAGAAACACCGCTTTCATACTTTTCTCCTGAATCCAGATGGCATCAGATTAGGGTAGACTGAAATAAACGTCCAAGACTCAAAATGTCCAAGCAATAACAGGGTGTGAACCATGGAACATGAATTCTGGCATGAACGCTGGGCTAAAAAGGAAATCGGATTCCACGAAGGCACGGTCAACCAGTACCTCCACGACCACTGGCCGGAACTGGCCGGCAAAGGCACCGACGCCGTCTTCGTACCCCTCTGCGGCAAAGCCCACGACATGTGGTGGCTCCACGACCGCGGCCACCCCATCATCGGTGTGGAACTGAGCGAACTGGCCTGCAAGGACTTCTTTGAAGAAGCCGGCGAAAAAGCCAAGGTCCACCCGGGCGAGCCCTTCATCACCTTCAAACACGACAACCTGCAACTCTGGTGCGGCGACTTCTTCCAGCTGGTTCCCGACGACCTCAAACACGTGCGACTGGTCTACGACCGCGCTGCCCTGATCGCCCTGCCGCCCCACATGCGCAAAGACTATGTAAACCACCTCACCGCCATCATCCCCGACGGCACAAAAATCCTGCTGATCACCCTGGACTACGACACAGAGATCAAAGGCCCCCCGTTTAACGTCAGCGACGAAGAGGTGCGGGAGCTCTACCAGGACGACTACAAAATCGAACATATCCTGACCAACACCCTGGCCAAGGATCATCCGTTTACAAAACGGAAAGGCCTGGAAAATGCCTCGGAAAGCGTGTTCCGTCTAACCAAAATCTAAGATGCCTTCAAGCGGTCGCATCATTAGTCTGATCGGAGTGTACCGGGGGTCTTCCTGAAAGCGAATTTGATGTCTGAGCGCAGCGAGTTGCCAATTCGCTTTCAGGAAGACCCCTGGTGCGCTCCAGCCCCCAAAGCGACATGCCAGCCCACCAGAGCTACAAAAACCCCACACCGCTCTAACATAATTTAATGAACCTTAACCACTCACACACTGTCCAACTCCCGAACCGTGAACTAAGCTCAAAGTAACCAAGCCGGCCACGAGTTGATCGTTCACAGGCTTGTAAGTATCCATTCCTTCCACCCATAACTAAACGAACCGCCCGGATGGGCGGAGCCGACTGCAACGGGGAAATTGCGTGAATTGAAAGCTGAAGATACAGCGAGCGAGGGCAATCTATGAGCATACTGCAGCACTTCAAAGACCGGTATGAGAGTACCCAGGAAGAAGAATACAGCCTGGAGGAATACCTGGAGATCTGCAAAAAGGACCCAACGGCCTATGCCACGGCCGCTGAGAGAATGTTAATTGCCATTGGCGAACCAGAGCTCGTCGATACTTCCAAAGATCCGAGGCTTTCAAGGATATTTTCCAACAAGGTCATCAAGCGGTACCCCGAGTTTTCCGAGTTCTATGGCATGGAAGACGCCGTGGAAAACATCGTTTCCTTCTTCCGCCACGCCGCCCAGGGCCTGGAAGAAAAGAAACAGATCCTCTACCTGCTGGGCCCAGTGGGCGGTGGTAAATCGTCCCTGGCGGAAAAACTCAAGTCACTGATGCAGAAAGTGCCCTTCTACGCCATCAAGGGCTCGCCAGTGAACGAATCACCCCTGGGCCTGTTCGATCCCGCCGAAGATGCCCAGATACTGCAAGAAGAATACGGCATCCCCGCTCGCTACCTGAAAAACATCATGTCCCCCTGGGCCGTTAAACGGCTGCATGAATTCGGCGGCGACATTAGCCAGTTCCGGGTTGTGAAAATGTACCCATCGGTACTTGATCAGGTTGCTGTATCAAAGACCGAACCGGGAGACGACAACAACCAGGACATTTCCGCCCTCGTCGGGAAGGTCAACATCCGCATGCTGGAGGATTTCTCCCAGGACGATCCGGATGCCTACAGCTTCAGCGGTGGCCTGTGCAAGGCCAACCAGGGGCTGATGGAATTCGTGGAGATGTTCAAGGCACCCATCAAAGTGCTGCACCCATTGCTGACCGCGACCCAGGAAGGCAACTACAACACCACCGAAGGCATGGGCTCTGTCCCGTTCGACGGTGTGATCCTGGCCCACTCCAACGAATCGGAGTGGCAGACCTTCCGCAATAACAAGCACAACGAGGCGTTCCTTGACCGGGTCTATATCGTCAAGGTGCCCTACTGTGTGCGGGTGACCGAAGAAATCGAGATCTACAAGAAACTGCTCAGCAACAGTTCGCTCGAAGGCGCTCCCTGCGCGCCAGACACCCTGGACATGCTGGCCCAGTTCTCGGTGCTCTCGCGCATCAAGGAGCCGGAAAACTCCAGCATCTTCTCCAAGATGCGGGTTTATGACGGCCAGAACATCAAGGATACCGACCCGAAAGCCAAATCCATCCAGGAGTACCGTGACGCCGCTGGCGTGATGGAAGGCATGGACGGGCTCTCTACCCGCTTCGCCTTCAAAATCCTGTCCAAGGTCTTCAACTTCGACACCACCGAAGTGGCGGCGAACCCGGTACATCTGCTCTACGTTCTGGAAAAACAGATCGAACAGGAGCAGTTCCCGCCGGAGACCCATGAGAAATACCTGAGGTTCATCAAGGAATTCCTGGCGCCGCACTACGTGCAGTTCATCGGCAAGGAAATCCAGACTGCGTATCTGGAAAGCTACAGCGAATACGGCCAGAACCTGTTCGACCGCTATGTCACCTATGCCGACTTCTGGATCCAGGATCAGGAATACCGGGATCCGGACACCGGCGAAATCCTCGATCGCTCTTCCATCAACGAAGAGCTGGAAAAAATCGAGAAGCCCGCGGGCATTTCCAACCCGAAGGATTTCCGGAACGAGGTGGTCAACTTTGTGCTGCGGGCCCGGGCCAACAACGGTGGCAAGAACCCGTCCTGGCTCAGCTACGAAAAGCTGCGCAGCGTGATCGAGAAGAAGATGTTCTCGAACACCGAGGATCTGTTGCCGGTGATTTCGTTCAACCCGAAAGCAAGTCAGGAAGACCAGAACAAGCACAAGCAGTTCGTCGAGCGTATGGTCGATCGAGGCTACACGGAGAAGCAGGTCCGGCTGTTGGCCGAATGGTACCTGCGGGTTCGCAAGTCTCACTAAGTCAGTGACCATTCACTGATCTGGAGTAACGCCATGGGAATGACCCACATAGTCGACCGGCGACTGAACGGTAAAAACAAGAGCGCGGTGAACCGGGAACGGTTCCTGCGCCGCTACCGCCACCACATCAAGCGTGCGGTGTCGGATGCGGTTCAGAAGCGCTCAATCACCGATATAGAACGGGGCGAGAAGGTCAGTATTCCGTCCCGGGACATTGAAGAACCCATCTTCCACCACGGCCAGGGCGGCAAACGGGAGGTGGTGCACCCCGGCAATCAGGAATTTGTGGCCGGCGACACCATCCCCAAGCCAGAGGGCGGCGGAGGCCAGGGCTCCGGACAGGGCCAGGCCAGCCCGGACGGCGAAGGTATGGATGAGTTCGCCTTCCAGATCACTCAGGAGGAATTCCTCGATTTTCTGTTCGACGATCTCGAACTGCCCAACCTGGCCCGCAAGAAACTCAAGGACACCGAGGCCTTCAAGTATATCCGCTCCGGCTTCAGCACCGAGGGGGTGCCGGCCAAGCTGGATGTCGTACGCTCGTTGCGCGGTGCCCACGCCCGACGCCTGGGCCTGGGAGGCGCGCGCAAGAAGAAGATCCGGGATCTGGAAAGACAGCTGGAAGCACTGAAATCAGCGCCGGAAGACCTGGATCCCGCGTTCAGCCACGAAGACCAGATTCAGGTTCTGGAGGAGGAAATCGCGCGACTGAAGGCGAATGTTCGCCGCATTCCCTTCATTGATGAGATCGACCTGCGCTATCGCCAGCACGTGAAAAAGCCACAGCCGGCCACCAGTGCCGTGATGTTCTGCCTGATGGACGTGTCCGGGTCCATGACCCAGATGCACAAGGACATTGCCAAGCGCTTCTTCATCCTGCTGTACCTGTTTCTGAAGAAGAACTACAAGAAGATTGAAGTGGTCTTCATCCGGCATCACACCAGCGCCAAGGAAGTGGACGAGGAGGAGTTCTTCTATTCCCGGGAAACCGGCGGCACTATTGTCTCCAGCGCCCTCAAGCTGATGCACAAGATTATCGAATCCCGGTATTCCCCGGCCGAGTGGAACATTTACGCTGCCCAGGCATCGGACGGTGATAATTGGAACGATGACTCGCCGGTGTGCGGGAAGATCCTGGCCGACAATATCCTGCCCTTGGTGCAGTATTTTGCCTACGTGGAGATCACACCCCAGGACCACCAGATGCTCTGGTACGAGTACGAGAAGATCCAGGAGCAATTCCCCCAGAGCTTTGCCCTGCAGCAGATCGCCGACCCCGGCGAAATTTACCCGGTATTCCGGCAGTTGTTCGAGAGGAAAGCCGCATGACTAACCTCATGGACCGTCCAAACTCGCCCGAAAGCGATCAGCCCAGAGCCCGGGAGCCGATCTCGACCGGTTCTGAATGGACGTTCGAGCTGATCCAGAAATACGACGACGAGATTGCCAAGTGCGCCGCCGAGTTCGGCCTGGACACCTACCCCAACCAGATTGAGGTGATCAGCGCCGAACAGATGATGGACGCCTACAGCTCCGTGGGCATGCCGGTTGGCTACCATCACTGGTCCTTCGGCAAGCAGTTCCTCAGTACCTCCAAGGGCTATCAGCGCGGTCAGATGGGCCTGGCCTACGAGATCGTGATCAACTCCAACCCCTGCATCGCTTACCTGATGGAAGAGAACACCCTCCCGATGCAGGCGCTGGTTATCGCCCACGCTTCCTACGGCCACAACTCGTTCTTCAAGGGTAACTACCTGTTCCGCACCTGGACCGACGCCAGCGCGATCATCGATTACCTGGTGTTTGCCCGCCATTACGTGGCGGAGTGCGAGGAGCGCTATGGCGTGGATGCCGTCGAGGAAATCCTGGATTCCTGCCATGCCCTGATGAACTACGGCGTAGATCGCTACAAGCGCCCTGCACCGATATCGGCTTCAGAAGAAGTGCGGCGCCAGAAGGAGCGTGAGGAGTACCAGCAGCGGCGCATCAACGATCTCTGGCGCACCATTCCGAAAATGGACGACGAGGATGACCCGGTTAGACGCGGCAAGCGCTACCCGGAAGAGCCACAGGAGAACATTCTCTACTTCATCGAGAAGAACGCGCCACTGCTGGAGACCTGGCAGCGGGAAATCATCCGCATCGTGCGGAAGCTGGGCCAGTACTTCTATCCCCAGCGCCAGACCCAGGTCATGAACGAAGGCTGGGCCAGCTTCTGGCACTACACCCTTCTACACCGTATGTACGACAAGGGCCTGGTGACAGACGGTTTCATGCTGGAGTTTCTCCAGAGCCACTCGGCGGTGGTGTATCAGCCACCGTTCAATAGCCCCTGGTACTCCGGCCTGAACCCTTACACCCTGGGATTCTCGATCTTCACGGATCTGCGCAGAATCTGCGAGAACCCCACAGACGAAGACCGGGAGTGGTTCCCGGACATCGCCGGCGGCGACTGGCTGGAAACCCTGCATTTCGCGATGAAGAACTTCAAGGACGAGAGCTTCATCCAGCAGTTCCTCTCACCCAAGGTGATGCGGGACCTTAAGCTCTTTGCGATCCAGAACGACGATCAGGAGGACGTCTATCGGGTAACCGCCATCCACGATGAACCCGGTTACCGGGACCTGCGCGAGAAACTGGCGCGACAGTACAATCTCAGTTATCGCGAACCCAACATCCAGGTATGGAATGTGGATGTGCGCGGCGACCGCTCCCTGACCCTGCGCCACATACCGGTAGACCGTGTGCCACTGGGCAAGGAAACCGACGAGGTTCTGCGCCATGTGCACAGGCTCTGGGGCTTTGATGTGCATTTGGAAAGCGTGGACGATGGCACCGTGGTGGAAGACCACCACTGCCCGCCAAGGGAACTTGAGGAGGACTGAATCTGGAGCCTGATGGCAAATTCGGGCCGGTACTGGCCGGCCCGATTCTACGTCATTCCGCGCCGGACTCACTTGTTCTGTGGCTGGTAACCAGCGAACGGACAGCGCTCGCCGTTCAGGTATTCAAAGGCAAAGAGCTCCTGCTGGATCGTCCGCTAGCAGAATCAGAGGTTTCACGGCTTCGAATTGGTACCCGTGCCTGGCTGAACCTTCTGACAATCACACCGGACTCCGCTCTGCCCCGGGACACCCCGCTTGAGTACGACCTGGGGCTCACTGGTGACGGATCCGCCCCACCCCGATGGATCCGCAGCTGGGCTACGCATCTTTGCCCGGAGAGCCGCGATCGCCCTGGCTTTACCCTGAAGTCGAAACTGGATCGCATACTCCATGGCTCCTGCCGGAGACCTCACCATCCCTCGCGAGACGGTTTGGTTCGGGTGGATGAGGAACTGCAGAAGGCACAGAGACTAGAGGACGTTCCGTCTCTGCTGCTGATGACCGGCGACCAGGTCTACGCCGATGATGTGGCCGGTCCGATGTTGCACGCCATCCAGTGCGTTATTCACCAGCTGGGTCTTTACCAGGAAGTGCTGGAAGGCGCCTCGCTTTCACACAGCAAGGAACTGACTTCGGTAGCAAATGCCTATTACCACCGGGATGAACTGCTGCCGGAATCCGAATTTAAAGAGGACCTCACCGAGCGTTTCTTTGGTGGCGTCCGCAAGCCAGTGTTCACAACCGCCAACGCCGGCAATCACCTGATCTCGTTCGCCGAGGTGATGGCCATGTACCTGCTGGTGTGGTCGCCGGAGCCCTGGCACCTTGTTACCAGCGCGGAGCCAGTCGAAGATCCGGACGAACTGGCGCGTTATCGGAAAGAACAGGCCGCTATCGACGAGTTTCGCAGAACCCTTCCGCGGGCAGCGCGGGCCATGGCTAACGTGCCCGTCTATATGATCTTTGATGATCATGACGTTACCGACGACTGGAATCTCTCGGCCCTCTGGGAAACCACCGCTTATGAACACCCCTTTTCCCGGCGCATCATCGGCAATGCCCTGCTGGGCTATCTCTTGTGCCAGGGCTGGGGTAACCAACCGGGTAATTTCGGGGACCTGATCGAACAGTGTCAGAAGCTGTTCGATTCCAGTGACGGACAACACGAGCTGGACAAGGCCATTCAGGATGAATTGATCGACCAACTGTTTCACTTCCAGCACTGGCATTACAGCCTGCCCACCTCGCCCAGACTGGTGGTTCTGGACACCCGCACGCACCGCTGGCGCAGTGAGATCCGGCGCAGCCACCCGTCCGGCCTGATGGACTGGGAATCGCTGACCGATTTCCAGCATGAGATCATGGGCGAGGACGCGGTCGTGGTGGTCTCCCCGGCGCCCATGTTCGGGGTGAAGCTCATAGAGATGATCCAGCGGGTGTTTACCTTTTTCGGCAAACCCCTGCTGGTAGACGCTGAAAACTGGATGGCGCATCGAGGCGCCGCCAGTGTACTGCTCAATATTTTCGGCCACCCCCGAACGCCCAGACACTTCGTGATTCTTTCCGGGGATGTCCACTATTCGTTTGCCTATGACGTTAGGCTGCGCCACAAACAGAATGGTCCACATGTCTGGCAGATCACCAGTAGCGGCATCAAAAATGAATTCCCCAACACCCTGCTGGAATGGCTGGACCGGCTCAATCGCTGGCTGTTTGCGCCCTGGTCGCCCCTGAACTGGTTCACCAAGAGACGGCGAATGTGGATCTCTCCCAGGCTACCGGAGGGCCGGGAAGCCGGAGAGCGCTTGTGGAACGGGGCGGGCATCGGGGATGTGAGGCTGGATGAAGAAGGCGAACCCACCGCCATCCGGCAACTGGATGCCGGCGGCGGGGGTACGATTTTTCAGCGACGCGCTAAAGAAAACTGATCAGGCGTTGACCGAGGGCAGCCCGGACAGGGCCATTGCCAGTTCCTGTTCGTCGTACTCGTGGTCGCTCAGTTCACCGGCGAAGTAGGAGGTGTAGGCCGCCATATCGAAATGGCCGTGACCGCAGAGGTTGAACAGAATCACCTCCTCCTTGCCTTCCCGCTTGCAGCGCAGGGCTTCATCAATAGCGCCCTTGACCGCATGATTGGCCTCTGGTGCCGGCACAATGCCTTCGTTCTTGGCGAACAGCACACCGGCTTCGAAGCACTCCCGCTGGGTGTAGGACACCGCATCAAACAGCCCCAGTTCCTTGGCATGGGACACAAGTGGTGCCATACCGTGGTAGCGCAGGCCACCGGCGTGGAAGCCGGGCGGTGTGAAGCCCGAACCCAGGGTATGCATCTTGGTGAGCGGGGTCATGTGGGCGGTATCGCCGTAATCATAGGCGTATTTGCCCCGGGTCAGTGTGGGACAGGCCGAGGGTTCCACCGCAACGATCCGGGATTTCTCACCGCCTCTCAGGGCGTGGCCCATGAACGGGAAGGCAATACCTGCAAAGTTGGAACCACCGCCGGTGCAACCCACGATCACATCGGGCCAGCAGTCCGCCATTTCCATTTGCTGCATGGCTTCCAGTCCGATGATGCTTTGATGGAGCAGCACATGATTGAGTACCGAACCGAGGGCGTACTTGGTGTTAGGATCCTGGACAGCCAGTTCCACGGCTTCAGAGATGGCGATGCCCAGACTGCCGGTGTGGTCAGGATTTTCGGCCAGCACTTTGCGTCCAAACTCGGTCAGCTCCGAGGGTGAGGCGACACACTTGGCACCGTAGGTTTCCATGACGGCCCGGCGATAGGGTTTCTGGTTGTATGAAACCCGGACCTGGAACACGGTCACGTCCATATCAAACAGGGAACCGGCAAAAGACAAAGAGGTGCCCCACTGCCCGGCACCGGTTTCCGTAGTCAGGGTTCGAATGCCCGCTTCCCGGTTGTAGAAGGCTTGCGGAATCGCGGTGTTCGGCTTGTGGCTGCCCGCCGGGCTCACGCCCTCGTACTTGTAGAAGATTTTCGCCGGGGTGCCGAGGGCCTTCTCGAGGCGATGGGCCCGGTACAGGGGTGCCGGACGCCAGAGATTGTAGACGTCACGCACCGGCTCCGGAATCTCGATTTCCCGCTCGGTGGTCACTTCCTGTTCGATCAGCGCCATCGGGAACAACGGCTCAAGGTCCGAAGGCTCTACCGGTTTCTGGGTGCCCGGGTGCAGTACGGCCGGCAACGGCTCAGGCAGGTCCGCCTGCAGGTTGTACCAGTATTTGGGCATCTGGCTTTCTTCGAGAAGGAACTTGGTTTGCATGAATCAAAAATCCCTACTGTTTATGTTGTTATCGCCCCTCAGAATACCCATTCCAGGCCTGCATAAAAAGTTCTTCCGGGACCGGGCTCGAAATAGCCCCGATCTTCCACCGGACGGTTCGCATTGGCGTTTATCCGCACGTTACTGAAATAGTCCTGATCCAGCAGATTGCGGATACCGGCATACAGGTTCAGGCTCTGATCCGCTATCCGGACTGAATCGCCGGCACGCAGACCAGCCAGCCAGTAATCACTGACCAGGGTCTGGTTGCTGTTCTCGGCGAAGAATTCGCCCACATACTGCCACTCGAGGGCCGCAAAACGGCCGCCTGTTCCGCGCCACTCCAGTTCGTTCACCCAGAGCTGCTCGGGCAGACCGGGAATGGCATTGCCGCTGGCATCGTTGCCCTGCTCATCGGCAAAGTCCCGTAATTCGTAATCCGCCAGGGTCAGCGCGCTGGTTACTCGCCATGCGTAGGAAAGCTCCCAGGCCAGTCCCAGTTCGAAGCCATTGCGACGGGTTTCACCGGCGTTTTCATAGAAGGTCTGATCGCCCACGTTGAAGGGCAGGATCTCGTCCTCCACCCGAATGGAAAACAGCGCCATATCATAGCTCAACCCCGCGCCCAACAAACCACGCATACCCAACTCGCGATTCAGCGCCTGCTGCGGCTCCAGTTCGGGATTGAAACCACCGCCGTTGGGGTTGGCAAACTCGGTGAAGGTGGGGGACTCGAAAGCGGTACCCAGGGTGGCGTATACCTGGTGCCTCGGTGCCAGTTTGTAGCTGATTCCGGCAACACCACTGTACTCCCGGAAGGTCCGGTTGCCCGAATCATCGCTACCGTCCTGCAGCCATTCGTCGTCTATCGCCATATGCAGCCGGTCGAACCGCACGCCCAGGGAGATGTTGAGTACGTCGCTCAGCGCCAGATCGCCCTGGCCAAACACGGCGACATTGGTGGCGCTCTGGTTTTCCGCCTGGGTCTGGCCGGTGATATCACCATCGATCGACACGGAATAACGGCGCCGATCATCGGACTGATGGTGTACATCAAGGCCGGTGACCCAGACCAGAGGCAATCCGGCCAGCATCGATTCCTGCTGGTACTGGGAACTGATGCCGTAAAAATGCCGGTCGTAGGCTATCCGGCTGCTTCCGGGAAACGGCAGTTGCTGCGCGAAATCCCGGTGGGTGTAGAAGGTATCGAGGGTGAGCTGGCCGGGCAGCACGAGGGAATCCTCCCATCTTACACCCAGGGTCTGCTGGTTCACGGTCTGGCTACTATCCAGCCTTTTGGCAAGCGCGGTGGCCTGTTCCGGATCCTCTTCGGCCTGGGGCAGGGTAAGCCCGCCGGGGTCTTCGGATTTCGGGTTATGCAGCGCGTTGAACGTTGCGGTCAGACGCCTTCCGGACTCCAGATCCCGCGCGACACGGGCGTTGAACAGCGCCTTTTCCGCCTCACTCTGCTCCCGGTGGCCATCGAATGTCAGCCACGAAAGCGTTGCTATGCCGCTGGTATCGCCATCCACGCCGTTGCCCTGTATGGCAGCCTTGCGATAGTCGTCACTGCCGCCATCCAGCCGCAGACGGCCGCCCGCCGGGAGTTCGTCGCCTAGCGCGGTCGAAATATCGATGACACCGCCGGCAGCGTTTCCGTACTGTACCGAAGCCGGCCCCCGAATAACCTCGATGCGCTGGGCCGAATCCAGATCAATGGCATCAATCTGCGACTGGCCGTCCGGCAGCGTGTAGGGGATGCCGTCCACCTGGATCCGGATACCCCGAATACCGAAAGGCGCCCTGGCCCCGAACCCGCGAGTGGACAGCCGGAGGTTCTGGGCAAAGTTGTAGCGGTTCTGGAAGAACAGGCCGGGGACGGTATCGAGGGATTCGTCCAGCTGCAGGCGCTGCTGTCCCTCACGGATGCCCGGAGCGTTGACCACGGAGACCGCTGCGGGCGTTTCATACAGGTCCCGCACCAGCCTCGGTGACGTAACCTCCAGAACCAACTCTTCCTCTCCCTGGCCTGCAGGTGGTTGGGCCGTCACAACAGGGGAGACTGAAAAGCAGATGGGAACCAGTGCCAGAGTTGCAAGGTAATTATTCTTGTTCAAAGGGCCTCCAGGGGACTCGTTATCAAGAACTTCTCCTGACAACGGGTACGCCAGCAATCGGAAAATGGTGTCATCCCATTCAATCCGGCGGAAAGCCAGTTTTAAATAATCATTTCATCTGTTTTTTATAGGACTTTGGTTGCAGGTACAAGGCGGCGAAATCAGGCGGGGATCCACGCTTCAAGCAGATCAACCAGCCAGGGCACCAGCAAAGCCGTTGCGAACGCCGAAAGTGCCATCGCCAGACCTGAGAAAGCCCCCATCTGCGAGCTTACCTGAAACGCCCGGGCGGTTCCGATACCGTGGGCTGCAACACCCATGGCGATGCCTTTGGCGGTGTCATCCCTAACCCGGATCCACTCGAAGAGTTTTGTGCCCAGAACGGCGCCGGTGATGCCCGTTATCACGACCAGGACGGCCGTCAGAGACGGGAGCCCGCCAATTTTTTCAGAGATACCCATGGCTACCGGTGCCGTTGCCGATTTCGGGGCCAGGGACATCTGGATCTCCGTAGACCCTCCGAGAACGCGGGCCAGACCAATGGAACTGCCGGCAGCGATGACGACGCCGCAGAGGAGCGAAATCGTCACGGGCAGCCAGAGCTGTCGCAACCGGGAAAACTGCTGGTACAGGGGAACAGCCAACGCCACCGTCGCCGGACCCAGCAGAAAGTGAACAAACTGCCCGCCTTCAAAATAATCACTGTAAGACGTGCCAGTGGCCAGCAACAGGATGATGAGCATGGCGACGGACGTGACGACCGGATTGGCGAGGGGATTGGAGTTGGTTTTCAGGTACAGCCGGTAGGCCAGACCATAGGCCACCAGGGTGATGGTCAGCCCAAGCAGCGGCGATGTGGAAAGGTAGACCCAGATGTCTTTCAGCCCCGGCTCAGTCATCATCTGCCTCCTTTTCCGAAACGGGCGACGCAAACCAGCGCGTGGTTACCTGCATGATCAGGGCCGTGGCAACCATGGTTATGACCGTACTCAGCAGCAGCGCGAGGGTTATTGGAATCCACTCGTCGGCGATGCGGCCGAAATGCGCCATCATTCCCACACCGGCCGGAACGAAAAGAAGCGAAAGATGGCTCAGCAAGGCGGTAGACGCCTGGTCAACGGACTCCGGGGCTTTGCCCCGGATCATCAGGGTAATGAACAGCATCACCATACCCAGCACCGGCCCTGGAATGGGCAGCCCCAGCAATCGAACCGTGATCTCACCCACCAGCTGATACACCAGTAGCAGGGTAATGCCGTTCAGGAACTGCATGACGCAGGACTCCAGTCAGGGTTTGCTTTGTAAGGTCGAAATGGGAATGATACTCCGGCCATACATGGCCAGGACAAAACCGATCGGGAACATCAGCACTCCGTATACCGCTGCCGGAATGGCCATGGCGCTGGACTCCAGCAGGGTCAGGGTAACCATCAGGGCAATGGTGCCGTTCTTCACACCCAGCTCCACCGCCACCGCAAGCGATTCTCTCTGGGTCAGCCCCGTCATACGACCCGCAGCAAGGCCCAGCCCGATACCGGCCACATTCAACAGAATAGTAGCCGGCCCTGCCTGCTTCAAAAGCTCCCAGATCTGGTCACGAACCCCGTACACCAGGGCCACAATCAGGACGGCCAGCACAATACCGCCGAAGATGCTAACGATGCTTTCTGCCTTGCGGGCAACCTCAGGGTTGCGGGTACGAACCACCATTCCAATGGCTACCGGGAAGAGCACGATACCAACCAGCATGCCGATGGTTTTCCACACCGGTAGCACAATGTCTTCCTCGGTTCCCATGTAATGCTGAAGGGCAATGTTGGTGAACAGCGGCAGGGTCAGGATGGTGATCAGACTGGCACTGACCGTCAGCACAATAGACAGTGCAATATTACCCCGTGAGAGCAGCACAAACAGATTCGAGGTCGTGCCCCCGGGGCAGGCGGCAATAATCACCAGCCCAACGGCGATGGCCGGTGGAACCGTCAGCAATGTGGCCAGCATGAAAGCAATGAGGGGCATGACCAGAATCTGGGCAACGGTGCCGACGATCATCCCTTTCGGATACACCGCTACCTGGCGGAAGTCACGTATCGTCAGGGTCATGCCGATACCGATCATGATAATAAACAGAGCAATCGGCAGTCCTGCCGAGATAAGCGGGCTGGATTCCACAACGCCTCCGGATGTTTTTGTTTTTACTGCAACCAACCGATGAAAAGTAGCACACACTGTGCCCTTTCGGGAGCTTTCAACGGCAACAGCGTGTAACGGTTAAACGCTGCAAAACCGGGGAACTTTATGACCTAAAGCATCGTGTCATGAAGCAGTTGCACGTATACTTGCATCAGACAATTAAAATACCTGGACACTGGTGGAGACACACAAGGAATGAAACGCCTGGGAACCCTGGATGCCTCTTGGCTGGCCGTAGAATCTGAAGACACCCCCATGCACGTGGGCAACCTGCAGATTTTTTCGCTACCGGAGGGCGCCCCTGACACTTTTCTGCGGGACATGGTGACCCGTATGAAGGAGACCGGCGATGTAGCGCCTCCCTGGGGTTACAAGCTTGCCTGGTCCGGATTGCTGGGCCGGGTTCTGGCGCCGGCATGGAAAGTCGACAAGAAAATCGATCTGGATTATCACGTTCGCCATTCCGCCCTGCCGCGCCCGGGCGGTGAGCGGGAACTGGGTATCCTGGTATCGCGCCTGCACTCCAATCCCCTGGATTTCGCCCGCCCGCTGTGGGAATGCCACGTTATTGAGGGTCTTGAGAACAACCGGTTTGCGCTCTACACCAAGATGCATCATTCCATGATCGATGGCATAAGTGGTATGCGCCTGATGCAACGGGTACTGACCACTGACCCCGACAAACGGGATATGCCGCCCCCCTGGTCGGTACGTCCGGAGCGTCGCCGCGGCAGCAAATCCGACTCCGAGGCCAGCGTGCCCGGCGCGGTTTCACAGGCCATGGAAGCCCTGAAGCTGCAGGCGGATATGGCGCCACGCCTGTGGCAGGCGGGCAACCGGCTGGTGCATTCGGTGCGTCATCCCGAAGACGGCCTCACCGCGCCATTTACCGGGCCCGTTTCCAAGATCAATCACCGGGTCACCGGGCAGCGCCGGTTCGCCACCCAGCATTACCAGCTTGACCGCATCAAGGAGCTTGCCCACATCTCCGGCGGCTCCCTGAACGACATTGTTCTGTACCTCTGCGGTACCGCCCTCCGACGTTTTCTGGTCGAGCAGGACGAGCTGCCAGACATTCCGCTGACCGCCGGTATCCCGGTGAACATTCGCCCCTCCGATGACCAGGGCACAGGCACGCAGATCAGTTTCATGATCGCATCCCTGGCGACCGACGAGGCGGATCCATTAACGCGGCTGCAGAACATCAAGACATCCACCCGCAGGGCCAAAGAGCACCTGCAAAAGCTGCCCAAAAGCGCCCTGACCCAATACACCATGCTGTTGATGTCACCCTACATCCTGCAATTGATGTCGGGCCTCGGCGGGCGGATGCGACCGGTGTTCAATGTCACGATTTCCAATGTGCCGGGCCCCCAGAGGACCCTCTACTACGAGGGCGCGAAACTGGAAGCCATGTACCCGGTGTCCCTGATCGCACACGGCGGTGCGTTGAACATCACCTGCCTTAGTTATGACGGATCACTGAACTTCGGCTACACCGGCTGCAGGGACACACTGCCAAGCATGCAGAGACTGGCGGTTTACACCGGTGAGGCGCTGGACGAACTGGAAAGCCTGATTCTGCCGCCAAAGGCCAAATCAGAAGCGGCGGCCAAGCCCAGGGCACCACGAAAGCCGGCGACAAAAAAGAGTAAAGCAGACTGATCGAACAGCCAGTCAGCCCGTACTTTGCCAGTGGGCAGCGCCCACGAAAATCAGTTGAAGGAAGCGGGTTGTCCGCTTCCGGATCTGTTCAATCTGATAGTCATCATCGGCTGAAACGCCGAGCAGATCGGTCAGGCTGAAGGCCACACTGCGCACTACCAGATCACAGGTCATGTCCAAATCCTGGTCGGTAAGGTGATTCACCAGCCTCAGCCTGCGCAGGTCGTTGGCAAGCTCACTGGCAAAGAAACGCATCTCGCTCCGGATACCTTCCTGAACCGCCCTGCTTTCACCGGCCAGCCCTTGAGCCATAAACAGGAAAAAGCTCCGGTTCGCCTGGGCGTGACTGATAAAAATGGCCACCGACTCTTCAATCAGTTTATCCGCCTGCGACACGTTTGCCCTGGCCTCTCGCATCATCCTGCGCAACACCAGTCCCAGCTCATCCACGAGCTGAAGCCCCAGATCGTCCATATTGCGGAAATGCCGGTAAAACGAGGTTGGCACCACACCCGCCTGACGGGTCACTTCCCGGATACCAAGACTGGCGAAATGCCGCCCCTTGCCGACCAGCGTTAACGCCGCGCTCATCAGTTTTTCGCGGGTTTCGCCGGGCTTTCTGCGTTGTTTTTCCGCCATCTTTTGTCAGTACCGCCTGCCGTCAACGAATGGTTCACAAGTGTACACATCCGAAAAAATAAAAGTACATAATGCTTGTCATTTCGAGCCATTACCAGCTGATCCATTGTGACTTTAACGCTCCGTGTGTACAGTCGTACACATTAGTGAACACTTGTACACATGGATAACGGAAAGCCTCAGGGAGGCACTCAGCATGTTAGCGAGAAACACCCAGCACAAAGCTCTGCAATGGCTTGGCAGACAGCTGTTCAACCGAAACGATCCAGAGGCATTTTTCGACCCTCTGCTTGAGCGCATCAATCCGATGTGGGTACAAGAGTACACACCGGCCCGAGTAGAGCAGGTTCTCTCTGAAACCCATGACACCAAAACCCTGGTGCTGAAACCGGCCCGACGCTGGTCCGGCTTCAGTGCCGGCCAACATGTGAACATCTGCGTTGAAGTGGATGGAGTCCGCCGCAACCGCACATTCAGCCTCTCGAGTTCTCCCCTGCTCTGGCGCGAACAGGGGCTGGTCACCCTGACCATCAAACGCCTTCCGGGCGGCCTGGTGACCAACTGGCTGCATGATCACCTGCAAACTGGTGCGGTAATCGGTATGGGCGAGGCTTTTGGCGACTTCCTGATACCAGAACCTGCCCGGCCGGTCCTGTTCATTGCTGGCGGCAGCGGCATTACGCCAGTCCTGAGCCAGCTTGAGACCATGGCGGCACAGGATTATCGGGCACCGGTGACATTGCTTTATTTCGTTCGAACCCGTGAAGACGTCATCGCCCGGGAAAAACTGCGGGCACTGGAGGCACGCTATAGCGCACTGACGCTGAATATCATTGCCACCAACGAGTCAGAAGAACCCCGCTACCTGCGTGACCGGGATCTGGAAGCGGTGCCGGGCATCAAGGCACGGCAGGTCTATCTGTGCGGACCGAAGGGGCTCATGGATCTGGCCCGGGACCTTCTGTACCGGAGGGGTATTGCTGACTCGGATATCCACAGCACCTTTTTCTCGGTGCCAACGGCGGATCTGGACAGAGCAACGCTTGGTGGCGAGGTTCAGTTTGAAACCAGTCAACTGGAAGTCGGATCCGAGGGCGATGCCACCTTGCTGGAGATCGCCGAGGCCGCAGGCCTGACTCCGCGCCACGGCTGCCGTATGGGCATATGCCACCAATGCAGTTGCCGGAAAACCACGGGCACCGTCATCAACCGCCTGACCGGCCAGGCCTCCGGCCCCGGCGAGGAAAACGTTCAGCTTTGCATCTCCGTACCCCGGGGCCCGGTGTCACTCGACCTTTAAGCCTATCACCCGATTTTATCGCGGAGCCTTGATGCACCGCAGGGAGTATCACCATGAAAAAGATGACCGAAGCGCAACTCGCAGAGCTTGAAACCGATCTGAACGCGATCCGGGACGAGGTTCTCGCAGACCTCGGCGACCGGGACGCGAGCTATATCCGGCGGATGCTCCGCCTGCACCGAAGTCTCGAAGCCGGCGGCCGGCTCATGATGCCGTTTGGCTTTATACCGCCTGTATTCGTTGCCGCGACGGTGACCCTGGGCGTTGCCAAGATCCTGGAGAACATGGAAATCGGCCACAACGTAATGCACGGCCAGTATGACTGGATGAATGACCCGAGCCTCCACTCCCAGACCTACGAGTGGGACACGGTGTGTACATCAGATTCCTGGCGTCGCACCCACAACTACGAGCATCACACCTACACCAACATCATCGGCAAGGACCGTGACTACGGCTACGCCGTGCTGCGACTCACGGATGAGGAGCCCTGGAAACCCTGGCACGCACTTCAGTTCATTAATTACATCCTGCTGAGTGTGTTTTTTCAGTGGGGCGTGGGGCTGCACGAACTCGAAACCGAGAAACTTCGCAGCCGGGAAATCAGCTGGCGTGAAAAGCTTCCGTTTCTCAAAGAGTTTGCTCGTAAGGGTGGCCGGCAGGCGTTCAAGGACTACGTCTTCTTCCCGCTGCTCACGTTTCCGGTGGCCCCGATTGTTCTGGCGGGGAACGTGGGCGCAAATCTGATCCGTAATCTCTGGTCGTCCACGGTAATTTTCTGCGGCCACTTTACGCAGGATGCGGAAACCTTCACGGAAGAGGAGTGCGAGGGTGAAAGCAAGGGCCACTGGTACCTGCGCCAGCTAACAGGGTCCTCAAACTTTACCGGGGGCCGCTGGCTGCACGTTCTGAGCGGGCACTTGAGCTACCAGGTGGAGCACCACGTATTCCCGGACCTGCCCGCCCACCGGTATCCGGAAATTTCCGGGAAGGTTCAGGCTGTGTGTCAAAAGTACGGCATTCACTACAACACGGGTCGCTTTGCGAAGCAGTACGGCACGGTGTTGAAGCGGATACTCCGGCACTCACTGCCTGAAAAGGTGACCGGAATGGCCAGAGCGGCTTGAGCAGGCCCGACCGGCCAGTCGCTTAGATGCGGCTGGCCGGATCAGGCTATCTGAAGCAATCTCAAAAGCTGGGGTCTGTGCTGATCCTGGATAACGTCGGCCAGAGTGTATTTGTCGAGCACTTCCAGAAAAGCCTTCAGAGCTTCACCAAACATCGATTTCAGACCACAAACCGGCGTTATCTTGCAGGCATTCTTGGAGGAAAAGCACTCCACGATGCTCAGATCCTGTTCGGTTTCCCGAACCAGAATACCGATACTGATGTCAGAAGGGGAACGGTGCAGGCGCATGCCTCCTTTCTTGCCCCGGATGGTTTCAATGTATCCCTTCTTGTTCAACTGATGCACCACCTTCATAAGGTGGTTCTTGGAAATGTCGTAGCTGTCGGCGATTTCCTGAATGGTGGCCAGACGATCACCCTGAACTGCCAGATATATCAGTACTCGAAGTGAATAATCCGTGTAGCGGGTGATGTGCATTCAATACTCCAGTTATTGTCACAATCGTTCAGTAAGAAGGTCGGGTTAACAGATAGCAGGCTGTGCCACACAGAAATACGCCAGAGATACCCAGCACCACTCCGGACGCCCCAAGCGCAAACAGCATTCCCCAACTCAGCGCCATCATGCTGCAGGCCAGCACCTTCGCCCGTGCCGGCACGGCTCTGCGTGTGCGCCACTGATCAATGGCCGGACCAAACCTGGGGTGGTCTTCAAGCCACTTGGCAAAAGCCGGAGACCCCTTGCTGGCAAAAAATGCAGCCAACAGAACAAAAGGCGTCGTGGGCAACAGTGGAAGCACGACACCAGCGGCAGCAAGCGCAACAGACATATACGCAAGAATTCGGAATCCGGTTTTCCCAAAACGGTCGCCCATTGCTGGGTTCTCACCAAGGTTGATAACTGCATCTATTCTACCGGGATTCAATGAACAGGTCTGCCCAAACGGCTCAGAAAAACCAGACGCGCCACATAGGCCACCTTGACACCAACTGCAAAAACCAGGGTTCCGATGTGCGCGGCAATTTGCACAGAGAGCAACAGCGCGTCCGCAAGCGGGTAGGCAAGCAGAATCGTAGCCAGCAAACCGAAGACGGACAGTCCGAGAGCACCGTTTGCTGCGAACAGCCATTTTTCGTAGTCAGCCATGACAAACCTCTTTAACATTTACTATAAATACATGTTAATGATATGGCCACTTCCTCAGAAAATCAAACCGGAGAGGTTCACCTGCTCTTCTCAGGAGCTCTACGGGCAATACCTCATCGGATATACCCATAAATTAAATTTGACACCTGAAATACACCTAATCAAAATTCCTCCATAAAGATTTATTTTGAATGAATGTTAAAGAGGAGAAGTTTCATGAAGTTCAAAGAAGCCTACACAAGCCGACTGGAGGGAGCGCACCATGGCTAAATATCGCCGCCTGTGGTTTTTGCTGATCGGAATCCTGGCAGTAACTTTCACGCTACTGGGGTATTTCGGTGCAGAGGTGTATCGCGAAGCACCGCCAATTCCGGAGCGGGTTGTATCCGCCGATGGCGACACCCTGATGACCGGGGAAAGTATTCTTGATGGCCAGACAGCCTGGCAGTCCGTCGGGGGTATGCAGCTTGGCTCAATCTGGGGTCACGGCGCCTACCAGGCACCGGACTGGACGGCCGACTGGCTGCACCGGGAACTGGAGACCTGGCTGGAAATCGCTGCCCAGGAAGAGTACGGACAGGACTGGCACAGCCTCAGCGGGCAACAGCAACACGCTCTGCAGTACGACCTGAAAACCGAGTACCGCACCAACACCTACGACGCCGCAACCAGCACCCTGCACCTTTCCGAGCGCAGGGTCGAGGCCATTGCCGAAACCGCCGACTACTACAGCCGCCTATTCAGCGACGCGCCGGAACTACAGTCTACCCGCGAAAACTACGCCATGAAGGAAAACACCCTGCCCAGCGCCGAGCGTCGTGAGCGGATGACCGAGTTTTTCTTCTGGACCGCCTGGGCCGCCGCTACCGAGCGCCCGGAGAGTGACGTTACCTACACCAACAACTGGCCCCACGAGCCGCTGATCGACAACCGGCCAAGCGGTGAGAACGTTGTCTGGTCGTTGATCAGCGTGGTTCTTCTTATTGCCGGTGTCGGTGGCCTGATCTGGGCCTGGGCCTTTCTTCGCAAAGAGGACGAGGAGCCTGAGGCGCCAGTCCAGGACCCGCTGACTGCCGTTGGCCTCACGCCCTCCCAGAAGGCACTGGGCAAGTATCTGTTGCTGGTGGTTGGCCTGTTCACCTTCCAGGTAATGCTGGGTGGCTTTACCGCCCACTACACGGTGGAAGGTCAGGGCTTCTACGGCATTGAAACGTCCGAGTGGTTCCCCTACTCCCTGATGCGCACCTGGCACATTCAGTCGGCCATGTTCTGGATTGCCACCGGCTTCCTCGCTGCCGGCCTGTTCCTCGCCCCCATTATCAACGGCGGCAAGGATCCCAAATTCCAGAAACTGGGTGTCGATGTGTTGTTCTGGGCACTGGTGGCTGTGGTTGCCGGTTCATTTATTGGCAACTTCCTCGCCATCAACCAGATCATGCCGGCCAACCTCAGCTTCATGCTGGGCCACCAGGGGTACGAGTATGTCGACCTCGGCCGCCTCTGGCAGATCGGCAAGTTCCTGGGCATCGTGTTCTGGCTGTTGCTGATGCTGCGCGGTATTGTGCCCGCCCTGCGCCAACCTGGTGACAAAAATCTGCTTGCCCTGTTGACTGCGTCGGTCGTAGCCATCGGCCTGTTCTATGGCGCCGGATTCTTCTACGGCGAGCGTACCCATATCTCGATCATGGAGTACTGGCGCTGGTGGATTGTCCACCTGTGGGTTGAAGGCTTCTTTGAAGTGTTCGCAACCGCGGCCCTGGCGTTCATTTTCTGCAGCATGGGCCTGGTATCCCGCACGGTGGCGACAGCTGCAAGCCTGGCTTCCGCCAGCCTGTTCATGCTCGGGGGTGTACCCGGCACCTTCCACCACCTGTACTTCTCCGGCACCACCACACCGGTCATGGCAGTGGGCGCCACCTTCAGTGCACTGGAAGTAGTACCGCTGGTGGTACTCGGCTACGAAGCCTGGGAAAACTGGCGCCTGAAATCCCGTGCCCCGTGGATGGAAAATATCCGCTGGCCGCTAACCTTCTTTGTGGCAGTTGCCTTCTGGAACATGCTGGGAGCCGGCGTGCTCGGGTTCATGATCAACCCGCCCATCGCGCTGTATTACATCCAGGGCCTGAACACCACGCCCACCCATGCCCACGCAGCCCTGTTCGGTGTCTACGGCTTCCTGGCCCTGGGCTTCGCACTGATGATCCTGCGATATATCCGCCCGCGCATCGTCTTTGACGAGCGGCTGATGAAAGTCGGCTTCTGGTGGCTGAACATTGGCCTGGTTCTGATGCTGTTCACCAGCCTGTTGCCGGTCGGGTTCATCCAGTTCATTGCCAGCGCCAGCGAAGGTCTCTGGTACGCACGCAGCGAAGCCTTCATGCAGAGCGATATCCTGCAGACCCTGCGCTGGGTAAGAACCATTGGCGACGTGGTCTTCATCGTCGGCGCCCTGGCCGTCACCTGGCAGGTGGTGAAAGGGGTCTTCTTCCCGGATCTCGAGCCGGTTGCCCTGGAAACCGATGAAAAGGGCGCTGCCAGCGAACTAAGCGCCTGATCAAACAAAGCATGGGCCAGGGACGGCCCACTCTGGAATACCTGATGGGAGGCTTACCTCCCGAGGGGTATCGGAATTGGTGATCTGATCTGTAATACTTGGTCTATAATCAGGTTAAAAAACAATCGGCAACAGGACCAACCCGATGCCCCAGAACAAGCTGACAGACCGTTTTGGCCGCACCGTCAACTACGTGCGTCTGTCCGTCACCGACCGTTGTGACTTCCGCTGCGTGTACTGCATGGCCGAGGACATGACTTTCCTGCCCCGCCAGCAGGTTCTGACGCTTGAGGAAATCGCCCGCGTTGCCCGCAACTTTGTTGATCTGGGTACCGAGAAAATACGCCTGACCGGCGGCGAGCCTCTGGTACGCAAGGATATTCTGGAACTGGTCAAGGAAATCGGCACCTACGGGCTGCGCGATTTCGCCATGACCACCAATGGCAGCCAGCTACCCACCATGGCCGAGCCCCTGCGCAAGGCCGGTATGCATCGCCTGAACATCAGCCTGGATTCTCTGGATGCGGAGAAATTCCACAACATTACCCGCACCGGCAAACTCTCCCAGGTTCTGGACGGCATTGATGCTGCCCGGGAGGCCGGCTTCCGCGGCATCAAGATTAATACCGTGGTGATGAAAGGCCGCAACGATGAAGAGGTCCCCGAGCTGGTCGAGTTCGCCCGGAAGAAGAACGTGGACATCACCTTTATCGAAGAAATGCCCCTGGGTGAGATTTCCGAACACGACCGGGGCCTGGCCCTGTGCACCAGTGAGGAAGTGCGGGACATCATCCGAAAGCACCACGAGCTGGTTCCCGCCACAGAGGATACCGGCGGTCCTGCCCGTTATTACCGCATGGAAGATAGCAAGACCCGGGTCGGTTTCATTTCACCCCATTCCCACAACTTCTGCTCCACCTGCAACCGGGTGCGGGTAACCGTCGAAGGGCGGCTGCTACTGTGCCTGGGCAACGAGCACTCGGTGGATCTGCGCAGGGTTCTGCGGGGCAATCCGGTGACCGATGACAAGCTGCGGGAGACCATCATCAATGCCATGGATCTGAAGCCTGAGCGGCATCACTTCTCCAGTAACGGGGATGTGCAGATTCTTCGGTTCATGAACATGACTGGCGGTTGAACAGCCAGCATAAAAAAGGGGCCAGATGAAGGTTTTCATCTGGCCCCTTTTTAGTTTCTAGTGGTCCATTCCATCCATGCTGTTCATATTCATTCCAGCATTCAGGTTCTTCATCGTTACCTCGCTGAACGCGAGCACCTCACCACCATGTGAATTGGCAAAATGATCTGCATCAGCCTGACTGGCAAACGATGCCAGTGTTGGACCCATGGCACCCTTTCGGCTGGAACCAACAACATAGAAGGCGTCTCGGGCGTCGATCAGGGCGGTATCGTCCGGGCTTGCCCACTCGGTTTCAGCCATGTCGTGTACGTACAGGGTATGATTGCGGTTAACGTTCTCTGGCTGGAGCGCCCACGCGAACATGTCCCGGGTGGAGCAGAATTTGCGCACATGCTGGTCCTTTTCGGTGATCGCCTCTCCCTTGGGACCGGGGAAGTTGGTAATGACCATGCCGCAAACGTGGCACTCGTCGCCGGTTGCGAAATTGACCGGGGCGACTTTGGCAGTCGTTTGTTCTTCGCTACCTGAACAAGCGGTCAATGCGAAGGCTGTCAGGGCGACCAGGAGCCAGTTGGGTTTACTTCTGTTCATCGGGATAACTCCGTTCAGATACGGCGGTTTCGGAAAAGTAACAGAGCGCCTGCCAGCGGGATGGCAAACCACAACACCAAACCAATCCACAGGCCGGCGGCGCCGACGGGCAGATCGGCGCCAAGGCTGAGCACGCCACTGAGCTGGGCGCTGTCGCCAAAGGCAACGATATTGAGCAGGCGGTAGATATCCGTGGGATTGAGCATCAAGAGCCAGGGCAGCAGTTCCGCGCTGAACTGGCCTTCGCTGGCCACCAGGGTACCCAGCAGCATCAGGTCGAAGATCAGCACGAAGAAGAACCAGATCGCCAGGGCCAGGCCGGCGGCGATGGGCTTTTCGCTGACCCGGACACTGATCACATAGGCAAGGGCAATAAAGCCCCACCCCAATAGCACGGTAGAGCCGATGAAGCGCAGCATGGCTGCCGCGAGACTGGCGATGGCCACGTCTTCGACCAATACGGCAATGGCCACGCCCGCTACGCCGAAACCAATTACGGTGGCCAGCGCGAGGGTCAGACCATGGCCTAGAAACTTGCCGAGCAGCAGTTGGCTCCGACTCAGTGGGTAGGTCAGCAGCAACAAAAGGGTTCCGCCCTCTTCTTCGCCCACGATGGCGTCGTACGCCAACAGCAATGCGATCAGTGGAATGAGGAAAATCCCAAGGCTCGCGAGGCTGGCAATGGTGGCCGGCGTGGAGGCATACCCCACCTGCCCCGACGCTGCGGCACCAAACCAGGCGATGCCCAAAGCCAGGGTCGCAAACACCAGGGAAATGGCCATCAACCAACGATTGCGCAGGCTATCGCTGAGTTCTTTTCGGGCAATGGTCCAGATACTGTTCACTGGCTGCCTCCACGGTGGGCCAGGCCACCCGAACCGATAAAGTGCACGTAGATGTCTTCCAGGCTGGGCTGATGAATGCTGATATCGGCCACTTCCCCCGAGGCCATTACGGCATTCAGCAGCGTCATCTTTTCCCTCGGCTGCACATCTACCTGCAGGCGCCCGCTGTCAGTCCTGAGGATCAGGCCACTGTTACTCGATGCCCTGTCAATTACCTTTTCCAGCGCCGAGATACTGTTCGCGGGATCCAGAGACAGGGTTACCGGCATATTGGCCTGCCGCCTCAACGCGGCCAGATCCCCGGCGGCCTTCAGCGCACCATTGGTAAGAATGGCGGCACGATCAATATAGGGCTCGACACCGGGCAGGACATGGGAACACAGCACGATGCCCGTGCCGCCATCACGCAAATCCCGTAGCAGCCGGTACAGGTCTGCCGTGGCGACCGGATCCAGTCCAACGGTAGGCTCATCCAGCATCAGCAGCTTGGGCTCGCCCAAAAGCGCCTGGGCCAGACCAAGACGCTGGCGCATGCCTTTCGAGTAGGTCTTGGTGCGGGCATTCATGGCATCGCCCAGGCCCACCTGCTCAAGCAGTCGGGGCACTTGCTGCAATGACGCACCTTTCAGCCGGGCAAAATGGGTAAGAATCTCCCGCCCGGTCAGCTGCGGATAAAACATCACATTCTCTGGCAGGTAACCGATATGCTGGCTCACCTGCGGATCTCCAGCGTGACCACCCAGCACGGAAACAGAGCCCTGATTGGGCGTCATCAAACCCAGGATCAGCTTGATGCAGGTTGTCTTTCCGGCCCCGTTGTGACCAAACAGTCCCAGGATCTCGCCCGGCTCCAGGCGCAGATCAATTCCGTGCAGCACCGGGCTCTTGTCGTACCGGTAACTCACATTTTCAAGGTGAAAACAGCTCATCGGATCTCCGGTTGAAGCTCTGCGGGCATCCGCATCAAGGGGTGGGAATCGGTGACACCGGCGGCCTTGACCACCGGAAACGCATCCTGCACCCAGCGCAGGGTATCCACCGCCGGGCTGAACATCAGAACCTTGGCTTCCGGGTATTTCCACAGCAGCCGGTCCACGTTGTCGTTGGGCTCATAGGGCACATCGCCAACGCCATCCTGATTCCGGTCCCAGCCCAGGTAATCACTCCAGAAATTGCCGCTGTTACCTTTCGACCACTCCTGGGTGCGGGTGGCCACATACTTGACCTGCCGCTGATTGTTCACGAACGCGTTGCCAAAAACCTCGTTGTCTTCCGAACCCGCCGTCAGATGAATGCCGATATTACTGTCAGCGAAAACATTGCCCTCAAAGGTGTTGTACAGGGAGTTATAGATAAACACCGCCTTGCCTTCGGCGCCCTCAATGGCAACACCAGCTGTCTGCCCCTGGGACACCCCCGTCACCACATTCCCCCGCAGCTCCGACTGGGTAATGAAATTCATCAGAATCCCGTAGTTCTCATCATTCACCGACCGGTTGTTGATCACCGTCAGACGCTTGCTCTGCATCAGCGCATAACCGGTTCGGGTGTTGCGGGTAACGTTGTTCTCAAGCAGATTATTCATCGAGTACATGTAATGAATGCCATAACGCAGATCCGCCATCTCATTGCCGCGGATCGTATTGTTATTCGCCGTCTCGATATAGATCGCATCCCGGGTCTGACGAATGTCATTACCCTCAATCAGTGCCCCCGTCGTGTTGAACAGATGAATCCCGTTACCCCGATCATTCGGACGCAGCGAGTCATCACCTCGAATCGTATTATTGCGAACCCTCACATCCGGCGTTGCATCCAGCCACACCCCAAAACCCGGCCCCTGCAACCGATTGCTCTCCACCACGGCACCACTCGCCTCCCGGGCGACAAAAATCCCCGCATCCAGCTCGTTCAGATTGCTGCCCCAGTTGCGAACGGCACAGCCGGAAAACGTCACCTCCTCGGCGACGATATCCACCGCATTGCCCTGCCCGCCCGGGTCAATCACTGTTTCTTCATGACAAGACACAGACACCCCGGGCACCCGGATTGCCAGAGACGAAATCTGCTCAGGGGGAAGCTCAAAGCTCGCACCCGGTTCCAGGGCATCAAGCTGTTCTTGCAGGTCCGCTTGCGCGGTCAGCGATAACAGAGCGACTGTCAGGGCCACTCCATAACGCAACTGTGGATACATCAATGTCTCTCTATAAAGCGAAAAGGTTGCAGAGGCCTGCACTCAAGCTTGGCGAACCAAGAGGGAAGCCCTTTCCAAAACTGTGCGGAGCCATGGATGGCGGAGCCCAAGCGCCACAGGGATGTGCCGCCAGGAGCGTGTTTTGGAAAGGGCTTCCCTCTTGGTTTGCTTCTCCGAAGTCGGTGGATGGAGTGCCGGGGCCCGTTCAAGAGCCCCGGCAAGCTAGAGGCCTATCAGGCCTTCTCTACAATCATGCGACCCCGCATCTCCATATGCAGCGCATGACAGAACCAGTTGCAGTAGTACCAGTGCACCCCGGGGCGATCCGCCTTGAAGGTCACTGAAGACGTCTGCTGCGGACTGATCTCCATGCTCACACCATGGTTAACCATGCAGAAACCGTGGGTCACATCCTCAATGGTGTCCAGGTTGGTTACGTACACCGTCACCTCGTCACCCTGCTTCACCTTGAACTCGGTCATCCCGTACTGCGGCGCAATCGAGGTCATGTAAACACGAACCTTGTTGCCATCCCGGATAACCTTGTTGTCGACTTCCAGAGTCACACCATCCTTCTTGGCCTGCTCAACAGCAGAGGCAAAGAACGGATCGTCACGCTCGTAGATCTTCCGTGTCTTGATCTGATCACGACGTACAAGGATGCAGTCGTGGGGCTCAGCGAAGGTCGGGCCGTCGTGAACCAGCTTCATCTCCTCGCCGGAGATATCGATCAACTGGTCGTTCTCCGCGTGCAAAGGTCCAACCGGGAGGAACCGGTCCTTGGAGAACTTCGACAGTACCACCAGCCACTTGCCATCAGCATCCCGGGATTCGGTCAGGGACGCGTGGTTGTGGCCCGGCTGATAATGCACGTCCAGCTTCTGACGGATGTAGTTCACATCCTCGCCGTTGTAGTGCCTGATGGCATCGGCAATGTTCCACTTGGCCACCTGGCTGTCGATAAACAGAGTGGTGTAGGCATTGCCACGGCCGTCAAAGGTCGTGTGCAGGGGCCCAAGACCCAGTTCCGGCTCGCCCACCACGGTATCCCGCGGCTCGATCTTGCCATCGAACAGATCGTCCAGCTTGTCGATTGCAATGATGGACACGGTCGGAGACAGCTTGCCGTTGGCAATGAAGTATTTGCCGTCCGGAGAGGTATTCAGACCGTGCGGGTTCTTCGGAACCGGGATGTAACGGGTCAGCTCCGAGCCGGCACGACCGTCTACCACAGGCACCTTGGAATCACCCAGGGTCTTGTAGTTGCCATTCTTGACCGCCTGCTCAATACGCTCGATGTTGAACACCACCGCCCAGTCGCGATCGTTGCGCATGGTACCGGCCAGATCCAGCGCCTTCTCCGAGTTGTAGCAGGTGGAGCAGGCGTACTTGCCGGTGTAGTCGGCATCGGTGTTATCCAGGTTGCCGTCAACAATCACCTGGAAGGCCACTTCCATGGTTTCCGCATCCAGGGCGTTAAACATGGTAAAGCTGCTCTCAAGGCTGGTGTCGCTGCCATCGTTCGGATGGGGAATGACATACTCGGCGTTGCAGAACACATACTTGGTCTTGGGCACCTTCTGCAGCCGCAAGCCGTGAATGGCCTGAACGTTCGGAATCGTGGTGATCTTGTCACACTTCATGATATCCAGGCGGATCCGGGCTACCCGGGTATTGGCCTTGTCGTTGATGAACAGGTATTTGCCGTCGTAACGACCGTCCGTCATGGAAATGTGGGGGTGGTGGGAATCGCCGTTCAGGTGGGTATTGTCATGGCCCAGAACGTCCTTACTCTCATTACTGATACCCCAGCCCGTCGCGGAATCCACGTTGAACACGGGGATACGCATCAGTTCCCGCATGGAGGGTACGCCCAGAACCCGAACCTCACCGGAGTGCCCACCGCTCCAGAAGCCGTAGTACTCATCAAGCTCTCCCGGATGGATCACGTATTTGTTGCGGGCCTCCTCGGCTGCGGCCGCGAATGCCTCACGGGACATCACCGCGGTGCCGAGCCCGGTTGCACCGGCGACACCCGCCAGAGCAGCAGCCCCCATGAACCGACGGCGACTCTGGCCGCTTTCCGGAAGCTCGTTCAGGTCTTTGGTCAGATCATCTCTTCTTTTCATAACATCCAACTCCGTTATTGGTAATGGCGGTTTACTTCTCATGCTTTCTTTTTTTGGGACTACTCAGGACACCTGAACCACGGGTATTTCCTCCGGGTGGCCCGGTGCATTATGACCACGGCGCTTACCGCGTCGCTTGACGATCAGCGGCGGGCACTTGTGGTCATCGAAATAGGTCATCTGGCAATCCAGGCAGTAATGGCATTCCATGTAGTTGATGTGCCCGTCCGGATGGATCGCCTGAACTTCGCACTCGTGATCGCACAGCCGGCAGGGGTTGCCACACTCCTTGCGCCGCTTGAGCCAGTCGAACACTCTCAATTTGCTGGGCAGCGCCAGGGCTGCACCCAGCGGACACATGTAGCGGCAGAACACCTTGCGGGTGAACAGGTTGACCACCAGCAACAGGACGGCGTAAGTCACGAAAGGCCAGCTACGATCAAACTTGAGGGTGATGGCGGTCTTGAACGGCTCTACCTCGGCCAGGCGCTCGGCGGTTGCCATGGAATCGAGGGACACCCCGAACAGCACCAGCAGGATGATGTACTTGATGGCCCAGAGCCGTTCGTGCACTGCGAAAGGCACGGTGTATTGAGGCACCTTCAGCTTCCGCGCAATTTCATTCAGCAATTCCTGGAGTGCACCGAATGGGCACAACCAGCCGCAGTAAACCGCCCGCCCCCAGAGCAGGACGATGGCGGCCACCACGGCCCAAAGGATGAACAACATGGGATCGATCAGGAACGTGCTCCAACTGAACCCGCTGATCAGGCTATTGGCAAATGTGAGCACGTTGACGATGGACAGCTGCCCCATGGCGTACCAGCCGATGAAGAACAGCGTGTAGGTGAGAAAGGCGTGGCGAATCCAGCGCATCATCTTCGGCTTTTTCACCAGCCAGTCCTGGAAAAACAGGATGAACATCAGCACACCGATACCGATACCCAGCACCACAATCTGGAATTCCCGCTGGTACCACACCTGAACCCACATGGGCTGGCTCTCCAGCCATTCTTCCTCGGAGACGACCGGCTCCGGACGGGTGTAATACTGCTCCGGCAGCTGATATTCCAGCGGAAACACCTGGAACTCGCTGTCCAGGGGGCCGGTCTGGCGTTTCACAGTGAGCTCGAGTGTCCAGGGGGTGCCGGGATCGAAGTTGTACTGCTGGCGAATAATGAAGATCGCCATCTCGGTGAATTCCGGCATGCCCTCGGCGTAGACATCGCTCAGCCGGTAGAAATCCAGGTCCCGGAAGTTGAAGGTATCGCCGAACTGACGGATCTGGATGCGGTCGAAAATGCCACCGCGAACATAACCCGAGCCCTTGAAGGAGTATTCGCCGTTAGCCATGACGACAATGGCGTGCTCGCCCTCCTCCAGCTCGGATGTCAGCCACTGGTACTGGCTCTCTCCCAGCAGGTTACGACCAATAGTCGGAACATCCAGGTAGGCGGTATACAGATCGATCAGCGGCTCATTTCGTTCTTCGGGCCCTGCGGTATCAACACCCTCGGCTTCCGTACCCTTGAAGGAATCATCCACCTGCCCCTTGGTGAGCAGCAGCCGGCGCACCGAGCCGTCTCCGGTCAGTTCCTCCCAGGTTTTCTGCTCGAAGGCCTGCTTGTCCACGGTAGCCAGCGGCGGACGGGTGCCGTCCTCGCCCTCGACCATACCCAGCTCCACGCCCACCCGATGGGCAGTACGCATGATCACTTCGTTGATGACCATTACGGTTACCGTGGCGCCGGACAGTCCGTCAACGGCTACCTTGCGCTCCGAGGAGGTTCCGCCCACGGTTACCCGCTGGTCGGCTTTCAGGCCCGTGTACTGATCGGTAAAGGTGTGAAGCTTACTCTCCGGAATACCCACCAGAAGTATGGGCTCATCGTGGTGGATGACTTTGGCGGCCTTGATGGTACCTTCGGTATCCAGTACGACCATGGCGTTGACGGGCTTGCCCGAGTAGGCGGGTGTCTGGACAAAATCCAGGGACTGATAGGCATAACCCACCAGCTCCTTGTGGGCATAAAGCTCCTGAATGGCTCGGTTGCCTTTCCGGGGGACAACCCGGGTGACTTCCGGGAAAGCCTGCTCGATGACCTGACGACCGGCAACGGGCTCATACTTGGACAAAGGCGCTGCATTCAGGGCCATGGCCATGATCGACGCGAAAAAGAGGAAAGCGAAGCGGGAAAAAACGGACACAGAAGACTCCCTGAGAAAAAGCGCCTTGTTGCTTCAGCCTAGGCAAATTAGAGGAAAATCAAATACCTCTTATTGAATACACCTGGCAGGTAAACTGATCGGATTCTCGCTGTCAGCCCAGGCTGACAGCGTTTCCCTGCGTATCGAGAGGGAGGTAATTACTGATATGACCGAGGCGGATGGACTCCACCATCATGGTCAACGGCTGCTGCGCCTCATCGGTGGATGGAGGGGTGCCACCGCGGCCTGACATCGCGGCGACAAACACCACATCCCAGGACTGGCCTGTGGCCCGGGACTCTTCCTCCAGCGCCGCGAAATCCGGTGCTTCATCGGGGGTTTTGTCGACACAGACCACCGGCGTCAGGGCGCCACCCTCGCCGCGCTCAAAGGCGGCTCTTTCTTCCGGGGAGGCCTCGTCCGGCAACTCTGCCCGGCAGAACACGAATAGCAGGCGCTGGGGTTCCTGCTGGCTATAAGAGGCCTGAATCAGGTCACTGTAACTGCTGATCATTTTGGTGAATCCTTACTGGTACCGGGCCGCTGCGATTTACGCCTGGCGGGCAATGAGCTGGTGGTTTGAGGTGAGCCTGCGAACTTCGTCGCACACTTCTTCCACGGCGTCTTCGCCGTAACTCTGTCCATAACGTTTCTTGAAGCCGAAGTCGTAGAGCCGGACATGCTCGTCCGGTTCAACACCAATGTTCTCGAGACAGGCCCGGGCGCAATGCAACGGACAGCCGTCAATCACGGTGATCGGGCGACCGGATCTGGCGGTTTTCACCAGGGACGGCACTTTCCCGCCGACCCCCGAGATGCAGGACATCTCGAATTCGCCGGCATGGTCGAGCCGGACCGCCACATTGTTGGCCAGCTGCGCCACGTCAGAGCAGCCGGAACATGAGTAGATCAGTGGGCGCTGCTTTCTCGCGGTCACTTGTCCTCCTTTCCAGAAAGCCTGGAGGCTTGAGCGTGATCAGTTACTGGCTGATTTCAATCAGGCGCTGGGGGTCTGAAATGAACAGTCGGCTTCGGTTAACCCGAACCAGGCCGTTGGACTTGAGGTCCGCCAGAATCCGGGAGAAGGTTTCCGGTTGCATCGCCAGCCTGGAGGCCACCAGACACTTGGGGAGCGGCAGTTCCACTTCCCCGCCTTCCTCTGCACCGTTCGGCAGCAGGTCGATCAGGTAGCGGATCAGACGGTCACGGGCGTTCTGGACGGTCATGATTTCCAGGTCATGGAATCGGGAGACGGCACGTTTGGCGTAATGTCGCAGGGCAGCCTGGGCGTATTTCGGGTTGCTTTCCAGCATGTCCTGGTAGGCCTTGACCGGAATCATCAGTACTTCGCTGGATTTCAGGGCCTCGGCGTAGCAGGCATACCGGGGCGGATCGGCGTAGATCATGACTTCGGCAAAGCAATCACCGGGGGCGATGCTGTCGAGAGTTCGGTCGATACCAGAGGAGTCCAGGCGGTACAGACGCAGGCGGCCGGAAATCACGAAGAAGAAATGGTGCGCCGGCATGTCCTGGCGGTAGAGCAGCTGGTGATGGCCAAGGCGGATTCTCCGGGATTGCTGGATCAGGTGCTGCAGGTCTTTGCCATTGAGTTCCGAGAAAAGTGGATGGCTACGCAGGGCCTGGAGGTCGTCTTCATCATCGAAAGGCTTGTTGACGGCGACGAGCACGGGTTTGGTGTAGCGGGTTTCGGCCGTTTGGGTCATTGCCATTGGTGTATCCTCTCTGCATATTCATGCATTCGAAATCATGTTTTAAATAGTAGAAGGATACTGGGGGAAAATCGCTCCCCCCATGGGGGTAGTCGGGGAGTTATTCGGGAGTAATTGACCTAACTCAAAGTGTTCTGTTGCCAACTAATTTGAGCTCAACAGGAATTCACTGAGCCTTGGTATTGGCGGACTGACTGTAGAGCACAGGTTGGCAGCCAGTAGGGCTTCCCAAAACGCGCTCCTTGCGGCACGTCCCTGTGACGCTTGACTGCAGCCATCCATGGCTGCAGACAGTTTTGGGAAGCCCTACTGACCACCAACCTCCCGACCCCGGAGCCAAACCCTTAATTACTGCATCAGGGGCGAGTCTGGGAGTTCCAGATCGACACCTTCCACGCCAGTTTCCGCTGCAAGCACCTGCAGGTACTGACGGAATGCCCGGCGGGTTACACTCTCGCTCAGATACTGCCGGATCTGGGGTTTGACGTGTTCGTACGGGAGCTGCTGGCCGTCGATTCTCTGGTCAACGCGAACGATGTGCCAGCCGTAGCGGGTTTCGATCAGTTCCGGGTTCAGGCCTTCCTGGAGGGCAAGGACCGGGCGCTCGAATTCGTCGACGGTCTGGCCTTTGCTGATCTGGCCGAGGCTGCCTCCCTGGTGACGGGATTCGCAGGCGGAGTATTGTTTGGCCAGTTCGGCGAACTGGGAGCGGCCGTCGATGAGGGACGACAGTAACTGTTGGCCGGCTTCTTCCTGGCGGATGCGTTCCTGGACGTCGTCCGGGGCAGCGGCGAGGAGGATGTGGCTGACAGCCATCAGTGTGGGGCTGCGGAAGCGGGCCGGATTGGCGTTGTAGAAGCGTTCGCAGTCCTGTTCGGTGGGCTCCGGAACGTTGAGCTCAAGTTCCAGAACCCGGGCAATGCGGTCTTCTTCGTCGTCGATGTCGTCGAGCTTGAGACGGTTGGCCTGCTGCAGGAGCAACTCTCGGATGACGAGGCTTTTGGCAGCTTCGTGCCAGGCTTCGGCGACTTCCTCGGCCGGGTGATGCTGCATTTCCCGGGCGATGTCGTCTTCGCCGATGAGGGTTTCACCCACATAGACCGGCGGGAACTGGTTTCTGGGTTTTTCGGCGTCGCCGACGGGGATGAGTTGCATAGCAATAACCTCAGGGAACATGGGGTCAGATGAAGGCTTTCATCTGACCCCGTTTTCATTTACATCAAGCGCGCTTGCGAACCACCTGGTACTTCCGCCCGAAATACTCCACCGGCACGCTGAGCATGTGCACCAGGCGGGTGAAGGGGAAGAGCACGAAGATGGTCAGGCCCAGGAAGATGTGGGTCTTGTAGATCCAGTGCACATCGGCGATGTAGCCGGCCACGCCGCCCTGGAGGGTGACAATGCCCTGGGCCCAGGCCGAGAACTTCAACATGGTGCTGCCATCCAGATGGCCCATGGTGGGCAGGATGGTCAGAAGGCCGAGTGCCAGCTGAACCACCAGAATGACGATGATCATGTTGTCCGCAAAGGTGCTGCTGGCCTTCACGCGTGGGTCGGTCAGGCGGCGCCAGGCGAGCATGCCGCCGCCGATGATCGCCATCACGCCTGCAATACCGCCGACTACGATGGCCATGACCTGCTTGGTGCCGGGGGTCATGAACGGCTCGTAGAAGGCGTGTGGAGTCAGCAGGCCCACCAGGTGGCCGAAGAAGATCACCAGCACACCCACATGGAACAGCACGCTGGCCATCACCATGTTTTTCTTGCGCAGCATCTGGCTGGAATGGGCTTTCCAGGTGAACTGGCCCTGGTCATAGCGTGCCCAGGTACCAATCACCAGAATCGCGAGAGCAATGTAGGGATAAACCCCGAACAGTAGTGTATTCAGATAGGACATCATTTCCGTTTCCTCCTGCGCCCTCAGGCGCGCCCTGCCTGACGGGGTGTTGCATCCGTCATCAGCTGATCACTCAGGTGAATGGTCTGGGTCTGTTCCAGTTCGCGGCGGCGTTGGCCTACAACGCTGCCGGTACTGCAGGAGCTGCCCTGATCATCAACAAATTTCACCATTTCCTCTTCCCAGACCTTGTCCAGAGCCTCCGGGGTATCGTCGCGCTCTTCCGCGGCGACAATCTCCGCAAGCTCCTGGCGGTTCGCGCTTCGACCGGACAGGGTCAGCAGGGAATCCATCACCACGTGATAGAAGCTTTCCCGTTGATACAGTCGCTCGCCCAGCAAACCCAGGATGTGGTGGATGTCCTCCAGCCAGTTCCGGATCTCGTCCCAGGGGCGGGTGGAGAGGTATTCCAGGAACAGCGGCAGGTAATCCGGCAGCTCCCGGGCGTCGATCTCCAGACCGTTGGTACGGTACTCCTCCATCAGGTCCACCATGGCCTGGCCCCGGTCGCGGGATTCCCCGTGCACGTGTTCGAACAGCAGCAGGGATGTCGCCCGGCCCTTGTCGAACATGCCCACGTAGTTCTCCTGCATGTCCAGCAGGTCGCCATCGCAGATCATTTCTACACAGCGCAGCAGTTGCTCCTTGTTCTGCCTCGGCAGCCGGCTGTCCTCAAGGACTGCGGCTACCAGGGCGTCTTTGGAGGCCTGGAGTTCTTCGGTCGGGTACTCAAGCACCCGTGCCAGTACTTTCAAGAGTTGCATCTCGGCCTCCTTATTCCTGCAGCTGTTTCGGGTCAACCTGCTTCACGGTCGACAGCTTCTGAACCATGCTGGTGGTCTGCTTTCGGCCACCGAACATGTTGAACTTGCTGTCGCCGTTGCAACCTTCACCGAAGCTGAAACCACAACCATTGCGCTCGCCGTGGGCGGTGGCATCGGGGAAGGCTTCCTTCGCCAGCTCGCGGTGGCTGGTGGGAATCACGAAGCGATCCTCGTAGTTGGCGATGGCCAGGTAGCGATACATTTCGTCCGCCTGGGCCTTGGTCAGACCGGCTTCCTCAAGGGCGCGCAGGTCTTCCTTGCCTTCAACGGTTTCAGCACGCTTGTACAGGCGCATGGCCATGATCCGCTTGAGGGCCAGCACAATCGGCTTCTCATCACCGGCAGTGAGCAGGTTGGCCAGGTACTTCACCGGGATCCGCAGGCTTTCGATCTTCGGCAGTACGCCGTCGAACTCGACCTTGCCGGCCTCCGCCGCAGACTGGATCGGGCTCAGGGGCGGCACGTACCAGACCATGGGCAGGGTGCGGTATTCCGGGTGCAGGGGCAGGGCCAGTTTCCAGTCAACCGCCATCTTGTACACCGGGCTTTGCTGGGCAGCTTCGATCACGTTCATCGGGATGCCGTCTTTCTTCGCCTGCTCGATCACTTTCGGATCGAACGGGTCGAGGAAGATTTCCAGCTGCTTCTCGTACAGCTCGTGCTCGCCCGGGGCGCTGGCCACTTCCTCAATGCGGTCGGCGTCGTACAGCAGCACGCCCAGGTAGCGAATCCGGCCAACACAGGTCTCGGAGCACACAGTGGGCATACCAGCTTCGATCCGCGGGTAGCAGAAAATGCACTTCTCGGATTTGCCGGTTTTCCAGTTGAAGTAGATCTTCTTGTACGGGCAGCCGGAGACACACATCCGCCAGCCACGGCACTTGTCCTGGTCGATCAGAACGATGCCGTCTTCCTCACGCTTGTAGATGGCACCGCTCGGGCAGCTGGCAACACACGCCGGGTTCAGGCAGTGCTCGCACAGGCGCGGCAGATACATCATGAAGGTGTTCTCGAACTGGCCGTAGATATCCGCCTGCACCTGGTCAAAGTTCTTGTCCTTGCGGCGCTTGGCGAACTCGGTACCGAGAATCTCTTCCCAGTTCGGACCCCATTCGATTTTCTGCATGCGCTGGCCGGAAATCAGCGAGCGCGGCCGGGCAACCGGCTGGTGCTTGGTATCGCCAGCGGTGTGCAGATGCTGGTAATCGAAATCGAACGGCTCGTAGTAGTCGTCGATCTGGGGCAGATCAGGGTTGGCGAAGATGTTCGCCAGTACCCGGAAACGGCCACCGATCTTCGGGCGGATCTTGCCGGAGCTGTCGCGCATCCAGCCGCCCTTCCACTTGTCCTGGTTCTCCCATTCTTTCGGGTAACCAATACCGGGCTTGGTCTCGACGTTGTTGAACCAGGCGTACTCCATGCCTTCACGGCTGGTCCAGACGTTTTTGCAGGTGACTGAACAGGTGTGGCAACCAATGCACTTGTCCAGGTTCAGCACCATGCCGACTTGGGAACGGATTTTCATTTTACAGCCTCCTGAACAGTGTCATTGCCTTCACCGTCGAGCCAGTCGACGTTGTGCATCTTGCGGACCACCACGAATTCGTCGCGGTTGGAGCCGACAGTGCCGTAGTAGTTGAACCCGTACGAATACTGGGCGTAACCGCCAATCATGTGGGTCGGTTTCGGGCATACCCGGGTAACCGAGTTATGGATACCGCCCCGGGTGCCGGTGATTTCAGAGCCGGGAATGTTCACGATCCGCTCCTGGGCGTGATACATCATCACCATGCCGGGCATCACGCGCTGGCTGACCACGGCCCGGGCCGCGATGGCGCCGTTGGCGTTGAACAGCTCGATCCAGTCGTTGTCTTCAATCCCCAGTTCTTTGGCGTCGTCCTCACTCAGCCACACGATGGGGCCACCGCGGGACAGCGTCAGCATCAGCAGGTTGTCGCTGTAGGTGCTGTGGATACCCCACTTCTGGTGCGGCGTGATCCAGTTCAGCGCTTTCTCGGCGTTGCCGTTGCTGCGCTGGTTGAGCATGCTGCCCACCGCCTTGGTGTTGATGGGCGGGCGGTACACCAGAAGGCTTTCACCGAAGGCACGCATCCACTCATGGTCCTGGTAGAACTGCTGACGACCGGTCAGGGTGCGCCAGGGGATCAGCTCATGCACGTTGGTGTAGCCGGCGTTGTAGGACACATGCTCGTCTTCCAGACCAGACCAGGTGGGGCTGGAGATGATCTTGCGCGGCTGCGCCACGATGTCCCGGAAGCGGATCTTTTCCTCTTCCTTGTTGGTCGCCAGGTGTGTGTGGTCCAGACCGGTAATGTCAGACAGCGCCTGCCAGGCCTTCACCGCCACCTGGCCATTGGTTTCCGGAGCCAGGGTCAGGATTACTTCCGCCGCATCGATGGCAGACTCGATCTTCGGACGACCGGCGTTGGCACCGTCGATGTGGGTGTAGTTCAGATCCTTGAGGAAATTGACTTCCTTCTCGGTGTTCCAGCTGATGCCCTTGCCACCGTTACCCAGCTTGTCCATCAGCGGACCAAGGGAGGTAAAGCGGGCGTAGGTATTCGGGTAGTCCCGCTCAACGGTGATGAAGTTGGGCGCGGTCTTGCCCGGAATCAGGTCGCATTCGCCCTTCTTCCAGTCCTTCACGTCAAAGGCCTGACCCAGCTCTGCCGGCGCATCGTGCAGCAGCGGCAGAGTGACCACGTCTTTCTCGACACCCAGGTGGCCTTCGGCCGCCTTGGAGAAGGACTTGGCGATACCCTTGTAGATCTCCCAGTCACTGCGCGCTTCCCAGGCCGGATCGGTGGCCGCGGTCAGCGGGTGGATGAACGGGTGCATGTCGGAGGTATTCAGGTCGTTCTTCTCGTACCAGGTTGCGGTCGGCAAAACGATGTCCGAATACAGACAGGTGGTAGACATGCGGAAGTCCAGGGTGACCAGCAGGTCCAGCTTGCCTTCGGGCGCTTCGTCACGCCATTTCACTTCCTGGGGCTTGGCACCACCTTCGTGGCCCAGGTCCTTGCCCTGCAGGCCGTTCTTGGTGCCCAGCAGGTACTTGAGCATGTACTCGTGGCCCTTGCCGGAGGAGCCCAGCAGGTTGGAGCGCCAGATGAACAGGTTGCGCGGGCAGTTCTCGGGTGCTTCCGGGTCCTCGCTGGCAAAGGCCAGGGAGCCATCCTTCATGGATTTGGCCACATAGTCGGGCACTTCCATGCCCGCCTTCTCCGCTTCAGCGGCAATGGTCAACGGATTGCGGTTCAGCTGTGGTGCCGACGGCAACCAGCCCATGCGCTCGGCGCGCACGTTGTAGTCGATCAGGCTGCCACCAAACTTCGACTTGTCAGCCAACGGTGACAGGATCTCGTCCACGCCCAGCTTCTCGTAGCGCCACTGGCCAGAGTGGGCATAGAAGAAGGAGGTGGAGTTCATGTGCCGGGGCGGACGCTGCCAGTCCAGACCAAACGCCAGCGGCTGCCAGCCGGTCTGCGGGCGCAGTTTTTCCTGGCCGACATAGTGGGCCCAGCCACCGCCACTCTGGCCGATACAGCCACACATGATCAGCATGTTGATCAGGCCGCGGTAGTTCATGTCCATGTGGTACCAGTGGTTCATACCGGCACCCACGATAACCATGGAACGGCCCTTGGTTTTGTCGGCGTTGTCGGCGAATTCACGGGCGATGCGGATCACTTTCTCGGCGGGCACGCCGGTGATCTTTTCCTGCCAGGCCGGGGTGTATGGCTTCACTTCGTCATAGGAAGTGGCGCCGTCGTCGTCGCCCAGACCACGACTGATGCCGTAGTTGGCAACCATCAGATCGTAAACGGTGACAACGCGGCCTTCAGAGCCATCCGCCAGCTGTACCTTGCGGGTACCCAGCTTGTGCTTAAGCACATCCTTGATTTCAACATGCTTGAAGTGGTCATGCTCGATACCACCGAAGTACGGGAAGGCAACGTCCACAACCTCGTCGTGCTTCTCGACCATAGAGAGCTGCAGGTTGACGTCTTTTTCCTTGGCGGTCTGCTTGAGGTTCCACTTGCCCTTCTCGCCCCAGCGGTAGCCGATGGAGCCGTTGGGCGCGGTCAGTTCCCCAGACGCCTCGTCGATGGCAATGGTTTTCCATTCCGGGTTGTTCTCTTCACCCAGTCCGTCCACCAGATCGCTGGCGCGCAGGAAACGGCCCGGCACATAGCTGCCGTCGTCCTTTTCTTCCAGCATGACCAGGTACGGCATGTCGGTGTAACGGCGTACGTAATCGGTGAAGTACTCACTGGGCTTCTCGACGTGGAACTCTTTCAGGATCACGTGGCCCATGGCCATGCCCAGAGCCGCGTCGGTACCCTGCTTGGGGTTCATCCACTCGTCGGACAGCTTGGAGACTTCTGCGTAATCCGGAGTAATGGCGACAGTCTTGGTGCCCTTGTAGCGCACTTCGGTAAAGAAGTGGGCATCCGGGGTACGGGTCTGGGGCACGTTAGAACCCCAGGCAATGATGTAGCCGGAGTTGTACCAGTCGGCGGACTCGGGCACGTCGGTCTGCTCACCCCAGGTCTGGGGAGAGGCCGGCGGCAGGTCGCAGTACCAGTCGTAGAAGCTCATGCACACGCCACCGATCATGGACAGGTAACGGCTGCCGGCTGCATAGGAGACCATGGACATGGCGGGAATCGGCGAGAAGCCGATGATGCGGTCCGGGCCATACTTCTTGGCGGTGTAGACGTTGGAGGCGGCGATCAGCTCATTCACCTCGTCCCAGCTGGAACGGACGAAGCCACCCATGCCACGGCGGGGCTTGTATTCGGCGGTCTTTTTCGGGTCTTCCACGATGGACGCCCAGGCTTCCACCGGGTCGTTGTGCTGGACCTTCGCAGCCCGCCAGAGCTTCATCAGATGCTTGCGCATCAGCGGGTACTTCAGCCGGTTGGCGCTGTACATGTACCAGGAATAGCTGGCCCCACGGGGGCAACCACGGGGCTCGTGGTTAGGCAGATCCGGACGGGTACGGGGGTAATCGGTTTGCTGGGTTTCCCAGGTCACCAGGCCGTTCTTGACGTAAATTTTCCAGCTGCAGGAGCCGGTACAGTTTACGCCATGGGTGGAACGCACGATCTTGTCGTGCTGCCAACGCTGGCGGTAGCTGTCTTCCCACTCGCGACTGACTTCGTGGGTTTCGCCATGGCCGTTGGAGAACGGCTCGCGCTTCTTCCTGAAGTAATTAAGTTTATCGATCAAATGACTCATGGTCTCTCTCTCCGTCTGCCGGATCGTTGCTCCGATTTGAGACCATTGTGTGTGAGAAAAACCGCGAAATCTGCGTGGTTACTACCTCATAACCCGCTTCTACCACCCTGGGGGTAGGTGGCTTATATCCCCGGGTGGAGTAGGTGTTCACGCTCGTGCCGGCGACTTTCCCTGGCAAAGAGGAAAAGACAGCCCACAAGCAGCAGGAAGAGAATCATGAAGACCGCACTGCGGACGCCCAACCAGTGGTTAACGCTGCTGAAGATCACTGGCAGAACAAAGGCTACCGAACAGGCGCTGACCAGCAACAGGCCGGCCACAAACGCCGCAACCCGACGGTTTTCAATGATTACCAGCCGCTGAAGACCTCCCATGGTGCACCCCATGGCCATACCGAGGGCGACCACAAATACCGCCTCGACTCGGATGGGAAGCGCAAACTCAATACGGATGACCGAATCAACGCCCTGGACAAACAGCGTCATCGGTGGGTAGGACAACACGAACAGTGCAACAAGACAGACCAGCAGGGCCCGACTAACCACCTTTGCACTGCCTAAGCGATCAGAAAGCCCGCCTCCGACTATCTGGGCCAGGGCACCGGGAATAACAAACCATTGGGCCAGACGCGCACCGGAATCCACTGACAGATCGAACTGGGAGGACAGATAATCCGGCAGCCACAAAGCCAGCGCAAAGAAACTTCCCGCCACAACGCCAAAGTAGGCGCAGAGCTGTCCGGCTCGTTTTCGCCGCATACCACGTATCAGTACACGAACAGACGTTTCCGCGCCGGGCTCCGCGGCGGCATCCTCGGGATCGGTAAGCAACAACAGCAGCACAAGCACCAGGGCAAGCACGATGAGATAGGCCAGTGGCACCGCATGCCAGGAAAATGCCTGGTGAATCAATGGTACAAGGTAGTAATTAAAACCCGCGCCAGTCACACCCGCGCCAAAGCCCCCAAGAACCAGGCCGAGACGCGGGGAATCGCAGTGTCCCGTCACAAACTGCAACCCGGCACTGTAAAAACCGCCAGCAAGTCCGAGACCGCCGGCGGCAACCAGGTACCCGGGGAAGGTATCGGTAGTCAGGAGTATCACCATGCATGCAGCAAGTCCGGCCAGACAGAAAAGCATGATCCGGCGAGCGCCGAATTTTTGCGCCGCCAGGCCAGCCGGAATTGCCAGGACAGCGCCTACCGCCATCGGCATTGCCAGAAGGAACCCGAACTGAAAATTGCTGAGATCCAGTTCCGAGCGTAGATGGACTCCGGCCACCGCAAACAGCGTCCAGCAGCCGGCGGCGACAACAAAGCCTGCCACAGCCAACGGCAATACCACTGCCAATGACGCCAGCCGGTCATCTGCACGATCCGTTTCGGACTTCATTACTGTCGCTCTTGTGGAAACTTGCTTTTCAGTTTCATCTTTTGCTCATAAAAGGGTCAAAGATTATGATGGGTTACCAACCATTGGGGTAATTGACTATCCTCAAGGAGGTATCACGGAATCCAGGTGCGGGGCATAATTCACTCAGCCCCGTCAAACGCATTGATGCGCAAGAGACTTAATGAAATCCAGAAGCCCGCTTGTAACCCGAATCGCCCTCGTCGTTGGCGCCGTGGTGGTGACAGCCCTTGTCAGCATGGCGGCCACGCTTGCGGTTTCCAAAAGCATCGAGGGCAATGCCACCGCGATCAATCTGGCCGGCGCCCTGCGCATGGGCGCCTTTCAGTTGCTTGCCCGGAGCGCGGGGCCAGCCATTCCGTATTCCGGGGAGGCGTCGATAGGACAGCTGCTGGACCGTTACGAAACCAGGTTGGCTGACGCCAGCATCAGAAACGCCATCCCTGAGAGCCGCGACCATCCGCTGGCCACCCAGTACCAGGCCATTCTTCAGTCCTGGGAAACCATGCTGCGTCCCGCCCTGCAGGAACACGACCAGGGCACACCTGTTTCCGCGGCAATGCTCGCTTCAACTCAGCAGTATGTTGATGACGTTGACCAGTTGGTGACGATGCTGGAACAGCGGACCGAAGCCCGAATTGACCTGCTGCACCTGATCCAGATCATCAGCCTGGCTTTCTCCCTCCTGATCATCGTGGCTCTGTTCATCGATCTGAAAAACCGCATCCTTCGACCACTGCGAAAGCTGGTCAGTATCGCCATTGCTGTTGGCGAACAGGACTTTACCCGCAAAGCCAACCTGGGCGGCTCCGACGAACTGGCGAAGCTGGGCCAAGCCTTCGACCAGATGACCAGCGAACTGGCCCTCACCTACTACGAGCTGGAGGAACGTGCACGTCTGAAAACGGAAGAGCTTGAAAAAAGCCACACCGCCCTTCAGCTACTGCACTCCGCAAGCCGCGACCTGTTCGCCAAGCATGACCTCTGTCATGGGGCGATACCCATGCTTCAGGAACTTGAGCAGCTCCTTGGCATAGGCCCGATTCGTCTCTTCCTGCATGACAAGCAGTCTTCCGAGCCGGTTGAGGCTATCACGACAGCCAGCCGAGAACGTCCCTTCTATTGTCGTGATCACCACTGTAACGCCTGCCTGGTCAAACCTGAGGTATACGATGAACTGCCGTTGGAGAATAACGACGGCCGCAGGCTTCTTCTTCCAATCCGGACGCCCGGGCAACTCCTCGGCACACTGGAGGTCTGGTATCCCGCTGCAGAGGGTCTGTCGAAAACCAACCGCCGCCTGCTGGAAACCCTTAGCGACCAGCTGGCAACGGCCATTTTCCTGGAACGACAGATTACCGAGGAACAGCAGCAGACACTGGCCGAGGAACGTACGGTGATCGCCCGGGAGCTCCATGACTCCCTCGCCCAGTCACTGTCGTACTTGAAAATGCAGGTTGCCCGGCTGCGCCGACTTGACATCGAGGGCGAACAACAGGAAATTCACGAGGCCATTCTTGATGAATTGAGCACCGGCCTGAACAGCGCCTATCGCCAGCTCCGGGAGTTGCTGGCCACCTTCCGGCTGAAGCTGGATACACCAGATCTGTTTACAGCCCTGGAAAAGACCATCGAAGAGTTTTCAGAGCGGCTGGGTAAGCCGGTTGAGCTGCAGTACAATCTGCCGCCACAGACCCTGTCTCCGAATGAGGAGATACACACCCTGCAGATCGTGAGAGAAGGCCTTGCCAACGCTGTGAAACATGCAGATGCCACAAACATAAGTGTGGCAGTTGTATTTGAATCGCCCCAGGTAAGGGTTCGGATCCGCGACAACGGCAAAGGCCTGCCCGGCAGTGACCAGCCCGTAAACCACTACGGTCTGATTATCATGCAGGACCGTGCCCGCAACCTTGGCGGTAAAGTTGAGGTAAGCAACCGCGATGAAGGGGGTGTGGAGGTCACCCTGGGCTTTGTTCCAAAAAGCCGGAACCTGATTCCCACCGAAGCATCAAACGCCTGACAACAAGAGAGAACCCGATGTCTGAGTCACCCGCAAGTATTCTGTTGATCGACGATCACCCGCTTCTTCGCCAGGGCATCAAACAGTTGATCGACATGGAAGACGATATGGTCGTGGCCGGAGAGGCCAGCAATGCCGCCGACGGTATTCGGAGGGCGACCGAGCTGGAGCCCGACCTGATCCTGATGGACCTGAACATGCCGGAGATGGACGGCATCGAGGCGCTTAAGAAATTGCGGGAACAGAACATCAGCTCCCGCATTGTGATGTTTACCGTGTCAGACCAGGAAGACGACGTTGTTGCGGCACTCCGGGCCGGTGCAGACGGCTACCTGCTGAAAGACATGGAACCGGAAGACATGATCAAGCAGCTCCATCAGGCGGCAGTCGGTAAAATGGTGATCAGTGAACGACTTACAGCTTTGCTGGCCGAGGCGCTTCGCTCAAATAAGCCCCAGCAAGCATCACGCCCGGATTTCGACAGCCTGACACCCCGAGAGAAAGATATTCTGCGTCATATTGCCGAGGGGCTCTCAAACAAGATGATCGGCCGCAAGCTCGACATCAGTGACGGCACCGTCAAGGTCCACGTGAAGCACCTGCTGAAGAAACTGAACCTGCGCTCACGGGTGGAAGTTGCTGTTTGGGCGGTGGAAGAAGGCCTTCACAAAGGCTGAGTTATATCAAATCGTTTCAGAAAAGTTTGCTTTACTCTGTGCCGGTTACTGACCGCCCGGAGTAAAGCATGGCCTTTTCACTACCTTCCATTGCCTCCCTGAAATCTCCCCTGATTGGGCAAACGTTGTTGGTCCTTCGGGAATACCTGCCCTCCCCGGTGCCCGTGCTGGGCGCTATTGATCGCCGAATCCCGGTGCCCCTGAAGCAGCTGGCTGCAGAAGCGCCGCTCAACCGCATTTTTGGCCAGGCAATTAATGACGGCGAATTCGATGACTTCGAAGGCCGCCGTATTCGCCTGGAAGTGAACGGCGGACAACCCGGTATCACCATTGGCTTCTGGGCCGGCCGCCTCCGAGTAATCGATGGCCCCGGCGAGGCAACCATTCGCGGTTCACTGGCTGCTTTCAGGGCGCTTGCGGAACGCCGACAGGATCCCGACCAGTTGTTTTTCCAGCGTCGGCTGATCATTGAAGGCGATACCGAGCTAGGACTACGCCTGAAAAACCTGCTCGACAGCGTGGAGTGGCGGGTGAAGATCGACTATCTTTCCAAAAGGTTCAAGAGCCGCCCATGGCGGCAAAGCAAACCCCAAATTTGAGGAAATACAATGGCTAAACACGACAGCGAACTCCCCAAAACCTTCGTTAACTTCAGCGAACGGTTTCCAGAGCTGCAACAAGCGCACAAACAGCTTGGTAAGGCCCTCGCCGATGCCGGCCCTCTGGATGAAAAGTCGCGTGCTCTGGTTAAACTCGGCGTTTGCGTTGGTGCGGGTCGAGAATCCGCATTGAAATCCCACATTCGTCGCAGTCTGGAACTGGGCATTACTCGCGAGGAAATCGAGCACGCACTGGTGCTGGGCATGAATTCAATAGGCTTCCCGGCAACGGTTGCTGCCTGGCAGTGGGCGCAGGAAGCACTCAGTAAGGAATAAGGCTCGCCAACAGATCAAGAAGGTGCGAGCGTTTTCAGCAATCTGGGCGGCCCAGAAGGCGAAGGCCGCCACCCTCTGACTATTTAGAGTTGGTCGTTCAAAATATAATCCCGAAGCGCCACAGCATTGTTGTGCTCGGTATCCTTCGCGGCAAACACGAGCGATATGCGGTCATATTGCTCAAGCAGCTCCTTGAGTGCCTCAAGATCCTCGCTGGCATCACCTGATGTCAGCTCATCAAGGTACCGCTCCCGGAACTCCGGCCATTTGCCAGGATCGTGGCTGAACCACTTCCGCAGTTCAGTCGACGGTGCCAGCCCTTTCAGCCAGAGAGTAATATCTGCATTTTTCTTGGCCACGCCGCGTGGCCAGATACGGTCTACAAGCACCCGTGGGCCATCTGAGCGTGCGGGTTCTGCATATGCGCGCTTCAGTCGGATATCCATGAGCTCTCACCTCTTCAGCGGACTTCTGGACGTTGCTCGGCTCACAATCTTGTGCCTACACATCATCGGACGCCAGTGTTGAACAATTAACATATCTCAACAGGTACACCAGCCAAGAGTGATAGCCTGAATGATGCTCAACATTAATCGATAGAGGGGCATCCTCATGATAAAAACAAACAGAGCGCTTCTGAGCATCGTCATTCTGACCATCACTGTATCATTCGCTGCCTCTGCCACCGAACCGGTCACTCCCAAGCTGACCGACAAGCTGGACCGTCTGCTGCGCGAAGAGATGCGGTCCATTCAGTCAGCCATGGGTCAGATTCATTCGGCCATCGTTATGGGTCAGCACGGCAAGGTTGCAGAGCAGGCCCAGAACATCCACGACAGCTTCATCCTGCAGCAGTCCCTCACTGAACAGGATCGCAAAGACCTGATGTCGGCAGTACCAGAAGGCTTTATCAAGCTGGACAAGGAGTTTCATCAGCTGGCGGCGGCGCTGGCCGAGGCCGGCAGGAATGACGACACGGAGAAGCAAAACCAGCTGTTTGGCAAAATGACGGGCAACTGCATCCAGTGCCACAGCACCTACGTGTCGGACCGCTTTCCTGGCGTCAAACCTGTTCAGGACTGATCGGCCTCAGCCGATCAGATCCATTCCCGGCTTGCCGTACCAGTACCCGTTGCAGGGGGGCGCCTCCACCAACTGCAGCGGGTCGGTGTCCGGCATTCCGCCCCGGCGGACCTTATCAAAGCGCCTGACCACCTCCTCCATGCCCTGATGTTCCGGGCTCAGCCGTACGGTGCTTACCCCCATACGCTCCATAGCCGGCAATTCCCGCATCAGGTCGTAACGGGAGCCCGACAGGGTAGAAATGCCGTTGATGCGAAACAGCTCCTGGCTTTCCCGGGATCTCAGTTCCATGCCATCCGGATGCTGCAGGCAGCGGAACTCGCAGTTGTCCTTGGGCAGGTTGTAATGACGGGCGGTAAAGCATCGGGAGGACCAGGCCAGAGGCAGGAAGCCCCAGGAGAACACCTCGGCGGGAAGATCCAGTCCTTCCTGATGCAGCTCCTTGATCAGCTGCTCGAGGGTTTCCTTGCCCAGTTCTACCGGCAGGTTCCATTCTTTCAGGCCCTGTTTGGCAAGGATCTTCAGGGTGGCTGTGTTGTAGATGTTCATCGAGGGGCCGGTAATAAACGGAATTCGGTTCCGGATGGCCACTTGCAAGGCGCTCTGATCGTTGGCCTCTACCAGGAATTCATCCTGCTCACAGAACCGTCGCAGGCGGCGCAAATCGGCCTCCGACTCAATCAGTGTGAGCGTGGAGAGCACCACATTCTTGCCGCAGGCTTTCAGATCACGAGCCAGATCCAGCCAGTCATCCGGTTTCAGTTCCCGCCGGCGGGAGCACACCACTTCCCCCAGATAAATGGTATCCACCGGCCACTCGGCGGCATTGGCATAAAACTCGAAAACGGTCTGCCTGGACCAGAACCACAGGATCGGCCCCAGGGATAACTTCAGCATGGGTGGTGAAACCTTATTTCCATTTGCGATGGTAGGCGCCCAGTGTGGTCAGGCCGCCCTCGGAAAGACCCGCCAGCGTCTGCTGCCATTGAGGCTCAACCGTAAAGCCTTCGGTGCCGGCTTGAAGGTCGTCCAGAGCATGACGCCAGGTTCTGGCTACGTCCGCGATGTAGGCCGGGCTCCGTTGGCGCCCCTCAATCTTCACGGCACTGATACCCAGCGCCTGAAGCTCCGGCAAAAGGTCCAGAGTGTTCAGGCTAACCGGCTCCTCAATGGCGTGATAGACATGACCCTCAACTTCAAAACGGCCTTTACACAGAGTCGGGTAGCCCGCGGGTTCACCCTGGCCATAACGGTCAATCAGGACATTGTTGAGGCGGGATTCGAGCCCGTTCGCTGTTTCCTGCCAGCGCACGGCCTTGGCGGGGGAACAGGCTCCGCGGGTGTTCGGGGATTCGTCGGTCAGGTAGGAAGACAAGTAGCAACGGCCCTCGGCCATGATGCACAGGCTACCGAAGGCAAAGACTTCCAGTTCCACCGGACTCTGTCTGGCCACACCACGAACCTGGTCCAGTGACAGAACCCGGGGCAGCACGGCCCGGCGAATATCGAAGTTGTCTTTGTAGAAGGAGAGGGCTTTGTGGCTGGTGGCAGACCCCTGAACCGACAGATGACGGGGGATGTGCGGATATCGGTTGGCGGCATAATCCAGCAGGCCCATATCGGCCAGGATAATGGCATCCACACCAAGACCTGCGGCGCGGTCTACTGCCCCCTTCCATTGCTCCCAGCCGTCTGGCTGCGGGTAGGTGTTGATGGCACAGAACACTCTTGCGCCCCGGAGATGGGCGTATTCAATGCCTTCAGCGGCGCGTTTATCATTGAAGTTCAGGCCGGCAAACTGACGTGCGTTGGTGCTGTCTTTAAAACCGAAATATACGGCGTTGGCGCCGTTATCAACGGCGGTTTTCAGGGCCGGGAGGCTGCCGGCCGGACACACAAGTTCCATGGTTTTCTCCGCCTTGGATTAACGGCATCGACCATATCGGACGCATGGCCCGAGTACCTTGACCTTTGTCAGCAGGATAGCCCCGGTCTGCTGTATACCTCTGTGGTGGTACTCTACGCGGTATTACGGATGCCACAGTTAATTGATAATTATCAGAAACTTAACAAGCAGAAACATAAGCTTACCTGCCCGTAACTACCTCCACTGCTACTCCTTCACGCTGATAGAGAGCGACCTTGCTATGCCGGGATAATAGCGGCATATCCGACACGGACAGCCAAGGCAGAACGCTATGAAATTTATCAACAATCTCTCCATGCGGGGCAAACTGATCACTCTGGTGGTACCGGCCCTGCTTGTTATCCTATTTTTCGCGGCAGAAAGCGTCGTTCTGAATCAGGGCAAACTGGATGACATGCGACAACTGCTCTCGAAGATCGAACTGGCTGAAGCCGGTGATCCTCTCACCGAAGCCCTGCAGAAAGAGCGTGGTCGCTCCGCGGTTTTCCTTGCCAGCAGCCCGGGAAGCGATGCCGCCCGGCAGGCCGAAAGAGATCTTGCGGAACAGCGGCGACAAACCGACACGCGGATTTCAGAGTATCAGCGCCACATCACTGCCCTGATGACAGATGCATCGTTTGACAGGATGGTTGAAACAAGCATTCAGTCCGTTCGCCAGGAACTCGACAACATAGACGCTCTGCGTCGGTCGGTCGACAACCGTAGCGACGTCGCTCCGCGCTACACCGCGATGATCATGGGATTAATCGACCGGATTGGCCTTATTGTCCGGCGCTCAACCGATCCGGAATTGACCCGCGAGGTTAACGGCTACTACGCCCTCGCCAAGGTTGCGGAGATGGCCGGCCGTGAGAGAGCCGCGGGCGCCTCCATGATTCGCAGCGGTGACTTCGACCTGCCCACCGTGGCCCGAATTGCGGGTCTCGGCGGCCAGCAGGAAGCCTTCCTCAACGAAGCCATCACAATGCTGGCGTCTGACAATGAGATCCGTGCAACCCTGGAAAATCATAACCGCAGTGTTGCAAGCCAGGCTCTGGCCCAGCGCCGTGAAACACTTTTCAGCAGCCCGTCAGGCATGTATGCACTGGACGCCTCTGACTGGTTTACAACCACCACCCAGCGAATCGGCAACCTCAATCAGGCGAGAAAGGATATGTTATCCGACGTGGTGAGTCTGGCATCAGATGGCGTTGCCGACGCCCGGAACGACCTGATGCTGGCCTCCGGCATTTCCGCAGGTGCCGTTCTGGCTGTACTGGTGCTGATGCTGGTGATCATCCGTGCCATCAATCTGCAGGTCGGCCGACTGCTCGATGGCGTTCGGTTTGCCATGGACAACAAGGACCTGACCCGCGAGATTGAAATCTCCAGCCGGGATGAGGTGGGCACCATCGGTAAGGCCATTAACGAGCTGTTCGGACGCTTCGGCAACGCCCTACTGCACATCGACAAATCCAGCGTCCAGCTGGCCACCGCTACCGAGGAGACCAGCTCCACCGCCGGCCAGAATGCCAGCCAGGTGAAAAACCAGCAGCAACAGATCGAACAGGTGGCAGCGGCCACCGAAGAGATGTCTGCCACTTCCGAGGAGATCTCCCGGAACACCCAGCAGGTGGCCGATGCTGCACGCAGCGCCATGGAAAAAAGTCGGAGTGGCGAGCAGGTGTTGCACGGCAGCGTAAAAAGTATTCGTTCCCTGGCCAAATCGGTTCAGAAGGTGAACGAGGTGATCGAAGAACTGGAAAACCGCAGTTCAACCATCGCCGATGTGGTGGACGTGATCCGGAAGGTTGCCGACCAGACCAACCTGCTGGCCCTGAACGCAGCCATTGAAGCCGCCCGCGCGGGCGAGCACGGCCGAGGATTTGCGGTGGTTGCCGACGAAGTTCGGACCCTGGCGCAACAGACCCACGAGTCCACCACCCAGATCGAAGACATTATCAATGGCTTCCAGAGCATAACTGACAACGCCAGCCGCTCGATTGTGGAAAGCCACAAACTGGCGAATGCCACCAGCGAGCAGGCATCCGAGCTGGAGCAGACCTTCGCGGATATCCTGACCGATGTGAACAGCATTTCCGATATGGCCAGCCAGATTGCCACCGCCTCCGAAGAACAGGTAGCAGTTACAAGGGAACTGGCAGGCAGCATGGAATCGGTCAGCGAAGCCGCCATCCTGACCCTGGCCGGCTCCCAGGAAATCACCCAGGTAACCGGCGAGCAGGCACGGCTGGCGCGGGTGCTGCAGGACCTGGCCAATGAGTTCAAGGTGCCGGCTTATAGCTGACGCCAGTAGATGCAAAACGGGGCTGTCCGGTAACGGGCAGCCCCCTTTTTATTTGGGAAAATGAAAAGGGGTCAGATGATCCTGGAGAACCGCTGGCTGGCGCCTTCCTTGCGATAGAGATCAAAGATCTGGCAGATGGCCCGGATCAGCAGCCGACCGGCGGGCTGCACCTGAAGGGTATTGCCATCATCAGCAATCAACTCATCCTGAATCATGGGCTTCAGACGGCGGAGCTCATCGGCAAAATAGCGGTCCAGATCTTCGCTCCAGGCCTCTGCAAACTGGTGGCGGTCCAGCCGGAACTGGCAGATCAGCTGGCCGATCACCCAGCGGCGGATCCGGTCGTCGCGAGTCAGGTTCACGCCCTTGGTGATGGCCAACTGACCGGCATCAATGGCGGCCTCCCAGGAAGGCAGGTCGTGATTGTTCTGGAAATAGGCATCGTCGGTCTGGCCGATAGCGGAAACACCGAGCGACACCAGGTCGCATTCGGAGTGGGTGGTATAGCCCTGAAAATTCCGGTGCAGGCGGCCTTCGCGCTGTGCCACAGAAAGGCTGTCGTCCGGCTTGGCGAAATGGTCCATGCCGATGTATTCATAACCGGCGTCCAGCAGGCGATTGATGGTGTTGTGCAGGATGGTCAGCTTCTGCTGCGGACTGGGCAAGGTGTCGCCCTGAATCCGGGTCTGCGGATAAAAGCGGTCCGGCAGGTGGGCATAGCTGAACACCGACAGCCGGTCCGGAGACATCTCGATTACCGCTTCCAGTGTCTCGGCAAAACTTTCCGGCGTCTGGTACGGCAGGCCGTAGATCAGGTCCAGGTTAATAGAACGGAAGCCGATGCGCCGCGCCTCATTGAGCACGGCTTCGGTCATTTCCCGCGGCTGGATACGGTTCACGGCTTTCTGAACCTCAGGGTTGACGTCCTGAACGCCGAGACTGATCCGGTTGAAGCCCAGGTTCCACAGGGTTGGCAGGGTATCCTGGTCCACTTCCCGCGGGTCAATCTCCACACTGTAATCCCGCTCATCGCCGGTTTGCAGGTTGAACAACTCCCCGTATCCCGCCATCAGGTGTTCCATCACATCTTTTGGCAAAAACGTGGGGGTACCGCCGCCCCAATGCAGCTGGGTGACCGGCCGGTCGGCCCCGAACAGTTTTGACTGGATGGCCGCCTCTTTCAGCACCCGCTCCACGTAGGGCATGGCTTTGTCGCGCTTCTTGGTGATCACCTTGTTGCAGGCGCAGTAGTAACAGAGGTGCGCGCAGAACGGCAGGTGGGTATAGAGCGACAGCGGACGATTGCTGGCCTTGCTGCGGGCCGCAGCCTTGACCATCTCTTCCACCGGGTAGTTCTGGTTGAACTCGACGGCCGTGGGATAGGAGGTGTACCTCGGGCCGCTGAGGTCGTAGCGTCGGATCAGGGCATCATCCCAGATGAATTCCGGCAGGGTTGAGTCATGGGCTTTGAGTGCGGATGTGGAGGTCATAATAAGCGCTCTGGGGTATAACGGGGGCATCGAGGATTTGCCGGCATTCTAGGGCAATCCTTTGGCTGGCTTCTTGATTCGGGTCAGGTGACTGATGGTTTGAGTTTACCAGCCCGGAGACTGAACCACCCTTGGGCTCTTGGCGTACTTGGTTTACCCCTTTGTGGGCATAGCCCGCAGCTTACTGACTGGAGGATTCCCCCACCATGGCCAACCTGATTCTGATTCTCGGCGACCAGTTAACGAGAAACATCAGCGCTCTCGACAACGCCGACAAGGATCGGGATCTGGTGGTGATGGCCGAAGTTCATGACGAAGCCAGCTACACCAATCACCACAAGAAGAAGATTGTGCTGCTGTTCAGCGCCATGCGCCATTTTGCCCGGCAACTGGAGAGCGATGGCTGGCAGGTGCACTACCAGCCGTATCACCGGGACAACAAGCACCAGAGCCTCGAAGCGGTGGTTGGCGAGCAGGTGGAGCGTATGAACGCGGAAAAAGTCATCACCACCGAGTGCGGGGAATGGCGGCTGCACGAACAGATCAGTGGCTGGCATGAACGCCTCGGTGTGCCGGTGGAGATCCGCCCGGATACACGGTTCATTGCCACCAAGCAGGAATTTACGGACTGGGCCGAGGGCCGGAAACAGTTGCGGATGGAATTCTTCTACCGGGAGATGCGGCGCAAGACCGGTTTGCTGATGACCTCCGAAGGCGAACCGGAGGGCGGGCAATGGAATTTCGACGCCGATAACCGCAAGAAGTGGACCGGCAAGCCGCCGGCCCCGGCGACCTTTCGGGTGGAACCGGATGCCATTACCCGGGAGGTGATCGCGCTGGTGGACGAGCATCTTGCCGATCATTTCGGCACCACCGACGACTTCCACTTTGCCGTAACGGCGGAAGACGCACAGGCGGCGCTTGAGCACTTCATTGACTATGCCCTGCCCTGCTTTGGCGATTACCAGGACGCGATTTCCGACACCGAAGACTGGCTGTTCCATTCCATCCTGTCGCCCTATATCAACTCCGGGCTGCTGGATCCGGTGGCGGTTTGCGAAGCGGCGGCCCAGGCCTGGTATTCGGGACGGGCACCGATCAACGCGGTGGAGGGCTTTATCCGGCAGATCCTGGGTTGGCGGGAGTTTGTGCGGGGTATTTACTGGATGAACATGCCGGAGTATGCCCAGGAGAACCGCCTGGGTAACACCCGCGCCCTGCCCTGGTTCTACTGGACCGGCGATACGAAAATGCGTTGCATGCACAAGGCCATCGATGCCACCCGCCGCAACGCTTACGCTCATCACATCCAGAGGCTGATGGTCACCGGCAACTTCGCACTGCTGGCAGGCATCAAACCGGAGGAGATCTGCGACTGGTACCTGGCGGTCTACGCCGATGCCTATGACTGGGTGGAACTGCCCAACGTGCTGGGCATGGTGATGCACGCCGACGGCGGTTACCTGGGCTCCAAGCCCTACGCCGCCAGCGGGAAGTACATCCAGCGCATGTCGGATCACTGCTCGAACTGCCATTACAAGGTGAACAAGGCCACCGAAGAGGACGCCTGCCCGTTCAACGCCCTGTACTGGCATTTCATAGATCGCCATCGGGACGACTTCGCCAACAACCCGCGAATGGGCATGATGTACAGGAACTGGGACAAGCAAAAACCCGAGAAACGGGAAGCCTTGCTCCAGCGCGCCGAATACCTGCTGGCGAACGTGGAGCAACTTTAAAGCCGCAACAGCCTGTCAGTGCGGGGCGATCCGCTTTTCCGTGTCCGGATCGAAGAACACGACCTTTTTCATATCAAACATCAGCTCGGCAGTCTCGCCCCAGGTTACCGGGTGTTCCGGGTCGATCCGGCAATGGACGTTGGTATCGTTCAGCTGGATCAGAGCGATCACATCCGGGCCGGTGGGCTCGGTGACTTCAATCGTGAACTCACCTTTCGCCACCAGAGACTGGTCGTTCTTCTGATCCTGGGGCTGGGTGATGTGCTCCGGTCGGATACCGAGAATCACCTTTTTTCCAACCCGGTTGGCCAGGTAGTCCGGCACCGGAAGCCTGAGGGTGCCGCCATTGTTTCCCCGTACCTCGGCGTACAGCCCCTGTTCTCCCTGGGCCACTGTCACCGTCACAAAGCTCATGGCCGGCGACCCCATGAAACCGGCCACAAAAAGATTGGCAGGGGTGTTATAGACCTCTTTCGGAGTACCCAGCTGCTGCAGCTCGCCGTCCTTGAGCACGGCAATCCGGTCCGCCAGCGTCATGGCCTCGATCTGATCGTGGGTTACGTACACGATCGTGGTTTTCAGGCGCTGATGCAGCTTCTTGATCTCGGTACGCATCTCCACCCGCAGCTTGGCGTCCAGGTTGGACAGCGGCTCATCAAACAGGTAAATGCGCGGCCGCCGGGCCAGTGCCCGGCCCATGGCGACCCGCTGCTGCTGGCCGCCGGACAGGTTGGCCGGCTTCTTGTTGAGCAGCTGGGAGATTTGCAGCAAATCGGCCACCCGCTCCACTTCCTGATCGATCTCATGCTTTGGCAGACCGCGTATCTTCAGGCCGAAGGCGATGTTCTCACGCACGGACATAGTCGGGTAAAGGGCGTAGGACTGGAACACCATGGCGATGTCCCGGTCTTTGGGCTCCATGGTGGAAATGTCCTTGCCGTCGAGCACTATCGAACCGTCGCTAATCGTTTCCAGACCGGCGATGGTGTTCATCAGCGTGGACTTGCCACAGCCGGACGGGCCCACAAGAATGATGAATTCACCGGAGGCGATGTCGATGTCGATCCCCTTGAGGGTTTCCTCGGCCACGCCCGGATAGGTTTTGCGGATGCTCCGCAGTTCCAGTTGAGACATTGTTGTTATCCTCTCAGATCAACCTTTCACAGATCCGGCGGTCAGACCCCGGATGAAATATTTGCCGGCGACGATGTAGACCACCAGTGTGGGCAGCGCCGCGATCATGGCTGCCGCCATATCCACGTTGTATTCCTTTACTCCGGTACTGGTGTTGACCAGATTGTTGAGCGCCACGGTGATGGGCTGGCTATCACCGCTGGCGAACACCACGCCAAACAGGAAGTCGTTCCAGATCTGGGTGAACTGCCAGATCAGCGACACCATGAAAATCGGCGTGGACATGGGCAGCAGGATGCGGAAGAAAATGGTGAAGAAGCCGGCACCGTCCAGGCGCGCTGCCTTGATCAGGGCATCTGGAATGGCCACGTAATAGTTCCTGAAGAACAGCGTGGTGAAGGCCACCCCATAGATCACGTGCACCAGCACCAGACCAGTTGTGGTGTTGGCCAGGCCCAGTTTCCCGAGGGTGGCTGCCATCGGTAACAGAACCACCTGGAACGGCACGAAGCAGCCGAACAGCAGCATGCCAAAGAACAGGTCAGAGCCCTTGAACTTCCACTTGGAGAGCACATAGCCGTTGAAGGCACCCAGCAACGTGGAAATCAGTACCGCGGGCACGGTCATCTTGAAGGAATTCCAGAAATACCCGCTGATCCCTTCGCACTGGACCCCGGTACAGGCCTCGGACCAGGCTTTGGTCCAGCCGATGGTCGTCCACTCCGTGGGCAGGGCCATCAGGTTGCCGGTACGGATATCCATGGGTGTCTTGAAGCTGGTCACCAGCATGATGAACAGCGGAATCAGATAGACCAGGGCGGCCAGGAGCAAGAGCCCGTAGATGGCCACGCGGCTGGGACGAAAGCCCGTGCGAACGACATCAGTCATGGCGTTTCTCCCTTAGTTCCGAGTACAGGTAGGGCACGATCAATGCCAGGATGGCGCCAAGCATCAACATGGCACTGGCGGAACCCAGGCCCATCTGGCCGCGGGTGAAGGTGTGGGCGTACATGAATACCGCTGGCAAGTCGGTGGAATAGCCCGGTCCACCGGCGGTCATGGCCATCACCAGGTCAAAGCTCTTGATCGCAATGTGGGCCAGTACCATGACGGCACTGAAGAATACCGGTCGCAGGGACGGCAGGATGATTTTCCAGTAGATCAGCGGCAGGCTGGCGCCATCGACACGGGCGGCCCGGATAATGGATGAATCCACACCGCGCAGCCCCGCCAGGAACAGGGCCATGACGAAGCCGGAGGCCTGCCAGACCGCGGCCATCACGATGGTATAGATGGCCATGTCCGAGCTAACCAGCCAGTCGAAACTGAACGACGTCCAGCCCCAGTCATGCATCAGCTTTTCCAGCCCTAGGCTGGGATTCAGGATCCATTTCCAGACGGTGCCGGTGACAATCATCGACAGGGCCATGGGGTAGAGATAGATGGTGCGGATGGCACCTTCCTGGCGAATCCGCTGATCCAGGAAAATCGCCAGTATCACGCCAATAACCAGGCAACTGAGAATGAAAAGGCCGCCAAAGATGCCCAGATTGACAGAGGCGGTCAGCCAGCGGTCGTTGGCCATCAGCTTGGCGTACTGATCGAAGCCGACAAAGTCATAAACCGGCAGGAAGCTGGAGCTGGTGAACGACAGAACGCCGGTCCAGAGCATGTAGCCGTATATGCCAACACCGATAAGAACGAATGTGGGTGCCACAACCAGCTTTGGCAGCCAGCGCTGCAACGCGTCCAGAAAGCGTGACGGCGCCCGGGCCACCCTGGCAGGTTGGCGTTGAGTGTGTTCCATGATGAGTCTCCCGAGAGGATCGGGGGCCACCCGGACGGGCGGCCCCTACCGGATCAGAGCGCCGCCTGGATGGCCGCTGCCAGCTGATCGGTGGCCGTGGCCGGATCCTTGTTATCGGAGTTCACGAAGTTGGTGACAACGTCAAAGATCTGGCCCTGCACATAGCTGGTGGTGGCCAGGCCATGGGCAAAGCTGGGCACCAGTCCGCCGTCGTCAGCACTGCTTTTGAACGTGTCCATGGACGCCTGGGCGCAGGTGTCAAAGCCGGACATGTCCATGTCGGTACGGACCGGGATCGAGCCCTTGGCCTTGTTGAACACGGTCTGGAACTCTGGCTCCATGATCGTGCGGGCCAGGTCTTTCTGCGCCATGGTGTTGTCCTCATCGCTGAGGCTGAACATGGCGAACGAGTCGACGTTGAAGGTGAACTGCCCACCAGTACCCGGGGCCGGGGCACAGATGTAATCCTCACCAGGAGTCAGGCCAGCAGCGGTGAACTCTCCCTTGGCCCAGTCGCCCATGATCTGCATGGCCGCCTCGCCTCGAATAACCATGCCGGTGGCGGTGTTCCAGTCACGGCCGGCTGCATTGTCATCCACGTAGCTCATCACCTTGGCAAACTCGGCGAAGACCTCTTCCATCTGTGCGCTGTTAATCACGTCCATGTCGTGCTCAACGAAGGCGCTGGCAAAGTCTTCCGGGCCCATGACCGCGAGAGCCACGGCCTCGAAAACCGTTGCGTCCTGCCAGGGCTGGCCACCATGGGCCAGGGGAACAATGCCATCGGCTTTCAGCTTCTCGGCCGCGGCGTAGAATTCTTCGAGGGTCGTGGGCAAGGAAACCCCGGCGTTCTCAAGTACCTCCGGGTTGGCCCAGAGCCAGTTAACCCGGTGCACATTCACCGGTACGGCGACATAGCTGTCCTCGTACTGCATGACATCGGCAATCACCGGCGGAATCAGCTGGTCCCAGTTGTTGGCCTCGGCCACATCATCAAGGCTGGTCAGAAAGCCCAGCTTGGCCCACTCCCGGATATCCAGGCCCTTGATCTGGGCGGCAGCCGGCGGGTTGCCGGAGACAGCGCGGGTCTTGAGCACGGTCATGGCCGCTTCACCGCCACCACCGGCCACGGCAAAGTCTTTCCAGGTGTGGCCCTGATCTTCCATCATTTCCTTCAGTGCAGCCGCGGCCCGGGCTTCACCACCAGCGGTCCACCAGTGCAGAACTTCTACTTCGCCCGCCTGGATGGCCTGGGTGGGAAGCAACGCTGCAGATACGGCTGCAGCGGCAAGCGTTTTTTTGAACTTAGTCATGGTCAATTCCTTCCTGTTTTGTTGTCCAGATCAGGTTCAGAACCAGATTTCCATCTGGGTACCAAAGGTCCACTGACTGCTTTCGAAATCACTGTCGACGCCAAGTGCATCGCCAGCAGCGTAGGTTTCAAGCTCGTCATCCCAGGTGGAGTAACTTGCAAACACGCGGATTTCCGGACGGTTCCAGAACCCGCCGACCTGGGGCTTGAAGGTGGGCGCTACCGTAAAACGGCTGTAGTCGCCATCCACGGAATTTCTACCCTGGTAGCCGAGGGTGGTGAGATCCATGGTTTGCCAGGAGGCCTCGTACTGCATTTCAAAATTCGCACTCAGCTCCTGGGCAATGCGGGCGTTGAAGGTCAGCCACTGGTATTCGTCGCCCTTGATGTAGCGATCCTCACTGGTTTCCGCCAGAATCGCCGGCGCAAACCGCCAGCTTTCGCTGAGATACGTGGTGCCGTAGACAGCAACACGGGTGCTGACTGCATCCTCATGCAGGTCGCCATCAGCGCCGATGTTCTTGGTTTCGGCCCCCAGGCCGGTGCCATGGATGACCGCGGCCTTGAAGTTACCGTCTGACAGCCCGAAGAAACTGTCCCCGTGATACGCCAGCATGGTGTGCAAGCCGGTTTCGGCGGCTTCAGTGACACCACCAACCACGCGGAGATCGTTTTCCTGGGCCTTCATGCCATTGATTAGAAACTGCACGTTACCGAAGTAGTTATTGGCGGTAAGGATCAGGTTGTCTGTGTCTGATGTGATGTCCTGGTCCTGAATGTCGGAAGGGAATTCCAGAAAGCTTCGGCCGTAGAGGGAGAAGTTGGACTTTACGCCGTCCGCAAAGGTCACGTCGTAGACGCCCGCGCCCAGACCACCCAGAAAAACGATGTCGCTGTCGAGCCAGTGGATATCGAAATTCAGGTCCCGGTCAAAACGCTTGCCAGCCCAGATCGCGGCCTCCTCGAAAACACCGGAAAAACTGGCCAGGTTACTGAATTCCACGTAGGCCTGACGAACGTTCAGGGCGCCATCGCCGGCGGTCCAGTCATTCGAGGACGTTGTGGAATCGGCGATCATCAGCCGGTAGTGGGATCTGGTACCGTTCTCGGCCACCTGTTTGTAGTTCAGGATGGCTTCAAGGTAGGTATCAGGCTCATTGCCGAGGCGGCCCACAGCGCCACCAACGGAGCCTGCGGGGGTCAGGTAAGGACCACCCTGTGCGCTTTGCAGGTCGCCATTGAGAAGCAGCCCGGACCGGGCATAGGTATTGAACGAAAAGCCCTCCAGGCCACTGGCCTTCGGCTCCACCTCGGCCAGCTTTGCCTCAAGGGCCGCGAGCCGCTCTTCGACCGTCTGGTCCTGGGCCTGCGCCTGTCCGGCCATCAGACCCAGCGATGCCAGGCCAACCGCAGTGGGCAACAGGCGTGCGATAGGTGTTCTTTTTGCAGGGGTAGTGCCATCGATAACATTGAGCATTCTTGACTCCTTGTTTTTGTTTTATTGGCAACGATGGAGTCTATGGCAAGAAACGAACGCTCTACGTATCAAAGGGAAATAGCCATGTAACAGGGTTGTTACATGGGCTGTCAGTGGCGCGGCAAGCTAAGTTCAACATGCAGCCCACCGGCGGAGCGGTTACTGATCTCCAGGTCACCGCCATGGCTTTGTGCGATGTTACGGGCTATTCCCAGACCGAGACCAAAACCCTGGTGCTGGTTTTTATCCAGCCGGTAATAGGGCTCGAAGATGCGGGACAACTGTTCCTCGGAAACACCGGGGCCCTCATCCTCCACGTGGATCACCAGTTGGCCCGCCATGTCTTCAATTCGCACCAGGGCTTTATTGCCATACTTGACGGCGTTATCCACCAGGTTTCCAAGGCATCGTTTCAGAGCCAGAGGCTTGCCCCGATAAGGGCTGCAGTGGCCCTGCACGATCACCCTGTCGGGCCCGTAGCCCTGATAGGCTTCTGCCATTCCCCGAAGCATACGCTCCACATCCACGGGCTCGGCATTTTCGTGTATATCGGTGTCTTTCATGGACTGGAGGGCATTTTTTGCCAGTAGCTCCAGCTCATGGAGATCAGCCTCCAGGCGTTCGCGCATAACGTCGTCGTCAATCAGATCCACCCGCAAACGCAAGCGGGTGATCGGGGTTTTGAGATCGTGGGAAATGGCACGGAACAGCTGATTCCGGTCGCTGATGTAACTTTGCAATCGGCGACGCATGGTATTGAAGCTTCGGGTCACTGCCCGAATCTCAGCACTGCCCTTTTCCACCAGTGGGGGCTGATCATCCTCCAGGGGCAGATCCCGGGCGGCCTTGGCGAGCTTGCGTAACGGCCGTGTCTGTTGTCGTATCAGCCATGCCAGTACCGGGAACAGTATGGCGATCATTACCACCAGGAACAGGACCTGCTGCCCGGGTATACCCTCATCCTCAAGTGACACGAAGGGGGCCGGCAGTGCCGCGGCCAGGTACAACCATTCGCCGTCTGCGACTTCAACCTGGGTAACCAGGACCGGTGGATTCAGGGGCTCCAAGGTCAGTGCATAGTGGGCCCAGGACTGTGGCAGCGCATCAAGTGGCAGCTCAGTGTTCAGGATCCTCAAATCGGCTGGATCGACAAAGTCGACGTAGAGGTTGATCTCATTACCCAGTCTTTTGCGAAGTACCGTTTCGACCTCTTCCGTCACCAGCCGTTTCCGCTCAGTGTCGGGTAAAGGTTCCATATCGATACGCTTGTCATTGAGAGAGACAAAGAAGCGGGTCCCGCCCATGTCCCGTAGCTGATCGAGCACGATATGCCGGTATTCCAGCGGAAGCGAATTGAAGAACTGGGCCGTTGCAGCAGCCGACTGCGCCAGGTTACGGGTGGTGGCCACCAGACCCTCAACCTGCTGGGCCCGGAATGTGGCAATCCAGGCGGCGCTGGAAATAATCTGGGCACTCGCCATTGCCAACAGCGTAAGCAGAAGTACCCGCCCGAGCAGTGAGGAGGGAAACCAGCGCCAGTTTCTTTCTTCCGATCGACTTTCCCTACTCGGAAACATGGGTCACCGTTGCCGCCAGAAGGTAGCCGGCGCCCCGCACAGTCTTGATCAGTCTGGGATTACGCCCCTGATCGCCCAACCGTTGCCGTAAACGACTCACCGCCACATCCACCACCCTGTCCAGGGGCATGGATTCACGGCCACGGGTAACGTCAGAAATAGTGTCACGGTCCAGCACTTCATTGGGATGACTGAGAAACAGCTGGAGCAGGGCAAAGTCTGCACCGGACAGCGCCGTGCCCTGCTGATTCTCGTCGATCAGTTCGTGGGCCAGGGTATCCAGCCGCCAGCGATCAAAGACGACGTAGCGGGGGTTGTCGGATCGACTGAAGCTCGCCCTGCGAAGGAGCGCCTTGACTCGGGCCTGAAGCTCCCGGGCACTGAAGGGTTTGGCGAGGTAGTCATCGGCGCCCAGCTCTAGCCCAACAACCCGATCAGTTTCGTCGGAGCTTGCCGTGAGCATGATGATCGGAACCCGACTGTGTTCACGAATCTGCCGGCACAGGGTAAAACCGTCATCGCCGGGCAACATGACATCCAGAACAATCAGGTCAACATGAGCCGAATCCAGCTGTTGACGCATCTGATCGCCTTCGCCCGCGGTCCTGACCTCATACCCTACCCGGGTCAGATGCTCCTCCAGCAGCTCACGGATCGCAGCGTCGTCATCCACTACCAGTATCGATGCTTTTCTTTCATTCATGGGTTGGACTTTGTTGTTATTCATACCTATCAGAATATGTCCTAACGTTGTGCAGCAAAAGCCCCACATTGGTGCTAGCCTGACGTTAGGATTGTCAACATCACGGATGCTGCCTTCACGATGAACCTTCGACTCGCTCTGAGTCTGACAACAATACTGTATTCAACCGTGTGTCAGGCCCAGCCTCCGACACTGAACCTCTACACTTTCGAAAGCCCACCCTATCAGGTGGCGAGCCAGGAAAAGGGTGGAGGCAATCGAATTTCCGGCGAAACCGCAGACACGGTGGTTTGTGCCGCAAACCGCGCTGGCTGGGCAACGCGTATTCGGATTACGCCCCAGAATCGCGCCATACATTCGCTGGAACGCAATATGATCGATGGCTATTTTGCCATTGATCCCTCCGCAGAACTCGACAACATAGCCAGGCGCAGCGATCCGGTGGCTCTGGAGAAATGGTACTTTTTTACCGGGGGCAATAAAGCGTTTACCAATAACCTGCGAATCGGAGTCGTGGCCGGCAGCAACGAAGAAGCCTGGCTGGAAGCCAACGGCTATGCCATTTTCCTGAGCGTGTCTTCGCCGTCGCAGTTGCTTGCGCTGCTCAAACGCGGCCGAATCGATACGGCACTGATGGATGAGCGAGTCATGAACCGTTTGCGTTACGAAAACGATTCCGAAGCCACGCAGCTCACTGCAAACTTTGTCCGTTACGCGCCGCTTTACCTGTACCTGAGCGAAGCCTTCGTTTCCGAATATCCTGATTTTCTTGGCACTTTCAACCGTACTCTGAACAGTTGCATGGCCGGTCAGCTCGCACTATCCGAAGAGGAAACACGCCGCATCACGGAACTATCGGGGCGCCTGTTCAAAGAAATGAACAGCGTTCTGGACATAAACCAGATCATTGAGGCAGGCCCCAGGCAGGAAAGCTTTACCGATGTGATGACCATCGACAGTCAGTGGCAAGCGCTGGTGCCGGTCACAACGCCGGATCTGGCCGAAAGGATCCTCGCGCTGCCGGGCTCCAGGGCACTTCTGGCCTGGCAGGAGTCTCACAGGGGCCTTGTTACTGAGGTAATGCTGATCAACGACATGGGAACTTTGGCCGCAATGAGCCAGCTCACATCCGACTACTGGCAGGGAGACGAACCCAAGTTCCAGAGGGTAATGGAAAACCGGGTCACCGGCACCGAAGCCGAAAGGCGGCTGTACATATCCCCGATTCGCTATGACACCTCCGCGGCCCGATTTCAGATCACCTCCAGCACGCCAGTGGTACCCGGCCACGGGAAGTCAGCCATCGGCGTGGCTGTAATCGGTCTCAGCATCGAGGAAGCACTCAGCCAGGTTGAACAGTACTGACCATTCTGGTCGCCTTCCCAGGTTCCGCCCTAATTCAAGGTGGCCCTACCTCGCAGGCCAGCACTAGCGCCCAGAACTCCGAGAAGTCATTAACTACCACGTCCGGTTTATCCGGGTGCTTGTGGGTGCCCGGGAAAATCTTGTTCAGCCAGGGCAGGTCCCATTGGGCGCCGTTGAAAAAAACCGAGGTGAGGCCGGCGCGCTTGGCGGCAATCACGTCGGTGGTGCTGTCGCCCACATACCAGACGCTCGGATCCGGCGGATAGTCCAGCTTCTGAACCGCCAACAGCAGTTGATCGGGGTGCGGCTTTCGCAGGGGCGTGTCGTCGCCGCAGACATCGACATCAAACAGATGAGTCCATCCAGTGTCTTCCACAGCCGTCAGCTCATGCTCGAAAAACTCGCGATCCCGATTGGTAATAACGCCCACCTGGATACCAAGCCGTCTTAAACCTTCAAGAACCTCCCGAACCTTCGGTTCAAAGGCCTTCACGGTACCGTAGTGCTTTCGATAGTGATGATTGAACGCCTTGTGGGCGACCTGTTTGGCTTCCTGATCGTCCCCGAACAGCACCTCAAAGATATCGGTCCTCGAAATTTTCCGGTCTGCCTTCACCTTCGGGTGCAACTTCGCAAACTCCCGCACGTAGGCAACCAGCTTCACGTCTTCCGGGGTCTTGCTGTCTTCCGGCGCCACCATGCGGTCCATCAGTTTGAGTTTGTGGAAATCCGGCAGCATGTCATCCACCGCGTGGTACATGGCGTCCAGGGTATCCACCAGGGTGGCGTGCCAGTCGAACAGGATGACCGCCGGGCGAATGAGCTTGACCACCGCCGGGTGCCAGTCCGGCTCAATGCGGGGTTCCGGGCGCTGCGGCGGCGGGAAGGGCCTTGGGCGAACATCGGCAGGCGTCTGTTCAAAAGCTCCCGGCTGGCTCCGTTCAAGCAGGGCCAGCAGGTCCATCAGGTCTTCAAAGCTGTCCAGAATGGCCGCGGGGGCGTCCCGGTGGGAAAACCAGCTGTCGATCCGGCCGGATTCCCAGCAGGCCCCGTTGTAGAACACGCCCGACACGCCCGCTTTGTTGGCGGTGAGCATGTCAACGTAGCTGTCACCCACGTACCAAGCCTTTTCATCGGCCGGAAGATCGAGCTTCTCAAGCGCCTTCAGGATCACCTCAGGGTCGGGTTTGTACTCGGTGACATCATCGGCGCAGACCGTGGCATCAAACAGGTTGCGCCATCGGCCCTCGTCCACCGTCTGTAATTCCCGGTCCAGAAACTCCCGGTTCCGGTTGGTGGAGACCGCCAGTCGGATTCCCATGGCTTTCAGGGCGGAGAGGTACTCGTAGGCCCCAGGCTGGAACGGCTTTACCTGACCGAAGTATCGCCGATAGGCCTCGTTATAGGCCTTGTGGGCGATCAGTTTGGCGCCTTTGTCATCACCAAAGATGGCGTTGAAGATGTCGGTCCTCGACACCCGGCGCTCCGCCAGGATACGTGGATGCAGCCGCCGGAAAATCCGGATGTAGCGCACCAGGCGCGCATCGTCCGATGTTCGGCATTTGTCCTCGGGCAGCAGCCGTTCCACCAGCCCCAGATCCTCCAGCTGCGGCAGCATGTCTTCCATGGCACTGAACATGGCATCGTGAGTGTCTACAAGCGTGCCGTGCCAGTCGAAGATCAACACCGACGGCGCTGAAATGGAATCGCAAAATCGGGCCATGCCCCGTCTCCGTCAGAAGTTTCCTGAAGCCGGCCTTGAAATCCGCCGCCGGGCCGGCAAAACTCGGCGGTACTGACAAGAAAGATAAACCCGGTTTCCAGTGCGTGCACGCATCGAGTCCGATCCATGCCAATATCGAGCTACCTGCTGCCCTACGATTTTTCGCCTCTGACCCTGCTCAGCTACATGCTGGTGCTCGGGTTTTATGGTGTCGCGATACTGAAGATGCCGGAGAAAGAGCGACCGGGATCGGGCCGAATTATCACTTTCACACTCGGCTTGATGCTCTGTTACGGGGTGATGCAGACCCGATTCGACTACTACTCCCAGTACATGTTTTTCGTTCACCGGGGGCAGCATCTGATTCTTCATCACCTGGGGCCAATACTGATCGCGCTGTCCAATCCGCTGCCAGTGATGCGCTTCTGGTACCAGAAGATGTCACCGTCTTTGCGCTACTGGCTACAACCATTTGGCTGGATTTACCGGGTATTGCAGCAGCCCTTTATCGCCTCGTTTCTGTTCGTGGGGCTGATCTATTTCTGGCTCTGGCCGCCCATCCATTTTGACGCCATGCTGAGCCGGCAGCTCTACTGGATCATGAACTGGAGCATGTTGCTGGATGGTCTACTGTTCTGGTGGCTGATCTTCGACCCCCGGTCGCCGGCCATTACCAACGCATTGGGTTACGGCAAGCGTATTCTGCTGCTGGCGCTGGTAGCCATTCCCCAAATGGTACTCGGGGCCTGGATCGTCTTTTCCCGGGGCATGGTGTACGACGTGTACGAAGTATGCGGCCGGGCATGGCCCATGCCTCCGGAAACCGACCAGTTATTAGGCGGTCTGCTGACCTGGATCCCCCCGGCCATGATGAGCATTATTGGCATTCTGATCGTGCTCCGCCGGGCCATGCATGAAGATGGCAAATTTCCCAGGCGCCGCTCTCTGGCAGGAGGAAACGCATGAACCGAACGCTGCCACTGTGGTTCGTCTTCATTGCCCTGGCACTCGCTGGCTGCGGCGGCGATGAGAAAAGCTGGCATGGCAAGGACATATCGGGCCTGATGCCCGAGCTCCAGTTCCAGCTGGAGGGCACCGATGGGAAAACCGTGACTCCTGATGACTCACAAGGCAACATCCGGCTGGTGTATTTCGGCTTTACCTCCTGCCCCGATGTCTGCCCAACCACGCTGACCGATCTGCGCCGCTCGGTTCAGCAACTGCCCGCAGAGTATCAGGACGATGTCACCACCCTGTTCGTCAGCGTTGACCCGCGCCGGGATACCCCCGAACGCCTGGCCAGTTACGTAAGCTTCTTCGGGGAAGGAATCGTTGGCCTCACCGCCGAAGAACCCACGCTTCGAAAGCTCGCCAAACGCTACCGGACCACCTTCGGTTATGACCAGCCCGACGCCAACGGCAACTACAACGTCTCCCACAGCAGCGCCGTTTATGTGTTCGATCGCAGTGGCAGCGCCCGGCTGCTGCTACGCCCCGGCCTATCACCCGAGCAGATCAGTGAAGATCTGGCCCAGCTGGCGAAGGAGTCAGGTTAATCTGATTCTTGACCCTGTAGCTACTACAGGGTTTTGAATGCTCACCAGACGCATCAGAAAATGGAGAGCAGACAATGCACAGCCACCACGATCACGGTCACGGGCACGGCCATGCGCAAAATTTCGACACCCACAACCGCTCGTTTGCGCTGGCCGTCGTGCTCAACGTGGTCTTTGTTGCCATCGAGGCAGTCTACGGTGTCCTGTCCGGATCCCTGGCCCTGCTGGCTGATGCCGGCCATAACCTGAGCGATGTGCTAGGCCTCATCATGGCCTGGGTTGCGAGCTGGATGGCCACAAAGAAAGCGACCGACCGGAACACCTACGGACTGAAAAAATCCACGATCCTGGCAGCCCTGTTCAATGCGCTTTTTTTGATCGCAGCCGTTGGCGGCATTGCCTGGGAAGCCATTGGCCGCTTCAGCGAACCGGCGGAGGTTACCGGTTTGACCGTCATCGTGGTCGCCGGCATCGGGGTCGTTATCAATGGCCTCACGATGCTACTGTTCATGAAAGGCCAGGAGGGTGACCTCAACATCCGCGGCGCGTTCCTGCACATGGCTGCAGACACGGCGGTGTCCGTTGGCGTTGTGGTTGCCGGACTTGTGATCATGTTTACCGGCCTCAACTGGATAGATCCTCTCGTAAGTCTCGTGATCGCAGCCGTGATCTTTCTGGGAACCTGGCGGTTGCTGAAAGATTCCCTCAATCTGGCAGTGGACGCGGTACCGAGAGAGATCAACCCGGAGCAAGTTCTCGATAGCCTCAAGGAACTGCCCGGCGTTGAATCGGTTCATCACCTCCATATCTGGGGGCTAAGCACAACGGAAAACGCCCTCACGGTGCATCTGGTAAAGCCTGACCCGGCCAGTGACGATAAGGTCATCGAGCAGGCCACCCGCATGCTGGCAAGCGACTTCAACATCCATCACGTGACCATCCAATGGGAGCGCGAGGCCGGTAGTTGCCCAACACTTGCCTACTGCTGATCCCCGCGTGTGAGCCGGACGTACTATGGCCAGAAACCTGAACGGAGCCCGCTAGTGCCCCACAAAAAGCTCAACCTGCCCGAAAAGACCTGCCCGGTCTGCCAGCGGCCCTTTAAGTGGCGGAAAAAATGGGCCAAAGACTGGGACAACGTGCGCTACTGCAGCGAACGTTGCCGGCGTGAAAGGAGCGCATCGTCATGACCACCGTGGTGTGGTTCAAGCGCGACCTTCGCACCCGTGATCATGCCCCGCTGGTGGCGGCAGCCGCCCTGGGAGAGCCGGTCATACCCTTGTACGTCATCGAAGATGAGTACTGGCAACTGCCGGACACCAGCGGCCGCCAATGGGCGTTTATCCGGGATTCTCTGGACGACCTGGACCGGCAGTTGCGCAAGGCCGGCAGTCAGCTGCTGGTACTGCGAGGGTCGATGATTGATGCCCTCAAGCAAATTCAGGCCCACCAGCCAATTAACCGCATCTTCTGCCATCAGGAAACCGGCGGGCAGTGGACCTACGAGCGTGACAGGTCGGTGATTGGCTGGTGCTCGGAGAACCATGTGGAGTTCCGGGAGTGGAACCAGTTTGGCGTGGTTCGTCGCCTGAGCGACCGGGATGTCTGGGACAGGGCCTGGACCGAGCTGATGCGGCAACCGTTGCAGGACGCTCCGACTGTAATTCCGACATCGGATACGTTGAAGACCCTTTGCGCTGGCGACAATCACAAGGCTTTTGAAGTACCTGACGAGTGTCCGGACCGCCAGATGGGTGGGAGCGCAAGAGGCGAAAAGCTCCTGACCTCGTTCCTGGATCGCCGTTGCGTCGGCTACCAGTACAACATCTCCAGCCCGAACACCGCCGTAAGAGCCTGCTCGCGCCTGAGTCCGCACATTGCCTATGGCACTGTCAGCCTGCGGGAGGTCTACCAGGAGGCCAAGAGCACCGGCAATCACCGCAACACCCTGCCCCGGAAAAAGAAAAGCCTGACCAGCTTCCGGTCCCGGCTGCACTGGCACTGCCACTTTATCCAGAAACTGGAAGATGAGCCCGAGCTGGAATTTCGGGCCATGCACCGGGAAATGGAGGCGCTTAAATCGGGACCTAACGATTCCGAGCGCCTGCAGCGCTGGCAGGAAGGCCAGACCGGCTGGCCCCTCGTGGACGCCAGCATGCGCGCACTGGCCCATTCGGGCTGGATCAATTTCCGGATGCGCGCCATGTTAATGGCAATCGCCAGCTATCAGCTCTGGCTACACTGGCGGGACCCGGCCCTTCATCTGGCCCGCCTGTTTACCGATTTCGAGCCGGGCATTCACTATTCACAGACCCAGATGCAGTCTGGCCTGACCGGCATCAACGCCCTTCGCATCTACAACCCGGTGTTGCAGAGCCAGAAACTGGATCCAGAAGGCGAATTCATCCGGCGCTGGATCCCGGAGCTGTCGGGCGTGCCCAGTGAAATGATCCACACGCCCTGGCTGATGACTCCGGCCCAGAAAGAGCGTTATGGCGGCAATACCTACATCTCACCGGTGTGTGACCATGAGCAGGCGGCCCGGGTTGCCCGCAAGGCGGTTGGCGACTTTCGCAAGCAGCACGTCAGCAAGGCAGAAACAGACCGGGTGCTGGTCCGCCACGGCAGTCGCAAGGGGCCTGTCCAGAAACGCCCCGGCGTGCCAGCGAAGCAGCCGCCCGATCAACTGTCACTGTTTGACTAGAGGGCAGGAACACATCAGTTGCGGTTCATTTGCCGCTGATGCTCCAGCATTTGCTCCATCATCATCTGCATCTGGTTCATCCGGTTCTCCATCATCTGAAGACGCTGCTCGTTGTCCATCCCCGGACCACCAGAGCGATTCCCCTGGGCATTACCGGACTGCTTTTTACCCTGGCCCTGATTATTCATCATGCCCTGGTTGTTCATCATGCCCTGGCCATTACCCATCATTCCTTGGCCACTGCCCATCATGCCGGGGCCCATCATGCCGCCACGCATCATCTGCATGTGCTCCTGCATGTATTCCATGTGTTGCTCGCGCAGTCTCTGGCGTTCAGCGTTGGAATTGGCATTCCGCATTTCCTGCATCATGGCCTGCATCCGTGCCATGTTTTCATTCATCTGCTGCACTTGTTCCTCGGTCATCATGCCGCCGCGAGGCATTTGCCCCGAGTTTCCCTGTGCAAAAGCAAAGGCAGGCAAAGCAACGAGCACGGAACACGCTACAAAACGGGTTAATCTGTTCATAAGATCCTCCTTATCGGCTGCAACTCTGTGCATCCTTCTCAGTAAAGACCATGAAACTGAATTGAAACTGAAAATTTGACCGCTGGTTCGGTTTAGCCCCTTCTTGTTGACCTATGTCATTCGGTTAGAAGGCGATTCGCGCACCAACAACGGCAAACCAGTCTTCGGTACTGCCGCCCTCGGCCTCAGCCAGGTCGGCGGTGTCGCCGTATTTGCGTTCGTGCACCACACCAATGTAGGGCGACACGGCCCGGTCGATGAGGTCATAGCTCAACCTGAGGCCGGCCTCTGTTGAGCTAAGCCCCTTACCCAGGCCAATCTCCCGATCCTCACTGAATGCCACCGTTGCATCCAGAGCAGCGGAGAGAATCCAGTGATTGGTGAGCAACAACTCGTATTCGGCATCTACCTCCGCCGATGTATCTCCCTCATCACTGACGTACAGGCTCGCGTCCACTTCGAACCATTGTGGCGCCAAGCCGGTTACCCCAAGAACCGCATAGGTGCGATCGGGTCCTTCCGGCGTGTCGAACCGAACGCCCGCCTTGGCATCGAAAAACTTGGAGATGGGCGTCTGCGCAACCAGCTGGTTTTCCAGGCCCTCATAGGCCTGTTCTTCGATGGCATACTCGCCCTTACTCAGCCAGCGGAACTTGAGCTCGTCGGTGCCATAGAACACGTCGGATTTCCAGACACCAAGCTCCTCATCCGAATCGCTGTAACGGTACTCCAGCTCCTCGAACTGCACACCCCAGGTCGCCAGGGGCTGCTTGCGGGCAGTGGTGTCCTGGATCATGGTCTGGGCCGTCGCCGGCGTTGACACTACCAACGAGCTCAATAGCCCCAGAGTCAGGAATTGCACACGGCTCATGCTTCACCTCCATTGTCGGCAACAGTGTCAGTTTTGGCCTGAGTCGTGTCGGGACCACCCTCGACAATCACCTTGCGGAACATACCCGCGGCCGCATGGTAGGAAAGATGGCAGTGGAAGGCCCACTGTCCCGGCTCGTCCACCTCGGTTTCCATATAGACAGTGGTGCCAGGCTGAACACTGATGGTGTGCTTGATGGGGTTCCACTGATCGGCGCCGACATCAAGAATGGACCACATGCCGTGCAGGTGCATGGGATGAGTCATCATGGTTTCGTTCACAAACTTGAAGCGGACACGTTCGCCATACTGCAGGCGGATCGGGTCAGCGTCCTCGTATTTCACACCGTTGATGCTCCAGGTGTAACGCTCCATGTTGCCGGTGAGCTTCAGCTCGATCTCGCGAGTCGGTTCGCGGTCCTCATAAAGGGGGTTCTGTGCCCTGAGATCAGCGTAGGACAGGAACTTTCCGCCGTTGGCGGCGACCGGCACAATTCCACTGCCTTCGGCGTAGAAAGGATCGCTGGCACCATTGCTGGACATCATCATGCCGCTGTGATCCATGCCCGCCATGTTTGAATGATCCATCCCCGACATCTCAGACCCATTCATACTTCCCATGGCAGAATGGTCCATACCTGCCATATCACCGGAACCGCTCATATCCATGCTTCCGTGATCCATGCTTCCGTGATCCATACCGTGCATGCCGGCCATATCGGCCATGGTCAGCCGAGCCGGATCGCGCAATTCGGGAACCACACCTTCCATGCCTTCTTCTGGTGCCAGTGTTGCCCTTGCATAACCCGAACGCCCCATGGATTCAGCAAAGATGGTGTACGCCTGTTCATCGCGGGGACGAACGATGACGTCATAGGTCTCAGCCACGCCGATGCGGAACTCGTCCACGTTTACGGGCTGGACATTGTTGCCGTCAGCCTGAACCACCGTCATGTTCAGACCCGGGATACGAATATCGAAGTAGGTCATTGCCGACGAGTTGATAAAGCGCAGCCGGATTCTCTCTCCTGGCTCAAAAATACCCGTCCAGTTCTGGTCAGGACCCTTGCCGTTGATCAACGCGGTAAACCCCTGCAGGTCCTCGACATCCGCCTTCATCATCCGCATATCGCCCCAGGCCATCCGATCCTTCAGGGTATTCATGAAGCCATGCTCGGCGGCATCGGAGAAGAACTCGCCAACGGTCTGCTGCTGGCGGTTGTAGTAGTCCGGCATCATCTTCAGGTTGCGCATGATGCGATCCCCGGAGTGCGGGTGTTTGTCAGTCAGCTGAACCACATATTCGCGGTCATAACGGAACGGCTCGCGGCCTTCCGGTTCGATAACAATGGCACCGTAGGCACCATCCGGTTCCTGAAAACCGGAGTGGCTGTGAAACCAGTAGGTGCCTGCCTGTTGGATGGGGAACCGGTAGGTAAAGGTTTCACCCGGCTTGATACCCGGGAAACTGATGCCGGGCACGCCATCCTGTTGATAGGGCAGGATAAGCCCGTGCCAATGGATGGAGGTCATTTCATCAAGATTGTTGGTGACATTGATGGTCACCTCTTCGCCCTGCTTGAAGCGCAAAACGGGTCCCGGGGATTCGCCGTTATAGCCAATGCCCTCTTTGACAAAATCGCCGGTATCAATCTGGACCCGGTCCACTGTCAAGTTGTATTCACCAGCCAGGCCAAACGCCGGCATCAGCAAGGCCGCAAGGCCTGCCAGAAAGGATTTCTTCATGGTTGACTACTCTCAACTACGTCGTTGTTTGGAGGGATCAGTTGAAATTCACATCTCCGTACATGCCGGCCTGATAATGCCCGGGCACGTTGCAGGCAAACTCGATATTGCCCTCCTCGGAGAATTTCCAGACGATCTCTTTGCTCTTGCCGGGCTCAAGAAGAACGCTGTTGGGATCATCGTGCTTCATGGAGTGGCCGTTGCCCATGTCCATTTCCATCATGTCGTGATTGAGAGTTCCGCCCTGGATCACGCCATGTTCAACCATCATCATCATTTCTTCCTGATGGGCCTCATGCATATCGGGCGTGCCAATGTTGAACTCGTGAACAAGGTTGCCTTTGTTTTCAATAACAAAACGAACCGTTTCACCGGGAGTAACCTCGATGGACTCGGGCTCGTAATAGTTGTCGTGCATCTCAACGTTGATCGTTCGGCTGACCTCGGAGGCCTTGCCCGGCTCTCCGCTTCCTCCCCCGTGGCCACCGCTGTGGGCGCCGGCGGCAAAAGCCGTTGCTGACATGGTCATGGCTGTGGCGGCAACCAGAAATGCGGATGCGTTCATCTTGTATACTCCTGTGAATTGGTGAGACTCGAATGAACCATGGTTTGATTCGAAAATTGAGCAATATCCAGAAACGATGAATACCATCGCGCACAAACCTGAATCCTTTCTGAAAATGACGAATTATTTAGCGTTCAGGCTGGGTTCAGTTAACACAGGGATACTGAGTCGCTGAGGTTCACATTCTGAAGGACAGACTTATGCGTTTACTGCTCGTCGAAGATGACCGACTGCTGGCCGACGGTCTGGCCAGCCAACTTGAAAAGGCGGGTTTCAGTGTGGATTCAACGTTTACTGCCAAAGAAGCCTTGATGCTGGCAGAGCAGGAGGATTATCGGGCCGTTGTCCTGGATCTGGGCCTGCCTGACGGCAACGGACTGGACGTTCTGCGCAAGTGGCGGATGAACAGGGCCAGCTTCCCTGTCCTGATTCTGACTGCCCGAGGCGACTGGCAGGACAAGGTCAACGGACTAAAAGCCGGCGCCGATGACTACCTGGCCAAACCCTTCCAGACCGAAGAGCTGATTGCACGACTGAACGCCATCATTCGCCGGAGCGAAGGGCGGGTGCACTCTCTTGTGAAAGCCGGCAATCTCGAGCTGGATGAGAATCGCCAGAGCCTGAAACTGGCCGATGGCACAGAACACAGTCTCACGGGCACCGAGTTCCGCTTGTTACGTTGCCTGATGAGCCGACCAGGGCACGTGTTCTCGAAAGAGCAACTTATGGAGCAGCTCTACAACCTGAACGACAACCCCAGCGAGAACGTCATTGAAGCCTACATTCGCAGGCTCCGGAAACTGGTAGGCACGGACACCATCTCAACACGACGTGGCCAGGGGTACCTGTTCAATGACCTGGTTTAAAAAACCGGCATCCGTCAAGGGAACCCTGCTGGCACTGCTGCTGCCGGCCGGCATTCTTCTGATGGCTCTCGCATGGTTGGTGCACGGGCTGCTGCTTGACCGCATGTCCCGCCAATTCGTTGAAACCCGCCTGAAAGACGAAGCCGCTTTTCTCGAACATCAGATTCGCGATTCCAGTGGTCGGCTGGACACTTTACAGACCGGTGATTATTTCCAGGAAGTTTTTCACCACGCATTTGCGATCCATTCCGATACCCGAACCATTATCTCCCCGGAAACCTGGGCGCCACTTTTAATGCCGCTTGTAGAGTCCAGTCAGGAGGGTACGCTGCGGGTCAGTGGCGCCCAGATTGAGGAGGCGCCCTCAGATATCCTTGCTTACCGGAAGTCCTTTCGCGTGAACGACCAGCCCATCGTGGTGATCGTTTCTGAAGACCTTGGTGCCTTGAGCCGCAGTCAGGCCGAGCTTCATGCATGGACAGCCGTTGTTTCCCTGCTCCTGATCCTTCTGCTGGTTGGCGCACTCTGGCTGGGCATCAACCTGTCCATGCGGCCCGTCGTGAGCCTCAAGGCGGCATTGAGGCGGCTGCAGGATGGCGAGATATCACGGATTGATGTGAAAGCGCCTGAGGAGTTCCAGCCCCTGGTACTGCAACTCAACCAGTTACTCGACTCATTGGATCAGCGGCTGGAGCGTTCCCGGGACGCGCTGGCCAACCTATCCCACAGCGTAAAAACGCCCATCGCTGCCGTTCGCCAGATTCTGGAAGATACGGACCGACCTCTGGCCAACGATCTCAGACAACAGATGGCCGGCAGGCTCGACGATATCGACAGACAACTGGAAGCAGAAATGCGGCGCAGCCGTTTCGCCGGTCCACAGGTGGGCAAAAGCGCCTACCCTCTGAAGCAGGCCCGGGATCTTCTGTGGATGCTCGGCCGGCTGTACCCGGCAAAATCCTTTGAAATGTCGACCGTCCTGACAGAAGAAAGACGCTGGCCCATTGAGGAACACGACCTGAACGAGGTGCTGGGCAACCTTCTGGACAACGCCGGGAAGTGGTCCACCAGATTCGTGGAGCTGGGCCTGAACGAGGACCGGCAGGGATTTACCATTACCGTCAAAGACGACGGCCCCGGAATTCCTCCGGACGCGCTGGACACCCTGGGCACCCGCGGTCTGCGTCTGGACGAACAAACGCCGGGGCACGGACTGGGGCTTGCCATCGTGCGGGAGATTACAGAGCGCTATGGTGGTACCCTGAATTTCAGCGCCGACTCGATCGGAGGCCTCAAGGCCACGGTGCATTTTCCGGGTACAACCGGGGGGACCCCTCAGTGAAAATTGGCGAACTCGCAAAGACAACAGCCATTCCTGTTGAGACCATCCGCTACTACGAAAAGATCGGCCTGCTGCCGGAACCGGACAGGGACAGCAGCGGCTACCGCTCCTACCGCAATGCCCACCTGGACCGCCTCCTCTTTATCAAACGCTGTCGCAATCTCGATATGGCGCAGGACGAGATTCGTGAGCTGATCGGGTTGGCCGAGCAACCGGAGGCAGACTGCAGCGATGTAGACGCCCTGCTTGCGCGCCATTTGACTCACGTGCGTGAACGCTTGAGAGAACTGGCGAGCCTTGAAGAGACCCTCGTGCGGCTTCAGAAGGCCTGTACGGATGGCAGAACAGTCCGGGAGTGCGGCATTCTTGGAGAACTGAATTCCGAACTCGGTGCATTGGAGCCAGAAGATCGCCACAACCACGTGCCCGGCACCCATGGCCCCGGCCAAAAATGACCGGTGTGAAAAATTTCGGCGACAACTGTTGACCCTGTAGCAACTACAGGGTTTTCAATAGGGGGGATCTGGACGAAGGAGGTCTTTATGGCGTGCAGTTGTTCTGCCCCAGAACCCAAATCCCCGGCCCCGGGCTTTCGCAAAGCGTTATGGATTGCCTTGTGGGTGAACCTGGCCATGTTCGCCGTGGAGGGCATGGCCAGTCTTTCCTCGGGCTCTGTTTCGCTAATGGCGGATGCCATCGATTTCTTTGGAGACAGCGCCAACTACATTCTTTCCCTCACCGTACTGTCCATGGGTATGCTCTGGCGCGGACGAGCAGCCATGGTGAAGGGGATTACCATGGCCGTGTTCGGCCTTGTGGTCTGGGCCAGGGCAGTCTGGGTGGTGCAGGCTGGCATAACGCCAGAGCCGTTGACCATGGGGGCGGTAGGTCTGCTGGCACTTGCCGCAAACGTGAGCGTGGCAGCAATACTGTTCAAATTCCGTGAAGGCGACTCCGACATGCGCTCGGTCTGGCTGTGCAGCCGGAACGATGCCATCAGCAACATCGCCGTTATGGTAGCCGCCCTGGGTGTGTTCGGTACCGGAACCGCCTGGCCCGACCTGGTCGTTGCCGCGATCATGGGTACGCTGGCGATAACAGCCGGCATCAGTGTGGTGCGCCACGCCCGTAGCGACATCGCGGAAGCCAAGGCCTGCTCTGTTGAGCCGGCAGCGGCAGGCTCTAGCAACCGTTAGAACGCCAGCGAAATCATCACCGGAATGAACGCCAGGGCAAACAGCGTGGTAAGCAGGACGGTACCCGCTGCCTGCCTTGGCGAGGTATCCAGCAACGTGGCAATAACCACGGTGTTGGCGGCAATCGGGGTGATCGATATCAGGAACATGGCCTTGTGAACGGCCGGCTCGTAAATGCCCAGAACCGCGGAATCCACCCACCAGAACACGATAGCCACCAGGGGCCAGATCACAAACTTGCCGAAGAACGCCAGTGCCGTGAAACGGACATTGCCCGCCAGGCCGCGAAAGCTGGTGATGCTCATGCCGATGATCATCATGCCCAGAATGCTGTAGGCGCCGCGCAGGTTATCGAACAGCGGCACGAAGATATCCGGAATACCAACACCGGCCAGGTTCAGGGCGACGGCCGCCAGGAAGGCGTATACCGACGGCAGTTTCAACACCCGCCAGAGCGCATCCTTGATGCTGTAGCGTCCTCTCGCCGCCAGATAGAAGCCCACCGAGTTCTCGAACAGCGTGGTGCCCAGCATGCACACGATATAGAGCCCGAGCCCCTCTTCGCCAAACAGCAACAAGGCCACCGGCACGCCGAAGTACCCGGTGTTGCCGGACCCCACACACAGGGGAATGATGTTGGCACTGCCATCATCAAGCACCCGCCTGGCCAGCTTTAATTGCACAACGCCCAGAACAGAAGAAATCCCGAATACCAGAAACGGCAGCAGGATGACCTCGGGAGAAAGCGGAGCGGCCATAACCCCTGAAAACACCACAGATGGTGTCACGATATAGAGCATTATGCCGGCAATATGACGACCACTGGCCTCAAGGTAACGACCGGCGACCCAGCCCAGGGCGACCGTCACATAGAGCGGAATAAGCTTGAAGAAAAGGGCAAAGGCTGCGGCCATCGGGACTCCGTGAGGAAAGGGGGTAACTTCCAGCAACAGGTGCCGGAGTCTATCACTGAATGTTCGTCAGATCGCGATATCGACTCAGTGAAAAAGCCTTAATGATTTAAGTCATTTCAAAAGATGCTTCTCTGATACCATAATTCATCGAACACTCGTAACAGGGTCAACGCCATGAACAGCATCTTCAGGCCAGACGTTTCCTCCGCCCCCTGCATGTTGGGAGAAAACAACCCCGATATTATCCAGCAGGATGCCGCACCTGAGTCGGCCGCCTTGCTGAATGGTCTAAGCCGGGTCTTTGGTATTCGCCTGGCGGGTCACGAGAATGATCCGGACGCACGGTTTCTGGCAGACCTCGCGCGACTTTTCCATCTTTGTCGGGTTGATTCTGAGACCGCTCTGGAAAAACACGATAAACCCTGGGCAAACGTGTATCTGGTTCAGTACGGCATACTACGGCTGTTCCGGGAAGCACCCAGTGGCAAGGTGTCCGTGCACCATTTCTTTTCTGAAGGCGATATGGTCTGGCCGGTTTTTGGCCGTAGCCGAACCGTCAGAAATACCCTCTGCCTGACTTCAGTAACGCCGGTAACAGCGTGGGTTGCCGACTTCGCTGCCTTCCGGTCTGCAATCCAGTCTCACGGTGAGGGACTCTGGCCCCAGTTCGCCCTTGCCCTGACGGAAGAAATTGCCGAGCTGACCAGCATGAGAGAGTTCCGCAAGCACACCATGCCGGCAAGAGAACGATACAAGTTACTGCTTGAGGAATACCCGGAGCTGGTTAAACGGGTACCGGATAATCAACTGGCATCATGGCTCGGCGTCGTGCCAGCGACCTTTTCCCGGCTGAAAACCGCGAGTGCGAAAAGTAGGCCATGAGGCGACACGCCAACCAGGCACAACATAAAAAAAGGGCAGCACGCTCTCGCCTGCTGCCCTGGAAAACGCTCAACGCTTTGGTAATGCTTCAGATTCAGCCGTGCAGTTTTACCGCCAGCTCGGCCACATGCTTGCCCTGGAAGCGGGCGATGGCCAATTCTTTCTCACTCGGCTGCCGTGAGCCGTCGCCCCCGGCGATGGTTGACGCCCCGTAAGGCGTTCCGCCATTCACTTCCGAGATGTCGAAAAACTCAGGGATACCATAGCCCAAGGGGACGATCACCATGCCGTGATGGGCCAGGGTGGTCCAGAATGAGCTGATGGTGTGCTCTTGCCCACCACCGGTGCCTGTAGAGGTAAACACGCTCGCCACCTTGCCGTGGAGTTTGCCCTCAGCCCACAGCCCACCGGTCTGATCGAGGAACGTCCGCATTTGACCGGCCATGTTGCCGAACCGGGTCGGTGTGCCAAAAATCACCGCGTCGTATTCGGCCAGTTCTTTCGGGTCGGCTACGGGAGCTTGCTGGTCAGCCTTACCGCCAGCGCCCAGGAACGCCTGATCAGACATGGTTTCCGGCACCCGCTTAATCGTAACTTCGGCGCCATCAACCTCTTTGGCACCTTCGGCAATGGTATTTGCCATCGTCTCGATGTGGCCGTACATGGAGTAATAAAGAACAAGTACTTTTGCCATCTGAAAAACCTCCTCTGTCCGAAATCTGTTATACGCATGCTAACCAGCGGTGGACTCGAGAGAAATCGGAACTTTTCCGACAGGTTGTTCAGTTTTTCTGAACAGCTTCACAAGATGGTCACCATCAGCCATTGCGTACACGTGTACGCTCAAGTATTTTATGGACATGGCTTACAAGGAAGACCTCTCAGTGACAGCATCTGTATCCGCGACACAGAACATCCATCACCGCATTGAAGAGTGGCTGAACAGTGCCACCCACGGCCTGGGCGCCATATTGAGTGTTATTGGCACGATTGCGCTGATCGTGGGCGCCAGTCAGGTCGGGGATGCCTGGAAAATTGTGAGCTTCAGTATTTTCGGCGCTTCCCTGATTCTGCTCTACCTGGCGTCCGCCCTGTATCACGGTGCCCGGCGGCCAGAACTGAAAAGGGCATTCAAAACCCTTGATCATTGCGCCATTTTTCTGCTGATCGCCGGAACCTACACGCCGTTTCTGCTTGTGAACATGCGTGGAACGGTGGGCTGGACCCTGTTTGCTGTGATCTGGTCACTGGCGATCACTGGCGTGGTGCTGAAGGTGATTTTCAAGAACCGCTTCAAGCTCGCAAGGGTCGGCATCTATGTGGCCATGGGCTGGCTGATCACGTTCGCCTCCTCGGACCTGGTGGCCAACCTGAGTGAAACAGCCCTGAACCTGACGATTGCCGGCGGCATTGTGTACACCGCCGGTGTCGCCTTCTACCTGGCCGACCGCATACCTTATATGCACGCGATCTGGCACCTGTTCGTGATCGGCGGCAGCGCCTGCCACTTCAGTGCCATCTATTTTGGCGTCCTGCCCCATACGGTCTGATCAGAACGCCCAAACCATCGCCATCAGCACCCCCCATGCCAGCAAAGACGCCGACATAACGGTGTAGGTGGCGGACATGACCACCACATCATTATCGCTTCGTTCGCAGAATGAGCGAACGCCCTGGTACACCAAAGCACAAGACAGGAACAAGGCGGCAAACACCGCCACAACGCTTACTGCCAGCGCAGGCACCAGAAGTGCCAGTGATGACAGCCAGAGCGGCAGCGGCGCAATTGCAGCCAGCAAATAGGCATCCTGATAACTGATTTTCAGTTGATGACTGCCCATGACGGCGTGGATGAGCCAGCCCATCACGAAGAACGTGAGTAACTCTGCCAGGAAAAAAATAGTGGTGATAAACCGCCACTCTTTGCCTCCGAACCCTTGCATGAAGGCGTCTCCGTACTGCGTGCCGGCGAAGTAAAGCAGCACCGGCGGCAGAAACGACATGGGCACGACCACCACCCATGCCAGGAACGGAATGGACAGGTCAAGGCGCCGAAGCTCTGACCAGGCGCCATTGCCAGAGAATGGTAGACGGGCAAGTTGTGTAATATTCATGATGCACCTTTAAAATGTTTCCCGCGTTATTTTTACTGATAGTTTCGGTGCGCCGAACGGTCAAGGATACGAGATGACTTCGGACAACTCAGGCATGCCACGAAAGAACATTCATGCGTTCTGGCTATTCTTCCCTGCCGCATCGCTGTTCGCCGCCTTGACTGTTCCCCTGTCGGTTTTCAGTGTGCTGTCCGGGACAGGTTGGCCACCTGGTTTGCTGGGGGCGGGACACGGCCACGAACTGATATTCGGCTTCGCCCTGGCTCTTGTCGCCGGCTACACGCTTGGTCCTCAACCGTACCGGGTGCTTACCGTACTCTTCGTACTCTGGTTACTCGCGAGGGTGAGCTGGATCCTGGCCCCGGAAAGCCTTGCTGCCCAACTTTTGAGCCCGGCTTTCGCCCTCTTGCTGGCGCGCCACGCCGTCCCGAGATTTCAGGCAGCCAAAAAGTGGCGCAACCGGGTTGCCGGCCCGCTGATTCTGCTTCTTTGCCTGTTGTCAGCGGTTTTCTGGCTCGCCAGCAACACACCGGCCGCAAGCACACCGGCATTTCCCGATAGCCGCCAGGTACTGACAACCGCCATTGTTGGTTTGCTGCTTCTGATGACGTTTATCGGTGGACGCATCATCGCCCCGGCCGTAGCGGGCACGTTGGAAAAGCGGGGCATTCCCCTTGAGGCCCGGGTTCAGCCACGCGTTGAGGGAACGCTTCTGGCCACGTTGCTGCTGGCACTGCTGCTCAGTTTTCTGCCAATCGCGACCCCGGCCGTGGGGATGCTGTTGCTGGTTTCGGGCTTTCTGATTGTGTTTCGTACCGTTCGGTGGAAACTCTGGCATTGTCGAAACCGGCCGGACTTACTGGCCCTGGCAATTGGCTACCTGTGGCTGGCTTCAGGAGCTGTCGCAAGCGGGTTCAGCCTTCTGAACAAAAGCGACCCAATCCCCTACATGCACCTTACTACGGTTGGCGCCCTCGGCACACTTTCCACCGGCGTTATGTTGCGCCTGGCCTGGCAGCGAGCCAGACGAATGACACCACCTGGCTGGCAGGTTGTGGGTATCGCCTCCGGCATGGCCGTTGCCGCAATAGCCCGCTTCTATGCAGGGCAAACGCCCTTTCTTGAACCGGCTGCTCTCTGGCTCTCAGCGGCGAGCTGGTCCTTAACCTATGGTTTTGTGGCGCTGCAGGTGGCTTTGCTGTTCCGACACGGCCAGAACCGCCGGAAATGATTGGCTACCTCCACTGCGCTGATGGCCGCCTTGGCTACCCCCTTCGGAATATCCCCATCGCATCCAACTGATTTATATAGCTTTTAAAGAGCAAAAACAGGACACCAATGGCTCCTGAAAACCAGTCACTCATCACGTAATTCTGTCCTTGAGAAATATCAAGAATTCCTCCCGGCCCTGCTTTGCACAATGGCACAAAGCCCTGACGCCTCGAACCTGAGGCCACGGGTCAGGTAAACCGAGGAGCACAAATCATGGCCAACAGCACAGCGAGCGCCGAACAAATCGGCGCGAAGAACAGGACAAACGCTGACATCGAAAACTGGGATGTCGAAAGCGAAGAATTCTGGCAACGGGAAGGCAAGCGCATTGCGTCCCGCAACCTCTGGATTTCCATACCCAGCCTTCTGATGGGCTTTGCCGTCTGGCTGATGTGGGGAATGATCACCACCCAGATGAAAAACCTGGGCTTTCCATTCAGTATCGAGCAGCTGTTTACCCTGTCTGCGATTGCCGGCCTGTCTGGGGCAACTCTGCGGATCCCGGCCTCGTTCATGATCAAGATTGCCGGCGGACGAAACACGGTGTTCCTGACCACCGCCCTGCTGATGATTCCTGCTGCCGGTACCGGCATTGCCCTGATGAATCCGGATACTCCGTTTCTTGTCTTCCAGGCCCTGGCACTGCTCTCCGGCATCGGTGGCGGTAACTTTGCATGCTCCATGAGCAACATCAGCACCTTCTACCCGAAAAGCAAGCAGGGCTATGGCCTGGGCATGAATGCCGGTCTCGGTAACTTCGGCGTGACCACCATGCAGGTGCTCATTCCGCTGGTGATGACTGTCGGTATCTTCGGCGCCCTGGCCGGTGACCCGATGCAACTACAGAGCCCCAGCGGCACGCTGATTGGCCGAATCGAAGCGGGTACCGATACCTGGATCCAGAACGCCGGGTTTATCTGGCTCGTTTTTCTGATTCCGCTCGCGTTTGCCGGCTGGTTTGGCATGAACAACCTGAAAGTGGTTACCCCAAATCCCGGTAAACCGCTTTCGGCCTTTGGCAAGATTCTGGGGCTCTACGGCGTAGGCATTCTCGCCTCTATCGCAGGCGTCTGGGCCCTGGGTGTATTGAACATGTGGCTGGCCCTGCCTCTGACGATTGTACTCACGCTGATTCTTCTGCGGCTGATACCGGGCGACATCAAGCCCAACATCCAGGCCCAGTTCGCGATCTTCAGCAACAAGCACACCTGGTCCATGACTGTCCTCTACATCCTTACCTTTGGATCATTCATCGGCTTCTCCGCTGCCCTGCCGCTGTCTATCAGCGTTATCTTCGGCAACATGATGGAAGTAGCGGCCGATGGCACGGTCACCCGCGTGGTGAACCCGGATGCGCCCAGCGCACTCACCTGGGCTTGGATGGGACCGTTTGTAGGCGCGCTGATTCGCCCCGTGGGCGGCTGGATTTCTGACAAGGTGGGAGGCTCCATTGTTACCCAGATCATCTCGGTTGTGATGGTTGCAGCCTCTGTAGCAACCGGTTATGTGATGATGCTGGCCTACAACTCCACCGATCCGAACGCCTACTTTGCGCCGTTCCTGATCCTGTTCATCATCATGTTCGCGGCCAGTGGTATCGGTAACGGCTCTACCTTCCGCAGCATTGGCTTTATCTTCAACCAGCAGCAGAAGGGCCCGGTCCTGGGCTGGACCTCCGCGGTTGCCGCCTACGGCGCATTTATCGCCCCGCGGGTGATGGGTCAGGAAATCCAGGCCGGCACTCCGGAAGTGGCCATGTACGGGTTTGCGGTGTTCTATGCACTCTGCCTGGTGGTTAACTGGTGGTTCTACCTGCGCAAGAACGCGTACATCAAGAATCCCTGATAACAGCCTCTTTTAACAACCGGTGCCCGTCAAAGGCGCCGGTTTTTTTTACGTCTGCATTCCAGCGGGCCCTGCCTCCCCATCTGCACCGAATGACGCCCACGCCGGCAAATGCTAGATTCAGGATATTGGATTAATTCCCGACAAAGCCAGGGAGCCAGCCATGTCCTTCGAAGAGCTCTTCGATGCAAGCTACGAACGCGTGCTTCAGCCCCGCCCCGGCTTCCCGGACTTCTTTGAAGCCTTCTACCGCCGGTTCCTGATGGCTTCGCCGGAGGTGCGAGCATTGTTCCGCAATACCGATATGGCGGTTCAGCGGAGTATGCTGAAGAAATCCTTTTTCAGTCTGGTAGCGTTTTATGCCAGCGGCAACGTGGACGATGTTCTCCACCGGATTGCCTGCCTGCACAGTGCCCGCCACCTGAGTATCAAGCCCCACCTCTACGATCTCTGGTTGGACTGCCTGACGGATACAGTAAGAGCTTATGACTGGGAGTGCAGCGACGATACAGAACTGGCCTGGCGCCTGGTGCTGAGCCCTGGCATCACCTACATGAAATTCAGCTACGATCACTTCTGATCGACGGGCGTGAACCTTATTGGGGACGGCTCAAGCAAACGCAAAAAAGCCGCCGGGCAATGCCTCGGCGGCTTTCTCTTTGACAGCTACGGATTAGCTGGTAGCGGCAGCCTGACGGCGACGCTCCTCTTCCTCGATTTGCAGATCCACAGAAGACACGTGGTATTCCTCGGAGAACCCGCTTTCCGGCTCTTTCAGCCACATCATGCACAGCAACCAGCTTATAAACGCACCGCCGGCAATGATGTAGAAGAACTGGGTCGGGGTTACGAAGGTGAAGATAGTCAGGTAAACCACCGCACCCACGTTGCCATAGGCGCCCGCCATGCCGGAAATCTGGCCGGTCAGGCGCCGCTTGATGGAGGGGATAATGCCGAAGGTGGCGCCTTCTGCCCCCTGCACGAAGAAGGACGTGAATACAGTAATGCCCACGGCAATGATCAGCGGCCAGTTGGAGTTCATCAGCCCCATAAGCGCGAAGCCGACAGAAATGCCGAACATGTAGCTGAGCATCACAAACCGGCGGTTACCCATTCGATCTGATACCAGGCCACCCATGGGGCGCGCCACCAGGTTCACGAAGGCAAAGGAGGCAGCGATAAGGCCGGCAGCGGTCGCGCTCAGGCTCCAGGTTTCCTCGAAGAACATCGGCAGCATAGAGACTACCGCCAGCTCGGCACCAAAGTTGGCGAAGTAGGTACTGTTCAGAGCGGCAACGCTGTTGAACGGGTACTTGTCATCTTCGGGCACGCCTTTTTTCAGGATCGGCACATTCACCCGCAGGATCTGGATAATCTGGTAGGTCACGATGGCCACAATAACCGCGTAGCAAATAGCGGCGCCGGTGGCGCTCAGATAGCCCATGTTCTCGATGCGCCATACCAGGATCGCCAGCACGCCCACCAGGGGAATGGTCCAGAGGATAAGCTTGATCATGTCGCCCCAGCTGCTGACTTCCAGCGCTACGGCCTTGCGGGGCTTACGGTGGACTGTGCCGGCCGGACCGTCGGTAATCGCAAACCAGTAATACACGCCATAGGCCGCCATCACGATCGCGCTCTGGGCGATGGCCCAGCGCCAGCCGTCCTCACCGCCATACATGTGCAGCGCGATGGTTGGCAGGGTAATGGCCGCAGCGGCAGAGCCGAAGTTGCCCCAACCGGCATAGAAGCCCTCGGCAAAACCGATGTCTTTGGGCTTGAACCACATGGCGGTCATGTGGATACCGACCACGAAGCTGGCACCGATAGAGCTGAGCACCAGACGGCTGACCAGCAGTTGCGTCATGGTATTACCAAAGGCAAACACCAGAGCCGGGATGGACATCAGGACCATCAGAACGGAAAACACCCGACGGGGACCAAAACGGTCCAGGGCCATGCCCACGATGATCCGGGCAGGAATGGTCAATGCCACGTTGCAGATAGCAAACAGGCGGAGGTCATCGGCGGTCAGCCAATTGACGCTTTTGAGCATGCTCGATGCCAGCGGCGCCATGTTGAACCACACATAGAAGGTAATAAAGAATGCAATCCAGGTCAGGTGCAGTGCCCTGACTTCAGGATTCTTGACGTGGAAAACGTCTGCGACTTTCATGTCAGCCTCCCTGGGCTTTCAGATTCAGAAACGGTTGCTGGCCAGACTCAACGGCTGGGCAGAATAAGAAGCGGGCACTGGATGCGGCGGGCAAGGAATGAGCTCACGCTGCCGAAGGTCATGTAATCCAGTTCGTCCACGAAATAGGTCAGTGAGCGGGCGATGAAGCCACCGTCGGGCTCATGGCTGTGGCGCGCGATAACCAGCATGTCCGGGTGGACCTTCTTTTCCGCGGCGAACAGCAGCATTTTTCTGGGGTCGCCCTCCAGAAGCATGTTCTCGGCTGAAATCTGTTCCTGGTCACATAACTCCATGGCCTCAGCCAGGTGCTTTTTGAGCTCTGATACTTCTTCCTGGAACAGGTCTTCGTTTCCGGAGGTGATGTCCCGCGGATTCTCGGCCACTGCAACCAGGGTGATTACAGGTTTGAGATCGCGAAACATGGTGATGGTCTGAGCCAGCGCCAACCTGGCATTTCGCGATCCGTCGTAGGCAATCATGATTTTCATTTCTGGGTTCTCCCGAGGGCGTTTTGCCCCCCTCTCAAAGGCGATTTCAAAAGGCATCCATTGATATCTGTCAGCATTAGCCCACACTCTGGTGGCGCCCATAATTGACGTATATCAACCCTTTCAACGCGTACCCCACGAGAGAAATCAAGGGCCTATCCCCTGCGCGCCAAAACCCTCAAATTGCCTACCACCACTGCACCCAGCAGGAGGTACCTCCAATGCCCCGCATGAAAAAACCCTGTTTTTGGTATGGTTTAAGAGGTGCTTTCAGACAGCACTCGATGGATATTTGAAAGGAGGGGAAAAATGGCCATTAGCCCGTCAAAACCCGAGCAATATCGAGCGCTGGGTTTATCCACTTTCGCCTTCACCCTGTGCTTTGCGGTGTGGACCATTTTCTCCATCATCGGGATTCGCATAAGCGAAGATCTCGGGCTCTCGGATACCCAGTTGGGTCTGCTGATGGCGACGCCAATTCTGACCGGCTCGGTAAGCAGGCTATTCCTCGGCATATGGACAGACCGGTATGGCGGTCGCTGGGTATTCGGCATTCTGATGCTGACCACTGCCGCCTGCGTGTATCTGCTCACCTTCGCTACGACCTACCTCATGCTGTTGATCGGTGCCCTGGGTGTGGGCCTGGCAGGCGGGGCTTTCATCGTGGGGGTGGCCTACACGGCGGCCTGGTTTGAACCGGAGCACCAGGGCACAGCGCTGGGCATTTTCGGAGCGGGCAACGTGGGGGCGGCAGTAACCAACTTTGGCGCGCCCTTCCTGCTGGTGGCATTCGGCTGGGAAAGCACGGCACAGATCTATGCCACTGTACTGGCAATCATGGGCGTTGCCTTCATCCTGTTGGCCAAGGAAGATCCCCTGGCCGCAGAGCGGGCCGGCAGCAAGTCCAAGACCTTCCTTGAGCAGATGGAACCCCTGAGGGAACTGAGGGTCTGGCGTTTTGCCCTGTATTATTTCTTCGTGTTCGGCGCCTTTGTGGCTTTGGCACTTTGGCTGCCGCACTTCCTGATTGGCGTATACGGCCTGGACATCAAGACCGCGGGCATCATTGCCGCGCTTTACACCATCCCGGCTTCCCTGTTCCGGATTCTGGGCGGCTGGATGTCAGACCGTTTCGGCGCCCGCCGGGTCATGTACTGGACCTTCGGTGCTTCGGTTCTGTGCACGTTTCTGCTGAGCTATCCGCCCACCGATTACGTGGTCCAGGGCATTGATGGCGATATCCGCTTTACGCTGGCCATGAACCTGCCCATGTTCGTTGCTCTGATCTTTATCCTCGGATTCTTCATGTCCCTCGGCAAGGCAGCCGTGTACAAGCACATTCCGGTCTACTACCCCATGCACGTCGGCGCTGTAGGCGGCGTGGTTGGCATGATTGGCGGGCTTGGAGGGTTCATCCTGCCACTGACCTTCGGCGTCCTGAACGACCTTACAGGCATCTGGCAGAGCTGCTTTATGCTGATGTTCGTGATCGTGGCAGCTGCCCTGGCTTGGATGCACTACGCAATCCGCTCTGCCGAGCGTGTGGAGTGGGCCGCAAACGAGGAAAGAACCGACCTCCCGGAACTGGCCTCGCCACAGCTGTTTTATCCGCTTAACCGCAAAAAGCCCTGACCGGGCATGACCCTGCGCCTCTGTGCCCCCTCTCCGGGGGCTTTTTTTGGCTTATAATTCAGGCGAATTCAGTGATGGGAGGACTCAATGGCCAAGTGGCTGGTTAAATCAGAGCCCGCGGAATGCGGCATCGAGGATTTCGCCAAGGCGCCAAACGGGATTATCCCGTGGGACGGCGTGCGCAACTACCAGGCCCGCAACTTTCTGGCCCGCATGGCAGAAGGCGACGAAGTCTTCCTGTACCACTCCAGCTGCAAACACATCGGAATTGCCGGTATCGTCATGGTTGTTCGCAGCGCCTATCCCGACCCCACCCAGTTTGACCCGGAATCGCCCTACCACGATGCCAAGAGCACGAAGGAAAAGCCTCGCTGGCAGGCTGTAGACATGAAGTACGTCCGCACGCTGCCAAAGCTGATCCCGCTGGATGAGCTGAAATCCATGGCCGGGCTCGAAAACCTGCCTCTGGTGCGCAAAGGTAACCGGCTTTCCGTCATGCCGGTCGGTGAAGAGGAATGGCAGATCATCCTGAACCAGGCTGGCTGAGACCCGGGATCTGCCACCTACCAATCACTCGTCGTGCGGAATCGGATCCGGGCTCCGGTCCCAGCCTACCAGAGCCAGGGTTGCCACCACGCCGATCAACAGCCCCATCCACGGTTCGAAGAAAGCCAGCGCTGCACCAATCAGAACCACCGTGCCCCGGGAAGCATTATCCCTTGGAATCGACATGGCAATGTAGGCGCAGGCAAAGCCGGTCAGCACCAGGGTCAGCGACAGAGCGACGCCCAGCAGCGGTTTGAGCCCTGTCAGCAACGGCAGAAGGAAGAAGATGAACGGCAGGCCCATCAGATAGTAGGAAGCCAGGCCGCTGTGCAGGCTGTTCATGGCCTTCGGCCCCTGCTTCCAGCGCTGCACAACGATCACATGCACCCCGGTCCAGACCGCTCCCTGGGTCGGGAAGAACGGCGCAACAATGCCCATGATCGCGTTGCGGATCGAGAGGGAGAAGTGGGTACGATTGAGGTTGATATCCACGTGTTCGTCCTTGCGCACCTTCAAACCGTCCCGAAGCACTTCGTTCCCTGTGACCAGATCGCCAAAAAGAATGATGTAAGCAATCAGCGCCAGCGGAATACTCTGGAGAATCATCTCCTGGGACGGCCAGCCTATCGCCAAAGGCGAAACCTTCGCCAAGGCTTCGCCCAGCGGTGGCACCAGGATTCCCCACTGGATATCGAAGTTCACCTCACCGACTAACGGCCCGACAATGGCTGCAGCCAGAAAGCCCGGTAGCAGGCCAAGGGCTCCCAGCATGAAGAAGAACCGGCTGCGCTCCTTGAGCTTCTGCATCGGAATCGAGAAGGTGAAGATCAGGCAAATGGCGCAGGCAAGCCCCGTCGCAATGGGTTGCTCAAGGAGAAAACGTTCAGCATCGTCGACAAACACCCGCTTGAGTGCTGCAATCGAGGCGCCCAGGATAATGCCCGCCTTGAGTGTGTCTGGCAACCAGATCACGAAACGCCGGCCCAGGCCGGTTATTCCCAGAAACAGCACAAGGGTGGCAAATACCAGGCTCAGCGCGGTCATTGCCTGGAACCGGCTTACCGGGTCCTCATAACCCCCTATGACAAACGCCAGAATCAGGGGCAAGGCCGGAGTAATCCAGCCTCCCGCGTAAGGCTCACCAAAGACGATCACCGCCGAGGCGATCAGGGAGGCGTGAACCATGGACAGTGCGACGGCTTCTTCAAAACTCAGGCCAAAGAAGGCGGTCATCACCGGTATCAATGCCAGGCCTGTGGCGGCAGAAACAAACAGCCCCTGTAGGAACTCGGACCAGCACAGGCGCGTGTGGTAAAACGGCACGCGGAAGGTAAACGGCCCCCAGCGCCAGCCGGCTAACTCCGGTCTGTCTTCCATGGAATGTCACTCGCTTTTTGGTTTTATTTTCGGTGACCTGATTATGGGAAGGGTTTCCGGATCGCACGAATGAATATTTCTGATCAAGCTGAATAACTCAGACTTATTACATATTGCCGCTTCCCCCTCAGGGAGGCACTACCATCCTTCAGGCTATCCAATTCAATCCCGGCCCTTTAGAATTCGGCCTTCCCCGAATTATCTGGAGCCGCCGTCTGCCATGTCGTCCCAATTAAGCCCCGCCTCCGGTTTCGAGAGACTCCGCCGTATTGAATCCAGCAAGGTTTTCCAGGGCGCCGTCATTACCATCATCATTTTGTCGGCGCTGACCATTGGCGCCAAAACCTATGATCTGCCGCCCCTGGTGGAGAAGTCGCTCATCGTGATGGACAACGCCATCACCCTCTTCTTCCTGGTGGAAATCCTGTTCCGTTTCGGTGTGTGTGCCAACAAAAAACGCTTTCTGTTCGACGGCTGGAACCTGTTCGACACCCTGGTGGTCATCGGTAGCCTGGTTCCGCTCGATAATTCCGAAGCGGTGTTGCTGGGGCGCCTGCTGAGGGTGTTCCGGGTGTTGCGCCTGGTGTCGGTGGTGCCCGAACTCAGGTTCCTGATCAACTCGCTGTTAAAAGCGATCCCGCGCATGGGCTATATCGCCCTGCTGATGTTCATCATCTTCTACATATACGCGGCCATGGGTTCCATGTTCTTCGCCAGCGTGGACGAGGAACTGTGGGGCGACGTGGCCATAGCCATGCTGACGCTGTTCCGGGTGGCCACCTTCGAGGACTGGACGGACGTGATGTTTTCGAGATCACAAAACAGTCTAAGAAAGTGTTGTTCTTTATCCATTTAATCTGATTATACTAATGATAACTAAATTATTGGATTATGTTGTGCTCATCCAAGTAGAAAAGTTTGCAAACAGAACATATGACGGCTACTCGCTGGAGCCATACTGGGTGATCTATAACGAACGCTGGAAGCCACCGTTGGCGCCACTTTTGTTTACTACATTTCTTGCCCGATTCAACACTGTTTTCGAAGCCCGACTTTTCTCGAGTGGAGCAACGCAGAGAAATGGTGGAGAAAAAGTTGAATTGATTGAGAGGACGATATCTGATTCGACGATTCGTGCCTATGTATATGCTCTCGCAAAATTTCTAAGCTACCTGGAGGAATGTCGCTTGGAAGACCAAACGCCCGGTATGCATGCGTCAACATCCTGCAGTGAAAGATTCGTGAATCACTATTTGAATGCAGTCCTCGCTCGCCGACTGAAGTCACCTTCATCGCTTGCCACCCATCGATCAGCGCTTATCGCTTACTACAACTTTCTCCACTACATGGAATTTACGCCTCGTTTGAGATTGGAAATCTCTAGACGCACGAGGCAGGCAATGGCCGAAAGCAGTACCAAACAGCATTACATCCAATACATACCTCGGCACTCACGCAGCGCATTGATTGGACATTGCCGCACTTTAGCTGAAAAACTGATGATGCGAATGGGATTCGAGGTTGGCCTGCGGACCTCCGAGCTACCAGGTCTTCGCATACCTGCTCTGCAAAAACTATTTCTCCAACTTAACAATAAAGATTTTGAAAACGTCGAGCTGTTCAAATTCTGGTTAGAGGGCAGATATACCAAAACAGGTAAGTCGCGATGGATCTATTTTGATCGTGAACTTCTTCGCGATATGCAGCGATACTACGAGACAGAGCGACAATGGCTGATTGATGCTAGTGCAAGCAATCATGAAAGTTTTTTTCTCCGAACCGACCAAGGTGGCCTTGGCAAGGAAATCAGCAAGAGCCACGCCACAAATGTTTTCAGGAAAAGAGCAAAAGCGGCGGGTCTCAAACCTGAATTTTCGTTTCATGATCTGCGTCATACATTTGCTACTGAGCTGTTTCATGAGGAAGTCACAGGCCCAGAAGGCAGAGAGACACGCTCCGAATCGGCAGCACTTATTGTCGTTGCACAGCGGCTTGGGCACTCCATAACCAAAAACGGTCATGCGCCAGAGGTGACGACTCGGTACATACGGATGCGCATACAGATGCAAGAAATGGAGGGGATCTTTTGACCGAAGTTAACGACACGGTTAAGGAATCTTCCTATGACGACGAAATGAGCAGGGCTTTTGATCAGACCTTGCCCAAATTAGTGGCATCAGCTGGCATCAGCTCAACCCGAATTGCTTTCAAAAGGCGATCTGGTGCAACTGTAACGATCGAGTTGGAACACGACAATCAATATCACCGAGCCATATTCAAGACTTTTTACGCATCTTCTCAAACATCGTGGTTTAGAAACCTCTCTGAGAGATCCCAGATAGACCGTTTTGAAACTTTCAAAGGCTTTGTAAATTGGCTGAACAACACTGAACACGAAACTTTTGAGGTCAGACGCTACCAATGCCTCAAAGACGACGAATCATCAAAGATGAACGACGAAGGTTGTAAGAGTTCTCCAATTAAATCTCTTATTCCCGCTTTCAAAGCCGGTCTCGGAAGCAAGTCTCTGACTGAGGAAGAATACTCCTTCATGACGACGCTTTTAAGACTGTCAAAAGCAGCCAGAAACGCAAATCCAGAGCCTTACACGCTTACAGACTGGCTCGCTTTGCCCTGGTTAAGATCGATTCTCGGTGAGCATAAATATTTGTCACTGGAGAGTCCCAGTCGGCTATTAACAAGCTTTCGCGTCACAGTGGCGGCGACACTATCTTACCTGCTCGAAGTACGAGCACGTTGGCAAAAACAGGCTCTGGGCATGACCGAACCACAACTCTCCCAAAATAGTTGGTTTGAGAGTTGGAATATCAACGTACTCCAGCGCTGTGGCGCTTTCGAAGCACATGGTGAGCCGGCGGATGATTTAACACGTCTGCTGTTACTCGACTTCACTAGGCCCGACAAGCAAGCCCAAATCAAACTACTCATCGCGAGAGAAGGACTTGGAGGACTGAGGAGGAAGCCGTATGTCGACGGAAAGCCCACGCGACCATGGCAGCCTCCTGCTCTTTTTCACCCTGAGTACCAGCATTCGTACTCTCCCTTGGAGGAGTGTCTAATGGCCTGGCTAGTAGCCTGCGAAACAGTGCAACCCACCGATATCAATAAACTCAAAACCACTGATTACGCCTACGAACACAATTCTTCTGGCCGCCTAATTGCAATGCAATGCCGCTACTATAAAGGACGAGCGGGATCTTCACGTGAACCAGCCATGCTAATGGCCTCAGATTGCTGGACCAAAGCACAGTATGCTTACATCAATGGACTGCCATATGCTGGGAGGCTTTTTAGTTTCGATGTCTCCAGACAGAAACCAATGCCCAACATCACTGAAAACCCCAATAGCATCTCCAGGCACACAGATATGATATTGCTATGGAACCTATGGCAATTACCACAACTCCAATCCCGAATCGCTAACGCAACCAAAGCCGTCGGCACCCCAACAATATTTTTGGATGCTGTTTTGGCGCTAAAGGAAGGAAGTGAGACTTGGCATTCCAATACAGGAAAAAGTAATGGAACCTTGGAAAACTATAGAAATTCCGTTTCTAGACCCCTACCCACAGTCTTATTCAGTCTGACTCATATAAAAACTACTGCGGTTCACGCTGGGTCGGATCAATACCGTGAGGGAGACCTTATCAATCACCACTCACATACGTCTCGGACAGAAAAACATTCTTACTTGACCGACGCAAATAAGGATTTTGTAAACCGTGCAGGGCGAATCACACGCCTTATACTCAATGATCTTGAAAATGTCGTTTACCAGCCATCAGTCAGTTCGATGGCGAATGCCCTGAAAGATTTGGAGCTGCGCAGCCGAGTAATTGATGCCACAGGATCTGATAATGCTCAGGTTCAAACGCTCTACCCTCCTTCAAAGCAACACGAAACGGACGGTCTGATAATTGTGCCTGACACTGTCGAACAGGCTCTAATGTTCATACATGCAATCGACCAAGCCGAGAATAAATATAAGCAACTGCTTACTGTTCGGCCAGACTGGGTAGAGCGAACCCTGCTGGTTCAGTTGGAGTGGATGACTCGCACATTGCAGAAGATGAGATCCGAAAGCGCCGCACGAGAACAGTATCGCAACCTTAAGCCCCACCTCCCCCCCATGTTTGATCACTTTCTAGAGACTCAAGAATGACAACTCTGACTGCTCGAGACGAATCGTTCCGGCTTGATGGTAGAGAACTCGACGCACGTTTGAGCGCGCTGCCTGGAAACCATAATAACTCTCTCGTGGACGATTCGTGGTCGTTCATTGACCACAACAAATACCTTCACAACATAAACTTTAACGAGACTTTGGCTCTTTCCCGTGCCTATCCGGAGTGGAAACATTTGAGGGGTGTCAACTCAGTATTGTTGGTCAAAGGTCTTTGGACATTACTCGCCGAACATTTAACAATTTCGACTTACCCCCTTATTTTCCGAAACCTCATGCTCTGGATGTGGGCCATGGCAGAACATAATGCCGATGTCATCACCCGTGAAAACCTTCCAAACCTCATAAAATTTGTTTTGACTCATACTTGGTCTCGCGAAGGTCCAGTTCCATCAAGAGTATTAAAGGGCAAGCTGACACTCCAGAGGCCAACCTTGCAAAACCTGAAAACAGTTTGTGAGGAAATGGGGTTACCCTTAATCAGCCGAAAAATCTCAGAAGCGCAGGTTAGCGCTACCTTAAAAACACTTATTCCCGAAATAGCAGACGGCGAGCTCACTTACCAAGACTGGAGGCAAGGGAAAAGCTTTAACCTACTTACGCTGGATCACGGTCGCTATTACGTGGAGCACTGTCTGAACTTTTTCGAAGAACATGCTCCACTCGCTATAGCGCTGCGACAAACACAACAAGAATTGCCGAAAATTGCCAAAAAACTCAAGATCAAACCTCAAACACTGAAAGCCATTCTACCCCGGATTCTCGAAGGCAATTCCCCTGAGGAATTTTCTTCGCTAAGTCCGAGATATATCCGCCGCATCCAGCCAGTCGTGCTCAAACATTTCTGGTCTCTCCATCGGCAGACTCGCTTTGAATGTAAGCTCTTGGAAGAGGATATATTGAGAGAAATCGCATTCAAATTTCGATTGGCCGCGTCTCCAGACAACGTAGACCGCTTGCGAGTTGTGATTTGGAACTGGCTTCAGACTCGTGACCAGAAAGAAACGCAGCGCCTCCTTCACGGATGTCACGAAGACGTGTCGTGGTCTTCTTTTTTAGAGGCATTGAACGAAGTCAAACAGCGATGCGATGACATGCCCAATTTTTCGCCCACAGTTGCATTTTTTAAGTCTTTTGACCTTCAACCGGAGGGAGCTGTACACGAAACTAAAGCAAATAAACGAGGCCTGCTGGGACAATTTATTAACCGAGTCGCAAAGGCCGGATTAACCAACGTTGCGGCATTAACAGGGTGGCGGAAAAGCGAGTTCGGTTTCCCTTTTACGGCGATTCAGCAAACTCACAACAAAGACAAACTTGATGAGTACGCCTTTCCTCACCGATACCAGATCGATTGGTATGTGCACAAAACCAATGGGCAAGTCCGTGAATTACGTGAGGTGACTTTCAGCACGATTACAATTATTGAACGACTAAAGCGCCTTAACTGCACGGGGGAAAATCAACCATGTCTGTATTCAACGAAATCTTCGAAGAGAAATCAATTCGATTCCAGTATAGCGGTTAATATCGCTGTTACGGCACTGTGGCCTCATTTTGTTTTTAAGTATCCAGGTTTCGAGGAGATCGACGACTGGAAATCATGGCAAACACTGACCCAAATCGAAGCCTCGGGCAACGTTCTTACAATGGCACAACATCAGGAACGAGAGCGCCTTCTTAAAATTAAAGGCGCCGCGGAGTGGAACAGTTTCACCGTAGACGAAAATTTACAGGAGGCCCGGAGACAGGTTCGCGAACAATGGCCAATGCTCTCGTTTGCATGGACCAAGAACAGTGAAGCTAGCGATTGGGTATTACAATATCGGCACGGCGTATTGCGCTCCGATTGGGCTGCACTTCTTGATACTCAACTCTCCGATGAAACCAAGACCTGGCTGTCCTCATTAAGCGACAAAGAATGCAAATCCAATGCAGTAGTTGGAAGAGTGCTGATGAACGAGCTATTGGCTGAGGCGCTGTATCCGAGCCCTCATGCGTTTCGGCATATGTGGGCTGAGGCTATTTATCGGCGTTTTGATGGGGATGCCGGCTGGATGATTCGCTCCCAGTTTAAGCACATTAGTCGCACCATGTGGCTCTCCTATATCCGCAACAAGGACAACCGCGCAGGCCATCAGCGTGCAAAACTCAGGGTAATCCACTCGTTAGTAAGAAACTACATCCAACACCACGGAGAGGGATACGCTGGTCAGATGAACAAGCTGCTTCGGCGACTATCACGTTCAACCCAGGTACTAAGTTCCGAGCAGCAAATGGAGCTCGCAGACCAATTGGCGACAAAGGAAATCGAAAACATTAAAGCTAATCCTTGGGGCTACTGCCTTCTGATGCGCCGGACGCGCCACAAAGCCAAATGCGCTGAAGGTGGCGAACCGATGCGCCACAATGCGTCGCCAGAATTATGCCTCGGATGCCTTCACAATTTCATGCAGACCCAGAATGTAGAGTGGATGTTGCTTACAATTATTCACCATGTCGAGGCCCTCAATGACCCTGTTGTACCGGGTATTTTCAAGCACTCCTCCTACGAACTGGTTAGCAATACTGCACGCCATCTCCGAACACTAAACGCAACACACGAAGCACTCCCGGAATTGGAGACCGCCCTAGAGAACTATCGATTGGGGGCTGCATGATGGTAATGGGGTATCTGAAAGATCGTTTAGAGAAAGCAGCTAAAGAAACAGGGGAAAATCCCCCTAGCTGGGTATCGGAAAAAAACGCCAGCGGGGCGGCATGGAAATGTGTTGAGGAGTTAAGACGCGAAAAGGAACTCTTTATAAGACGCCACCGAACAAGCACCGATTTCTCAATTAAGAAACACTATCAAATTAAAGGTTCTGAGGTAGCAAGGACGCTGGGAATGAATCGATCCGCCCTGATGAACACCTCAAGTTTTTCAGGCGATCTAGCACAGTACATTGAGGCAGTTAACTCAGAACTGGAAAAGGCAAAAAACGAAAAGCTGAAACGGGCTCACAGTCCTACGCCAGGCGGAATGCATCGGAGCAAGAAAGAGGATTTGATTGAACGAGTCCGGTTAGCCGAACATCGTTATGATGAGCTGAAAATGCGGCTCGAAGAGCCGCTGAATGAAATATATGACGAGCTTCCTCTCCCGATAAAAAAGAAACTAGGGATTGCCTGAGCAATAATGAGTAATGGCTGAACGAGTTGATATCGGCCATTGGCACATTGCAATACCTTGAACAAAGTACTGTTTAGGCAATTTTGTAGAAAGTTCTTTTGCACGTGGCGGTCAATTCCCATATTGCCGGATCTAAGGGTCTGCGAGCCACGGCGCCGCAAAGCCGCGAAAGACGATGAAGTGCGAGTAGAATCACAGACCTCCTGCATTTCCGAAGAGAATTAATCAAATGGAATCAAATGCATACTCTCAGTCTCTTGTTTTTTCCAAGTTGCGAAGCATTGAGGCGAGCCCAATTTTTCAGGGCGTAGTTATCGCAATCATTGTGCTATCGGCTCTAACTATTGGCGCTAAAACCTACGACCTACCTCCGATATTCGAGAAATCGTTGACGTTTTTTGACAATGCAATCACAGTATTTTTTTTGTTAGAAATTTTGTTCCGATTTTCCGCCTGCCCAGTAAAACGTCGTTTCTTTCTCGATGGCTGGAATATTTTCGACACTCTCGTGGTCATTGGTAGCCTCGTCCCCTTGGATAACTCAGAAGCGATTCTGCTAGGGAGACTACTCCGAATATTCCGAGTGTTGCGGCTAGTCTCTGTCGTCCCGGAACTAAGATTTTTGATTAATTCACTGCTCAAAGCTATTCCCCGCATGGGATACATCGCCCTGCTGATGTTCATCATATTTTACATCTATGCCGCAATGGGCTCGATGCTCTTCGCTAACGTGGACGAGTTTCTCTGGGGTGATTTATCCATTGCGATGCTCACGCTCTTCCGGGTGGCAACCTTTGAGGATTGGACAGATATAATGTATCAGACGATGGAATTCTATCCGCTGAGCTGGATCTATTATTTGACGTTTATCTTCTTAACTGCATTTGTATTCCTGAACATGATGATCGGTGCCATTCTGGAAGTAATGAGCGAGGAACAAAACGCCAAACAGGCTCAGGACGCTCATGATGAAAGAGATGAAATTACTCGTCAGCTACGAAAGGTGCAGGATCAACTAAAAGAGTTGACAGAGAAAATTGGGCGGTAGCGGATGAGCCATGGACCTGCCCCAGTGCAGTCGACACTCCTAGCCTAGGTACCAGCTATGCATGACCCCGTTACAGTACCGCTCATTGTCAGAAAAATCCGGCTCTAATTGCTGCTTCAGACGACCCGAAAGAGCGTGTTTTCGGACTGGGACCGCACTTAAAAATGTGCACATATGGGCAAATCTTTTCTAAAATGTTTATTCGAAGTCATATGAGGGTACTTTCCCAATGGCCCAACAGAACGAGAGACAACCCGAAACCTCCGATGCCGAGGCTCTGCGCGGGCATGTTGCCCTCAAAGGCTTCTTCAACATCTGCCATGAGTGGGGTTGCTCCCAAGAAGAGATGACGCAAATGCTCGGCGGTTTCTCCAGGACCACGCTTTCCAAGTACCAGAAGCTCCCCCACATCCAGCTCTCTCGGGACACGTTGGAGCGCATCAGCTACATCATGGGGATCTACAAGTCACTGAGAGTGATGTACCCATCGGCGGAGCGTGCCAATCGCCGGGTTCGGCTGCCAACCAGTGAAGTCCCTTTCTCTGGGTCATCCGCCCTGGACTTCATGGCCCGGGGTTCGATGAAGCATCTGATGCAGGCCAGACGTTACTTCGATGCGAAACGGGGTTGGACGTGAGGCCTACCCCGTAACTGGTCCTTCCCGAGTGGCGGGCACACCACATCACCTCCTGCCATTTCCCACCGATCGACCTCTTTGAGCGGATCTACGACACGCCGGAGGCGAAGGTCTCAGGTTCGAATTCTGACGGGCGGGCCATTAACTCGGCAAATCAGCGAGTTATCATCACAATAACCCCCTAGCCTAAATCACTCTCAGCTGAGCAATTTGAAAACCTCCTATGCCATCAGTGACCATCGCACAGCAAGATTAAAAATAGGAATTTTTCTCGATTATTGCGCCTGTGCCCAAATGGCGCCTTGGCAGTGCCCAGTCATTGTAGGCGGATATATCACCACCCATTAACGTGATCTTTGGACGGTTTCCGGCCCACCATCTCTGTGGCACACCTACCCTGCTATATTTGAGCAAACAAAATCGATCAGTAATTTTAGGTTTGGTCGCAAAGCGAACATTCGGAATGGCCTTCAATGCCGCCCAATTTGCCTCCGTTTGAGGCTCGGGGTTGTCGTGTTTAGTGGGGGAAGTCCAGACTGGATGGTGGGTCAAGGTTTGTTGAAGGATTTATCAAGGAAATGTCAAATCCCAAACTTAGGCTTTGACATGGGGTAAATATCCACACACCCTGAACGGCTGAGCAATGAACTGGCCGACCTGCCACGCCCGGACACGATCACAGCCCCCCCGATTGTTCCGGCTTGGCATGAAATTGATGCAAGGCTTTACCATCAAAGGTCGTCAGTTTGAAGGTGCGACGGTGGCCGATGGCGAAGTTGTTTTGTTGGGCGAAAGCGAGGTTTGTGAGTTCTTCAACAACACCATGATACCGAATCCCATGCATGTCCGTGGATTGCAGTTCAGGGTGCTAAGCCGACGCTACGCCGATGCACTAGCTGCCGGGCAGTTGGCGGCCGGCATCGTGGATTCAGGGCTGCACGACACCGTGCTGGTGCTGCCCGGAGAGAGGGTCCGGATTGCGCTGACCTTCACCGACTTCCCGGGACTCTATCCTTACCATTGTCACAATATGGAGCACGAGGACAATGGCATGATGCGCTATTACGAGGTGCACAAGGTCTAGGCAACTCAGCAGGGTTGGGTGAACTCCGGGACCGGCACGGCGGTCCCTCCTGCGTTTATTTCCCGGTTACGGATTCAACGTAGTGAGCAACGGCCTCGATCTGTTGCTCCGACAGCGAATCACCGAACGCTGGCATGATCCCCACGCCACTCTTTACCGCATTGCGGACCTGCTCCGCAGAGGGTTTGAGCTCGTCCAGATTGGGGCCAATTTCGCCAACCGATCCTGCATCGTTCAGTGCGTGACAGATGGTGCAGGAGGGTTGAGCCTGCTCGGTGAACACCTTCTTGCCCAGTTCGAGTTGTTCATCCGCCATCACGGTGGCAGACGCAGAGACAAGTACAGCGAATAACAGTGTACGTAGTGACATGGAAAATCCTGGTTCGGTCAAAGAAACGGGCGGCCCGGCGGGCGAACCGCCACAAGGTTCATGCATTTATGAAACGGTGACGGTCACGCCATGGTCTTTCCAACTGGTGTTGCCGTATCCGCGCTCGTTTTCCGTGCGTGTGGGCGGCTGGGTATTGCCCTCGGTGTCGGTTGCGCGGCTGACAATCCGGTGATCGCCGGCGCTCAGATCCATCGACACCACAAACGGCCGCCAGGCATAACGCCCCATGTCGGGCCCAAGGAAGCGGGCGGTCTTCCAGGTTTCGCCACCGTCGGCTGACACCTCCACCTTGCTGACAGCATTCATGCCGCCGAAGGCAACGCCGTACACCAGGTTTTTGCCCTGGCTGGCGGTGGTCAGGGGGGCGGTAACCCAGGATTTGACCGGCATCTCCCACATGGACGGCTGATCGGGTGCTCCTTTCTCGCCAATGGGACGAATGCGATAGCCGGAGGCCTGAATCTTGGCGTCCGACTGGCCCTCGGTGAACGCCACCCGATCCACGTATTTCACGTTGTTGACCCCGAAATAGCCGGGCACAACCATGCGCAAAGGGCCGCCGTGGGCCAGGGGCATGGGCTCATCATTCATGTCCCAGGCCAGCAGGGCCTGATCCAGAGCCTTCAGGGGAATGGACCGTTCCACCATAATGGTTTTCGGGTCCAGCCCGGCAGGCAGGCTCTCGCCGCCCGTGCTGGTGATGTAATTCATCCCGGGTTTCACGCCGCCCAGTTTTGCGACAACCTCCCGTAATGGCACACCGGTCCAGATCAGGCAACCGGCCGCACCTGTGCCCCACTGGGTGCCCCCCGGCCCGTGCTGATAGTAGGCCCGCCCGTTTCCTGAACACTGAAGCACCGTGGTCACAGTTTCCACGCCGATTTTTTTAAGGTCGCCAAGGGTCAGGGACTGGGGGCCATTCACGCCTTCAAAAGTCACTTTCCAGGCATCGCGGTCAGCAACGATATCGGCATTCGGGGCTGGCAGATTGTTGCGCACGTACAATTTGTCACTGTCAGTGACCACACCACTGCCAATCGCTCCCCGTTCGGTTTCGATGGTGTTGGCACTGTGAACGATGACGTCATTGGCGTTTTTCCAGCGAACGTAGTCCGGCAGCGTTTTGGGCTCTGCGGCTTTGGCCAGCGGGCTGAGCCCCAGCAGACTGACGGACGCCATGGCACCGGCGGAGCCCAATAAAAGGCGCCGACGGCTCATTTGGATTGACTCTGCCGGAGACTGGGAGGCAATGGCGGGCGAATCATTGATCGACATGGTATTTCCCTCATTGTTGATCACTCCGGACTGGTTCCGGTTTTGTTGTTGGGCTGATTGCGAATGCATGAGTTAAGTGTAGGGATTGATTAGAAAATAACCACCGAGGTCGGTTCAGGAAGCACTCATCGCTGACTTGTCGATGGGTGGCACATTGCCCGATGGCGCCACAACCAGTAAGCCCGATGCCCGCATCGGCAACCCAATAACTTCCAGCTCGTTGTCACGGGTTCGAAAATCACCGGCACGGGCCACGGCCTGTCGCACGTCCGGATTCCGGAAAAACACGCGCTCCGATATTTGGTACTGAACGATCAGGCTGTTGCCCAGCCGCACGGCGTAGGCCTCGGCGGGCTCGCCACCTACTCTGGTTGTCCAACGGGCCAGAACGCGGCCATTGGCCCACTGCATGGGCGGCGACAGGTCGGCGTCGTCAGACGGCGTGCGCAGATCGTTGCCCACCACCCGCTGATAATCGGCCAGCACGTCGTTGACCATGGGAATCTGACTGGCCACCGCCATCTGATTGGGATCTTCGGGCGTCAGGCTGGGTACCAGAAGCATCGCCGCCAGCACCATGGCCACCGCCCAGCCGCCGCCTCCGATGACAGCCGATGGGCTCAGGCGGGTCAACCAGTGTTTCAGGCCTTCCAGAGGCTTCTGACCGACCGGGCGCCTGTCGCTGGTCTGGACGCTGGCAAGGGTATCGTCGAGGCGCTTGGCAAATGCGGGGGACAATCTGGGCGCGGGTATCTCTTGTAGTCGTTCAGAAAGCATCCGCTGGCGTTCGGCATCGTGTCGGCAGGCCTCACAGCCAGCAAGGTGAGCTTCAACCAGAGTGATGTGATGCTCATCCAGCTCGCCATCGGCATAGCCCGCCAGCCAGTCCTGAATCTGGTGGTGCAGGTCAGACCACTGATGGGATTCCGAAGAGGGGGTGATAGAGGGCTTATCACTCATGGGGGGTCACCCTTGTGTGCGTGTTGTCACTGGCAGCCGGATTGTCGGATGCCACCTTGATCAATCGCTCGGCCAGCAGGCGACGGCCTCGTGACAGGCGGCTCATCACCGTGCCTGGCGCCAGGTCCAGAATCTGCGCAATGTCCTGATAGCTCAGATCTTCAAAGTCCCTCAACAGAACCACCTGCCGGAAGTTGTCCGGCAGGTCGCGAACGGCGGCCATCACCTGCGCATCGGTCTGATGTTTCAGTGCCTGCTCGAACGGGCCGGGAGCGGCGCAGGGGTGTTCGCTCAGCACGGCGTCTTCGGTTGTGAGTACCGGGGCCAGTTGCCGCCGCCGATTGTCCCGGCGGTAGCCATCGGCAACCACACGGTTGAGAATTCTGAGCAGCCAGGCATAGATTGCTACCTGGTCGTCCAACTGGCCAAAATCCCGCCAGGCCCGAAGCAGGGTTTCCTGAGTATAGTCTTCCGCTATTTCAGTCGAGGCGGACTGGCGTTGCGCAACACCGTACAGCCGGTAACGCCAGGGGCGTACTAGGGTGTCAAACTGCTGCTTGCTTCCGGTGCTGCGCATTTTGTGTGCCCGTTTGGAATCGGTGGACTTGTTAACCAAAGACGTCGCCTGTGTTCAGTTTATTCCCTGTCGCCACATTTTTTTACGGGTTGCCGGGAACCGCAATCCAGAACGGGAACTTGCCGTCCACGGGTTGCCGGCGAACGACCTTCAAGGATTGGCTGTCAATCACGGCAATCTGGTTATCCGCCGTGACAGAGGCGTATATGAACCGGCCGTCACGGCTGGCGCGAACGCCATGGGGGCCGACGCCCACATCGACGTTCTTGACAATTTCCAGGCTTTCGGGGTCGATCAGGGTCACGGCGGACGCGGAAATCGCCCCGGTCGCGATGTATTTCCCGCCGGGCACCACGTCGATGCCGCCATGCCCACTGCCCACCTTGAAGGTTTTCAGCATGGTTTCACTGGCCAGGTCCATCACGCCCACGTTGCCCGTAAAGTCGCGCAGCCACAGCCGTTGGCCGTTGGCGCTGATGTCAACGTTGTGAGGCGTCTCAAGCCCCGGCGTCGGAATCTGATGCTGTTTTTCCAGGGTTTGCATGTTCACGACTGCCAGAGCGCCTTCGCCCTGCAAAGTGACGTAGGCAAATTTGCCGTCGGCGCTGTAGATGAGATTGTGGGGTACCTTGCCCACCGGAATTATCTTCACCAGTTCGAGGGTGTTCATGTCGATCACTGCAACGTCGCCCTGGGTCGGCGCAACCGCAAGGCCATAGCGGCCATCCGGTGAGATCTTGACGCCCTGGGCCACCTCGCCTATCGCCACACTGGCCATGACGTCGCCATTGGCCGTATCCAGAACATAGACATTACCGGTTTTAAAACCAGACACCATCAGGCGAGAGCCATCCGGGCTCAGAGCATCGTAGTGCGCCCCTGCCACGCCAGGCCAGGCCTGTTTTGACGGTAAGGCTCTTACAATACCGCTGTTCTGGACGGCCACATAAAGCGGATCGCGGATGGCGTTCTCCAGGCTCAGCTCTGGGGCCGACCGGGCGGTTGGACCTTCCCGGGATGGCGCTACTGACTGACCCAGCACCGCCTGTCGCAACTGGTACACGTCCTTGCCGGACAGGTTCTGGCCCGCAATCGCCTTGATCTCCTCAGCGGTGTAGGGCTGAAACTCTCCCGCAAGACGCTGCTCGTTACCAAAGGCTGTCAACACGTAGTTCAGCACATCCGCGATCTGCTGGTTCGTGAGGGCACCGCCCCAGGCGGGCATGTTGCCGTTGTACGCCGTGCCCCCCACTTCGATGGACCCCGTCAAACCGTATTGCAGCACGTGGCCAAGATACTGGCGGCCACCAATGCCGTCGGTGGCGTTGTACAGTTCAGCGGTGTGGTTTTTCTGGGGCGGAAACGAGCCCGGTATGCCCTGGCCCTGTGCCTGATGGCAGGCCGCACACTGCTGGCTGTAAACCTTGGCCCCGCGCTCGAAGCGGGTGGATTCAGCCGCATTGGCAGACAAGCTGATACCGATTGCCGTTCCGGCAACAGCGATGAAGGATAGAACGTATTGGCCGATGGTTGGATGCATGCTGAAAGCCCCGAACGCTGAATGAAAGCCGACCGCCTCCATGCTGTGGCAACGCGATGCCAAGATCGAGCCGGTCGGATAAGAACTCAGGGGCCAAGGGCGTTGCCGGGCCGGAATTTATTCCCGACGTAGGTTTGGAACCTGTTCAGATCATGGGCCCCTGCAGACCGTTACGGGCAAGATGCAGTGCGATGGCAGCCATCATGGCACCGAACCAAATCACGGACGCAGTGCTGGCAACTGCAAAAAAGCCACCAGGCTGCCACGAATCACATTGAAAAAGGCTACAACGGCCAACCCCGACGGGCCAGAAACTGTTGAATCATTTACATTAGGTTCAGTCAGGAAGATGTGCTGATGGATCTGGTGATTGAGGATCAGGACGTGGGCCTTCGCCGGAGTTTCGGGACCACTTCTTCGCAGACGGTATCAGCCTGGACTCGCTGAGCCGCGCACCCGCCATCGTTTACGGCCCAAACGACCAGTTACAGCATCGGTTCATGGACAGCTTTGGGTATCACGGCGGTTTTCGCTATCACCTGTGCCCGTCCTCGCAGGGATTTGTCCAGTTTGCACTGGCCGGAGTGGGTTACGGCATGATTGCAGAAAATCAGGCCCTGAGTGTTCCGCTGTATTGGCATTTCTGGCGACACAGCGGCCACACCATTCAGTTTCTGACAACCCGGCTTGAGCGATTTTTTAACAGAGCGTCGTAATACCCACCCCGGGCGATTGCGTCCAGCATTTCAGGCCAGTGCAATCATCGGAGTCACCGCAAGCCCGCCACCGATCAGCAGTACAAACAACATCAGTGCCAGAGCAAAAGGCTTGATCCCCAGGGCGCGAAGCTTCGACATGCGCGTTTCATAACCCAGCGCTGCCATAGCCATGGTAAGTGCGATCTGGCCCGTCAGCGTCAGGCTTTCGTGCAAGGCTTCCGGCAGCGTGACAACGCTGTTAAACAGCGCCACCGCCACAAAACCGAACGCGAACCAGGGAACGGTCAGTTTACCGACGGATTGGGTGCCATCCTGTCTGGTTGCGTGGCGATTGAGCCACCATCTGCCCACCAGCAGCAGGAACGGTACCAACAGCATCACGCGTACCAGCTTGACGACAACCGCGTTCGCCAGCGCCTCTGGGCCAATTGCATTGCCGGCCGCAACCACTTGAGCGACCTCGTGCACGGTGGCACCGATGTAAATGCCATACAGGCCCTGATCCCAGCCGATCATCGAAAACAACACGGGCTCCACCACCATGGCCAGGCTACCGAACAATACAACCGTTGCCACTGCCATGGACGTAGTGGCAGGCCGCGCCCGAATCGTGGCTTCCGTTGCCAGAATGGCCGCCGCCCCGCATATGGCGCTTCCCGCACTGGTCAGCAGGGCAGTCTCCGGGTCCAGCTTGAACCAGCGGGTGCCCAGTTGGTAGCCAACAAACAAAACAGTGACAATGACCAACAGATCCAGAACCACAATGCGCGGCCCCAACGCAAAGACCTGCTGCATGGTGACGGAAAATCCGAACAGCACAATGCCTGTGCGCAACAGCCAGCGGGTCGAAAATTTCAGTCCGGCCTCAACGGATTGGCTTTTCCATGGCATGGGAAGATTCCCGACGATGACCCCCAGCACCAGAGCAAACACCAGCGGGCTGACGCGGTCGCCTGTCAGCGCGGTGAGCAAAAAACCACCGATGGTGAATAGAACACATAACCCAAGACCTTTGTACATAACGCTTTCCTTTATTATCTAATGGAATTACGTTATGCCTTAAATTGTTATCTGTAAAATGAATAAAAAAGGAGATATAAATCGAATATGTAGATTAGTGGTGTTTAATCCGCTGCTATTGTCTCGTGCGCCTTACCTTTTAACCTGTAGTTTGATAAGCTCCGCGCCCGCTGTCGGTGGGCAATTCCGACCCGTTTTCCCGCGTTTTACTCTCGTTGTCACCGCAAGTTGTGTTCGTAACCTGCCTTTTCGTTGATAAAGAGAACCCGCTGACACCCTTCCTGTTTTGACGAGTGCACTGGAAACTCAACTATGGTTAACAAACTCAAAGCCGACTGGCTTTCCAACATCCGAGGCGATTTACTGGCCGGCATCGTGGTTGCACTGGTTCTGGAGCGCTAAACAGCAACTTCTGGGGCTGGTTCAGCCTGGACATCAGGGCCGAGTTTTTGATCGAGACTTTCTGCGGGTCTGGGACACACGTTCTGCATTGAGTAACGGTTAAGGACTTTATGTTGCGACGGTTGGCCAGCAAGCAAGAAATCGCTAGCAGCTCGTGCCGGAATCCCTGCCGCGTTTTAATCAGACCCGCGAGAGCCTCGTTCGAACTCTTGAAGTAGCGCGTTGGGCCATCAAAGTTTCAGAGGTGTATTATCCAGACGCGTTAAGTGGTTCCTTGAGGACAAACGATGTGTCTTATGATGGAGCTATAAACGTCGTTGCACTTTCCACCGAGTGTCATTGAATGGGGTGGAGTCCGATCATAGCCGAGCAGACAAACCTTCTTGTCCTTAATGCCTCCATCGAAGCACTCCGCGCTGGCGAGCAGCGCCGAGGCTTTTCCGTCATTGCCGATGAGGTTCGAACCCCGGCCCAGCGCAATCAGAGATCTACTGAAGAATTGGCATTGACTGCTGAAGCCGAGATCCATGGAGTAGTCGAGGCGACAACAAACATTGTCGACGGCATCCGCAATTCATTTAAAGGTTTTCGCTGAGATCTCAAGAACCATGCAGGAAAGTTCAAGGTCTGGAGCCGCTTTTGAATATACGTTCTGATTGACGAGAGCAAAACTTCCTCCAGCGATACCAATGATTGTTGCGTATTCGTCTATCTTTAATGTTCGCTTTTGTTTAGCTGGGTCTAGAGTAAGCCCTGGTCGCAAAGCGAACGTTTAGATTTGGCGTAGGCTCGGGGATAAGCGGCGACGTATGATGCCGACCGGATCGGCCCCCTTGCTGGTTGCCATAACCGACCCCGGCAGAGAAGTTGGCTCTCGTAGATAAGCTCACGACGTGTTTTCCTCTACGCCCTTATAAAGAGACGTAATGAGCGGGCACTTCACGTCACCCTGCTCAGTGCAACATGCCTGCACCAGCCCCTCCAGCGTTCGCTCGATACGCCGCAGACTTGAAATTTTCTCACGCACCTTGGCGAGCTTCTGTCCGCCCAGTACCCGTGCTTCATCGCAATGGGTGCCGTCTTGCAGTGTTAGCAGTCCTCCGATTTCATCCAGGCTGAAGCCCAACCATTGGGCCGTTCGAATGAACTGAAGACGCGCCAACGCCTGATCGTCGTAATGGCGGATGCTTCCATAGGGTTTGTCAGGCTCTGCCACCAGTCCCCGGCGCTGGTAATAGCGGATGGTTTCCACTCCAATATTGGCGGCCTTGGCCAGGGCGCCAATGGTCATTGAACGTGGTTTCTTGGACATAGGGGGTTGATTCCGTAGCTGACTACGGGAGTAACCTTATCTCAGTCATCCATCTCATGAAAGGAGCCAACGTAATGTCTGAGCCCAAATCCGGTCGCGGTTCGCTGATCGCAGGGGGCGTTGCCGCCGTCCTGGCATCCGCCTGCTGTCTTGGTCCCCTGGTTTTAATCGCGTTAGGAGTTTCAGGCGCCTGGATCGGCAATCTGGCCGCCCTGGAACCCTATCGGCCCTGGTTCATCGGTGCGGCACTGGTGGCCATGGTGTTTGCCTGGCGCCGGATATACCGGCCTGCACAGGATTGCCAGCCGGGCGATGTTTGCGCGGTGCCGCAAGTACGCACAACCTACAAGGTTGTTTTCTGGATTGTCGCGCTGCTCATTCTGACTGCGCTGGCGTTCCCTTATGTTTTACCCCTATTTTACTGAGAGGCATAGCACCATGAAAAAATCACTGATCGCCACAGCGTTATTCCTGTTCGTTAGCCTGCCGGCCCTGGCAGCACCACAAACCGTCACCCTGTCAGTCCCTGGCATGACCTGTTCGGCCTGCCCGATCACCGTCAAGGCCGCTCTCAACCGGGTGGAGGGCGTGACCTCTGTGGATGTTCGTTATGAAGAACGCGATGCGACGGTCACCTTCGACGACGAGAAAACGACCGTTGAGGCACTGACGCAAGCCACCACCAACGCCGGCTATCCGTCCACGCTGAAACAATCTCAGGCAAAACAGGAGTAACCATGGCAAACCCCAAAACCCTGTTGCGGGTGAGCGTCATCGGCACGGTGCTGGTCGCCCTGTGCTGCTTTACCCCAATACTGGTGGTTTTGCTGGGAACCTTAGGCCTGGCAGCCCTCACCGGCTATCTCGACTACGTGCTTTTGCCCGCACTGGTCTTTTTTATTGGCCTGACCTGCTATGCCGTCTGGCGTAAAAAGAAACACGACGCCTGCTGCGACAGCCCTTCAACCAAGGAGTAACGTTTATGAGTGACAACAACCTGCACATTGCGGTGATTGGCAGCGGTGGCAGTGCCATGGCTGCGGCCCTGAAAGCGACGGAGCGCGGTGCCCGGGTGACGCTGATTGAGCGCGGCACCATCGGCGGAACCTGCGTCAACATTGGTTGCGTACCGTCCAAAATCATGATCCGGTCGGCGCATATCGCCCACCTTCGCCGGGAAAGCCCGTTTGACGACGGACTGAGTGCCCAGGCACCGGTGGTGGATCGTTCAGCCCTTCTGGCTCAGCAACAGGCCCGGGTGGAGGAGCTGCGCGAGTCCAAGTACCAGAGCATTCTCAATGACAATGCCGCGATTACCGTCCTCAAGGGCGAGGCGCGGTTCGTGGACGAGCGCACACTGACGGTTACGCTCAACGACGGCGGCGAGCAGACGGTGCACTTCGACCGGGCCTTTATCGGCACCGGTGCCCGGCCCGCCGAACCGCCTGTTCCGGGGCTATCCGAGACGCCCTATCTCACGTCCACCAGTGCGCTGGAGCTGGATCACATTCCCGAGCGCCTCGTTGTGATTGGTGCCTCGGTGGTGGCCATCGAGCTGGCTCAGGCCTTTGCCCGCCTTGGCAGTCGGGTCACCATTCTGGCCCGCAGCCGGGTGCTGTCTCAGGAAGACCCGGCGGTGGGTGAAGCCGTGGAAGCGGCCTTCCGTCGCGAGGGCATCGAGGTGCTCAAGCAGACCCAGGCCAGTGAGATTACCCACAATGGCCGGGTGTTCACCCTCCAAACCAACGCCGGCACCCTGGAGGCGGAGCAACTGCTGGTGGCCAGTGGCCGCACACCCAATACCGAGAACCTGAACCTGGAGGCCGTCGGCGTGGCTACCGAGCGCGGCGCGATCCGGATCGACAACCACCTGCAAACGACCGCGTCCGGCATTTATGCAGCCGGGGACTGCACCGATCAACCCCAGTTCGTCTACGTGGCTGCCGCCGGTGGTAGTCGGGCCGCCATTAACATGACCGGCGGTGACGCCAGCCTCGACCTCAGCGCCATGCCCGAGGTGATCTTTACCGATCCACAAGTGGCCACCGTCGGTCTGTCCGAGGCGGAGGCCCAGGCTCAGGGATACGACACCGACAGCCGCACCCTGACCCTCGATAACGTGCCCCGGGCCCTGGTTAACTTCGATACCGGGGGCTTCATCAAGATGGTCGCTGAGCGTGGCAGCGGACGATTGCTGGGTGTCCAGTCCGTCGCGGGCGAAGCCGGTGAGCTGATCCAGACGGCCGTCATGGCGCTGCGTGCGCGTATGACCGTGAACGACATTGCCGATGAGCTGTTCCCGTACCTGACCATGGTGGAGGGGCTCAAGCTCTGTGCCCAAACCTTCACCAAGGACGTGAAGCAATTGTCGTGCTGTGCGGGATAAGACGGTGCCGCCAATGTATAACATGGATGAGATCGTGGAACGGCTGGGTCTGACCGGCGAAAGGGAAGCCGCGCTTCATGTGACGCTGTTGCGCGAGCTTGCCCTGGGACAACCGGTCACTGTTGAGCGGCTCGCGAAGTCGCTCAACTGGACGACTGATGAGGCAGAGTTGGTGCTGGAAAAACTGCCCTGCGGGACCATCGAGTACGACGGCCAGGGACGGCTGATCGGCTCCGGCATCACACTGCGAGAAACCCCGCATGCATTTGTCATCAACGATCGGCCCCTTTACACCTGGTGTGCACTGGATGCCTTGATGTTTCCAACCGTTATTGGCGAACGGGCGCAGGTGCAATCGCGTTGCCCGCAGACGAACAACCCGATCAACATGACGATTACGCCACAGAGAGTGGTTTCGCTTGAGCCGGAGGACGCGGTCGTCTCTTTAGTGTCGGTGGCCGCATCGGGAGACATTCGAAGTGCGTTTTGTTGCGATGTCCTTTTCTTTGCCTCTCGACAGGCCGGGGAGGCCTGGGGGCGAGATAAACCAAGCGCGCAGCTGGTGACTGTGCAGGAAGGTTTCGAACTGGGACAGCGGATTGCGCACCTTATGCTCGACAGAGCAAGGCGTTACCAACATGACCTTTAATACCTGAATGTTCGATACCAATCTTGAACGTAGGTCAGCACCCAGGAGCTAGGCCATGTCATTTCCAAAGCGTTCCGTCGCTGCACCCTGTCTGTGCATCAAATCAGGAATTATCTGGACATGCGATTGGTGTATTCCTGTGGTGCCTCACCCGAACAACCGGACATGCACCCATTACACTGGCGATCGACGTGCATCGAATGTTCGCTTCTGTTTAGGTGCTTCTGGTCGCAAAGCGAACATTCAGACGCACCTTATTGCGACCACATTCCTAGCCTCCCACGGCGCTCGGTACAAGCTTGGAAGTTAACCCTGCGGATGAGTCCCCAAGCACCATTTAGCTGCTGAAAAGACATCCAGCCCCGTGAGCACGCGGGGCTGGATGTTGCTACGTTTATCTAATGGTTAATCACAACATTTTCTTCAACTGACCGTAGTCTCCTCCAGTACGCAGTACCAGAGTGATGTCGTTGTCGTTCCGATTTCTGAAGAACCAGCCGTGATTGCCGGTAAAGGCTGCTTCCAACTCGCCCTCGTCTTCAGGCACGCCCCGGCCTTTTTCGTAGGAAATTGACTGACCACTTCCATCACCATGGGTATCGAAGTTGATCGGGCCACCCTCTGATACCCAGGAGAATCGGGCTGTAGCGCCTTCCTCCATAGTAAGTTTGAACTCTGTGCCTTCTCCCGGTGTGAGAACCACGCGCACTTCATCCTGCCACTGCGGTTCCACAACTTCTGGTGCAGGCGCAGGTTCTGGCTCGGCAGGTGCAACCTCTGCTTCAGGTGAGGGAGCTGGCTCCTCAACGGCTTCAGCCACGACAGGCTCTTTGACTTCCGGGGCCTCTCGCTCAGTTGAGGATTGAACAGCAACCATCTGAGCAGCCTCGTCAGCAGCAGCCTCTTCGGCGAGCTGCTCCTTGATTTCGCCCATTTCAGTCAGGCCCAAAAGGCGACCTGCGCCGGTTGGGTCCAGGGCATACTCGGCGGGCATGACCACGGTTACAAGCAGAACCAACGCCACAATTGCCGCAATGATGGTTGATCGAACCAGCTTGGCAGTGCTGGGCAGTTCTTCACGGTTGGGAATATCGGTGTTGTACATAAAAAATCTCCAGAATCAGGCGACGAAGTAACCGGTGAGCTGATAGGCAAAGAGCAGAAAACCTGCACTCATCATGGCCACGTTGGCGGTGTAGGCATGGCGGAAAAATCCGTCGGTTTTTCGCCAGAAGCTGATGACAATCAGGATCATGGCCAGGGCGATCAATTGTCCGATTTCCACGCCCACATTGAAGGCGAGGAGGTTCGGAATCAGGCCGTCCTGTGAGATGTCGTATTCGATGATCTTGGTGGACAGACCAAAGCCATGGAAGAACCCGAAAATCAACGTGGCGGCTTTGGTGTTGGGCTGGAAACCAAACCACCGCTGATAGGCACCGATGTTGTCCAGTGCCTTGTAGACGATGGACAGACCGATAATCGCATCAATGATGTAACTATTGATGCCCACGTTGAAGTAAACCCCCAGCAGCATCGTGGTGGAATGCCCCAAGGCAAACAGGCTCACGTAGATCGCGATGTGCTTCATCTGGTAGAGGAAGAAAATGACACCCAGCAGGAACAGCAGGTGGTCATATCCGGTGACCATGTGTTTGGCCCCCAGATAGATGAACGAAATAAGGTTTATCCCGGTAATTTCCTGGATGTACCCCTTGTCGCCCTGGGCGACGGCATGAGCGAGTACATCGGTACTCAGACCCAGCAAGCCCAAAGTTAGAAATATCCAGAGTAGACGATTGCCTGTGCCCGTTGAGGACACACCACGGCATCGGCCAGGCAAGCTTGACAACATAAAGACTCCAATCGAATTTGTTTTCTCGGGCCGCGTAAGCGGCAAGAATCAAGTGGAAAGGGAGGCTTTTGGAGGGCGTTCAAGCCGATAACGCAAACTGCGGGGAGAACCTCCGGCAAAGGGTACGGGCTGCCGGAGAACGGTCAGGCTTTGGGAAACAAACGGAACCCTGAGGTGGTCCACGGTCTCGTGGGTATGATTGCCAGCATCATGATGCATTGATGATGTCTCTGGCTCTTTGTCAAAATCGTGGGTGTGTCCATGCGCACCATGATTGGCTGGATGGCCGTCAGACTGCGATTCCCACTCGCCTGCCAAGTTGGCCACACCGTGAGAGAATGACTCGCCAATCACCGACAGTGACAGGCCCGCCAATGCCAAGAGCATGACGAGCGTCGGAAGCAGTTTTCTCTGGTGAATGGCCGAAATCATCAATCTAATGCGTCGAGTCTGTGGTTGGATTTCAACGAAAACAGAGGATACCATCCCCCCATGGGGGATAGGAATTAAACATGGTAAATGATCACACGCATCAATCTCACCCGAACATTATCAAACGTCTTAAGCGGGCTAACGGCCATCTGGAAAGCGTGATTGGCATGATTGATCAGGGAAAACCCTGCCTGGAACTGGCCCAGCAACTTCACGCCGTGGAAAAGGCCATTCAACAGGCCAAACGCGTGCTAGTACAGGACCACATTGAGCATTGCCTCGACGATGCTATCGGGCCGCTGGAGCCAGACCAGCAGCGGCGTGTCGATGAATTCAAGGCAATTGCCCGGTATCTCTGACCTGATTGCTTTTCAACCTGCGCTCTCCCCGTTAATCACACCGGAGAGGCTCCACCGTCACGTGAACCAGGGACTGGCAGTGTGCCTGAATGCGCTCCTTATAGACTGTAGGCGACTCGGGCTGATGCGAGACCACTGAGACAATAGCCGCATGAATGTTTGGGCCTATCGCCCACACATGCAGATCACTGACTTTGGCATCGTCGTCTTCGACGGCCTGTTTAACAGCTTCCTCCATGTCCTGATGTTGCTCGTCGAGGAGGACCTTTGAGGTGTCTTTCAGCAGATGCCAGGACCAACGGGTTACCAGAATCGCACCGATAATCCCCATCATCGGGTCCATCCAGTTCCACCCGGCATATTTACCCGCCAGAAGAGCAACAATAGCAAGGACTGACGTCAGCGCATCCGCAAGTACATGCAGGTAAGCGGCCCGGCGGTTGTGGTCATGGTGATGATGGTGGTGACCGTGATCATGGCCGTGACTGTGACCATGATCATGGCCTGCATCCCCCAGTATCCAAGCTGACACCCCGTTGACCACCAGGCCAATTATGGCCACAAAAATAGCCCCATCGAAAGAAATGGCGACGGGCTGGATAAAACGCCCCACGCTCTCGATGACCATGTAGAGCGCAAAGGCAGCCAGCAGGATTGCACCGGTAAAGCCACCCAGCGCGTTGACCTTTCCTGTTCCGAAAGAGAAACGGTCGTTGCCCGCGTTTTTCCTGGCATACGCGTAGGCGAAGGCCGCAATGCCCAGAGCCACTGCGTGGGACCCCATATGCAGGCCATCGGCCAGCAACGCCATGGAGCCATAAACGATTCCGGCCAGAATTTCCCAGACCATCATCGCCAGTGTCAGGCCCACCACGATGAGTGTGCGGGTTTCGCCAGAGCGCTTCTGATCCTGACCAAACACGTGATTATGTTGCCAATGGTCGAGTCGTTCATGGTGCATAACAGTGTTCCCGGCAAGACTGATGGTTGGTAGACCTGTAGGCAAAATCTCACTTTTGACCTATCCCCCCTGGGGGGATAGCATGGAATGCTACTGGAGTCAGATTTCTACCACAACCTTTCTGCTTCTTATGCTGTCACTGGTGAAGCCATGCTTGAGATTCTGAAGCACCGAACCTATCGCCATTTGTTTCTGGCCCAGGTCGTTGCATTGCTGGGTACGGGGCTGGCTACGGTGGCCTTGAGTCTGCTGGCATTCGATCTGGCCGGAGACGAGGCGGGACAGGTGCTCGGCACCGCCATGGCTATCAAGATGGTCGCTTATGTCTTGCTAGCCCCCCTGGCATCAGCTCTGGCGGAGAACATACCCCGTCGTGCTCTGCTGGTCTCTCTGGATGTGATTCGAGCGGCGACGGCGCTGGCTTTGCCTTTCGTCACCGAAGTGTGGGAAGTGTACGTGCTAATCGCGGTCCTTCAGTCCGCCTCGGCGGCCTTTACACCAACCTTCCAGTCTACGATTCCGGAGACTCTTCCAAATGAAGACGATTACACCAAGGCGCTGTCGCTTTCCCGATTGGCTTACGATCTGGAAAACCTCATCAGCCCTGCGCTCGCGGCGTTGATTCTGCTTGCCACCAGCTGGCAGGCATTGTTCTCGGGCACGGTAATCGGTTTTATCGCATCAGCCTTGCTGGTGGTGTCCGTTGCTTTGCCCTCCGGGGCCAAATCAGAAAAACGTCGCGGCGTTTATGATCGCGCACGGGCCGGATTCAGAATTTTCATGGCAACTCCTCGCCTGCGCGGGGTGATGTCACTGAACCTAGTTGTCAGTCTTGCGGGAGCCATGGTGATCGTGAATACGGTTGTCCTGGTGCAGGGACAATTCGGCCTTACCGACCAGCATACGGCTATGGCTTTTGCCGCGTTTGGTGGCGGTTCCATGTTGGCGGCATTGGCGTTGCCAGCTTTATTGAAACGCTGGCAGGACCGGCAAGTCATGCTCACAGGAGGTGGGATTCTGGTTGCCGGGTTGGTTCTTGCGCTGCCGGTAGGCTCTCTGGAATGGCTGTTACCCGTTTGGGCATGGCTAGGCGTTGGTTTTTCCACCGTTCAAACGCCCATAGGCAGGGTCCTTACGCGGTCGTCGCATGCTGAAGATAGGCCAGCTCTGTTCGCTGCCCAGTTCTCTTTATCGCATGCCGGATGGCTGATCGCGTATCCATTAGCTGGTTGGCTGGGCTCTTCTGCGGGAATGACCATCACTCTATTGATACTTCTGGGGTTTGCTCTCGGCGGGCTGATCCTTGCCGTGAAGTTATGGCCATCTGTTGATCCGTCAGAACGTTCGCACCACCACGACGATCTTCCAAGTGACCACCCTCATATCGCAAGTGATTTCAACTCCAGTGTCCACAGTCACAACTACGTCATTGATAGCTTGCATCCCAAATGGCCAGATTGAGTTTTGCAGTCACCGCTTAGAAAACTTCAATGGCCGCCACCTCTGGAATGGGGGGGGGGAATGCAGGGGCGTTTCTTAGGCAACTCGGGGGAATTAAATCCAGAAATTTGGGATGCTGCGAACGTTCGCTTTTGTTTAGCTGAGCCCGGAGTGCGCCCAGGGGTCGCAAAGCGAACGTTCAGATGGTGCGATAACGCCGGCGCACACTAAGCGTTCGGTGATCCCAAATTGATTCGATGACCACCATCGGGCCAATTAAACCCAGTCAGTAACTTGTAGGTACTCCTCGCACCTTTTGACTGAGAGCGGCTTAGCATATAGATAGCCTTGTCCCGCATCACAGCCAAGGATTCGGAGATGGTTTTCTTGCTCTTTGGTCTCAATTCCCTCGGCCAGTACATCGAGTCCTAGGCTATGTCCCATCTGAATAATCGCTTTGGCAATTGCTCCACTTTCCTGGTCGTTAGGTAAGCCCCGGGTGAATGACTGGTCACTGTGGCCATCACAGCTGGGCTGGGCGATTCTGTATCTCCTGCTCTACAGCAGAGCTTGTGGGAGGGCCAGAATCCCCCTGCAGCTGGATATGCTCAGTCACGAGGCTCGACACATAGAAATCTCAGAGATGAGAATGAGTTGCATCCCATCTCGCTTACACTTACCCGGAGAGAGCTTTAGATAGCTTGGCTTGCCGGGTGGGAAGATTGACCGTTTCAGCTGCGATCATCCGGTCTCCGGAAAAGAGCCAGAATTCACAGGCATTGTCACTCTCTGTGGGACGCCGCTGAATTCGGTCGTATCCAGTGGCGATTCCAATACACTGGACTTTCATGCCGTTGAGATCTGACCAAAAACGAGGAGGAGAGGCAGGCGGAGACGGTTTACCACAAATATGAGCCGCCGCAATTTGTGCTTGAAGCATGGCATTGTGAATAGTTTCTATTCGGATGGGTGTATTGGTGGAAACGTTGACGGCTTTAGCGCAATCTCCGATCGCAAATATGTCAGGGTCAGAGCTACGCATGCCGCTGTCTACTATAATACCACCGTCGCAATCCAGGTTTGCGTCTTGCGCAAGTTCAGCATTGGGGATGGCTCCTATACCGATAACAACGACGTCTGCGGGTTTCGTAGTGCCGTCGGACAAACGGATACCGGAAACTCGGTCTCCCTCAGTGAGAATCTGGTTGACGCTAGCATTGAAGTAGAACATTACGCCGGCGGAGGCCATGCGGTTTCTGACAAAATTACTTGTTAATGGTGACGCTACTCGACACATCGCTCGGCTGTTGGCCTCAAACACAGAGACTTGTTTTCCCTGTAGATTGGCAGCGGAGGCGACTTCAAGCCCGATAACACCCGCGCCGAGAATGGCCACCTTCTCGCATTCCGGGGCTAACAGGGCATTACGTAATGCGGCGGAGTGGTCAAGATTCCTGAGATAGAAAACATTTTTTGCGCTCTCACCAGGTAAATCAATAGGACGTGGCCTCGCTCCTGTTGCCAAAATCAGCGTGTCGTATTTAATTTTCCTGCCGCCTTGAATCACTACTTGCTTTGCCGATCGTTCAAGCGCTATTACTTTACCGCCTTGTTCAAATTCAACTTTGTTGTCCCGAAAGAAATTAGGAGAACGGATCGGAGTTGGCGAGGGCAACTCATCTGAGGTCAAATAGGCTTTGGACAACGGGGGACGCTGGTAAGGCAGCGTGTTTTCCTCGCCCAAAATGGTAATCGTTCCGTCGAATCTGTCAATGGCCATTTATTTTGACCCACCTTTGGCCAATAAAATTGACCCACCTTTCATAGTCTAGCTTGTAACTTTC
>NZ_JAYMEW010000002.1:0-730495 GCF_037029655.1 Marinobacter sp. CH_CUG1437-1 | reverse complement strand
GCCCCGAACCGTCGGCGCCCACGTCCCGCGCTCCCGCCACGCCGGCCCGTCCTCGTGCGGAAGTCACGCCGCGCCAGCGGCCAGGCGCCCACATCCCTGCGGCTGCTCCTGAACCCGAGGCGCCGAGGCGTCCTACCCGTCGAGGCCCGGCAAAGCATTACGCTGTGGTTGGCATCGGAACCTCCACCGGTGGACCTGTTGCCCTGCAACGGGTACTGACGGCGTTGCCCGCAACCTTTCCGGCTCCCATCGTGTTGGTACAGCACATGCCTGCCAGCTTCACGCCGGCTTTCGCTGAACGCCTGAACAAGCTCTGTCGGATTGAAGTCCGGCAGGCCGCGGATGGCGATGTGTTGCGGCCGGGACTTGCTCTTCTGGCACCGGGTGGCAAGCAGATGATGGTTGAGAACCGGGGTGGGCAGGCCAGGATCCGCATCCTCCCCGGCGACGAGCGGCTCAACTACAAGCCCTGTGTCGACGTAACCTTCGGTTCCCTGGCCCGGAGTTTCCCGGGCAAGACGCTCGGCGTCATTCTCACCGGCATGGGCTCGGACGGCAAGGAAGGGTGCCGGATGATGAAGCAGAGCGGGTCGGACATCTGGTCCCAGGATGAAAAGTCATCGGTTATCTATGGCATGCCCATGGCCGTTGCCAAGGCAGGACTGACTGACGATGTCCTGTCCCTGGACGAAATCGGTCCGCGTCTGGTCGAAGGTGTCTGCTGATGGATATCCTGAGTTTGCTGGGGGTCATACTGGCCTTTGCCGCGATACTTGGCGGCAATCTGCTTGAAGGCGGTGCAGTAAGCTCCCTGTTTAATGGGCCGGCAGCCATCATCGTCATTGGGGGTACCCTGGCGGCCACTATCCTGCAGACCTCCTGGCCCATGCTGAAACGGGCCTTTGTACAGGTGCGTTGGGTGTTCGTCCCGCCGTTTATCAATCTCGAAGATGGCATTGGCAAGGTCATCGACTGGAGTGTCAAAGCGCGAAAGCAGGGATTGCTGGGTCTTGAAGGGCTTGCTGAGCGGGAACCTGAACCCTTCGCCCGCAAGGGGTTGCAACTGCTGGTGGACGGAGCAGAAACGGAAACCATCAGGGGCATCATGGAGGTGGATCTCGAGTCCCGGGAGCAGCGTGATCTGGAATCCGCCAAAGTGTTCGAGGCCATGGGCGGTTACTCGCCGACCATCGGCATCATCGGCGCGGTGATGGGGCTGATCCAGGTAATGACCAACCTCGAGGATCCACAGTCTCTGGGCAGCGGGATCGCGACCGCCTTTGTCGCCACTATTTACGGTGTGGCCCTGGCCAACCTGCTGTTTTTTCCAGTTGCCAACAAGATGCGTGGCATCGTGCGGGAACGGACCCGATATGAGGACATGATGATCGACGGTCTTATTGCCATCGCCGAAGGCGAAAACCCGAAATCCATCGAATTGCGGCTGCGGGGCTTCCTGCAGTAAGCATGCGCAGGCCAACTTATGCGGCGCCGTAGGCAACCCCAGGATGATCTGCACAATAAGGAGCGGTGGCTGATTTCCTATGCGGATTTCATCACGCTGCTGTTTGCCTTTTTCGTGGTGATGTACTCGGTATCATCTGTTAACGAAGGCAAGTACAAAGTCCTGTCGGAAACCCTGACCGGTGTGTTTAACGCGCCCCAGAGGTCCTTTCAGCCCATCGAGATTGGCGATCAGCCCCAACGATCATTGAACGCCCCTGCGGAAAACGTCATTCCGCCAGCAGTGACCGAAGCCCCCCGTAATCCGGAAATGGACGCCCAGGCCCGAACGGAAGCGCTCCGGGCCATGGCCGACCAGCTGTCCATGGAATTCGATGAACTGATCAACCAGGGGGTCGTGTCACTCGAGACCAGTGACGAGTGGCTGGAGTTGAATCTGCCCAACAGTTTGTTGTTTGGCAGCGGTGACGCCGAGCCCCATTACGACGCGTTCGATGTTGTCGAGAAGATTGCCACCGTCCTGAATAACCGGGACAACGCGGTTAAAGTGGAAGGCTTCACTGATAACCAGCCGATCAGTACCTCGCGCTACCCCTCCAACTGGGAATTGTCTGCCGCCCGGGCCGCCTCGATGGTAAGGATGTTGGTGATGGAGGGCATCGAGCCGGAGCGTCTGGCGGCTGTGGGCTATGGCCAGTATCAGCCGGTTGCCCGGAATGACACGGAAGAGGGACGGCGCAGAAATCGGCGGGTGGTATTGCTGATTTCCCGTGACGCCAGTATCCGCGGCGCTATGCGCTGAATGGCATCGTCGGCAGATGCGTATAGAGCCATTGGCACGGTTCCTGTATTAATCCCCGTTAACAAAAAGGCGCCGGCAAGAGCTTGCCGGCACTCCCCAATGCAATTCGTTCAAGTTGCCCGGGGAGTGGCCGATAACCGGTCTGTGGCTATTGCTAAAGTTCGGCCACACCGACGTGTTCTCTGGAGAATCGAAGCGTGCGAATCTGGGCAGTAGCCAATCAAAAAGGTGGTGTCGGTAAAACCACGAGTGTTGTCGCGCTGGGCGGCTTGCTTGCCGAGCGAGGCAAGCGTGTTCTCGTTGTAGACCTGGACCCACACGGCTCGCTCACCAGCTGGTTCGGGTATGACCCGGATACCATCGCCCACAGCGTTTTCGATCTGTTCCAGCATCAGGGTAAGGTGCCCGAGGGTCTTCCGGCCCAGCTGATTACCGAAACCAGCTGCAAGGGGCTGTCCCTGCTACCGGCAAGTGCGGCTCTGGCTACCCTTGAGCGCAGGATGATCGGGGTTGAGGGCATGGGGCTGATTATCTCCAGGGCCCTGGCCCAGCTCTGGGACGATTTCGACTATGTCTTGCTGGACAATACCCCCTCGCTCGGGGTTCTGATGGTCAACGCCCTTGCGGCGGCGCAGCATCTGATTATTCCCGTGCAAACCGAGTTTCTGGCCATCAAGGGCCTGGAGCGCATGCTGCATACCCTGAAGATGATCATGCGTTCCCAGAAAAACGAGCTGCCCTACACCATTGTGCCAACCCTGTTTGACCGCCGTACCCAGGCGTCGGTGAAGAGCCTTAATCTGCTCCGAAAAACCTACCGTGACTCCCTGTGGCAATTTGCCATTCCAGTGGACACCAAGTTCCGGGATGCCAGCCAGGGCGGTATCACGCCCTCTGCACTGGATGCGGAAACCCACGGTGTCCGGGCGTACAGTCACCTGCTGGACGACCTCATGAGTCGGGTGGGCACGGTCAAGGAGCGTCAGCATGGCTGACGATAAATTGACAAGGCTGGCGGATCCGGAAACCGCCATTGCCAGTTACCTTGACGAACTGCTGCATACGGCCACTGACACCGCACTTCGGGAGGAAACCGAGACGCCGGCGCCCGTGAAACCGGTGCGTGAAGAGCCCCGGGTAGCAACCCGACCGAGTCCAGCTCCGGCACCAACCGTCGAAAAACCGGCGGCGAGACCCGAGCCGCGGCGCCCGGCGCCCGAAAAGCCGGCAGAGCCAGCGAGGCCAGTGGTACGCCAGGCTCCGGAAGTGCCTGTGCCAAAGCAGAGAGAGGAGGTTCGGCCCGAGCCGGAGCCGGCTGCGCCACCATCGCGCCCCGAGTGGTCGGAGCAGCCCTTCGAGTGCCTGATATTCACGGTTGCCGGGCTGCAACTGGCGGTGCCTTTGATTCTTCTGGGCGCCATCCATCGTATTGAGGAAGAGATCCGGCCGATCCCGGGCAGTCCACGCTGGTACATGGGTATTCGCCCGGATCGGGACCAGAACCTGCGGGTTGTGGATTCCGCTGAATGGATCATGGCGGGGCGGGTACCCCCTGGCGCCCGTGATAACTATCGCTTCGTGATCCGGCTTGATAACAGTGAGTGGGGGCTGGCCTGTGACGATGTGGCCCAGTCTTTCACCCTCCGGCCCGACGAAGTGCGCTGGCGCAGCGCCCGCAGCAAACGGCCCTGGCTAGCCGGCACGGTGATTGACCATATGTGCGCACTGATTGATGTGCGCACCATGGCAGACTTGCTGGAGCGGGCGGAAAGAGAGCACCATCTGGATCTTAGTTGACGCAAACAACGGTTACTGAATGAAACCGAGCCGTGCTGGCACGGTTTGTGCCCTTAACTATAGTATTGGGCACTGATGATATTTTTTTGACGATCAGGTTGCCCGCCGGGCAGCCCAAGAGGAGAAACATCGCAATGGCATCCCCGAGCGGACAAACCAATCAGGCCCAGGACGATCAGGTACTGCAGTACGTTACCTTCCGGCTGGATGATGAGACCTACGGTCTGAATGTCATGCAGATCCAGGAAGTGCTGAGATACACGGAGATTGCTCCGGTTCCGGGAGCTCCGGATTACGTGCTCGGCATCATCAACCTCCGGGGTAACGTGGTTACGGTCATCGACACCCGCCGGCGTTTTGGCCTGGCGGATGCTGAAGTCACCGATGCCACCCGGATTGTGGTGATGGAATCGGCCAACCAGGTCATGGGCATTCTGGTGGATTCCGTGGCTGAGGTGGTGTACCTGAAAGCCAGCGAAATTGAGACCGCACCGAACGTGGGTAACGAGGAAAGTGCCAAGTTTATCCAGGGCGTGTGCAACAAGGATGGCGAACTGATCATTCTGGTCGAGTTCGACAAGATGCTGTCAGACCACGAGTGGGCTGAAATCGCGGCACTGTAATCCGGGGCAACCCGTTGCGGGCCTGAAGATGGATGCCTTCCGTGGCAATTAACGGGAGACATCCGTCATGTTTGCAGAAATTCCTTCGTATCTTCCCTGGGCGTTGACTGTTGCCGCCTTGTCGCTGGTATTCGTGCAGGGCCTCGTGCTTCGGCGCCAGGTACGTAGCCTCAGAGCGAACCTGAAAGAACGGTGCGATACCCTTGGCCGGGAGCTGCATGCCACCACCAGCGGAAGCATGGGTGTAGGGCAGCGGCTCGTCACTTGTGAACGCCAGTTGCACGAGCTGCGAACCACACTCGATGAAATGCGCCAGAACGATCCGCTGCGAATCTCCTATGATGAGGCCTCTCGACTGGTTGATCTCGGCGCCGATATCGACGATCTTATGAACACGTGCGGAATTTCCCGTCCCGAGGCCGAGCTGGTGTCAGCACTCAGAAAACGTCAGGCGGCCTGATACCATGCCGTTACGGACGCTGTTGAATGAAGAGAGTTTATCCGAGGGCCCTTGAGGCCCTCCGATCTGTATCCCGCCATGATTTTGTTTCCGGTTCTGATCTGGTTCCATCGATAACCGGCCATTCCATCCCCCGCGAAGAAACCGTCAGCCACATTCTCTCCCTGTTGCCAGAGATCGAACCGGATCAGGTGGTGATGCACGTGGGTGGTGGCTCCGGATATCTCGCCGCTGTGCTATCAGGCCTGGCCCATCGGGTAATCTATCTGGAAAAAAACGCCGTTGTCGCCGAGGCCGCCAGGGAGCGATTCTTCCGGCTTGGTATGCATAATGTGGATGTTCTGGTGGCCAGTGCGGAAGACGCACCGGAACCGGATCCCCTTTGTGATCTCGTTTTGTGCACAACGTTTATCACCGAGCGCCACGTTCTGGCCCGGTTGGTGCGGCAAGGAGGGCACCTGGTTTGCCTGGAGGGGCGCGCCGGACCTGTTCCGAGCCTCGCCATGTTTGTGCGCCGTGACGCGGGACTGGAGCGGGTGAGGACACTGGGGTGGGTCGATTTCAATCGCAATGTTGAGCAGATCCTCATCGATCAGGGCCTTGTGGATGACAAGATCCTGGCCGAAGCGAAGGCGGAGGCGGCCAAGCAGAATTGCCGCCTGCTTGAAGTTCTCCGGCGCAAACTGAATCTTGAAGAGATGGATCTCTATCGATCTCTTGCCAGCCAGCGTGGCATGACGTTCACCGATGCCGACGAGATTCTGCCTGAGCTCCACCCGGCGCTGTTCCGCAGGTTTTCCCGGACGTTTCTGGACCTGTCGCGACTGATCCCCATCGCCGAGGAAGATGGCCGGATCACAGTTGTGACCGATGATCCGGATGCCCGCACCGATCAGCTTGAGCGCCTGAGCCCCAACCAGGTGGTTGATTGCCTGCTGGTGACTCCTACAGACTTCCGCCGTCTCTGGTCAGCACTTGATCTGACCGCGAAGGGTCGCAGTTTCGTGGCGGATCATGGACCTGGCCCGGAACAGTCAGACCATCCAAACGGCAGCGCTGATCAGTTGTTGGGCAACGATCCGAAAAACAAGCATGTCAGCCCCTATCTGGTGTCTGTCTACGAGGCCATCCTTTTGGATGCCGTGAGCGAAAAAGCCAGCGATATTCACATCGAACAGTACGGTGACCGGATTCGCATCCGCCTGCGGGTGGATGGTGATCTCCATGATCTGCCCCAGTACCAGTTATCGCCCCGGGAGATAAAAGGGGTGATCAACGTGATCAAGCTGCGGGCGGAACTGAACATCGCCGAGCACCGGCTGCCTCAGGGCGGGCGATCCCGACTTCAGCTTGGCGATATGGCCTACGACCTGCGAATCCAGACCCAACCCTCGCTGCATGGCGAGCACGCGATTATCCGGCTGTTGCCGCAGACAGGCCGGGCCATGACCATCGCCGAGCTCGGCATGTCACCGATGATCGGTGCCCGCTACCAGCGATTGCTCGACAACCCGGCGGGGCTGGTGCTGGTGGTGGGGCCGACCGGCTCCGGCAAGTCCACCACCCTGTATGCCGGGCTGCAGACTCTTGCCGATGATGGGCGGCGGAAAGTGATTACGGTGGAGGACCCCATCGAGTATTCCATCGATAACATCCAGCAGACCCGGGTTCGCTCGGAAATCGGCTTTGGTTTCGCCGACGCCATGAGAGCGTTTGTCCGGGAAGATCCGGATGTCATTCTGGTGGGCGAGATCCGCGATCAGGAAACGGCATTGGAGGCGATCAGGGCTTCCCAGACCGGGCACGTGGTTCTGTCGACGCTGCACTGCAACGACGCGGTGGATTCACTGCAACGCCTCTACGATCTTGGGATCCATCCCAACTCCATCGCCGGTGAGCTGCTGGCCGTTATTGCCCAGCGCCTGGCGAAGCGTATCTGCAAGCATTGCAGCCAGCCTGCCGAGCCAGATCCGGTGATTCTGTCCGAGGTGTTTCCCGATGGCCCGCCGGCGGATTTCCGCTGTTTTGAAGGCGCCGGCTGCGATAAATGCAACGGGCGTGGCACCCAGGGCCGGGTGGCGATTGTTGAGTATATGGAAGTCGATTCGGACATCCGCAACGCCATTTCGAGCCAACCGCCCATCGGGGAACTGCGGTGGCGCGCCCTTGATGCCGGCCTGGTGACCATGCGCGACAGCGCCCTGGATCATGTGATTGAAGGCATTATCCCGCTTTCCGAACTGCCGCGGATTCTCCCCAGGGAGCGCATGGCACCGGAAGTCCGTGGCGGCCGCAGGAGTCAGCAATGAGCAACAAGCAATCGGTTAACAAGGCGGCCCAGCGGGAACCCGTGGAAGTGGTCTATGGCGCTGAGCTGGACAAGCTCAGAGGCCTTGATCATGGTCCGGTGCCACCCGGCTGGTTAATGTCTCCGCGGGCGGTGGAAAAGTTCGTGATGGGGGATGAGAAACTCGGCATTGAGCGGAAATTCGTTGCCGAACGGGCCATGGTGGTCCGGATCATCATTTCCCTGTGTACCAGCCGCGGCTGCCTTCTGGTGGGCGAGCCTGGCACGGCCAAATCCTGGTTGTCGGAATTACTGGCCGCCGCCATTTCGGGGAACTCTACACTGACCCTGCAGGGTGGGGCGGTGAACAGTGTGGGCCAACTGCTGTACAGCTGGAACGAGGCGGTGCTGCGTACCGATGGTCCCTGTCTGAAAGCATTGGTGCCCAGCCCCTTGCTGCGGGGCATGATAGAGGGGCGAATGGTCCGGTTTGAAGAGATTGCCCGCTGTCCCCAGGCGCTTCAGGACGCGCTGTTGTCGGTTCTTTCCGACAGGGTGGTGGTGATTCCCGAGCTGGCAGGTGATGACGGCGTGGTACTCGCGCGGGAAGGTTTCAACGTGATCGCCACGTCCAACAGCATCGATGAGGGTGTTCACCGCATGAGTGCCGCGCTTAAACGGCGGATGGATTTTGAGGAAATCCGGCCGATCCGAAACCTGTCCGACGAAATGGATGTCGTTCTGCGGGAGGTTCGCAGGGCCAATGGTCGGGCCGGAATTGAGGTGGCGCTGGAGGAGTCGGTCATCGAGATCCTCGTGACCATGTTCCACGAGTTACGCAACGGCCAGACCCTGGACGGACGCAGTACCGATCGCCTCGCCGGCTCGGCGCTGTCTACGGCAGAAGCCGTATCGGTCGCCCACGCGGCCAGTCTCAATGCCTGGTATTACGGTGGGGGCAGCATCACGGTGGAGCAGTTGATGCATCACATCGTAGGCTCCGCACTCAAGGACCAGCCTGAAGACCGGCGCAGGCTGCGCCATTACTTTGAAACAACAGTGGCGCCCAGACGGGGTGACAACTGGCAGCAGGCCTGGGCGCTGCGCTCACTCATTCACTGAGTCGTCCGTTGGCGTACCGGGTTTGCGGTCCTCGGGAGTCAGGCCCCGAATGTGAAAGGCAAACGCCAGGATTTCCGCAATCACCCGGTACAGCGACTCGGGGATTTCTTCATTTAGCGACAGGCGCGCCAGAATGCTGGCCAGCTCCGGGTTTTCGTAAAGAGGCACATTGTGCTCCCGGGCAATGCGGATGATTTCCTCGGCCAGTTCGTGAGTGCCGGTGGCGCTGATGGTGGGCGCTTTTTCGCCATCGTATTTAAGCGCAACCGCCGCTCTGCCCGGGTGTTCTGTCTCTGTTGTCATGCTCGGGTATCCACCAGTCTGTGTTCGAGTCGGGTGGCGCTGCTCTGGGGCGTCCCGCGGCGGCAGTCCAGGTCGGTCACTTCCAGGCCGAGGTCGGTCAGGCTCTGGCGCAATGCGGGCAGTTCCTGGTTCACCTGGCGCAGGGTTGCCTGTTTCTCTGCCCACACCCGGGCGCTCACTGCCTGCTGGCGGAGGGCGACATCGAAGTGCAGGGGGCCGGCCTCATCCAGATCCATGGTCAGCGACAGACGCCACTCGGCCGTGGTGGTTTTCCCGGATCTGCCCTCTGATTCCCTGTCTTCAGGGTACTGTTCGATCCGAACCTGAGCGAGTCTTGGCTCGTTCTGGGGTGTCAGCCAGGGCAGATCGAGTACCAGGGTGGAAGCAGGTGCCGGCCCCGGCGCCTCGCCGCCACCACGGGCCGTGAGTACCTGGCTGTGCAATTGGTTGACGGTGATCCGGTTAAGCATCCCGGCCAGCAGGCGGAGCATCTGGCCCACGGTCGGCGCATCACCACTACCGGGGGGCTGGGGTGTGGCGAGGGGTTGGGGAAACTGCAAGGGTGCCTGCATGAGTTCCGGCGTTGAGATAGGGGTCAGCCGGTTGAAGTGTTCCGGTGTGCTGCCCTGGTGGGCAAGCAAGGCGGAAATCACCCTGCCAAGTGCCAGCTTGAGATCGGGTAACTGGGCAGAGGGTGTCTGGGACAGGCGTGACTCGGCGAACAGGCCGCTTTCCGACAGCCATTGGCGGACCTGCTGCGGTGTCGTTTCCTGGTTGCCGGCACCGGGGGTCAAGCTGTTCCCCGATGGCAGCCTTGCCACTATTTGTTCAATAGCCTGCCGGGCGGCCGACGGAAGAGGTTGGGGACTTAGGGATGACGGCAGTTGGCCTGGTAGTGGTTCCTGACGGACTCCCTGTGTCAGTGTGCCCAACAGCCTTGCCAGGCCTGCGTCCAGGGTTTGTTGCCAGGGCAGCCGCTGGGCCAGGGCCCGGGCGATCCCGGCCTCCGGCGCGGGCGCCAGTTTGCCCATCAGCTGCAGCTCATTGCCCGCCCGCATTACCTTTACCCAGTCACCGGTCGCCAGCTCGGTCTTGCCAACGGCGGCCTGGACAAGAAGTGACTTGCCGCGAATGTCCAGCAAAAGGTCTGCGCTGTTGCCGCCCTGACGGTTGATGATCTCTGCGACCCGGGCCAGGGTTGTTTCCCGGTTTTTCAACTGTAGTTGGTCGAGCAGCTGCCTGGCAGAGGCCGGCAGGGGCTCCCGGGCCGATTCGGTTGTGACCGAGGGCCGGGAAGTCTGCGTTGCTGGCTGGGCCGGGGGTGTCGGGGGCTGTTGTCCGCTGGGTAGTTTCATGGTCACTGATTTGATGTTGAGCAAGAGTAATCCGCCGGCGCTTTCGTTATAATACGCCGCGCCGGCAGGTCACGCGCGAACAATGCTCTTGGCCGTCGATGTCACGAATGCACCCGATGCCGTCTTCACGTGCATCGTCCTGGTTACGGGGACCTGATGTCTGAGCCGTTATTACAGGCTGTCGAACTGCAGTGCGAACGGGATGAACGGATCCTGTTCCGTGACCTGTCGTTCTCCATACTGCCCGGTACGGTCACCCGTGTCGAGGGGCCGAACGGCTCTGGAAAGACCACGTTGCTGCGGATGCTGGCCGGTCTGAACGATGCCTGGTCGGGCAATCTCTTCTGGTGCGGCCAACCCAGGTCAGCTCAGCGGGAGGAGTTTCTCCGGAATACCCTGTACCTTGGCCATCGTCCGGGCATCAAGCCATTGCTGACACCCCTGGAAAATCTTCGGGCACTGACGGCGGGGCGGCGTCCGCTGCCGGACCCCGTTTTGCGTCAGGCGCTTGAAGGTACCGGTCTGGCGGGGTTTCAGGATGTGCCCTGCCGGAATCTCTCTGCCGGTCAGCAACGGCGGGTGGCCCTGGCGCGCCTGTTGATTGCCGATGAGCCTCTCTGGTTGCTCGATGAGGTCTTTACCGCCATTGATTCGGCCGGTGTCAGCGCCATTGAGAACCTGCTTCAACAGCGCGCCTCCGAGGGAGGTGCAGTGGTTGTGACGACGCACCACGATCTGAATTTGCCCGGTATGCAGCGCATTGTTCTGGGTGGAGGTGCGGCCAATGAATGCTGATTGTCGGCCGGTACTGAGTTTGCAACAGGACAGCGTCGGTGCACTGGCAGCGATGAAGGCTGTGTTTGCCCGGGATATGAAGGTGGCCTTCCGGCAGCGCCAGGATCTGCTCAATCCGCTCCTGTTTTTCGTGATGGTTGTAAGTCTTTTTCCCCTCGGGGTCAGTCCGGAAGTGGCATTTTTGCGCGAGTCCGGAGCCGGTATCCTGTGGGTGGCGGCATTGCTATCGGTGCTGTTGTCGCTGGACCATTTGTTTCGCCATGATTTCGATGATGGCACGCTTGAGCAGCTCGTGCTTCAGCCCCAGCCCCTGTTTCTGCTGGTATTGGCCAAAACGGCGGCGCACTGGGTGCTAACAGGCTTGCCACTGGTGGTGCTCACGCCGGTTTTGGGCGTAATGGTTCATCTCGACGGGAACTCCATCGGAGTTTTGTGTCTAACGCTGCTGATCGGTACACCGGTGTTGAGCCTGATAGGGGCAATCGGCGCGGCACTGACACTTGGATTACGGTCGGCAGGGGTACTCTTGTCCCTGCTGATCATTCCGCTGTACATTCCCGTCCTGATCTTTGGCACGGGAACAGTGGCTTCGGCCGCGGAGGGCGCTCCCGTGGGCGCCTATCTCGCTTTGATGGGCGCATTTCTGGTGCTCGCGCTGACTCTGGCGCCCTTCGCATCGGCAGCGGCGCTGCGTATCAGCCTGTCTAACGGGTAAAACAAGGTAACGGTAGGACGGTGACCATCTGATGTGGCAATTTTTTCACAAGCTGGGTTCTCCCAAATGGTTCTTCGGGATTGCAACCCGGCTGATGCCCTGGCTGCTGGCGGGTGGGATCCTGCTGTTGATGGCGGGCATTGTCTGGGGGCTGGCCTTTGCGCCCAAGGATTACCTGCAGGGCAACAGCTACCGGATTATTTTCATTCACGTGCCGACGGCCTTTCTCGCCCAATCTGTCTACGTAATGATGGCAGTGGCAGCCGTTGTCACTCTGGTCTGGCGTATGAAACTGGCCGATGTGTTCGTGAAGTCGGTCGCTCCGGTGGGCCTGGTGCTGACTTTTCTTTCCCTGTTCACCGGTGCTGTCTGGGGCAAGCCCACCTGGGGCACCTGGTGGGTTTGGGACGCCCGACTGACCTCGATGCTGATCCTGCTGTTCCTGTACGGGGGCGTGATTGCGCTGGACAGGGCGATTAACGACGAAAAATCTGCTGCTCGGGCGGTAGCGGTGCTGGTGCTGGTCGGGGTGGTGAATATACCGATTATCCAGTACTCCGTTGAGTGGTGGAATACGTTACACCAGCCGTCGACGTTCAAGCTGACGGAAAAGCCGTCCATGCCGGCAGAGATGTGGGTCCCGTTGCTGTTGTCTGTCCTCGGGTTGTACCTGCTCTTCGGCTGGCTGGCGTGTTTGCGCATGCAGACCGAGATTCTCTTACGCGAACAGAGAACGCGCTGGGTTAAAGATTACGTGTTGGCCGGGAGGGGCTGAAGTATGGCATTTGATTCCTTTTCGGCATTTATGGTGATGGAAGGTCATGGGCCCTACGTCTGGTCCTGTTACGCTGCCTTCTTCCTGCTGATGATTGGCCTCATGGTGTGGTCCCTGCGCCGCCGCAAAGCTGCCATTGAGGCCTGCCGTCGGGGTTATGAGTTTCAGGCAGGCCGGCAGGATGCATCGGCTTCGGCAGCGTCCTTCACCCGCGTCAAGGTTTCCCAAGACTGAAAGGCAGATGACTGATGCATCCAATCCGAAAAAAGCGGCTGACCATTGTCCTGTTCCTGTTGGTGGGACTGGGCATTGCCGTGGGTTTGACCACCTACGCGCTGCGACAGAATATCAACCTGTTTTACGACCCCACTCAGATTTCTGCCGGTGAAGCTCCGGTCGATGTCAGAATCCGGGCCGGTGGCATGGTCGAGGAGGGTTCGGTTCGGCGTGATCCGGACAGCCTGAAGGTTGAGTTCAAGGTGACCGACTTCAACGCATCTGTGCCGGTCCAGTACACCGGTATCCTTCCGGATCTGTTTGCCGAGGGTCAGGGCGTGGTTGCCATGGGCCGGCTGGATGAAAACGGTCGCTTTGTGGCCGATCAGGTGCTTGCCAAGCACGATGAAAACTATATGCCGCCGGAAGTCGCCGACGCACTGGAGAAGGCCTCCAAGGGCCAGCACAAAGCCAGTGGTAGTGCGGAAACCGTGTCCTACTAATCAATTTATCTGACAGCCTGGTTTCTGGAGGCCTTTGATGTATCCCGAACTCGGACAGCTTGCACTGATTCTCGCGCTGTTGTTGGCAGTGCTCCTTTCCTTAGTCCCCCTGGCCGGTTCCCTGACCGGCAGGGACAATCTTCAGGCCTTTGCCAGGCCCCTGGCATCCGGCATGTTTGTGTTTGTGGGGCTTGCCTTTGCCGTCCTGACCCATGCGTTTGTGACTGATGACTTTTCAGTGGCCTATGTGGCCAATAACAGCAACAGTCTGTTGCCCTGGTATTACAAGTTCAGCGCTGTATGGGGCGGGCACGAGGGCTCACTGCTGCTCTGGATTTTGATGCTGGCGGGCTGGACTCTGGCGGTGGCTATCTTCAGCCGTCGCCTGCCGGCGGTGATGATTTCCCAGGTGCTCTCGGTGCTGGGCATGGTCTGTGTCGGCTTCCTGCTGTTTATCGTTATCACCTCCAATCCCTTTGACCGTCTGCTGCCCAATGTGCCTGCCGATGGCACGGATCTGAACCCCTTGCTCCAGGATTTCGGACTGATCGTCCATCCGCCCATGCTTTACATGGGCTACGTCGGGTTTGCGGTGGCCTTTGCCTTTGCCATTGCCGCTCTCATTAACGGCCGTCTCGATGCCGCCTGGGCACGTTGGTCGCGGCCCTGGACCACAGTTGCCTGGGCGTTTCTCTCCCTTGGTATCGCCCTGGGAAGCTGGTGGGCCTACTACGAACTTGGCTGGGGTGGCTGGTGGTTCTGGGACCCGGTTGAGAATGCCTCATTGTTACCCTGGCTTTCCGGGACGGCCCTGATGCATTCGCTGGCTGTCACCGAAAAGCGCGGTGTGTTCAAGAGCTGGACCGTGCTGCTGGCCATTGTCACCTTCGCACTCAGCCTGCTGGGTACCTTCCTGGTCCGTTCTGGCGTACTGACTTCGGTTCACGCCTTCGCATCTGATCCGGAGCGGGGCACTTTCCTGTTGGGCCTGTTGGCGGTCACAGTGATCGCCAGTCTGGCACTGTATGCGTTCAGGGCGCCGGTGGTGCATGTCCGCTCCCGGTATGGCTCTTTGTCTCGGGAAGTGTTCCTGCTGCTCAACAACGTGTTGCTGGTGTCCGCCACGCTTCTTGTGGCAGTCGGCACGCTGTATCCGTTGGTGCTTGATTACCTGGAACTCGGCAAACTGTCGATTGGCGAGCCCTTCTTCAACCTGACGTTCAGCCCCCTGGCGGTGGCAACAGGCCTGTTATTGGGCGCCGGTATCTTCTCCCGCTGGAAGAAAACCGATGGCGGCTGGCTGGCGCGAAAGCTTCTGTGGCCCCTGGCAATCAGCATTGTGGGTACCACGGCGGTTCTGATTGGCTACGGGGGCTTCAAGCCCTGGGCGTTCCTGGGCATTTTCTCCGCCCTGTGGGTAACCGTTGCCACGTTCTGGGATCTGTGGGACAAGTCTTCTTCCCGGAAAGGTCGCCTTCACGGCCTCAAGCGGCAGTCCCGCAGCTATTATGGCATGGTGCTCGGGCATCTGGGGCTGGCAATTACCATGGCTGGGGCTACGGTGGTTTCCAACTACGGCATCGAGCGTGACGTACGTATGGTACCCGGCGATGTCGCGACCGTCGGCGATTATCAATTTGTGTTCAGGGATATCGGTGCCCGCCAGGGTCCCAATTTTACGGCTCAATATGGCACTTTCGATGTCATGTTGGATGGTGAGCGTGTATCCGTGCTTCATCCCGAGAAACGCCAGTACTCCGTTGGTATGAGCGTCATGACCGAGGCGGACATCGACGCCGGTTTGTTCCGGGATATCTTCGTGGCCATTGGTGAACGCATCACCGACGAGGCCTGGGCCATCCGGCTGCAGTACAAACCACTGGTTCGCTGGCTCTGGCTGGGCTCGCTCTTTATGGCGGCTGGCGGCTTCCTGGCGATTGCCGATCGCCGCTATCGAATCCGGGAGGGAGCTGACAAAAAGGCGCAGGCCGGTACAGCCTCTCCTGAGCCCGGCCCTGCGACGTCCGCCGGAGCGACCTCATGAAGCGGTTCCTGCTTTTTCTGCCGTTACTGGTCGCCCTTGTTGTCGGCGTAGTGTTGTTCGCGGGCATCGGCAAGGATCCAACCAAGCTTGAATCGGTCCTGGTCGGCAAACCGGTTCCTGAGTTCAGCCTGCGGGATCTGCATAACCCGGATGCCATGCTGGACCAGAGCCTGTTCCGGGGCCAGGTTTCGCTGTTGAATGTCTGGGGTACCTGGTGCCCAGCCTGCAAGGATGAGCACGACGACCTGATGTGGCTGGCCGAGGAGAAAGGCGTCAACATCATCGGCCTGAACTACAAGGACAACCGCGACGATGCCCTGGTCTGGCTCGACCGTCTGGGCGACCCGTACCGGAAAATCATCTATGACCCCCGCGGCACCCTCGGATTTGATCTGGGTGTGTACGGTGCGCCGGAAACCTTCGTAATTGATGCCGGTGGCGTGGTTCGCTATCGCCACGTGGGTGTGGTCAATGAGACGGTCTGGGAACAGACGTTGCTGCCCGTGATCAACGATGTTCAGGGGAACGGCTGATGCTACGGATCGTTAATTTCCTGTTGGTGCTCTTGCTTTCCGGAGGCGCTGCGGCCGAGGTAGCCGATGTTTACGATTTTTCGGATCGGGCCCAGGAGCAACGCTACCAGAACCTGATCGAAGAACTGCGCTGCCCGAAATGCCAGAACCAGAACATCGCCGATTCCAACGCGCCGATCTCCAAGGATATGCGGGATGCGGTCTACCGGATGATGAAAGACGGTGCCAGTAACGAGGAGATTGTTGAATCCCTGGTTGGCAGGTTTGGTGAGTTCGTTCGCTACAAACCCGAGCTGGACAGCCGGACCTTTCTGCTATGGGCGACACCAGCCATTGCGGTCTTGGGTGGGCTTCTGGTGGTGGCCGGTGTGGTCATCCGCTCCCGGCGGGCAGGGCCGGAAAGCCCGGCGTTGAGTGCCGAAGAGCAGGCCCGGGTCAACAAAATGCTGGCAGACCAGGACAAACCGTCCTGAAGCTGGCCCTGCCCGGGATGCCTTGGTTGCTACCTCATTCTAAATTCTGAACCTGTGACTGAAACTCCATGACTGACACTTTCTGGATTGCCGCAACGGTACTGATCATTCTTGCCCTTTCGTTTGTGTTGTACCCGGTCTTTTTTCACCGGCTGGGCGCGAGAAAGCAGACGGACCTGAAAAACCAGAATCTGATGGCCTATCGCTCCAGGATGAAGGAGCTCGATAGCGAATACGAGGCCGGTATTCTGGACGACGAGAATTATCGCCAGCTCAAGGAAGAGCTCGCTGGAAGCATGCTGGACGATGTGCCGGAGCAGGAACAGGTCAGGCCGGTGATCAGTGGTCGCAGGAGTGCCATGGCAGTGGCACTGGTGTCGATTCTCCTGATCCCGGCGGCTACCGTATACCTGTATGAGCGTTGGGGCGCGATGGACCGGGTCGAGCAGTTCATCACCATGCAGGAAATGGGTGCTACTGACGGATCGAGACAGGCCCAGATGATTGAACTTTCGGGCCAGCTTCGGGAACGGCTGGAAGCCAGCCCGGATAATCCGGAGGGCTGGGCAATGCTGGGTCGCACCTACATGCGCCTGGAACAATACGACGATGCGGCCTGGGCATTCCGCCAGCTGGCGGACAGCGTGAATGACGATGACAGGGCAGAAGCCGTCGCCTATGGTCTGTCTGCGCAGGCGTTGTTCTTCGGTAGCCAGGGTGCCATGACACAGGAGGTAACCGCAGCTATTGAACAGGCCCGCCAGCTGAATCCGGATGAGGTGAACGCCCTGGGGTTGCTGGGCATCAACGCTTTCAGCCAGCAGAACTACCGTGAAGCCATCGAATACTGGGAGCGAATCGAAACGGTTGCTCCGGATCACCCGCAGATTGGCTCCATTCGCGAGGGGATTCGCGAAGCTTACACGCGTCTCGGGGAGGAGCCTCCGGCATCGGTGGCGGAAGCCGAAGCATCCGGAGCCGGAGTCACCGTTCGTGTGACGCTTGCCGAGGACCTGCGCGATCAGGTGCCCGCTGATACGACGCTATTCCTGTTCGCCCGCGAGGCCAATGTCCGGCAGGGTCCACCACTCGCCGTGGCGCGGCTTACGGCCGAGCAACTGCCGGTGGAAATCCGTCTGGACGACCGCTACGCGATGTCACCCCAGGCTACCATTTCCAGTGTTGATGAGGTTGTCGTGACGGCCCGTCTCAGTCGTTCCGGCAGTGTCAGCGCCCAGGCGGGTGACTGGCAGGGCAGCACCGACCTGCCCATCGCGGTCAATGAAGGTCAGGACGCGCCGGTCGCCGTTGTGATTGATCAGCAGCTTATCGACTGATCCTCAGGACAGGCCTTTGGGGTAGAGCGGAGGCAGATCGGCGCTGGTTTCCGTCCGCCGGTGCCTCCGGACCTGTTCAAGGGCCCGCGCCAGTGGTCGGCCGTCCCAGCTGTCGTTCTCGTGGCCGGGGGCAAAAAGCCGGGCCTGAAGCCTTCTGAGCTCTGCTGCCAGCGTCTCGTCATCGAAATGATTGACAACGTCAGACGCCGAGCGGAAGCCGTGGCCGGGCACGTGGAGATTGGCCCATTCCACGACCAGTTCCGGTGTTACCGCGGCGCCGTCCCTCGCCGCCCTGATCAGACGGTCGAACGCGGCATCTTCGTCCCGGTTGTCAGTTTGTGCTGGCGTGCTTTTCCGGTTTTTTCCTGACCACCACCATGCCACTAGCGTGCCTGCCCAGAGTATTCCCAGCAGCAGGGCGAGCCATTGCCACAGCCGGGTTCGGTCGGATGCAGGGCTAGCCGTAGATTCCGTGCTGCTGACATCCGGTTCCGGGCCTGCATTGCCCTGATCGTTTTGCGGGGATGGAGTCGCGGCAGCGGTAGTCGGGTCTGTCACTGTCAGTGTTTTCTGTGGAATCGTGGCTACCCGCTCCTGATCGGCTTCCGTGTCCCACCAGACAATGCGTATGGCTGGCAGGGTCATCTGGCCGGGCTCCACGGGTACCAGGGCCACAGACTGGGTCAGTGAGGATGTGAGGCCAGCGGGTGTGGTCTCGGTCTGTCGCTCCGGCTCTTCGGGGTAACTTCTTAAACCGTTCGGTACCGCATCGGGTAGCGGTGGTAGTGCCTCCCCGGGAAGGCCCGCTGCCGTCAGCTTGATTTCGCGGGTCATGTTTTCACCGGTGGCCACCTCCAGCGATGGCGGAAGCCCGGATTCCTCAAGCGCTACGCCGGTTGCCGGCAGCCAGGTTTCGCCACTGAATTGTGCAGGCACATCCTTCACCGGAACTTCAAACAGCTCCTCGCTGTCCCGCAGAAAACGAAGGTTGCCGGAAGCGTCCCTGGCCTGGCCCTCGAAACGGATCGCCGGCAGTTTCAGGGTACCCGCACGCTGGGGGAAGATCGCATACCGGCGTTCCACAACACGGTATCGGACTCCGTCGCGATAGCGGGAGAATTCCTGTTGCCTGCCCAGGGATTCGATAATGACATGGGGATGGGTGGGCTCGGAGAGCTCTCCGCGAATCAGGTTACCCCGGAAGAAAAGCCGGACCGTCAGGATCAACTGCTCCTGGACATACACTTCATCTTTGTCGGTAGACAACTCGATAAAGCTGTCCCGGCCGGGACTGGCCTGATCCGGTGGTGAGCCATCCACCACCTCTATGGTAACCGGTGCTGATACTGCCTCTTTAAAGGTGAGCGACGGGATGGTCAGCTCGCCGGTGCTCTTCGGTGCAAGCTGGTAGGTCCAGGTAATCTCGCCCACCATCTGACTGTTCACGGTGCGGATGCTGTATTGCTGGTTCTGGGCCAGGATTTCAAAATCCGGCTCCACTTTCTCGATATCCGGCTTGGGCAGGCTGGACATGTCAAAGTCAAACAGGTTGCCCAGGTTGATATCGATCTCCATGCTACCCTTCACAGTCAATGTCAGCACCTCGCCTTCGTAGAGGCGAGTACGGTCGGGTTCGACCGTCAGCTGCTGTGACTGTGCCTGGGCCGGCAGCCAGATTGCCGTCAGAAGCATGGCTAAAAGAAATTGACAGACGGCGGGTGTAATCAGCCGTTTTACCATGGTGTATCGCCCTCATCGGATGGAGTCTGGCGTTGTTGATACTGCTGCAGGAATTTGCGCTGCAGCAAGCCGCCCGGGTTATCAGGTACCCGTCTGAGCCATTGTTCCTGGCTCTGGGTCAGCGGCGTTTCGGAAATAGGGGCGGGCGCCTGTGCCTGGCCTGCGGGAGATTCCCCCTCGCCGGATGCCTGCTCGGGATTGCCTTGCTCACCTGGCTCTTGCTGATTCTGCTCATCGCCCTGATTGTTTGCTGAATCCTCGTTGCCGGACGCGGTCTGGCTGTTCCGGGGATCCTGCTGATTGTTTCCCGAACCGCTGGAAGATTCGCTTTCACCGTTGCCTTCCTGGTTCTGGCGGCTCTGTTGCTGATTGCCCTGGTTTTCCTCGTTGCTGGAGGAGTCAGACGAGCCCTGCTGGCCGCCTTCCTGATCCTGCTGCTGTTGATTCAGCAGCTCTTCGACAATCTTGCGATTGTGTCGGGCATCCTCCATGTCGGGTGCTTGCTCCAGGGCGGCATCGTAGGCGGCCAAAGCCTCCTGTAGTTTGCCGGCACGGGCCAGTGCGTTGCCACGATTGTAACTGGCACGTGGGCCCTGCGACCGGGCGAATGCCTGGGCGGCGCCCTCGAATTGCCCGGAACGATACAGTGCAGACCCACGCCATTCCGGGTCTTCCATCTGCCGGGCAGCCGCCTCAGGACTTTTCTCGATCAGTTCGGGAGCTCTCTGGTCCTCCCGTTGCCAGAGCTCATCCCAGCTTATGGCAGCAGCGGGCTGTGGCCAGACCGGCAGGAGGATCAGTGCGAGGGCACTGAATGCTCCGCGGCGCCAGCCAAGCAGAACCAGGGGAAGGGCTAGCCAGAGCAGCCAGTAGCCGTCGTCCTGCCAGCGACTGACCGTCAGGCCCTCCTCTGATTCCTGCCAGTCGTCACTATCCTTCGGGCTCAGGTTCAGGGAGTGAATATCGGTATCGTCCAGGGTCAGCTCGTGGCTTCGGCCGCCGGTGCTGTCCGCGAGTTGCGATAGTGCTTGCGGAGTGGCCCGACTGATCACGATGTCGTCGTTTTCACGGATAAATCCCCGCCGGGCCAGGGGAATGGGGCCACCTTCCTCGGTGCCGACAACGAGAGTGTTGAGGGCGTAACCGGTCCCGGAAAGCGTGTCCCGGATCGTCCCGGTATAGCGATCGTTGATGTTGTCAGTGATCAGCAGGATCCGGCCCTCGCCCGGGGCCCCCTGCTGCAACAACTCTTTTGCCCGGGCAACCGCCAGGTCGGCCCGGTTGCCTGTGGCCGGCATGATGACCGGGTCCAGCACATTGAGCATGCCCTCAATCGTGCGGCCATCATCGGTGAGCGGTGTGACCACGTGGGCGTCGCCGGAAAAGACAAGCAGACCGGTCAGGCTGCCTTCCCGCAGCGCAAGGATATCCCGGATTTTCCGTTTGGCCCGCGTCAGGCGATCAGGTTCAACGTCTGTGGCCAGCATGGACAGGGAAAGGTCCAGAGCAATCACAAGGCTGTCGCCCGGCTGTTTCAGCGGGGTGGGTGCCTCCCGCCAGGCGGGGCCGGCCAGAGCCAGGGACAGGATGACAAGGGCAGCGGTGGCCGGGGCCAGAGGCGACTTTGCCGTTTTCCCCGAGCTGCCGTTGTGACGAATCAGCGGCGACAGCAAGCGGGCCGGAATAAGCCGGGACCAGCCGCTGTCGCCCAGGCGCATTTGCCGGAACGCCAGGTACAGGATCGGCAGCAGCAGAAGCAGCAAGAGCCAGAACGGCCGCAGAAAGTGAAAGTCAGCCCACATTCGCTTCATCCTCCTTCCTGTTGCGCCGGGAGTCAGCAAACAACTCATGCCCGTGGCGAACAAGGAACAGGGCCAGCCACAGCAGGACCGCCAGGCCGGCGGGCCAGACATAAAGCTCGGTCACAGGCCGATAGAACTTTCCCTCCAGCTCGATCGGTTCCAGTTGGTCGATGCTCTCATAAATCAGTTCCAGCTCCGGAAGGCTTCGCGCGCGGAAATACTCTCCGCCGGTTTGCTGGGCCATCCGGGTCAGCAGGTTTTCATCCAGGTCCCTGGACGGGTTCACCCTCCGTGAGCCCAGCAAGCCCCGCTGAACCATGGATTCGGCCCCAATGCCGATGGTGTAAAGCCGAATACTGGCAGCGGCGGCGATTTCGGTGGCCTTGTCCGGAGTGATTTCCCCGGCCGTGTTGGCGCCATCGGTCAGCAGGACTACAACGCGCTGGTCCTGGGGCCTGTCTCTCAGTCGCTTGGTCGCCAGACCCACCGCGTCGCCAATGGCAGTGGCGCGCCCGGCCATGCCAAGACCCGCCTCCCGCATCAGGGTCCTGACGGTTTCAAGATCGAAGGTCAGTGGGGCCTGAACATAGGGCTCAGTGCCGAACAGGATCAGACCGAGCCGGTCGCCCTGGCGGCGGGAAATGAAGTCATCAAGCACCCGCTTGACCGCCTGCAGGCGATTGATGCTCCGGCCCTGAAGGACCATATCCTGCTCGTCCATGCTGGGGGAGATGTCGACAACCAGCATCAGATCCCGGCCGGAAACCGGCATTTGCACCTGCTCGCCCACGTGTTGGGGGCGTGCCAGGGCAATCACCAGAAGCGTCCACATTAGGAATAGTAACAGCTGCTGCCACAGTGGAACGGCATTGCCGCGACGACTGACACCGGGCAAGTCCGACAGCCAGTGACCGACCGGCAGCACCGGCGCATCCACCGACTGCCCCCCAGGCTTCCGCCATTTGACGATCAGCGGTAACAGTACGAGAAGCAGTAGCCAGGGCCAGGCAAGCGTCAGCATTTCTGACCTCCCAGCCACAACCGGGCGAACGCCAGTACCTCCGCGGGTTCCGCCGAAACCGTCGGCCGCCAGGCACTCTGCACCAGTGCCTCTGCAACCGGCCTGGAGGCAACCCGGTCCCTTGGGGCGGTAGACAGAAGGAAGTTCACCCAGGCATCACCAGTCAGCGCTTCCGGATGCTGGTCAGGGTAGCGCTCCCGGGCGGCTTGTTTGAGCAGGGTATTCAATTGCGCAAACCACGCGGGGTCGGAGCTGGCTGAACCTTCCAGTCTCGCCAGCTGGGCGCGGGCGGATCGCAGCCACCGGTTTCGTTTCCGTCGCTTCAGGATTAGCCAGATCAGCGCTGCAAGTGCCGCAATGACCAGGACGGCCAGCATCCACCAGCCAGGAGCGGGTGGCCAGAAACCACCAGTCTCGGGCAGGTGTATGTCCCGGAGCTGGCTGAGCGGATCCTGCGGGTTCATCCGATGCGCCCTCCCGGCCCAAGCAGTAGTTTCAGGGTCGCCGCCGGATCTTCCGCCGTGGACACCTCTGCCATGGTGACCCCGGAGGTTCGGAAACAGTCTTCCAACCGGTGTTCGTGGTTGGTGACTTTCTCATGCCAGGCGCGCTGGAACCGGGGGTTTCCGGCGTCGAACCACACGGGACCGTCCGGGCCAGCAACCGCGAAGCGTCCACTTTTTGGCAGCTCCTTTTCGAGTGGGTCGACGATTCTCAGGGCGCTGACTGAATTGTGGCGGGCCAGGGCCCCGAGCAGCGTGCCTGTTTCTGCAGAAATATCCAGAAAATCACTGATCACGAAAATCCGGCTGCCGGTGTGGGCGACCCGGCGGGCCTCGGTAAGTGCCATGTCCAGCCTGCACTGGGCGGGTTGCTCGTCCTGTGCCGGCGCTTGGTTGTCCCGTCGTTGCTGTTCGTCCAGCGTGTCCAGCAACCGCAGCACCGATTTTTTACGACGGGCAGGGCGAAGAACACTCAGGGTCTCATCATTGAATACGATGCCTCCCACCTGGTCTCCCGACCACAGCGCAAGCCAGGCCAGAATGGCAGCGATCTGGGCACAGCGGACCTGTTTAAAGGCGCCGGTGCTGGCAAAAAAAAGGCTGGGGCCGAGATCGCACAGGAGCAGCACGGGTCTTTCCCGCTCCTCCTCATAGAGCTTTGTGTGTGGCTCCTGGCGGCGGGCGGTGACCCGCCAGTCGATGCTGCGGATGTCATCTCCGGGCTGGTACAGCCGGACTTCCGCAAACGCCATGCCGCGGCCGCGCTGGGGCGAGCGTTGCAAACCGGCCTGGCGGGAGCGCACTGGACGGGCGGAGGGCAGCTTCAATGCCCGGGCGTCCGCCTGCAAGCGGATCAGATCCGGTAGGCTGATGTGGGTAATGGCTTCGCTGTTGCCCATGCCTGACGGCTCCCGTGTATTGCTTCCGTCGATGGCTTCAGGCGCTCACCGGAACACGTTCGATCAGCCGCTCGATGACGGTATCGGCGGTCATGCCTTCGGCCTCTGCCTCAAACGTCAGCAGGATGCGGTGTCGGAGCACGTCGAAGGCCATGGCACGTACATCATCCGCGGTGACGTAGTCGCGGCCGTCAAGCCAGGCCAGTGCCCGGGCACAACGATCCAGGGCAATGGTGCCACGGGGGCTGGCGCCGAAGGCGGTCCAGCGGGCCAGTTCCGGGTCCAGGGCGGCCGGATCACGGGTGGCCAGCACCAGCGCCAGCAGGTATTGCTCAACAGGCTCTGCCATGTAGATGTTGGCGACGTCCGCCCGGGCTTCGAACACCTGATCTGCCGTCAGGCGCAGATCTGTCTTGGGCAGGCCATGCCGATAATCGTTCCTTGCCAGTTGCAGAATGGCCTTTTCAGCCTCCGCCGACGGGTAATGGATGACCACATGCATCAGGAACCGGTCCAGTTGGGCTTCGGGCAGCGGGTAGGTGCCTTCCTGTTCGATGGGGTTCTGGGTGGCCATGACCAGAAACAGCCGGTCCAGCGGAAAGGTGCGCATTCCCACGCTGATCTGTCGCTCGCCCATGGCTTCCAGAAGGGCGGACTGGACCTTGGCGGGTGCCCGGTTAATTTCATCGGCAAGCACGAGGTTATGGAATATGGGGCCGCGCTGGAATTCGAACTGCCCCGTCTCCGGGCGGTAAATCTCGCTGCCAGTGACGTCGGAAGGCAGCAGGTCCGGGGTAAACTGGATTCTGTGAAAATCACCGTCCAGGTGGTCGGCAAGGGCTTTGATGGCGGTGGTTTTTGCCAGACCCGGTGCGCCTTCGACCAGCAGGTGGCCGTCGGCAAGCAGCGCGATCAGCAGACGATCCACCAGTTTTTCCTGTCCGATTATCCGTTTGGCTAACTGTTCCCGTAACTCACCGAACGTATGCTGTAGCGACATTGGAAATGACTGCTCTCTGTATCTGAAGATTTTCCGGAGAAACCCGTATCGTGCGTAGGTAGTTGCCGAAGTTTTGGCGTCTGGCCGGCAAAAATCAAGGGTTTGACTATGCTTATGTGACGATACGCCGATTACGTTTATTTCACACTAACTGAGGTCGACCATGAATGCGCTGACAGTGGCCAGCAAGGATCAATTCTTTGAACAGTTGGCTGACGCTTTCGCAAAGAAGATTTCTAAAACCGAAGCCAAGAAAATCAGCGAATTTGCCAAGCAGCATTATGCGCATATCCCACTTGAAGAACTGGTCAGTCGACGATTTGGCGACACCTATGGGGCAGTTCTTGCCGCGTGGCAGTTTCTCCAGAAGCGGTCTGCCGAGGAAACGCCGGTTGCCGTATTCAACCCCGATCTGGAGAGTGACGGCTGGCAGTCGACGCACACCGTTGTTTTTATTCTGCACCCGAACATCCCGTTTCTGATCGATTCCCTTCGTATCGCCATAAACCAGCGGGAGATTGGTACCCACTCCATCCAGCACTCGATTTTGCAAGTGGAAAGACAGAGCGATGGGAAGCTGAAGAAACTGCACACCACCAAGAAGAAGGCCTCCGGCTCGGACTACGAAGCGTTTATTGTCCTTGAGATCGACAGACACAGTGATCCCGAAGATCTCCGAGACCTGGAGGACACGCTACAGAATGTCCTCCATGAGGTTCGGATTGCCGTCAGCGACTTCCCGGTCGTTACCGAAAAGGTAAACGAGATCCTGGGCGAGCTGGACAGCACCACGGCGGGCATCAATGACGAACAGAAAGAGGAAGCCCGGGCATTTCTCGAATGGCTGGCCCGGGATCATTTTACCTTCCTTGGTTATGACGAGTACGACTTCGCCAAGGACAAAAGCGGAATGGTGGTTCGCCGGGTCGAGAACTCGGAACTGGGTATTCTCCGCGTCAATAACGAGCGCCCGGACCGGGTCCGCCTGAATGAACTGCCCCAGCGCACCCGCCATGAAATGACCCGAAGCGACGATATTTTTATCTTCGCCAAGTCGGCCCAGCGTTCGCGGGTCCACCGGCCTGCGTACCCGGACTACATTGCCGTCAAGAAATTCAACAACAAGGGCGAGGTGGTCGGTGAACGCCGTTTTCTCGGCCTTTACACCGCCCGGGTCTACAACGAGCGGCCCGACGAGATTCCCTTGCTGCGTCGCAAGTTCCAGAGTGTCATGAAGCGGTCCGGGTTCCTTCGTGACGATTACGCCGGCAAGGAGCTCGAACAGATTCTCACGGTGTATCCCCGCGACGAGCTGTTCCAGATTGAACCGGAAGAACTACTCAAGGTGGCGAAAAGCATTCTGTACATCCAGGAGCGCCGCCGGATCGAGCTGTTCATGCGGGAGGATGTGTACGGCCAGTTTGTTACCTGCCTGGCGTTCTTTCCGCGGGACATCTACAACACCGAGTTGCGACTCAAGGTAGAGCAGGTGCTGGTAGACCGGCTGGAAGCCGAGGACGTGGAGTTCGTAACGCACTTTTCCGAGTCGGTACTGGCGCGGGTCCAGTTCACCATCCGGGTCCCCCAGGTTGAAAACCGCCAATTGCCCACAGCCGAGATTCGCGAGAAGGTTATTGAGCTTGCGCAGTCCTGGCGCGACGGACTTTCCGAAGCCCTGAGCGAGGCTTATGGCGAAGAGCAGGGTAATGAGCTGTACCGGCTGTGGGCGGGTGGATTCCCGGCCAGTTACACCGACATGTTCTCGCCCAGGCGGGCGGCCATCGATCTGGACCACATTGCGGCATCGGCCAACAATCACGATCTGGCCATGAGCTTCTACCGGGCCCTGGAGGAGGATGAAAGCACGCTGCATTTCAAACTCTTCTATCCCGACGAGCCGCTGCCCCTGTCGGATGTGATGCCGATATTCGATAACCTGGGCTTCCGGGTGATTGGTGAACACCCCTTCGAGGTGACCGACAGGCACAACAAAACCGTCTGGATCCACGATTTCACGCTCCAGGCCCACACCGGCAGTGTTGTCGATATCCACCGCATCCGGCCAATATTTGAGGAGCTGTTCCGTCGGGTCTGGCACGGCGAAGCGGAGAACGACGCCTTCAACAGGATGTTGCTCTCCTCTTACATGAGCTGGCGGGAAATTGCGCTGCTGAGGACCTATGCCCGCTACATGCGTCAGATTCGGTTCTCCAACAGTCAGACGTTTATTTCCAACACGCTGGTCAACCATGTTGAGTTGACCCGCCTGTTGCTGGAGTTTTTCGAAATCCGCTTCAATCCGGAGCGCTACCAGAGTCCCGGCAAGAGCCAGGCGGCCCAGCAGAAACTGGAAATCGAATTCAATGCCGGTCTCGAGAACGTTGAGAATCTCAGTGAGGACCGGGTGCTTCGGCTCTACCTGGAGCTGATGCAGGCCACCCTGCGCACCAACTACTACCAGTTGGACGAGGCAGGTGGCCCCAAACCCTACATCAGTGTGAAGTTCGATCCGTCCCGCATTCCGGACATGCCTCTGCCCATGCCGATGTTCGAGATCTTCGTGTATTCGCCGCGTGTTGAGGGTGTGCACCTGCGGGGTGGCAAGGTCGCCCGGGGCGGCCTGCGCTGGTCAGACCGGTTCGAGGACTACCGCACCGAGATTCTGGGCCTGGTCAAAGCCCAGCAGGTCAAGAATGCGGTCATCGTGCCGGTTGGTGCCAAGGGAGGTTTCGTGGCCAAGCGCCTGCCGGACCCGTCAGACCGGGAAGCGTTCCAGGCTGAGGGCATCGAGGCCTACAAAACGTTCATTCGAGGGTTGCTCGATATTACCGATAACCTGGTGGATTCGGGAATCGTGGCCCCTGAACGGGTTATTCGCCACGACGAAGATGACCATTATCTGGTTGTGGCCGCTGACAAAGGCACCGCCACCTTCTCGGATATTGCCAACGGACTGGCCGCGGAATACGGCTTCTGGATGGGCGATGCCTTCGCCTCCGGTGGCAGCAATGGTTACGATCACAAGAAAATGGGCATTACCGCCCGGGGCGCGTGGGTATCGGTGGAGCGCCACTTCCGGGAGATGGGCATCAACCCTGCGCTCGATGAATTTACCGCCATCGGCATTGGTGATATGGGCGGCGACGTGTTCGGCAACGGCATGCTGTGCTCGGAGAAGACCAAGCTGGTTGCGGCCTTCAACCACGTGCATATTTTCATTGACCCCTCGCCGGATCCGGAGAAAAGTTTCAAGGAGCGCAAGCGCCTGTTCGGGCTTCCACGATCCGCCTGGACCGATTACGACAGCAAGCTGATATCGAAGGGCGGCGGGGTATTCAGCCGGAATTCGAAATCGATCCCCGTCAGTCCGGAAATGAAGAAACTGCTGGGTATCAAATCGGATCGGGTGCCACCAAACATGCTGATCTCGCACATCCTCAAAGCCCAGGTCGACCTGCTCTGGGTGGGTGGTATCGGCACATATGTGAAAGGCGCCAGCGAGTCTCACGGTGACGTGGGTGACAAGGCCAACGACGGGCTGCGGATCAATGGTTCGGAGTTGCGCTGCAAGGTGGTCGGCGAGGGTGGCAACCTGGGCCTGACACAGCTTGGCCGGATTGAATTTGCCCTGCGGGGCGGGCGTCTGAACACCGACTTCATCGATAATTCCGGTGGCGTCGATTGTTCTGACCATGAGGTCAACATGAAGATCCTGCTCAACCGGGCCGTGGCCATGGGCGATCTCACCAACAAGCAGCGCAACGTCATGCTTGAGGAGATGACCGACGATGTCGCAGAGCTGGTGCTGAAGAACAACTACCGGCAGACCCAGGCGATCAGTATTGCCAGTGAGGATGCCGCGACGCGGCTGGAGGAATATCGCCGGCTGATGAACACCTTCGAGGGCGAGGGCAAACTGAACCGCACCCTGGAATTCCTGCCGGATGATGAAACCCTGTCCGAGCGCAAGCTCGACAAGAAGGGGCTGACCCGGCCGGAACTGTCGGTTCTGATTTCCTATGTGAAAGGCGATCTGAAGCAGACCCTGATCGACAGCACTCTGCCTGACGATCCGCTGCTGGCTGGCGAGATGTACAAGGTGTTCCCGAGGGATCTGACCCAGAAATTCTCGAAGGAGCTGGGAGAGCATCAACTGCGCCGTGAAATCATCGCGACCCAGATTGCCAACGACATGGTCAACCACATGGGGATTACCTTTGTGGAGCGTCTGAATCAGTCTACCGGCGCCGATGCGGCTTCCATTGCCCTGGCCTGGATCATTGCCCGGGATGTGTTCCGCATCGATAACTGGTGGGACAGGATTGAGGCCCTGGATTTTCATGTGCCGGCCCAGCTGCAGATGGAACTGATGCAGGATCTGATGCGTCTGATGCGTCGTTCGGTGCGGTGGCTGCTGCGCAACCGTCGAGCGGAGCTCAGCATCCAGCACCATATGGAGCGTTTTGCCGACAGCGTCTGGGCGATTACTGCGGGGCTGCCTGAGTACCTGGGTGATCAGGCCAGGACCAACTGGGAGAAACGGCATCAGGCTCTAGTAGATGCCGGTCTGCCTTCGGAGCTGGCATCCGTGGTCTCGGGTACAGGACACCTGTATTCGTCCCTGGGCATTATTGAGGCCCACGAAGCCTCTGGCATGCCGCTGAAAACCGTTGCCAACCTCTACTATGAGCTGGGTGATCGTCTGGACCTGAACTGGTTTGCCAACGCCATTGCTGCGCTCAAACCGGCTTCCCACTGGCAGGCACTGGCCAGGGAGAGTTTCCGTGAGGACCTCGACTGGCAGCAGCGCGCGCTGACCACCGGGGTTCTGAAGCTCGCGGAAAAGCCGGAGGACGTCCCTGCCTCTGTTGAGAACTGGCTCTCGCGTCATCAGCAGATGATTGAGCGCTGGAAGTCCATGCTGTCCGAACTCAAGGGTGTGCGAGAGCCGGAATACGCCATGTTCTCGGTGGCATTGCGAGAATTGCTGGATCTGGCCCAGAGCACAATGCATCAGCCGCACGCTGAGGCAGAGGTTGAGACCAACTGAGTATTGCGTTGAAACCCGCATTCCCGTTCAATCGCTGATCGGGAACCATCAAATGGAGTGGGATAATGGGTCAGCTTGACCATCTTCTTGAAAAAAACCGGGCCTGGGCGGATGGCATCAAGGCCCAGGATCCCCAGTTTTTTCACCGCCTGTCGAACCAGCAGGCACCGGAATACCTGTGGATAGGCTGTGCGGACAGTCGCGTGCCGGCCAACCAGATCGTCGATCTTCTGCCGGGGGAGCTGTTTGTACACCGAAATGTGGCCAACGTGGTTGTCCATACGGATTTTAACTGTCTGTCGGTGCTGCAATTCGCTATCGAAGTGTTGAAGGTGAAGCACATCCTGGTGGTTGGGCACTACGGTTGTGGCGGTGTAAGAGCGGCCTTGCTCAATGAAGGGTTCGGGCTGATCAGCAACTGGCTTCGTCATGTTCAGGATGTCCGTGACCGTCATCAGCAGGTCCTGGATAATCTGCCTAACGTGCAGGACCGGGTGGATCGGCTTTGCGAGCTCAACGTCGTTGAGCAGGTAGGGCATGTGTGCCAGAACAACATTGTTCAGGAAGCCTGGAGGCGGGGCCAGCCACTAACGGTCCATGGTTTTGTTTATGACGTTGCCGACGGGATTCTCCGGGATATGGGACTATCGGTCGCCAGCGAGGAGGATCGTGAGCGGGTCCGGCAGAACAGTATCGACGAATTGGTGCAAAGGCCGGTAAGGTCGGGGCGTCAGAAAGTCGTCCAATAAAGAATGTAAAATTGCGTCAAAAATTCGTGATGAGCGTCACTTCCTGACCCTCGGCGTCATCACAGTTGGTCACCTCCCGCTTTGCTAAAGTGGATCCTGCAGTAAGCGAGGAGGTAGACCATGAAAGAACTGATGCAAAAAGCCCTGACAGTACTGAGCCAGCGTAAAGACATCTCGGCCGGCGCGGAGCAACAGGGGCGGGGGCGGAAACCTTCTGATGCCAGCCAGTCCGAAGACTGGGGTATGTCCCCTGAAGATGCCTTGCGGGTTGGCACCGTTGCCCGCTACAAGTGACCGAGTTTGCCGTGGTAGTTACCCTCTGAAAGCCCTCCAGCCTCTGCCTTGCAGGGGAGACGCGAGGGCTCATTCCGGTTAGAGTATCCCGCTTGCGAACCAACCACGCGGGACCAGCTAATCAATGTCATTGCCCAATTCCCATGAAGCCTTATTGCGAAACCGCCAACTGTTGCAGGGGCGGGTTGCCCTGTTGGGCATGGCCGCCACCGGGCTGCTGGCCGACCTGCCTGCCGGTGGCATGGCCATGAGCGAGCATGCCGGGGTCTGTGCCTCGCTCGCCGGGCAAGCGGGCTGGCAGATCTGTTTCGGCTACGATGATCCGGCACTGGCAGCCGGCGCTTTCGACACCCTGGTTGTATTCCTGCCCAAGGCCCGGGCCGAACTTGATCTACGTCTTGCCCTGGCGCGCTGGCTGGCGGCGGCGGGCGCGCGGCTGGTGCTTGTTGGTGAAAAAAAAGAAGGGATTGCCGGCGCCGTCAAACAGCTCAAGGCTGTGGCACCTGGGGCTACTAAGGTCGATAGCGCAAGACACTGCCAGGTCTGGTGTGCTGATCAGATCGAACCACTGCCTGAATTCTCGCTTGAGCAATGGATGAGCTGGACCGGCATTGACTGCAAAGCGGTGCATCTGGAAGTCGCGGGACTGCCGGGCATTTTCAGCCTCGGCGAGCTGGACGAGGGTACTCGCATGCTGCTGGAGACGCTGGACGAAAATCCATTGCGGTCTGGCCCTGTGCTGGATTTTGCCTGTGGCGCCGGAGTCCTTGGCGCCTGGTTGCACCGCTGGCACGAGCAGCAGAACCAACCTCGGGTCACAGTCGACGGGATCGACGTTCAGTCCCAGGCAGTCATCTGTGCCCGGGCTACCTATGAGCGCAATGGCGTTTCCGGACGCATCCTGGCCTCGGATGGTCTCTCCGCAGTTGAGGGCACCTGGCCCGTTATTCTGAGTAATCCCCCCTTTCATACCGGTGTCAGAACGGACATGTCGATGACCGAGCGCTTTCTCCGGGAAGTTGGGCGACATCTGGCGCCGGGTGGTGAGGTGCGTCTGGTCGCGAACAGCTTTCTGCCCTATGAGCCATTGATGAAGCGCTGCATCGGCCCGGTTGAGCGCCTGAGAGAAGACCGCAGGTTTTCGGTTTATCGCGCTTTTCGGCGTTCCTGAACGAAAAAAGCCCCTGGGGTGAGGGGCAAAAGGTTTGCGTCCAGAACAACGGAGCCAACCGGAAAAGGGATGTTCAGCGTGAACACCTCCAACGTTAGGATTAATTTCTAGAATAAACAGCCTAGAATGGCGCTTTTGTGACAAAAAGCCTCCAGGATGCCTGAAATGACAACTGCAGAACTCGTTTTTTCCGAAGGCAGGCTGATTCTGGCCCGCCCGGGGACCGATGATCCGACGCTGAGAGCGTGGGATGCTGCTGACGAGCTTTTGCTGGAACAGGCTCTTGACGTTGCGGCGGGTATAGAAGAGCCCCGGGTCCTGGTGGTGGACGATCAGTTCGGGGCCCTTGCGTTGGGGCTTTCGCGACTGTCGCCCATCGTTGTTGCCGATAGTGCTGTGCTGCCCGCCGCACTGGTAAGCAATGCTGCATTGAATCCCGCGTTTTCTTCAGCAGAGCAGGTTTATAGCTGGATCGATCCGCCTGCGGGCCCATTCGATCTGGTGGTGTTGCGGATACCGCGCCAGGCTGACTATCTGGCCTGGTTGCTGCGCTGGCTCAATGGCGTGATAACTGATTCCAGTGTCTTGCTGGCAGGCGGGATGATCAAGCATTTGCCGTCCAAAAGTGTCGAGGTATTTGGCGAAGCGGTGCAGACGGAACAGGTGCTTCCCGCACGAAAAAAGGCTCGGGTCATTCGGTGTCGGAAAGGTACTGAGAGTCTGGCGGGCTGGCCGGGATGCTGGAAGGGGTATGCACTATCCGGCAGGAACGGGGAGCTGGCAGTCCAGGCATTGCCAGCGGTGTTCGCCAGGGAAAAGTTGGATATCGGTAGCCGCTTGCTCCTTCCCCACGTGGCGAGAGAGGTATCCCCCTTGCAGGCTGGGAGCTCTGTGATGGATTTGGCCTGTGGCAACGGCGTGCTGGGCTTGACGGCGCTCGCGGAGAGAGGGGATGTGCAGTTGGGTTTCAGTGACGTTTCAAGCCACGCTGTGCTCAGTGCCCGACATAATGTCGAAAAGGCTTTCCCGGAGGCCAGCGCGTTCTTTTCCCACTGCGATGGCATTGATATCGGTGCGGGCGCTTTCGAGCTGATCCTTCTGAATCCACCGTTCCACGAGGGCGGCGTGGTCGGTGATCATATTGCCCTGCGGTTGTTTGAGCAGGCCTCGAAGCACCTGAAGCCAGGAGGGCACTTGCTCATGGTTGGTAATCGCCACCTGGGTTATCACCGAAGCCTGCGGCGGTATTTTTCGCAGGTAGAACAGCTGGATGCCAGCCCCAAATTCGTGGTGTTCCGGGCCGGCAACCGCTGAAATGCCATATGAGTCAGAGCGTCGGGGCCGGGCGGTCGTATCCCAGTCGGGCCAGGGTGTCCACGATGGTCTGGGTCTGGCTATCTATTTCGATGTTAACCCGTTGACCCTCTTCACAGGTGCCGAAGGTTGTGGCCCTCAGAGTTTCCGGAATCAGGTGGATGTTGAACCGGTTGCCCCGCACTTCACCGATGGTCAGGCTGGCGCCATTGATGGCAATGTAGCCTTTGGGAAAGATGTAGCGTGTCCACTCGTCGGGAACTTCGAACCACAGGGTGACGTTGTTTTCCGGTCTCAGGATTTCGACAATCCGGGCGGTTGTATGAATATGTCCTGACAGCAGGTGACCGCCAATCTCATCGCCGATACGGGCGGCCCGTTCGAAATTCACCTCGTCTCCGGTTTTCAGATCCCCCAGGGTAGTCAGTCTCAGGGTTTCCTGCATGGCATCGAAGTAAAGCACGCTGTCTTCCTGGCGTGTCACGGTCAGGCAGGTGCCGTTGATTGCCACCGATGCGCCAATCGACACGCCGCTAGCCTTGTCTGCGGGCAGCCGGATAGCAAACGTGCTCAGTCCGGGCTCGGCCTTGACGTCGTCGATGGTTGCAATGCCCTGGACAATGCCTGTGAACATAATCCTGACCTCGTAAAGTGTGGTGTTCGGATGCCTTTCTGGCAGGTGCGCCAAGGATAGCGACCGGACTGGCGAATGCCAAGATCGGGGCAGGGAATTCAAGTATCCGATGTGACGGTCGATACCTGTTTAAACCCTTTAATCCGGACAATCTGCCATGGCTGAAAATCAGAGTAAGGCTGCCACCCAGGCGAATGAGCCGGTGCAGGCGCCGGTGTTGAGGCCGGGGCGGGCGGCCGATCCTGTGCCGGCCCCCAGAACGGCGGATGCCCAGCCTTCGGCTCCAGTATCCGACAGTCAGGCTGACAAAGGTGCACCGTCCGAGCAGGGCCCGGACACCGGTTCAGAGCCCGATAACGCGTCAGCTGGTCAGGAATCCCGGGAGGCAGGTAGCAGCGGGGCCGAGAGAGTGATGGCAGAATCCCGGCAGCGCAAGCTCCGGCTGATGCTGCGGCAATGTGATCGGGTTCTGCTGATGGATTTTGATCTGCTGGCCATGAACGGTTGGCCGGATAACTTTACGTTGGCTGAAGCCCGTCGTGGGCGGGATCTGTGGTTGTTCAGCGCCTTGATTGCCGCAGCCATCTTTCTGAGCGGGCTGACCGGGTTTGTCCCTGCCTGGATTGCAGGCGGCGGCTTCGGCGCCTTCGTGATCATTCTGTTGCTGGGAATACCGGCGGTACGCAGAATCTATACCACCAAACCTTCCTATCTTGACCTGATCATGACCCGCCAGAGGATGATCCGTGAAGCGCGGCAGCACGTTGCCCACCTTGAAGGCTCGGACGGCCTGATCTGGCAATGCGCCCGGATGGCAGATTTTAATCCTGCGCTGAAGAATACCCGGTTCAGTCATCTCCTGAAGTTGTCCGAGAGCCGGGTTCTGTCCCGGCAGTTGACGCGCAGGGAGCATGTGCGTCTGTACCTGATCTATCTGCTGGAAGCAGAGAAGGCGTACAGCCGCGTCCAGAAGGCCTTTTTCGAGGGTAACCAGGAAGCAATTGACCGGGGTTGGGAGGAAGTGGCGGCAGAGCCTGAGCCCAGAACTTGACACGGATGCGCTTCAAACGTATGTTTCAAACAGACGTTTGCTAGAGGCATTGATAACAAAATGGCGCAGTCTGATACCGTTGACCGGATTCTCGATGCAGCCGAAGAGCTGTTCGCCGACCGGGGTTTTTCGGAAACCTCGCTCCGAATGATTACCAGTAAGGCTAAAGTAAATCTGGCCGCTGTCAATTACCACTTTGGTTCAAAGAACGCCCTGATTCACGCCGTTTTCGCACGCTTTCTGACGCCGTTTTCTGCAACCCTGGAGAACGCCTTTGATGAGCTTGAGGAACGCTGTGACGGCAAACCGCCAACGCTGAATCAGACGCTCTGGGCGCTTACCGAAAGTGCGGTGCGCATGCCTCAACGCAACGAGAAGGGCATCTCGATCTTCATGCGCTTGCTTGGGCTTGCCTACACCCAGTCCCAGGGGCATTTGCGCAAGTTCCTGGAACAGGAATACAGCGAGCCCTTCAGCCGTTTCATGCGGTTGCTCAAGGAAGCGACTCCCCAGCTGTCGTCGGTGGATAGATACTGGCGCATCCAGTTCATGTTGGGAGCAACAGCCTTCACCATGTCCAGCAGCGATGCATTGAGAGACATCCTTCAGAACAAGTTGGGTGTGGAAACCACAGTTCAGGAAATTGCCGCGCGATTGGTCCCCTTCCTGGCCGCCGGCATGCAGGCGGAAGATGCCATGCTGGTTCCACCGGTTGGCAGCAAGGTCTCGGTTGCCTGAGTTCCACTCTCTCGGTTAGGCTTCCTCCTTTACCCCAAGGGAGCCTGGCCGGTTTTGACGCATCCTGCATCAGTCCGCATTGATATAGATCTGAGCCTCCAGCGCCTGCGGCTTGAAACCGCAGGCGGAGAGCTTGTTGCTTCCTATCCGGTTTCCACCGCGTTGAACGGGCCGGGAGAGAGCGATGGCAGTGGCTGTACGCCCCGGGGAGAGCACTATGTCCGGGCCTGTATCGGGGCAGGACTTCCCGTTGGAACCGTATTCCGGGCACGGCGCCCCACCGGAGAAATCTACAGCTCCGAACTTGCCCGTCAGCACCCTGACCGCGACTGGATCCTGAGCCGGATTCTCTGGTTGTGCGGCCGCCAGTGGGGCGAAAACCGGGGGCCGGGTGTCGATACTTTCCGTCGCTTCATATACATTCACGGCACGCCGGACAGTGAGCCGATGGGAGTGCCGCTGTCCCACGGCTGTGTGCGGATGCGCAATGAAGACATTATTGATCTGTTTGATCGCGTCGCGCCGGGAACGGCCGTTTCCATTCGATAAACCTTTCGAGACCAGAGGGATCCGATGATCGGAGATGTTATGGCCATGGTGAATGGCTGGATCGAGAATTTCGGGCTGCTGTCTGAAGCCTGGCGCGTCGGAATTGTCGTGTTTGCGCTGGTTTTCGGGACAGCCACGGTGGCGTATATCGCCAGCCATATCATCGCTGCCCTGGAGCGTAAATTCAGTCAGACCAAGAACCTGTTTGACGATGCGTTATTGCACGCGGCCCGCAAACCGGTTGTAGCGTTTGTCTGGCTGCAAGGGGTCTACTGGGCTGCGGAAGTGGCTCATAAATACTCGGAAGCAGAGATATTTAAGGCGAACGAGTCCGTCCTTCAGATCGGTTTCATCTTTGTTCTGGTGTGGGCCGTTCTTAGGCTGATCAAGGAAGCTGAGGGGATACTGGTATCGCCTCTGAAAATGAAGCAGCCCATGGACTACACCACCGTCAACGCGGTGAGCAAATTGTCCCGGGCGGTGGTCATCATTACTGCAGTGCTTATTGCGATGCAGTCCATGGGCTACAGCATTTCCGGTGTCCTGGCGTTCGGCGGCGTGGGCGGTATTGCCGTTGGCTTTGCTGCCAAGGACCTGCTGGCCAACTTTTTCGGCGGCTTTATTATCCATCTGGACCGGCCGTTCAAGGTAGGGGACTGGGTACGTTCACCGGATCGCAATATCGAGGGTACGGTGGAGCACATCGGCTGGCGCCTCACCACCATCCGAACCTTCGATAAACGGCCGCTTTATGTGCCCAATGCCGCGTTCACCACCATCGCGGTGGAGAACCCATCGCGCATGACCAATCGCCGGATCTACGAAACCATCGGCATTCGGTATGCCGATGTCGGGCAGATGGCGTCCATCGTTGATGACATCAAGGCCATGCTTCAAGAGCATGAAGAGATTGACAGCGATGAGACCCTGATCGTGAACTTCCTCGCGTTCAATGCCTCCTCGCTGGATATCATGGTGTACACCTTTACCAAGACAACCCAGTGGGTCCGGTTCCACGAGGTGAAGCAGGATGTGCTGCTGAAAATCAGTGACATCATTGAGGGTTACGGTGCCGAGGTGGCTTTCCCGACCCGCACATTGCATCTTCCGGAGGGCGTGAGGCTGTCCGGATCACAGTCCGAGGGTTCGTCAGACAAGGGCGCGGCGGATTCATCCGGCAAGTCGCAGAATCGCCAGACCACTGGAGATGTAGAAGATTCAGGAGAGGCAGAATGACGTCACCGGAGAAAATGCACCCTGTTGGCATTATTGGCGGCACCGGCCTGACCACCCTTTCGGGCCTGGAAATCACCGGTGAAAGGCAGGTTGGCACGCCATGGGGCAGTCCATCGGCGCCGCTGGTGGAAGGGCGGCTTGGCGATCAGCCCGTTATCTTCCTGTCGCGACATGGTAATCCGCACCGTATTCCACCCCATCAGGTGAACTATCGGGCGAATCTGAAGGCCCTTTACGATGCCGGTGTCCGGACGGTAGTGGGTGTCAACGCCGTCGGTGGTATCCACCCGGATATGGGGCCTGCCCACGTCGTTATTCCCGATCAGATTATTGATTACACCTGGGGGCGTGCCAGCACCTTTTTCGAGGGTGACCTGGAGTCGGTGACCCATATAGATTTCACCTGGCCCTATGACGAGAGTGCCCGTCAGATCCTGATTGATGCCGCAGGCGCAGAGGGCGTGCCGTTTTCCGGTTTCGGGGTGTATGGCGCAACCCAGGGGCCAAGGTTGGAAACTTCAGCCGAGATCATCCGGATGGAACGGGACGGATGCGACCTGGTGGGCATGACCGGCATGCCGGAGGCCGCGCTGGCAGCGGAACTGGGGATGCGTTATGTCTGTCTGGGGCTGGTGGTCAATTGGGCGGCTGGCAAATCCGATCACATCATCACGATGGAAGAGATCGAGGCGGCCATCGAGCAGGGAATGTCCGGTGTTAAACGGATTCTCGCAGTGTCGATGGCCGGCCTTGGAGTGCTTACTCCGTTGCCTCAATCTTCTTGAAGAACACCAGTACGCCGATCGTGGGGGAGTCCAGGAAGTGGATTTCCTCACTGCGCATACGCCGGGTTTCCCGGATCCAGGTCAATAACTCCAGCGGGGCGGGCTCAGCCATTGCAGCAAGTGGCTGAGCGGCAGATTCGTCGAGTGTCGTTGAAGAGGGTGCGGTGTCTTCAGCGCCGGTCGCCCCTGCAGGCGGGGGCGTCTCCTGTGACAACTCGGTCGTCTCGTCTTCAGGCAGGGCTTGAGCATCTTCCGCCAGCTGCCAGTGGTTGAGGTGAACGTTCACGTGCAGGTAGCGTTGCCGGTCGATGGTAATGTGGCCTTCAACCTCCCTGGTACGGGCGTTGTCAATCCAATCACCAATTTCCACCTGCAGGGGCGTGCCCTCGTAATCCGGCGGGAACGCCTCATACCAACCGGCAGCCAGGAGCACACGGTACCGTCCACTGCGCTCAAGTCGCGCCGCCGCGCTGGCAAGGTGAAGGTCTTCCCGGGGCGCCAGTTCCAGGGTGGTTTCCGTGGTGCCATCCTCCAGCGCAGACCAGAGAACCTCCTCCGTTTCTATCGGCTCCTCTACCGTGCGGCCAGACATGCGCTCATTCACGGCCTCGGGCTCTATAATCCGCTCAAGAATCACGAACTCGGCCCGGTAGTAATCGTCGGGAATGGGGGTGCCGGGCTCCAGGGGCAGTGTTGCCCGGTCTGGCTGTTGGGCAGCCCCTGTGGCTGCGAAGCTCAGCAGGAGGGCGGCCAGGAAGGCCCGGGTCGGGTATCGGCACCAGCGAATTCCGTCAGTCTGCAAGGGTCGTACTCCACATGTTGGTCGGCCGTTCATGAGCCGGATGCGTGACTTTTCGCAGGCTCCAGCTCGCCAAGCATCCGGGAAATGCCGTCGAGTTTACCACCGGTTGTGGCATCCTTCAGCCGAAAACGGAAGCTGTTGGCACCTTCGAGCCGGTATTGGTCCGGTGCAGATTGCACTTTTTTAACCAGAACCAGAGGGTCCACCGGCGTCGAGCTGCCAAACTCGAGGCGCGCCCATTCCTTGCCAGCGTCAACTTTCACGATACCCAGGCCTTCTGCCCGGAGCCGAAGCTCGGTCTGGCGGATTAGATTCTTGGCCGGATCCGGTAACAATCCGAACCGGTCAATCATTTCAACCTGAAGTTCTTTTAATGCATCCGGGCTGTCGACGCTGGCGATTCGCTTGTAGAGCATCAGGCGGTTATGAACATCCGGCAGGTAATCTTCTGGAATCAATGCCGGAATTCTCAGGTTCATCTCGGTGCCGTGGCTCAGGGGCAGGTCGGCGTTGGGTGTCCGGCCCTCCCGGATAGCCTTGACGGCCTCGTCCAGCAGCTGCATGTAGAGGGTAAAGCCGATGCTTTCGATCTGCCCGCTCTGTTCCTCGCCCAGCAGCTCACCGGCGCCGCGGATTTCCAGGTCATGGGTGGCCAGCATAAAGCCAGCGCCGAGGTCCTGCGCCTCCGAGATGGCGTCCAGCCGTTTTTTGGCGTCGGTCGTAATCGATTTCGGCGGTGGCGTCAGCAGATACGCATAGGCCTGGTGGTGCGACCGGCCAACGCGACCCCGAAGCTGGTGCAGCTGGGCCAGGCCGAACTTGTCTGCCCGCTCGATAATAATGGTGTTGGCGCTGGGAACGTCGATGCCGGTCTCAATGATGGTTGTGCACACCAGCACGTTGAAGCGCTTGTGGTAGAAGTCCGACATGATCTTCTCGAGATCCCGCTCCCGCATCTGGCCGTGGGCGACGCCCACGCGGGCTTCGGGAATCAGTGCCCGCAGATCCTCGGCGGTTTTCTCGATTGTTGCCACATCATTGTGCAGGAAGTACACCTGACCGCCGCGGAGAATTTCCCGCAAGATGGCTTCCTTGACCATGGCATTGTCTTTCTGGCGCACGAAGGTTTTCACCGAGAGTCGCCGGGCCGGAGGTGTTGCGATAATCGAGAGATCTCTCAGATGCCCCATGGCCATGTTCAGGGTCCGCGGGATCGGAGTCGCGGTGAGGTTGAGCATGTCCACTTCGGCCCGCAGCGCTTTCAATCTTTCCTTTTGCTGGACGCCAAACCGGTGTTCTTCATCAATGATGACCAGGCCGAGATTCTTGAATTTGATGTCACCCTGAAGCAGTTTGTGGGTGCCGATCACGATGTCGGCCTTGCCATTCTCCACCGCCTCGAGGGCTTTGCTGGTCTGGCCGGCGGTACGGAATCGGCTGAGCAGTTCGACCTGCACGGGGGTGTCTGAGAAGCGGTCCCGGAAGGACTCGTAGTGCTGTTGGGCGAGCAGGGTGGTGGGCACAAGAACCGCCACCTGTTTGCCGGACCATGTGGCCAGGAAGGCGGCGCGCATGGCGACCTCAGTTTTCCCGAAGCCGACATCACCACAGACCAGGCGGTCCATCGGTCGCTCACTGGTCATGTCCTCGAATACCGACTGAATGGCCACCTGCTGGTCGGGCGTCTCCTCGAAGGGGAAGCCGGCCGCAAACGCTCGGTACGCCTCCTTCGGATCCTCGAAGCTGAAACCCTTGCGCGCCTCCCGGCGGGCGTAGACGTCCAGAAGCTCTGCGGCGGTATCGCGGATTTTCTCAAGGGCTTTCTGTTTCGCTGTGCTCCAGCGATCCGTGCCCAGCTTATGCAGTGGCGCGTGCTCGGTGTCATTGCCGGCATAACGGGAAATCAGATGCAGGCTGGACACCGGCACATAGAGTTTGGAGCCACCGGCGTACTCCAGCATCAGAAACTCGCTGGCCTCGCCCTCAACGGTTATGGTTTCGAGGCCCAGATAGCGGCCCACCCCATGGTCGATGTGAACCACCGGTGCACCGATCCGCAATTCCGACAGGTCCCGAAAACCTGCATCGTCGGTTTCTGTGGGCTTCTCCCGGCGACGTCGCTGCAATACCCGCTCGCCAAATAAAGCCGTTTCTGTAATAAGGGCGATGGAATGCTCGGGTAGTACCAGGCCTTGCTCCATCGGGGCAATGGTAATGGCCAGCGGGGTTTCGTGATCGTCCAGAAAAGCCTGCCAGCCGGCCAGGGTTTTCAGCTCAAGGCCCTGTTCGCCAAGATTCTCCAGCAGGGCTTCCCGCCGGCCGGATGACTCTGCGCAGATCAGTACGTGGCCGTCAAAGTCACCGAGAAACCGCTTGAGACGGCCGGCAGGATCAGCGGCACGACCATCCATGGCGATATCCGGCAGGGTTCTTGTCGGGCAATTGACCGATCCTGTGGCCTCCTGGGAATCGGAGGAGATGGTTACCCTGGGAAAGGCTTTCAGGTGTCTGAACAGCTCCTCCTGCTGCAGAAACAGCCGGGTGGGTGGCAGTATCGGCCGCAGTCGATCGTGGCGACGGTCTTCGTAACGGTTACGGGTTTCGCTGTCAAAATGGCTGACCGCGTCGTTCAGCCCGTCGGCGGTAAAGACATGGGTCGCCCCAGGCAGATAATCGAACAGGGTTGCCGTCTCGTCGAAGAACAGGGGCAGGTAGTACTCGATCCCCGGTGGCGTGATGCCCTGGGTCACGTCCTGGTATATGGGCGTGTCCTTGTCAGCGTCCGGGAACTGCTCGAACCAGCGGCTACGGAAGCCCGACCGTGCCTCCTTGTGCCACGGAAATTCGAAAGCAGGCAGCAGTTCGATCCGATCTATCCGGTCAATCGAACGCTGGGTTTCGGGATCGAAGGTCCGGAGAGTTTCGATTTCATCATCGAACAGGTCAATCCGGTAGGGGAGGCTGGCGCCCATGGGAAAAATGTCCAGTATCGCGCCTCGAACAGCGTATTCACCATGTTCGTAGACGTTCTCGGCGTGCCGGTAGCCTGCGGCCTCCAGCTGCATGCGCCAGTTTTCTATATCCAGGGACTGGCCGACTTCCAGAAGCAGAGTGTTGCCTTGCAGGTAGTTAACCGGCGGCAATCTGTGCATCAGGGTTCTTGCGGGAACCACCAGTACCCCATGGCTGGTCGAGGGCAAGCGATGCAGCGTGCGGATTCGTCGGGAGATGATGTCCTGATGGGGAGAAAACAGGTCGTAGGGCAGGGTTTCCCAGTCTGGCAGAGAGAGCAGCTCCAATCCGTCTTCGCTGATGGCGGGGCCATCCTCTTCAGGAGGCAGTCCGAGAAAGAACCGCATCGCCTGTTCAAGCCGGATGGCATCGGCGGTGCTCCGGGTTATCACCAGAGTCAGGCCTTTGTGGGCGCGGGCGCTTTCACAGATGGCCAGCGCATCACTGCTGCCATGCAATTGGCCCCATGTCCTGTGATCAGCCGCTCGGGAAGGGAATTCCGGGGCAATCATGGATCGGAGTGACGGGCGTGTGCTGGCACCTTGGCTCATGGGCGGTCTGATTCTCCTGGTTTGGGTGTCCGGGCGGCGGTGTGGCGCGTATTCTAACGCTCGCGACTGGCACTGTCATGGCGCTGAAGCCGTGGCTGACACTTGCTTAATCGACGGGCGGGTTCTATACGAAGGTCATGGTCTGGTGTATTTGCGGTCAGCCGGATTAAGTTGGATAATATGCGCCCCATTTTCCAAGTGCCAACTGCAGAGGTTCAAGCGTGAGTCACGAACAGATCAATCAGCACCTGTCCAACTGGACAGAAAGAGAATCCACCGCGGAAGCCATGATTCCGCTGATCGGCCGCCTCTACCGCAAAAACAATGTGGTTACTTCTGTCTATGGTCGCGCCATCATCAACCAGTCGGTCATTGATATCATCCGCGCTCACCGTTTCGTGCGCCAGGTTGAAGACAGCGAGCTTTCTGTTCACGACACCCTGCCGATCCTGCAGGCGATGGACAAACTTGATCTGGGCCGCGCTCACGTCGATATCGGCAAGTTGGCGGTCAAGTTCAAAGAGGAAGGCGGTGACCTGACCGAGTTCCTCAAGCGTGAAATCGGTCCGGTAGTTGGCCAATACGCCGCTCAGTCCGAAGAAGACGCCCACAACGATACCAAGGATGTGGTTCTGTACGGCTTTGGCCGTATCGGCCGTCTGCTGGCGCGTATCCTGATCGAGAAAGCCGGTGGTGGTAACAACCTGCGCCTGCGCGCGATTGTTGTACGTCAGGGTGGTGCAGAGAACGATCTCGAGAAGCGTGCGAGCCTGCTTCGCCGCGATTCCGTACACGGACCGTTCGATGGCACCATTACCGTCGATGAAAAAGAATCAGCCCTGATTGCCAACGGCAACTACATCAAGGTGATCTACTCTGACGGTCCGGACAAGGTAGATTACACCGAATACGGCATCAACAACGCCATTGTGATCGACAACACCGGCAAGTGGCGTGACGAGGCCGGGCTTGGTCTGCACCTGAAGTCCAAGGGCGTCAGTCGCGTTATCCTGACTGCGCCGGGCAAGGGCGACATCAAGAACATCGTCTATGGTATCAACAACGACTGGATCACCAACGAAGACAAGATCCTGTCGGCGGCTTCCTGTACCACCAATGCCATCACCCCTGTGCTGAAAGCGATTGAGGATGAGTATGGCATTGAAGACGGTCACGTCGAGACAGTGCACTCCTACACCAATGACCAGAACCTGATCGACAATTACCACAAGGGAAGTCGTCGCGGGCGCAGCGCTGCCCTGAACATGGTAATTACCGAGACAGGTGCCGCCAAGGCCGTTGCCAAGGCGCTGCCCGTTCTCAAAGGCAAGTTGACGGGCAATGCGATTCGCGTTCCGACGCCGAACGTGTCCATGGCGATTCTGAATCTCAATCTCAAGAAAGAAGTCGATGCGGAAAGTGTGAACGACTATCTGCGGGATATGGCGCTGCATTCAGAGCTCCAGAAGCAGATCGACTTCGTGAACTCTCCGGAAGTGGTTTCCACCGATTTCGTCGGTTCCCGTCATGCCGGTATCGTTGACGCGCAGGCAACCATCGCCAGCGGCAAGCGTCTGATCCTGTACGTCTGGTACGACAACGAGTTTGGCTATAGCGCTCAGGTTATCCGCGTGGTCAACCAGATGGCCGGTGTAAGTTACCCGATCTTCCCCAAACGTGCGAGAGACTGAGTCGATCGCGCCGATCTGGTGAAGTGAAGGTCCTGAAAACCCCGATGGCAAGTGCTGTCGGGGTTTTTGTTTTTACAGGCAATGTCGTCGGGGTATTTCGATGTCGACACTTAACCTGTTCCGAGTTCTGGTGGAAATAGGATTCCTTAATCTCTATAATTGGCGCGATTTTGGGTACGTCTGGCACTCCGTTTCTCATGGTTTTTCTGGGCCGCAGGTGTCGGGCGTTACGAATCCATTGAAAAGTTTCTGATGATTGGATGAGGCTAATGATCAAGATCAAAAAAGGCCTGGATCTTCCCATCAGCGGCGCTCCCGAACAGACCATTACAGACGGCAAACCCGTTCGCCACGTGGCGTTGATCGGTTTTGACTACATCGGCATGAAGCCGACGATGGCTGTGAAAGAGGGAGACCGTGTCAAGCGCGGTACGCTGCTGTTCACGGACAAGAAGACCGAAGGCGTTCGTTATACCTCACCCGCCGCCGGCGTGGTGAAAGAGATTAACCGTGGTGAGCGTCGTGTGTTTCAGTCGATCGTTATCGAAATCGATGGCGATGAGGCTGAGACCTTTGCGCGCTACAGCGACGCGGATCTTGCCGGCCTGGAACGCCAGCAGGTGGTAGACAATCTGGTGGAATCCGGGCTTTGGACGGCGTTCAAGACGCGGCCTTACAGTAAGGTTCCCGCGATTGACTCCGCGCCCAACTCCATTTTTGTGTCGGTCATGGACACCAATCCGCTGGCAGCGGACCCGACGGTCATCATTGGCGAGAACAGTCAGGCATTTGAAAACGGCCTCAAACTGCTTACCAAGCTGACCGCAGGCAAAGTCTTTGTTACCGGCAAGCCAGGATCCAACGTGGCGGTTCCCAAGACCGACGCCGTTGAAGTCCACCAGTTCGATGGCAAGCATCCCGCGGGTAATGTTGGTACCCACATCCATCATCTGGACCCGGTATCCGGCAGCAAGACCGTCTGGAGCATCAATTACCAGGACGTCATCGACATCGCCAAATTGTTTGAATCCGGCGAAGTGCCGGTTGAACGTATTGTCGCGATCGGTGGCCCCAAGGCTTTGAAGCCGCGCCTGGTGCGTACCCGCCTGGGTGCCAGCCTTGAGGAGCTTCTGGACGGCGAAGTTGCCACGGATTGCGAGGTCCGCGCGATTTCGGGTTCCGTGTTCGGTGGTCGCCGTGGCGACGGCCCCTGCGCCTACCTTGGCCGCTTTGCCAATCAGGTATCCGTGCTTGAAGAAGGCAACAAGCGTGAGTTCATGGGCTGGTTGTCTCCGGGCCCGAACCGCTTCTCGGTGCTGAACATATATCTGTCCAAGCTCGCCAGTGGCAAGCTTTTCAACTTCACCACCACGACCAACGGTAGTGAGCGGGCGATGGTCCCGGTCGGCGCTTACGAGCAGATCATGCCTCTGGATATCCTGCCGACGCAGCTGCTGCGTTCACTGATTGTCGGTGACACAGAGATGGCACAGAAGCTTGGTGCGCTGGAGCTGGATGAAGAAGATCTGGCGCTGTGCACATTCGTGTGCCCGGGCAAATATGAATATGGTCCGATTCTCCGCGAGAACCTGACCCGAATCGAGATCGAGGGCTAATACGATGGCTATCAGACAGTTTCTCGATGGAATCGAGCATCACTTTGAAAAGGGTGGCAAGTACGAGCGCTGGTATGCGCTGTATGAGGCCGTGGATACCATTTTCTACACTCCCGGCAAGGTAACCTCAACCACTGCCCATGTGCGTGACGGCGTTGACCTCAAGCGCATCATGATCACGGTGTGGCTGTGTACTTTCCCGGCGATGTTCTTCGGTATGTGGAACATCGGCTATCAGGCCAACAGTTTCCTGGCATCTAACCCGGATGCCATGGTCGCTGACGGCGGCCTGCGTACTGCCTTTATCCAGGCGCTTGCCATTACCGGCGCCGGTGCTGGCGTATGGGATAATTTCGTGTACGGCATGGCTTACTTCGTGCCCATTTACTTCGTGACCTTCGTGGTCGGCGGTTTCTGGGAAGTCCTGTTTGCCACTGTGCGTCGTCACGAAGTGAACGAAGGCTTCTTCGTTACATCTGTACTCTTTGCACTGATCTGCCCGCCCACCATTCCGCTCTGGCAGGTGGCGCTGGGTATCACCTTCGGTGTCGTCATCGGTAAAGAAGTGTTCGGCGGTACTGGCAAGAACTTCCTGAACCCGGCCCTGACCGGCCGTGCGTTCCTGTATTTTGCCTACCCGGCGCAGATCTCCGGTGACACCGTCTGGACCGCGGTTGATGGTTTCAGTGGTGCCACCGCGCTGAGCTGGGCTGCAAGTGGCGGCCTGGAAGCCCTGGAAGCGCAAATTGGCTGGATGAGCGCCTTCATGGGCACCATTCAGGGCTCCATGGGTGAGACCTCAACGCTTGCGGTACTGATCGGCGGTCTGATCCTGCTGGCCATGAAAATCGCCAGCTACCGGATTGTTGGCGGTGTGCTGATCGGCATGATCGGTATGTCCCTGTTGCTGAACATTATCGGTTCTGAAACCAATCCGATGTTCGCCATTCCGGCGCACTGGCATCTGGTCATGGGCGGATTCGCCTTCGGCATGATGTTCATGGCAACGGATCCGGTTTCTGCGGCAATGACCAACACCGGCCGCTGGTGCTTCGGTATTCTGGTGGGCGTAATGACGGTTCTGATCCGCGTGATCAACCCGGCCTTCCCGGAAGGCATCATGCTGGCCATCCTGTTCGCTAACCTGTTCGCGCCGCTGATGGACCATTACGTGGTTCAGGCCAACATCAAACGGAGGCTTGCTCGTGGCTAAAGCTAAAGAAACTGTCTCCCGTACGCTGATCGTTGCACTGGTGCTGAGTATTGTATTCTCCGTCGTGGTCTCCACGGCGGCGGTTCTGCTTCGCCCGGCCCAGATCCAGAACCAGAACCTGGATATCAAGACCAACATTCTGTCTGCCGCTGGCATGCTGGAGTCTGGCTCCAGCGCCGAGCAGATCGAAGAGGCGTTTGCGCGTTTTGACGTCCGGCTGGTCGATCTGGATACAGGTGAATTCGTCGAGCCTTCCGACGTGGGTGTCCAGGACCCCATGAAGTACGACATGTACAAGGCCGCTTCGGACCCTCAGATGTCCACCAACATTCCGTCTTCTGAAGACAAGGCCGGTATCAAGCGCCGTCCGAATGTTGCCAAGGTCTACACCATGAGTGAGAACGGCCAGATCAACCGCGTGGTTCTTCCGATCCACGGCTACGGTCTCTGGTCTACCCTTTACGGCTTCATTTCCCTCGAGGGCGATCTGAACACCATTGAAGGTCTGGGCTTCTATGCGCACGCAGAAACCCCGGGTCTTGGCGGTGAGGTGGACAACCCGCGCTGGAAGCGCCAGTGGGTTGGTAAAGAGGTCTACAACGAAGACCGTTCGGAACCCCAGGTGCGACTGGTCAAGGGCGGCGTCAGCGCCGATGCCCAGGATAAGGAGCACAAGGTTGATGCTCTCTCTGGTGCGACCCTGACAAGCCGTGGCGTTGAACAATTGGTCAACTACTGGATGGGCGACCGCGGGTACGCGCCGTTCCTGCAAAAACTTCGTGAAGGGGAGGTCTGATCATGGCAGATGCATCAGCCAAACAGGTTCTCTTCGAACCGATCTTCAGCAATAACCCGATTGCCCTGCAGATTCTGGGCATCTGTTCAGCGCTGGCGGTAACCACCAGCATGAACGTCACTCTGGTTATGTGTATGGCGGTTATCGCCGTTACCGCATTTTCCAACCTGGCCGTGTCTCTGGTACGCACACAGATCCCGGGCAGCATCCGGATCATCGTGCAGATGACCATCATCGCCTCTCTGGTAATCGTGGTTGACCAGGTGCTCAAGGCCTATGCCTATGAGATCTCCAAGCAGCTTTCGGTGTTCGTTGGCCTGATCATCACCAACTGCATCGTCATGGGCCGCGCAGAAGGTTTCGCCATGAAGAACGGCCCCTGGCTGAGCTTCCTGGATGGCGTTGGTAATGGCCTCGGCTACTCCGTACTCCTGATCTTCGTTGCCTTTTTCCGCGAGCTTCTGGGTGCCGGCTCCCTGTTCGGTGTATCCCTGATGCCGGTAGTCAACGAAGGCGGCTGGTATATTCCGAACGGTCTGTTGCTGCTGCCGCCGAGTGCGTTCTTCATTATCGGCCTGGCCATCTGGGGTCTGCGGACCTGGAAGCCGGAGCAGGTTGAAGAGCCGGACTATAAAATGTCCCGCCATGTCGCCAAGGAGGCTTTCTGATGGAACATTATATCAGCCTGATTCTGAAGGCTATTTTCGTTGAGAATATGGCTCTGGCCTTCTTCCTGGGGATGTGTACATTCCTGGCTATCTCCAAGAAGATCGAGGCGGCGACGGGTCTCGGTATTGCCGTGGTGGTGGTACTGACCGTAACCGTGCCGGTGAACAACCTGCTGTACAACAGCATTCTGCGGGAAGGGGCCCTGGACTGGGCAGGCCTGCCCAACGTAGACCTGAGCTTTCTCGGCTTGCTGACGTATATCGGTGTAATCGCGGCTATTGTCCAGATCATGGAAATGGTTCTGGACAAGTATATCCCGGCGCTCTACGCCGCTCTGGGTGTGTTCCTGCCACTGATCACGGTGAACTGCGCCATTCTGGGTGCTTCGCTGTTCATGGTGGAGCGTGACTACACCTTTGGCGAGAGTGTGGTGTATGGCTTCGGCGCCGGCCTCGGCTGGGCTCTGGCCATCATTGCCCTGGCGGGTATCCGCGAGAAACTCAAGTACAGTGACGTTCCGGAAGGCCTCCGTGGCCTGGGTATCACCTTCATTACTGTTGGTCTGATGTCCCTGGGCTTCATGTCCTTCTCCGGTATCTCACTGTAATTCACCCGGTGATTCGGTTTAACGAAAAGGCGAGACCATGAATACAGAAATTATTCTCGGCGTGGTCATGTTCACCGTTATCGTTCTGGCCCTGGTCGCAGTGATTCTTGCGGCCCGGTCCAGGCTGGTAAGCACCGGTGACGTGACCATTGAGATCAACGATGATCCTGAACACACGCTGAAGACCGAAGCCGGCGGCAAGCTGCTCGGTACCCTGGCAAACAGCGGTATTTTCCTGTCCTCTGCCTGTGGGGGCGGTGGTACCTGCGCACAGTGCAAATGCAAGGTGCTGGAGGGCGGCGGTGCCATGCTGCCAACGGAGAAGACCCACTTTACCAACCGTGAAGAGAAAGAAGGCTGGCGTTTGTCCTGCCAGGTTCCTGTGAAACAGGACATGAAGGTTGAAGTGCCGGAAGAGTTCTTCGGCGTCAAGAAGTGGGAATGCGAGGTTATCTCCAACCACAACGTGGCTACCTTCATCAAGGAGCTGGTGCTCAAGCTGCCCGAAGGCGAGGAAGTGGACTTCCGGGCCGGCGGTTATGTTCAGCTCGAGTGCCCTCCCTACGAGATCGACTTCAAGGATTTCGATATCGAGGAAGAGTTCCACGAAGACTGGGACAAGCACAACATCTGGCGTTACAAGGCGATTAACAAGGAAGAGACCATCCGGGCCTATTCCATGGCGAACTACCCGGAAGAGAAAGGTGTTCTCAAGTTCAACATTCGTATCGCCACGCCGCCTCCGGGCACCGATCACCCGCCGGGCATCATGTCCAGCTACGTCTTCAACCTGAAGCCGGGTGACAAGGTAACCGTGATGGGGCCGTTCGGTGAGTTCTTCGCCAAGAAGACCGATGCTGAAATGGTGTTCATCGGCGGCGGTGCCGGTATGGCGCCCATGCGTTCCCATATCTTCGATCAGCTCAAGCGCCTGAACTCCAAGCGCAAGATCAGCTTCTGGTATGGCGCTCGGAGCGTCCGCGAGATGTTCTACGTGGAAGATTTCGACGGGCTGCAGGAAGAGAATGAAAACTTCGAGTGGCACGTTGCGCTCTCCGACGCGCTGCCCGAGGACAACTGGGAAGGGCCGACAGGCTTTATCCATAACGTGTTGTACGAAAACTATCTGAAGGACCACCCGGCTCCGGAAGACTGTGAGTACTACATGTGTGGGCCCCCAATCATGAACGCTTCCTGCATCAAGATGCTCAAGGATCTTGGTGTTGAGGATGAAAACATCATGCTGGATGACTTTGGAGGCTAAGCAGTCCTGATGACATCCCGCATGGTACGACCCGCCAGGGTGGCCCTGGCCAGCGCTTTTACAGCGCTGGTCTTTGCCGTTCTGGCGGGTTGTTCGTTTCAGCCAGAAGAAAAAATCTGGGAAATCTCCGGCCCCGTGTTCGGCACCAGCTACCACATCAATGTCGTATTGACCGAGGATCCGGAGAAGCTCGAAACTCTGGCCAGTGGCATCGATGAGGTGCTTGAAGACGTCGATGCGTCAATGTCGACCTGGCGCGATGATTCTGAGCTGTCCCTTTTTAACCAACGGAACGATCAATCCGAATGGGTTCCCGTTTCAGCCGGGTTGTTTGAGGTGCTCCAGAAAGCCCGGGAGATCTCCTCGATGACTGGCGGCGCTTTTGATGTAACCATCGGTCCGGTTGTGAATCTATGGGGTTTCGGGCCCCAGGCAAGGCCGGAACAGGTGCCGTCGGAAGAATCGCTTGCCATGGCTCTTGCCGCCACTGGCTACGAAAAAATTGAACTGCGGGCAGATCCGCCCGCCGTGCGCGCGACACCACCGCAATACGTGGATCTTTCGGCGATTGCCAAGGGCTACGGAGTGGATGCGGTAGCCCGTTTCCTGGAAAACGAGGGTATCGAGGCTTATCTGGTGGAAATTGGCGGCGAGGTTCGGGTAAACGGCCGCAAACCGGATGGCAGCACCTGGCGACTGGCCATCGAGCAACCGGTGTCTGAGGGGCGCGAGGTGAACCGGGTTGTGGCGCTGGAATCGCGTGCTATGGCAACATCGGGTGACTATCGTAACTATTACGAATCGGAAGGGCGTCGCTATTCCCATACAATAAACCCTGAAACCGGTAAACCGATTGCGCACAGGCTGGCGTCGGTAACCGTTATCGCAGACGACTGTATGACAGCGGACGCCCTTGCGACCGGCTTTAACGTGATGGGCTATGAGCAGGCCAATGAGCTTGCGGTGAGGGAAAACATCCCGGCCTATTTTATTGTCAGGACGGAAGAGGGCTTCGAGACACACCAGACGCCGGCTTTTTCGTCCTACGTGACTCAATGAGGGGAGGGCAATATGGGTACCTTTCTTTTGGTTCTGTTTATTGTAGTGCTGCTGGTTGCAGCCATGTCCATCGGCGTAATTCTGGGCCGCAAGCCCATCAGTGGAACCTGCGGCGGGATTGGCGCGCTCGGTATCAGCCAGTCCTGTGATATCTGCGGCGGCAACACCCAGAAATGCGAAGAAGAAAATGAGCGATTGGCCAACGAGGGCAAAGAGCCCGAGGCTTTGGCTTACGACGCCAGCAATACCAGCAAGCACTGATCTGTTTCTGATAATTACAATCAACTTTTCACGACGTAGATAAGGAGTCACTGCGCGCATGGCAGAACATCATTACGACGTCGTCGTTATCGGCGCCGGCCCGTCCGGCGAAGGCGCGGCGATGAATGCGACGAAACATGGCAAACGTGTCGCGATCATCGAGGACAAGCCTACCGTCGGCGGGAACTGCACTCACTGGGGCACCATCCCTTCCAAGGCGCTGCGCCACTCCGTCAAACAGATCATCACCTTCAACACCAATCAGATGTTCCGGGATATCGGGGAGCCCCGCTGGTTCTCCTTCCCCCGGGTACTTCAGAACGCCCAGAAGGTCATTGGCAAGCAGGTCAAGCTCCGAACCCAGTTCTATTCCCGCAACCGGGTGGATCTGATCAACGGGCGGGCTTTTTTCATCGACCAGAACCGTATTGAGGTCCGTGGCAGCAAGTCCTCCGAGACCCTTCACTTCAAGCAGGCGATTATCGCCACAGGGTCCAGGCCCTATCTGCCGCCAGATGTGGATTTCCGTCACCACCGTATCTACAACTCGGACACCATCCTGAACCTGTCCCATACCCCCAGAACCCTGATTATCTATGGCGCTGGCGTTATCGGCTCAGAATATGCGTCGATTTTTGCAGGGTTGGGCGTGAAGGTGGACCTGATCAACCCGGGTAGCCGGCTGTTGTCGTTCCTGGATGACGAAATTTCCGACGCCCTGAGTTACCACCTGCGCAATAACGGCGTTCTGGTGCGCCACAACGAGCAGTACGAGTCGGTTGTGGGTGATGACCACGGCGTAGTGCTGTCGCTGCAGTCCGGCAAGAAAATCCGTGCGGATGCATTCCTCTGGTGCAACGGGCGCAGTGGCAACACCGAGAAGCTTGGGCTGGAGAACATCGGCCTGGTGCCCAACGGTCGGGGTCAACTGGCGGTTGATGAGCACTACCGCACCGAGGTGGAGAATATCTACGCGGCGGGTGATGTGATCGGCTGGCCGAGTCTGGCAAGCGCGGCTTATGACCAGGGCCGTTCGGCGTCTTCAGATATTGTTGATGACGAGTACTTCCGCTTTGTGTCCGATGTGCCGACCGGGATCTACACCATTCCGGAAATCAGTTCCGTGGGGAAAACCGAGCGTGAACTGACTGAAGCCAAGGTGCCCTACGAGGTTGGACAGGCGTTCTTCAAGGATCTGGCCCGCGCTCAGATTACCGGAGAAGCGGTAGGCATGCTGAAAATCCTGTTCCACCGGGAGACCCGCCAGATATTGGGTATCCACTGTTTCGGTGACCAGGCCGCAGAAATCGTTCACATCGGCCAGGCGATCATGAATCAGGAAGGAGAGGCCAACTCTCTGAACTACTTCATCAATACCACGTTCAACTACCCGACCATGGCGGAAGCCTACCGGGTTGCCGCATTGAATGGCCTGAATCGAATTTTCTAGGCTGCTATAGAAAACAGGGTCCGGGGAGAGCATCCCTCCGACCCCGTTTTCTTTGATTCAATCTTTTGCTCTCAACCCGCCGAGACGGCCTCCTGGTTCGGGGTAACTCCGTCCTGACTCTGGGGGAGCGACAGCGCCGACCTGGCCCGATTATCGAAAAACATGCGTGTGCTTGTTGGATAATCGGTGATGATGCTGTCCACCCCCATCGCTTCCAGTTGCAACATGTCGTGAATCCGGTTCACTGTCCAGGTGGACACGTGCATCCCCCTGCGATGGGCCTGTTCAACCAGCATTTTAGAGCACAGCTTCCAATTGATGCAGAGGTACTCACAGCCAAGCCGGTTTGCCATGCTGAGTGGCCGTGGAAACTTTCGTTCCGCTACGAGGCCGATGCGGATGTTTGTGTTACGCCTCCGGATCTGTTTCAGGAACCAGGTATCTGACGAGGTTATCGCCACCGTCTGGTAAAGGTTGCGACGCTGGATCACCTCGGTCAGCCGATTGCTCAGGATGTTCAGCCGCTGACGCGTATCCTTCTTGACCTCCAGTTGCAGGTGTTCGATGTCGTCGAACTGGTCTAGAAGGTCTTCCAGGGCTGGAATCCCTGTAGGTTTGGGCCAGGAGCTGGTGTTACGACGAGCGTCCATGGCTGCAAGTTCGGCCGCTGTATACTGGCTGATGCTGCCTTTCTGACTGGTGGTGCGGTCTACCGAAAGGTCATGCACAAGAACCGGCTTGCCGTCCTTTGAGAGCACCAGATCCAGCTCGAAATGCCGGATACCGTGCCGATGAGCATGAACAAATCCCGGGAGGGTGTTTTCCGGGGCTTCTCCCTTTGCGCCTCTGTGTCCGTAGACAATCATTCCGCTGCGTCATCCTTCAGGCGTTGATAAATGGCCTGGCGCTTCTTCCAGGTATCATGGCAAAGGCGAATATCTTCCAGGTAGGCCGGCAATTCTTGCATGAGAAGGGCCTGGGGCCCATCTACAAGCGCCTTTTCCGGTTTGGGGTGGAAGTCCACCAGCACCATGTTGGCGCCCGCTATCACGCCCTGTGCGGTGGCGTGCATGACATCCAGAATTCCGTCTGGAGACTGTTCGCGACTGCCAACCGAGTGGGACGGGTCTACGCACACCGGCATACGGGTGAGCCGTTTTACCGCAGGCACATGGGCAAAATCCACCATGTTCCGATGCGGCTGCCCAGCTTCGGTTTTCATGCCTCTCAGGCAGAAAATAACATTCGCGTTGCCCTCGCTGGCGAGGTACTCCGCGGCGTTGAGGGATTCGTTCAGGGTAATCCCGAAGCCGCGCTTGAGGAGTACCGGATAGGTGCTCTGGCGGCCGATGGCCTTCAGCAGTTCGAAGTTCTGGGTGTTTCGAGTACCGACCTGCAGCATGACGCCGGTGGGTCTGCCCAGTTTCTCCAGGCAGGTGTCGATTTCCTCGATGTGGCTCTCGTGAGTGATCTCCATGGCGATCACCTTGATACCGTGCTTGCCAGCCTTCTCGAACACCCAGGGCAGGCAGCCCTTGCCGTGCCCCTGGAACGAGTAGGGGTTGGTGCGCGGCTTGTAGGCGCCCATCCGGGTGCAGACTTCGCCGTTGTCCTCAAGGGCCTGCATCATCATTTCGACGTGCTCGGGCACATCGACCGCGCAAAGGCCGGCAAAAATGTTCAGATTGGACTGGTTGAACTCGACACCGTTGTAGGTGAAACCGCTTTGCCGGCGATCATCCCGGTGACGGCCCAGAATACGGTAGTCTTCCGAGATACGAATCGCCCGTTCAACCGCTGGCAAGGCCTCGATCTCTTCCTTGTTCAGGGGTTTGGTATCCCCAAGCAGATAGATTTCGGTCAACCTCTGGGTGGCACCCTGGACCTCGTGAACCCGAACCGTGACGTTCGGGAGATTCTCAAGGTAGTGCATGGTCTGCCTGTATTCCTCGCTTTCCAGAGAGGTATTGGGATGAAGAATCGCTAGCATGCTGTCTCCTTTCAAGAACCGGCGTCTTGCGCCCGGTGCCGCGCCTGCATGAACTCCCGGTGATTAAGATGCAGCAGGTCTGCCATGCGGCGAATAAGATGTTCTTCGTACTTGTCGATGCGACCGTCGGCAAAAGCCACGCGCCAGATACTTTCAAGCAGGGCCTGCTTGCCTTCCTGGTCGAGGTGCTCGTTGATCTGGCCGGTAAATTCGTAGAGTGATGTGGCATCGTCTGCGTGGTTCAGGGCATCCTGCAGAATTTCCTCTGCTTCGGCCCGGGTGACCTGGTGCGCTTTCACAGCCCCGTCGACAATGGCCTGTAGCTCGCGTTCGTCCTCGTGCTGGTCGATCCGTGAAACCTGAACCATCAACGCGGTTGCAGCCACGGCCAGTTGGTGAGAATCCGGTTTCTCGCTCTCAGCTTCCGGTGCCGCAAAGAGTTTTTTCAGGCTCTCGATCATGATCGGACAATCCCACTCCTGTGTTTGGTTTGAGGCGCGGTTTCAGGCGGCCCTGGCGAGCTGCCGAACCCGGTTTTCCAGCTCTATCTGATCGGCTGTGAACCGGCGAATGCCATCGGCCAGCTTTTCGGTCGCCATGGCGTCCTCGTTGGACTCCCAACGGAACAGCCTTTCGTCAATGGTGCCAAACTGATCCGGTGAGCTGGCGGTATCAGCCACCAGACGACGAGGCAGGTCGCCCTGGTCGTCCTGCAACTCCTGCAGCAGGGCCGGACTGATGGTCAGGCGGTCGCAACCGGCCAGCATCTCGATTTCGCCGGTATTTCTGAAGCTGGCGCCCATCACCACCGTCTTGAAGCCGTTGGCTTTGTAGTAATTGTAGATGCGAGAGACGGACAGCACCCCGGGGTCTTCCGCCGCCGGGTAGCTGTCGCGGCCCGTGCTGGCCAGGTGCCAGTCCAGAATACGACCAACGAACGGAGAGATCAGGAAGGCACCGGCCTGGGCGCAGGCGGCCGCCTGGATGAAGGAAAACAGGAGTGTCAGGTTGCAGCGAATGCCTTCCTTCTCCAGTTGCTCGGCAGCCCGGATACCTTCCCAGGTGGAAGCAATCTTGATCAGCACGCGGCTGGTATCGACGCCCTGTTTGTCGTACAGCTCAACCAGGCGGCGGGCTCGCTCCAGCGTACCGGCGGTATCGAAGGACAACCGGGCGTCGACCTCGGTGGATACCACACCGGGAATCAGGTTCAGGATTTCCCGGCCAGCGAGCACGGCCAGCATATCGGTGGCCATGGTTAACTGCTCGGCGTCTGAGCCGCCATGCTGGCGGGCTTCCGTCACAGCCTTGTCCAACATGGGACGATAAGCATCGGAAGCGGCCGCCTTGAGGAGCAGGGATGGGTTGGTGGTGGCATCTTCCGGCCGCCACTTTGCAATGGCTTCGATATCGCCGGTATCCGCCACTACCGTGGTCATGGTTTTCAGTTGGTCGAGCTTGCTGGTCATTCGTCCTGTCGTCCCGGTTGATCTGTTATTGGTGCGCCCGAATCCCGGGCGCTGGCTATACGCCTACAATAACGGGCTGCTCTGACAGGAACAAGACAACAAAAGGTATGGGGGCAATTGCCTGCGGTTAAGCTTCGGCAATCTCCGGCATTGACGGTTCACGCACCTTTTCCAGCGCGGTCTCGATAACTTCCAGGCCTGCGCCGGTTTTATGGGCGTTCTCACTTATGTAGCGACGGAACTGCCGGCCACCGGGCTGGCCGTGGAACAGGCCCAGCAGGTGTCGGGACATGTGGGTGAGGTATACGCCCCGCTCGAGTTCGCTCTGGATGAACGGAAGCATGGCCCGAAGCGCCTGATGCCGGGTTTCCACCGGCGCTGCCTCCCCGAAAAACTCCGGATCGACACCTGCCAGCAGCCAGGGGTTGTGGTAGGCCTCCCGGCCCAGCATCACGCCGTCGGTATGCCGCAGGTGCTCGTGGCATTCATCGAAGGTCTTTATACCGCCGTTGATGATGATCTCCAGGTGCGGGTATTTCGCTTTCAGCCGATATACCCAATCGTATTTGAGCGGTGGGACTTCACGGTTTTCCTTGGGGCTCAGGCCTTCAAGAATCGCGATTCGTGCATGCACGATAAACGTCCGGCAACCCGCATCAGACACTTTTTCCACGAACTCGCAGAGATCGTCCCAGGACTCCCGGCCATCAATACCGATCCGATGCTTCACAGTGACCGGCAGGTCGGTTGCCTCAATCATGGCCCGAACGCCCTCCGCCACCTTGTCGGGGTGGCCCATCAGACAGGCGCCAATCATGTTGTTCTGCACCCTATCGCTGGGGCAACCGACGTTCAGGTTAACCTCATCAAACCCGTATTGCTGGGCCAGCCTGGCGCAGTGCGCCAGTTCGCCGGCATCACTGCCGCCAAGCTGAAGGGCCAATGGATATTCGGCCTCATCGTGGCGCAGAAAACGTGCGGTATCACCGTGGATCAACGCCCCGGTGGTGACCATCTCAGTGTAGAGTAGGGTATGTCTGCTGAGCTGGCGCGCCAGATAACGGTAATGGCTGGTGGTCCAGTCCATCATCGGGGCCACGCAGAAGCGGCGGGAGGGGCCGGAGTTGTGCAGCATGGTTTCCTGAGATGGTATTCCAGACATTGCGATACCTGTTGTCGACAAAAAACGGGTTATAAAAGTACGACGCTGAAAACAAGAGTCGTAGTTTAACAGGCATTGGTTTCCGATTTCCGTAAGGCTTTGGCGAAATCTATAACGGGCTTCAGGCAGCGCGTTTCAAATAGTTGCGGAGAAAATTGAAATAAATTAGAGCGTCTCTAGTGGAGAACAGCTGGGGCTTGAATCCACCATAGAGTTTGTTGATGTAATTGCCCGGAACCTCGGGAAGCTTCGCGAGAGCCATTGCCCAATCGTCAAACTGGTGATGATCGATTTGCTCGTACTGGATCAGCCGAACATCCTGGTGGCGAGGATCGGCAGTGATGCCAAGATAGAGTCTGTTGACGGCATCTTCCTCACCTTCCAAAACCTGCATGAAATTGAATTGATCATAAGCCAGCAAGCCGGTGATGCCGTCCCGCTCGTTTCTTTTGATGGATTCCGCGAGGATGTCGTCTAGATCGGATTCCTGCAGATGTGAAGAAACGCTGCTGAAATAGATAAGCCTGCAAAGTCTGGGCTTTGATGCGTCCATAGCAAAAAACCTCCCTGAAGGAGAAACACTCCTTCTGCTATGATTTCATGCTTCTTTAACTGTACTCCCATAAAACCCAAGTTAACAACCTTGCCCTGGAGTTTGAACGTATGCCCCTGATGGTGCAGGCTCTGCTGCCGGTATTTGTCCTGATCATGCTCGGGCATGTGTTCCGCCGCATTGACTTTCCCGGTGGCGATTTCTGGCCCCAGGCGGAGCGCTTTACCTACTATGTGTTGTTCCCGGCCATGCTTGTTTTCAAGCTGGGGCAGGCGCGGTTGCCGGCTTCCGCCTATGGCGATATTGCCTTGCTGATCGGGGTCATGCTGATCGCGATGACGTTGGTTCTGGCATTTGCTCAATGGTTCTGGCGCTGGTCCGGTCCGGTCTTCTCGTCGGTTTACCAGGGGGCTATCCGGTTCAATTCCTATGTGGGGCTGGCCGCTGGCGGCATGCTGCTGGGCGATCAGGGGCTGTCGCTGACGGCAATTGCAGTGGCCATCATGGTGCCGTTGCTAAATTTGCTCTGCATACTGATGTTTTCGCTGGTGGCCGCGGAAGGGCCGGTGAGATTGGTGCCGGTGTTTAAGGCGATTGTGACCAATCCATTGATCGTAGGCTCGGTGATTGGCGTGGTCTGGAGTTTCTTCGAAATCGGATTCCATCCGCTGATCGGCGGCGTTCTCGAGCCGCTCAGTAACCTGGCGTTGCCGATGGGGCTGATGACGGTCGGTGCCGGGCTTCAATTGAAAGCCCTGCGAGGTGCGTCCCTGCCATTTATTGTCGCGTCTACGTTGAAGCTGATCGGGTTTCCGATGATGACCGCCGGACTGGCAATGTTGCTAGGGCTCGAAGGAATGCTGGTGCAGGTGGCGGTTCTATTGGCAGCGCTCCCCACGGCCACCTCTGCCTACATCCTGGCGCGGCAACTGGGTGGTGATGCCCCCTTGATGGCGGGCATCATCAGTGGCCAGACCTTGCTGGCCATCGTCACCATTCCGTTAATGCTCAGTATCCTCTGGTAGGCAGTTGAGTACCGCGTCGACAATGCTGTGCTGGAAGTTGTTGTAGCCCTGGGCCGTTGCCTCGATATCGGTGGCAAGGGGGTCCCAGGTGCTGAAGGTGACGTTCAAATTCTCCGTGATCGAACGCCACCACTGCCGGTTAAACTGCGGTTCGGTCAGCAGGCATGGGTGGTTGGCGTTGCGTAGTTTTTCCTGCACCTCCGCGATATGCCGTGCCCCCGGCGACAGCTCCGGGTTCAGGGTCAGAACGCCCTCGAGTTTTAGTTCATAGTGTTCGGCAAACCGGGTAAAGGCGTCGTGATAGGCGAACAGGCTGATGTCGTGGGCCGGTGCAAGGCGGTCGCGAATATTGGCATCGGTTTCTCGAACGCTGGCTTTGAACAGCTCGAAATTCTCGTTTAACGCGCCAGCGTCAACACCTTCCAGTCTTGAGAGAGCATCGCGGACCGTCCCGGCCATTTCGATGGCCAGTTCGGGATCCAGCCAGATGTGCGGGTCTTCGCCGTCTCCGTGATCATGGCCGTGTCCATGTCCCTCGTTGTGGCGCTCTTCCTCCTTGGCCTCCTCTTTATGAGCATGGCCATGATGATCGTCGGCGTGGTCGTCGTGGGCGTCGTGGGCGTGTTCACCGTGGGTAACTTCTGCGGGTTCGTCTTCGGCATCCATGAGCGCGACCGTTCGACCACTGAATTCTTGCCCGGCCAGGAGGCGATTAAGGAAGGTTTCCATGTCGGGCCCGACCCAGAAAATCACGTCGGCGTTTTCCAGTGCCCGACGCTGGGATGGCTTCATGGTGTAGTTGTGGGGGCTGGAGCCAGGTGGAACCAGGGTGGTCGTCTGCATGTCGTCCGTTGCGATGGCGCTGACAATCAGTTCAACCGGTTTGATGGAGGTAACGATACGGGTCTCGGCTTGAAGTGCGCCGCTGATCAAAAGGGTGCCGGCACCGAGTGCCAGAGAAAGTGCTTTTCCGGGAACGCGCATGATAGATGAGATCCTGCAATGCCATTGTGTAATGTTATAATGTAACAAATTGGTGTGGGGTCGGCAAAAGAAACTTTCTACTGGCAGTCTATGGTGCGCCTGTTAACTTGCTGATCATGCGAAACCCGACGATGGCCGGTATAATGCCCGCTTTACAAAACGGCCACCGATTTTTCAGGAAGGTTTCATGACTGTACGTACCCGAATTGCTCCGTCACCTACGGGTGACCCTCACGTTGGTACCGCCTACGTGGCCCTGTTCAACCTGTGTTTTGCCCGTCAGCACGGCGGGCAGTTCATCCTGCGTATCGAAGATACTGACCAGGCCCGCAGTACTGCGGAGTCCGAGCAGGACATTCTAAAGGCGCTTCGCTGGCTTGGTCTGAACTGGGACGAAGGCCCCGATGTCGGTGGTCCTCACGGCCCCTATCGCCAGTCCGAGCGCAAGCACTCCTACCGCCAGTATGCCGAGGACCTGGTCACGGCCGGGCATGCGTTTTACTGCTTCCGCACACCGGAAGAGCTTGAAGCCATTCGGGAAGAGCGCAAGGCTCAGGGCTTGAATCCGGGCATCAAGGGCGATCTGGAGTTGCCTGAGGATGAAGTGAAGCGCCGCCTTGATGCAGGCGATCCATATGTGATTCGCATGAAAGTGCCCGATGAGGGCGTCTGCGAGATCGACGACATGCTTCGGGGCACCATTGAGATCGACTGGGCTCAGGTGGACTGCCAGATTCTGCTCAAGTCCGACGGCATGCCCACCTATCACCTGGCGAATGTGGTTGATGATCACCTGATGGAAATCACCCATGTTTTGCGTGGAGAGGAGTGGATCAACTCGGCGCCCAAACACAAGCTGTTGTACCAGTATTTTGGCTGGGAGATGCCGGTGCTCTGTCACCTGCCGCTGTTGCGTAATCCGGACAAGAGCAAGCTGTCCAAACGCAAGAACCCCACCAGCATCAACTTCTATGAGCGAATGGGCTTTCTTCCAGAGGCTGTGACCAATTACCTGGGGCGTATGGGCTGGTCAATGCCGGACGAGCGGGAAAAGTTCACCCTGGACGAGATGATCGAGAATTTCGACATCCAGCGTGTGTCCCTTGGTGGCCCGGTGTTCGATGTGGAGAAACTTCGCTGGCTGAACGGCCAGTGGCTGCGTGAAGAGCTGACCGAAGAGCAGTTCATGGAGCGCATGCGCCAGTGGTGGTTCAACGAGGATGCCCTGCGTGCTCTGGTGCCCCACATCAAGGGCAGGGCAGAGGTATTTTCGGATGTGGCGCCCATGGCCCAGTTTATGTTCTCCGGTATGCTCAACCTGAAGCCGGAAGACTTTGCCCACAACAAACTGGAGGAAGCTCAGATCAAGCGGGTTCTGCAGTTTACATTGTGGAAGCTTGAAGCCCAGCGCCATTGGGGCAAGGAAACCATCTTCGCGGACATCAAGGCCCTGGCCAAGGCCATGGAGCTGAAGATGGGTGATTTCATGTTCTCTATCTTTGTGGCGGTGGCTGGTACGCCGAACTCCTGGTCCGTGATGGATTCCATGGCGCTTCTGGGCCCGGACATGACCCGTTCAAGGCTTCGGCATGCGCTGGAAGTTATGGGTGGCTTTTCCAAGAAAGAAACAAAGAAAGTGGAAAAGGAATACGCGGCTCTGGGTATTCATTGACCGCTTTGGTGAATTAATAAACGGCTCGAACAGGGATGTTCAGAAAACTGAAAAAAAGTGTGATTCAGAGGTTGACGCCCATAGGGCGGATCCTTAATATACGCAGCCGTTGAGGGGCCATAGCTCAGCTGGGAGAGCGCAACACTGGCAGTGTTGAGGTCGGCGGTTCGATCCCGCCTGGCTCCACCAATTTCTAGTCCCCTTCGTCTAGTGGCCTAGGACTCCGCCCTTTCACGGCGGCAACAGGGGTTCGAACCCCCTAGGGGACGCCAATTAGGCTTTTCGGTTTAGTCCACCGGAAAGCCATCAAAAAAACCGCCTTCGGGCGGTTTTTTTGTGCCTGTAAACCAGGAATCAGTAGAAAAGTTCTTCTGATCCCGTTTTCAGGACTTCAATCAACGCTCCGCAATGGCCCCTTTGCCAACACCTTCATAGGCCTTCACCCGGATGGTGTCTGTCGCAAACTCCACCTTGAGCTTGTCTGCCATGTGGGCGGCAATCAGCTCTACCGTCGTGTCGGTATCCAGCATGTACACGCGCTCCTCTGGCAGGGTCAGCGCAAACTCGCCCTGGTTGGCTTCGTATTCGAAGGTCACATAGCGAACGCCGTCTTCACCCACATGCCGACGCACCACATCTTCTTCTGAACCCACGTAGATGTCGCGCCAGAGTTTCGCCCAGCGGCGTTCCAGGTCGTAATCGCGATGCCCGTTACGGTCGATACGGATCGGCGAGCGGTGACCGTGGGCGATGCGCTGGCAGTTGCCCAGGTGTTTCTTCAGGCCGTGCACGTAGTGATAGTAGGCGCCGTCGATTTCTTCTTCCCGGAGGTTGATCTCCACGGAAATTACATTGGCGGGAAGCACCGCCTTGATTTCCTGTTCCAGCAGCGAGGCAACAGCTGATGGCACAACCCGGTCGGCGGACAGCCAGACGATGGCTTCGTCCGGCGACCGGTGAGTGATCTGGCTGCCATCGGTCAGCGACCAGTTGAAGGTGTCTGGCTCTTCCTCGTTCCATGACAATCCGTGGTAACCTCGGGGAATGACCAGGCGATGGTCCACTCGCTCATCAATGACCCGCTTGATGGTGCGTTTTACGTTGCTGAAGTCGAACACCATACCCTGTTCGTCCAGCTCCCCGCCAAGCACCACATCCGCAATCCAGCTTTCACCCACCAACCCCCGGGTCGGGTCGAGGTAAGCGAAATCGATAACGGTCAGGTTGTCTACAAACAGATGGTTCATCAAATTTCCAGGCGGGTATGATTGATTGATGGCGGAATTCTAGCAAAAATCATCGAATACAGCAGTCTGGCGGATTCCCCGGGCTCCATTTCTTACTGTACGGGTTTCATCATCTTAAACTTCGACAAGCTCAACGATCAGCAATTCCCGGTACTGGTACTGGCTGCCGGTGCCTCCAGCCGCCTTGGCCGGCCCAAAGCCCTGTTGCCTCTGGGCCCCCGGGATCCGGAGGTAACCGATTCCCGCAACCGTATTCTCCTGGATGCAGCCATTGGCCAGGGCCGAGTATTGAGCCCGGACGTCCGGGTTGTGTGCGGTGCCTGGTACCCCTTGATCCGCTTTCGTTGCCGACGCCAACCATCGTTATGGCTGAGAACGCCGGATTGGCAGCATGGGATTTCAGCGTCGCTGTCTGCAGGGCTTCGAAGCCTGGGGCCCGCTGCGAAAGGGGCTTTCGTTCTGGTGGCGGACCAACCGTTATTGGATCTGAATGCCCTTGAGGCTTTTGGCAAGGCCGCGCGCTATGTGCCGGATCAGCCGATTGCCGCAGATTATGGGGGGAGGCCGGGCGTGCCTGCCTACCTTCCACGCTGGCTCTGGCCTCTGGTGCTTGATCTGGAGGGGGATAAGGGCGCTGGGCAGCTGCTGGCAGAGATGCGGGCCACCCGGGTCGATATTCCGGGGGTCCACGACGATGTGGACACCCCGGCAGACTGGCGCAGAATCCGGGCGCTGCTTAGCCGAAAAGGCCTGACAGCCAGGCAATCCCGACGCTGAAGATCCCGAGGCTTACGGCAAGACCAATGGTGTAGACTCGAGAGGCTGCAGAACGCTGTTGGGCAACGAACAGATCGATTGTCCGCTGGGCGATGTCTTCAGCGGTTTCCCGGGAAATTTCATGGGCCTGCTGAATGGCCTCGGATTGAAGGGTCTGCCAGAACTCGGTATCGATCGTCTGAACGCTGGTGATGTGATCTTTTAGCTCAGCCATATGATCGCTGGTAAAGCCGGAATTCTTTTTCAGCTCCTTCTTGAGAACTGCCAGCTCGCTGCCGAGGTTGAGATTGACTTCGGCGGCGACGTCGTCGCGCAGGCTTCTGGTTCGCTCCTCGACCATTTCAGTCACTGCGTTCAGGCGCTCCTCGATAGCCGCGTCCTGCTTGCTGCGAGACTCGTCCAGCGCGCGCTTCAGGTGGTCGAACTGTTCATCAAAGAGCGAGCTGAGCAGTTCATGCAGCCGATTGTTGATGTGGGTTTTGACCGCAGAACGGGCAATCTGCTCGATAAGCTCGCTGGTCAGGGGAACCACGTTGGCCTGAGGGTTGCCACGACCGGCGGAATCGCCTGTTTTGGGAGACAGTTCCACCGAAGCATCCGCCGGGACGTTCAGTAATTCATCCTCGTCGACGTAGGCGGACGCTGATTCAGTGGGCGGTTCTGGCAGGGTTCCCCCTGTGACATCGCTGGCCAGTTGGTCCAGAACTTCTTTGAGTCCTTCGGTTTGTGGCGGCTTGGTCAGGATGTTGTAGACACCAAAGTTTCGCGCCTCTTCCATAAACGAGGACGATTTCTTGGATGTGCACATGATGATGGGAATGCTGGCGGTCTCCGGATTGCCCTTGATGGCCTTGGTGGCCTCAACGCCATTCATTCCGGGCATCAGATGGTCCATGAAGATGACATCCGGGCGGCCATGGCTGTTGAGGAAATCCAGGGCCTCTTCGGCCGAGCCAGCCATGTTGACTTCCATATCGCGACTCTCCAACAGTTTGCTCAGGGCAAATCGTGCCACCTTGGAGTCATCTACCAGCAGAGCGTTTTTGATCGCCATGTCACTACCTCAATCGTTTACTGCAAACGCGTTTGTTATCGGGCTGCCGGGATTACCAGCCTTCCAGTTTCGGGCACTCTGTGGCCCGGTAGCTCTTGTCCCGATAACAGACACCGGGTTCAGTGGTTCGGGCAGTGAAAATCTCCCCTGCCGCCGTGGTCAGGCGCACCTGTCCGTAAGGCTCGCCATGACGGAAAGTGGCTTCGATTGAACTGCCGTTGGGGTTTTTCAGCAAACCCCTGCCATGAAACTTCCCTTCGATGTACTGACCTTCGTATTTCTTGCCACTGGCGAAGACCTCGGTTCCTGTGCCGTGGAAAGCGCCGTTGGAAAATTCGCCTTCGTAGTGCCTTCCATCGGGGTAGGTCAGTGTGCCACTGCCATGAAATTCGTTGTTCCGGAATCCGCCCACATAGAGCATGCCGTCCGCAGTAGTCAGGGAACCGTGGCCATTGAGTTGCCCGTCCTGCCAGTGTCCGGTCAGTATGTCTCCGTTTGCCAATGTCAGGGTGCCTTTGCCATTGAACTGGTCGGTCCGGAATTCGCCGGAGTACCTGGACCCGTCAGCGCTGCGCCATTCGCCTTCGCCCTCGCGTTGTCCGGCAGCCCAGTCTCCCTCGTAGCGGCTGCCGTCTGGATACCAGGCAGTGCCCTGGCCGTGGAATTCACCGTCCACAAAGTGGCCTTCGTAGCGCAGGCCGTCCGCATCCTGATAGGTGCCGTCACCGGTTTTCACACCGCCGACCCAGGTCCCGTCCCGGAAATTTACCGTGGTAAAGGCTTCCAGTTCGCCCACCAGGGTCATCTCGTTGCCGGCTTCAAGGGCCACGGTGCGATTCCAGGGCTTGAAGCCTGGCTTGCTGATAGTGACCTCATACCGGCCCGGATCCAGCTCCAGGTCCAGGCGAGTGGCGCCGTATTGCTTTCCGTTTATCGTCACCTGATCGCCGACCACATTTGAGCGGAGCACCAGCAGAGCCTGTGTTGGTCGCTCTGGCTGCTGTTGTTTTGCCGGTTTTTCCCGAGTTGCCTTGGCTGTATCAGTCCGGGTTGCCATGGCTGCCGGCGATTCAGCCATTGCCAGAACCTCCGGATTCTCAGGCATGGGCGGAATGGTGAACGGGGTGGCGTCGACCACGGGCGTGTTGGATTGCTGGGGAGCTGGCTCCGGTAGGGGGGACGCAATGGCAGCAGGTTCAGGCGGCGCGCTGATCTCCGATTCATCAGGGCCGGATGTGATCACCTGCTCGACGGCAGGTGGCTCGAAGGTTTCCGTCATTCGAAGGTCATCCCGCACGGATGCGAACCCGGCGGTAACCAACAGCATAAGTGCCAGGGCATTTATGAACAGAAGCGGTCTGAAATCGACCATGACGGAACCTCGTGATCCTGCATTCTTGGAATTCTGTCTACCGCTTCATCTTACCCAGTGACTGCAACACTATGTAACAGAAAGTGTCCGGCAGTTACCGAGAATGCAGGCCAAATCACACTTTATCCGGAAGCTGATCATGGTTGAGTTGTTCCCATGATCTCATGTACACGTCGGCTTCGTATTCATAGGGTGATTTGAAGGGGGTCAGCACGAAGTCAAATACCAGGAAGAAGAACCCGATGGAGGCCCAGGCGATGACCAGTGTACTGATGGTGGTCGCTTGCACCTCTGGATTGGAATCAACGAAATCCTGCAACAGTGGGATCAGATCTGAAGCCAGCACAACGGGATTGAAGCTGGCCATCACAAATGGAACCCAGAAAGCGATAAAAACCGGGAAAAATCCAAAAGACCAGAGCAGGCGACGCAGCAGGTATATGGCAACTTCCCGCCAGAAGCGCTGTCTGATTTCCGGTACCTTCCGGATCCGGTCAAGGTAATTTCGTCGTTCTGCCCAATAAGCGGCGACTTCCGGAGCGTCAACTGCCTTTGTCTGAGGAGCGGGAGTTGTCATGGACGGCGAGGTACCCTTTAGCTACTGGAGTGATGCATGATAAGCGATACTACGTGTTACCCTACAATTCTCCAATTGTTTAAAGACAGGATAGTTTGAATGGCTGCAGTGATCGACAACGCAACCCATCCGGCCTTTGAGAAGCTTCGCAGTCACCGGATCGACACGCTCAACCTTGAGGTTGAGGAGTATCGTCACAGGAAAACCGGCGCCCGGCACCTGCACCTGGCCGCAGATAACGGCGAGAACGTATTTTTCGTGGCGCTTCGAACCTTCCCGATGGATTCCACCGGCGTTGCTCACATTCTCGAGCATACCGCGCTTTGCGGCAGTGAGCGTTTTCCGGTTCGCGACCCATTCTTCATGATGATCCGGCGGTCGCTGAACACCTTCATGAATGCCTTTACCAGCAGCGACTGGACTGCCTATCCGTTCGCCAGCATGAACCGGAAAGACTTCGACAATCTGCTGTCGGTCTACCTCGATTGCGTGTTTTTCTCCAAGCTTGACCCACTGGATTTTGCCCAGGAGGGTCACCGCCTGGAATTCGACAAACCCGAGGATCCCTCGACCGATCTGGTCTATCGGGGCGTTGTCTACAACGAGATGAAAGGCGCGATGAGTTCGCCGACCTCCCAGCTGTGGCAGAACCTGAGCAGCCATCTGTTCCCGACCACGACCTATCACTACAACAGTGGTGGTGAGCCGGACCACATCGTTGACCTCAGTTACGACGACCTGCTTCAGTTCTATCGCCATCATTACCACCCCAGCAATGCGATATTTGCCACGTACGGCAATATCCCGGCCCATGAGCATCATGAAAAGTTTGAAGAGCTGGCACTGAAACGTTTTGACCGACTGGATATTGATCTGCCGGTCCGCGACGAGAAGCGCATGTTTGCGCCCGTTCGTGTGGAGCAGGGCTACGCCGTGAACGAGGGTGAGGGTACCGACAACAAGACCCACATCGTGGTGGGGTGGCTTCTGGGCCACAGCTTTGATCTTCAGGAGAACCTGGAGGGGCAGCTGTTGTCCGCCGTTCTGCTTGAAAACAGTGCCTCGCCGCTGATGCGGGCCCTGGAAACCACAGATCTGGGGCATGCACCGTCGCCCATGTGCGGGCTGGAAGATTCCAACCGTGAGATGACCTTTGTCTGCGGCATCGAAGGCAGCGAACCCGACAAGCACAAGGATCTGGAAGCGCTGCTCGAATCCACGCTTCTGAAGGTGGTGGAGGAGGGCGTCAGCGAGGAACGTCTCGAGGCCATCCTGCATCAGCTCGAACTGCACCAGCGGGAAATCGCTGGTGACCAGTTCCCATACGGACTGCAACTGATCATGAGCGCCATCGCACCCATGGTGCACGGTGGTGATCCTGTCGAACTGCTTGACCTGGAGCCGGTGCTGGCAACGCTCCGGGAGAAAATTCGGGATCCGCAGTATGTGCCAAACCTGATCCGCCGCAAGCTACTGGAGAACCCACACCGGGTCACTTTGACCCTGCGACCGGACGAAAAGCTCGAGTCCCGCCGGCAGGAGGCTATCCGTGAAGCCCTGGCCCGTCGCAAGGCCGAGCTGACCGACGAAGAAGTCCGGATGATCGTGGATCGGGCCAAGGCTCTGGAAGAGCGCCAGATGCACAAGGATGACGATTCCATCCTGCCAAAAGTGGATCTGTCCGACGTGCCCCTGCAGATGCCAGAGCCGGAAGGGCGTTATGACGGCGATATCTCGGCGACGGTTTATGCCCGTGGCACCAACGGTCTGGTATACGAACAGATTATTGTCCCGGTTCCGGCTCTGACAGAAGAAGAGCTTCTGCTGGTGCCTTATTACACCACCCTGATTTCCGAAGTGGGCTGTGGTGATCTGGACTACCTGCAGATGCAGGATCGTATTTCTGCGGAATCCGGTGGTATCGGGGCGGCGTTCAGCGCCAAAGGCCGTATTGATGATGTTCAGGACTTGTCCGGATACATCATCTTTAATGGCAAGGCGCTGGCCCGTAACCGCAGTGAGTTGACCCGTCTTCTGCGGGATGTCTACACCAGCGCCCGCTTTGACGAGAAAGAACGGATCCGGGAAATTATTGCCCAGATTCGGGCTCGTCGAGAGCAGGCGGTGACCGGCAGTGGTCATGCGCTGGCCATGGGCGCGGCGTCTCAGGGCATGAGCCCGGGAGCCTGGCTGTCTTTCCGGCTCGGTGGTCTTGCCGGTATTCGCGGTACCAAGCAGCTGGATCAGGCCCTGAAGGATCCGGAGGAGCTGGCGGCTCTGTGTGACGGACTGTCTGCGTTGCATGAGAAAATTCGCAACCAGGGGCGTGAGTTCCTGGTGATCGGTGAGGACGAGCAGCTTCCGGCGATGGTTGATGACCTGAAGTCCTGCTGGCGCGATGCTTCCGAAGCAGCCGTTTCTGACTGGAAAATGGAGTCGGTCAATTACACCACCCGCGAGGCGTGGCTGACCTCTACCCAGGTCAACTTCTGTTCCAAAGCCTACAGCACGGTAGCGGTGGACCATCCGGATGCGGCGGCACTGACCGTGCTTGGTGGTTTCCTGCGCAACGGTTATTTACACCGTGCCATCCGTGAAAAGGGCGGTGCTTACGGTGGTGGCGCTGGCCAGGACAGCGTGAATGGTACCTTCCGGTTCTTCTCCTACCGGGATCCGCGCCTGGAGGAAACGTTGGACGATTTCGATGCCGCCCTGGCGTGGTTGCAGGACAACGACCATGATTATCAGGAGCTTGAAGAGTCGATTCTTGGTGTGATTGGCCAACTCGACAGGCCCCGGTCCCCGGCCGGTGCAGCTCGGCATGCTTTCCACAACAAGCTGTTTGGCCGCACCCTGGAACAGCGGGCGAGGTTCCGGGAGCGAGTGCTGTCGGTCACACTGGATGACCTGAAGCGCGTCGCCAGAACCTGGCTGGTGCCCGAAAAAGCCAGTACCGCAGTGGTAACCAGCCCGGAGAATCGGGCCAGGGCCGAGAAACTTGGGTTGGCTATCGAAGAACTCTAGAGCCCGGCTTCACAAAAAGGCGCTATGAAAAAGGGGTCAGATGAAATGTTCATCTGACCTCTTTTCACATCTGACCCCTTTTCAGTTACCCGGTCATTTCCCTGGCGCCCTGCGATGTTTAGCGGTGTCTTTTCAGCCCGGTTGTTACCATGATTCGGGTGGAGATTTCCTCTACGGAATAGGCCGTGGTGTTCAAGTAGGGAATCCGCTCACGCTTGTACATCAACTCGATTTCCTCGATTTCGTGCATGCACTGCTTGATGGAGGAGTAGCGGGAGTTTGGCCGGCGCTCGTTGCGTATGGTCGCCAGGCGTTCCGGATCAATGGTCAGCCCAAAGATCTTCTCTTTATGAGGCTTGAGTGCTTTGGGGATCTGTTGGTCTGCCAGATCTTCTTCCGTAATCGGATAGTTTGCCGCCTTCACGCCATATTGCAGGGCCAGATAGAGGCAGGTGGGTGTTTTCCCGCTACGAGAGGCACCCACGAGTATCAGATCGGCTTCATCGTAATGCCGCGTGCGTGCGCCATCGTCATTATCCAGAGCAAAGTTGACCGCATTGATCCTGCGCTCGTAGCTCCCCTCGTTATTGATGGCATGGGATTTACCCACGGTATATGAGGAAGAGGACTGCAACTCTTCCTCCATGGGTTTGAGAAAGGTCCCGAAAATATCCACCATGAAGCCTTCGGCTGTGGCGATGATTTCCCGGATATCGCTATTTACAATGGTGTCGAACACCAGCGGGCGTGCGCCATCGGTCTCGGCCGCCTTGTTGATCCGTTTGACCATTTCCCGGGCTTTTTCTTCGTCCGCAATATAGGGAACGGTGACCCGTTCGAATTCGATTTTTTCGAATTGGGCCAGAAGGCTGTGCCCCAGTGCTTCGGCTGTCAGGCCGGTGCCATCAGAAATGAAAAAAGCAGTGCGTTTCATGCTGTATCGTCCGGTTCCATGGTTCCTTGATTCCTGGCCTGGTGGCCTAGGTAATTTCCGCAGGTTACAGTATCATACACGCCAAGTTCGAGACTCCGCAGTGGATATTGCCTACTTTTACCGCTGGCCCGATTTTGCTCTTAGCTTCACAGACTCAAGGGAGACATGCTTTGGAAGATTACATTATCTGGTTTGATCACCTGGGAATGTCCGATGTCGATCGGGTAGGCGGCAAGAACGCCTCACTCGGCGAAATGATCAGTAATCTCGCCAACGCAGGTGTTACCGTTCCGGGTGGTTTTGCCACTACAGCGCACGCCTATCGCGAATTTCTCGCCACGGACGGATTGAAGGAGCGGATCGACAATGCTCTGGACGCTCTGGATATCAATGACGTAAACGAGCTGGCCCGGGTAGGTGCGCAGATTCGCCAGTGGATCATCGAGACACCATTCCCGGACGTTCTGGAAAATGCCCTGAAGGAGTCGTTCGCCGCCCTGCAGCATGGCAATGAACACATGGCGGTTGCGGTTCGCTCCTCTGCCACCGCGGAAGACCTGCCGGACGCGTCGTTCGCCGGTCAGCAGGAAACCTTCCTTAACGTGGTGGGCCTGGAGCAGGTTCGCACCTCGGTGAAGGAAGTTTTCGCGTCGCTGTTTAATGACCGCGCTATTTCCTACCGCGTACATCACGGTTTCGACCACAAAATGGTCGCGCTTTCAGCTGGCATCCAGAAAATGGTGCGCAGTGAAACGGCAGCCAGTGGCGTGATGTTTACCCTCGACACCGAATCCGGCTTCCGCGACGTGGTGTTCGTGACCGCTTCCTACGGCCTGGGTGAGACGGTCGTTCAGGGCGCTGTGAACCCGGATGAATTCTACGTACACAAGCCGACACTGGAAGCGGACCGTCCGGCTGTGCTTCGCCGCAATCTGGGCAGCAAAGCCATCAAGATGGTCTACCACACCAAGCCCGGCGAGGGAGAATTCGTTGAAACCGTCAAGGTGGAGCAGGAAGAGCGCAACCGCTTCTGCATCACCGATGCCGAGGTGGAAGACCTGGCGCGCCAGGCGATGATCATCGAGAAGCACTACCAGCGTCCGATGGACATCGAGTGGGCCAAAGATGGGGACGACGGCAAGATCTATATCGTTCAGGCCCGCCCTGAGACGGTGAAAAGTCGTGCCTCCGCCAACGTAATGGAGCGTTATCTCCTCAAAGAGACCGGCAAGGTTCTGGTCGAAGGCCGGAGTATCGGCCACAAGATTGGTAGCGGTCCCGTGAAGATCATTACCAGCATCAAGGAAATGGATCGTGTTCAGGCCGGCGATGTGCTGGTCACCGACATGACCGACCCGGATTGGGAGCCGGTCATGAAACGGGCCTCCGCCATCGTGACTGATCGTGGTGGTCGTACCTGCCACGCGGCGATCATTGCCCGCGAGCTTGGCATTCCTGCCGTGGTCGGTTGCGGCGATGCCACCGAGTTGTTGACCGATGGGCAGGAAGTCACTGTTTCCTGCGCCGAAGGTGATACCGGTATGATCTATGAGGGTGCACTGGACTTCGAGCTGCGGGAAAACACCGTGGACTCCATGCCCAACATACCGTTCAAGATCATGATGAACGTGGGCAACCCGGACCGGGCCTTTGATTTCCAGGCGCTGCCGAATGAGGGCGTCGGCCTGGCACGGCTGGAGTTCATCATCAACCGTATGATCGGCGTTCACCCCAAGGCACTGCTGAACTTCGACGGGCTGCCGCGGGATATCAAGCAGACGGTCGAGAAGCGCATCTCCGGCTACAGTTCCCCGGTGGATTTCTATGTCGATAAACTGGTGGAAGGCATCTCCACACTGGCCGCTGCGTTCGCGCCCAAGAAGGTGATCGTGCGTCTGTCGGATTTCAAATCCAACGAGTATGCCAATCTGATTGGCGGCACCCTTTACGAGCCAGACGAAGAAAACCCGATGCTCGGGTTCCGGGGCGCCTCCCGGTACATCTCTGACACTTTCCGGGACTGCTTTGAGCTGGAATGCCGCGCCCTGAAGAAAGTGCGCAACGAGATGGGCCTGACCAACGTGGAAGTCATGGTTCCGTTTGTTCGTACGGTGGGTGAAGCAGAGCAGGTTGTGAATCTGCTGGCGGAGAACGGACTCAAGCGCGGTGACAACGGCCTGCGAGTGATTATGATGTGCGAGCTGCCGGCCAACGCGCTGTTGGCGGATCAGTTCCTTGAGCACTTTGACGGCTTCTCTATCGGCTCCAATGACCTGACCCAGCTGACACTGGGCCTGGACAGGGACTCGGGCATCATCGCCCACCTGTTTGATGAGCGTAACGATGCGGTCAAGGCCCTGTTGTCCAACGCGATTCAGGCCTGTAAGAAAGCCGGCAAGTACATTGGTATCTGCGGGCAGGGCCCATCGGATCATCCGGATCTTGCCAAATGGTTAATGGATCAGGGCATTGATACGGTGTCACTGAACCCGGATTCGGTGCTGGATACCTGGTTCTTCCTGGCCGACGAAAAAATCGACTGAGTTTATTTCCAGGATAAGGAGAGCGACAACGTGACGACGATAATTACCCCGGACCTGTGCGACGAATTTCCGGAAGTGCAGGTTGTAGAGCCCGGTTTCAACAACTATGGCGGCAACAAGGCCTTTGGCGGTGAGATTGTCACCGTGAAGTGCTTCGAAGATAACTCCGTGGTGAAAGAGCAGGTTGGCCAACCCGGAAACGGTCGTGTGATGGTGGTGGACGGTGGCGCTTCAAAGCGTCACGCACTGCTGGGTGACATGCTGGCAGAGAAAGCGGCGAGCAACGGGTGGGCCGGTCTTATTATCTATGGTTGCGTGCGCGACGTGGACGAGATTGGCAACACCGCCCTGGGTGTTCAGGCCCTTGGCACCCATCCCAGAAAGAGTGAGAAGCGTGGCCTGGGAGACCTGAATGTTCCGGTCACTTTCCACGGCGTTACCTTCCACCCCGGGCAGTATGTCTATGCTGACAACAACGGTATTATCGTCTCGGAAAAGCCTCTGGTTTGAGGCTTTTGCTGGCACAGACAAAAACGGCGGCCAATGGCCGCCGTTTTTCGTTCAGCGAGTAACTTCGCTGATGTTGGTTCCCAGCAGGAATCCGTCGCCTTCCACCTCGCAGCGAATTACTTCACAAACCGCCTCCAGTGGCGGGAATTGATCACTGCTGGGATGTAGAACCGTCTGGAGCTCCTCTCCCACGGCTACTTCCCGATCAACGTAAAGCTGCATGCCGGTGGCGCTCAGGTCTCGACACACCCCCTTGAAGCTATTGCCCTGGCTATCGGTAATCTCAATCTCCGAGTTTACCTGCATACGGTGAAAATCGCGTTTTTCCGAATAGTCTTTCATGGCATCAGGCCCAGTTGTCGGTTTTTCTTGTCGGTTTCAGCATGGGGATGATCAGTGCCAGCAGCACACCACCAAGAACCAGGCCGGCGCCCAGCAACATGAAGTCGTATTCCTTGCTGGCTTCAAGACGTTCGTTTTCGGCCGTCAGAACCTCAAGATCGTTGCGAATCTTCTGGTTTTCTTCACGGAGCTCGCGATTGCGACGTTCCAGGTTAATGGAATCTGCGGCGATACTCTTGATCCGCTGGAGCTCTTCCTGGAGTTCCTGTGACCGGTCGGAAAGGGAGGCCTCGGAGCTTTCCAGAGCGTTACGTTCATTGACGACGTTGGACAACTGCTCCTTTACCTGGGCCAACTCAGCGCGCGTTTCTTCCAGCTGGCGATTGGCTGTCCGAAGGCGGTCTGCCGCGATAGGCGTTTCGCTCAGGTACTGGCTGGAAACCCAGCCCTCAGTGCCCTTGGGCGTGCGAACAAGTGTATACCCGGAATCGGACGCCTCGATCACTTCCAGCGGTGTGCCGCTGGGAACCGCGTTCTCGATGATCCGGAACTGGGAGCCCGCGCCGGATCTCACCGGAAGATACAACTGGTCGTCCACCCAGACAGTTTTGGCCTGGGCAACGGCAATGGACGACACTGCGAACAAGACACTGATGGCGAGACGAAAAAGCGTCACTGGTTACGTTCCCTGAAGTTCTGCGATTGAAATCTGAGCGTGATTAAAAGCGCAATTTTGTCACAGATGCCCCGCCGTGCAAGCGAGCCATCATTACAATAAACTCATAGAGCCCCATGGCATCGCTTACGGCAAAACAGCCTTGAAGGGCTTCACCACCACCTTCTGGTAGACGCCTGCATCCACATAAGGGTCGGCATCTGCCCACGCCTGGGCTGCTTCCAGGGAGTCGAACTCCGCGACCACCAGGCTGCCGGTAAAGCCGGCATCGCCAGGCTCTGGTGTGTCGAGCGCCGGGTGAGGACCGGCAACAAGTAACCGGCCTTCGGCTTTCAATACCTGCAGCCGCTCGATGTGAGCAGGTCGCGCGGACTGACGCAACGGCAGGCTGTTCTCGACGTCTTCACTGATAATCGCGTAGTACATTCAGCTCTCCGTAATGACACTCATAACCGGGGTGAACAGCCAGACAATCAGCGGTCGTGTCGCGCAAGGGTTGGCTGGTACACTGTAAGCCCGCGGCACGCCGCCAGTTATCTGATGATTCAGGATATTTTGTGACTATACCGCAAGACCCGCATTTGTGCATTGATCTACATTGCCACAGCACGGCTTCCGATGGCGCGCTATCACCGGCCGCGCTGGTTGAGCGGGCTGCCGGTCGCGGCGTCACCCATCTTTCCCTGACCGACCATGACACGATCGCCGGCCTTGCCGAAGCGCAAACTGCTGCACAGGTACAGGGCATCGAGCTGATCCCCGGCGTTGAACTCTCCTGCCTCTGGAAAAGCCGCACGATCCACATCGTGGGTCTGGATTTTGATCCCGCTGCCGAGGGTTTTCGGCAGGCGCTTGAGCGGCAGAACGAGAATCGCTGGGCTCGTGCGCGAATGATCGCCGAGCGCCTGGGCAAGCTTGGTATTGATGATCTGCTGGCCAGGGCATCGGAGGCCGCCGGCGGGGACGTGCCGGGACGCCCGCACTTCGCCCAGGTTCTGACAGAGGCTGGCGTGGTCAATAATACCGGCCAGGCATTCAAACGGTATCTGGGCGCCGGTAAGCCGGGTGATGTAAAGGCCTTCTGGCCGGAGCTATCGGAGGTCATTCGCTGGATTACCGAGGCGGGCGGCGTTGCGGTTCTTGCCCACCCCCGGAAATATCAGCTGACGGCAACCAAACTGAGGGAGCTGACCTCGGATTTCCGAAGGGCAGGGGGGCAAGCCATCGAGGTGTCCACCTCCGGGCAGTCCAGCGGCGACCTGGGCTTTCTGGCAGAGCTGTGCAGGAAAGAGAAGTTACTGGCGTCCCAGGGCAGTGATTTTCACTTTCCGGGTGCGCCCTGGTGTGAGCTTGGCCGCATCATGAAAATGCCAGACGGGCTTGAGCCGGTCTGGCATTCCTTCAGGCAACCCATTTTGAGGTCTGCGACGGGTTAATCCGGCGCGTGGAACAGAAGGTACAGGTCGGTCAGTGAGTCCGGAATGGCATCGGCCATTTGCCGGGACAACTTCTCACTGTTGCGAACTTTCTGGAAGTCCTCGTCGTCGAACAGTCCCGATAGGGTCAGCATAGGCACCATCAGATCGGCGGTCTCTTCCTCGCTGGATGCCTCCAGCCATTCCTCTTCATGTTCAAGGAAAGTGTCCACAAACCCGGCGCACCAGTTTTCCAGAGCGTTCATCGGGTCGCCGTCCTCGGGCTCCGGCAATTCCAGGGCCTGCCCCATATCCAGGGCATGGGCCATGTCATTTGCCAACTGGGCGGAGCAGCGCCTGAACACCTCGGGAATCCCGGTGTCCGGCAACTGATCGGCGCCAGTGGCGAGGCGGAAGATGTCTTCTGCACTCAGTTCGGCCGGGCCGACGACGCTGGCGCAGACCACCCCGTGGAAGCCGAAGAAGTCCAGGGCATCCTCCCCCCAGGGTTCCGCGAAGAGGATGTCTTCCAGCGCTTCAATGTCGGAGTTCGATAGCATCAGTTAGTTGCTCCCGGCCTTCTTGGCCTCTTCCGCAGCTTTCTGACGCTTGCGGACCTCTCTGGGGTCGTTGTAGGCGCGACCCGGTGTCACCGGCACGTCGACTGTCGGAGTCTCGGTGGGCGTGTCCTTCGCTGCAGGCTCCGGAGCAGAGGGCTTTTCGACTTTTTCAGCTTCTGCCTTTTCAGGCTCGGCCTTCTTTTCCTCGGCTTTTGCCGGTGCCGGTTGCTTCGGTTCCGGCTGGCTTTCCGGGGCCTGGATTCCGGCTGCCGCCTTCACCTCCGCAGGCTCTTTAGCTTTTCCGGGCTCTGCTGCCGCCTCTGATTTGGCTGCCGGCTCGGGTTTGGCCTTGGGCGCGGCTGCCTCTTTTGATTCAGCAGGCTGCTTTTTGGCTTCCGGTGCCTGCTCGCTTCCGGCTGCGGTCTTGGGTTCCGGCTCTGGCTTGGTGTCTGTTTGCTGAGCCTGCTCGGCAGCCTTTGCGCCAGCCTGTTGCGGCTTCGGGCGAGGTTCGGAGCTCTTTTCCGTTTTGGCGGCCCCACCCTTTTCGGCCTTTTCAGCGTTCAACTGATCAGCTTCAGGCTTTTCAACTGGCTTGCCACTGGCCTTTGCCGTCTCTTCTGACTGGGCCTGCGGTTTGCTGTCAGAGGGTGCCTTGGCTGAAGGCGTCTGCTCAGGCTTCGGCTCCTTTGTGGGCTGTTCCTGGGCTGCAGCTGGTTTCGGCGCTTCATTGGCCGCTGACGCTGTATCAGTCCGGGATTCGGACTTCTCAGACTTTGCGGGCGCCTTGTTTGAAGGCTCCATCGGTTGCTCGGCTTTTACTTCCGCCTTGCTCTCGTCCCGACCTTTTTCAGGTTGGGTGTCCTTCTGGTGCTTCTCGCTGCGGGCTGCTTTACGGTCCGCCGGTGAGGAGGCCGGTGTCTCAGCGGGCGATCCGTCACGATTACGCTGGCGACGTGGCTTGCGACGCTTTTCGTCAGAGCCGGACTTGTCAGCCGAGCCGGACTTGGTGGCGTTATCCTGCGGGCCCTGATCCTTCTGGTCCTTCTGGTCGCGGTTGTCCTTCTGGTCCCGCTGCGGCCTGTTGCGGCCACGGCCCTGGTTATCGCGACGGTTATCACGGCGATTATCAGAGCCTTTGTTGTCTCCGCCCTTGTTATCGCCTCCGCGATTGTCCGAGCCTTTGTTGTCAGCCCCCTGACGGTTCTGGTTGCCGCGGCTCTGGTCATCACTGCGGTTGCGTCCGCGCCCGCGGTTGTCGTCACCACGGCTTTGTTGGCCGCCCTGGCGCCGGTCGTTACCACTGCGGTTGCCACCGGAGCGCTGTTCGTCACCGCGGGCTACCCGGGACTTGCGACGGTCCTGCCGTCCCTGGTTTCGGCGGTCTTCGCGCTGGTTCTTGCCCTGGTCGAGAATTTCGGTCTTTTGCTCTTCTTCGCCGCTGAAGAAGGCGGAGATCTTACGACCGAGCCGGCGGAACAGGCCTTCTTCCTGATCGGCTGTTTCCTCTGCTTTCGGTGCTGCCGGAGTGGGCGCGGGCGCGCTGGGCCGGATGGCCTTCACAGCGGCCTGCTCTCGAACCGGCTTTTCAGGGGCCGGAGCCTCAAAGATTTCCTCTTCGCGCTCGCTGTATTCCTGGGCCACCTGGTGGCTGGAGATATGCTCGGGCGTGGTCTCATCCTGACGCATCCGGATGATTTCAAAGTGTGGCGTTTCCATGTGTGGTACTGGCACCACGACAACACTGACTTCCTGGCGAGCTTCAATGTCCGCCAGTTGCTTACGCTTCTCGTTCAGCAGGAAAGTGGCAACTGATACCGGCACAACGGCCCGTACTTCGCCGGTCTTGTCCTTCGAGGATTCCTCGTAGATCAGCCGCATGATGCTGAGGGCGAGGGACTCGATACCGCGAATCGTGCCCTGTCCTTCGCACCGGGGGCAGACTTCGCTGCGGGTCTCACCCAGGGAGGGGCGCAGGCGCTGACGGGACATTTCCAGCAGTCCGAAACGGGAGATCTTGCCGACCTGAACCCGGGCCCGGTCGATTTCCAGAGCCTCCCGCATCTTCTGTTCCACTTCCCGCTGGTGCTTGGCCGGCGTCATGTCGATGAAGTCGATGACAATCAGGCCACCCATGTCACGCAGTCGCAGCTGGCGGGCGATTTCCTCGGCCGCTTCCAGGTTGGTCTGGAGTGCGGTTTCCTCGATATCCTGGCCTTTGGTGGCCCGGGAGGAGTTGATGTCAATGGAAACCAGGGCCTCGGTCGGGTCAATCACGATGGAGCCGCCGGAGGGCAGTTTTACTTCCCGCTGGAACGCCGTCTCGATCTGGCCTTCAATCTGGTAGCGGCTGAACAGGGGGATTTCATCCTTGTACAGCTTGATCTTGTTTTCGAACGTGGGCATGACGGCGCGGACGAAATTCAGGACGTCCTCGTAAACCCCGTTAGCGTCAATCAGCACCTCGCCGATATCCTGGCGCAGGTAGTCGCGAACGGCGCGGATGATGACGTTGCTTTCCTGATGAATCAGGAAGGGCGCCTTGCGCTCACCAGCGGCCTGGGTGATGGCTTCCCAGAACTGCACAAGGTAGTCCAGATCCCACTGGAGTTCTTCGGTGCTGCGGCCGATACCGGCGGTGCGGACGATGATGCCCATGGACTTGGGCACCTGGACATCGTTCATGGCTTCTTTGAGTTGGGCCCGCTCATCGCCCTCAATGCGGCGTGAAATACCGCCGGCACGGGGGTTGTTGGGCATAAGCACCAGATAGCGGCCGGCGAGGGAGATGAAGGTGGTCAGGGCCGCGCCCTTGTTGCCACGCTCTTCCTTGTCCACCTGGACGATTACTTCCTGGCCTTCGGACACTACGTCCTTGATGTTGATCTTGCCTTCGATCTGGCCGGGAGATTTCTTGAAGTATTCCTTGGAAATTTCCTTGAGCGGAAGAAAACCGTGGCGCTCGGCACCGAAATCGACAAAGGCGGCTTCAAGGCTGGGCTCAACGCGGGTAATGCGGCCTTTGTAGATGTTGGCTTTTTTCTGCTCGCGGGAGCTGGATTCGATATCAAGATCAAACAGACGCTGGCCGTCAACGAGGGCGACGCGCAACTCTTCAGGATGAGTTGCATTAATGAGCATTCTTTTCATGGAAAGAAAGAGTTCCTGTCGTTTAATTTGACAGAAAACCAGAGGGGATCGCATCAGCGAAGCAGGATGTGCGTGCCGCGGGCCCTGTTACATCAAGGGCGGACCGGCGGCCAGACGAATCAGACCCTTCGGGGGTGTGATCCTGTCGGTCTGAGACCAACGCCGACGATCCGTCTGCCTGTAGGCAGGGAGAGGTCGTGTAAGGTTCGTGTCTGTTGACGCATGTTATCCGTTTTCAGGTTCACTCAGGTGCCTGGGTCTCACGTCGTATTCGTATGCTGGACGGCCCGGCCCTGGGTGGCAATGATTCTTCGCGATGTCGCCCGCGGTTTTCTGCGCGGTTTTTCTTTCTCCCGGGTACAGGATGCAGTCTTGTGAAGATCTGTCCTGGTCCTCCGGGAGCATTTCTCTCGCCGTTCCCGGTAGTGATTGGGTGCACGGCGTTCAAACTCTCGAATAGTGTCGGTATACTTCTGCCGCTCCGGCTTCTGACTTGAGTTGGTCAGGCCGTAGACAAACGGCAGAGCACGCCGGAATATAACAGTATTCATGCACCCGTTCAATCCTGTAGCTACTCCATCATCCAAGGAACTTCATGTCCCGAAAGTCAGCCAGCAAAAAGCCACCCCGGACCAGGCCCGATAAGCCGGTCAGGACAAGTGAGGTTGGCGGTGGGAATGCTGCTGCCCGAGGCGAAGTTCGTCTGGGCGTTCAGTGGGTTACCGTGGATGAGGATAACGACGGTCAGAGGGTGGATAACTTTCTTCTTGCCCAGCTGCGTGGTGTGCCCAAGAGCATTATTTATCGAATAATCCGCAAGGGCGAGGTTCGGGTGAACAAGGGGCGTGTGAAGCCGGATACCCGCGTGAATACCGGTGATCAGGTGCGCATACCGCCGATTACCCGCAAGGAAAAACCGGAGCAGGTGGCGCCAGGTTCCCGGGTTCAGGGCGTCATGGAGGCGGCCGTTGTGTTCGAGAACGACCAGATGCTGGTGGTCAACAAGCCCTCCGGTATTGCGGTTCACGGCGGCAGCGGGCTGAGCTTCGGGTTGATTGAGGTGCTTCGTTCGGCTCGTCCGTCAGCAAAATTCCTGGAGCTTGTTCATCGTCTGGATCGCGATACATCCGGCCTGGTCATGGTAGCCAAGAAGCGATCGGCACTGCGTTTCTTGCAGGATGAGCTGCGACAGAAGCGCATTCGCAAGCACTATCATGCGCTGGTTGCCGGCGACTGGCCAGCCAGTATCGACCGGGTCGATGTGCCCCTGCTGCGCTATGAAATGCCAAACGGAGAGCGCCGGGTTCGGGTTGATGACTCTGGGAAAGCGTCCCTGACGACCTTTCGCTGCCTGGAACGCTTTGCCGGCTACAGTCTGGTGGAGGCCTCGCCGATTACCGGGCGGACACACCAGATCCGGGTTCACAGTGCCTGGGCCGGTCATCCGATTGCGGGTGACGACAAGTATATGGATGATGTCAGCCTCAAAGCATTCCGCTCCATTGGCGGGCAGCGATTAATGCTGCATGCCCGCGCCCTGGAGTTCACCTTGCCGGTCACCGGTGAGTCGATGCGCCTGGAGGCGCCTTACGACGATGCATTCAACGACGTACTCAGGAAGCTTTCGGGGCGTCTTAAAGGATCCGATCAATGAACGTCAGAGTGGTTATTTTTGACTGGGACGGGACCCTGGTGGACTCGGTTGAGCACATTGCCGACAGTCTGCACCAGGCTGCGACCGAGTTGGGCTATCCGGCCCTGGAGCGAGAGGCCTACCGGGATATTATCGGCCTTGGCATGGTCGAGGCGCTGGAAAAACTCTACCCGGGCATCAGTCGTGAGGAAATGAATAATATCCGGGAAGGTTACGCGCGTTATTTCTTCAGCAAGGTGACAACACCCCAGAATGTGTTTGAAGGGATGGCCGAGGTGGTAGCAGATCTTCGTGGATCCGGGCGAAGTTGTTCCGTTGCTACTGGCAAGAGCCGGCGCGGGCTGGATTTTGCTCTGGTCTCCAGTGGCCTGGGTGACCACTTCGAAATTACCCGATGCGCCGATGAAACCCGCTCAAAACCTGATCCGGCGATGCTTGAGGAGATCCTTCGGTTCTACCGCATTGAGCCGGAAGAGGCGGTGATGATTGGTGATACCCGATATGACCTGGAAATGGCCCGGCGTATTGGCATGCCTTCCATCGGGGTTGAGTGGGGTGTCCACAAGCGGGACGTGCTGGGCGATTACTCGCCGCACGCCATTGTTGATTCGGTGCCTGACCTTCGTCGGGTGCTGGGGTTGTAGGTTGTAGACAGACCGAATTCATCGAATTTGCTGACAGGATGCGAGCATGAGTGACTGGGAATCTGACAAGCCTGCCGATTGGGGGGATAAGCCGGTAGAGCCAGAGAAGGAGGGTAAGCCGCTGTTCGGGCGTAAATCGCCGAAACTTCCGCCGGAATCCGGCCGTGACTGGAAGCTGATTGAAAAGCTGGTGATGTCGCTTCAGGCCGAGCAGCGAAGAAGTCGGCGCTGGGGCATCTTTTTCAAATTTCTGACCTTTGGTTATCTGATCGCTCTGCTGTTCATGTTCAAGTTTCCCATCGGCGACTCTCTGGAAGGTGTGGCAGGGGAGCATACTGCTCTGGTTGAAATAAATGGTCCGATCGCCGCGGACGAGCTGGCAAGCGCTGATAACATCGTTGGTTCCCTTCGAACGGCCTTCGAGGAGCCGAACTCTGTGGCCGTGATTCTGCGCATCAACAGTCCGGGCGGCAGTCCGGTTCAGGCGGGTTATGTTTACGACGAGATCAAGCGTTTGCGGGAGGAATACCCCGAGAAAAAGGTTTACGCAGTGATCTCCGATATTGGTGCCTCCGGAGCCTATTATATTGCGGCCGCCGCGGATGAAATTTACGCCAACCGTGCCAGCCTCGTTGGCTCCATTGGCGTTGTGGCTGGCGGTTTCGGGTTTACCGGGGTTATGGAAAAAATCGGTGTGGATCGCCGTCTTTATACCGCCGGCGAGAACAAGGCTTTCCTGGATCCGTTCTCTCCGGAGGAGCAAGAGGAGGTGGCGTTCTGGCAGAGCGTGCTGGAAAACACCCATCAACAGTTTATTGCAGCCGTAAAGCAGGGGCGTGGTGATCGCCTGTCAGATGACGAAAGACTGTTCAGTGGTCTGGTGTGGAGTGGCGAGCAAGCCGTTGAGCTTGGTCTGGCTGATGGGTTAGGCAGTGCTTCACACGTGGCTCGGCAGATCATCGGGCAGGAAAAGCTTGTGGACTACAGTCGTCGCAAGTCGCCATTCCAGGATATTGTCGATCAGCTTGGTGTCGCCTTTGGCGAGGGGGTCGCCAGTCAGTTGGTCGAGTCCCGTCTCGAGCTTCGTTAAGTTTTTTCGGGCTCAGGCCGGTTTTCCAGCAGGGGATTCCGGCCCCAGCGCCGAAGCATGTCGTTCAGGGCGATCAGCGGCAGTCCTACCAGGCTGTTAGGGTCCCGGCCTTCAAGCGCTTCGAACAGTGTGATGCCCAGGCCTTCCATCTTGAAGCTGCCGGCGCAGTCGTAGGGTTTTTCTTGCTGCAGGTAGGCTTCTATCTCCGCGTCAGTCAGTTCACGGAACCGGACATTGTAAGGTTCGCAGAGACTTTCGAGCTTTCCGGAGTCGGCGTCGAGCAGTGCCAGGCCTGTCAGAAACAAGACTCTGTGGCCACTGCTCTGACGCAATTGGTGCGCTGCCTGTTCATGGCCGCCGGGCTTGCTCAGCACCGAGCCGTCCGGTAGGCAAGCCACCTGGTCTGAGCCGATGATCCAGTGCCCGGGAAAGCGGTCCGCCAGTGCACGGGCCTTGTTTACGGCCAGGCGCGTGGCCAGGGATTCTCCGGATTCGTCTGGTTTTGGCGATTCGTCGATGTCTGGGCTGGCGCAGGTGAACGGAAGGCCCAGCCGTTCCAGAAGCGTTTTCCGGTAGGGTGATGAAGACGCGAGTAGAAGCGGTTTTCGGGTCATCGATAGGTCCTTTGAGTGCCTGGCCCAAGTAATTGAGATGCGGTTATCGTAAATTACACCTATCTGCACGGGAACCCCCGTGAAAAAGCAACGAAGTCTTTGACACCAGAGGGCTGCGCCCCTAAAATTGCTCGCCTATGTCAAACGCGTCCAACGCCGAGTTGCCCAAATCTGTTGATCCTTACCGGTTAGCGGAACAGAACAGCACACTGGAGGGAGAGATTCCTATCAGCGGGCTAGGCCGTTTTCGCGAAGCGGTTCTCGGGTTCTCGGAAGGTGCCGCGTGCCGGGTAAAACTGTCTTTCTTTATGGATGGTGAACGGCGTCGCGTGGTGTCGGGTGAGCTGACCGCTCCCGTGGATCTGGAATGTCAGCGGTGTATGGGTCCTATGAGTGTGACTCTGGAGTCCGGGTTCACCCTGGGGCTGGTCACCAGTGACGAGCAGGCCCAACAGCTACCGAAAGAGCTTGAGCCGTTTTTGACCGATGACTTCACCGCGGATCTCTGGTCCATGGTGGAAGACGAGTTGTTGCTGGTGTTGCCACCATTTCCGCTTCACGAACGGGATGATTGTCCTGCTCGGGAAGATCTGGAAGCATTTGAGCCTGATGGCTCCGAGGCAGAGCCGGTAAGAAAATCGGGCGAGAATCCGTTCAGTGTTCTGGCGGAACTCAAAAAGACAAAGCATTAACCGGGCGCGGTCTCCCTTGGGAAGCCGGCGCACATTTAACGAACAGACGTTACTTGTTCAGCAAGACAAAGTTTACGTTAACAGGTCAGGAGCATAATCATGGCTGTACAGCAAAACCGTAAGACCCGTTCCAAGCGTGGCATGCGCCGTTCACACGACGCCCTGAGCGCCGCTGCTCTGAGCACTGACGCGACCACCGGTGAAGTACATCGTCGTCACCACGTGTCTCCGGACGGCTTTTACCGTGGCAAGCAGGTAATCGAAGCACGCGACGAGTAATCTCGTTGCCGCTATGCATCGCCAGGAATCGGATGGCAGAACGGTGAAACCGGTCACCATCGCGATTGACGCCATGAGTGGCGACCGCGGCGCAGCCGTTGTGGTTGCCGCGTCATTGCAGGCGGTGCGTGAAAACGAAGCCTTGAGCATCGTTCTGGTGGGAATCCGGAGCGAGCTTGAGGCTTTGTTGCGTGAAGGGCATGCCAGAATCCGCATTGTCGAAGCGGCGGATGTGGTCAGAATGAACGAGCGGCCCTCCCACGCACTTCGCCACAAGAAAAATTCCTCCATGGCCATTGCGCTGGGTCTTGTCCGGGACGGCGAGGCGCAGGGCTGTGTCAGTGCCGGTAACACCGGCGCGCTGATGGCCTTTGGTCGCACCATTATCCGAATGTATCCGGGTATCGAGCGCCCGGCCATTGCCAAACTGATTCCTTCGCTTCGTGGACGTTGCCATGTTCTTGATCTTGGTGCCAACGTCGACTCCACTGCCGAAAATCTTTATCAGTACGCGCTGATGGGGTCACTGATGGCTTCTGCCATCTGCAGCCAGGCAGAGCCGCGGGTTGCACTGCTGAACGTTGGCGAAGAAGAGATCAAGGGTAATGAGCAGGTCCGTCTGGCCTCTCATATGCTGGCCCAGTGCGACAGCATTAACTACATTGGTTATGTGGAAGGCAGTGATCTGTTTCGCGATGTGGCCGATGTAGTTGTCTGCGACGGCTTCGTTGGCAACATCGCCCTGAAGACCGGGGAAGGCGTTGCAGGTCTGCTGATCGAATTGATGGAGCAGGCATTCACCCGGAACCTCTACGGCAGGCTGGTCGGCCTGCTGGCCCGGCCGATTGTTGGTCGGCTTCTGCAATTGATGGATCCTTCCCGGCACAACGGTGCCAGCCTGCTCGGCCTCCAGGGTGTGGTGATCAAGAGCCATGGAAATGCCAATGAGCGCGCCATGCTGTCGGCTATTCGTCAGGCTGTCAGGGAGGTTGAGCTGGAAGTGCCCCGCCGTATCAACGAGCGTCTCGACGATCTCATGCTTTGAGTGCCTGAGACTAAAGTCTGTCCCGGTTTGGCCACGCATTCGCGGATAATTGGCCTAACTTGTACTATTGGCTAATCTCACGTAACCACCCAATGACGATAAGATCCCGCTTATGAAATCAGCCTTTATTTTTCCAGGACAAGGGTCGCAATCGGTGGGTATGCTTTCAGCAGCCGCTGAAGCTTGGCCCATTATCGATAGAACCTTTTCCGAAGCCTCCAATGTTCTCGGCTATGACCTCTGGGATCTCTGCCAGAAGGGGCCTGCGGAGGAATTGAATAAAACCATGGTGACGCAGCCTGCGCTCCTGACTGCCAGTATTGCCCTCTGGCGGCAGTGGTTTGTTGCCGGCGGTGGTTCTCCCGATTTTCTCGCCGGTCACAGTCTGGGAGAGTACAGCGCCCTGGTGGCGGCAGAGAGCCTCGATTTTGTTGAAGCGGTCAAACTGGTTCGCCTGCGTGGTGAGCTCATGCAGGACGCTGTGCCGGCCGGAGAAGGGAAGATGGCAGCCATCCTTGGTCTTGAGGATGATGCCGTTGTGGCCGCCTGTCAGGATGCGGCACAGGGCGATGTGGTATCTGCGGTAAACTTTAATGCCCCTGGTCAGGTGGTTATTGCTGGCTCGGCAGCCGCAGTCGATCGGGCTATTGAAGCCTGCAAGCAAAAAGGCGCGAAGAAGGCCATGCCATTGCCTGTAAGCGTGCCATCCCATTGCGCACTCATGAAAGGCGCTGCTGAAGAGTTGGCCAAAGCCCTGGAAGATGTGCGTTTTAATGATGCTGTCATCCCGGTCATACAAAATGTTAACGCTGCCGCCGAGACCGAATCCGCTACACTGAAGTCCAATCTGCTCAAGCAGCTTTATTCACCGGTACTATGGACGGATTCTGTACGTACTCTTGTTGCCAATGGTGTTGAGGTCGCTGTTGAATGCGGCACCGGCAAAGTGCTGGCGGGACTTGCCAAACGCATCGACCGGACTTTGGCCGTACACGGTATCGAAGATCCGGACTCGCTGACTAAGGCGCTGGACGCCTTCGGTCAGTCCTGAAACGAAAGGGAGTTATTCATGTCTCTGGAAGGTAAAACTGCACTGGTAACCGGTGCGACCCGTGGCATTGGCCAGGCGATTGCCCGTGCGCTGGCCGAGCAGGGCGCTGAAGTTGTTGGCACCGCAACCAGCGAGGCCGGTGCCGAGTCCATCACCAAAGACCTCCAGTCGGCCGGTTTCAAAGGCTATGGCATGGTCATGAACGTTGCAGATCCTGCCAGCATTGAATCAGGCCTCAAGGCGCTGACGGAGAAGTCAGGCGCGCCTCTGATTCTGGTCAACAATGCCGGTATTACCCGCGACAACCTGCTGATGCGTTTGAAAGACGAGGACTGGGCGTCGGTTCTGGAAACCAACCTGTCCAGCGTCTACCGCACCAGCAAGGCTGTTCTGCGCGGCATGGCCAAGGCGAAATGGGGTCGGATCATTAACATCAGTTCCGTGGTTGCCGGCATGGGCAATCCGGGGCAGGGCAATTATTGCGCTGCCAAGGCCGGCGTTGAAGGATTCACCCGAAGCCTGGCCAAAGAAATGTCGAATCGGGGTATCACCGCGAATTGCGTGGCTCCGGGATTTATTGACACTGATATGACAAAAAAACTGGACGACAAGCAGCGCGAGGCTATGCTGGAAATCATACCCGCGGGTCGTCTGGGTGAGCCGGAAGAGGTGGCCGCCGTGGTCGCCTTCCTGGCATCCGATGCAGCCGGTTACGTGACGGGTGAAACCATCAACGTGAACGGCGGAATGTACATGGGATAAACCCCCTGTGGGGGGGTGTGCGCAACTCCTTGTCGCACAACATGTTTATCAGAATCCCTGCTTGTTTGCAGGTAGGGTTTAAACTAAACTGGCAGCACTTGAGTTGCTTGGTTGACACACAAAGTGAGGACATTATGAGTACAGTTGAAGAGCGCGTGAAGAAGATCGTTTGTGAACAGTTGGGCGTTAAAGAGTCCGAAGTTCAGAACTCATCTTCTTTTGTAGAGGATCTTGGCGCTGACTCACTGGACACCGTTGAGCTGGTTATGGCACTGGAAGAGGAATTCGAAACCGAGATCCCTGACGAGGAAGCCGAGAAGCTGACAAGTGTTCAGGACGCGATCGACTACATCGTCGCGCACACCTGATACTCTGCATTTAAGAAAGCCAGGCAAAAAGCCGTCCTTGTGAAACAGCGAGGGACGGCTTTTTTATTGGCTGAAAATCAGGTTCAATCTGCGTTCAGATTCATTCGGACATGATCAGGTGCAACAGGTTATGACTAAACGGCGAGTTGTCATTACAGGCATGGGCATGCTGTCTCCGGTCGGCAATAGCGTGGAGTCGTCCTGGCAAGCCATCCAGGCCGGACGTAGCGGGATTGGTATGATCGACCGCTTTGACGCATCAGCCTACAACACACGGATTGGAGGGGCCATCCGGGATCTGGATATGGAGCCCTACCTGTCCCCCAAGGATGCACGAAAACTCGACGCCTTTATCCATTACGGCCTGATTGCCGCCCAGCAGGCGGTGGACGACAGTGGCCTCGAATCTTTTGACAGGCTTGACCGCGAGCGCGTCGGTATTGCCATTGGCTCTGGCATCGGTGGTCTCGAGTACATCGAGAAAAGCGTTCTTACCATGGACAAGTCCGGTCCTCGAAAGGTTTCTCCGTTTTTCGTGCCGGCCTCTGTTATCAACATGATCTCCGGTAATGCTGCCATCCGCTTTGGCTATCGCGGTCCGAACATTGCGATTGTCACCGCCTGCACCACCGGCACCCACAACATTGGCTACGCTGCCCGTACGATTGCTTACGGTGACGCCGAAGTCATGCTGGCTGGTGGGTCTGAAATGGCGACCACGCGAACCGGCATGGCTGCCTTCTCCGCCGCCCGGGCCCTGTCCACGCGAAACGATGAGCCGGAAAAGGCCAGTCGACCGTGGGATAAAGATCGGGACGGCTTCGTACTCAGTGACGGTGCCGGCGTGGTGGTTCTTGAGGAACTTGAGCACGCGAAACAGCGGGGCGCCACGATCTACGGCGAGGTGGTCGGCTTTGGCATGAGCGATGATGCCCACCACATCACCGCGCCGCCGGAGGATGGCGAGGGCGCGGCCCGTTCCATGGCCAATGCCGTGCGTGACGCTGGCCTCGACGCCGACGAGATTGACTATATCAACGCCCACGGCACCTCCACCCAGGTCGGAGACGTCGCCGAAGTGGCTGCTGTTCGGAGAGTATTCGGCGCACATGCTGAAAAGCTGGCCATGAGCAGTACCAAATCAATGACCGGGCACCTTCTTGGCGCAGCCGGTGCTGTTGAGGCGATCTTCTCGGTACTGGCCATACGCGATGGCGTGCTGCCGCCCACCATCAATCTGGATAATCCTGATGAAGGATGCGATCTGGATCTTGTGGCCCACAAGAGTCGTCAGGCCGATGTTCGAGTGGCGCTGTCCAACTCGTTCGGATTCGGTGGTACCAACGGAACCCTGATTTTCCGTCGCTACGAAGGCTGACACTCGTCGTGTTTCGTCTTTACTGGGCAGATGAGGGCGGCCTGCCTGCCGGTGATCGTGGTCTGGCCTATGGTGACGGGCTGTTCGAAACTATCCGGATGTCCGGGCACAGGGGTGTACTTTTATCCCGCCACCTGGAGCGAATGGTTCGTGACGCCGCGCGCCTTGGAATCGAGGTTTCCCGGAAAGAACTCGCCAACGTTTGCGTCGAGGCGGCGCAACGTTTCGCTGATCGTTTCAATTCGGAGGACTGGGTTCTGAAACTGACGCTGACCCGCGGCAGTGGCGGGCGAGGGTATCGCCCGGACCCTGGCATGGAGCCTAACCTGATGGTTTCTGCCTCACCTTTGCCACCTGTGCCTGATCCAGCCGGTGTTGCGGTTGATGTCTCCAAAGTGCCGCTGACCGTTAATCCATTGCTGGCGGGGATCAAGTCTCTGAACCGGATAGAACAGGTCCTGGCGGCCTCTGATCTCGGGCCTTCTCTATTCGAGGTGATCATGGCGGACCGCGACGGCAATCTGGTCGAAGGCACCCGCACCAATCTTCTGCTTCGCCGGGGCGATTGCTGGCTGACACCGCCGGCATCAAGCCTGGCGGTTGCCGGTGTGCTCAGACAGTGGCTTCTGAAGCGTCTCAGGCAAAGAGGGGATACGGTGACAGAGCGTCCAGTCACAGTAGACGATGTGCTTGGTCCAGATTGCCAGGGACTGTTTCTGCTCAACAGCGTGCTGGGTATTGTTCCGGTTCGCACTATCGCCGGTCATGATTTGCCTGTCGATGGCGGACTTGCGACAATCTTCAATCCTCTCGAAATACTGGAATAAATCGTTTGCTCAAGAAGTTATTGCTTGCGTGCGTATGTGTCGCCGTCCTCGCCTCGGCAGGAACTGGTCTCTGGGTGTGGCAGGGTCTGCAAGGCCTGAACAAGCCGGTGATGCTCGAAGAGCCGCTGCTTTTTAACGTTCCCCAGGGCAGTTCTTTTATTGAAGTAGTTGGCCGACTTGAGTCTCAAGGACTGGTTTCAGACCGGTTGTGGCTCCGGCTCTATGGTCGGATCGAGCCTGGACAAACCAGGATCAAGGCTGGCGAGTACGAATTTGTCGACGGCATGAGCCCCAGGGACATGATCGGTGCCATGGTGTCCGGCGATACCAAACACTGGTATGTGCAGTTTATCGAGGGTTGGACATTCAAGGATATGCGAGCAGCCTTGGCCCGCGCCGAGCGGCTGGAGAAAGTGACCGGCCAGTGGACCACTGAGCAGATTATGGCGGCTGTTGGCGCCGAAGGCGAGCATCCAGAGGGGCGGTTCTTTCCCGATACCTACGCTTTCACCAGTAGCGAATCGGATCTTGATCTTCTGAAGCGTGCCTTCAACCGGATGGAAACCGTATTGGCCGAAGAGTGGGCAGCGCGGGAAGAAGGGCTCCCTTACGACACTCCCTATGAAGCTTTGATCATGGCCTCGATCGTGGAGCGCGAAACCGGAGCGCCCCATGAGCGGGATCAGGTTGCGGGCGTATTTGTTCGTCGCCTGCAGAAGGGGATGCGGCTGCAAACCGATCCCACGGTCATTTACGGCATGGGCGACAGCTATCAGGGCAGGATTGGCCGTAAGGATCTGCGTACCTATACGCCTTACAACACATACCGAATCAATGGACTACCTCCCACGCCCATAGCCCTCCCGGGGCGTGAATCCATTCACGCAGCGCTACACCCGGACAAAGGCGATGCACTTTACTTCGTCGCCCGGGGTGATGGCACCCACAAGTTCTCTCGCACACTCTCGGAGCACCAGAAGGCGGTGCGAGAGTTTCAGCTAAACCGACGTGAGGATTACCGTTCCTCGCCGGCACCACAGGATGCCGATTCTGATGAGGATGCCGGATGAAGGCGCGGGGACAGTTCATAACATTTGAGGGCACCGAGGGCGTTGGCAAGTCGACCCAGTTGACCAACGCCGCCAGCACACTGGATCAGATGGGTGTTGATTATATTGTTACCCGTGAGCCAGGAGGCACGCCCATGGCTGAGGCCATCCGCGAGCTCCTGCTGGCACCCCGGGACGAGCCGGTGAATGAAATTACCGAGCTGCTGCTGATGTTCGCGGCCAGAGCGCAGCATCTCCACACGCGGATCCTTCCAGCGCTGGAGCTAGGCCAGTGGGTCCTGTGCGACCGTTTTACCGATGCGACCTTTGCCTATCAGGGTGGTGGTCGGGGCGTTCCCGAAGAACGAATCGCCTTGCTTGAAACCCTTGTTCAGGGTGACATTCGTCCGGACCACGTTATCGTTCTGGATGCCCCCGTGGACACAGGCATGGCCCGAGCTCGCAAGCGAGGTGAACTGGATCGCTTTGAGCAGGAGGATCTGGATTTTTTCCAGCGAATAAGGGATGCCTATCTTGCCAGGGCGACGGCACAGCCCGCCAGGTATCAAGTGATTGATGCCGCTCGTTCGCTCTCAGAGGTGTCTGATCAGGTGTCGGGCCTTTTGAACCGGTGGGTCAATGGTCAATAGTTTCAAGTCCGACAAATGCTCTGGTTTTGCCGCCGTTTTTGTTCCATTCGTGCACTTTCTGTAATGTTCTGCTTTAATTGAGGAACATTCTCAGTTAAACGCTGGCAGTTTTAATGGTTAACGCGAAACTTCTGAAGCTTCCCACGGCCGCGCATCAGCACTGGCATGAGCACCACCAGATTGTCATCGGGGTGCGTGGAGAAGCCGAGTTGAGCGTTGATGGAGCAGGGGCCTATCTGGATACCTGGCGGGCTTATCTGGTGCCTACGGAGGCCCGACACGATTATCGTGGTAATGACAAGAACCATGTTCTGGTCATCAATCTGGATCCGCTTGCACCCGCCGTTAATTCTCCGGCTCACGCCGACTATGAGCGCATGATGCGGGTATTCGAAAAGCCGCGAACCTTGCAAATGGATAGTCGCCTGCACGGTCTCGTCCAGTTCGCCGCTGGCGAGTTTGATCGCGCGCCCAATCATGTAACGCTCCAGCAGCACCTGGCTTCCAGCATTCTTTATTGCATGGCTGACCGGATCACGGATGGCAAGTCCTTCACGTCAAACCGGAATGCGATCAGTCCTGATGCAATCCGCCGCTTCATCCTCAGAAATCTCCATAAGAAGATCACCGTTGAAGACATGGCTGGAGAGGTTTGCCTCAGTGTCAGCCGGTTCCATGAGGTGTTCAGGGACCTGGCAGGCATAACGCCGCACCAGTTTCTGTTACAGACGCGCCTGGATCAGGCGGCGCACCTTCTCGCAACAACGACCCTTACGGTGTCTGAAATCAGTTATCGAACCGGTTTCTCGTCGCAAAGCGCGCTGACAAATGCCTTGCGGAAATACAAGGGGACCACGCCGTCACGATTACAGGTTGGCGAGAGTGTGGCCTGATTTGGCCCCTCAGTTCATTAGTCCCGTAGGATTGTGCAAAAGAATCGTAGGATTTCGTAAGCCTGAAATCCGCACTAATACTAACTTATAGCGACTGAAGCCCGGTGCGGGGTGAGAGTCGCAAATGCCCTTTGCGCACTCAGGTTCAGGGAATTACCACAAGGAAAAATCCCTGCTTCAATTGAGATGGAATTCGGGAACAAAAGAAGAATAGTGCAGCGAGTTGGCAGAAGGTCAGCCATGTGCTTTGCGAGCGGATCTATTCCGACTCATTAAACCGGAGGAGCCCTTATGGCTATTGGTGTTTGGATCAGTCTATTTGCTTACTTTGCGCTCATGATCGCCATTGGCGTTTATGCCATGCGCAGAGCTACCTCTTCATCCGAGGACTATATGTTGGGCGGTCGAGCCCTCAGTCCGAAGGTGGCTGCGCTTTCAGCTGGCGCTTCTGATATGAGTGGCTGGTTGCTTCTGGGTCTGCCAGGGGCGCTGTTTGCTTCCGGTCTCGGATCGGCCTGGATCGGTATTGGCCTGCTCGTGGGGGCATTCTTTAACTGGACGCTGGTTGCGCCACGGCTTCGTGAGCAGACCGTTCACTACGGAAATGCCATTACCATTCCCTCGTTCCTGGCGAATCGCTTCCCGACGCAGGCACTTTCCCTCAGAACAGTATCTGCGATCGTCATTGTTATCTTTTTCGCAGTGTACACGGCGTCAGGTCTGGTTGCCGGTGGCAAGCTGTTCGAAAGCGCGTTCTCCGGGATTTTCAACTTCGGTGGCTTGAGTGATTACGCGGTTGGTATCGTCATTACCCTGGGCGTGGTTCTGGCCTATACCGTGGTAGGTGGTTTCCTGGCCGTGAGCATGACGGACTTTGTGCAGGGCTGCATCATGATGCTGGCGCTGGTGATCATGCCGGCCGTTGTGCTGTTTGGCGAAGGCGGCGGTGGTTTTGCTCAGGCGTCACAAACTTTGAATGAAGTCGATCCGACGCTGCTGTCCTGGACGGAAGGCCTGACCTTCATAGGTTGGCTGTCTGCGGTTACCTGGGGTTTGGGTTACTTTGGTCAGCCCCATATCATCGTGCGTTTTATGGCCATCCGTACCCTGAAGGATGTACCGATTGCCCGGAACATCGGCATGAGCTGGATGCTGATCTCCCTGATCGGTGCGATCTCACTGGGTGTCTTTGGTCGCGCCTACGCCATTCGCAATGGTATGGACATCCAGGATCCTGAGACCATCTTTATCATTCTGTCCGATATGCTGTTCCATCCCCTGATTACTGGCTTCCTGTATGCAGCCTTGTTGGCGGCGGTTATGAGTACAATTTCCAGTCAGCTGCTGGTGTCTTCCTCCTCGCTGACAGAAGACTTCTATCGTCTGTTCCTGCGTAAGGAAGCAACTGATAAGGAATGCGTGAATATTGGCAGGGTGTGCGTTGTCCTCGTCGGTCTGGTCGCAGCCTTCATCGCCTCCGATCCGGACTCTCAGGTTCTTGCGCTGGTTGCCAACGCATGGGCAGGCTTTGGTGCTGCATTTGGCCCGCTGATCATCCTGTCACTGATGTGGCCGCGCACCAATGGTGCAGGCGCGATTGCGGGTATGGTTGTCGGTGCAGCCACGGTCATTATCTGGATCTCCCTGGGCTGGAACGGCTCGTTCATGGGTGGCCCGGGTGTCTATGAAATTATTCCGGGCTTCATTGCGGCATTCATCGCAATCCTGGTAGTGAGCTCGGTAACCGCCGATGCCGGTGAGTACCAGCACATCGAACGGTAAAAAAAACGCGGGAAAAGCGTTGTCAGAAGTGAAAAGGGCTCCTTCGGGAGTCCTTTTTTTAGTCATAATGATTCCTGATCGAGGGGGCTACTGTCGTATCCCCCAAGCTTGGATGGAGCGCGCTGAGTGACTGTTCTGGAAATCGGGGCTTTGCTGACGATCGGCGGCATTGCCGGGTTTATTAATGTTCTCTCAGCCGGCGGTTCCATGCTGACCCTGCCCCTGTTGATGTTTCTCGGTTTGCCGCCTCAGGTCGCCAACGGCACGAACCGGGTGGCCATAACCCTGCAGAGTGTCACCGCGGTAGGCAGCTTCTACCGCATGGGGCATGGCAACCTTGTTGTCAGCCTGCACCTGGCGATTCCGGCGGTTCTGGGCTCTCTGGTGGGTGCCTGGGTCGCTACCTGGGTTTCCGATACGGTGTTCGAATGGGTGCTCGTGGCGGCCATGATTTGCGCCTCTGTCTTCATGCTGTTGCCGCAGCCCGTTCTCAATACCCGTCCACTGACACCCGAGCGCCTTGGTCCGGCTGTCTACCTGGCGATGTTCGTGGTTGGCATGTACGGCGGATTCATTCAGGTTGGTGTCGGGGTGCTTTTCCTTGTGGTGCTTTACCACATGCTCAAGATCGACCTGCGCCAGGTGAACGTGCTCAAGGTCTCGATCGTGCTGCCGTTTACCTTTGCAGCACTGGTAGTGTTCGCCCTTAACGATCAGGTGCGCTGGGGCGTGGGACTGACCCTGGCGCTGGGCAACATTACCGGTGCGTTTATCGCTACCCGGGTCAATATGAGCAAACGCGGCGCACGTTGGATCAAGGGGATTACCCTCGTTATGGTGGCTGCGATTCTGTTGAGGCTGATTATCGACTGATTGTGTGGGCGTCCCGGGTATGTAAGCAGGCATAAAAAACGCCAGCCCGAGGGCTGGCGTTTCTGTGGAGCTTGACCTGAAGGTCAGTGCTTAGGCAACGTTCGCCTCGGCAGCCTTCTTGGTGTAGTTCTCCATCTGGTCGAAGTTGAGATACTTGTAGATCTCTTTCGACATGCTGTTCAGGTCCTTGGCGTACTCCATGTATTCCGCAGGGGAGGGGAGTTTGCCCAGAACCGCACCCACAGCTGCCAGTTCCGCAGAGGTCAGGTACACGTTGGCACCATCACCGAGGCGGTTCGGGAAGTTACGGGTGGACGTGGACAGAACCGTCGACTTCGGTGCTACACGCGCCTGGTTACCCATGCACAGGGAGCAGCCCGGCATTTCGGTGCGAACACCGGCAGTGCCGTAGGTGTTGAAGTAGCCTTCTTCCATCAGCTGGGCCTGATCCATCTTGGTCGGCGGAGACATCCACAGGCGGGTGCTCAGCGGGCCTTTGTGCTGCTCAAGAAGTTTGCCGGCGGCGCGGAAGTGACCGATGTTGGTCATGCAGGAGCCGATGAAGACTTCGTCCACCTTGTCGCCAGCCACTTCGGACAGGAACTTGGCGTCGTCCGGGTCGTTCGGGCAGCATACGATCGGCTCTTTGATGTCAGCCAGGTCGATCTCGATAACGTGGGCGTACTCGGCATCTTTGTCGGCACGCATTAGCTTCGGATCGGCCAGCCACTCTTCCATCTGCTGGGCGCGACGCTCCAGGGTACGCGGATCACCGTAACCTTCGGCAATCATCCAGCGCAGCATGGTGATGTTGGAGCGCAGGTACTCGGCTACGGAGTCCTCAGACAGGTTGATGGTACAACCGGCCGCGGAGCGCTCTGCAGACGCGTCAGACAATTCGAACGCCTGTTCTACGGTCAGGTGCTCAAGACCCTCGATTTCGAGGATGCGACCAGAGAACTCATTGATCTTGCCTTTCTTCTCAACAGTCAGCATGCCCTGCTTGATGCCGTACAGCGGAATGGCGTGTACCAGGTCGCGCAGAGTGATGCCGGGCTGCATTTCGCCCTTGAAGCGAACCAGGACAGACTCCGGCATGTCCAGCGGCATAACGCCGGTGGCAGCGGCAAACGCAACCAGGCCGGAACCGGCCGGGAAGGAGATGCCCATCGGGAAACGGGTGTGGGAGTCACCACCGGTGCCGACGGTGTCCGGCAGCAGCATGCGGTTCAGCCAGGAGTGGATGATGCCGTCGCCCGGGCGCAGGGAAACACCGCCACGGGTGCGGATGAAGTCCGGCATGGTGTGCTGCATTTCCACGTCAACCGGCTTCGGGTAGGCAGCGGTGTGACAGAAGGACTGCATAACCAGATCAGCCTGGAAGCCCAGACATGCCAGATCTTTCAGCTCGTCCCGGGTCATCGGGCCGGTGGTGTCCTGGGAACCTACGGTGGTCATGTGCGGCTCGCAGTAGGTGTTCGGACGAACGCCTTTGCCTTCTTCCAGGCCACAGGCCTTACCGACCATCTTCTGGGCCAGGGTGAAGCCCTTGGTGCCGGCTTCGGGATCTTTCGGCAGGCGGAACAGGTCGGTCGCGCCCATGCCCAGTGCTGTACGAGCCTTGGCAGTCAGGCCACGGCCAATGATCAGGGGGATACGGCCGCCGGCCTGAACTTCGTCCAGGATCACATCAGACTTGAACTTGAACTCGGAGATGGTTTCACCGGCTTCGTTCAGGATCTTGCCTTCGTACGGACGGATCTCGATCACGTCGCCCATGTTCATGTTGTCAACGGGAGCCTCGAAAACCAGGGCGCCGGCATCTTCCATGGTGTTGAAGAAGATCGGAGCAACCTTGTTACCGATACAGACACCACCGGCACGCTTGTTGGGCACGCCCGGGATGTCTTCACCGAAGAACCACAGAACAGAGTTGGTGGCGGACTTACGGGAAGAACCGGTACCGACAACATCACCAACAAAGGCAACGGGCAGGCCCTTGGACTTGATTTCGTCGATCTGGCTCATGGGGCCGGTAACGCCGGGCTCTTCCGGCTTCAGGCCGTCGCGCTCCATTTTGTAGGCAGCGCGGGCGTGCAGAGGGATGTCCGGGCGGGACCAGGCATCCGGAGCCGGTGACAGATCGTCGGTGTTGGTTTCGCCAGTAACCTTGAACACCACCATCTTGGTGCTCTCGGGTACCTTCTTCTTGTTGGTGAACCACTCGCCGTTGGCCCAGGATTCAATGACTGCCTTGGCAACGGGGTTGCCTGCGTCCATCTTTTCCTTCACGTCGTTGAAGGCGTCGAACATCAGCAGGGTACGCTTGAGCTGTTCACCGGCCAGTTCGGCCAGTTCGGAGTCATCCAGAAGGTCGACCAGAGTCGCGATGTTATAGCCACCCTGCATCATGCCCAGCAGCTTGACCGCTGTCTGCTTGTCCAGCAGCGGAGAAGACGCTTCGCCTTTCACAATGGCGGTCAGGAAAGCGGCCTTCACGTAGGCGGCTTCATCCACACCTGGCGGCACACGGTTTTCCAGGAGATACACCAGGGTATCTTCCTCGCCGGCCGGCGGGTTTTTCAGCAGATCGACCAGAGCAGCGGTTTGCTCGGCGTTCAGGGGCTTGGGAGGAATACCCAGGGCTTCACGTTCAGCAACGTGTTCACGATAGGCTTCTAACACGATATGGACCCTCATCAGTTGGAATGTCCCGCGCCGTTGGCTTCATGCCTTGGCGGGCGGTTTTTGGCGGAAAGGCCGCAGGAGCCTCTGAATAATGCCTCAAATCACCGATGGGGTTTCAGGGTTTATTCAGAGACTCCTCAATCTGGCGCTGCATTCTATAGGAAACCCCTTATAAAGTTAAGTTGGACAGAGGTCGGAGGAATCTGTTAAGTGCGCTATACTCGCCCGCCGCCAATTAACCAATGTGCTTAGCCATGAACGACGCCCTGCAAGAGATTCACAACTTCCTGCCGTGCCGGACCCCGCAACAATGGATCGACAACGCCCTGGCGAATCAGGATCTGATGCTGATTGATCACGCCCACTGCGAGAAAAAGGCCGCCTCCACCGCGTTGAGCCTGATGTACCGCTATGTCGACAACACCGACCTGTTGAACAAGATGTCCCGGCTGGCCCGTGAGGAGCTGAGGCATTTCGAGCAGGTGCTGGCGATCATGAAAAAGCGGGGCGTGGAGTATTGTCACCTGACGCCGGCCCGCTACGCTGCCGGTTTGAGACAGGCAGTTCGCACCGAAGATCCCGGACGTCTGGTGGATGTGTTGATCGTGGGCGCTATTATCGAAGCGCGCTCCTGCGAACGTTTTGCTGCCCTGGCGCCATTTCTGGATGAGAAGCTGGCGGACTTCTACACCAGCCTGCTGAAATCCGAAGCCCGACATTATCAGGATTATCTGTCTTTGGCCGAGCAGGCTGCCGGTGAGCCTATCGAGGCGCGGGTGGCAGAATTTCTGGCGCTTGAGAAAGCGCTGGTCGAAGAGCCGGATACGGAGTTCCGGTTCCACAGCGGGCCGGTCTCAGCGTAGCTGCCGGCACAGCTCTATCCAGGCATCAATGCCGGCGCTGCGGTATTTCTGCTTGTGCAGGATAAAATAGAACTGGCGATCAAATCGTCGGTGTTCTGGGACCGTCAGCGGCACCAGGCTGCCCCGCTTGAACGCGTCTGCCAGCACCACTTCAGACAGGCAGCCAATGCCCAGGTCTGCCTCTACGGCGCGCTTGATGGCTTCAGTGTGTTCCAGTTCCAGCAGCACGTTCAGATCCGGCAGCAGCCCGTGCATGCCTCGCTCAAAGCTCTGACGAGTTCCTGACCCTGGCTCCCGCATGATCCAGGTGGCGCTGCGCAGGTCCTCGTCGGAGAGAGACTTCTTGCCGGCAAGAGGATGGCTCGGAGAGCAGAAAACCACCAGCTCATCACCTCGCCAGGGCAACACATCCAGTTCAGGTGACTGTAATTCGCCTTCAATCAACCCGATGTCCAACTCAAAGTCCTTGACTCGTCTGGCAATGGTGCTTGTGTTGGCCACTTCCAGAGAGACTCTGGGGTGTGTAGGGGTATTCATGTATTGGGCCATGACACCCACGGCCAGATAGTTTCCGATAGTAAGCGTGGCACCTACTTTGAGCGCACCCACTTCCGTGTGCTTGCTGAAGGCCTGTTCCAGTTCGTTCGCCTGGGCAAGGACGGCTTCCACCTTGGGGCGGTAAAGCCGCCCGAGTTCGTTTAACTGAAGCCGTTTGCCAACGCGATCGAAGAGCTGGATATCGAACTGATTCTCTAGTTCTTTAAGTGCACTACTGGCTGCTGACTGCGACATGGCCAGCGATTCGGCGGCCCGGGTAATGTTCTGGAAGTGTGCCGCTGCAAGGAAAACCTCCAGCTGTCGGAAACTGTATTTCATAACTTTTCGCTCTTAATCGGTTTACTCGAATAAGGTTATGAGAATATCCCATTTTCCCGATAGGTTAGTGCCGGGTTAGACTGAGCGCAATCCAAAGTTAAATCATTCGCCGTAAAACAGCGTATCGAACAGGCAAGAGGTTTACATGAGCAACCTGATCAAAGAGAAAGTTACCAGCGTCCATCACTGGAACGATACCCTGTTCAGCTTCACCACAAGCCGTGATCCGGGCTTTCGTTTCAAAAACGGTCATTTCGTCATGATCGGTCTGGAGACCGAGGGCAAGCCGCTGATGCGCGCCTACAGTATTGCCAGTGCGAACTACGAGGAAGAGCTTGAGTTCTTCTCGATCAAGGTGCAGGACGGCCCACTCACATCCCGTCTACAGAAGATTCAGGTGGGCGACGAAATTCTGGTAAGCCGCAAACCAACGGGTACCCTGATTCTGGATAACCTGCTGCCGGGCAAGAACCTCTGGCTGATCAGCACCGGTACCGGGCTTGCCCCCTTCATGAGCATCATCAAGGATCCAGAGGTCTACGAGGCCTTCGATAAGGTGATCCTGACCCATGGCGTTCGTTACGTGTCCGAGCTGGCCTATCAGAAGGAAATTGAGGAATTGCCGGAGAACGAATACTTCGGAGAAATGGTCAAGGGCAAGCTGGTTTACTATCCCACCGTCACTCGCGAAGAGTTCCGCAACCGGGGCCGGCTGACCGATGCCATGGAAACCGGGAAGATTACCCGTGATCTGGACTTGCCGGACTTCGATCCGGAAAACGATCGGTTCATGATCTGCGGCAGCCCGAGCATGCTGAAGGACACCTGCGCCATCCTGAACAATATGGGTTTCAAGGAAGCCCGGGGCGGCGACATGGGGCATTACGTGATTGAACGGGCCTTTGTGGAGCAGTGAGTTTTCAGGGCCAGGCCGCCTTTGACAAAGCCGGAGCGTGATGCTCCGGCTTTTTTGTGTTTGTATCTGACAGAATTGGTCGTATAAACGGCAAACGGTTATGGAGGCGGACAAAATGGCGGGAATGCAGGGAACGAAGAAAAACGTCATCAGTTTCCTGGTGGCACTGGTGGTCGGAGTGGTTCTTGGTACAGTGGTTCAGACCCAGCTAAACCTCCTCGCCCTTCAGGCCATCGGGGTGGGGGTTGGATTTGACGCCCGCCTGTCCGCCACTGTGCATGATCTGGTTTCCTTCGCGCCGCTTTATGGAATCCTTTTTGGTGTTAGTTTCGTCGTTTCCCAGGTTGTCGCTACCGCTGTCTCGCGTTTCGTGGGGCGTGGGCTGCGGGTACCGCTGTTCGCACTGGCCGGGGCCTGCGGGCTGTGGGTGGCGCTGCTGACAGCCAATGCACTGGCCCCCATGCCTACGCTCATTGCGGCTACCCGGTCTGCGGGTGGGCTACTCGCGATGTTGCTAACGGCGGCGTTTGCGGGTGCATTGTTCGCCCGACTGACGGCCAGGCGGCATACCGGTGTCGTTGGTCATGCTCCGACGGTTATTCTTGCCTGTTGCCTGGCACTGGGCCTCGGGTCGCTGCCCGCGCCGGTGCAGGCCCAGTCTCCCGGCAACTACACCGTCGAGACATTAATCTCCGGGCTGGAGCATCCCTGGTCCCTGGCGTTTCTCCCTGAGGGTGGCGCCCTGGTAACGGAGCGGGCAGGGCGGTTACGGCGCATTTCAGGGGAGTGGGGGCTGGATCCCGAGCCGATTACAGGCGTGCCGACAGTTTTCAATGATGCTCAGGCTGGCCTTTTTGATGTCCTGCTGTCGCCGGATTTTGAGGCTGACCGGGCGGTATTTCTCGCCTACGCTTGCGGTACCGCCGCAGCCAATCACCTATGTGTTGCCCGTTGTCAGTTACAGGGAATGGCTCTGCACGACGTAGTCGAGATATTCCGGGCTCAACCTGCGAAGCAGGGCAGTGCCCACTATGGTGGCCGAATGGCGTGGCTTCCCGATGGTACGCTGATCGTCACCCTGGGAGATGGATTTGACTATCGCGAGCAGGCGCAGGACCTGTCCAGCCATCTTGGCAAGATTGTCCGCCTGAACCCGGATGGCACCGCGCCCGAAGACAATCCCTTCGTTGGCAGCCACGATGCTCTTCCGGAAATCTACAGTTACGGACACCGCAATGTGCAGGGGCTGGTCTACGATTCCGTTGATGGTTTGCTGATTGCCCACGAACACGGCCCACGTGGCGGGGATGAGGTCAACATCATCGAGCCGGGACACAACTATGGCTGGCCGGGGATCACTCATGGCATCGACTACACGGGAGCGATGATCACGCCCTTTGTTGAGCATGAGGGTATGGAGCAGCCGCTGCTGCACTGGACCCCTTCAATCGCGCCCTCAGGGATGACCCGCTACAGGGGCGAGCTGTTTCCGGACTGGCACGGCAACTTGCTTGTGGGCGCGCTCGCCGACAGAAGTGTGCATAGGGTGACGCTGGACGGACGGCAGGCCAACGATACGGAAACGATGTTCGAAGAGCTTGATGAGCGGATTCGGGATGTTGCCACGGGGCCTGACGGTGGGGTGTATCTGCTTACCGACAGCGCCGAAGGGCGAGTGCTGCGTATCGTGCCTTAGTCGGAGATCTGGGTCGTTTGCGTATGGCCGGTGTATAGTAGGCGGTTTTCAAAAGGGGGAAGCCGCCATGTTTCATCTGGAGCTGGAACCACGTTTCAGCGATACCGATGCCCTTGGGCACATCAGCAATACCACTTTGCCGGTCTGGTTCGAGCAGGCCAGAACGCCGGTTTTCCGGATTTTTCATCCCACCCTTGAGGCGGAGACCTGGCCGCTGATCATTGCACGGCTGGAAATTGATCTGCTGGCCCAGAGCTACTGGCATATTCCGGTCAAGATCAAAACAGGCATTGGCAAGATTGGCAATTCCTCGTTCCATGTCGTTCAGGAAGCCTGGCAGGGCGACAAGCAGATTGCCCGGGGCGTCGCCGTGCTGATTCATTTCGATTACGAAACAGAGAAGGCCCTGCCAATTCCAGAGGACATCAAAGCAAGACTGGCTGAACATGCTGTAGAGTAATCGCCCGTAATTTTGAACCTACCGGAGGCGCTGGTGTTTGGTAAATCGTTTGCATTGCTTGGTCTGATCACGGTTTTCGCACTCGCTGGCTGTGATTCCGCGAACGAGACTACGGATCCCGTTCCTGAGACCCAGGATATGTCCGCGTCGGAGAGTCCTGATGTTGATGTTTCCCTGGCGCTGACCTCCGCCCAGTTGGACTGGGTGGGTCAGCAGATTTTCCGGAACGAATGCGCAGGTCGTTTCCAGTGCCTGGTCCACTGGAATGATGGTGAGGCCTTCCCGTCGCTCGGTATCGGGCACTTCATCTGGTATCCGAAGGGCGTTGAAGGTCGGTTTGTCGAGAGCTTTCCCGCGCTGATGGAATACATGGAGCAACGGCAAGTCAATATTCCCGAATGGTTGCTGGCTCTGGAGCCGTTCGACGCTCCCTGGAGCGAAAAAGCGGAATTCGTGGCCGTCGAAGACTCGCCCCGGCTGGCGGAACTGCGGGAGTTTCTGGCCGGCACCCAGGGGATCCAGGCTGAATTTATATTCCGGCGGGCCAGGCAGTCGCTTGGAAAAATCATTGAGTCCGCTCCGGACGATCGAAAGTCAGAAGTGGCTAACAGGGTGAAAGCGCTCAGTCAGACCCCCGGCGGCGTCTACGCCATCATCGACTATGTGAATTTCAAGGGAGAGGGGCTCTCACCCACGGAACGCTACAACGATCAGGGCTGGGGGCTACTGCAGGTGCTGCTGGAAATGTCGGGCTCGCCTGACCGCAGTGCCCTCAAGCAGCTTCGGGAGGCGGCCGCTACTGTTCTCACGCGTAGAGCTGAGAACGCAAAAGATCCCATCGAACGAGAGCGCTGGCTGCCAGGCTGGTTGAAACGCCTCGAAACCTATGAAGAGCCACCCGTCTTCAAAATTTCCGAATAAATTTGCATAAAAACTAGTTCATTTACCGAACCTTGTTCTACTTTTAAGGAGCACGGCTCCAATGCTGCCTTTTTCTGGCGCATGGAGTCGCAATGAGGGCACTGTATCAGTGCATGAAGCAGCGTCACCTCGTTTCAGATCTGTCTGTAACGCCCTGGTGGCGGATAAAAACAATACAAATCATGGGTTTAAGATGTATGGCTCGCAAATTGCTGAGTCCATGCGTCTCGAAAAACCAACTGATGTTCGGAGAAAAGACAATGAGAAAGACGAAATCGATTGCCCTGGGGATTGCTCTGGCCGTAGGTACCTTCTCGGCTACTGGTGCGATGGCCGCCACGACTCTGGAGAACGTCAAGGAGAAGGGGCACCTGCAGTGTGGTGTTACCACAGGTCTTCCGGGATTCTCCCAGCCTGACGAAAAGGGCAACTGGACCGGTATCGATGTTGATACCTGCCGCGCTGTAGCTGCAGCGATCTTCGGGGATGCCTCTGCGGTCGAGTTTACGCCCCTCACCGCAAAAGAGCGTTTTACCGCACTGCAGTCCGGTGAAATCGACATGCTTTCCCGCAACACGACCTGGACGTTGACCCGTGACGCTTCGCTGGGCCTCAATTTTGCCGGGGTTAACTACTACGACGGCCAGGGTTTCCTGATCAACAAGGATATCGGGGTAGACGATGCGCTCCAGCTCGACGGAGCTTCGATTTGTATCCAGGCCGGTACAACCACCGAACTGAATCTCTCCGATTATTTCCGTGCCAAGGGGATGGAATTCAAACCTATCGTATTCGACACCTCCGAGCAGACTGTGCAGGGCTTCTCTGCCGGTCGCTGTGACGTGTTGACTTCCGACCGTTCCCAGCTGGCAGCTTTGCGCTCCAAGCTTCAGGATCCGAGCGCCGCAAAAATCCTGCCTAACACCATCTCGAAGGAGCCTCTTGGCCCCGTTGTCCGTCAGGGCGATGACCAGTGGTTCAACATCGTCAAGTGGGTGCTTTCAGTGCAGATCAACGCTGAAGAGCTGGGCGTAACAAGCGCCAATGCTGACGACATGCTGAAGTCTGATAATCCGAACATTCAGCGCCTGCTGGGTACGGATGGCGACATGGGCGCCAAGCTTGGCCTGCCTGACGACTTCGGTCACAAGGTTGTAAAACTGGTGGGTAACTACGGCGAAATGTACGACCGCAATGTGGGTCCGGACACACCGCTCGGTCTGGATCGGGGTATCAACGCCCTGTGGACCGATGGCGGCATCATGTATGCCCCGCCAGTCCGGTAACACCTGAAAGCACACCGGGGCGCCTCGCAAGCGGCGCCCCGGTGATCTCTGATGAAGTCAGCTGCAGGGAAGCCTTTCGGAACATTGCATGAAAAAACAAACAATTGATTCAAGACCTGCGGGGCCCAAGCCCTGGTATGACCCCCGGGTACGTTCACTCTTTTTCCAGGTTGTCGCCATAGCCCTCGTTTTCTGGGCTGGCTGGACACTGGTAGAAAACACGCTCGCCAACATGGAGAGCCGGGGCATCAGCACCGGTTTCGGCTTTCTTGATGAGACTGCCGGTTTCGGCATCATCATGAGCCTGATCCCTTACGATGCCACCATGACCTATGGCCGAACCTTCTGGGTTGGCCTGACCAATACCCTCCTGGTCTCCGCAATGGGCATCGTTGCTGCAACGATTCTCGGATTCATCATCGGCGTGGCCCGTCTGTCCAGTAACTGGCTGGTTGCCAAGGTGTCCCTCGTTTACATCGAGGTCATCCGGAATATCCCGTTACTGCTGCAGATCTTTTTCTGGTATTTCGCCGTTCTGGGCGCCTTGCCTTCGCCGCGCCAGAGTATCGATGTGGGCGGTACCATGTTTCTCAACAACCGCGGGCTTTATGTCCCGGAACCCCTGGCACAGGACGGTTTTGGGCTGGTCTGGGGGGCTCTGGCAATCGCCATTGCCGCAGTTGTTGGCATTCGAATCTGGGCCAAAAAGCGGCAGCTGGCTACTGGCCAGATCTTTCCCACCTTCAAGGTTGGTGTTGCACTACTGGTCCTGTTGCCGGCAATTGCCTACTTCGCCGCAGGCAGCCCGCTCGAATGGGAAGTACCCGCACTGAGGGGCTTCAATTTTGGTGGTGGTATTACCATCATTCCCGAGCTTGCCGCCCTGTGGGTGGCGTTGTCGCTGTACACGGCCAGTTTTATAGCAGAGATAGTTCGGTCCGGTATCCTGTCAGTGAGCAAGGGCCAGACGGAAGCGGCCAAAGCGCTGGGACTCCCTAACGGACTTACGTTGCGCCTGGTTGTGATACCGCAGGCAATGCGCGTCATCATCCCGCCATTAACCAGTCAGTACCTGAACCTGGCGAAGAATTCATCCCTTGCGACGGCCATCGGCTATCCGGATCTCGTTGCAGTCTTCATGGGCACGACCCTTAACCAGACCGGGCAAGCGGTCGAGGTTGTAGCGATCACCATGGCGGTTTATCTCACGATCAGCCTCTCGATCTCGCTGTTCATGAATATCTACAACCGGGCTGTGGCGATTAAGGAGCGATGATGACTGAGTCAACCATGAAACCACCCAAGAAGGCGCTCAGTCCGATCAAGTGGATGCGAGAGCACCTGTTCTCAACCTGGTACAACGCCTTGCTGACCTTGGCGGTTGGCTATTTGCTGGTGACCAGTGTAGGCCCCCTGCTGAACTGGTTGCTGTTCGAAGCGAACTTCCAGGGCCAGGATGCGAGTGACTGTACTGGCGCGGGCGCCTGTTGGCTGTTTATCAGTCAGCGTCTGAATTTCTTCATTTACGGGTTCTACCCCGATGAGCTGCAGTGGCGTGTGGACGCCATGTTCCTGCTGCTGGCCATTGCGTTTGTACCCCAGTTCATCGAGCGGTTCCCTGGCCGCAAATGGCTCGGGATTTTCGGCATGACCGGCTTGCCCATCATCGGGTATTTCCTGATACCCGGCGGCACGTTCGGCCTTGAGGTTGTCGAGAGCACAAAATGGGGCGGCCTGATGCTGACCCTGATTCTCGCATACATCGGCATCCTCGCCTCTCTGCCTATTGGCATTCTACTGGCCCTTGGACGGCGCTCGGAGATGCCGATCATTCGTGGTCTGAGCGTGGTGTTCATCGAGGTCTGGCGGGCGGTGCCCCTGATCACAGTGCTTTTTATGGCCTCGGTGATGCTGCCGCTATTCCTCCCTGAAGGCGTCAACTTCGAAAAACTGGCACGGGCCCTGATTGGTATCACACTCTGGCAGTCTGCCTATATGGCGGAAGTCATCCGGGGTGGTCTGCAAGCCATTCCGCGGGGCCAGTATGAGGCAGCTGATGCTCTCGGGCTCGGCTACTGGCGGAAGATGGGGCTCGTTATTCTTCCCCAGGCGCTGAAAATGGTGATTCCGGGAATCGTGAATACCTTCATTTCACTGTTCAAGGACACCACGCTGGTTCTGATTATCGGCCTGTTTGATGTGCTTGGAACCGTCCAGTCCACTGTGACAGACCCGGCATGGCAGAACGTGGCCATAGAAGGCTATGTTTTCGTCGCTTTCTGTTTCTGGGTCTTCTGCTTCGGCATATCCCGCTACAGCCAGAATCTCGAACGCAAACTCGACACCGGTCATAAAACCTGATGGGTAACCCAATGACAGAACAAACCCAAACTTCCAATGCAACGCCTTCCGAACAGGATAACACCGGCAAGAAGTCCGACATTATCCGTGTTGAAGGCATGCACAAGTGGTACGGGGATTTCCACGTACTGAAGGACCTCAACCTGACAGTAGCCCAGGGCGAGCGAATTGTTATCTGCGGGCCGTCCGGCTCTGGTAAATCGACATTCATTCGATGCATTAACCGGCTGGAAGAACATCAACAAGGCAAAATCATCGTCGACGACGTTGAGCTGACCGATGATGTGCGCCAGATCGATACGGTTCGTCGGGAGGTCGGCATGGTATTCCAGCATTTCAACCTGTTCCCGCACCTGACGGTCCTTGAGAACTGCTGCCTGTCGCCGATCTGGGTCCGCAAGATTCCTCGCAAAGAGGCGGAAGCGACCGCCATGGAATATCTGGAGAGGGTAAAGATTCCCGACCAGGCTCTCAAATATCCCGGACAGTTGTCCGGCGGCCAGCAACAGCGGGTTGCGATTGCCCGAGCCCTGTGCATGAAGCCGAAAATCATGCTGTTCGATGAGCCAACGTCGGCGCTGGATCCCGAAATGATCAAGGAAGTGCTCGATGTCATGATTGAGCTAGCCGGCAGCGGCATGACGATGCTTTGTGTAACCCATGAGATGGGCTTTGCCAAAACCGTGGCCGACAGGGTCATCTTCATGGATGGTGGTGAGATTGTGGAGGAAGCACCACCGCACGAGTTTTTTACAAACCCGCAGGAAGCTCGGACCCAGAAGTTTCTCCAGCAGATACTGGCGCACTGAAGCAAAGGGCAAAAAAAACCGGGCATTTGCCCGGTTTTTTTATAACGGTTGTTTCTTCAGCTCTGGCTCTTTGCCAGGTTCCGCCTCGAGCCACCAGACGTTCTTGTCCCAGTCGCCCAGGACAATCCGCTTTGCCGGCAAGCCGTTGGCAATGAGCTCATGCACGGCGGGGCGGTGGGTGTGGCCATGAATCATGTGCTGGACACCGTGGGCTTCCATATCCTTGATCACTTCCTCCGGCGTTACGTCCATGATGAACTCTTCCTTGCCCTGATTTTTCGCCATGCTGATTTCCCGCAGCTGGCGGGCCATCTGCTGGCGGTCCTCAAGAGGACGCTGGAGTATCATCTGTTGCCACTGAGGGTTGCGCATGTTGGCCCGGAACTTCTGGTACTCCACATCGGCCGTGCACAGGCTGTCGCCATGCATGAGGAGGGTAGGGGTGCCGTGCAGATCGATTACCGTGGGGTCGTCCAGAAGGGTTGCGCCGGCCCGCTTGCAGAAATCCTCACCAATCAGAAAATCCCGATTGCCGTGCATCAGGAAGATGTCGGTGCCGCTATCCCTCAGTTTGCGCAGGGCAGCAGCAATCTGTTCCTGGAGCGGCGTGCGTTCGTCATCGCCGATCCAGGCCTCGAAGAAATCACCGAGGATATAGAGCTGATCAACGCCGCTGGCTGTCCCGTTGAGAAACCCCAGAAATGCCTCAGTAATATCCGGGCGGGATTCCTCAAGGTGAAGGTCTGAAATAAACAGCGTGGTCACGCGTCCTCCAGAACCTCAGCCTTTTCGATAACCACGTCATCGGCAGGCACGTCCTGGTGGCCCGCTCGCATGGTGGTGCGGACCGCACGGATTGCGTTGACCGTGTCCATGCCCTCGACAACCTTGCCGAACACGCAGTAGCCCCAGCCTTCCGCGTTCTTGGCGGTGTGGTCGAGGAAGCCGTTATTCTCAACGTTGATAAAGAACTGGGCGGTAGCGGAATGCGGGTCCATGGTGCGTGCCATGGCGATGGTGCCCTGCATGTTGCTCAGGCCGTTATCGGCTTCGTTCTGGATGGAATCGCGGGTTTTGCGCGGCGTCATGCCGGGCTCGAAGCCTCCGCCCTGAATCATGAAATTGCTGATCACACGGTGAAAAATGAGGCCATCGTAAAAACCGTCGCGAACATACTGTTCAAAATTCTTGGCGGTTTCCGGTGCCTTGTCATAGTCCAGTTCCAGCTTGATGTCACCGTAGTTGGTTGTCAGCAGAATCATCAGGTTTTCCTGTTCAGAAAGGTTAGGTACGTTACAGGGCCCATTGTACTCAAGAGTTTCCTGCTATGCATGAGTCCGGCAAGGATTTGTGAGTATAATACGCGGTTTAAGATTCACTCCCCTTTTAACAGAGATTGTATGAGCGCCGAGTCGAAGAAAGCCCACAACTTTATCCAGAGCCTGATCGAAGACGCCATCGCCAGCGGAGAGCATACCGGCAAGGTGGTCACCCGATTCCCGCCAGAGCCCAACGGTTACCTGCATATTGGTCATGCCAAATCGATCTGCCTGAATTTTGGCATCGCCGAGACCTTTTCCGGCGACTGCAACCTGCGGTTTGACGACACCAACCCGGAAAAGGAAAACCAGGAATACATCGACGCCATCAAACAGGATGTGGAGTGGCTTGGCTACGAGTGGGCCGGGGACGTTCGTTATGCCTCGGATTACTTTGATGCTCTCTATGAATTTGCCGAGGAACTGATTACCCGGGACAAGGCCTATGTGTGCGCCCTGACAGCCGACGAAATGGCTGAGTACCGCGGAAGCCTGAAAGAGCCTGGCAGAAACAGCCCCTACCGGGACCGCCCGGTGGAAGAGAGTCTGCAGATGTTCCGCGACATGCGGGATGGCAAGTACCAGAACGGTGAGCTGGTGCTGCGGGCCAAGATCGATATGGCCTCGCCGAACATCAACATGCGGGATCCGATTCTTTATCGTATCCGTTACGCAGAGCACCATCAGACCGGTAACAAATGGTGCATCTACCCGATGTATGACTTCACGCATCCGATTTCAGACGCCATGGAGGGGATTACCCATTCCCTGTGCACCCTGGAATTCGAGGATCACCGGCCGCTGTATGACTGGGTTCTGGATAACATCTCCGGCCCCTGTCACCCACGCCAGATCGAGTTTGCCCGTCTGAACCTGAATTACACCATCACCTCGAAGCGCAAGCTCAAGCGACTGGTGGATGAGGGCGTGGTTGATGGCTGGAACGATCCCCGGATGCCAACCATTTCGGGCATGCGCCGGCGCGGTTATACGCCGGAGTCCATCCGCACCTTCTGCGACATGATTGGCGTGAATAAGGCTGGCGGTACCGTGGATGTGGGCATGCTGGAGCACGCTATTCGCGAAGATCTGAACACTCGCGCACCGAGAGCCATGTGTGTCATGCGCCCGCTGAAAGTCACACTGACCAATTACCCGGCCGACAAGAGTGAAACCCTGATCCTGCCGGTTCATCCGCAGGACCCCGATATGGGCGAGCGGGAAGTGCCCTGGACCCAGACGCTTTTTATCGATCGGGAAGATTTTGAAATGGAGCCGCCGCGCAAATGGAAGCGGCTGGCGCCGGATCAGGCGGTGCGTCTGCGGGGCGGTTACGTGATGACCTGCCGCGAAGTGGTTCGTGATGACAACGGTGAGATCGTGGAGCTGAAATGCGAGTACGATCCCAACACCCTGGGTGTCAATCCCGAAGGCTACAAACCCAATGGCGTGATTCATTGGGTGTCTGCCACCGATAGCGTGGAGGCGGACATTAATCTGTACGACCGCATGTTCAACCATGAGTCCCCGGACAGTGACAAGGAAGGTGATTTGATGGATCACCTGAACCCGGAATCATTGGTGGTCCTGAAGGGTGCCCGGGTAGAGAAGAGTCTTGCCGCGCCCCGCACAGATCTTCCCTACCAGTTCGAGCGGGAAGGCTATTTCTTCTGCGATCAGGCCCATACCGAGTCTGCCGGTCGGCCGGTGTTCAACCGCACGGTTACGCTCAGGGATTCCTGGGGTAAGGGGGGCAAGTGATCCGCATCTACAACACGCTGACCCAGCAAAAGGAAGAGTTCCGGCCGATTGAGCCGGGCAAGGTGCGGATGTATGTCTGCGGTATGACCGTCTACGACTACTGCCACTTGGGCCATGCACGGGTGCTGGTGGCCTTTGACGTGATTACCCGTTACCTGCGCCATCGCGGCTACGACGTAAACTACGTTCGCAACATCACCGATATTGACGACAAGATCTTGCGCCGTGCGGATGAGAACGGTGAGCCCTATAACGAGCTTACCGACCGGATGATCAGGGCGATGCACGAAGATGAAGCCCGTCTTGGTGTGCTGTCTCCGGACGAAGAGCCCCGGGCGACTGCGTACATTGACGAAATCATCGCGATGATCCATAAGCTGATTGCCAGTGGCCACGCCTATGCGGCGGATAACGGTGATGTCTATTTTGCCGTTGATTCCTTCGAGGAATACGGCAAGCTCAGCAAGAAAAAACTGGAGGATCTGCTGGCGGGCGCGCGAGTTGACGTGCAGGAAGCCAAACGCAGTCCGGCGGATTTCGCGTTGTGGAAAGCGGCCAAGGCAGGGGAGGTCAGCTGGCCCTCGCCCTGGGGCGATGGTCGTCCCGGCTGGCACATCGAGTGTTCGGCCATGTCTACCTGCTGCCTAGGCGACACCTTCGATATTCATGGCGGTGGGCCGGACCTGCTGTTCCCGCACCACGAGAACGAGATTGCCCAATCCGAGTGTGCCACTGGGCACACCTTTGTGAACACCTGGATGCACGCGGGCGCCATCCGGGTGAACAAGGAAAAGATGTCCAAGTCTTTGGGCAACTTCTTCACCATCCGCGAGATCATGGAGAAGTACCCGGCGGAAGTGGTCCGTTACTTCCTGGTGTCCAGTCATTACCGCAGCCAGGTGGACTACTCCGAGGAAAATCTGGCCGAGGCCGGCCGCACGCTCACTCGGCTGTATCATGCCCTTAGAGGCATCGTGCCCGCCAAGGCCGCCGATGTGCCGGAATCCGAGCATGATGAGCGGTTTGCCGAGGCGATGGACGATGATTTCAATACTGCGGGCGCCATTGCTGTCCTCCACGCGGTTGCCAACGAAATCAACCAGCACCGGCGCGATGGTCGCGAAGAGGATGCCAAACGTAGTGCGGCGATTCTGGTGAGGCTCGGCGGTGTCCTGGGGCTGTTGCAACAGGACCCCGAGGCGTTTTTCCAGGCGGACACCGGTGGTGAACTCAGCGCCGAAGACATTGAAGCGATGATCCAGGCCCGGGCCGATGCCCGAAAGGCGAAGAATTTTGCCGAGGCCGACCGGATCCGCGACGAGCTACTCGAGAAGGGTATTATTCTGGACGATTCCCGAGAGGGGACGAGCTGGCGTAAAGCCTGAATTTCCGGGAGATGCTGGTTGGTCAGACCAGTTTTGCGCGTGCAGGCATGATCTTGTAAGGATTTTCCCTTACAATGCGGCGCTCAAATTAGAATGCCCCCTCAAGATGAAGGGGGAGTCGGGAAACGTAACCCACTGAGGCAGACAACGATGACAGAACGCGTACAAATCGGCGGCATTCAGGTCGCAAAGAATCTGTATGATTTCGTGAACAATGAAGCGATCCCGGGCACAGGGGTCGATGCCGATAAATTCTGGGCAGAATTCGACAAGATCGTGAACGAGCTGGCGCCACGCAACCGCGAGCTGCTGGCCAAGCGTGATGCGATCCAGGAAAAAATGGACAGCTGGAACCGTGATCACAAGGGTCAGAAGCTGGACATGGCCGAGTACAAGTCCTTCCTGAAAGACATCGGTTATCTCGTTGACGAGCCTTCCGAATTCAAGATCTCCACCTCCAATGTGGATCCGGAGGTGGCCACCATGGCCGGCCCGCAGCTGGTGGTTCCGATCATGAACGCCCGGTTTGCGCTCAACGCGGCGAACGCGCGCTGGGGTAGCCTGTACGATGCCCTTTACGGTACCGATGCGATCTCCGAAGAAGGCGGCGCCGACAAAGGCCGTGGTTACAACCCGGTTCGCGGGGCCAAAGTTATCGAATGGGCCCGTAACCTGCTCGACAGCTCCGCGCCTCTGGCCTCTGGCAGCCATAAAGATGCTGCCAAGTATCTGGTTGAAGGTGGCAAGCTGGTCGTCAAGCTGCAGAATGGTGAGACCACCGGTCTGAAAGACGAAGCCGGCTTTGTCGGCTACACCGGTGCTGCCGACGCGCCCACCGGCGTGCTGCTGGTCAAGAACGGCATGCACTTCGAAATCCAGATCGACGCCAGCCACCCGATTGGCAAAGACGACGGCGCTAACGTCAAAGACGTTCTGATGGAGTCTGCTCTGACCACCATCATGGACTGCGAAGATTCGGTAGCGGCCGTAGACGCTGACGACAAGGCACTGGCTTACCGCAACTGGCTTGGCCTGATGAAGGGTGACCTGCAGGAAACCTTTGAAAAAGGTGGCGAGCAGCTGACCCGCAAGATGAACGCTGACCGCACCTACACGGCAGCCGACGGCAGTGAGCTGAGCCTGAAAGGTCGAAGCCTGATGTTTATCCGTAACGTCGGCCACCTGATGACCAACCCTGCCATCCTGCTGAAGGACGGCAACGAAGTGCCGGAAGGCCTGATGGACGGTCTGATCACGTCGCTGATCGCCATTCACGACATGAAGGGCAACGGCAAGTTCCAGAACAGCACCAAAGGCTCCATGTACATCGTGAAGCCGAAGATGCACGGACCGGAAGAGGTGGCGTTCACCAACGAATTCTTCGGCCGTGTTGAAGATGCGCTTGGTCTGCCGCGCTTCACCCTGAAGGTCGGCATTATGGACGAGGAGCGTCGTACCACGGTTAACCTGAAAGCCTGTATCCATGCCGCCAAAGAGCGCGCCGTATTCATTAATACCGGCTTCCTGGACCGCACCGGTGACGAGATCCATACCTCCATGGAATTGGGTCCGTTTATCCGCAAGGGCCCGATGAAGCAGGCAACCTGGATCAACGCCTACGAGCAGTGGAACGTGGACATTGGCCTGGAAACCGGTTTCCGTGGTGTTGCCCAGATTGGTAAGGGCATGTGGGCCATGCCTGACCTGATGGCCGGCATGCTGGAAGCAAAAATCGGCCATCCGAAGGCCGGCGCGAACACAGCCTGGGTTCCGTCTCCCACGGCGGCCACGCTGCATGCAACTCACTACCACCAGGTGAACGTGGCTGATGTCCAGAAGCAGCTGGAAAGCCGCACTCGTGCAGCACTGGAGGACATTCTGACAGTGCCTGTAATGGATGATCCGGCCTCCCTGAGTGCTGAAGATATCCAGCAGGAACTGGACAACAATGCCCAGGGTATCCTCGGTTACGTTGTTCGCTGGATCGATCAGGGCGTTGGCTGCTCCAAGGTACCTGACATCAATGATGTGGGCCTGATGGAAGACCGCGCCACGCTGCGTATCGCTTCCCAGTTGCTGGCCAACTGGCTGCATCATGGTATCTGCTCCGAAGAGCAGATCATGGAAACCATGAAGCGCATGGCTGCGGTGGTCGACAAGCAGAACGCCGGTGATTCGGCCTACCGCCCAATGGCCGGGAACTTTGATGATAGTGTCGCCTTCCAGGCAGCGCTGGATCTGGTTCTCAAGGGCCGCGAGCAGCCCAACGGCTACACCGAGCCGCTGCTGCACGCCTACCGTCTGAAGGCGAAAGCCAAGTACGGACAGTAAGCGCTAAGCATAAAAAAAACCCCGCCTCGGCGGGGTTTTTTGTGGCTTGCTGGATTAGGCGGAGCCGTAATCCAACACCTCGGCTCAGTCCTTGTGCAGAACATCCGCGGCATACAGTGTATTCTGCAGCAGGGTGGCAATGGTCATCGGCCCGACGCCACCGGGAACCGGTGTGATGTAGGCGGCGCGCTCTGAAGCCGCTGCGAAATCTACATCGCCATGCAGCTTTCCGTCTTCCATCCGGTTGATGCCCACATCAATCACAGTTGCTCCCGGCTTTACCCAGTCGCCCTTGATCAGGCCGGGCTTGCCGACTGCAGCGACCAGGATGTCGGCTTCCCGGACAAACTTCTCAAGATCTGGTGTGAAGCGGTGACAAACCGTTGTCGTGGCACCTTTCAATAGCAGCTCCATGCTCATGGGGCGACCGACAATATTGGAAGCGCCGACAATCACGGCATGCTGGCCCTTGTAAGGCGTATCAATGCTGTCGAGCAGGGTGATAATGCCAGCCGGTGTGCATGGGCGCAGGGTGGGCTTGCGCTGCATCAGGCGGCCGATGTTATACGGGTGAAAGCCGTCGACGTCTTTGTCCGGGCGGATCTTGACCAGAATCGGGTCTGCATCCAGATGAGCAGGCAATGGAAGCTGTACCAGGATTCCATCTACGGTCGGGTTTTCATTCAGCTCATCAATCAGCGCCTCGAGTGCTTCCTGGGAAGTGTCTTCCGGCAGATCGTATGAGAGGGAGAGAATTCCGGCCTGGTCGCACGCCTTGCGTTTGTTGCTTACGTATACATGGGATGCGGGATCGTTGCCGACCAGTACCACGGCCAGCCCGGGGGCTCTCAGGCCTTGCTGGGTTCGTGCTTCCACCCCTGCCGCGACTTGCTGTCTTACTTCGGCGGCAATCTCTTTTCCGTTGATCAGTTTGGCGGTCATGTCTCGTCTTGTCGGTTGGGCATCGGTAAATTGGAGGTGGGGCATTGTCTCATGCTTCCAGGCGAACTCCAATTGAACGGGCGCCTGACCGGGCGCGGAGGAACTTTCGGCACCGCACTTTGTCACTGAAGAGGCTGTTGTTTCAGGGAATTTGGAAATCCGTGTTGACGGAACCCTCCGGCGCCGGTAATATGCGCGCCAACTTTGCTGAGGCACTTGTTGTTCAGTTCAAACGGGGTATAGCGCAGTCTGGTAGCGCGCCTGCTTTGGGAGCAGGATGTCGGGAGTTCGAATCTCTCTACCCCGACCATTTTCTGAATGTTCAGGTGGGCGAACGGTCAAGCGCCCGTAGCTCAGCTGGATAGAGCATCCGCCTTCTAAGCGGATGGTCGCAGGTTCGAGTCCTGCCGGGCGCGCCATCAAGTCGTCGGCTTGGTCCGCGCCGGAGCGACCGTAACCAGCAAAGTTGAAAAGTAAAAGGCATGTCCCGATGTGGTGGACGTAGCTCAGTTGGTAGAGCTCAGGATTGTGACTCCTGCGGTCGAGGGTTCGAACCCCTTCGTCCACCCCACTTTTCTTTCAGAGTTGATTCCGCGTTTGTTGAATAGGTTGATGGCAGTCTGGCCATCGGGCATTCTTCATTCTGTTGTGCGCGAGTGGCGGAACTGGTAGACGCGCTGGATTTAGGTTCCAGTGGGGCAACCCGTGAGAGTTCGAGTCTCTCCTCGCGCACCACCCCTTTCTTTTTTTTCGTTCGTCCCCATTTATGTCTTCAAGATTCGGCCGGTTCCGTGATTGGGCAGCATCAAACTGCTTTGCAGGGTGATTCTCTCGGCGGTGCAAAGCATGATAAACTACCGGCTTTTAATTTTCGGTCCTTTCTTGGGAATCGCCCCGAAATCGGACTTTTAGGTTTAATTTCATTCACATACCGAACCTGTAATTTGAGGATCTTCCATGCAAGTGTCTGTTGAAACGACCTCCAACATCGAGCGTCGCATGACGATTGGTGTGCCCGCCCAGGAAATCGACCAGGCGGTCCAGAAACGCCTGCAGGAAACCGCGCGTACCGTGCGCCTGAACGGTTTCCGGCCGGGCAAGGTGCCCATGAGCGTCGTCAAGCGTCGTTTCGGTGACAGCGTCCGCCAGGAAATCGTTGGCGAGGTTATGCGCGACAACTACATCAAGGCACTGCAGGAGCAGGATATCAACCCGGCGGGCTGGCCAAAGTTTGAGCCCAAGACGATGGAAGAGGGCAAGGATCTGGAATTCGTTGCCATCTTCGAAGTGCTGCCCGAAATCGAACTGGGCGATCTGAGCAAGATCTCCGTTGAAAAGCTCACTTCCGAGATCACCGACAAAGACGTCGACAACATGATCGACAACCTGCGTCGTCAGCAGGCCACCATGAAAGAAGTCAAGCGCAAGTCCAAGAACAAGGACGTGTTGACCATTGACTTCAAAGGTTTCATCGATGGTGAAGAGTTTGAAGGCGGCGCCGCTGAAGGCCATCGCCTGACTCTGGGCTCCGGCCAGATGATTCCGGGCTTTGAGAAAGCCATCGTTGGTGGAAAGGCCGGCGAAGACATGGAAATCGAGGTGACCTTCCCGGAGGATTACCACAACGAAGAGCTGGCAGGTAAGCCGGCCAAGTTCGAGATCAAGATTCACAAGGTCGAAGAGCCGCAGTTGCCCGAACTCGACACCGAATTCTTCAAGAAGTTCGGTATCGATGCTGAAGACGAAGCGACCTTCCGCGAAGAAGTCAAAAAGAACATGGAGCGTGAGCTGAAGCAGGCGGTTTCCAACAAAGTCAAGAACGACGTTGTTGACGGACTGCTGGAAACCACCGAGCTGGATATTCCGTCTGCTCTGGTTGACCAGGAAATCGATCGCCTCCGCCAGGACGCTGTTCAGCGCTTTGGCGGCCAGGTTGATTTTCAGCAGCTGCCGAAGGAAATTTTCCAGGAGCAGGCGGAGCGTCGCGTGAAGACCGGCCTGCTGTTCCAGGAAGTGGTCAAGAAGAACGACCTGAAAGCCGATCCGGCAAAAGTAGACGAAAAGATCCAGGAAATCGCGTCTACGTATGAACAGCCTGAAGAGGTTGTTGCTCACTTCAACAGCAACCCGGAGCAGAAGAGCCAGATCGAGTCTTCCGTTCTGGAGGATGCGGTTGTTGACCATGTGCTGGAGCAGGCGAAGGTCAAAGAGAAGAAGGTCAAGTACGAAGAGGCCGTTCAGGCCGGTCAGCCCCAGCGCTGATTTTGCCCGGGATCGGATCAAAAGCCGGTCCCGATGGCCGACCCAGAGAACAGCCGGCATGTCCGGCTGTTTTCATCTGGGGCCGCTGCTGGCAAAGTATAGGGTGCAATACTTTTGAAACTGCCGTGGAGCGAGTCCACGACCCATTGTCCATAAGGAGTTCAGGCGCATCATGACGCAGAAACCAATCGATGGTCCCGCAATGGTTACCAATTCAGGACTGGTGCCGATTGTTATCGAGCAGACAGCTCGCGGCGAGCGGTCGTTCGACATTTACTCCCGCTTGCTCAAGGAGCGGGTAATCTTCATGGTGGGCCCGGTAGAGGACCACATGGCGAACCTGATCGTGGCCCAGCTCCTGTTCCTCGAGTCTGAGAATCCGGACAAGGACATTCATCTTTATATCAACAGCCCGGGCGGTTCGGTCACTGCGGGTATGTCCATCTACGACACCATGCAGTTCATCAAGCCGGACGTCGCGACCCTGTGTGTAGGTCAGGCTGCGAGCATGGGGGCATTCCTGCTCGCCGGCGGTGCGGCCGGAAAGCGGGCGTGTTTGCCCAACTCCCGTGTCATGATTCATCAGCCGCTGGGTGGTTACCAGGGGCAGGCAACGGACATTGAGATTCACACCCGGGAAATCCTGAAGATCCGGCATACCCTGAACTCCATCCTGGCCCATCATACCGGGCAGGATCTAGAAACCATCGCCAAGGATACCGACCGTGACAACTTCATGGATCCGGGGCAGGCGAAAGAGTATGGGCTGATTGATTCAATACTTGATAAGCGCGTACCGAATAAATAATACTGGAAGTAATCGCATCATACTTGGCCGGCGTATCAGGCAGTGACGCCGGCAAAACGAGATCAGAGGTATTTCAATGGCAGATGAAAGAAACGGCAGGGGCGACGATAACGGCAAGTTGCTCTACTGCTCGTTTTGTGGAAAGAGCCAGCATGAAGTCCGAAAGCTCATTGCAGGGCCCTCGGTGTTCATCTGCGACGAGTGCGTCGACCTGTGCAACGACATTATCCGGGAAGAGATCCAGGAGAACGCGCAGGAAGAGCCGAGCGATCGCCTTCCCACACCGGCCGAGATCCGCAATACCCTTGATGAGTACGTCATCGGTCAGGACCGGGCCAAGGTGGTTTTGTCCGTTGCGGTCTATAACCACTACAAACGTCTTCGTTACGGCGAGGGCAAGGGTGATGTCGAGCTCGGCAAGAGTAACATCCTGCTGATCGGCCCGACCGGCAGTGGTAAGACTCTGCTTGCAGAGACCCTGGCGCGGATGCTGAATGTTCCCTTTACCATTGCCGACGCAACCACGCTGACCGAAGCTGGTTACGTGGGTGAGGATGTCGAGAACATCATCCAGAAGTTGTTGCAGAAGTGCGATTACGATGTCGACAAGGCCCAGCGCGGTATTGTCTATATCGATGAGATTGACAAGATCTCCCGCAAGTCAGACAACCCGTCTATTACCCGGGATGTCTCCGGCGAGGGTGTTCAGCAGGCACTTCTGAAGCTGATCGAAGGCACGGTTGCGTCGGTCCCGCCGCAGGGTGGTCGCAAACATCCGCAGCAGGAATTCCTGCAGGTTGATACCGGCAACATGCTGTTTATCTGCGGTGGCGCTTTTGCGGGCCTCGACAAGGTGATTCGCGAGCGTACTGAAAAGAACAGTATTGGTTTCTCTGCATCGGTCGCCAGTCAGGATGATGCCAAGAACACGGGCGACGTCATCAAGGACGTGGAAACTGAGGATCTGGTAAAATACGGCCTGATTCCAGAGTTCGTGGGTCGTTTGCCGGTCGTGGCAACCCTCAACGAACTGGACGAGGAAGCGCTTGTTCAGATTCTGACCGAGCCCAAGAACTCCCTGACCAAGCAGTACCAGAAGCTGTTTGATATGGAAGGGGTCGAGCTCGATTTCCGCGAAGACGCGTTGCGGGCCGTTGCCCGTAAGGCCATGGAGCGCAAGACGGGTGCCCGTGGTTTGCGTTCCATTATGGAAGCGACGCTGCTGGATACCATGTACCAGATTCCCTCGGAGCATGACGTCACCAAGGTGGTGATCGACGAAAGCGTAATCAGCGGGGATTCCGAGCCCTTCAAGATCTACGCGAGCAGTGATCACGCCAAGGCTGTGCCTGAAGATTGAGCGTTGTTCAGTGGTTCAAATGAAAAGGGGCGGTGACGCCCCTTTTCGCGTTTTGTATCCCGAGTTTCCTGCCCTGTTTCGTTTGGTAAAAAGATTGCAATTTTTGCGGGCGCCCCAATGAAGGGTGATATGCTGAAAGAAATACCGTCAGAGGATTCCCAATGACCCGTATACCCGAAAATGCCGTGCAAGAGTACCCGCTGCTTCCGCTGCGTGACGTAGTGGTGTTTCCGCACATGGTGGTCCCGCTGTTTGTGGGCCGAGAAAAATCCATTCAGGCTCTGGAAGCCGCAATGGAAGGAAGCAAGGAAATCCTCCTGGTTGCCCAGAAAGACGCTTCCACCGATGAACCCGGCCCGAAGGATGTGTTCGAGATGGGCACCCTGGCCACGGTCCTGCAAATGCTCCGTCTGCCCGATGGCACAGTCAAAGTGCTTGTAGAGGGCAACGCCCGAGCCACCATCAGCGACATCACCGAGGGCGAATTCCTGTCCGGTGGCGCAGTCCTTATGGATGAAGAAGGCTTGCCCGAGCGCGAGCAGGAGGTTCTGGTAAAGACTTTGATGGATGAGTTTGAAAAGTACGTAAAACTCTCCAAGAAGGTACCCTCTGAAGTCTCCAATGCGCTTACCGGTATTGAAGAGTTGGAGCGCCTGGCCGACACCATGGCCGCGCACCTGGAAATGCGTATTCCTGAAAAACAGGAACTCCTGGAAGCTCTGGACATCCGCAAGCGCGTGGACCTTCTGCTGGGCAAACTCGACGGCGAAATCGATCTGATTGAGGTCGAGAAACGCATCCGTGGCCGCGTCAAGAAGCAGATGGAGCGCAGCCAGCGCGAGTACTATCTGAATGAGCAGATGAAGGCTATCCAGAAGGAAATGGGTAACCTGGGCGAAGGCAATAACGACTTTGAAGAACTGGAACAGAAGCTCGAGGAAGCCGGCCTTCCGGAAGAAGCCCGCAAGAAAACCGAAACCGAACTGAACAAGCTCAAGATGATGTCGCCGATGTCTGCGGAGGCAACCGTCGTTCGGGGTTACATCGACTGGATGCTGGCCATTCCCTGGAAGAAGCGAAGCCGTGTCCGTCACGACATCGAAAAAGCCCGGGAGATCCTCGATAAAGATCACTACGGCCTGGATGAGGTCAAGAAGCGTATTCTGGAATACCTGGCGGTTCAGAGTCGTGTGAAGAAGGTCAAAGGCCCGGTGCTTTGCCTGGTGGGACCTCCTGGTGTCGGTAAGACCTCACTCGGGCAGTCCATCGCCCGCGCTACCAATCGGAAATACACCCGCATGGCCCTGGGCGGCGTTCGGGATGAAGCTGAAATCCGTGGTCACCGGAAAACCTACATCGGTGCGCTGCCGGGCAAGCTTCTGCAGAAGTTGTCCAAGGTGGGGGTGAAAAACCCGCTGTTTCTGTTCGATGAAATCGACAAGATGGGCATGGATCACCGTGGTGACCCGGCATCAGCGCTGCTTGAGGTTCTGGATCCGGAGCAGAATCACACGTTCAACGATCACTATCTGGAAGTTGATTACGACCTCTCCGATGTGATGTTCGTGTGCACCTCCAACTCCATGGACATTCCGCCGGCGCTGCTGGATCGGATGGAAATCATCCGTATCCCCGGATACACCGAGGACGAGAAGGTCAACATTGCGCTGCGGTACCTGTTGCCCAAGCAGATCAAGGCAAACGGGCTGCGCAAGGACGAGTTGAAGCTGCCCGAGGATACTCTCCGCGACCTGATCCGCTACTACACCCGTGAAGCCGGCGTGCGCGGCCTGGAGCGTGAGATCGCGAAGATCTGCCGCAAGGTGGTACGCGACCATGTGGAGAGTGGTGAAAAGGCGTCTGTGACCCTGACTCAGGACATGCTCGAGGACTACTCGGGGGTCAAGAAATTCAAGTACGGCCTCGCCGAGGAAAAGAACGAGATTGGTCAGGTGACAGGGTTGGCCTGGACCCAGGTGGGCGGCGAACTGCTGCACATTGAATGTGCGCTCACACCGGGCAAGGGCCGGGTGGTCAAGACCGGTTCTTTGGGCGATGTTATGCAGGAGTCCATCCAGACGGCCTTGACGGTGGTTCGCAGCCGCGCACCCGGTCTCGGAATTGCCGATGATTTCCACGAGAAACACGATCTGCACGTCCATGTGCCGGAAGGTGCCACGCCGAAAGACGGCCCGAGTGCGGGTATCGGCATGTGCACAGCCCTGGTTTCTTCATTGACCAAGATTCCGGTTCGCGCTGACGTGGCAATGACCGGTGAGATTACCCTGCGAGGGCGTGTATTGGCCATCGGCGGCTTGAAGGAAAAGCTTCTTGCAGCACACCGGGGTGGCATCAAGACGGTGATTATCCCTGATGAAAATGTTCGGGATCTCAAAGAGATACCGGAGAACATCAAGGAGTCACTGGAGATACGGCCGGTGAAGTGGATAGACGAAGTGCTCGACATTGCGCTGGCGTATCCGCCCGAGCCAAGGGTTGAGGATTCCTCCCCGGAAACCGGGTCCGGCAAGCCGCGTGATGATGAAGGCGACGCGTCAGAACGCATAAATACACATTAAAGCCTTGATGAGTTGTTGACATGCCAGAGAGCCCATTGGTATAACTGTTTCGCCGTGAAGCAGCCAATACCAAGGGCTCCCGCGCAGTTAGTGCCTATTCCGAATGCCGGTATAAAGCCGAAAGGAATAAGAAAACTGAAGAATGGAATTCTCTGACCGCTTATGCGATAGTCGAGAACGTCCGAGAAAAAACAAACCAACCTATAACATCTTCAACCTGAAATCGAAGGGGTTTAGTGTGAACAAGTCCGAACTTATCGATGCAATTGCAGAGTCCGCAGATATCTCCAAAGCCGCCGCTGGCCGTGCTCTGGATGCAATGACCAACTCCATCACCGGTGCCCTGAAAAAAGGCGATCAGGTAACTCTGATCGGTTTTGGTACCTTCTCCGTTAAAGAGCGTGCTGCTCGTACCGGTCGTAACCCGCAGACTGGTGCCGAGATCAAGATTCCGGCCTCCAAAGTGCCTGGGTTCAAAGCAGGCAAGGCCCTGAAAGACGCCGTTAAGTAACGGTTCTTTCTCCGGTGGCTCCTGTCACAGGGGGCCACCCAAGAAGAATTCAAGGCGCATTCCACTCAGGGTGCGCCTTTTTACGTTAGGTCCGCCTGTAACAGCGCGCTGAAACGAATTACACTGCACGACCTTGAACAGGGATCCGGGAGAAACATGCTTCAAGATATTCGGGAAAATGCCCAGGGCACGATTGCCAAGATCATCATTGGTCTTCTGATTGTGTCGCTATCCATCTGGGGAATGGACGCCATTGTTGGCGGCTTCTCTGGCGAGCCAGAGGTGGCAACGGTCAACGGCGAGGATATTACCGAGCGGGAGTTTCTCCGCGTGGTGCAGATGGAGAGTCAGCGCCGGCTATCCAGAATGGAAACCCCCGATCCTTCCATGCTCAATGAAGACCAGATCCGCACGGATGTACTGGATTCCCTGATCCAGGAGCAGGTCCTGATCCAGGACGCCAACGCACAGGGTCTGGAACTCAATGATGCGGATATCGATGCCTTGATCACCCAGATGCCGCAGTTCCAGGTGGATGGACAGTTCAACCGTGACCGTTTCGTTTCCACGGTGCGCAACATGGGTATGGGTGTCGGTGAGTTCCGGGAAGCCATGCGCAAGCAGTACGTGGTTAACCAGATCCGTGCCGGCATCGTCCAGAGTGGTCTGGTTGCCGATGAAAACGCCGAGCAACTGCTCCAGATCCAGAATCAGACCCGGAGCTTCCGGGTACTGGATATTCCCGCCAGTTCCGTGGCGGATAGCATCTCGGTTACGGACGCCGACATCGAAACCTTCTATGAAGAGAATTCAGGGGCGTTCCAGAAGCCGGAGCGGGTCGATGCCGCTTATATTACCTTGTCCCAGGGTGCCCTCGCTGAGAGCATCGAAATTGACGATGCGGAGCTTCAGGCCTATTACGAGCGGCGGTCGGCTGATCTGGCGAGCGAGGAGCGTCGTGCGTCGCACATCCTGATCGAAGACGGCAGTGAAGCAGACGAAACCATGGCGACGATCCAGGAGCGCCTGGCGGCCGGTGAATCCTTTGCCGATCTGGCCCGGGAGTATTCGATTGACACCGTCTCTGCGGAGGACGGCGGCGATCTGGGTTACGCTGGCCGCGGTATTTACGCCGAGGCCTTTGAGGAGGCGTTGTTTGCCCTTGAGGAAGGGGAGATTTCCGAGCCGGTTCGTACGTCCTTCGGTGTCCATCTGATCCGTCTGGAAGATGTTAGAGAGTCCGAGGTGCCGTCTCTGGCTGAAATGGAAGAGCAACTCCGTCGTGAACTGGCTCGCGAACAGGCCAGGGAGCGTTTTGCGGAAGTCCGTGCCGAACTTGCCGACTCTGCCTATGCAGCCGATGACCTGGCCGGCCCTGCGGAAGAACTGGGCCTGGAAGTGCGAGAGGCCACGGGCGTCACCCGTGACGGTGGCCAGGCTCCATTTGATCATGCCGGCCTGGTTCGACAGCTGTTCTCCGAGGATGTCCTGGAGGCCGGCTACAATACCGAGCTGATTGATGTGGGTGACAACGTCTCCGTTGTCGCGCGGGTTCGTGAGTACCACGAGGCCGAGCAGTTGCCGCTTGACGAGGTTCGTGATCAGATCCGTGCCACGCTTGAGCAACGCAAGACCCGTGAAGCGCTCTCCGAAAGGGCCGATACGGTTATCGCTGAGCTTGAAGCTGGCAATACCCCCGAGGGTATTGGAGAGTGGGCGAGCTATGAGGGTCTTGCCAGGAACGCCTCGGATGTTGGGCCTGCCATCATGCAACAGGTTTTCTCTCTGCCCCGTCCTGCCGACGATGCCCGTTACGGCAAGGCTGTGACGCCGCATTCAGCCGCAGTGATCGCTTTGGACGAGGTTACCGACGGTCAGGTGGCCGAAGAAAGCACCGAGCTGAACCAGCTCCGTGAGTTCCTGGCGTCGCTTGAAGGCCAGCGTGAATACGCCGCTTACCAGCAGTTCCTGAGGAATCGGGCAGAGGTCGAGAGACCCTGATGTCCGCTCCATGAAAGAGGGCGCCTAATGGCGCCCAGAGAAAGCGAAAAGCCCGGTGCCTATGCCCGGGCTTTTCTGTTATTCGGCCTTCTTGATGTAGACCTGAGGCACCTCACCGGAGGTGTCAAAGAAAAAACCGTAGACCGCCGACTCCGGCGGGGTAAAGCGGAAGTTCTCGAACACGGCGGAACAGTTCGCGTTTACCGGCGTGTCGAGCTCCACCACCTTGTCGTCGGCCTCCGAGAGATAGCCGCAGTTTGTGCCGCTGCTCCAGTTGGCATCGCCAAACTTGAACTCGTAAGGCTGGCCATCCGCTTTCAGTTCCACTTCAGTCCGGTACAGTCCGCTGTCGACCTTCTTTACCTTGTATTCGGGGAGTGCATCCCACCAGGCAAACTGGCCTCTGAGATAAAGGGATTCGCTGTAATCCCGCTCACCTCCGGTGGTTGCACAACCAGTGACGGCCAGGACGGAAGCGAGCGCGAGAGTATGGAGTTTCATGTTCATGGGTATTCTCCTTCTTTTTGTAGAAGCCACCGGGCCAACCGGTGGCCATATCGTTGTCTGAGCAGCCGCTGTTTAGCGGGCAAAGACGCCAACGGAAAGCGCCGGAACGGAGAAATCGCCGCCCGATGCGCTCGCAGTCTCTGTTGGTGATGTGTCCGCCATAACAGCAAAGGTTCCGCTCAGCCCCGTGCTCAGGGTCTGGGTGCTATTACTGGCGTTGATAACGACGACAATCTCATCGTTGGCGGCATCGAGGTCGGGCAGGCCGTTACTAGTGTCATCCAGCAGGCTGTAACCGATCACTCCCGGAATCTGGCCTGTGCCGGTATTCAGAAACCGCAACCGGTTCTGGATGGCCTCGGCCGTTTGTAGGCGGAACAGCGGGCAGTCCCTGCGGACGGTCAGAAGCTCGCGGACCTGTTGGTTGGTGTAGGCAATCGCTTCAGGTGTAGGCGCCGCACCCGCGCCTGCTGACTGAATCACTTCGGTGATCAGATCCCAGTTTGAGCCGTCCTTGTCCTGACGAGGCAGACCCCGGTTCCAGGCAGAGCTCTGGTAACTGAAGTCCACTTCGTTGTACCAGTCGCCGGAGTCGTAGCTGTCCCGTTCCATGGATTTTGAGCGCAGCAACTCCGAACCCATGTGCAGGAAGGGGATGCCCTGGCTGAGGATGGGCACGGCCAGGCTGACCACCTGCATTTGTGCCCGCTCCATGGTCGTCGCTGCGTAATCCGCCTTATACTGGTTGTTGTCCCACAGGGTCTGGTTGTCGTGCTTGGAGACGTAGTTGATGATTTCCTGGGGATCGTCGGTGTAGCCGGCATTCTGCCCGTTGTAGTCGATCTGGCCGCCGCTCAGGATTTCTCCGTTGCCAGTTTCAAAGCTGAAATCCTTCAGGCTGCCGGCGATACCGATGCGCACCCAGTCACTGACCTGGAGCAGGCGGTTTTTCTCGTCGTCGCTGCCAGTGTTGCGGTCGTTTGGAAAAGTGAAGAGGCCGTTGCCGAAGCCTTGGTTAGCGCGGATGGCATCGCCGCCGTCAAACGGGCCACCACCACGGACGGCATCCCGAAGCCGGTCGTTGAAAGACCCGATGCCGGTGCCTGCCATATTCGCCTGGATGGCATTTTGCCCGCGGGCATTGTTGGCCACTTCGCCGAAGTTCCAGGCCTCTCCGTAAAAGAAAGTGTCAGGATCGACCGCCTTTACCGCTGCGAGGGCTTTTTCCATATTACTGAGCATATGGTGGCCCATGAGGTCGAAGCGGAAACCGGAGATCTTGTAATGGTCGGCCCAGGTTACCAGTGAGTCCACCATGAGCTTTTCCATCATGGCGTGCTCGCTGGCGGTATTCTCACAGCAGGTGGATTGTTCGACCGCTCCGGTTTCCGGATTCTGGCGGTGGTAATAACCGGGAACCAGCTTGTCCAGGACAGAATTTTCGGCAAGCCCGGATGAGTTGGTGTGGTTGTACACCACGTCCATGACCACGTTCAGGCCAAGCGCAGTAGCTGCCTGCACCATTTCCCTAAACTCCAGAATGCGCTGGGTGCCGTCTGCATCGGAGGCATAACTGCCCTCCGGAACGGTGAAATGTACCGGGTCGTATCCCCAGTTGAAGCTGTCCAGATCGCGGAAGGTGTTGTAGAGGGCCTGGGCGTCCCCAGTCAGCGGATCGAATGCACTCAGCACCTGACGAATCGTTTTGCCACTGGCGCAGTATGCCTGATAGGCGCTGGCAGCCTCGTCGGACAGATCGCACAGGCGGCTGAAATCATCGTTGATGTCGACAACCCCGGTGGGATCTTCGTTGACGGTGGCAATGTCGAAAGCTGGGAGCAGATGCAGATGGGTGACGCCGGCATCGGCCAGGGATTTCAGGTGCGCGACACTGTCGACGCTGCCGTCTGCTGGCGCGGTGAATGCACGGTATTTGCCTCTCAGTGCCGGATCGAGGGTTTCGTCGGTGGCACTGAAATCACGAATGTGGGTTTCATAGACAACCACGTCCTCCGGAGCCAGCATGGCCGGTGTTGACAGCGAGTCCCAGCCTGCCGGCTTGTGGTTGCTTGCCAGATCCACAATCTGGGCATACTGGCCGTTAGTTGAGAGGCTGAGTGCATAGGGGTCTGAAACCATCGTGGTCTCGATGGCGCCCGTTCTGGGATGGTAGACAGTCACTTCGTACTGGTAGAACTGCTGATCCAGTTCCGCAAAATTTCCGCTGTGCGTCCAGACGCCATCGGTCTCAGTCATGCTGACGGGATAGCCCGGAAGCAGCGTGCCTGAATCGTCGAAAACGTGCAGACGCAATGACTGTGCGGTGGGTGCCCAGACGGCGAAGTCCACGTCAGCGCCGTCTATCACGGCACCCAGGTCTCCGTTATAGGCAAACAGATCGTCCAGCACCCCCGGGATCTGGACGCCGGTGGCCATAACCAGATCGTCGCTGCTGTTAAAGCCGGCGGCGACCAGTTGGCCTTTCAGGGCGGTTTGGATATCAGAGTTGCCTGCCTGAACCTCAAAGGCTGGCCAGCCACTCAGGTGCGGAAATTTCTCCGCAAGCGCAGGGGCAAGAGACGTTGCAGAGAGCGCCAAGGGCTGTCCGCCGTCAAGCGTTTCGTTTTCGGTAACGGTGATTTGCGCATTCTGGTCATGCAGCAGTTCAACCCGGGCCAGGCTGCCTGCGTCCTTGATTACTACCGTGGTTTCATCGAGCCAGTGAGCCTTGGCTCCGGCGATGGTGACAGCCTCTGCCTCAATCGGAGTCTGCGACAATTCCTGGCTGCCGCTCAGCGTAAAGATGCGATCGCCAAGGGCGCCAAAGTGCCAACGGTGGTCAAGGCCGCCGAGGTCTTTTTCGTCGCCCTTGTGCATGATGAAGTTCATGCACTCTCCGGCTTCGCGTATCGGGATCAGGTACCAGGCACCGTAGGTGTCGCTGATACCATCGGGCAACCGGGGGCTGCTCCATTCTGTTGGAACTCCCTCGGCAAGGCCGTCGCAGCCGTCCGCCGGGTTGTTCCAGAGGTGCAGGCCCCAGCCGCTGTAGTTTTCGTCAGGTCGTTTGTAATAGAGCAGCGCTTCGTTTTCGCCCGGCTCGAGGAGTGCATCGGTCTGGCCGCCACCACCGGTGCCGTCGTCCGGCGCAGGGTTGTCGCTTCCGGAATTGCAGCCGGCCAGCACCAGCGAAAACGCCAGTGCAAGGCTGCCTGCAACCAGTTTTTGCTCAGGCATGGGAAATCCCCTTTTCCATTGTTTTTGTTTGGCTTTGAACCCTTTTGGGTCAGATTCATAGTTGCGTGATAAGGCCGGAAGGACATCCTTCGGCGGGCAATTTTTCGGGGCGTAGATGGAATAGTGCTGGGGTAGTAGAAAGGGTTCAGCAGGCAAAAAAAGGGGCCGGCAAAAGCCGGCCCAGAGGAGGTCCAACGAGAGTGTGGGTTTTAGAGCCTTACCACCAGGCTTCGATCTGGGCGCCGATCTGGATATCTCCATCGACACCTTCACCACCGCGGGCTCCTTCGGCTTCGTCACCAAAGAAGGTTGCGGCGTAGGCACGGATGACCGGGCGCGCCCAGTATCCGGGGCCAGCTTGCCACTGCTGGGCGATTGCGAATTTACCGAGATCCTGGGATTCGGTGAACCAGGGGCGGTCGGTATCGCTGTAGCCCACTTCGATTGCGGTGCTCATGACCGGCGACCAGTTGTAGATCGGGCGGGCAACGATGCTCAGACGCTCGCCGTCTTTGGCGGACGGGTCATGAGATTCAGCCTGCTCGTAGACAACTGAGTGGCCGAGGTCCCAGCCTTTGCCAAGCTTGATCACACCGTGGTTGAGTACGCGCCAGCTGGATTCGAAGTAGCCGGCCACGTTGCCGTTGTCTACCCGGCCGCCACTGGCATTCTCTGCCAGCGCAAAGCCCATGGAATCGGCGCCGTACTGAACCGCGAACTTGTTGAAACCGCCCATCACGCCGGAAGAGAACTCGGCAGTGAAGAAATAGCCGTTCTCATCATTTATTCCGGCGTCCTCCTGGGCGTCGGTCAGGTCGGCCATGGCGTAGATGCCGATCAGCTCCAGATTGTTGCCGCCTGCGAGAGGGAAGGAATAGCGCACGTCGACCTTGTTGTTCTGGACAAAGTTGTCACCGTCGCTGGTATCGGAGTTGGTATAGGCCAGCGAGAGTTGGCCGGGGCCCGCGGTGATGTTTTCGACACCGGCACCGTAGCCGGCGTTACTGACATAGAACAGGTCCAGCTGGTGGATATCCTTCCGCTTGTAGAATCGCTTACCGGCCCACAGGGTGGCCCCGGGCAGTGATTCGATCACGTTATTGGCGGATACATAGAGCTGGCGAAGTGCAATATCACCACCGCCGTAGGGGTCGGAACTGTTCGACGTGGTTTCCTGGTTACCAAAATCCACGTTGTTGATGTTGTTGAAGCCGTTCAGGGCCTGGTAGTCGTTGCCCTGGCGGTTGGCACTGTAGGCCAGCATGGAATCAAAACGGAAGGTTTTGCCGTCCTGGCTGAAGAGTTCATCACCCAGTGACAGTTCAGAATAGGTGTCGCACTCATCGGCCAGACGTCCAACGTAGTGGCCGGTGGAACCGCTGCCGAAACAGGTTTGCTCGCCACCGCTGCCAATATTGGTGGACACGCCGGCCCGGGCATAGCCATGGAAATCGACAGCAACGGCTGGCGTTGCCAGGACTGCGGCGGTGATTGCGGCAGCCAGGGGAAGCTTGTTTGCGGTAAAGCGCATTTTGTTTTGCATCATCTGTGTCCTGTGCTTTTTATCTTTTTTAAATGTCAGGGAAGCGGAATCTCCGGATGCCGAGATTGGATTGGCAATGGCCGGATCAGGCTTCCGGTTCCCGCGATTGCAGCTTCTGCCAATCAGACATTGGGAAACCGGATTTCATAGTGTTGTAACCTAGGAGGTAGTACATCATCCGCCCCGAAGAATTTGGGGGGGGAGTTTTCAGGGGGAGGAGGGGCGTAGGAGGAGGAGCCCCTCTGTTGTTCGCTTTGCTATCTTTCTTTTGGTTGTATTCAGCTCGGCGGAAAGCGTGTTGGTTTGAGGCTTTCCTTGATCTTCTTGAGGTGCCCGAGGAAATCCGCGCCGCGTTTGAGGGTTACACCGGTTGCCAGGATGTCGATAACGCTGAGGTGAATGATGCGTGAAGACATTGGCATGTAGACCTCGGTGTCCTCCGGAGCGGTCACGCCCAGTACCACCGTGCAGCTTTCCGCCAGGGGTGAGTCGGGGTTAGTGATGCCAATCACAGTGGCGCCGTTTGCCCGCGCCAGTTGCGCGATATCGACAGTTTCCCGGGTGCGGCCCGTATAGGAAATAAGGACGATTACGTCACCGACGTTGGCGCCGGCCGCAACCATACGTTGCATCAAGGCGTCGTCGTAAGACATCACCGGGATATTGAAGCGGAAAAACTTGTGCTGAGCGTCCATGGCCACAGCCGCAGATCCGCCCATGCCAAAGAAATTGATCTGCTTGGCCTGGATCAGGTAATCGATCGCGGTGGCCAGGGCTTTCGGGTCGAGCGCCTGCCGGGCTTTGTCCAGGCTGGCAATGGTACTGAGCATGATCTTGTCGGCGAATTCGGCAACGGTGTCATCCGGCTCCACATTCTGGCCGATGTAAGGGGTGCCGGTGGCAATGCTCTGGGCGAGGCGGATTTTGAAATCCGGGAAGCCCGTGGCAGAGAAACCCCGGCAGAAGCGGTTGACCGTTGGCTCGCTTACATCGGCGGCTCTGGCCAGTGCAGCTATGCTGTAACGGGTGGCCGCGCTGGGGTCGCGGAGAATGGCCTCGGCCACTTTGCGCTCGGATTTGTTAAGGCTGTCCAGCCTGGACTGGATGTCCTCAAGCAGATTGTCGTCACGGTGCGCCTGGTTCGCGGCCATCAATGGTACTCCCTGAATCATGGGCGGTCGGTGTCTTGAAAACGCGGTGATTATACCGCTTTTTTACCGGTTTTGGGGTAGTAAAAGTATCACGAAAAGCAGTTTTTTCTTGGAATATTGATTTTTGAATGTCATTATTTGTTTAAAATTACTACATTGAGTCCGGTCGTCGATTTTTTGCGACGGACTGCCCACCAGAGAGAAGGAACCAATGGTCAACAAGATCAATACCCGTTGTGACCTCATGCTATTCGGAGCGTTGGGGGACCTCGCCCAGCGAAAACTGTTTCCGGCGCTGTACCAGCTGGAGCGAGCCAACCTCCTGGCCGACGGTAGCCGGGTGCTGGCCATTGCCCGCACAGAGGCGGATACCGAGACCGTGCGCCAGCAGTTGTTTGACAAGCTGAAGCAGCATGTAAAGCCGGAGGAGTTCGACGGTGAACTGGCCAAGTCTTTTCTGAAACGGGTTGATTACCAGATTCTGGATTTTAACGAACCGGAGGCCTTTGGTGTGCTCAACGATTGGCGGGATGACGCCAACAATGAGCTCATCGTATACATGGCCACCCCGCCGTCCATGTATGGTGTTATAGCCCGAAACTTGCGCTCCGCCAGTTGCTGTACCGAGAAGACCAGGGTGGTGGTAGAGAAGCCGATCGGCCACGACCTGGAGTCCTCAAAGGTGATCAACGATGAGCTGGGCGAGGTCTATAACGAGAATCAGCTGTTCCGGATTGATCATTACCTGGGCAAGGAAACCGTCCAAAACCTGATCGCCCTGCGATTTGCCAACAATCTGTTTGCCTCGCAATGGGACCAGAATCATATATCCCATGTGGAAATCACGGTAGCCGAGAGCGTGGGCATCGAGGGTCGGTGGGGCTATTTTGACAAAGCCGGCCAGATACGGGACATGATCCAGAATCACCTGTTGCAGCTGCTGTGTCTGATTGCCATGGATCCGCCTTCCGATCTGTCCGCGGACAGTATCCGGGATGAAAAGGTAAAAGTGCTCAAGGCGTTGAAGCAGATAACGCCGAACATGATGGACAGCTATGTGGTGCGCGGGCAATACACCGCCGGCACCAGCAACGGCAAACCGGTGCCCGGCTATCTGGAAGAGGAAGGTGCGAACAAGGGCAGTGCTACTGAAACCTTTGTGGCCCTGAAAGCTGAAATCGATAACTGGCGCTGGTCCGGCGTGCCTTTTTATATTCGCACGGGCAAGCGCCTGCCGGAGAAGCTGTCTCAGATAATCATCCACTTCAAACCGGCCCCGCACTACATCTTTGATCCCGACCAGAAACACCTGGCCAACAACAAGCTGATCATCCGACTGCAGCCCGATGAGGGCATGGCCCTGAAGATCCTCACCAAAGACCAGGGTCTGGACAAAGGCATGCGCCTGCGCCAGGGCCCGCTGGAGCTGACATTCTCGGAGACCTTTGCCACCGACCGGATACCCGACGCCTACGAGCGTCTGCTGTGGGAGGTGATGAAAGGCAACCAGTACCTGTTTGTCCGCCGTGACGAGGTGGAGTTCGCCTGGCGCTGGGTAGACCAGGTTATCCAGAACTGGAAAGACAGCGGCGAACCGCCCAAGCGTTATGCCGCTGGAACCTGGGGGCCGGTTGCCTCCATCGCCATGATCACCCGGGATGGGAGGAGCTGGTATGAAGATGTCTGATCTGCGCTTGCCCCAGGGTGTTCGCGACTGTTCAGGTGAAACGCCTGAGGCTGTGGCCCTGAATCTTGCGGATGCGGTTGCAGAGTTTCTGGCTGCCCGCCTGAGAGAGGCGCCCAGGGCGAGCCTGGTGGTATCCGGCGGCTCCACGCCGCTGCCATTTTTCAAGGCGCTTTCCAGCAAGAATCTGGAATGGGGCAGGGTAGACGTCCTGCTGGCGGATGAGCGTTGGGTGGACGAAAGCGATGACGCCAGTAACACCCGTCTTGTTCGGGAGAATCTGCTGCAGAACCAGGCGGCGTCGGCCCGATTCCTGTCGCTCAAACAGCCCGGTGCCACACCTGCCGAAGGCCTGGAACGGGTCAAGGCCGAGCTGGCGGATCTGGCCCTGCCCATCGACGTACTGATTCTCGGCATGGGCAACGACGGCCACACGGCGTCGCTGTTCCCGGATGCACCGGAGCTGAAGAGTGCCATGGATCCCGAGTGTCAGGACATCGTTGCCGCTGCTACGCCCGCGTCGCAACCCCAAAAGCGCATCACACTGACCTGGCCGCCCCTGAGAGATGCCCGCTTCAAGGCACTGCATCTGAAGGGTGAAGACAAGCTGCGAACATTGGAGCATGCCCTGTCCGAACCGGACAAGGGTCTCGAAATGCCCATCAGAGCTTTCCTCAAGCCTGGCCTCCAGTTGTTCTGGAGCCCCTGAAACGCCCGACCTTTGTTATGGAGAAAACCATGAATCAACTTTCCGACTACCATCGCGAGCGCGTCAGGGCAGTACTGCAATCCTCACCCCTGGTGCCAGTTATCGCTATCCAAGAGCTCGAAGACGCCGTGCCGCTTTGTCAGGCACTGGTTGATGGCGGCATCAACGTCCTGGAAATCACCCTGCGCACCGAACACGGCCTCAAAGCCATCGAAGAAGTCCGCAAAGCCATCCCGGACGCCTGGGTGGGCGCAGGTACCGTGACCAGCATTGCGCAGTATCGGCAGGTGGAAGCCGCTGGCGCCCAGTTCGTGATCACCCCGGGCGTGACCGAAGCCATCCTGGAATTCGGCGTGACCTCTGAAGCGCCTTTGTTGCCCGGCATCGCTACCATCTCCGAGATGATGGTGGGCTATAACCTCGGCTACCGCGAATTCAAATTCTTCCCTGCCGAAGTCGCCGGCGGCATCCCGGCCCTAAAAGCCTTCAGCGGCCCCTTCCCGGATGTCACCTTCTGCCCAACCGGCGGCATCCGCCGAAACACCGCAGCCGACTACCTGTCCCTCGGTAACGTCCAGGCCGTTGGTGGCACCTGGTTGACCCCTGCGGATGTGGTGGCGGCCAGAGACTGGGCGCAGATCACCGAGATTGCGCGTGGGAGTCTTGCTGATCTCTGATTTCCGACTTGGTTTTCCAGACTGGAAGTTTTGGAGTGGACGCACTTTGGGGCAGGGCTTCCGGGAAACGCTACGAGCACCCCTTCGGGGTCCAGCCAGCAATCACAGATTGCTGTCGTTCGTCTGTCGCATGAAGCTTCGCTTCATAAACGCTCCGCCTCACCCATGTGCGCTTGGCGCTGGCCGTCCCTGGCCAGCGACATTCCCGGAAGCCCTGCCCCAAAGCGCTTGGCATAATCTCCGATAACGCGAGAATTCGTCGTAAGTTCGCAATACTCGAGAAACTGTCACGCAGAGATAACTGCAAAATTCTGAAGGAGGGAGTGGGGTTCCCCTTTCCAAAAATGTCTGTGGCCAAGGATGGCCACAGCCAAGCGCACATGGATGTGCTCGTAGCGGTTTTTGGAAAGGGGAACCCTACTGCCGCCCGGCACACAGCCTCAGGCTACGAGCCCATGCACCGAAGACAGCGGGCTATAGCCAGAGAAGCTAGAGAATCAGCGAATATCCGACCCAACGCGAACAATCTTCATGGTATTGGTCCCACCCTGGGCATTCACATAATCACCCTTGGTAATCACCACCAGATCACCATCCTTGACTGCCCCCCGGTTCACCAGCTCCGACACCGCCAACGCATTCGTCCGCTCGTTCGGGATCTTGGCAGAATCGAAAGGCACCGTCTGAACGCCCCGGAACAAAACGACCCGATGCTGCGTGGAGTGATGGCGCGAAAACGCAAAGATTGGCAGGCTCGACTTTATGCGCGACATCAACCTCGGTGTGGCGCCGGTTTCGGTCATGCAGATGATGGCCGAGACACCCTCAAGGTGGTTGGCGGCGTACATGGCCGAAAGCGCGATGGCCTCGTCCACCGCTTCCATGCTCTCGTGAATCCGGTGCTTGGACTGATGCATCGATGGATGCTTCTCGGCACCCAGGCAGATGCGCACCATGGCTTCCACGGCTTCCTTCGGATAATCACCCACCGCGGTCTCGGCAGAGAGCATCACCGCGTCGGTGTAGTCCATCACCGCGTTGGCAACGTCTGAGACTTCGGCTCGTGTTGGCATCGGGCTGGTGATCATCGACTCCATCATCTGCGTGGCCGTGATCACCGCGCGGTTAAGAACCCGGGCGCGGGAGATGATGTGCTTCTGGACGCCAACCAGCTGTGCGTCTCCGATTTCCACGGCCAGGTCGCCGCGGGCAACCATCACGGCATCGGAGGCTTCGATGACCGCGTCCAGGGCTTCCACATCGTCGGCAAGTTCCGCCCGTTCGATTTTGGCGACCAGGCCGGCGTCAGATCCTGCTTGTTTAAGCAGGCGCCGTGCGATGTGCATATCCTCGGCGGTGCGAACAAAAGAAACCGCCACGTAATCGGCACCGAGTTTGGCGGCTGTGACGATGTCCTGCTTGTCCTTCTCAGTCAGTGCCTCAGCAGACAGGCCGCCGCCACGCTTGTTCAGGCCCTTGTTGTTCGAGAGCGGGCCGCCGATCAGAACAGTGGAGGTGATGCTGTGATCATCGACCGACTGAACTTCCATCTCAATGCGACCGTCATCGAGAACCAGGATGTCGCCCGGTTCCACATCTTCGATCAGTTGCTCGTAATCGATCCCGACTCTTTCTTCGGTACCGGCCTCCTTGTCCATGGCAGCATCGAGGATAAACGTCTGGCCGGCCTGAAGGGTGACCTTGTTCTCCGCAAAGCGGGCGATGCGAAGCTTGGGGCCCTGCAGATCGGCGAGCAGCGCGACGAACCGGCCCTGGGCTGCAGCCGCTTCGCGGACACGGCGGGCTCGTCCGATGTGCTCCTCGGCGCTGCCGTGGGAAAAGTTCAGTCGGGTAACGTCTACTCCGGCGGCAATTATAGCTGCGAGGGATTCCGGCGAGTCAGTGGCGGGGCCGAGGGTGGCGACGATCTTGGTACGCCTGAGCATGGTTTGTGTCCTTTGGTTCTTCAAAATGGTCTCGAGCAGGGTAGCGGAATCAGCTGGGCCGGCCAGTTTTACTGGCCGGCCTTGATCAGGGCGAGTGCATTATCCAGCATGCGGTTCGAGAACCCCCATTCATTATCGTACCAGGCCATGACTTTTACGTGACGGCCCAGAACGCGGGTGTGGTTGGCGTCAAAGATGCTGGAGAGCGCGTTGTGATTGAAGTCCACGCTGACCAGCTTCTCGATATTATAGCCAAGAACCGGGTTCTGCTCGGCCGCCGCTTTAACCGCTTCGTTGACTTCCTCTGCGGTTGTCTCCCGGCTGGCAATGAAGCCGAAATCCACCAGTGACACATTGATGGTGGGAACGCGAACGGCCAGGCCATCGAGTTTGCCGTCCAACTCCGGAATGACCTTGCCAATGGCGGCAGCGGCGCCGGTCTTGGTTGGGATCATTGACTGGGTGGCTGAGCGTGCCCGATAGAGGTCGGAATGGTAGACGTCGCTCAGCTTCTGATCGTTAGTGTAGGAGTGGATGGTGGTCATCAGGCCACTCTCGATACCAATGGTCTTGTGCAGGGCTTCAACCACCGGAGCCAGGCAGTTTGTGGTGCAGGACGCATTGGAGATGATGTCGTGGTCGGCGGTCAGTGTTTCGTGGTTCACGCCGTATACCACGATGGCATCCGCATCAGGGCTGGGTGCCGAGATGATAACCTTGCGGGCGCCGGCCGTCAGGTGTGCAGCCGCCTTGTCGCGTTTGGTGAAGAGGCCGGTACACTCGAAAACGACATCAACACGGTGGTCTTTCCAGGGCAGTTCTTCGGGGTTGCGGAGAGCGGTAATGGCAATCCGGTCCCCGTTAACGGTCAGGGATTCTGCGTCGTGACTGACGTCGGCGTTAAATCGGCCATGAACGCTGTCATACTTGAGCAAATGAGCGTTGGTTTCGGCGTCGCCAAGGTCGTTGATGGCAACAACCTGGAGCTGGCTCCGGTAGTTATTTTCATACAATGCTCTGAGAACATTGCGACCGATGCGGCCAAAACCGTTGATTGCGATACGGATTGTCATCGTCTGACTCCTTGGGTGGTCGTTTTTTGTTCGTTTAACCTCAGCAATGTAGTAAATATAACAACAAAAAAAGAATAAATGAACGATTAAACGGTGGTAATGCTAAAAAAAGAAAGTAAAATTACATCTAAAAACGACCACTCTAATAGATTATGCAATGGAGCCCACCATGCACCCGACCGTAGACAAGGTTACCCAGAGAATTATTGAGCGCAGTCGCTCAACGCGGCAGGATTACCTGAACCGCATGAACGCTCTCAAAGCCCAATCCCCGCACCGGAGTTCTCTGTCCTGCGGCAATCTGGCCCACGGTTTTGCGGCCTGTAGTCAGGGCGACAAAGACACCCTGAAGTTCATGAACAAGGCCAATGTGGCCATGGTAACGGCCTATAACGATATGCTTTCGGCCCACCAACCTTACGAAAAGTTCCCCGATGTTATTCGGGAGGCGGCCCGGGGGATGGGGTCCGTGGCCCAGGTGGCCGGAGGCACGCCTGCCATGTGTGATGGCGTAACCCAGGGCCAGCCGGGTATGGAGCTGAGCCTGTTTTCCCGGGACACCATCGCCATGAGTACGGCCGTGGCCCTGAGCCACAACATGTTTGATGCCACGCTGCTATTGGGCATCTGCGACAAGATTGTTCCGGGCCTGCTGATCGGCTCGCTGGGCTTCGGCTATCTCCCTACCATTCTGGTTCCGGCAGGCCCGATGCCTTCAGGGCTGCCGAACAAGGAAAAACAGCGGATTCGACAGCTTTACGCCGAGGGTAAGGTTGGCAAGGAAGAATTGCTGGAGGCCGAGAGCAAGTCCTATCACAGCCCCGGCACCTGCACGTTTTACGGCACCGCCAACAGCAACCAGCTGTTGGTCGAAGTCATGGGGCTGCATTTGCCGGGATCGGCTTTTGTAAATCCCAATACCCCGCTGCGCGAAGAGCTCACCCGTGCCGCAACCGAGCAGGTGATCAAATTGTCGAAGCCTCACGGAGGCGAGCTTGGTCTTGGCGATATGGTGGATGAGAAGAGCATCGTCAATGCGCTGGTAGCGCTGCTGGTTACCGGTGGCTCCACCAATCACACCATTCACTGGATCGCCATTGCCCGGGCTGCCGGTATCATCATCGACTGGAACGACTACGCCGAGCTTTCTTCCGTAGTCCCCTCCATGACCCGCATCTACCCCAATGGCCAGGAAGACGTGAACGCGTTTCACGAGGCGGGAGGTACCCCGTTCCTGATCCGGGAGCTGCTGAGCGGCGGGTACCTGCACAATGACGTGAACACGGTCGTGGGCTATGGCCTTGAGCGCTATACCGAGATGCCGGAGCTGGAGGATGAGAGGCTGGTGTGGAAGCCGGCGCCGGAAAAAAGCCTTCGCCCGGATGTGCTGAGCCCGGTTGCGGAGCCGTTTGCACCCGATGGTGGGCTACGGGTGCTCGATGGCAATCTGGGCCGGGGCGTGATCAAGGTTTCTGCCGTTGCTCCGGAACACCGGATAGTTGAAGCGCCGGCCGTGGTGTTCAACGACCAGAACGAACTAAAGGCAGCTTTCGAGGCCGGCGACCTGGATCGGGATTGCATTGTGATCGTGCGGTTCCAGGGACCCAAGAGCAATGGCATGCCAGAGCTGCACAAGCTTACCCCTTACCTGGGCGTGTTGCAGGATCGCGGGTTCAAGGTCGGACTGGTGACGGATGGCCGTATGTCCGGCGCGTCGGGCAAGGTGCCCGCGGCGATCCATGTCTACCCGGAGGCGCTGGATGGCGGGCCGCTGGCCAAGGTCAAAAATGGTGACCAGGTTTGTCTGGATGCCGAAAAGGGGATTCTTGCCGTCCGCGTGGATGAGCAGGAGTTTGCCGGCCGGGATTCTGAAAATGCGGACCTGACCGGGTATCATCACGGCTATGGTCGGGAATTGTTTGGCTGGATGCGACGTTCGGCCAGCAATCCCGAGGAAGGGGCCAGCTTTTTCTGGAATCATGAGGCATGACAGCAACACATTACTCACTGGTCGGTGACATCGGCGGCACCAATGCGCGTTTCGCACTGGTAGAGAAGGGCAGTGTGCAGCCCGGGGCTATCGAGATTCTGCCCTGCGGGGAATACACCAATCTCGATGACGCCGTGCGGGATTACCTGGCCCGGGTCGGAGTTTCAGAGGTGGATGGAGCCTGTCTGGCCGTTGCCTCACCGGTTCGAGGCACCCAGGTTCGCATGACCAACAATCACTGGCGCTTTGATATCGAAGAGGTCCGGGCGCAGTTCGGCTGGTCCAGGTTCAAGGTGATCAATGACTTTACCGCCATGGCGCTCGGCGTTCCCCATGTTCCGGACGAACACCTTGTGCCTGTGTGTGGTGGGCCGGGTGACAGCCTTCGCCCCCGACTGGTTATGGGGCCTGGAACCGGGCTCGGTGTTTCGGGCCTGGTGCCCATTGAGCATGGTTGGGTACCGTTGATGACCGAAGGCGGCCACGTGGATTTCGCCCCCACCGATGATACCGAAATGGCGGTGCTGCGGATTCTCAAGGCCCGATTTGGGCGGGTGTCGGTAGAGCGTATTCTTTGTGGTCAGGGCCTGCTGAATCTGTATCAGGCCCATGCCGAGATCCAGGGCGTGGCCGCCCCACTGGATGCGCCGGAAAAAATCACCGCGGCTGCGGTGGAAAACACCGACAGCCTGGCGCGACACACGCTCCGCCACTTCTGTGAAATCCTCGGTCGGGTAGCCGGCAATGGGGTTCTGACCCTGGGTAGCATCGGTGGTGTTTATCTCTGCGGTGGAATCCTGCCCCGTTTCCTCGATTTCTTTCTGGAAAGTCCCTTCCGGAACGGCTTTGAGGATAAAGGCAGAATGCGCCCGTTGCTGGAGTTCACGCCGGTCTATGTGGTCACAGAGCCCTACACCGGGCTGTTGGGAGCGGCCGAGGCACTGGGCAATCCGGAGGTGTGATGCCCGAGTGCCTTTGCTGGGTCAGAGGTAGTGAACCAGTTGGCTCTGATCAAAACGGTATTGGCGGTTATACACGCCGTTCTCCGCCCGGCGGCCGGCGGCCAGTACCATGGTCACCAGTCCTTTACCGGGCAGGTTGAGCAGTTTCTTGACACGATACTCGTCAAAACCCTCCATGGGGCAGGAATCATAGCCGTGGGCCCGGAGTGCAAGCATCAGGTTCTGGGCCGCCAGGGCGGTGGATTTGGTGGCCCAGATTTTCATCTCGCAGGTTGAGTAGGGGCCCCGGGGGACAGGCCGGGTGATTCCCACGGCAAGGCCTGCCGCTTTCTTCGCTAACCCCAGAATCCCGAAGGGGCCCTGGTTGTAGTGAATGGGGGCGACTTTGCGGTAGTACTTTTCAACGATCGGCGGCAGTTTTTCTTCTGGCCAGTCTTCCAGGGCTTGTCGGGCATGAGCTCGCCAGCTATCCGGTCGGGCAACCACCACGATCAGCGCGGCGGCGGTTTTCGCGGCATTCTGGCCAAGACAGGCGTGGGCAAGTTTCGCCTTCAGCTCCGGAGTGCGGACAACGAAAAATTCCCAGGGCTGAAGGTTGCTGGAGTTTGGGGCAAGTGTTGCCAGCTCGAGGCAATCCTCAAGCACCTTCTCCGGAATAGGCTCATCGGTGAAGCGCCTGATGGAGCGGCGGGTGCGAACGACTTTTCGGAACTCCTCGACATCAATTTCCGGCAGAGGAAGAGGGCCTGCTTTGGCATTCATGGTGTGTCCTTCGTGACTTGTTGTGTCGTGATTGTGCCTCTATCGTTACGGGAAATGCCCGTTTATGCAATCACCCTGACAATGGAACGTTCATGAAAGAGGATCTCTCCCGGCTTCCCTTCGACGACCTGGTTCGGCGCGTGCGGGCGTGTACGATTTGTGCGGACGTTCTTCCACGTGGCCCAAGGCCGGTCATCCAGATATCGGAAAGCGCCCGCATTCTGGTGGTCGGGCAGGCGCCGGGCAGGCGAGTGCATGAAACCGGGTTGCCCTTCAATGATCCCAGCGGCGATCGGCTTCGGCAATGGATGGGGATAACCCGGGATACCTTTTATGACGAACAGAAGCTGGCCATCCTGCCCATGGGGTTTTGCTATCCGGGTACCGGCAAATCCGGGGATCTTCCGCCGCGACCAGAGTGCGCGCCGGCCTGGCGCAACCTGTTGCTGGATCGTCTGCGGCATATTGGGTTGACTCTGGTTATCGGCCAATATGCCCATGCCTGGCACCTGGCCGACTGTCGCAAATCCGTCACGGCCAATGTCCAGCATTGGCAGGAGTATTGGCCGGAAGTTCTGCCCATGCCTCACCCCAGCCCAAGAAATAACCTGTGGTTGCGTCGGAATCCCTGGTTTGAAAGCGAGGTTGTGCCCGAACTTCAGCGCAGAATTGCCAGGCTTCTTGAGCCCGATTGAGGCCGGGAGCTTGTTCAGTTGCCCGCAATGTCCCACTGCCTGAGCAGGTCCTCGTAACGGATGGTTATGCCCTGGGGTTTCTCATTGTTCAGGCGAGGCTTGGGCGCACCAGGTTGGGCGAGCCACCATTCTTCGCCCTTCAGCTTTTCTTCATCCGCCATTTTAGGACCACAATCACCGGCCAGGAAGTTACGTTCGATAATAGACAAGGTTCTGTCTTGTGCTGCCGCCAGGTTATCGAGCGCCTGCTGCGGGGTCATTTTCCCCGTTACCGCATCGGCGATGTTTGGCCACCATAGCTTGGCCAACCGAGGGTAGTCTGGCACGTTCACTCCAGTGGGCGACCAGGCGGTTCTAGCCGGGCTACGGTAGAACTCGACAAGACCTCCCAGTGTTGGCGCTTTTGCCTGCATTTGCGGCGATTCCAGGTCTGAAAGCCGGATGGGTGTCAGACCGTAGAGGGTCTTCTGGAGTGACACGGTGCGCGAGACGGTGAACTGGGCATAAAGCCACGCTGCTTTCTGCTGGTCCGCCCCCATGGCGCGCGGGATGGTCCAGGCGCCCACGTCCTGATATCCGAGCTTCATACCCTCCTGCCAGTAGGCGCCGCGAGGGGAGGGCGCCATCCGCCATTTCGGAGTGCCGTCTTCGTTCACGACGGGCAACCCCTCTTTTGTCATATCGGAGGTAAAAGCGGTGTACCAGAAGATTTGCTGTGCGACCTGCCCCCGGGCCGGCACGGGACCGGCTTCCGAGAATGTCATGTTCGCCGCCTCCGGAGGAGCGAAGCGCTGCAACCAGTCGATGTATTTTTCCAGTGCATAGACCGCTGCCGGACTGTTGGTGGCGCCGCCACGACTGACGGAAGAGCCAACAGGATGGCAGCCCTCCATACGAATGCCCCATTCATCGACCGGTAATCCGTTGGGAATCCCCTGATCACCCGCGCCTGCCATGGAGAACCAGGCATCGGTGAAGCGCCATCCCAGAGATGGGTCCCGCTTGCCGTAGTCCATGTGCCCGTAGACACGTTCGCCATCGATCTCCTGCACGTGAACCGAGAAAAATTCTGCGATGTCCTCATATGCGGACCAGTTGAAGGGCACGCCAAGCTCGTAGCCGTAGCGCTCCCTGAATTGGGCCCTCAGTTCGGGGCGCTGGAACCAGTCGTAACGGAACCAGTACAGGTTGGCGAACTGCTGATCGGGTAGCTGGTAGATCTTGCCGTCGGGGCCAGTGACGAACTCCAGGCCAATGAAATCTTCCAGTGCCAGGGTCGGCAGTGTAAATGCCTTGCCCGCCCCTTCTATATAATCGCTCAGCGCCAGAGCCCAGCCGCTGCGGGAATGGGTGCCAATCATGTCGGAGTCATTCACAAATGCGTCGTACCGCCCCTTGGCCGCCATGATGCGCTGCAGGTTGATCTGGCGAATCACCTCGCCTTCGGGCTTCCTGTCGTGGATTACCGGAATCCCCGTCAGCATTGAAAACGCGGGTGCCAGTACCTCTGCCTCGTAGTCATGGGTCGGTAATTGTTCGGAGAGAACCGATATCGATGTTCCCTGGAGCTCCGCGGCGGCATGGGTAAACCAGGCGAGTTCTTCAGCCTGTTCGTCTTCCGATAGGGTCGAATCCGGAAAGTGGTCCTGGATCAGTGTGCGGATAAGCGATCGCTTCTCATTGGAAAGTGAGTCGAAGAGGGGGCCCGCGATTACCGGTTGGCTCACCAGTAGTATCAGGCCGACTAGCAACGGGTATTTGTTCATGATCGCCTCTTGTTTTTGTTGCTTTTCGTACAATTTAAGATCATATGGTTCGTTGGAAAGTTCGTCAACGAAAAATTTTATTTCGGGGGAAGGGCAGTTTAAGTGTATTAAAAACAGCTGTTTAACCGTTCATGCTTCTTTCTAAAGTCTTTTTAAGGCGGGCTAAACGAAAATTTTTTCGATCATAAACTTTCCATTTGCAATTTTCAGCGCTAAATTTGTTCTGTTTCGAACCGATATGGCGCAATGCGAAAACCAGACGGTTCGTTAACGAAGTCAGTCGCCAGGCGTTTCGCCGCAGCTATGTCCTTGGGCAAAGCGTTTCAGGTGGCTTCGACAGTTCAGCGCTAACAAAAACAGGAAGCTAACATGATCGAAAATAACAATGTCTTTGTGTCGTCCAACAACCGTTCTTTCCGGAAGGCCCCATTGGCAGCCTCCCTGCTGCTGGCGGCAGGGGTCTGCTCGCCAGCCCTGGCGGAGGTGTCCTTTGAATCTGATAACGGGTGGAAAGCGGGCTTTAATGGCCACATTCCGATCTTTGCGGTGTTCGGCAATTATGACCAACCAACGGACGAAGACTCGTTTACCATCACGACCGGTTTCAACCCGGCAACGCTGCAAACCAACATTTATGCACCGACCCAAAATGGTCTGGAAGTGTCCGGCCATTTCCAGATGAACGCGAATATTGCGCCCGGTGATGCCAATGCCGATTTTCGCAGCCGGGTCTCCGAGATTGCCGTGGCCGGCGATTTCGGTAAGGTAAATATTGGTAAGGGCTTCGGGATCTATGGGGTGCCTGCTATTGGTGATAACGGCAGTGCTCTGGGCGTTGGCCTGATCGGTGGCCCGGACCAGGTGGCCGCAACGGCCGGGCGCATTGGCAACGGCTACTTTTATGCCAACTTCACACCCCGTGTGATGTACACCTCCAACAGCCTGGGCGGTCTGCAGTTCAAGGTCGGTTTGTTCAGCCCTTCAAAGGTGGATGGCGTTGCCGATGCCGAGTACACCATGCCGCGCATCGAAGCGAACGTGGTCTATTCGGGCAACAATTTTTCCCTCTGGTCCAGTGGTTTCACGCAGGACGTGGACTCCAAAACCGGTACCTTTGATGACTACACCATGTCCGGTATCGACTTCGGCGGTTCTGTCTCTTTTGGTGGCCTGTCCGTTCGAGGCAACTACGGCATGACCCAGGGTACAGGCAACGGAGTGTTTGCCGCCCGCCTGGATCCGAACGAAGAAGACGCCAGTCAGTGGTATGTTGAAACCACCTACCAGATCAACCGAACCACGCTGGGTGTCAGTTATGGCGAAGGTGAAGACGATATTGTCGCGGGTGACAGCAACGATACAGATCTGACTATGCTCTTTGCTCGATACGCGGCCACCGATCACCTGACCCTGATGGCGGAATACACCACACTCGGTACCGGTGACGGACAGGGTGAATACGATGCGATCATCTTTGGTTCGCAACTGACATTCTGATTGTCTCGAATGGAGGCAAGCACCCTCGAAAGTGGGAGCGCAAAAGGTTGAGGTTAACCCCTCAACCTTTTTTTGTGGGAGTTGATACACGAAGTTGCCAAGGACAGGGGGAGGGCTTTCCCAAAACCGTGCGGAGCCAGCTACAAAAAAGCTCCGGGCGGATAGAGTCCGGCCGGAGCAAAGATGCCTGAGAGAGCTTCAGGCGCTGTGGTGGAGAGCGGTCTTGCGATTATCGGAACTGACAGCTTTCATCAGGAAACGTTCCAGGGCTTCAACATCCGAGTCGCTGGCATAAAGCCCCTGCTTGGTCCGGCGCCAAAGAATGTCTTCCGACGTCATGGCCCATTCGTTCTTGATCAGATGCTCGACTTCCTGCTCGTAGAGAGTTCCGGCGAAATGAATGCCCAGATCGTCCATCGACTGGCAGTCCCGGAGAATGTCATAGCTGGTGGTGCCATAGGTACGCACGTAGCGGCTGATCACTTTCTCGGAGAGCCAGGGGAAGTCACGCCTGAGTTTTTCTTCAAGCGCCTCGTGGTTGGCAAAGTCACCGCCGGGTAAAACTCCGGTTTTGGTCCAGCGCCCGCCGGCCTCAGGAAAGAACTGGCACAGTTTGTCAGTGGCGGCCTCTGCCAGCTTGCGGTAGGTGGTGATCTTGCCTCCGAATACCGAAATCAGTGGCGCCTTGCCTTTCTCACTATTGACCTCGAAGGAGTAATCCCGAGATGCCTTCTGGGCATTTTCCTGCTCGTCGTCCATAAGAGGGCGCACACCGGAGTAGGACCAGATCACATCCGAGGGTTCAAGCTGCCTCTTGAAATGGGAGTTCACGATGTTCAGCAGATAGTCAGTTTCTTCTGGTGAAATTTTCGCTTTCTTGGGGTCACCTTCGTAATCGACATCGGTGGTGCCCACCAGCGAGAATTCATCCTCGTAGGGAATAACAAACACGATCCGCTCGTCTTCATTCTGAAGGATGTAGGCTTCGGTACCCTTGTTGAGTCTGGGAACCACAATATGGCTGCCTTTGACCATGCGAATCATTTTCGGCGCCGGCATCGACAGGGTTTCACCGAATAACTTGCTTACCCAGGGACCAGAAGCATTCACAATGGCCTTGGCTGATACCGTTCTTTCGGTTTCATCGGTCATGTCCCGCAGTGTGACTTTCCAGTCATGGGTGCCCTGTTCGGCCTTGACACATTTGGTGCGGGTGCATATCTGCGCGCCAAACTGCTGTGCTTTTTTCGCAGTCAGAACCACCAGGCGAGCATCGTCGACCCAGCCGTCCGAGTACTCGAATCCCTTGGTGATATCCGGTTTCAGCGGATCGTTCTCACCGAACTTGATGGAGCGTGAGCCCGGAAGGATTTCCCGTTTCGCCAGGTGGTCGTAGAGAAAGAGGCCGGTTCGAATCATCCAGGCTGGGCGCAGGTGCGGTCGGTGCGGTAACCGAAAACGCATTGGCCACATGATGTGTGGCGAATTGCGAAGCAGTGATTCGCGCTCCGCCAGGGCCTCCCGGACCAGTCGGAATTCATAGTGTTCCAGATAGCGCAGCCCGCCGTGTATGAGCTTGCTGCTGCTGGATGACGTGGCTGACGCCAGGTCATTCATTTCGCAAAGGAGGACTTTCAGGCCTCTCCCGGCTGCATCCATGGCAATGCCGGTGCCGTTGACTCCACCGCCAACGACAATAACGTCAAACTGTTCGTGCTCCAAAGTCATTGTTGGTCATCTCCTGACGCCAATGGAAAAGACGCTTTGTTGTCATGCGCACTTTTCAATGTTCAACATGCGATATGACACTATTATGCGAAAGGCTTGTATATTCGTAAAGGAAAAAATAGAAAAAAAACGAAAAGGGGGAGGCGATCACGTTTTCGGATAGAGAGGGAAGCGAAAAACAATCAGACGATATGAAGCTGTACGTTGTGTTCGGTCAGCAGCTGGCGGATTTCCACGGGAGGTTGCTGGTCGGTGAAGACGTGATCAGCCTGGGAAATGCTTCCCAGACGGACCATGGCATTGCGTCCGAACTTGGAATGGTCGGCTGCCAGAAGAACCTGGTTGGAGTTGGCAATAATTGCCTGGGCCACGCGGACCTCACGGTAATCAAAATCCAGGAGAGAGCCGTCGTTGTGAATGCCACTTATGCCAATGATGCCGAAGTCCATCTTGAACTGGTTGATGAAATCCCGGGTGGCTTCACCGACAATCCCGCCATCCCGGTTGCGGACTTCGCCGCCCGCAATGATTACGTGGAAATCTTCCTTGGCCGAGAGAATGGACGCGACATGGAGGTTGTTGGTAACGATCTGCAGGTTGTGTTTTTCCAGCAGGGCCTTGGCGATGGTCTCGGTGGTGGTGCCGATATTGATGAACATGGAGGAATTGTCCGGAATCAACTCTACCAGCGCCTCGGCAATTCTTTCCTTGGCCTCCAGATCCATGATCTTGCGGGCCTGATAAGCGGTATTGACCGTGCTGGAATCAATGCCCGCTCCACCATGGTGTCTGCGGAGCTTTTTCTGCTTGGCGAGTTCATTCAGATCGCGGCGGATGGTCTGGGGCGTTACCTTGAACTGGTCTACCAGCTGTTCGGTGGTGACGAAACCGTTCTGCTGGATCAGCTCCATAATCAGATCCTGTCGGCGACGCTGTGCCATTAAAATCTCCTCCGCTCTGTCATTTTTCTCATGCGAAATACTGTGCGTCCGAAAACAGTCTTAAAGTTTAGTAGTTTTCAGCGGGTTATGCAGCTTTTTTAAAAGGTTTGGCTGGTAATATGCTCGCTTGTCGTGAAAACCGCTTGGCATTTATGTTCAAAAAAGTAAAAATACGAAAAAATAAGAAACCGAGGTCGAACATTATGAGCCAATACATACTTTCCATCGATCAGGGGACTACCAGTTCCCGCGCCATACTCTTTGACCTGCAGGGCAACATACACGCCACCCGCCAGCAAGAGTTTCCGCAACATTTCCCGGCCAGTGGCTGGGTTGAGCACAATCCGGAAGACCTATGGTCATCGGTTCAGCAAACGTTCAACGCCGTAATGGCCGAAGAGTGCGGTGATCGCGGTGAAGTGGTTGCTGTAGGCATCACCAACCAACGCGAGACCACCGTAGTCTGGGATCGCAACACCGGAGAGCCCGTCTACAACGCCATTGTCTGGCAGGATCGGCGAACGGCCTCCTATTGCGAGTCCCTGAAAAGTGAGGGGCTCGAACCCTGGGTCAACAGCAAGACCGGCTTGCTCATTGATCCCTATTTTTCGGCCACCAAGATTCGCTGGATTCTGGAAAATGTCTCCGGAGTAAGGGAGCGGGCGGAGCGAGGGGAGCTCGCGTTCGGTACCGTCGACAGCTTTTTGTTGTGGCGATTGACCGGCGGTCGAGAGCATCGCACAGACGCCACCAATGCCAGCCGCACGATGCTGTTCAACATCCACAACCAGAAATGGGATCCGGAGCTTCTGGAGCTCTTTGGTATTCCCGAATCGCTGCTACCGGAGGTGATGGATTCCGCTGATCATTTCGGGCAGATCACCGAGGGTGGGGCACTCAACGGTGCCTCTGTGCTGGGCGTGGCAGGCGATCAACAGGCCGCCCTGTTTGGCCAGACCTGTTTCGGCATTGGCATGGCGAAGAGCACCTATGGCACTGGCTGCTTCCTGATGCTCAATACCGGTGACAAGGCTCTGCAATCGGAGCACCGCTTGCTTACCACGGTGGCCTACCGGGTTAACGGTAAGCCCACCTACGCCCTGGAGGGCAGTATTTTTATCGCCGGCGCCACTATTCAATGGCTGCGGGACGGCCTTCAGCTTATTCGCGACGCCTGTGAAACAGAACCGCTGGCGGAGGGGACGCCCGTCGACCACGGTGTTTATCTGGTACCGGCTTTTACCGGGTTGGGCGCGCCCTACTGGGACCCCAATGCACGGGGCGCCATCTTCGGTCTTACCCGCGATACCGGCATCAAGGAGATTGTCACGGCGGGCCTGCAATCTGTTTGCTATCAAACCAAGGACCTGCAAAAGGCCATGGAAAAAGACGGGATTCGGCCGGTCAACCTGAGGGTTGATGGTGGCATGGTGGCCAATAACTGGGTACTTCAGTTTCTGGCCGACATTCTCGGTGCCCGCGTGGATCGCCCGTCGCTGGTTGAAACCACGGCATTGGGCGCTGCCTATCTGGCTGGCCTGAAGGCCGGTGTCTATGGCTCTCTCGAGGAGCTTTCCGAACTATGGCGATGTGACCGGAGTTTTGAACCCGTCATGACGAAAGAGAAGCGGGACGCGCTGTATGATGGCTGGTTCCAAGCGGTTCAAAAGCTATGACACCAGGCTTCTGCGGGTATGGGTTTCATCGAACCCCAAGTTCCCGCAGACGCTTGTATAGCGTGTTACGGCTTATTGCCAGTTCTCTGGCGGCCTGAGATACATTGCCTGTGCACTTGTGATAGACCCTGAGCGTTCTGGCGAGTGTATCCTCGGGTTCCGCTTCAATGCCCGGAACAGATGGCTGCGGGATAGTCTGATCGGATTCCTCGCCCGAGCTGTTCTCGAATTCTGCAAGGAAGTCTTCCGGCAAATGCCACACCTGCACGTCCTCCCCGTCGGCAATGGCGATAGCCACCCGCAGCACGTTGACCAGTTGGCGAATGTTGCCCGGCCACGGGTGGTTTTCCAGGGCCGAGAGTACCTTGGGAGACAGCTGTTCTGATTGCCCCGGATCACGGTAACGGGAATAGAGTGTCTGTATCAGCAGCAATCTGTCGGCGCGGTCCCGAAGCGCAGGGAGTTCCACGCATAGCCCGTTGATCCGGTAATAGAGGTCTGCCCTGAAATGACCGCTTTCGATCCGTGTGCCCAGTGGTCGGTTGGTCGCCGTGACCAGCAGAATATCAACAGGGACGCTGTCGGTAGAGCCGACCGGAGTAACCAACCGTTCCTGGAGTACCCGTAGCAGCCTTGATTGGGCCGAAAGGGGCATTTCGCCAATTTCGTCCAGAAACAGAATGCCCTTGTGGGCCTTTCGGATAAAACCCAGTGAACCTTGCGCCCGCGCGCCTGTGAAGGCGCCCGCTTCGTAACCGAATAATTCCGATTCGACCAGTTCCGGGGGAATGGCCGCGCAGTTAACCGCCACCAGTGGTTGATCCCTGCGCGGCGATGCGCGATGAAGCGCCTTGACCAGAACTTCCTTGCCGACCCCGGTCTCGCCGGTGATGAGAACCGGTAGCCCCCGCTGCAGCACTTTGAGACTCTGTGTCGCGCACCGCTTCACGGCTGAATCGCCGTATTCGAGATTGTCGATACCCAGCAATTCATCGGAATGCTTGCCCTCATCAGGGAGTGGTATCGGATCATTTTGGGCGCTGTTGTCGACAACCCGGGTAGGGCGCTTGATCCGGGCGCTCAGTCGCACCTTGCTGCGGGTGGTCAGTTGCAGGGGTTCGGTTTCCGGATGGCCAAGAATTTGATTACGACGGCCGTTGAAAAGCTCATCCAGACGGGCCTCCACGGTATTGATCCCCAGCAACTGGTCCGCTCGCTGGTTACTCGCAATGACCCGTCCGGAATCATCGCACACCAGAATCCCCGACCAGGGACTATCGAAGTTATCTGCCGTGGTATTCAAGGTGATCTGGAAATGATCGGGACCGAACTGGCGATTGATAAGCCGGTTCTCCACAGATTGGGAAAGCAGGCGAACCATGCCCAGGGTGTGAGCCTGGGGGAGGTACGCGTCGCTGAACACACTGAGAACACCGGCAATCTGCCTGTGGGCATCGAAAATCGGTGCCGCAGAACCAATGATGCTCCGGTTCGTTTTCAGGAAATGTTCGTTTCGCTGAATCTGAACGGGGGCGCCGACAGCAATAGAGGTGCCAATGGCGTTGGTACCGCAGTTCTGCTCCTGCCAGTTTGCGCCGGTCTGAAACCAGGGTTTCAGCCGGGTCTCGGTAATGCGTTCATCGCCCCAGCTGTTCAATACCGTGGCGTGCTGATCGGCGAGCAGAATGAGGCAGCGGCTGTTGGAAAGTACGTTCCGGTAGTAGGGCAGAACCTCAGCCTCGGTAACCGAGAGCAATTCGCTGTATTGGCGGTTTATTTCTTCCAGCCTGGCAGACTCCGGCACCAGCGGTGTTGGCTCATGGTCGTGATCAAGGCCCCATGCAATGCAGCGGTCCCAGGAATCGGCAATAACGCTCCGGTAGTCCGAATATTCGTTTTTTCTCATCAGGCGTCACTCAGGTGTTCGTTTGTTGTTCTGGCAGACGACTCGAGCAGCTGACGTGGGCAACTGTGTCAAATGTGTTGCTCAATCATCTGTGTAAATCCTGTTCACGTCAATGTTCAATTTGAACAAAGTATTGCTAAACGAACATTATGGTTTTCGTATGAGAAATTGTGCGAAAAATAAAAGGCTATACAAAACAGTGGAGTAAGTAAGATTACCTACGCAGACGTGCAAGCTGGTATAGCCTTTGCGTAAGGAGATTCGAAATCGAATTTCTGTGGCCGATGTAAACCGGCCCGGAGTGCGTTTCCACAAGAACAAAAAGGAAAGCCTATGTCCTTAACACTGGAGAATCTCTCCCGTGAGGTCGACGGTGTCGACTATATCCGGGATGCCAACCTCACCTTTGAGGCAGGTTCCTTTAACGTTCTGCTCGGCCGGACACTGGCCGGTAAGACCTCACTGATGCGACTGATGGCAGGGCTGGACAAGCCTGATAGCGGCCGTCTGATCTACAACGGTGAGGACGTCACGGGGCAGAGCGTGCAGAGCCGAAATATTTCGATGATCTATCAGCAGTTCATCAATTACCCCAACCTGACTGTCTACGAAAATATTGCCTCGCCCCTGCGGCTTGCAAAGATGGCAGAGTCCGAGATTGATCGAAGGGTGAAAGAAACCGCGTCGATGCTTCGGATCGACCCTTTGCTCAAGCGCTACCCGCTGGAGCTGTCCGGTGGCCAGCAGCAACGAACCGCCATGGCCCGGGCGCTGGTGAAGGACGCCACCCTTGTGCTATTCGACGAGCCACTGGTCAACCTCGATTACAAGCTGCGCGAGGAGCTCAGGGCGGAATTGCGTGACCTGTTCCGCGAGCGTCAGTGTATCGCGGTTTACGCCACCACAGAGGCCAACGAAGCCCTGGCGCTCGGTGGCACAACCACACTGTTGCACGAAGGCCAGGTGGTTCAGACCGGCCCGGTGATGGATGTCTACCGCGCGCCCGTGAACACCCTCGCTGCACAGTTGTTCAGTGAACCCCCGATGAACATGATTCGGGGGCGTGTTTCTGAAACCGAGGTGACCTTCGACGAATATTCGCACCACGCGCTGACACAGGAGCTGGCGAAGCTTCAGCCGGGTGATTACTGGTTCGGGATCCGGCCCAGCCACATCGGCCTGGTGCCCACCAGCGACGATGACCTCGAAATGTCCATGGAGGTAGAGCTCAGCGAAATCAGTGGCTCTGAAACCTTCATGCATGTTGAGAACAGTCACTTCGAAATGGTGTTGCAGTTAATGGGGGTGCATCAGTACCACACAGGCTCACCAATCAAGGTGTACCTGCCGATCAATAAACTGTTCGTGTTCGACAACAACGAGCAACTGGTGCACACACCGTCTCAGGTTTCAGGAGGGTCTGTCTGATGGCTGAAATTCAGTTGAAATCACTCGCCCACAGTTACAGTGATATGCCCGAGGGCCCGGACGATTACGCCATCCGTCAACTCGACCACGTCTGGCACAAGGGTGGTGCGTACGCGCTGTTGGGTCCGTCCGGTTGTGGGAAAAGCACCATGCTGAACATCATCTCCGGCCTTGTTCAGCCCTCCGAGGGCGATGTTCTGTTTGATGGAAAGCGGGTTAACGAGCTTTCTCCGCGAGACAGGAATATCGCCCAGGTTTTCCAGTTTCCAGTCATCTACGACTCAATGACCGTTTACGACAACCTGGCGTTTCCGCTCAAGAACAACAAGGTTCCGACCTCCAAGATCAAGGCCCGTGTTCATGAGATTGCCGAAGTCCTGGAAATCGAGGACAAGCTCTACAAGAAGGCAAAGAACCTGACCGCGGATGAGAAGCAGAAGGTGTCCATGGGCCGGGGCCTGGTGCGGGAAGATGTTTCGGCGATTCTGTTCGATGAGCCCCTGACCGTGATCGACCCGCAGCTCAAGTGGAAGCTGCGTCGGAAGCTCAAGCAGATTCACGAGCAGTTCGACATCACCATGGTGTATGTCACCCACGACCAGCTCGAAGCCTCCACCTTTGCCGACAAGATTGCCGTGATGTACGGCGGACAGATTGTTCAGTTTGGCACCCCTACCGAGCTCTTCGAGCAGCCCAACCACACGTTCGTGGGTTTCTTTATCGGAAGCCCGGGGATGAACCTCATCGAGGTACAGAGATGCCCCCGCGGCGTGTGTTTCGGTGGCACGGTCGTGGCACTTGAGCCCTGGCAAGTTGATGTCCTGCAGCGGACCAGGTCCACCAACATCAAGATCGGAATCCGGCCGGAGTTTGTGGAAGTGTCCTCCGTAGCTTCAGACGACACCTTCGAGGCGGAGGTCCTGGATGTCGAAGACCTCGGTACCTACAAGATCGTTACCGTGCAGCTTGACCACGAGAAAATGAAAGTCCGGCAGAGCGAGGACTTCGCCGCATCGATTGGCAGCCGGGTTCATCTCTCGTTCCCGAAGCAATGGCTGAAGCTGTATGTGGATGAATTCCTGGTACAGGAGCAACAGTGATGCAAAAGGTACAAAACAACAAAGCCTGGTGGCTGGTGCTGCCAGTATTCCTGCTCGTTGCCTTCTCGGCACTGATTCCCCTGATGACCGTGGTGAACTATTCGGTCCAGGATATTTTCGGACCGGGCCAGGCGTTCTTCGTGGGCACCGAATGGTTCAAGGAGGTATTGACGGATGAGCGTCTTCAGGACTCCCTGATTCGTCAGTTCATCTTCTCCGGTGCGGTCCTGCTGATTCAGATTCCCCTCGGGATCGGGGTGGCGCTGATGATGCCCAAATCCGGTATCAAGGGATCGCTGTGTCTGATTCTGCTGGCCATTCCCCTGCTGATTCCCTGGAACGTGGTTGGCACCATCTGGCAGATTTTCGCCCGCGGTGACATTGGTCTGTTCGGCTGGGGCATCAACCAGCTTGGTATCGATTACAACTACACCGGTGACACTCTTGATGCCTGGTTGACGGTGCTGCTCATGGACGTATGGCACTGGACACCGCTGGTGGCGCTGCTTTGCTATTCCGGGCTGCGGGCGATTCCCGAGGCGTTCTATCAGGCCGCGGAAATCGATCGGGCTTCAAAGTGGGCTGTGTTCCGTTACATTCAGCTGCCCCGCCTCAAGAGCGTGCTGATCATCGCCGTGCTGCTGCGCTTCATGGACAGTTTCATGATCTACATCGAGCCGTTCGTGCTGACCGGCGGCGGGCCTGGCAGCTCGACCACCTTCCTGAGTCAGACGCTCACCACCATGGCGATAGGGCAGTTTGACCTGGGGCGCGCGGCGGCATTCTCGCTGATCTACTTCCTCATCGTGCTGCTGATTTCCTGGCTGTTCTTTACCGCCATTACGCACGCCGACAAAGAAAAATAAGGAGAATGTGATGAGACAGACACGTTCGAAAAATTTTGGGATAACCCTGTTTATCCTGCTGCTGCTGACGCCGATCTACTGGTTGCTGAACATGTCGTTCAAGACCAACCAGGAAATCCTGGGCGGTCTGACACTCTGGCCGCAGAATTTCACCCTGGACAACTATGCGGTGATTTTTACCGACCCGAGCTGGTACAGCGGCTATATCAACTCGATGATCTATGTTTCGATCAACGTGGTGATCACGCTGGTGGTGGCCCTGCCGGCAGCCTACGCATTCAGCCGTTACAAGTTTCTCGGCGACAAGCACCTGTTCTTCTGGCTGCTCAGTAACCGGATGGCACCGCCGGCGGTTTTCCTGTTGCCGTTCTTCCAGTTGTATTCGTCCATCGGGCTGTTCGATACCCACATTGCCGTGGCCCTGGCGCACTGCCTGTTCAACGTGCCGCTTGCGGTCTGGATTCTGGAAGGGTTTATGTCCGGCGTGCCGCGCGAGTACGACGAAATGGCCTATATTGATGGCTACAGCTTTCCCAAATTCTTCGTGAAGGTCTTCCTGCCGATGATTCGTTCCGGTATCGGGGTCACCGCATTCTTCGCCTTCATGTTCTCCTGGGTAGAGTTGCTCCTTGCCCGGACCCTGACGTCCGTGGATGCCCAGCCAATCGGGGCGATCATGACCCGAACGATAGGGGCGAGTGGTATCGACTGGGGCGTTCTGGCGGCTGCCGGTTCACTCACCATCATTCCCGGCCTGCTGGTGATCTGGTTCGTTCGCAACCACGTTGCCAAAGGCTTCGCCCTCGGACGCGTGTAAGGAGAGGTTTTATGATTGCCTGGATGAACTGGACACCGACTGTCGCCATCTTCTTTGCAGTGATTGCGGGGATTCTGGCGGTGATGACGGTTTACGAAATTGTCTCCCCGTGTAGCGAAAGGAAAGGCTTTCTGCCTATAGCCACGACCCGCGGTGACAGGTTGTTTATCGGATTGCTCTCGGCGGCGTATATACACCTGGCTTTCCTGGCTGTAAGCGATATCACGTTATGGGTGGCGCTTGCGGTTTCGGTGGCCTGGCTATTGGTGCTGCTGCGCTGGGGATGAGTCTGAGGTCGGATGTTCGTTATGTTGTTTTTGCGAACATTCGGCTCTAAAAATTCTCTAAAAACACTTGTAATGATTTCGAAACCGAACTATTTTTACTTAAATGATCGGAATCGATCATAAGCGATTCCGGTGGAAGGATAGCGACCAGAGCGCTATAAGTGCGGAAACGAAACCCGGTTGTTTCGTTCCATTCATAAAAAGACGAACGAGGTTGGATATGTTCAACAACAATAAATATCCGAGGACCCTGTTGCTGAGCGCCGCCGTTGGTGTTGCCAGTATGGGGTTAAGCCTGCATGTCAGCGCCGATCAGTACAGTGAGGCGGCTGAAAAGTGGGTGAATGAAGCGTTCAAGAACTCTACTTTGACCAAGGAAGAACAGCTCAAGGAGATGGAGTGGTTCACTCAAGCGGCTGAGCAGTTCCGCGGCATGGACATCAATGTGGTTTCCGAAACCATCGCGACTCACGAATATGAGTCCAATGTTCTGGCCAAGGCATTTTCGGAAATTACCGGTATCAACCTGACCCATACGCTGATTCAGGAAGGCGATGTCATCGAGAAGCTCCAGACTCAGATGCAGTCCGGACGGAACATCTACGATGGCTACGTGAACGATTCAGACCTGATCGGTACCCACTTCCGGTATGGCAAGGTAGTGGCCGTTGAAGACATCATGAACGGTGCCGGCAAGGATCTTACCCTGCCCACCCTGGATCTTGACGATTTCATCGGGCTCGACTTTACCACCGGGCCTGACGGCAAACTTTACCAGTTGCCTTCCCAGCAGTTCGCCAACCTCTACTGGTTCCGTGCGGACTGGTTCGAACGTGAAGATCTGCAAAAGCAGTTCAAAGAGATCTACGGTTATGACCTGGGTGTACCGGTTAACTGGTCTGCCTATGAAGATATTGCCGAGTTCTTTTCGGTGCACGTGAAGGAAATAGACGGTGAGCGCGTTTACGGTCACATGGACTACGGCAAGAAGGACCCGTCCCTGGGCTGGCGCTTTACCGATGCGTGGTTCTCCATGGCAGGTGCTGGCGACAAAGGCCTTCCTAACGGTTTGCCCGTAGATGAATGGGGTATCCGGGTTGAAGAGTGTCATCCTGTGGGCTCCAGCGTCAGCCGTGGCGGTGCAACGAATGGTCCCGCTGCCGTGTATGCCACCGAGAAATACGTGGATTGGCTGCGTGAGTACGCGCCCCCCGAAGCCCAGGGTATGACTTTCTCCGAGGCCGGCCCGGTGCCTGCCCAGGGCAACGTTGCCCAGCAGATCTTCTGGTATACCGCCTTTACCGCAAGCATGATCAAGGATGGTCTGCCAGTTGTGAACGAGGATGGCACGCCCAAATGGCGGATGGCGCCGTCACCACGTGGTCCCTACTGGGAAGAAGGCATGAAGCTTGGCTATCAGGACGTGGGCTCCTGGACGTTCCTGGATTCTACCCCTGAAAAGCGTCGTCTGGCGGCATGGCTGTACGCCCAGTTTACCGTTTCCAAGACTGTGTCCCTGGAGAAAACCATTGCAGGCCTGACGCCAATTCGCGAGTCTGATATCGAGTCCGAGGTGATGACCGAAATGGCACCGAAACTCGGCGGTCTGGTGGAATTCTACCGCAGCCCCGCCCGTGTGCAGTGGTCGCCGACTGGTACCAACGTGCCGGATTATCCGAAGCTGGCACAGCTGTGGTGGCAGTACATTGCCCAGGCTGCCAGTGGAGAAGCCACTCCGCAGGAGGCACTGGACGGGCTGGCTCAGGCCCAGGATCGGGTTATGGAGCGCCTTGAGCGCGCCAATGTTCAACCCACTTGTGGTCCGAAGCTGAACGAGCCCCGGGATCCGCAATACTGGCTGGATCAACCCGGCGCACCCAAGCCGAAGTTGGATAACGAGAAGCCCCAGGGCAAGACCGTTGCCTACGATGAGCTGCTGAAAACCTGGGAAGAAGCCCGCTAAGACGAGCTGATTCCCTCAAGAGCAATGCCTGTCGCAACAGGACCCTTTGGTTGCGGCAGGCAGAGCACCGTTGTCACGGTGGGTTTTGGCCGGTTGCTTTTAGTTCCCCCCCTTTCAAGCATTTCAAGGTAGCCCCTCCCGGGGTCAACCCTGCCGGCCCTTTTTCTGCCGTTTGGCCCGTCTTTGCGAGAATCTGGCGGGAAGGGTGTATCTAATGAACAGAATCTCCGTAATTCATCGTTTGTACGCAGGTTTCGGCCTGCTTTGCCTGATTATCGTTTGCTGGGGAGCATTCAACATAAGCATTATGTCGTCCTTCTCTGGCGCAACGGACAGGCTGACATCGGATGTATTTCCACTCAGTGGATCGATTCAGGAAATGGAAGCCCATCGATCAGAAACCGCAAGATACTCAGTGGAAGTGGTGGCTGCAGGCGATCAAAAGGTTTTGAACTCCCAGTCTGACAGACTTTCCGGTGCACTCAGCAAGCTTGCCGACAGCCTGGATGCCGTCGCTGCCTCCGACAGCACGGCCATGTTCCCGGAGCTGGCTGCGGTCAACGAGTCCGCGAATGCCCGGCTGGCTGAGTTGCAGCGCTCGGTCAAAGCGATCCTGGGCATAAAAAGGCAACTGCTCTCGGTGTCGGATTCGGTAAATTCCGGGCTAAGTGATTTCCTTGCCAACAACGGGGAGATGAAAAGAACCCTGGTCAGGGAGGGTACAGAGCCGGCGGGACAGGATATCTATATTCGCGACCTGTTCACGACGGTGATGGAAAACCTCGCAAACATCGAGTTGCTGATCATGCAGATGGTGAGTACTGAAAACCCGAGTGAGCTAAACGCCATCGTCGAGAACCTTCGGTTCAATACCAGCACGTTTGAGCAGGACATGTCCGCCCTGGTGAACGAGGTGCCTCGCCTGGAGGGCTTGCCATCATTGGTTGAAAGGTTTCTTGCCGCGGTGAACGATGACGCCGGAATCATCAGCCAGTATTCAGACTATCGCCAGAGCCGGCTTGAACTGGATTTATTGGCCAGGAAGATAGACCTTTCGCTTTCGGCAATGGCATCGGAGCTGGATGAAGCGCGAAAAATCGTTGCCGACAGGGCAAGCGCGTCGGTATTCGCGCTGGATGAAACTGCGCTGAATTCGGAACAGCTGGTTTACTGGCTGCTTCCCCTGGTGGTTCTGATTGCGCTGGCAACTTCCGTCAGGCTTGGGCGGATGATCAGCCGGCCGCTACAGGCGACTCAGGAACATCTGGCTGCAATGGCCGGGGGTGACTACTCTCGAGCGCTCGAGTTTCCGGCGCGTGGCGAGTTTATCGACCTGAAGCGTTCCGTTAACCGGTTGTCCGAAGCCATGGCAACGGTTCTTGGAAGCCTGCAACAGGCTGGATCGGACATATCCGTGATCGCATCGGGTAACGCCAGGTTTACCAGGGATTTTAACGAACGGATTCGAACCGAGTCCGACGAGCTTGGTTCTATTGCTGCTGCGATGACTCAAATGGAGGCGTCTGCCAGGGAGGTAGCGGGTTCGGTTCGGGATACCCATATCCTCGTTGGTGAGGTAAACCGGCAGGTTGAAGACAATCTGTCTGCAGCCGAGCGCGGCATGGACTGTGTTGAAAGCCTGGGCCGCCAGGCGGAGCAGACTGCAAAAAAACTGAAGCAACTTGAGCAGGCATCTTTTGACATAGGCAGGATTACCGAAGCCATTGATGATATTGCCAATCAGACCAATCTGTTGGCGCTGAATGCCGCGATCGAATCGGCGCGCGCCGGTGATGCTGGTCGCGGCTTTGCGGTGGTTGCAGATGAGGTTCGTGGGCTGGCCCGGAAAACCACTGAGAGCACCGATACCATACGGGATCTCGTAGAAGGTCTGCAGCAGGAAGCCTCGGAATCGGTCATCTCCATGAACTCCAGTTTTGAACAGCTGGGATCTGTGCGTGATTTGATGGCCAGTGTCTCGGAAGGCGCGGGCAGAATTGGTTCGGCAGTGGGACGGATCCATCAGGGCGCCGAGCATATTCGTCACGGCATGGACGAGCAGGAGAATGTCAGTCAGTCGGTGGCGCGGCAGGTCAGTGAAATCAGCGCCTCGGTAGCTGAAAGCCTTGAGAGTATCGACGAATTGGTCACGACCTGTGACCGCCTGGAGGATTCGGTGACCAGTATTGAATCATTGATGGCTCGATTTCGCATCCACTGAACCCATCGCGTACCAACCAACTTTCGTTTCCATATAACAAATTTGTCTGATTGATGGGTTTATTTCGCTTGATGATGTTCGTTTACGAATATTAAGATGGTTTTAATGTTCGGTATCCAAAAATAAAATTCGCAAACAATAATGATTGAACAGGAACGACGCTATGGAACAGATAAAATCAGTCACTGCCCGGGAAATTCTGGATTCCCGCGGATTTCCCACAGTGGAAGTGGACGTAGAACTCCGAAATGGCGTGGTCGGGCAGGGCCGGGTGCCATCCGGGGCGTCCACGGGAACCCGGGAGGCGCTGGAAAAGCGCGATGGTGATGACAGTCGCTACAACGGCAAGGGCGTCCTGCAGGCAGTTCGGTGTGTTAACGAACGGATTGCTCCGGCGCTGGAGGGGCGAGTGGTCTTTGATCAGCTCGTGATGGATCGCCTCATGTGCGAGATGGATGGCACGCCCAACAAGGCGGAGTTGGGCGCCAATGCGATTCTGGCCGTATCCCTGGCCACAGCCAACGCCGGCGCCAATTACCGGCAACAGCCCCTGTACCGGTATCTTGCCGAGCTCTATGGCTGCAACGGCCCCAGTATCTTGCCAGTGCCCATGATGAACATCATCAATGGTGGCGCTCATGCCGACAACAACGTTGATATCCAGGAATTCATGATCCAACCGGTCGGGGCGCCCAGCTACAGCGAGGCGCTGAGGATGGGGGTGGAAACCTTTCATGCCCTCCGGTCGCTTCTACGGAAAAACAGGCTGTCCACGGCGGTGGGCGATGAAGGTGGCTTCGCACCGAACCTGCGTTCCAGCGAGGAGGCACTGGACCTCATTCTGGCCGCCGTTGAAAAGGCAGGTTACCGGCCTGGATCCGATGTGGTCCTTGCCCTTGATTGTGCCGCTTCGGAATTCTATGAAGACGGCCGTTACAACCTCAAGGGTGCCGGTAAAGAGTATACCTCTGAGGAGTTCTCGGATTACCTGCTCAACCTGGCCATGAAGTATCCCATCGCTTCTATTGAAGACGGCATGGACGAAAACGACTGGGACGGCTGGAAACTGCTGACCGAGAAATTGGGCGAACGTGTGCAACTGGTGGGTGACGACCTTTTCGTGACCAACAGCGCAATCATCACAGAGGGCATCCGCAGGGGCATTGCCAACTCGGTACTGATCAAGTTCAACCAGATCGGGACTCTTACAGAAACTCTGGATGCTATCGGAATGGCCCAGGATGCAGGCTATACCACAGTGATTTCCCACCGCAGCGGCGAGACCGAAGATACCTTCATATCCGATCTGGCGGTGGCCACACGGTCGGGCCAGATCAAAACCGGCTCTCTCTGCCGATCCGACCGGGTCGCCAAGTACAACCGTCTGCTGCGCATTGAGCAGGATCTTGGCGCCCACGCGTTTTACCCCGGTGTCGGCGCAATCCGTTGTGCCCTGGACACCTGAGACTGCTTTTCGGGAGAAACATCATGAGAAAACCCATTCTGATTGGAAACTGGAAGATGAACGGCAGCCTTCAGGCAAACCAGGCCCTGATGGTTCGTGTGTTGCCCCGGCTGAGGATGTTCCGAAAGTCCATTGATCTGGCCGTGTGTCCGCCGCACCCGTATCTGTTTCAGGTGCGGGATCTGCTGGGTTACACCGGCATTATGCTGGGTGCCCAGAATGCGTCTGGATTTGTCTCCGGCGCCTACACCGGCGAAGTCAGTGCCACCATGCTGCAGGAGATGGGGTGTCGCTATGTGCTGGTGGGGCACTCTGAGCGCCGGTTACTGTTTGGCGAAAGCAATCAGGAGGTGGCTGCCCGTTACCGGTCGGTTCTTGGAGCCGGGCTCACGCCGGTATTGTGCGTTGGCGAAACACTGGACGACAGGGAGTCTGGACGCACCAATCTGATCATTGAACAGCAGCTTCAGGCGGTGATTGACGAAGTTGGCCTTGCCGCCATGGCGAATGGAGTTATTGCCTATGAGCCGGTGTGGGCTATTGGCACAGGCAAAACGGCCACGCCAGAGCAGGTTTCCCGGGTGCATCAGCAGATCCGTCAATTCATTGGGAAGAGCGCACCTGAGGCATCCGAAGACATCAGCCAGGATCTTCGCGTGATCTACGGCGGCAGCGTCAAGGCGGCTAACGCCTTCGAGCTTTTCAGTCTTGCCGACGTTGATGGCGGCCTGATTGGCGGTGCCTCGCTGCACGCCGACGAATTCGGAATGATTGCCGGTGCCCTGGCCGAGGCTTCCGGCGTTCTGGCCGGCGAATGCGAAACCAATTGATGGAGATGGACATGCAGTCAAAACGCTGGATGCAAACGACGTTTTTCCCAAAAGACAGCGACGTACCTGAAAAATTTCGCGGGGGCGGTGTGGAATTGGCCGATGCACTGATCGGGGGCAAACTCCGCCATTGGGACGGCCCTTATGCCGAAGTTCGAAGCCCGATCTGCACTATCGTGGAGGGCGATAGCGAACCTCGGCCGCTGGTGATCGGCCGGACGCCGCTGATGGATGAGGCCGCCGCCCTGGATGCTCTGGATGCGGCAGTGCAGGCTTACGGTCAGGGCAACGGAGAGTGGCCAAGCATGTCAGTGGCCAACAGAATCGATCACGTCGAACAGTTCCTCGCGGAGATGCGGAATCACAGGGAGTCCGTGGTCGAACTGCTAATGTGGGAAATCGGCAAGACCCGGAAAGATGCTTGCAAGGAATTTGACCGAACTTGTGAATACATCAACGATACAATCCATGAGTTGAAGGTGCTCGACCGACGTTCATCGAGATTCGAGATCGTAGGTGGCGTTGTGGCGCAGACCCGTCGCTTACCGGTGGGCGTTGCCCTGTGCATGGGGCCGTTCAATTATCCACTTAACGAAACCTTCACAACGCTGATTCCGGCGTTGATCATGGGCAACACCGTAGTGTTCAAACCCGCCAAATACGGGGTGCTCCTGATCGGCCCTCTGATGGATGCATTCCGGAAGTCATTTCCGCCCGGAGTCATTAATATCATTTTCGGGCGGGGCAGGGACACCGTCGGGCCGTTGATGAAAAGCGGTAAGGTGGACATGTTCGCCTTTATTGGCACTCACCGGGGTGCGTCCGCACTGAAACAGATGCATCCAAAACCGCACCGGTTCAAGGCTGTGCTGGGCCTTGACGCCAACAATCCGGCCATTGTGCTGCCAGACGCTGACCTTGAGCTTGCCGTCAGCGAGTGCGTCACCGGCGCGTTGTCTTTCAACGGTCAGCGCTGTACCGCCCTGAAACTGCTTTTTGTCCATGAATCCCTTGCGGATCAGTTTGTCAGCCATCTGTCGGAAGGTGTCAATGAACTGGCTGCGGGAATGCCCTGGGAGCAGGGCGTATCGCTGACGCCATTGCCCGAGCCGGGCAAGATCGGGTTTCTCAGGGAGCTGGTGGATGATGCCATCGCCAAAGGCGCATCGGTGGTCAATCCCGGTGGCGGCGAAGTGAACGGCACGTATTTTCACCCTGCCGTGCTATACCCGGTAACCTCTGACATGCGCATCTATCATGAGGAGCAGTTCGGGCCGGTCATTCCTGTTGTTGCTTTCTCGGATGAACAGGAAGTGATCGACCATGTCCGGAATTCCAGCTACGGCCAGCAGCTCAGTATCTTCGGTACGGATTCCGATATGGTGGGACGGTTGATCGATCTGCTTGCCAATCAGGTAGGCCGGATCAATCTCAATGCCCAGTGCCAGAGGGGGCCGGACACCCTGCCATTCAATGGCAGAAAGGATTCTGCGGAGGGCACGCTGTCGGTATCGGATGCCCTGAGGGTATTCTCGATACGCACAACGGTGGCCACCAAGTCCAGTGACAGCAACAGGGACCTGGTGACCAGCATCGTGCGTGGACGACAATCGAAGATCCTTACGACCGATTACCTGTTCTGATCGCCGGATCTTACTTCGCGGACTCTCAGAGCCGGAGGGGCTTGCCAGCCTCCCGGCGCCGCTCTTCCCATTCTTCCCGGGTCTGGGCTGCCTGATCGCCGGGCATCGAATCGATGATGCTGAAATAATCGGAACTGTATTCGTCAGCGATGATGGTGTTGCGTGGTTTCACTTTCACCACGTACACAGTCTGGATATTCTGGTGATCGAAGTCCCGCCAGTACTGCTCGTCCTTCAGGAACGTGTATCTGTGTCCCTCCAGGGCCCGTATGAGGCGGGCGGTATTGGTGGTTCCGGTACGCTCCACAGCATCCTTGTATTGGTAAACGATGCTGTAGGCAGAGGCCGCAGCGGTGGATGGCCGCATTTCATATCGCGCTGAGAAGGCCTCTACAAATTCCTTGCCTCGCGGGTAGTTCAGCTCGTAGGGTGCGTTCCATACCCAGGGCGAGCCGCCGATAACGCCTTCCATAATGGTGGGGCCCACCTGGCGCGCCATTCCGAGGGTGAGATTGGGTACAACTATCTGCATTTTCTTGGTTAGGCCCATTTCATAGGCGACATTCAGGGCTCGCACCATGTCGTCACCGAAAAGAACCATCATCAGAACCTTGGCATCGCTCGCTTCCGCCTGCTCCAGCGCTTCACGGAAGTCGGTAATCAGTGCTCGGGGGAAAGGCGTTTTCACGCCCTGGTGGCGCTGGATGTCCTCGGTTCCCGAAAATTTTCGTACCGACTCTTCCACGGACCAGCCCCAGGTGTAGTCAGCGGTGATGTAGAAGTAGTCGTCGTTGGCGTGATTGGTGGTGAGGTATTGGCTAAGCGCCTTGGCCGTCATCCATGCGTTGTAGGGCTCCCGGAACATGTGTGAGTGACCCTCGGCCCCGGTGGTGGCGTTCGAGTAGGTGAGGGTACCGAAGTAAATCCGGTCGCGATCCCGGGCGGCTTTACCCGAGGCAATGGCAACGGCGCTGGACACGCCGCCGAACACCATCTGGACGCCTTCACGGTCGATAAGCTCTGCGGTGTTTTTTGCGCCCTGAGCAGGTTCGCCACGGGTATTTCTGATCACCAGCTCCAGCTGGCGACCCATGACACCGCCGGCCTTGTTGATTTCGTCAACGGCCAGGAACGCGCCCAGACGCTGTTGCAGGCCCTGATCCTTGTAGCGACCGGTTTGCGGATAGTTCAGGCCGATTTTCAGGGTTTCGGCATAGACAGTGGAGCTCACCAGCAACAGCAGGCAAGCAGAAAAGATTACTTTTCTGATCTTCATTCAGGTTGGCCTCCGGAGTTGCAGCGCCAATGGAGGGAGAGGGCTGCGAATCTTTTTTTGATTATTTGTTAAGCAGAGCTAGTGTCAGCGCTGATTATGGAGTCAACAATGGGACTAAAGTGGAATTTTCGGTAACAAATTGTAGGTCAGTGACTTCTATCAACTTTACGATGCCCCTCAGGGCACCGCGGTTTGACGCATTGCCTCCAGCAGGGCGAACCAGAGCGGTCTGGGGAGAGTTGTGCGGGCGCCCTTGAGCGCTGCCTCAATTCTCGCCTCACGCATGGAGCCAAGAACCGGAATCGGGGCACCCGGAAGCTGCCGCAACCACGCGATGGCCAGCCCCGTCGCGCACAGTCCGGTTTCTTCTTTGGCGGTTTGCAGCAGGCTTTCTGGAACCGAGCCGGGCAGGGCACCACCAGCCAGTGGTGACCAGGCAAGCCAGCGCAGGCCATCGCTAAGGTGGGCCTCATAGGTGCCATCGAACAACGGTGATGCATGGTTGAGTGACAGCTCGCTCTGATTACACACCAGGGGCAGGCGGGTATTTTTCTGAAGCCAGCGCCACTGCTCCGGCAGGAAATTGGATACCCCAATGTGCCGAATCTTGCCGGCGCTGACGGCCTGCTCCAGGGTTCGGGCAAGTGATTCCGCCTCCAGCAGCGGATCTGGCCGGTGAATCAGGAACGTGTGGATTTGCTCAACCCGCAGCCGGCTGAGAGACCTGTCGATAGCCCCGGAAAAATAGTCTGCTTCGGCCCGATAGTGTTTGGTGGTCCACTGGCTGGTGTCCTGATGGGCAGGCACAATGCCGGCTTTGGAAATAACCTGTACTTTCTGACGCAGTTCCGGTGAGGCCATCAGTGCCTCGCCGAAAATACGCTCACACTCGCCATCGCCGTAGATGTCGGCATGATCGAAGACAGTCAGTCCTTCATCCAGCCTCCCCTGGATCCAGTCTGCCAGCCGTGCCGGCTGGCACAGATCGGCATGGTCCAGCAGACGCATCATGCCAGGAACAAGAGGGGTGTCTTCCAGAAATCTCGAATAACTCATGGTCAGGTCACTTTTTCCCGAACGCAATCACCACCCGGTCATCGCCGTTGGTTCTTGAGAATACATAGGGTTGCTGGCTGATCAAACGGTGCTCGCCTGCGCCGATCGCGGGATGACGCTCGCGGAACTGCCCCAGCTTCTGCCAGTGCTCAAGGATATCGGACACCTCGCCATTCTCAATGGCATTCCAGTTCATGTCTGAGCGGGTGCCCTGATGCGGATCCGATCCGGTTGCACCAAATGGACGGCCGGACTCATCACCGTAGAACACTTGAACTGCGCCAGGCGTAAGCATGAGAGCCGCCGCAGCGCGCCTCTGTAGCGCGGGATCATTGCCGGCAATCTGGCTGAAGAGTTTGGTGTCATGGGAAGAGATGTAGCTCATCACATTGAAGTTTTCTTCGCCGTGCAGTTTGCTGGCGTAATCACTGTAGATGGGTTCCATGGCGGGCAGGCATTGCGCGCCGGCCCGGGCTTCTTCCTGCAGGTCGAAGTTGATCACCGCATCGAAGCCGGCATCAAAATAGGCGGTCCTGCGAACCGAATGGGGGAATACCTCGGCAACCATCCAGAACTCCTCGGCCGGCAGGTCGGCGTCGGGATTGCGGCTGCGGTAATCATCCAGGGCGGCCTGGGCCTCCTGTTTGAGCGCCAGCCAGGCCTCCGGCTCTACATGCTTGGCGGTATCCACCCGGAAGCCGTCCACGCCGAATTCCCGGACCCAGTCGGTTAACCAGGTGATCAGGTAATCCCTTACCGAGGCATTGTCCAGTTGCTGGCTTCTGGAGCTGGCTTTGTTCCTCAGAAAAACCGGAAGATCCACAGGCTGGTCGGCCTCGGTCTTGAAATCCGGCAGAAACGCGAGAGAGCCACGCTGGGCATCCACGGAGGCATTCGGTGGCGTGTCATAGTCGGCGATTCCAGCCCGGACCCAGTCTTTGCCCCACCAGTTGCGCCAATCCGGATGGTCGTAATCAATGAGGGCATGGTAGGCGTGGAAGTTTTCCCAGGATTCCGGCTGCCAGTTGCCCCAGCGCTCGGGCAGATGCTTTTCGAATCCCTCGAACAGCGAACCGAACCGGAAGGTTTGCATATCCTGCAGGGTACTGTAGCCCGGATGGTTCATGACCACATCCATGACCACCCGGATGCCTCGCTTATGGGCTTCCTGAACCAGGGTACGGAATTCCTCCCGGGTACCGAAGTTGGCATCCGGGACGGTGAAGTCCAGGGCGTAATAGCCATGGTAGCCGTAGTGCTGGAAATCGCCCCGGTCGCCACCGCCGACCCAGCCGTGCATCTGTTCGAACGGAGGGGTAATCCATAGCGCGCTGACACCCAGCTCCGACAGGTAATCCAGTTTTCGGGTCAGGCCGACAAAATCTCCGCCATGGAAGGTGCCGATTTCGTCCTTGCCGTCGGGTTGGCGACCGTAATTCAGGTCGTTGTCTGTCCGGCCATTGGCAAACCGGTCTGTTACGGCGAAATAGACGGTCGCCCCTGCCCAGGTGAACTGGCCCGCCTTGGCGTCGACTGATTCCAGTAACACCAGCCCCTCGGCGTTGGCACCCGGCGCCATGGTTACCTCACCGTCGATAACCCGGGCCGTGTTACCTGTGTAGAAATCCCGGACCAGTGTCCCGTCCGGGAATGCGGAACCGACCGGAATCGTCATTTCGGCTGACGCCGCTTCGCAAAAGACATTGGTATCATTGGCTGAGGGTGGCCCGGCCACAACTGCGGGCTTACCCGGGCCGGAAGCACAACCGGCTGTAATCAGGGCTGAGGCGATGCAAGCTGAGAGTTTCAGGTGTCTGGCGCGAGGGCTCATGGCAAATGCTCCGTTACGGTTTTCATTCTTGTGGATGCCATCAAACCAGACTCCACCCCGGGGTGGTAGAAGGAATTTTCTACGCCCGCCTACTCCCCTCTACTACGCCTCGGGGAATGAAATAAGGGGTGATGCTTATTACCTGGAATTGCCACACAGTGCCAATACTCGCAAAAGAAAGTTTGCGTTGAGTCCGGCCCGACAACCTCGTGAATGGCCGGAAAACAAGAATAAGGCAAGAACATACAGAGGAATCACCTGATGAATCGTCGAACTTTTATCCGCAGCACTCTCGCAGCCTCCATTGTTGCCGCTACCTTCGGCGTCTCCGCGCCGGCCCATGCCGAGATCGAAGAGGGCAAGCTTCTGGTCTGGATCAACGGTGACAAGGGCTATGACGGCCTGCAGGAAGTGGGGGACTGGTTCACTCAAGAAACCGGTATCCCGGTTGAAGTCGCCCACCCGGACAGCGCCACCGACAAGTTCCAGCAATCTGCCGCAACCGGCAATGGCCCGGATATCTTCATCTGGGCCCACGACCGTTTCGGCGAATGGGCCCAGAGCGGCATCATTTCCGAGATCAAGCCGTCCCAGAGTGTGATTGACGCCAACTATGACTTTACCTGGGATGCGGTTACGGTGGGCGGCAAGATGTACGGCTACCCGATGGCGGTCGAGTCTATTGGCCTGATCTACAACAAGGATCTGTTGCCAGAGCCCCCCAGCGCCTTCGAAGACATTCCTGCGGTTCACCAAAAGCTGGCGGAAGACGGCAAGCGCGCCATTCTGTGGGATTACAACAACACCTACTTTACCTGGCCGATGCTGGCGGCAGCTGGCGGATACATTTTTGGTGAAAACGCCGATGGTTCCGTGGATGTGAAGGACACTGGCGTGAATACCGAAGGAGCCATCAAAGGTGCCAAAGCATTGACCCGGCTGATCGAGGAGGGCGTTATGCCCCGCGGAGCCGACTACAGCGCCATGGAGTCCAGCTTCAACAAGGGCGAGACGGCCATGATGATCAACGGACCCTGGGCCTGGGGCAACCTTGAGAAAAGCGGCATCAACTTCGGTGTAACCACCATCCCGACAGTGGATGGCCAGCCCAGCAAACCGATGGTGGGTGTTATGGCCGCGACCCTGAACTCTGCCAGTCCCAACAAGGATCTGGCGGTTGAATTCCTGGAGAACTACGCGCTCTCCGTCAAGGGCCTGAAAATGGTGAACAACGACGTTCCCCTGGGTGCTGTGGCCAACAAGGAATTCATGGATGAACTCTCCTCCGATCCCAATATCAAGGCGACCTTCGAGAATGCCCAGCTGGGTGAACCCATGCCGAACGTACCGGCTATGGGTGCCTTCTGGTCGTCCATGGGGCCTGCCCTGCAAAACATCACCTCCGGACGCCAGTCCGTTGAAGATGCCCTGAACGCGGCAGCACAGCGAATTACCCGGTAACCAAAGGGTAAACCGGTGTCGGAGGGGGTTCCTCCCTCCGACACCGGGCCGCCTGGACGTGCATGAACATTCGCCGTTGCCGACGTGCGACGGTAATCAACGGGCTGACTACAATGATAACGGAAACCCTGTCCTCTCCCGGTATTGAAAGCAGACACTCCATGACCCGAGTATTTCTAAAATGGGGCGCGCTGGCGGCGTTGGTCGGTGCCGCGCTCTACCTCATTCTGGCACTCTACGCCCAGCGTGAGTTTGTCTTCGCTATGCTGTTTCTGGTGCTCACCGCGTCGGCTGTTGCGGTGTTCGTGAGCAAAAAGCTGTACGCGCACCGTTACATTTTTCCGGCCATCGCCGGCATGGGGCTATTCGTCATTTTCCCCCTGATGTATACCGTTGGTATCGGCTTTACCAATTACAGTGCCAGCAATCTGCTGAGTTTCGAGCAGGTGCAGGAAAACCTCCTGAGCCGGACCTATCAGTCAGAAGCGGTTCGCTATGACTATCAGCTCTACAAAACCGACGAAGGCTATGTGTTCTGGCTTGAGGGAGAACACCAGAACCTGACTTCAACACCGGTAAACCTGAATGAGGGCGAGCGCTCGGCACCGGTCTTGCCGGTGTCGGGCAAGCCGCAAGGTGAACCTTTGTCCATTCGCGAGATCATCCAGCTCAGGGGGCAACTCTCGGAACTGACCCTGATCACCGAAGACGGGCGCGAGCTGAGCCAGGCCAGCCTGCGTTCATTCGCGGCGATCCATCCCCAGTTTACGCTGCATGACAATGGGAGCCTGACCAATAACCAGACCGGCGTCACTTATTTCCCGGACCAGGAAACCGGCTTCTACCGGGACGCCGATGGCAATGCCTTGTCGCCTGGCTGGACGGTCAATATCGGCTGGGATAACTATCTCAAGGTGGTCACCGATCCTTCCATACGCGGACCATTCTTTGAGATCTTCGTCTGGACGCTTTCGTTCGCAGTTGCCACGGTTGTCTTTACCCTGGCTCTGGGGCTGCTGCTGGCCAACCTCCTGCAGTGGGGCCAGATTCGGGGCAAGGGCTTTTACCGCACCATGCTGATCCTGCCTTATGCGGTGCCGGCCTTTATCTCGATTCTGGTGTTCAAAGGCTTGTTCAATCAGAACTTCGGTGAGATCAACCTGGTTCTCGAGGGCCTGTTCGGTATTCGTCCGGACTGGTTCAGTGACCCGGCGCTGGCCAGAACCATGATTCTGATCGTGAATACCTGGCTTGGCTATCCCTATATGATGCTGCTGTGCATGGGGCTTCTGCAGGCTATCCCCCGGGACCTGTATGAAGCCTCGGCCATGGACGGAGCAGGGCCGGTGAACAATCTGTTCAATATCACCCTGCCGTTGATCATCAAGCCGCTGATGCCGCTGCTGATTGCCAGCTTCGCATTCAACTTCAACAACTTTGTCCTGATTGCACTGCTGACCGGGGGCGCCCCGGACATCATCGGCGCGAGCACGCCGGCAGGTACCACCGATCTTCTGGTGAGCTACACCTACCGCATTGCGTTCCAGGACTCCGGACAGAACTTTGGTCTGGCCGCCGCTATTGCCACTGCAATTTTCCTGGTGGTGGGCGCGTTGTCCCTGATCAATCTCAAACTGTCCAAGATCAAGGTGTAAGGAGCTTCTTATGGCCATGGTTGAACCCCGCTCCACCAAATACCGCGTGCTGGCATCCCACCTGGGGATGCTGGCGTTCATCGCGATCATTCTGTTCCCGTTGTTGATGGTCATTTCCATCTCGTTCCGCAGCGGTAATTTTGCATCCGGCAGCCTGCTGCCGGAGAACCCTTCCCTCGAACACTGGTACCTGGCGCTGGGTATTCCCTACACCGGAGAAGATGGTGTGACCACTCAGCCGCCGTTTCCGGTACTTCTATGGTTGTGGAATTCGATCAAGATCGCCGTTGTTTCGGCGGTGCTGATCCTCGCACTTTCTACAACCAGTGCTTACGCCTTTGCGCGCATGCGTTTTGCCGGCAAGGGATTTGTCCTGAAATCGATGCTGATTTTCCAGATGTTCCCGCCGGTGCTTTCCCTGGTGGCTTTGTACGCTCTGTTCGATCAGATCGGCAATCACGTGAGCTGGCTCGGGTTGAATACCCACGGTGCGGTCATCGTGGCCTCCCTGGGTGGCATGGCGTTGCATATCTGGACCATCAAGGGCTACTTCGACTCCATTGACCGCTCCCTGGAGGAGGCCGCTATCGTGGATGGCGCCACCACCTGGCAGGCCTTCCGCTACATCCTGCTGCCACTTTCGGTGCCGATTCTGGTGGTGGTGTTCATCCTGGCGTTCATCATGACCATCATGGAGTACCCCATGGCGTCGGTGCTTCTGGTGGACACCGATAAGCTGACCCTGGCGGTAGGTGCCCAGCAATATCTGTATGAACAGAACTACCTGTGGGGCGATTTCGCGGCAGCGGCGGTTCTCTCCGGTCTGCCGATTACCGTGATCTTCCTGTACTGCCAGAAGTGGATTGTCGGCGGCCTCACCGCCGGTGGTGTGAAAGGGTAGGCGACTTCTCTTTACGCGATCCCAGCGTCTTCCAGCGTTAGCTTTCGCGACCCGGTCAGGTTAATTCCCCCCTGCTGACCGGGCTTTTTTTGTCTGTCGATCCTGATGTTGCCAAGACCTGGATTCATGACTTGCCGCACATCAGCCGGGACCGTATTGGCAAAACACGCTGTTAATACGTCCATGTATGCTCGGCTCCGCCATCCATGGCTCCGCACGGTTTTGCCAATACGGTCCCGACCAATGCGCTCGCCTGGGAGATGGTTTTCAATCAAAGGAGCTTCGATTCTTATGGATCGACAGAGTTGATGTGGTTTCTAACGCGGCAGAAAAAAGGGGCCAGCCAAGGCCCCTGAGGAAGTCAGTGGGAGTCAGAAATCGATGCAGGGCTCGCGGTAAAGGCGGGGGCAGGCGTTACCGTCCTGGCGGAACAGGTGGCATTTGTTGGCGTTCATGCCCAGGGTCATTCGGGCGCCTTCCTGAATCGGGTTGGAGCCGTCGGTGCGCATGGTGATAACGCCTTCAACGTTATTGACGTCCAGGTGCACCAGGGTCTGGTAGCCGAGGCGTTCAACCACGTGCACTTCCCCTTCCAGATACATGTCGGCTTCCTGATCTTCGCTCAGGTGTTCCGGGCGAATGCCAAGGGTGACGGATTCGCCCTCGGAGAGCTCGGCACCGTTTACCGGCAGTTCCAGTCGGTGGTCACCCGGCATGACGATGGTGACGGACTGGCTGCTGGCGGAAGCAACGGTGCAGTCAATGAAGTTCATCTTGGGTGAGCCGATAAAGCCGGCGACAAAACGGGTGGCCGGATAGTGGTACAGCTCCATGGGCTTGCCCACCTGCGCGATGGAACCGTTGTCCAGGGCAACGATTTTGTCGGCCATGGTCATGGCTTCTACCTGGTCGTGGGTTACGTACACCATGGTGGCGCCGAGGCGTTTGTGCAGGCGGGAGATTTCGATGCGCATCTGGACCCGCAGGGAGGCGTCAAGGTTTGACAGCGGCTCGTCAAACAGGAATACCTCTGGTTCCCGGACGATGGTCCGGCCAATTGCCACGCGCTGGCGCTGGCCGCCGGAGAGGTCCTTGGGCTTGCGCTCCAGGAGCTTGTCCAGTTGCAGCAGGTTGGCGGCGTCCTGGACCCGACGGTTGATTTCGGTTTTGTTGGTCTTGGCCAGTTTGAGGCCAAACGCCATGTTCTCTGCCACGTCCATGTGGGGATAGAGGGCATAAGACTGGAACACCATGCCCACTTCCCGTTCCTTGGGTGGCAGGTTGTTAACCCGGTCGTTGCCGATGTACATGTCGCCGGAGGTAATGTCTTCCAGGCCTGCGATCATGCGCAGCAGGGTGGACTTGCCGCAGCCGGAGGGCCCGACAAAGACCACGAATTCTCCGTCCTGAATGTCCAGGTTTACGTCTCGGGTAACCTGGACTTCGTCATAGCTCTTGCAGATATTGCGTAAAGTGACGCTGGCCATATCTCGTGTCTTCTTGTTTGGTCATTGAATAATGTCAGAGCCGGGCGATGTCGATGCCCCAGGGCCCGAGTGTCAGATCCTTGCCGTGCCACTGGCCGCCCACGAAATCCGGAGTATCCGGTTCAGGCGTGCCGGCGCCGGGCATTGGAATGGTGACGGCGCTCTCGCTCAAATTCAGTGCCACCATCACGGTTTCATCACCCAGACTGCGGGTGTAAACCAGGGTATTCTTCGGGCTCTTGCTGAACTCGATGTCCCCTTTGAGCAGGATGGGTTGGTCTTTTCTCCAGCCCAGGAACGCCCGGTAAGCGGCGAGCACGGAATTGTCCTCGGCGTGCTGGACAGCGACAGCGGCGTTGTAATGATCATCATAAACCGGCAGCCAGGGACGCGCATCGGAGAATCCCGCATGGGACTCCTCGTGATGCCATACCATGGGCGTGCGGCAACCATCCCGGCCCTTGTATTCCGGCCAGAAGGTAATGCCGTAGGGATCGACAAGATCTTCGTATTGCAACTCGGCTTCCGTCAGGCCCAGTTCTTCACCCTGGTAGATGCAAACGCTGCCGCGCAGGGTCAGCAACATGGCCATGTAGGCCTTGAGCTGCTGCTCCGAGGTTGCGTTCCAGCGAGTGGCCACTCGGGCGACATCGTGGTTGCCGATGGCCCAGCAGGGCCAGCCGTCGGTCAGTTTGCCCTCAATGGTGTTCACGGTCTTGTGGAAGAAATCCGCACCGTGCTGTTCTGTCAGCAGATCGAAGGAATACGCCATGTGCAGCTTGTCGCCACCGCTGGTGTAGTCGGCCATGGTCTGTAGGGAATTGTCGTCGCCGATTTCGCCCACAGTCGTGGTGCCCGGGTACTGGTCCAGCAGGGCACGAAGGCGCTTGAGGAAGTCGATGTTCTCCGGTTGGGTCTTGTCGAACTTGTGGAACTGGTAGGCGTAGGGGTTTTCTTTGCGCACGCCAATTGAGCCTTCTGCCACCGCCTTGCTGGCAGGGTTGTCCCGCAGCTTGGGGTCGTGGAAGCAGAAGTTGATGGCATCCAGGCGGAACCCGTCCACACCCCGGTCGAGCCAGAATTTAACGTCCGACAGAACCTGCTTCTGAACCTCCGGGTTGTGGAAGTTCAGGTCCGGTTGGCTGGTCAGGAAGTTGTGCAGGTAATACTGCTTTCGGCGGCTGTCCCAGGCCCACGCCGAGCCACCAAAGACAGACAGCCAGTTGTTTGGCGGCGTACCATCGGATTTCGGGTCGGCCCATACGTACCAATCAGCCTTGGGGTTGTCACGGCTGGCACGACTCTCCACGAACCAGGGGTGTTGATCCGAGGAATGGCTCAGCACCTGATCGATCATGATTTTCAGGTCCCGCTTGTGGGCCTCGGCGATCAGCTCGTCAAAATCCTCGAGCGTGCCGAAAATTGGGTCCACATTGCGGTAGTCCGAGACATCATAGCCAAAGTCTTTCATCGGTGAGGTAAAGAACGGAGACAGCCAGATAGCGTCCACGTTCAGGCTGGCAATGTAGTCCAGCTTGGCGGTGACCCCGGGCAGGTCCCCGATACCATCGCCATTGGAGTCGTAAAAACTTCGCGGATAAACTTGGTAAATGACGGCGCCACGCCACCAGTCCGGGTTCTTGATCATGTAGCCTCGCTTGTACTTCTGGCGGTGAGAAGTTGTTATTGTTGAAAGTGGTAATCGCATTCCACCCAAATAGACTCGATCCATACTGCGGCTGGCTCGCACTCCATTCATCCTCCTGCGCCACTTTTTATTGGCGTAGACGGGGGGATGAGGGGGGAGTAGGAGGGGGGAGCCACCGATGGCGGTGAGGAGTGGATAACAGACATGGTGAACCAAGAATGATGGATGAAGGATTCCGAAAGTGGTTTCGGCGCACCCTGGCAGTGTCAACCTGCCTTTGGCTTGCTGGCTTTGCGGGCGCGGCCAGCGCCGAGTGGTACCGGTTTTCCGACACCGCCATGACGACGCCCATCGAACTGGAGTTCTGGGCAGAGGATAAAGTGCTGGCCGACCAGGTCGGGGAAGAGGTGCTGGCGGTTTTTCATCAGGTTGATGAGCAGATGAGTCGCTACCGGGAGGACTCGGAAGTTTCCCGACTTAACCGCAACGCCGCCAATGGTCCGGTTGCCGTCAGTGACGGTCTTTTCGAAGTTATTGAAAAGGCACGGGAGGTGTCGATTCTCAGTGATGGCGCCTTCGACATCACCTTTGGTTCGGTCGGTTACCTGTACGACTTCAGAGCCGGCAAAAAGCCCACGGAGGAGCAGCTACAATCTGGCTTGCCCCGGGTGAATTTCCGGGATGTGATTCTTGACCAGGGTGCGCAAACCGTTGAATTTCGCCAGGAGGGGATCCTGGTGGATCTGGGCGGCATTGCCAAGGGCTATGCCGTTGATCTGGGGATCGAGCGCCTGGTCAGCTCTGGCATCCGCCATGCACGGCTGAGTGCCGGAGGCGATATGCGGTTACTCGGAGACAAGCGGGGCCGCCCCTGGTACGTGGGCATCCGGGATCCCCGCTCAGAGGGGCGTAACGCGGTGGTTCTGCCACTGGAGGACGTGGCGGTGTCCACCTCCGGCGACTATGAGCGGTTTTTCGTGGATGAAGCGGGCGAGCGGGTCCATCACATTCTGTCTCCCGAAACCGGCAAATCCGTTCAGGGTGTTCAGAGCGTGACCATCATTGGCGAGGATGCGTTGACAACCGACGGACTTTCCACGGCGGTCTTCGTACTCGGCCCCCAAAAGGGACTGGAGATGATCGAGCGTTTGAAGGGTATCGATGTGGTTGTTATCGATGACCAGCGCATGATGCACGTGTCAGAAGGGCTCGTTCCACCCCAATCCGACTAGGGGGTGGAACGAGCGGTTTCGGTTAGTTTCCGATTGTACCGTTCACGACATTCGAGAAGGCTATCAGGCTGTCCTGAGAGGTGCCGTTGCCCAGCCCGTGACCGTTGAAACGGCTGCCGAAGTCAGCCTGTTCCCCATGTAATGCCATGTAGTTGAGCAACACGGTCTGAACCAGCTGATTGACGTTGTTGGCCGCCGGACTGGAAGCGGTTTCCACCGATGCATCAGAACGCATGAAGCCGATCTGCCTGCGAATCGGAGTGGGGCGGCCAGCAGGGTTGTAAACGAGGAAGAAAGATGCGGCCGTCTGCTGGTTGTCGCCGGTCCATTCGCCTTTGCCGCGACCGTCCATGGAATCGTCGATCCGGCCGTTGCTCGATACCGAACCGTCACTGAATACGTAGAGCATCAACGGCATACCCACCCGGGCTGCGTATTCCAGGCAGGCGCCCATACAGCGGCCGGCCTGCTCGTCACGACGTTCGCCGGTTCCGCGCTCTCCCGTGTGGTAGTCGTAGCCGCCCATCGTGATTGTGCCGGCACCGGCGTAGCCGCTCAGAACTAGCTTCATCACAGAGGCGGTTTTGCGGAATTCGCGGTTGCTGTTGAACTCATCGTGGCTGAAGATGCCGGTGGGGCCAACGATTTCGAGGTCCAGCTCCGGATCCAGGTCCGCCGGGTTGCCGAATCGGTCGGCGAGATCGGCGCTCTTTACGTAACCGCAGCGGACCAGGTCCTTGACCACTTCATCCGTGGAGATACTCGTGTTGACCTGATTCATCTTGGCGTCACTGATCCGCTGGATAGACTCCATGACTGCAACAGCATCTTGCTGATCCAGAATCCCGATCAGGTCGCCCACGTCCACCAGCCCAGTGACGTCTGACGGCCGGTCAATCTTGGTGGGGCGAACCTCCGGATTAATCAGATTCATGGGCGCCAACGAGTTACCGCCGGATTCAGAGCTTTGGGAACCCACCAGAGAGAGCAGGGAGCCGTCGGCACCTGCACGATGGATACCATACATCGGGTTGTGGGGGTTGTTGCCAGTGTCGTTTTCCGAGCGAGCCGCAATAATGGCGCCGTCAGTTGCTGCGCGGGTTCCGGCACTGGTGCTCTGCAGGATGCCGCGCAGGAAGCCGCTGTCCGAATGGAAAGCAAGGCCCAGCTCGGTGTTCACGAATGCTGGGTCGTTGGGCAGCATGTCACCCGGCAGGCCAAGCTTGTTGTAGCCCGCGGTGCTCAGGAAGTCCATTTGCCCGCCGGATTTGCCCATCAGCACGTTGGAGCCGGCAATGTTGGCGCCGCCTGCCAGGTCGAAACAGATGAACGGGATCTTGCCTGCGCCCTGAACCGCTATGCCACAGCTTTGCTTCAAGGTTTCCAGATCGGAAGAGAGCGCTGCGGACGCCATTCTGGGATTACCGAAGAGGCTGAACAAAGACGCCCCGAACACGGTTGCCGAGCCTGCCATAAGGCCCTGCGCGATAAACTCTCGACGTGTCCTTGGCTTGCCGTGGTCGTCGTGGAGCAGTGGGCTGCCGTTGGCCAAAGGTTTTTTACGTGACTTGCGTATAAACATGATCGGCTTCCTCTACTGAACCAGGGTGGTGGCACTGCCAAGCACTGCTGCGCAGCTTGCCTTTACGACTGTTTCTGTGCGGTCAGGCTCGCAACCCGCGCCACAGCTGGTCAGTCTATCCATGAGCGAACTGAGCTCAGTTTCGATTGTGCTATCACCAGGCTGTGATGCCAGGTTGCTGCCCACGAACCGAGATAGCAGCGGCCCGGTAACCAGGCTCTTACCGCCGTGATCGAATGCCGTGCTGGCCGGGGCGGAGAAATCGAACCCGGGGAACATCTGGTCCCGAAGCTGCGCATTGGAGACCAGGGCATCGCAATACTGGATGGCCATCTGAGTAACCGCCATCTGATGAGAGGACAGGAAGCCCTGGATAGTCTCCACCGTGGGCAATTGCTGCTTTACGGTGGTGTACGTGTTGAATACGGCCTGATTGGTCGTGGGAACACCGGTCATTCGCGACATGGACTCGTTGATCTCGTCAAAGGTCTTCAGGCCGATCTCCGATGACGGTTCCAGGTCTGCAGGCTCCGGCTGCGGAGGCAGGGATGGCTCTGACCGGGCAAAGCTGTTACCTCCCAGTTGGTCGAAGGTCAGGAAAAACTCGTCATTTCCTGGCCCGTTTTCCAGCGCAATGATGGTGCCCAAAGAAGAGAGCGGTTGCCCGGTGCCGGGCTCGTAACTGTCAGCGTCCAGGACAACGTCCAGGTTGGCCCAGGCCTGTCCCACCGTCGCTTCTTTGCCATTGATGCCCAGTCGCATGCCTCGCAACGCGATGTTTGACGGTTCGGCGGTGTCATCCAGGCTGATGAAGAAAGGACTGGTGAACCGGTACGCGTAACTGTCGAACTGGCTGACTTCGAACACAATGAAACTCTCGGGCACGTCGATCAGGTGAGAGACGCCGAACAACAGGTAGAACTTCTGGCCTACACCGACTTCGAAGTTGGCCTGGACCTGCTCCGGTGTCAGCGCACGATTATGGATGGCAACCATCCGGATCGCGCCCTGCCAGGGCGAATTGCCATCCGTTTCGTTGCCCAGCACCAGGGCGAAGCTGTCGTCCCATTCTGTCAACAGTCCACCGTCGTCCGGGTCGACATCACCGGTTGGAACGCCATTCACGAAGATCTGGCGCCCGGTCGCCGGGGTGTAGTTCACCACAACGTGCTGCAGGGTTGCCTGCAGAAGCATGTCGGCGTCCTGGGTTGCGAAAGGCGTATTTTCGTCACTGGTGGTGCTGCGGTGCAGTACCTCGTAACGCTGGAGCGACTGGCTCAGGGTAACGTTTCGCGTGGTGGATGAACCCGAGTAGGTCACGATGCGGGCATCTTCCTGGGTGATATTCCCCGGGGCGACCCAGGCCTCGATGCTGTATTCACCGGAGGCGGTCAGCAAAGTGTGGAGCTTACGACTTGCGGTGGTGCTGCCCTGGGCCTTGCCGGCCGGGACCATGAAGCCCTGCTCGTTTTCGCCGGCCGGGCCAAGGTCGATGCCCCAGCCGCCAACCCAGTCGACATTTCCGCTGAGGGTCAGGTCCAGCGCCGGCGATACGCCGCTGGTGTCAAAGGCTGTCTGGCCTTCACCAAACTTGAATTCGTAGAGGGCAATCACGTTGTCCTCAAAGCGGCCTCCGGAGTTGGCGAGCAGGCCGTCTGCCTCGAGGTTGAGTGCCTTGCTCGCTACCATCGCCGGGTCCACGGGCTCGGCGCTCAGGTCCTGGACCATTTCAAGTATCTTCAGCTCCATCAAATCGGCGGAAGCTTCGCAGTCGTCGTCCCAGCAGTTGTGGAAGTCATAGCGAAGGCGCTCCACCAGGCGAGATGAGCCCGGGTTCATCGGATCAATGCGGCTTTTTGCCTGATCGTAGGCGGTGGTGACATCGGCGCTGGCCACGTAGGGGGTCTGGCCGCCGTCCCCGTGGCAGTCACTGCAATACTGTGTGAGTACTGGGTATACGGTGTTGGAGAACAGGCCAGAGTCGCTGGGCAGGGCAACCGTGGCACCCGGCTCTTTGAGGGCCGGTGCGCGGAGTTCGACAGTTTTTGCAGAGCCTTCAGAACCACCGGCCCAGTTGGAGATGTAGGTGGTGAGAATGTCCACACACGCCGAAGTGCTCTGCAGCCAGCAATTATGGCCACCGGCTACCTTGGTCACCATAGTGGATTGAGCAGGATCAGACAGGTTTACAATGGAGTTTGCCTGGGCATAAGCCAGGTTGACGTCCAGCTCGTTGACGAACGTCGGTGCCTGACCGTTGGAGCCGTGGCATGCGCCGCATTTGTCCTGGGTTACCAGGTTGTCCCACACGGTTCGCTTGAAACTGGCAACGTCATCGGTCGCAGGAGCAGGCCCGTTGTAGGTAACCGTACCGGAATTCTGGGAGGTATTCGGCAACTGCTCCGTGGATTCGCCACCACAGGCTGAAAGCAGAAACGCCAGGCCAGTGACAGCAAGGACCGATTTGAGGGAGCTCATGGAAATTCCTTTAAATGTGTTCATAGCGTCCTCACTCCCCCATGCAATACACAGCGGATTCTGCGAATACCTGCTTCAGGTTGTATCCCTGGCTTGCGAAGCTGGCAACCATACTGCTTACCTGTGAACGGTCCGCGCTGTCTGATGGCGGTCGGAGACAGACATTCTCGAACACCTTCTTGACCTGGCACTCTGCAAAGGCGTCTGAATGGGCGAATTCTCTGCCCAGGCTCTTGGCACCGCTGCCGGAACCCGGCAACGAGGGATCCCATCCCAGCCGGCGATTGGCGCCCTGGCGCCAGTAGTTATCCCAGCTGTCGTCAGGCGTTACATAGCCCTGCTCGAAAGTTGCAGAATTGATGTGGTACTTGGCCTGAACCCGGGAGCCGGTTTCAGGATCCGTTTCGCCCATGGCGTTGTAGACCAAGCGGCCCAGCTCGCCATCAGGATCGGTATTGGCGTCGTATTCGTAATCGTAATAGGCAAACGCCTGGGCCATCGGGTCCATGCCGCTGTGGCAGCCAACGCAGTTGTTCAGGAATACCCGGCTGTCCCCTCCCGGGCTGCGGGACACGTCCTGGCGAATGCGATCTGGCGGCAGAGTAACGTCCGCTACCTGCTCAAGGTCGTTGCACATGTGGTTGATCAATGTGAAACGGAACATGGCACGGTTGGTACCGGCGCTGAAGAACGCCCGGGCTGAGGCTCTGGACGTAATCACGCCTGCCGTGGCAGCGGGGGGGAGGCCTGTGTAGGTCGACTGGTTTACCCGGACCAGGTTGTCTGGATCGCTAAGGTCAACTGCTCTTTCCTCAAGCCAAACATAGTGGTTGTTGTTATTAACCGAATAGGGTGGGACGGCTAACTCTGATGAATTGCCCACGTAGAGCACATCGTCGTAGAGGATTTTTCGGAAGTCTTCGTTTTCCCTCACTAAACCGATTACAGTCGCAATATAGTCGTTCAACGGAACGAACTTTGACATGGCCTCATTGGTCCAAGGTGCAGCGAAGTTCTTGAGAGTCACGTTGTAAAAAGCGGGATCATCCATAGCTATGAACGCTGCACCCTCTGGATTAGAAGGAATCAGGCTGGCCATGGAATTCAGGACGCTTTCGGAAGGTGGCACGCCGGCAATCCGGTCGTGGATTCGTTTGGCCTGTTCCCTGGGGCCGGCCTGAACAAGGCTGGCCTGTCCAGACACCAGTGCGACGAGAACTGCGGTACTGCAAGCCTTGCAAAGCAGGCTTCTGATCCTGTTCCGGGCGGTCATGTCCTTTCCCTCGGTTTTCGTTAGCATCTGCACATTAATGCCTTTTGACATTTGTTAAAAGTTTACGGCTTGCTATATCCTCCGTTTTGAGCTGTAGGCCACGTTATTACATTAGGTTACGTAAAAGCCTTGGAGCCTGCCCTCGGAACCGACTTAATTTATGTCATGGAATGTCATCCGGAACAGGGTTTGTTACGTTGGAAATTAAGTCACCCAATCTGAACATCTGTCGCAGTGCTCGTCTGGCTATCGCGCTTGGCTCACTTGCTGGGCTGTCTGGCTGTCTTTCAAGCAGCGACAGCCAGCAGGCGGATCCGGTTGTTGTCGAGAACCCGGTGGCGTATGTAGAGCGAGCTCTGCTTTTTGACGAGAACACCGGCGCCCTGGTGGAGGACAACCTCGCAGACCCTACGGCCTTCCGCCCCGGTGCCAGGCTGCTACTGAAGGCCAGTGCGACGGCCGATGCTGAAACACGGGATATTGCTTCAAGAGCGTTCGCCGGGCCGGGATTTCTCGATGACAACGGCCAGTTGCGTTACGACGTTAAAGATCTCCATGTCTCCCATGATGGCGCCAGATTGCTGTTCGCCATGCGCGCTCCGGAAATCGAGGGCGCCGATGACGAGGATCAGCCAACCTGGAATATCTGGGAATACGACGTCAGTGCAGACACCCTGCGTCGGATCATTGGCTCGGACGTTACCGCGCGCGCCGGACAGGATGTTGCTCCCGCCTATCTGCCCGATGGCAGAATCGTTTTCTCCTCTACCCGTCAGCGGATCTCCAAGGCGGTATTGCTTGATGAAGGCAAGCCTCAATACTCCGGCCTGGACGAAGAGGGCGACAGTCCTGCGTTTGTCCTGCATGTGATGGACGATGATGGCGAGAACATCGAACAGATTACGTTTAACCAGAGTCACGACCTCGATCCCATGGTGGCTGACGACGGGACCATTGTGTTCAGTCGCTGGGACAATGCCGGCCAGACCCGAAACAACGGTGTAAACCTCTATCGCGTTAATCCCGATGGCACCGGGTTGAGCTATCTCTACGGTCGTCATTCCCACGATTCCGTGCCTGAGGCGAACAGCATTCAGTATCTCCAGCCTCGGAAGTCGGACAGCGGCAATCTGCTGGTTCAGTTGCGTCCCTTTGAGAGTGATGATTACGCCTCTGTGCTGGCGGAGGTAGACGTCGAGCAGTTTGTCGAGGCCAATCTCCGCATCGACGGAACCGAGGGCACGGGTCAACAACCTCTGGTTCCCGGAGTGGGTCTGGACGGGCAGCTATCGTTGAAGGGCAGCTACGCATCGGTTTCTCCCTTGCTGGACGGGACCAACCGTTATCTTGTGAGCTGGACTCCCTGCCGTTTGCGGGAGGTAGCAACCGACCGGATTGTGAATTGCACGGATGATCGCCTGGAGTCGGAAGCGTATCTGCCCGCAGAGCCCGTCTACGGTCTCTGGCTTCTTGATATCAACAGCGAAACGCAGCGGCCGGTGGTTCCACCGGTGGAAGGTGTCCAGTTTGATGAAGCGGTCCTGATGAAAGAACGGCCCCTGGAAGGCTTCATTCCTGAATCGCAGTTTGCTGGTCCAGAAGGCGCGCTGAAGGATGCCGGTTACGGCGTTCTGCACATCCGCAGTGTGTATGATATCGATGGTGTCGATACCACTCCTGCAGGCATCGATGTTATGGCCGATCCGCTGCAGACACCGCCCGAAGATCGTCCCGCCAGATTTTTGCGTCTGGAAAAACCCGTCGCCATCCCCGATGAAAACGTCCGGGATTTTGATAACAGCGCGTTTGGCCGGAGCCGCGCTCAATTGATGCGGGAAATCCTGGGTTACGTGCCGATCGAGCCGGACGGCTCCGTGAAGGTGGCAGTGCCGGCCAATGTCGCGTTCGCCATCAGTGTGCTGGATGAGCAAGGCCAGCGAATCGGTGCGCGGCACCAGAACTGGCTGACGGTGCGTCCCGGTGAAACCCTCGAGTGCGCAGGCTGCCACAACCCGAACAGTCCTACACCCCATGGCAGGCCGGATGCCGGACCTGATCCCGTATGGGGTGGGGCAGCAACCACCGGTATTCCGTTTCCGAATACCGACCCGGGCCTGTTCGCCGATATGGGTGAAACCATGGCCGAGGTGTTTGCTCGCATCAACGATATTCGCCGACCGACGCCGGATGTGATCTATGCCGATGAGTGGTCCGGTGATGCGGTGGATCCAAAGCCTGACAGCTTTTCCTATGCCTATGGCGAGCTGCAGACCCCTCAGCCCATATCCGGCGTTTGCGCCAGCGACTGGGCGCCGAATTGTCGGATTGTAATTAACTACGAGCAGCATATTCATCCGCTCTGGAGCCTGAACCGGGAGATAATTGATCCGGAGACAATGGAGGTACTCGTTACGACTTGCACCAGTTGCCATACCGACACCGATGCGGCCGACGCTCAGCAGGTGCCGGCTGGACAGCTGGACCTGGGCGATGGCCCGTCACCCGATGAACCGCTGCACTTCAACGCATACCGTGAATTGCTTTTCCCGGACAACAGGCAAGAACTTGTTAACGGAGCCCTGATCGACGTACTTGTGGACTCGGGAGAGGTTTTGAGGGACGAAGAAGGCAACCCCATTCTGGATGCCAATGGCAATGAGCAACCCATCCTCGTGACAGTGCCTGTGCAGGCTTCAATGTCTGTCAACGGCGCCCGTGCCAGTAATTTCTTTGATGTGTTTGCCAAGGGGGGAACGCACCGCGATTTCCTGACACCGTCGGAGCTCAGACTGATCGCGGAATGGCTGGATGTTGGCGGCCAGTATTTCAACAACCCGTTCGATGCCCCGGAAGACTGATCCAAGGACTGACACTCGCGCCATGCCCATTGCCATTCTCGTGTTTCTGTTGTTTTTTCCGGCCCAGAGCTGGGCTGGTTGGCTGTGGGGTCAGGGTGACGAGGACGTCGCGCAAGTGCAGGTGACCGAACCTTACATTGAATGGCGAACCGGCCCGGCAACTGGCTATCCGGTTTTTCACACCAGCGAGCAAGGAGAGTGGCTGACCATTCTTCAGCGCAAGACAAGCTGGCTCAAAGTTACTGACTCCCGGGGTCGGGAAGGCTGGGTAGCTGTTGCCGATATCGCACAGACAGTGGACGCCACGGGTAACCGGGTGGATCTTCAGGTCCCGGATTTTGATTCTTTCAGTGATCGGAGGTTCGAGGCCGGTTTAATGGTGGGCGAATTTGATGGTGCCGCCGTCACCGCCGGTTACGGTGGTTTCTGGATGACTCGGAACCTGTCTGCCGAGCTGTGGGCCTCCCAGATTCTGGGCAGTGCGTCGGAGATTCGGAAGGTCGATGCCAATCTGGTGCATCAGCCATTTCCACACTGGCGGGTATCCCCCTTCTTTACCCTCGGGGTCGGGCATATCTGGGTGGATCCCAAGGCCACCCTGGCTGAGCCGGAAGAGCGGGACAACGCTATCGGCCATGCCGGCCTTGGCATCCGGGCCTACATCACCGATCGATATTTCATCCGTGCCGAAGTGAAGGACTACAAAGTGTTCACTACCCGGTCCACCAACGAAGAAGCGACAGAATGGAAAATCGGACTAAGCATCTTTTTCTGAAACCAGCGTGCCTCGCGGCAGGGCTATGTGTAGCGGGTGTTGCCCAGGCCCAGGATGATCGGCCGCTGATCGAGCCTGACGTAACCCCGGTACCGGTTACCGAGGCAATGATCGACACCGAGAACTTTGAAATCGGCGCGTTGGTGGGTGTCCTGAACATCGAGGACTTCGAGTCGTCACTGCTCTATGGTGGCAAGCTCACCTATCACCTCAGTGAGTCTTTCTTCTTCGAGGCCGGAATCGGCTTCGCGGAGGGCGGAGAAACCAGTTTCGAAAAGTTGGCGGGTAACGTTGAAGTGCTCACCGATAGTGAGCGGGATTACAGCTATTACAACATCAATCTGGGCTACAACGTGCTGCCGGGGGAGGCCTTCCTCACCGAAAACTACGCGTTCAACACCAATTTCTATCTGATTGCAGGGGCAGGAGCCACCGATTTTGCCGGTGATACCCGCTTTACCCTGAACGCCGGTGCGGGCTATCAGGTGCTGTTGACGGACAGCGTTGCCGTTCACCTTGGCGTGCGACAGCACTACTACCGAATCGATGTTCTCGGGGCCGAGAAAACCTCCATGAACACCGAGGTCAGCACTGGCCTGTCCGTCTTTTTCTGAATACAGGAGCAATGGTTATGAAAGCATCCATTCAATCACTCGCAGTTGCAGGCATTCTGGCCTGCCTGAGCCCGTTGGCGGGCGCCGAGGCAATCAATGTTCCGGCTCCGGATTTCACTCTTGAAAGCCGTTCCGGAGAGAACCTGAGGCTGGAAGATCACCGTGGGGAAGTGGTGATGCTGAACTTCTGGGCTTCCTGGTGTGGGCCCTGCCGCCAGGAGATGCCACTGATGGATGAGTTGTATAGCCAGTACAAGGATCTTGGCTTCACGATTCTGGCAGTGAATGTGGATGAGAATCGGGAGGAGGCACATCGTTTTCTGGACAAGGTGCCCGTGAATTATCCGATCCTCTACGATCCAGAGAGCTCGGTTAGCGAACTGTACGAAGTGCAGGCCATGCCCACCACGGTGATGATTGATCGTGATGGTAATGCGCGGTATCTCCATTACGGATACCAGCCGGGTTACGAAGACGAGTACGAACAGCAGATTCGCGAACTGGTGCGCGAGTAATTTTCGGACGGGACGTTTATGCGTAGTTTGTCGATCTTCACTGTCTCCGCTCTTCTGGCCGCCACGTTCGCGGTTTCCGGATGCAGCTCAGTCAAGCCCTGGGTGAAACCTTACGAGCGGGATAATCTGGCGGACCCGGTCATGAGCCTGAGTCGTCATGGCAAAGCGGATTCCTACATGCACCACGTCTATCAGGCTCGGGAATCTGCCCGGGGGGCTGAAGGCGGTTCGGGAGGTGGTTGTGGCTGCAACTGACAGAAGACAGTTGGTGCGGTCAGGGTGCCTCCTGCTTGCACTGGCACTGTTTGGGCATTCTGCGATTGCAGCCACCCTTCCTGTCGACAACGTTGACGTTCTGTATCACCGCTATGACGGCGGGGGCATGGTTATCGATGGCCCATCGGTGTTGGTTCGAAAGGGTATCGGTTCCCAGGTCTCCCTGTCCGGGCAGTACTATGTCGATTCCGTTTCAGCGGCCTCGGTAGATGTTCTGGCCACAGCCAGCCCTTATGAGGAAGAGCGCAACGAATACACCTTTGGCGTCGATTATCTGCACGATAAATCCATTCTGAGTCTGGGCTTTACCAACAGCACGGAAAACGATTACGAAGCCAATACCGTCTATTTCTCGGTGAGCCAGGAATTCTTCGGAGGCATGTCCACGGTTACCATGGGCTATGCCAGTGGCTGGGACGAAGTGGGCCGGGTTGGCAACGATTCCTTCGGCGAAGAGGCCGATCGTCGCAACTATCAGCTGGGCCTTAGCCAGGTTGTTACTCGCAATAGCCTGGTAGGTGTCGATCTTGAAGTGGTCACGGATGAGGGCTTTCTGCAGAACCCCTATCGTCAGAATCGCTACATTGATCCCAACGATTCCACTGCGTTCCTGTACCAGCCGGAGCGTTATCCGGAAACCCGAACCAGTACTTCCGTGGCTTTGCGAGCGTTGTACTATCTACCGTACCGGGCCTCGATCCGGGGGGAATACCGCTATTTTTCCGATACTTGGGGCATCAATGCCCATACTGTCGAACTCGGATACGTTCACGGATTGAACCAGCACTGGACCCTTGAGGGCTCCATCCGCTTTTACAGCCAGAATGAGGCGGATTTTTACAGCGATCTTTTCCCGTTCGAGAACTCCCAGACTCATCTTGCACGGGACAAGGAGCTCAGCTCTCTCTCGGGGACAACCCTGGCAGCAGGCGCCGTCTATGAATGGAAGCAGACGTCGCTTCCCGGCATTGATCGCCTGCAGTTCAGCCTTCTGCTGGACTGGCTGAATTTTGATTATGACAACTTCCGGGATGTAACCGCACCCGGCGACTATCTCCCCGGAGAAGAACCCCTTTATTCCTTCGACGCGCTGGTCACCCGGGCGTCGTTGATTCTTGAATACTGAGCATGCAGGAAGAACGACCATGGCCACTTGCTTGAACCATCGATTTCCGGCTCTTTTGGCAGCACTGACACTTGCACTGACAGGGCCCGTGTTCGCCCAGACAGATACCGGAGCAGATGACGATGATACGGCCGTCGCCGAACAGGTGGAGGCGTTGAAAAAGAAGGTGATCCGGCTGAACCGGGACTTGTTCATCCTTGAAGAGGATCTGTTGTTTCCGGCCAACACCCAGGTTGCGGTGTTTCTCAGCGTGGATGCCGGAAAGTTCCTGAAGCTCGATGCAGTGAAGCTGAAGGTCAATGACGAGATCGTCGCCTCTCATCTCTACACGCAGCGCCAGGTCACGGCTCTTGAACGCGGCGGCATGCAGCGGCTGTACGTGGGTAACCTGAAAACCGGAGTTCACCAGATGACGGCGTTCATCGAGGGAATCGGTCCGGATGAGCGTCCCTACAAGCAGGCCGCGTCTCTGGAATTTGAAAAGGGCACCGGTACGGCCGCTCTGGAGATCCGCGTTGAGGATCGCTCTTCCAACTATCAGCCTTCCGTATCCATCGTGGAGTGGGAGTAAATCGCGTCGTGGGATTGATCGTGATCACGTCGTTTCGAGCGCTTCCGGTTTTTTTCACCGGTGCTTTGCTCTGGCTGACGATGGTTTCTCCGGCTCAGGCCGAAGATGTTCAACCAGAGCGTGCGAAGGACCTTCGTTACGGTTGGGTACTCTATGAATACCATCAGGGCAACGCCTTCGAGGCACTGACTCAGCTGGCGGTTGCCCGGGAACAGGGTGGCATTGAGGGTCACGGTGACCACCCGGCTCTGGTAGAGGGCGGGCTGATGCTCTCCTGGGGAATGACTCGTGAGGCCAGCCGTTTGTTCACGCAGCTGCTGGGCGATGAAGGTTCGGGCAGCACGCTCTCGCCCGATGTCCGCAATCAGGCCTGGTTCTACCTGGGCAAGGTGTTCTACCTGGAAGGTGATTACCAGCTGGCCAGCGAGAATCTGGGTCGCGTGGATGGCAACACTCTGGCTGAGGCCAACCATGACCTGTTCCGCGAGTGGATTTATCTGCAAGCCCGGCTGGCTATGATGTCTTCGAAGTTCGGAGAGGAATCGGGACTTGCGTCGCTTCGCGCGCAACTGGAAGACACTGATATCTGGTCCCTTTACCTCCGCTACAATTCGGCGGTTTCGGCTCTGGCTGCGGGAGAAGCAGTCGCCGCCGAGTCGGAACTGCAGAAACTCATTGCCATCATCGAACAGTCTATCGATGTTGCCGAACCAGAGGACGAGCGCGAGGGACTATTGGGCCGGGCCCGCTTGTCACTGGCCAGGCTGTATCTCAGGGACAATCGGTTCGACATGGCCCTGGAGGTTCTTGGGAACATACCCCTGGACGGGGTATTTGCCGATCAGGCCCTCTTTGACTACGCGGTAGCTGCCGCCGGGCAGGGCAGGCCGGAGCGGGCACTGGATGCTCTCGATACCCTCGCGAATCGCGATCTGTTTCTCCCCTGGCGCCAACAGGTGCCGTTTGCCAGGGCCTACGTTCTAGAGCAGATGAACCGGCCGAAGAGTGCATTGCCCGCTTTTCAAAAGGCAGCCGATCATTACCAGGCCCGGATCGAGGAGCTCGACGGAATCCGGGATAGACTCAGTGAAGAGAGCCTGATGGCGCAGCTGGATTTCAGCCGTGATAGCGACGGGATTCTTACGGATTCCTACGGGCGACTGCGTGTGGAGCCGACCGATTTCGGCATGGCGGAAGTGCTGGCATCGGAGACGTTCCAGCAGGCCCTTGCTGAACTGAACGAACTCTACCGGATGCAGTCCTTCATTGCTGAACGGCAGTCCCGGTTTGAATCCTTCCGAGTCATGCTTCAGACCCGCGAACAGCAACGTCAGGTTCGCATTGCCCAGACCCGTCGGGAGCTGGAAAACCAGCAAGCTGACCAGTGGCAAAAGCTACATCAGGCGTTCAGAGACAAGATATCTGCTGCGGTGTCCGAGGAAGACGCCGGTTTCTTCATGACCACAAAACAGAAAGCACTGAGGGACAAGCTCGATGAGGTTGAAGAAACCCTGGCGGGCTTGCCTGACGACGCGACCACCGACAGCCAGCGCGCGACCTATCAGAGGATGCGTGCCTACTTCGACTGGTGGATTGCTGATGATTACGGGGTGAACCGTTGGGCGGCGCAAAAGCAGTTGCGTGAGCTGGACAGTGAAATGGAACGCTTCCAGGTCCAACGGCAGCGGGTTGAAGCTCTGATGGCCGATGACAGCCGCCATGCCGAACTGGCTCGACGTATCGCTGCCAGTGAGCGGGAACTCGCGAACCTTGGGGCAGAGGTAGCCGATGCACTGGGGAATGCCCGGCGAGCTCTCGTGCGCCAGGTAGACAACATGCTTGCAGCCCAGCAGGAAGAACTGAACGGGTATCTGGTGGCCTCCCGCCATGCCCAGGCGAGGCTGGCGGATCAGCTGTTCCGTGCATCGCAGAGTGCAGGTGTTGCAGATGAATAACTGGGCGCCTGGAAACATCGTTAGAGGGCTTGTTATTGCCGGCGCCCTTGTCTTGGTCAGTGGCTGCCAGATGTGGCAGTCGATAATGCCCGTCGGCGACGAGGAAATGCCCCGGGTGCGTGAGGGCACCCTGGCAGCGCTGCCGGCAACCGACGTTCGGCAATCCACTGAAGGTGCGGACGCTGACAGTGAACAAGCGAGCGATGTCTCCATCGAGACGGTGATGGAAAGCTACAACGCGCTGTTGCCACTCGTGGACGATCCCCGTAAACAGGTCACGATACGGCATCGATTGGCCGATCTGGAGTTCCAGCGAGCGGAGCGGAAAATGGCGGATACAGCCGTCGATGAGCTCTCCGGTGCGATTGATGCCTATCAGCGTCTTTTGTCTGAATATCCAGAACGCGAGGGCAATGACCAGATCTACTATCAGCTTGCCAGGGCCTGGGAACTTCGGGGTGCGACGCCCCAGCAGCTGGAGGCGCTGAATACGCTGGTCCGCCGTTATCCGGATTCGGAATACTGGATTGAAGCCCAGTTCCGTCGGGGCGATCTGCTGTTCATCGATGGCCGGTACCAGGATGCTGAGCAGGCCTTCGACGAGGTTACCCTTGCCAGCCAGGAACGCATGGCCGATGCCTCGTTCCTTGTGAACGCGCATTACATGAAAGGCTGGAGCCTGTTCAAGCAAGCGCAATATCAGGAGGCCCTGTTCAGCTACGTTGAAGTACTCGATCTGGTGATGCCCGATGGGCAACCGGTTGAAGATGTGGACCAGCGGAGCCAGACCCTGATCGAGGATCTGTTCAGGGTAGTGGGTCTGTCACTGTCATACCTGGACGGAGCGGAAACCCTTCAGGCGCTGTTTCGCCAGACTGGTGGGCGTCCCTACGAAATTCTGGTCTACGACCGCTACAGTGAGCTCCTGCTGGAAAGGGAGCAGTACACTGACGCGATCGATGTCTATGAAGCTTATATAGAAGACCATCCGGCAAGCCCCTGGGCGCCGCGCTACCACATACGGATCATCGATACCCTGGAGCTTGCCGGCTTCACCCGGACTATTCCTGACAGAAAGGCCGGCTTTGTCAGCCTTTACGGTATCTACAGTGATTACTGGCAGTCAGCAGACCCCGATGCGATCGCCTTCATCGAACAGCAACTGGAACAGCTCTTGCCAGAGTTGGCAGACCGTCAGTATCTGCTGGCAGGGGAGGCCACAGATGATCAGCAGGCGGATGGTCACTACCGCAATGCCGCCCGTTATTACGCAGAATTTGCAGCCACATTCCCCGATCACCCCCGGACACCTGAGCGCCTTTTCCTCCTCGGAGAGACCTATCTGGAACTGGAAGACTGGCCGGCAGCCATCGCAGCGTTTGAGCGGGTTGCTTATGACTACCCCGGGGACAGGGTGCCCGAGCGCGCCGCTGAAGCAGGCTATGCCTCTGTGCTCGCCTTCCGGGAGTACGCAAATACATGGGACAACCAGCCCGTATCGGACCAGAGGGCCTATCAGGAGTTGCAGCAATTGAATCGGCTGCGATTTGCCAACGCGTTCCCGGATGATCCCCGGGCTCCGGCCGTGTATTACATTGCGCTGCAACGGGAGTTTGATCAGAACAGCTGGGAAGAGACGGTCAACATGGCAGCCCGTCTTGTTACCTGGCAGCCGGCACCTCCGTCTGACCTGACCACCGAAGCCCTGTTACTGTCTGGCCACAGTCTGTCTGAACTGGCGCGATACGCGGAGGCGGAGCAGGCCTATCGTGATGCCCTCGCCACCATGGCTGAAAACGATGAACGCAGAGGTAGTGTGCGCGAGAATCTCGCCGCAGCAGTCTATCGGCAGGCCGAGCAGCTGGCAGATGCCGGCAATGTGGAGGCGGCAGTCAGCGAATTCCTGCGAGTCGGTAGTGCCGTCCCCGAGTCCGTTTTGAGGGCAAATGCGGAATACGATGCTGCCTCACTTCTGATCACCGCCAATCTGTGGGATCAGGCTATCAGTGTGCTGACCAGTTTCCGGAGGGCTTTCCCGGATCACGAACTGATTGACACTGTCCCGGCAAAACTGGCGCTGGCCTATCGCGAAACGGAGCAGTGGGAGCGAGCCGCAGACGAACTTCAGCAAATGGTAGCCCTGGCGACAACGCCCGAAGAGCGTCGGGAAAATCTGCTGATTGCAGCAGAACTCTACGATCAGGCGGGCAACCGGGAAAAGGCGATCGACACCTGGCGCGACTATGCCAACAGCCATCCCGAGCCGGCGGATGTCTATATGGAAGCGGCCAATCGACTGTCCGAGCTCTATCAGGAAGAGGGGGACACAGAAAGACGGGATTATTGGCTGCGCAAGCAGATGGAAACGGTGGACGACGCCCCCGAGGAGGCGGACGATCGCATGCGTTACCTTGCGGCATCAGCCTCGGCGACCCTTGCCCGGGAGGCTCTTGCCCGGTATGACAGCATTCGCCTGACGCTCCCTCTGAACGAGAGCATGACTGCGAAAACCGATGCGCTGGAGAGGGCGGTGAATGCCTATCAGAAAACCGCCAGTTACGGACTCTCCTCGTTCTCGACCGAGGCGGGCTATCAGATTGCCCATATCTATGGACGCCTCGGCGCAGATCTGATGGATTCTGAGCGGCCTACCGGATTGAGCGAGCTTGAACTGGCCCAGTACGAGCTGTTGCTGGAAGAGCAGGCCTATCCATTCGAAGACAACGCCATTGATATTCACGAGCAGAATATCCGGCGGGCCCGGGAGGGCATTTTCGATGAGTGGGTCAGGCGCAGTTACGAGGCCTTGAAAGTGCTGTTGCCAGGGCGCTACCGGAAAGAAGAAGTAACCTCGGGGATTGTCTATGAGCTCGATTAAGACCTTCGGAATCTGTCTTGTCGTGATATCCGTGCTGTCTGGATGTGTGACCGCCCCGCCGCAGCCGGAGTCAGACGAACAAGCCGAGCAGGCGGTTCTTGAGGCGTCATTCAGCGAAGCTGTAAAAGCTATGGAGCGGGGAGATGTTGCCGAAGCCCGGTCCCGATTCGAGCAATTGGCCAGCGACTACCCGGAAAAGGCAGGGCCCATGGTCAACCTGGGAATCATTGCTTTCAACGAAGGCGACACCGAGACAGCCACGAAATGGTTTGAGGCGGCGCTGGCGGTAAATCCCGACCATGTCCAGGCGTTGAATCATCTGGGCGTGATTGCCCGGAATGCCGGAGAATTCGACCAAGCGGAGCAGTTTTATCGCGCCGCACTGTCCTCGGATCCGAAATACGCCCCGGCGATCCTTAATCTCGCCTTTCTGCTCGATATCTACCTGGGGAATCCTGCTGATGCCGTTGAGCTTTACGAGCGCTATCAATCGGTTGCCAGCGAGCCGCACCCGAGACTGGAAGACTGGATCTTCGATGCGAAAAACCGAATCTGATGGGAAGAAGGTGATATGAAACGTCTCGTATTGCTCACTCTGGCTGCGTCCGCGCTGCTGCCTGCAGCGCCTATGCTGTATGCCCAGGACGCCCCGGGTGTTGTAACCATTGAAGGCACCCGCATCCGTGGTGACCAGGAAGTGCCTACTGTGATGTATCTGGTGCCCTGGCAGCCACCGCAAGTCGACGAGTTGCGAGCGCCGGAAGAACGCCTGATGGTCGACCAGGGCCTCGCGCCGCTGGAGCGCTATGAATTTCAGCGGTTCATCAGCTACCACCAGGCGTTTATCAAACAGAATCAGGCAGAAACCGGGGAATAGGATGTGATGCCTGTCACATCCTGTGTGTGTACCTGCGCAAGATTAAACAAACCCTCACACAGACTTTCGCGAACTTACCCGCACAGGGGCAGGACGCGCATAGACTGATCTGAAAACGGACCATGGAGTGCCCAGAAAATGATCGATACCGCCGTTCGCTTCTTCCAGGAAGGTGGCTTTTTTATGTTTCCGATCGCCGTTGTGCTGATCATCGGACTCATTGTTGCCATTGAACGTTACGTCTACCTTTCCGCCCAGAAACTGACCAACCGTCGGGATTTCAACCGCCTCCACCAGATGATTGCAAAGCGCGATCTGAAGGGCGCACTGAATTATACTCAGGAGTCCGGTAGTGCCATGTCCACCATGATCGGCTTCGGCCTCCAGCGTCTGGCCCGCCGCCAGGGTCGCGAAGAGATCGAATACGCCATGGAAGAGGGGCTGCTGGATGTTATGCCCCGGCTGGAAAAGCGCACACAATATTTGGCAACGCTGGCCAACATTGCCACGCTGCTGGGCCTGCTTGGTACCATCATCGGTCTGATTGCCGCCTTTACCGCAGTAGCCGCAGCGGATCCGGCCCAGAAAGCAAGCCTCTTGTCCCAGAGTATCTCGGTCGCCATGAACACCACGGCGTTTGGCCTGATGTCAGCCATTCCGATGCTCCTGATCCATTCGCTGCTGCAGACCAAGACCAACGAGATTGTTGATAGCTTCGAGATGGCCGGCATCAAGGTTCTGAACCTTCTCAGCGATGGCTCCGGCAATAAGTCCGGTGCACAAACTCAGGGTCAGACTGCCGCTGCGCCGGCACAGGTAGCGACACCGGCCGGTAGCCCGGCCTGATAACCAGCCAGAAGGATGTCAGGCCATGAGACGGAAGCATCGTCGCCTACAAAGTGAGGCAGATCTCGACATCACGCCCTTCATGAATCTCATGATTGTGCTGGTGCCGGTACTGCTGCTGAACATGGTGTTTGCCCACACCAGCGTTCTGGAACTGAACTTCCCGACAGGCGAGAGCCTGTCGGCAGAGCAGGCCGAAGAACTGCAGATCCAGGTTGTGATCTATGAAGATCGGCTGGTTGTTGCAGATAACCAGGGCGGCGTCATCAAGGACATACCCCGGCGTGAGGGCGAGTATGATTTTGCTCTGCTCAAGGATGTCATGAAAGAGATCAAGAGTCGGGTGCCGGACAAGAAGGATGTGATCATCATGCCGTCCCGCCAGACCTCCTATCAGTCCCTGGTTTCCGTGATGGATACGGTGCGCTCCTATGAAGCCGTAGTGGCTGGGAGTGTTGTAGAGGCGGAACTGTTCCCCGAAATCTCCCTCGGAGATGCGCCTGCCCAGGCCTCGGGCTCCGCGGAGGTGAGCTCGTGAAAGAATCCGCGAAAGCCCGTCGTCTGAAGCGTCATTACCGCCGCAACAAAAGCCAGGGAAAAATGAACCTGGTGTCGCTGATGGATATTTTTACCATCCTCGTGTTCTTCCTGATGGTGAACTCTTCGTCTGACGTGCAGGTACTCAACCAGAACAGCACCATCAAATTGCCCGATTCGACTGCCCAACAACCCCCGGGTGATGTATTGGCATTAACGGTGACCGACAGGGATATTCTGGTAAATGGTCGACTGGTGGTAAAACGCGACGCCTTCCAGACCTTCGACGGGCAGGTTGAGCCATCCCTGAAGCAGGAGCTCGACTACCAGGCCAGCCGGTCGTCGGCGCCAGCGCCGGATGCAGGGCGTCCGATTACCATTCTTGCGGACCGGGAACTTCCTTACGAGCTGCTCAAGAAAATCATGTCCACCTGTGTGGACGCCGGTTATGCCAGCATTTCCCTGGCGGTTAATCAGCGTACGGAACAGGGAGCCTGAGCCTTATGGATTACCGGTATGGATTGCCCTGGAATCAGGAACGCGGTGAGCGAAAGCGGCTGCTTGCCGCAGCCGTTGTTGTGGTGCCTTTGTTCCTGGCTTTTGCAGGCTATGTCAGTTGGATAGAACTGCCAGAGCGGGACCGTGAGGAACAGGAGGCCTTGCCACCCCAACTCGCCAAACTGATCATCGAGAAAAAGGAACCGCCAAAACTGGTTGTGCCCGAGCCTGAGCCAGAACCACCGAAACCCGAGGAAAAGCCCGTGGAGCAGGCGAAGCCTGAGCCCGAACCGGAGCCCATTCCCAAACCGGTGGTTCCGGAACCTGAGCCGGAACCACAGGTAGCAGAAGAACCTGAGCCCAAGCCGGAACCGAAACCTGAGGCGGTGGCCAAAGCCCGGGAGAAGGCCAAGAACACTGGTATCCTCGCGATGGGGAACGAGCTGTCAAAACTCAGCTCCCTGGCAGAGTCGGTCAAGCTTGATGGGCCGGTAGCGAAGACTGCTGAACCAATTGCGCGGAAAACCGGCGATACGCTCGCAACCCGTGCTACGGAAAATACCCGGAGCAGTGGTGTCAACGAAGAGGCTCTGAACCGGGAGGCTCGTCAGGTTGCGCTTGCTGAGCGCGAGCGCGCAGAGGTTGCGGAGACAGAGCGGGTTGCCGCAGTGAAAGAAGCTGCCCGAAAGGAAAAACAGGAGACCGCCGCCCGAACCCGAAGCAAGGAAGAGTTGCGTCGAACCATGGACGCCAACAAATCGGCAATATACAGCATCTACAACCGGGAGCTGCGACGGAAGCCTTCGCTCCAGGGGAGTATCACACCGGAATTGGTCATCGAACCTAACGGTGCGGTGTCCAGTTGCTCAGTGGTTGAATCAACGCTGAATGAGCCGGCGCTCGAGAACAAGATCTGTAACCGGTTGAGGCTGGTGGATTTCGGGGCGCGGCCGGGCGTCGACCAGACCAAGATCAGGTACCCGATTGAATTGCTGTCCAGTTAACCGACTGGACAGCATAACCTCCGCCTAGCGTTTCGGGGTCACAACCGCAATCGCGAGACTCACCAGACCGGAGCCTGCAAGGGCTCCAACGAATGGCATAAGGGTCGGAATGCTGCCCGGAAAACTCGCAGCTTCCAGACCTGCCATCAGGCTGCCACCGGAAATCCAGCCCGGCAGAATCGCTCCGAAAAGCCCTGCCAGGCAGCCCAGAATCGCCGCCCGAGTGGTCATCTTTCTCCAAAGCCCCATCAGCACCGGCAGCACCGCCGTGGCGCACAGCAGGTCGGCGATCAGAAACAGCCGTAGTACGGAAATGCCCTGAAGCGCTACCAGAACGACCGGAATCATCAGCAGCACAGTGAACCAACGGGCGCTGATTATGGACAGGCCCTGTTTCTCGGTAACCGCCAGGGAAGCAAGCGCGTTCTGCAGGGTATCCACCGACGAAGCGACCAGGGTGATGGCCAGAATAAGAGCCGGTAAAGCAAGCCATGCCGGAGCATCAGCGAGCAAGGCAAAGAACGGAATTGGAGGGCTGCCCAGGTCGGCGCCACTCATGGCGGCCAAGATTCCGAGCCCGCCCACTACGGCGACAACGCCGATGGTGACTGCGCCGCCTAGCAGAGCCCCACGACTGAGGGCACCGGTGTCACGGGCTGACCACAATCGTTGCCAGTATCCCTGGTGGAACAGGTTGGCGGCGGTTACCGCGATTACCAACGTCAGCGCCACGCTCAGAGATGCAGAGGTTGGTATGTCCGGCAGGGCGGCGGGTGTTGCGTCCGGGAGTTTGCCCAGGGCGACGAAACTGACAATGGCGAGCAAGCCGATCAGTAATAATGCCTGCCACTGATCGGTGACGATGCTTGCCCGGAGGCCGCCGACGGCCGTGTATATCAGTGTGGTGACCGCCACGCCAATAACCACAATGCCACCTTCTATGCCGGAGAGCAGCGCGGTAATGGCACCGATGGCGGTGAGCTCCGCGGTCAGGAAGCAGAGCATGTAGAGTACCGAGATCATTGAGACATAGCGGCGCACGCCATTGCCATAGCAGGCGTTGGCGAACTCGCCGATACTGCGTCCCTCGGGCAGGAATCGGCGGATGGCTGGGCCACAGAAGGCGAACACAATGAACGGCAGGGCGGCACCCAGGGCATAGCCTGCCAGCGCCAAAGGCCCGACCAGTGCACCTACCTCAGGCGGTGCAAATAGAATCCAGCCACCCATGCCGGAGGCAAGAAAAGAGAGTCCCAGGGCCCTGGCCCCCTGGCTGTTCCGCGCTGTTACGTAATCATCCAGGCCGCCGTCTGCAAGTCGGGCCCTGAGTCCCAGCCAGGCAAAAAGGATCATGGCAACCGCAATCGCCGCAAGGGTGGTATAAAACATCGGGGGATTCTCCGCCATTCTTCGAGCGGGCTATAGTGCCACAATGGCAAAGGCGGGGCGAGATCAGGCGCCCGCAGCAACCTCGGGGGTGAACAGCCGGAACAGATTGCGACCGTCCTGCTTGGCCCGGTACATGGCGATGTCCGCACCTTGCAGCAGCTCGGATGCCGTCGAGCCATCCTGGGGGTAAAGGCTGATGCCAATGCTCGAACCTACACGCTGAGTCGTGCCATCTATGCGATAGGGTTCCTGGTTCTGGGCAATCAGGCGTTCCGCAACCCGATAGGCATCTTCAACATTCTCCAGATCGGGCAGCAGGACAATAAATTCGTCCCCACCCAATCGGGCAAGGGTATCGTCCTCACGCAGACAGCTCTGGACCCGACTCGTGAACTGAAGCAGCAGTTCGTCGCCTGCGGCGTGACCAAGTTGGTCGTTCACGTTTTTGAAATGATCCAGGTCCATAAACATGACGGCAAGCAGTGAGGATCGTCGGTGGGCATGCCGAATAGCGTGCTCCAGTCGGTCTTCAAGCAAGCGTCGGTTCGGAATGCCGGTAAGCGCGTCGTAATAAGCCAGCTGGCGAATCTGATCCTCATTTTTCCTGTTCTGGGTGATATCGGTGAACAGGCCGGCGTAGTGGGTGGTGTTACCCTCGTTGTCGGTAATGGCGGTGATTGTCAGCAGCTCGAGGTAGAGTTCTCCGGTTTTGCGCCGGTTCCAGATTTCACCCCGCCAATAGCCATGGGTAACCAGAGAGTTCCACATCCGCTGGTAGAACTCGGTGTCGTGTCGTCCTGACGAGAGAATCTGCGGCGTTTTGCCGATAACTTCGTCCTGGCTGTAGCCGGTCAGGTGTGTGAATGCAGGGTTAACGAACTCAATGTTCACGTTCCTGTCCGTCACCATGATGCCCTCGAAAGAAGACTCGATGACTCGCTCTGCCAACTGGAGAGTCTTTCGGGACTGGGCAAGGGCGCGGTCTCTCTGCTCAAGAGCGTCTCGCAAATCGTCCAGATACATCTGTTCGGCGCCAGCGAGCATATCGTTGTAGCCAATCAGACCGGTCACCTCTCCCTGGCTATTGATCACTGCCAGATGGCGAATCCGGTGGTTGATCAGAAGGTCCCTGGCGTGAATCAACGGGTCCGACTCGCCAACGGTTAACAGCGGCCGGGTGGCGAGGTCAGAAGCCAATGCGTTACCGGTATTACGTGCAATCAGGCGCACAATATCCCGCTCAGTCAGGATCCCGAGACCGCCGTCGTGGCAATCCACCACGATGGCATCTGCCTGCTGACGGTGCATGATCGCAGCCACTTCGGAGAGTGGCAGCTTGCCATCAGTGACGAGCGGGGGGTGGGTAATCGCAGTACTTACTTCCCGCAAGCGCAGGTAGGGTTCCAGCCCCTGATTCAGGGCTAGGTCAGTCTGGGAAAGAATGCCGGACGGGGTGCCTGACTCATCGACGATCAGAAAATGGCGTTTGCCGGTTTCCCGGAAACGCAGTGCGGCTTCGCCAGCATCCATGTCGCAGGGGAGTGTCAGCACCGGGGCACTCATAACGGAACTGACCGGTCGCTCAAAGCTTTCCGGTCTGGAGAAATCGACGGTCAGGGCATCCCGTTCGGTCCAGATGCCGATAACCTTGTCATTATCAGAAATCAGAATCGAACTGACCGAGTTTTCAGCCATACGCGCGGCCGCCTCCGCGATTGACGTTTGCGGAGGGCAACGCAACAGAAGACCGCTGTGCATGATGCGGGATATCGGTAGCGGTCGCCCCATGGTCACTCCTGGTTTTTGTCGTTTTTGGGTCGGGCGTCTTGTTCTTGCCTTTAGAGGTAAAGCGTTTGGGTTACTGTTTAGCAGCATCGGCTGCCTTGACCTTCACATAGCTACCCGGAGCATTTTCAATGGCGGGCAATTTGCCTTCTCCAGGTACTCGGGCCGGTACGTCTCCATCGGAAAAGCGCCCGATCCACTCAAGCCAGTGGGGCCACCAGGAGCCCGGATGGTGTTCGGATTGCTCGAACCAGGCGTCTGCGTCCGGCACCAGTGTGTCGTTGGTCCAGTAGCCGTACTTTTCCTTGTAGGGCGGGTTAATCACGCCAGCGATATGGCCTGAGCCGGAGAGCACAAAGCGGACATCGCCGCCGTGGGCCAGGGCTCCCTTATAAGTTGTTTTCCATTTGGCGATGTGGTCCTGCCGGGCAGACAGGAAGAACGAGGGCACCTCGATCTCGGACAGGTTGATGGATTCCCCGAGCAGGTTCAGGGAATCCGGTTGCACCAACCGGTTATTCAGGTACATCTGGCGCAGATAGTAACTGTGCATGCGTGCAGGCAGATTGGTGCCATCGGTGTTCCAGTACAGCAGGTCAAACGCCGCAGGCTTCTCGCCTTTGAGGTAGTTATTGGTCCAGAACGACCAGAACAACTCGTTTTCCCGCAGCAGATTGAATGTGAACGCCATGGCACGGCCGTCGAGGTAGCCCTTGCGTTCAAGCATTCTCTCAATGCCCCGGATCGAGTGATCGTTGATAAACACCCCGATTCCACCCGGATCCGAGAAGTCCAGCAGGGTGGTCAGATAGGTGGCGCTGGCTACCGGATCGCGGCCTTTTTTCTTCAGCCAGGCCAGTGTTGAGCCCAGCAGGGTGCCACCGATACAGTAACCGATCACGTTCATCTGTTCTTCGCCGGTGGCTTCGGTTACAGCCTCCATGGCAGCCAGCGGCCCGAGCTCCATATAGTCTTCCCAGCCTTTGTTCCGAAGGGAAGGGCCAGGATTGCGCCATGAGATAATGAAAACGGTCTGCCCCTGGTTCACTAACCACTGGATAAAGGAGTTCCTGGCCGTCAGGTCCAGGATGTAATACTTGTTGATCCAGGGCGGCACAATCAGCAGGGGGCGTTTGCTGACGGTTTCGGTTGTTGGCGAGTACTGGATCAGCTGCATCAGTTCGTTCTGGAAGACCACCTTGCCCGGCGTGGTTGCCAGGTTACGCCCAACTTCGAAGGCGGAGCGATCCGTCATGCCAACATTGAACAGGGATGGGTTCTGGCGCAGATCTTCGATGAGCTGACGCCCACCGTCGACCAGGTTCATCCCCTTGCGTTCCCAGGTAATCCGAAGCACTTCCGGATTGGTGGCCGGGAAATTGGACGGTGACAGCGCGCTGGTCAGTTGCCGGGCGTAGAACAGCATCTGATCCCGCCCGGCCTGGGGCAACCCTTCCATGCCGGCGACCCAGTTCAGGAACGTGCGGGAATTGATCAGGTACGCCTGGTGAAGCACATCAAACGGCAGATGCTTGTGCCAGTCTTCGGCCTGGAAGCGCCGGTCATCGGGTTCGGGTTCCACAACGGGCTTCTTGTCCTTACCCATCAGCCGGGCGAGGGTGTAATGCCCCAGCGCGGCATGTTTGCGGGCCAGATCCAGCTCCGCGCCGGCGAACCGGAGCGGATGGAGAAGAAGATCCTCGGCCATTGTCCGGTAAGCGTCGGACATTTCCGTGATCGTGGAGAGGGTTGCATCATCCAGGACGCCAGCGTCCCCCAGCAATTTCTCCAATTGCTGCTGTCCCTGGCGGACGTTCGTTTCAAAAACGTTGACGAGCTGACCAACCGCTTTCCCGAGCGTATCCAGACCGAACATGGGTATCCCCTATTTGGCAGCTTTCGGGCTGGCCTTGGTGACTTCTTCCGGCGCTTTTTCGAACACCTTCTGAATCTGCTCCCGGCTTTCATTGAAGTAGTCCTGCCAGGCTTTCCAGTCTGCCGTGAACTGCTCGCTCAGGGATTTCAAAGTTTCCGCCTGATCGCCAGTAAGGCTTTTCAGGCCTTCCAGATCACGCACTTCAGACACCTTTTTGGCCTGCTCCATGGTGACATCGGCATAGCGGCGGAAGGCGTTCATCTGCATTTCCGCGGCCTTTCCGAACTGCTCAACCAGGGTCTCGTTCAGTCGGGTCGCCTTTTCAAAAAGCTCAGTGTTCATGGTCACAACTCCTTTGCATGAAGAATCGATGGAGTTCCATTCTGCCTCAGCCGGCGTGACGCAATTTTGACAAGCATCAATCCCGGGTTCAGCTTATGCTTTATTGTAAGAGAATGTTTTCCCGGCAAGGCAGGAGGCACCACATGACTGACCGGAAATCCGAACTGGAAACCTTGAAGGCAGACCTGACGGCCCGACTTTCCCGCTATGAAGCCCATCAGCACCGGGAGGCTGGTGCGCTGGACAAGGATTTCGAGGAACAGGCTACCCAGACCCAGAATGACGAGGTGGTCGACTCGCTCGAAACGGAAACCCGTGCAGAGTTGGTGCAGATTGAACACGCACTTGCGCGCATTGAGAACGGTGTGGGCGACGAATGTGAATCCTGCGGCGAAGCCATCGACCCGCGCCGTTTGCAGGTGTTGCCCTATACCACGGTCTGTGTCGACTGTGCCGAAGACTGACTGACACAGTGGAACCACGGACGGCGGGCAGTTCAGAACTGCCAGTGTTTCATACACGAGGGCTGACCAAGACTTACGATCAGGGCGAGGTTCAGGTGCATGCGCTACGTGGCGTCGATCTGGATCTTTTTGGCGGCGAGCTTGTCGTCATGCTTGGCGCCTCCGGTTCGGGTAAATCCACGCTTCTCAACATCCTGGGTGGGCTGGACGTTCCCACCTCCGGGGAGGTCCACTACCGGGATATAGACCTCAGCAAGGCCGGCGATCGGGAACTGACCCGTTACCGTCGGGAACACGTCGGTTTTGTATTTCAGTTCTACAACCTGATTCCGAGCCTGACTGCCCGTGAAAACGTGGCGGCGGTTACCGAGATTGCATCCAACCCCATGGCGCCCGAAGAGGCTCTTGCCCTGGTGGGCCTGCAAGCGCGCATTGATCACTTTCCCGCTCAGTTGTCGGGTGGTGAGCAGCAGCGAGTTGCCATTGCCCGGGCTGTCGCCAAGCGTCCGGCTGTGCTGCTTTGTGACGAACCCACGGGAGCGCTCGATTCAGCCACTGGCGTGCTGGTCCTTGAGGCCCTGGCGAGGGCAAACCGGGAAACCGGTACCACGACGGTTATTATCACCCACAACGCTTCGATCGCGGCCATGGGCGACAGGGTCATAACCCTTTCCGATGGCAACATCAGCGGCGAACACCGCAATTCTGAGCGCCAGGATCCCCGGACCCTGTCATGGTGAAAAGACTGAGCAGGTAAGTTGATGGGCAGAAACGCACTCAACATCAAACTGCGGCGCGAACTCTGGCAATTGCGTGGCCAGGTGGTGGCCATCGCTCTGGTGATCGCCGGTGGTGTAGCCGTGTGTGTCATGTCCGTTCTGAACTATTCCTCTCTTGTGGAGACGCGCGCGCAGTACTACGAGCAGCACCGGTTTGCCGAAGTGTTTGCAGCCGTCAAACGTGCCCCGCGTCATGTCCTGCAGGAGATTTCGAAGATCCCCGGGGTGGCCCGCGCCGAAGGCCGGGTTGAGGGCATCGCCAAGCTTGAGATGCCCGGATATACGGATCCCGTGTCGGCCCGCCTGGTGTCACTGCCACCGAACACGCAACCTGATATCAACCGGCTTTTCATCCGTGAGGGACGACTGCCGATGGCGGGACGCAACCAGGAGGTCGTGGCCATCGGAAGCTTTGCCGAAGCCCACGATCTGTCCCCCGGTGACCGGTTTACGGGCATCATCAATGGCAGGCGCCAGTCGCTGGTCCTGACCGGTATTGTCGAATCGCCTGAGTTTATTTATGTGATTCCTCCGGGGGGGATGCTGCCGGACTATGAGCGTTATGGCGTGCTGTGGATGAACAGGGAAGCGCTGGCTGCGGGGTTTGATATGGTCGGGGCTTTCAACAGCCTTGTGGTGACCCTGCGATCCAACATGTCGGATGCCACAGTGATTGATCATCTGGATCGGTCCCTGGCCAGGTACGGGGCGACAGGCGCCTATGGCAGGGAGCATCAGTTCTCGCACAGGTTCCTCAGTGACGAACTGGACCAGTTGAAGACCATGGCGACGGTGTTTCCCCTGATTTTCATGTCGGTCGCCATGTTTCTTCTGCATGTCGTCATCAGCCGTTTAATCAGTACCCAGCGGGATATCATCGCGGTGCTCAAGGCCTTTGGATACGGCAACCGACAGATTGCCTGGCACTACAGCAAACTGGTGATACTGATTGCGGTGATTGGTCTGGCCGTGGGGCTCGCTCTTGGATTTTGGCTAGGTCGGGGGCTGGCGGAGCTCTACATGGATTACTACCGGTTTCCGGGGCTGTTGTTCCGTATTCATCCGGGTTGGTTGGTGTTGCTTGGCCTGTTGACGATACTGGTGGCCTGGGCAGGGGCCTGGCGGGCAATTCGTCAAGCCGCGGCCTTGCCCCCGGCCGAGGCCATGAGACCGGAGGGGCCGGCGAGGTACCGGATTGCCGGTGCCGAGAAGCTGCTCTCCGGTATTCGCTTCTCTCAGCCGTCGAGAATGATTGTGCGTCAGCTGGATCGACGTCCCGGTCGAACCCTGCTCTCAATAAGTGGCATTGCGATGGCAACCGCCATCGTGATGGTGGGCAATTTTCAGTTTGATTCCGTGTCCCTGATGGTTCACACCCAGTTTGCGCGGGTGCAGCAACAGGATCTGGCGGCGGCGTTCATAGATCCGGTCAACAGCTCCGCTATTTACACGCTTCAGCGACAGCCCGGTATTCTCTATGTCGAGGGAAAACGACTGGTGCCGGCGCGGCTCACGTTTGGTCACCGTCAGTGGCGCAGCGCCGTAACCGGCATCCCCTCGGATGCAAGACTCCAGTTCGTTGTGGACAGCAATCTGGCGCGGGTCCAGTTGCCAAAGGAAGGCTTGTTGCTGACGGATTTTCTCGCCCAAGAGCTGGGCGTTACTCCCGGGGAGATTGTCCAACTGGAAGTGCTGGAGGGTGACCGACGGACAATCCAGGTCCCTGTTGCAGGCATTACGAGTGAATTTCTCGGTGTGGGTGCCTACATGAACCTGGATGCTCTCAACCGGGCTCTGGGCGACGGCCCCCTGATCAATCAGGCCATGATTAACCTTGATCCGGAAAGAGCCGGCGAGATCTATGACAGTCTGAGGGAAACGCCCGGTGTTCTGGGGCTCAGCATTCGCCAGGCCATGCTGGACAGCTTCTATGACACCCTGGCCAAGACCTTCCTGACGTTCACTTTCTTCAACAGCCTGATGGGCGGCATCATCGCATTCGGTGTTGTTTACAATACCATCAGGATATCCCTGGCCGAAAAGGGTAGAGAACTGGCCAGTCTCCGGGTGCTGGGGTACACCCATAACGAAGTTGCGCACATACTGCTCGGCGAGGTGGCGTTGCTGATCATGCTGGGTGTGCCGCTGGGTTGGTTGATCGGGCAGGGACTGGCATTGGCCATTGTTACGGCCATGCAGACAGAGCTCTACCGGGTACCTCTGACCATCACCAGCCAGACGCTGGCAATTTCAGCGCTGGTCGTGGTGGTGTCAGCGATGGCGTCCGGAGTGATTGCGTGGTGGCGCCTGAAAGCGCTGGATCTGGTTGCTGTGCTGAAAACCCGGGAATAAAAGCATCTGGAAGCAGGGGGTGAGTGAATATCATGACGGTAAAAGGGTTTTCTGGAAAATGGCTGTTCTGGGGCGTATTTGCGCTGCTCGCCCTGGCGGCACTGGTGTATACGGTCCGTCCGGAGCCCGTGTGGGTCGATCTGGCGTCCGTGAGCCGTGGTCCCCTGGAAATCACCATCAAGGAAGAGGGCAGAACACGGGTCCGCGATCGTTACGTGGTGTCATCCCCGGTGGCGGGCTACCTGCATCGGGTACCTCTGGAAGTGGGGGATGCCGTTATACCAGGCGAGCTGCTTACCGAAGTGGATCCGATGCCGGCAAGTACCCTGGATGCCAGAAGTCGGGCTGAAGCGGAAGCAAAAGTGCAATCAGCTCGTTCCGCTCTGAATTCAACGCGCCAGAAAGTGGCGGCAGCCGAGGCGGAAGCCGATCTGGCAATCCGCGAGCTGTCGCGATTGAAGGCTCTCAGCGATGACCACTTCGTGTCCGATGAACGGTTACAGCAGGCCCGGGCGGCCGCAGACCGGGCCCAGGCAATCCTTCGGTCGGCCCGTTTTGATGAGGAGGTGATGGCCCATGAGCTGGCCGCAGCAAGGACTCGTCTGGAGGTATCGGCGGCCCGGGAGACCGGCAATGGCAACGTGGAGAGAGTGCCTGTCCGGTCGCCGGTCAATGGTTCTGTGCTGGGCGTTGCCCGCAAGAGTGAAGGCGTCATCCAGGCGGGTGAGCCCATCCTTGAGTTGGGTGATCCCGGCGCACTGGAAGTGGTCGTGGACGTGCTCAGTTTCGATGCGGTCAAGCTTAGCCCTGGGGTAAGTGTGCGATTGACTGGGTGGGGCGGGGGCAGTCTTGATGCCAGAGTCCGGCGGGTTGAGCCGGTGGGCTTTGAAGACGTGTCGGCCCTGGGGGTCGAGGAAAGGCGGGTTCAGGTGGTTGCGGACATTACCAGTTCCCCCGAAGCCTGGCAGAGCCTCGGTGACGGTTACCGTGTGGATGCCGAATTTCTGCTATGGCAGTCAGACAATGTCCTGCAGCTTCCGGAATCCGCGATCTTCATCGGTGACGGGCAGCATCAGGTGTTCCGCGTGGTCGATGACAGGGCGGTCCTGACCAACGTGTCGGTAGGGCGCACCAATGGATTTCAAACGGTGATTCAGGAGGGGCTGGCAGACTCGGATAGAGTGGTGCGCCACCCTGATCGCCAACTTGAAGACGGCAGCAGGATCAGGGTTCGTTAATGGCCCATATTGCAGGGCCCGCCCACTAAAATGAGAGGACATATCACGTTCTGCTGGCTAGACTGACGACATAAAACAACAAAAAGGAGCCTGGCGAGGTGAACCAGTTCGATACTCTGATTGTCGGTGGTCGTTATTTCGATGGTACCGGCGGTCCCTCCCGCATAGCCCACGTGGGCATCAAAGAAGGCCGGATTGCCCGGATATTTGATGAACAGCCTGACACCGGTCTGGCCACTCGCACGATCGACGCCAGCGGTTGCTGGGTAACGCCGGGATTTCTCGATACCCATACCCACTACGATGCTGAGTTGCTGGTAGCGCCCTCTCTGTCTGAATCTGTGCGTCACGGTGTCACCACAGTGCTTATCGGCAGCTGTTCGCTGAGCATGGTCTGTGCCGATCCGGAAGACGCCTCGGATATTTTTACCCGGGTGGAGACCGTGCCGAGGGCAAAGGTGCTGCCCATACTGCGACAGCACAAGTCCTGGAAGACACCCAAAGAGTGGGTGGAGTTCATGGACCAGCACCCACTGGGGCCCAATGTCATCAGCTTTCTCGGTCACAGTGATCTGCGGACGGCAGTCATGGGGCTGCATCGGGCTACCGACCGAGGCGTGACGCCGACTGCGGAAGAACAGCGGAAAATGGAAGCATTGCTGGAGGAGGCGCTACAGGAAGGATTCCTCGGGCTTTCTACCATGTGCCTGAAATGGGACAAGGTAGATGGTGACCGTGAGTGGTCCAAGAGCCTGCCGAGCACTTATGCCCGATGGCGGGAGGTCAGCCGTCTGAATGCCCTTCTGCGCCGTTACGGGCGGGTGCACCAGGGCGCACCCAATGCGGCGAATCCTCTTCAGGTTACCCAGTATTTGAAAGAGACCCTGGGTTGGTTGAGAAAGCCCCTGAAAACCACCCTGATTGCCATGATTGATTTGAAAGGCAATCCCACGGTAAAACCCATGGCAAGCCTGGTGGGGTGGCTGGCCAACAGCTTTGGCGGCAACTTTCGCTGGCAGCTGTTGCCCACGCCGTTCACCGTTTATGCCGACGGTATGGATATCGTGTTGTTCGAGGAATTCGGTGCCGGTGAGATGGCCCTAGATATTCGCGATCAACTCGAGCGCAACGAGCTCCTGAAAGACGAACAGTACCGACGGAAGTTCAGGAAATTCTACAAGGAAAAGCTGTCGCCCCGGGTGTGGCAGAGGGATTTCGGTGATGCCGTGATTCTCGACTGCCCGGATAAAAGCGTGGTTGGTCGCAACTTCGCTGAACTGGCGGCTGATCGCGGCATCCATGTGGTCGATTTCTTCCTCGACATGGTGGTCGCCCATGGCCGCTCATTGCGCTGGTTTACCACGGTAGGCAATCACAGAAAGGATCGGCTCCGGAAAATGGTTACCAACCCCGGCGCCCTCATCACCTTTTCCGATGCCGGTGCCCACATCCGGAATATGGCTTTTTACAATCTGCCGTTACGGTTTCTCAAGCTGGTCCGTGAAAGCCATGAAGACGGTGAGCCAGTTATGTCCCTGGAGCGTGCCGTGCACAGGCTGACGGGCGAGCAGGCAGATTGGCTGGGGGTTGATGCGGGTCATATAAGGGAAGGAGACCGGGCTGATATAACGGTACTGGACCCCCGTGGCCTTGATCAGGATCTGGAACAGGTCGAATGGGCCGAAATGGAAAACTTCGGGCTGGAGCGAATGGTGAACCGGATGCCTGGATGTGTCAGAGAGGTGTTGATCAACGGCCGAGCTGCAGTAACGGATGGTGAGGTGGAACCTGCATTGGGCAGGGAACCTGGATACGGCCACTTCCTGCGCGCCGGGGCGTCTGGGTAGTTTCGGACAAAAGGAAACCTATGAACCAACGATTTGCGCCCGCAGTCTGGGTGGTTGTCTTTCTTGCAGTCTTTGTCTGGTCTGCCATCGGGCCGATGGATCGGGCAACCTGGGTACTTGAGGTTCTGCCCGCGGTCATCGGATTTGCACTGGTTGTCTGGTGTTTCTTCCGTTATCCGCTGACGCCGCTGGTCTATTTCCTGATTCTGATCCATGCCGTCATCCTGATGGTTGGAGGGCACTATACCTATGCGGAAGTGCCTCTGTTTGACTGGTTTCGGGACTGGTTTGATTGGCAGCGCAATAATTACGACAAGCTCGGCCACCTGGCGCAGGGTTTTATACCGGCAATGGTCGCCAGGGAACTGGTCATTCGATTCGACGTATTCTCCGGCCCCCGTTGGGCCGCATTTTTCATCGTCTGTTTCTGTCTGGCATTGAGCGCCTTCTATGAGTTGATCGAGTGGTGGGTGGCCTTGCTCAGCGACGAAGCCGCTGAGGCTTTTCTGGGCACCCAGGGGTATGTTTGGGATACCCAGTCGGATATGGCCTGGGCGTTGTCCGGCGCGATCCTGGCTCTTATCCTGCTTGGGCGGTTGCATGATCGCCAGCTTCGGAAGTTCTGACGTTTTTCTTGCCCGCAAATTTTGAGAGTCTAAATAACGGAACAAAATGGTATGTCCGAAGAGCTCAGCGCTGACAACCAACCCCGGGGCTTGCCCCGCAGCCAGGTGATCGGGCTGATCCTCGGCGCCGCGTTTCTTTTGGCAACCATCCTTCTTCCACCCCCCGAAACCATGGCGGCGGAAGCCTGGGCCGCCCTCGGCCTGATGCTGCTAATGGCGACCTGGTGGTCCACCGAGGCCATTCCGATTCCGGCCACAGCTTTGCTGCCAATCGTTCTGGTCCCGGCGCTCGGGCTTGGCACGGTTGGTGAAGCCACAGAGCCCTATGCGAATCCGATCATCTTCCTGTTCCTTGGGGGATTTACGCTAGGGCTTGCCATGCAGCGATGGAACCTGCATCGGCGGATCGCACTGTTGACGCTGAAGGCCGTGGGCAGCAAACCCCGCAGGCAGATTGCCGGATTCATGCTGGCAACGGCTTTTCTGAGCATGTGGGTCAGTAATACCGCAACGGCCATCATGATGTTGCCGATAGGTCTGTCGGTGGTGGCAATGATGGACAGCAATGATAATCCCGAGGGCATTCGGCGTTACGCCACAGCCCTCCTGCTTGCTATTGCCTATTCCGCCAGTATCGGGGGCATTGCCACGCTGATTGGCACACCGCCAAATGCCTTGCTGGCGGCCTACCTGAGCGAAAACCAGGGTATTTCCGTGGGCTTTGCCCAATGGATGCTGCTGGGGGTTCCGGTCACGGTCGTCATGCTGGTCCTTGCGTGGTGGTGGCTGACTCGTCGCGACTTCGGATTGGGTAGTACCGCAGGCGGTGGTGAGGCGATACGCGAGGAGCTTGATGCCCTGGGGCCACTGGGAAAAGGGGAAAAACTCGTGGCCCTGGTGTTTTTGATCACGGCCACCGCCTGGATCTTCAGACCGTTGTTGTCCGAGAACCTCATGCCCTGGCTGAGTGACACCGGCATCGCCATTGCCGCGGCCATTGCCATGTTCCTCATACCCGTCAATACCCGCAGCCGAGAATTCGTTCTCGACTGGGAGACCGCGAAGGGGATTCCCTGGGGTGTGCTGCTGCTGTTCGGTGGCGGGCTGGCCATGGCCGGCGTGATCAGCAGTTCAGGTCTTGCTGAATGGATCGCCCAGAGCCTGGGTGTCGCCGGCGCTTTGCCAACACTGGTTATGATTGTGCTGGTGGCGGGCATCATCATCTTTCTGACGGAAGTGACCAGCAATACGGCAACGGCAGCGGCGTTTCTGCCCTTGTTGGGAGCACTGGCCCTCAGTCAGGGAGTGTCACCATTGCTGTTGACAGTGCCTGCCGCCATCGCGGCCAGCTGCGCCTTCATGATGCCTGTGGCCACTCCACCCAATGCCATCGTGTTCTCCAGCGGCCATATGCAGATCAGCGATATGATCAGAGCCGGATTTGCCCTCAATCTGATGGGCATTGTGGTGGTGACATTGGTCAGTTATCTGCTTCTTGGTGTGGTTTTCTCGATGTAGTCAGGCCCGACACTAGTCTCCCTGGATCTTGCTCAGTAGGTCTTTGGCCAGTTCGATGGCCTCTGAACGATGGCTGATGTTTTGTTTCTGATAAAGGCTGCGGATGTGTGTCTTGACTGTTGTCGAGGCCACTTTCAGGTGCTCCGCAATCTGGTCATTGGATAGTCCGGCATGTATCAGGCTGAGAATCTGCCATTCGCGGCGGGTAAGAGGAGAGGTTCGGATCAGTTCTGGCACATCCGGCCGGTCGATGATGTCCTGGATGATGGCTTCATCCAGCGAGATCCGGATGGCGCGGCTGAAGTCCCGCTGTTGCTGGGCTAGCTGAATCAGACGCTCTGCCCGCTGCAGTTCCATACCTTCAATGGCTTCATCGTTGATCAGCGCCTTGAGCAGAACAATCAGCTCCTTGCCCAACCGCAGGAAGCTGCCCACAGCACCGGTGGTACTTGCCAGTTCCAGCGCCGTTTTCATGTGATCGAGAGCCTGTTCGCGTTCATCCAGTTGCCAGTAAAGGTAGGCGAGGGCAATGTGATTGCGATTCAGGTCTGTTTTAAGGCCAAACTCCCGCGCTACCGCGGTCAGCTCCTCGAGGAGTGGTTGTGCCAGTTCGTATTGGCCGAGGCTGATTAACGCCCGGGCCTGGTTGCGGCCGTTGCACTGATTAAAATGGTTAGTGGCCTTCACCGGATCGCAGTGCGGTGCAATTGTGAGCCAACGCTGAATAGAGTCGTGATCCCGAACTGCATCCCAGTATGACAGCATGGTGGCCTGCGCATTGGCTACCCAATCCAGGTGGTAGTCTTCGGCTGCCAGCATTTTCTGAATCTTGGCGATGTAATCCGCACACAGGCTCTGTCGGCCCCGTGCCTGGGCAACCTTGGCCAGGGAGGTGTAACTCTGGACATACCAGCGTTCTCCCTGGGCTTCAAGAATTTCGATGCCCTGAAGTGCACACCGCTCGGCGCTTTCCAGATGGTGCCACTCCCACATGATCTGGCTGCGAATACGGAAGAGGAATTCCAGGATCGGCAGGTGGTTCAGCTGGTTATCTTCCGCGTATTGGAAAGCACGTTCCTGAATGTTGTAGGCCTTTTGCAGGAGACCCATGGCGACACTGATTTCGCTTTGCTGGCAGAGCGCCCAGATCACGTTCTGGTGGGCCTGATGGGCCCGGGCGAGATGCTCTGTATCCTGCATTCGGGCCAGGGCTTCCTCAAGTTCTCCGCGCACAAACAGCGCCTCACCAATGACCGAGGCGGCAGCAACTCTGGAAGTGGGCAGGAAGCGCGCTTCCTGTTCGATGGCTTCGCGGGCAAGCGTCAGGGCGCGTTCGCCGTCGCCATAATTCATCGCCACCTGGGCGCGAATGGCACTGAATTCGCCGTGAACGGCGCGCTGCGTGTCCTCGTTCAGGGATGCCCTCAGACGGGCTTCCGCTGCTGAGAGCCAGTTTTCGACTTCATCAAACTTGTACTGCCCCTGGGCAACCCACGCCCTAAGCAGAGTCAGCGTGGGATCCTCGGCGATGATTTCCTGTGGCAGCGTGTCCAGGCAGCGTTGAAGCAGGTGAAACTGACCTTCGGTAAAGAATTTGCGCCCGTGGATGGAGAGCACGCGGGTAATTCGCTCGGGATCTTCCGCAGCAATGGCGTGTTTGGCAGCCTCCTCCGCATGGTCCAGTTCAAGCCAGGCGTCGGCGGCCCGTTGATTGAGGTCTCTCTGGTTCTCGCGAGTGGTGCAGGTGAGCAGATGGCGCAGATAAACCGAGAATAGCGGATGGTACCGGAACCAGAGCGCTGAGTTATCCACGGGGGTTATGAACAGTCCCATGGACAGCAGGCTGCTGAGCAGTGCCTGGCCGTCGGCGTCGTCCATGACCCGCATTACCATTCCCGCATTAAAACGGTCGAGGATGCTCGTGCGCATGAGAAACCGCCTTTGCTGTTCGCTCAGGTCGTTGCCCACCAGCTCATCGAAGTAATCGAAGATATTTTGGTTGCCGTGTTCCAGCTGATCGACAAACTCGCTGAATTCGAGACTGGTGGCGGATGAAGCGGCTAGCAATTGCAGGGCGGAGATCCAGCCTTCAACCCGGCGGACCGCCCGCTCAATATCTTCACGCGCAATCTCAAAGGGCAGCCGGCTCTGGAGATACTGCTGGGCTTCGTCCGCTTCAAAACCGAGGGCCCGGCTGGTTATTTCAGTGAGACGCCCCTGCATACGGAGCTGGGCTACTCCCACCGGCGGCATCGTTCGGCTGATGAGAACCAGAGTCAGATACCCTGGCAGATGCCGCAGAAGAAAGCGTAGCGCTTCATGGATTTCGCCGTTGCTGATCAGGTGATAATCATCGAGCACCAGGTAGAGCGGCTCGTCATCCTGGGGCAGGGCGGCGAGTAGGTCAGTCAGGAAAGATTCGAGGCTGTCATAGCCTTCGGTCTGGAGTCTTTCCAAAACCGGTTGGCAGCTCCCCTCGGTGGCGCTGGCAAGGGCATTGGCCAGGTACCCGGCAAAACGGCCCGGGGCGTTGTCACTGGCTTCCAGGCGGAACCACGCTGAACGTGCCTCAAGGCTGGCCAGTCGCTCGGCAATGGTGGTGGTTTTGCCATACCCGGCCGGTGCATGAACCAGGAGCAGACTCACCGGCTCGAGGCCATGCAGAAGATCGTTGAACTTCTCTCTTGGAAGTAGTGCGGGTGGGGACACCGGGCTCTGGTTCTTGGCAGTGATAAAGGTGATCTGTCCCGGGTTCAGAGTTGTTGTCATCAGGATCTACATCAGGAATTTGAGTGTCAGGACTGGTGTTGATACCCCCTTTTGGCCCGTTGAGTCAACCCTCGAGGCTTCTTCGATCAGCGCCTTGAACCAGTTCTCAAATCCACCTCGCAAGGCCCCTCCTGCAGCGACAGATTTGAGGCACAGTTATCTTTCAGGGCGCAGGCTTTTCGGTATCTTACCGTAACAACATGTAACCCGATTTATAACGTGGCCAATAAAAACAGGGACTTCGTCTGACATGCTGCTGGTGCTCGCCGGATCCATTCTTACATTCACCATGGTGCAGGAAGCCACCGTGGTGGAGCCTTTCGAGAAGGGCCAGATCGTTATCGAGCAGGATGTGGATTCCAGTCCGGTTGAGCTGAGGTCCGACGTCAGGGTCGAGCCGCTGGTTGAGCAGAAATTCCGGAACATCGTGCGTCAGGCCTATGACTACAGCTGCGGTAGTGCCGCGCTGACCACCGTACTGAATTTCTACCTCGGCCGGACTTTGTCAGAACGACAGGTCATGGAGGGGTTGCTGCATTACGGCGAAAGCGAGCGCATTGTTGAGCGACGCGCGTTTTCCATGCTCGACATGAAGCGACTGGTTACCGCACTCGGCTATCCATCAGGTGGCTTCCGGGCCACCATTGATGACCTCAAGGACCTTGATCACCCGGCAATCGTGCCTATCCATCACGCGGGCTTCAAACATTTCGTTGTGTTACGAACGATCCGCGACGGGCGCGCCTACCTGGCCGATCCTTCAGTAGGCAACATCTCTTTCACCCTCGCCCAGTTCGAGGAGAAGTGGGATGACAACGTGCTCTTCATTGTCTTTCCGGGCAGTGACAAGCCGCTGGACAACCTCGAGCTGAAGGAGGAAGACCTTCGTTTTGTGGATGACCAGACAATGACACTTCTGGCGCTGGAACGGATACCGGCGTTTCACGAGTCCACCCAGAGGCGGATCCAGAATCTGCTGGAACGCCAGAAAAACAATCCCGACGGCAGTGTAGAGAACACCCGAAAGCAGTTGCACTACCGTCGAAACTAATTCACCGGGCAATCCCCCGGTCAGGAACACTACAAATAAAATAAGGGAGTCAGGATGAATCGTTGGTTTGTGCGAGGTTTTATCCTTGTTTCCACGGCAGGTCTGCTTCCGGGCATGGCCCTGGCGCAGGAAGGAAGTGTGGATCAGGCGCGGGAAGCGCTGGCCAAACAGGAGGGAGACGAGGACGCTTCACAGCAGCTTGAGGAGGTGTTCCAGGCTGCAGAGAAGAACTACTCGTTGCAGAAGAAGGGCTCCCATTCCCTGAACTATTCATTCGACTATTCCTATACCGCAGACCAGCGGCTGGATCTGGCCATCACCAATGGATCAGTTAGAAATCTGGACGTGGTGCCATCGGCAACCCACAGCTTCACGAATTCCTTTTCCTACGATTACGGCCTTTTGGACAACCTCACGGTGGGTACCCGGATTCCGTTGGTGGTCAAATATGATACCCAGGACGAGTTAAACGTTTACGATTTTGGCGATATTTCCTTTACCGGGCGCTGGCAGCCGTTTGCCTACGTCCCGGGCAAGATGTCGACAACCCTGTTCGGAACCCTGTCCACCAAGACCGGTGTCAGCCCCTATGAGATCGATATCAACGAGCAGCTGTCTACTGGCAGCGGATACTACTCCATCGGGGGTGGAGCCAGTCTTTCGAAGGTTCTCGATCCAGTGGTGGTTTTCGGTTCTGTCAGTGCCACCTATAACCTGCCGGCAGAAAACCTGCAGCAGGTGCGAGGCGCACGCCTGCTGGAAGAAGTAGATCCCGGTTTCGGACTGTCCGGCTCGGCTGGTTTCGCCTATTCCCTGTCTTACGACATTTCATTGAGCATTTCGGCCCAGCTCAGTTACAGCGATGAAACCATTCTCACCTTCTCCAATGGCGACCAGGCTGTTGCACAGGACCAGATGACCGGATTCCTGAGCATGTCACTGGGTACCCGTGTCAGCGATACAACGATTGTGAATACCAGCCTGGGTATTGGCCTTACCGAGGACGCACCGGACTTCTCCCTGGGGGTCTCCCTGCCCATTAACTTCTCCGGACTCAAAGAGTGATTGGTGTCGTTGACGATCTACGGGAAGGGAAGGATTTCATGGGACAGAAAAGCCACAACCGTCAGATTCTCGCGGCCCTGATCGCCACGACCATCTCCTGTGGCGCGCAGGCCCAGCTGGCGCAGAACCTGACCATTCATCCCAAGGCGTTGGCGCTCGGCAACGCCGTGACCGCCGATCCTCCGGGGATCATGGCGATTCACTACAATCCTGCGGGCCTGACAAAACTGGACGGGCGTCAGCTGGAAGTGAACCTGATGAGCGTCTATCTGGACATTGACGCGGATTTCACAGCGCCAGAAGGCTATGAGATTTTCGGCATCGACGGGCTTGAGATTGACCCGCAAACGGGGAAGCAACGGGATCCGGTTGCCAATACCCACAGCCATACCAACAACGTGGCGCTGTATTTGCCCGGCTACGGAATTCTGCGTGCGCCTCCGGGACCGGCCCTGGCACCCTCAGCGGGGATCAGCATCAACCCGCCGGGCTCCAAGCTGACCTTCGGTAATGCCTTCTACCTGCCGCTGGCGGCCGGTTTCTACCGCGACAAGGACGACCCCGGTCGCTATCAGCCCCAGGCCACGGCGCTGCAGCGCACCACCTACCTGTCACCAACGGTGGGTTACGAGATCAATGACGATTGGTCGGTGGGAGCCGGCATACACCTGTCCCATATGGGGATCGCGGCGGATCAGTACATGCGCGCGCCGAACCTGTTGCTCGGGGTGGCTGAAGTCCTGCAGGACGCCTTCAACTGTGAGAGTGGTGATGAGCCGCTCCAGCCCTGGCTGGCGCTTTGCGGTGGTAATGTTGGCCCCTGGGACGACATTGGCGCACTGAACATCAATGTTCAGGAAACCCTGTCCCCGACCTATGCTCTGGGTGTCATGTGGGAGCCGACAGACTGGTTCAGCTGGGGTGCGAGCTACACCTCGGAAGCCGAAATGAATATGAAGGGCACCTTCGAGATCCAGTACACCGACGACTGGTCCGGCTTCTGGCAAAGCGTGAACGGATCAGTCCTCGGAGCCATCACCTCGGCGATCCTGAGCCTGCCGTCCGGCGCGCCCAAGGAATCCGGGAACGTCAGTATGGATCTGGTGTATCCCCAGCATTTCCAGACCGGCATCAGTGTTGACGTGCATCCGAAACTGACCCTCAATGCCGACATTGGCTGGACCGATTACAAACAGTGGGATGCTTTCGTTTTCCGGTTTGACCGTAATCTGGAGTTTCTCAATGCGGCCCGGATTCTGTCCCCGGACAATGCCACGCCCAATACCCTGAGGTTGCCGCTCGGTTTCAAGAGTCAGTGGAACTGGGCGTTCGGCATGGAGTTTCACGCGTCTTCCCGTCTGGACCTGCGAGCCGGGGTAGAGATACGGGATTCCGTTATCCCGGATGATCAGCGACAGGTAATGGCTCCCTTCGGTGGGGCAAACCTGTACAGCATCGGTATGGGCTACCAGTGGGACAAAGACACAGAAATTGACATGAATCTCAGCTACCTTCACTCGGTAGAGTCGATTCCCGCCGACACCAGCTGTAACGTAAACTGCGACAACATCACCAATATTATCTACAACCCGTATGCGGGTCTCGATATCAAGACGTCGCTCAGGGTTGTCATGGCAGGCCTCAGTTTCCGGACCAAATTCTGAGTGATGCCACTAACCGAAGGGTAGTCATTCGCAGTGATTAACGGCTCTGTAGGTAAATCAGCCTTGTTTCTCTTTCTGGCAGCGCTTCTCGGAGGCTGCCAGATAGGTGGCTCCACGGTTTCGGAGCGGGAAGGCTATTTTACCTGGGTCGACGAACAGGGCAGGGTGCGATATTCCCCCATTGCCAGAGCAGGGAGTAGGGACTCTGATTCGAGCGCTAGTGAGCAGCTCGATCCGGAGGTAAAGGCAGAGCCAGAGCGGTCCGGAAATCCGGCCAGCTCCGAGTCAGGGCTGGGGGAGGAAACCGAGTACACCCTTGAAAACTACCCTGATGCTACCGAGCTTGAGAAGGACGGCTACGTTCGACCCGGGGAGAGGCAGCCCTATTTCACCTGGCGCGATGCTGAAGGCAATGTCCGGGTTAGCTATTACCAGCCGGATACCCGCTCTGACGTTGAAAAAGGGCTGGTTGAGCCGCCGGTCCAGATTACCGAAGCCAGCGTGTACCATGCCGGGCCGAATCGGGCAGACCAGACGCCGGTGGAGGGTTTTGACCCCGACGCCTTTGCCATACTCGGCATTGAGGCTCCAACCGATAACTTCTTTGCCCGATTTTCAGCCACCTGCTGCGAGTCACTGGATGTTCAAAGTCGGCAAGGGTGGCAATCAGGAAGGGAGTTCGGCGTTACCCTTGGTGAGGATTCAGCAACCCATCCGTTTCTCACCGGAACCAGTCCCTACCAACTGATTGCACTTCCCGACCCCGACGAGCAGGCAAGTCTGGTCATCCGCCTGCGCTCCTACGCCAGGGACGGCGTGTTTGTGCCCTCCCTGGTATTTCTGGATGAGACGATGGCGCCGTTAAGGCTGGTGACAGACCTGGTCATGGATTTTACCCCGGAGAACTGGCACCGACGCGGCTACCTGGAGGCCTGGGTACCTGCATTCCCCCGCCAGGGAGAGCGTTGGCTGGTCGTTTTTACCAGGGAGGAAGATTTGAAGGGCCAGACTGTTACCGAAACCAGTACCGGCCCCCGGAAAATCCCCCATGTCAGTCATGGTGAGATTGGCCTGATGCAGTTGGAGGAGTGAGGCGTCAGTCCTCCGGCTTACTCAGATCCAGCCACTGCTGGGACAGCCAGTAGTAGCTGCCATCACCGACAGGGTGCGTGCAGTTATAGCGGAACCGCCGGCTGTTAAAGGCCTCAGGGGCTTTCACTTCCACATTGCCGTCGATGACATCAAAGTCGATTCGTCCCTGACCGGACGCAAAGCATGTCAGTCGGTTGGCATCAATGGGGTCCACGAGCGGGAAAACCAATGTGGGCGGATTCTCGGAGATCACGCCATCTGGCAGCTCTCCGGTATTAACAGGGAAGGCTTTACTGCGTAGCTTGTTCTCAAGGTTCCCTAACTGACCATAGGCGTTCGCCATCGGAAAGCGAGGCAGCCGGGTTTTCTCTGTTTGTTGTCCGATGGCTCCGGATTGCTGGCCAAAACCATACCAGCCTCGCTCGGCAATTTTGCGTTCCAGTGCCTGGTCAAACTCTCCGTACGGGTAAGCGAACATTGGTGCAGGCGAATCCAGCTCCTCTTCAAGGGATTCCTGGGCCGAATCGAGGCTGTTAGTAACCCGGGCCTGCCAGTCGCTTTCGCTCTCGTTTGGCTTTCGGGCAAGGTGTCCATGGTCTGCGCTGTGGTTGGCAATGGTAACGCCCGGACGCTCGGCCAGTTCCCGAATCTGATCCCAGGTCATATAGCCGTTTCGGCCAACGGCTTCGGTGTTTACAAAAATGGTATAGGGGTAGGCCTTTTCGGCCAGAAGTGGCGCCGCGGTATGGTAGACGGAGTCATAGGCATCGTCGAAGGTAATCGCGATGCGATTACCTTGCCCATCGGTACCGGCCAGTGTTGCTTCTGTGCCTTTGTGCAGATCCACAACCTCCAGCTCCAAATCCGAGATCATATCCAGCTGGCCCTCGAAAAGAGACACAGACGTACTGGTGGCGGGCGGCGTTGAATCACTGACATGATGGTACTGCAGGACAACGAGATCTGCGCGCGCTGCGGTGCCAGTCGCCATCAAAGTGACGATCATGGAAGATTTCAGGAATGCTTTAAGCTGCATATCGTCTCCTGTGTTTCTGTGTCCTGGCTCAGTTGGAGCGGACCGGTCAGATGCTATGCCGAAAATGGGCTTTCAGTACCGCAAAGGCCTGATTGAGATGCTGAATGGTTTCGGTCTTGCCGCCGCGGTCTGGATGGGCGTGCATCACGGCCCGGCGGAAACGCTTCTTGACCGTTGGAAAATCCCCGGGAACGGCCTGGAATCCAAGTACTTCCGCCGCCGCCTTCGCTTCGGCTTGCGCAGGCGCCTGGCCAGGCGAACCTGCCCAGAAATCATTCATCATCTGTTGGATTGCTTCCTCGGGCAGACGGTACTGGGACAGGTCCAGATAGAAATGGCGGAGTGTGTCGACACTGTCGGGAACACCCTCGCCACCGACTACCGTCTGCGCCTCGATGCGAATATTAAGAGGCGAGATTGTGAGGCTCTCGCCGGCCTCAGACAACTGGTCCCGCAGGCGGTAGAGCACATGGAACAGAAGGAAGTGAACCGGGTAGAGCTTTTCCGGTTCGCTGAACACAACGTCTCCAAGCAGTTCCCACGGCGGTTTCTGAAGGGCCTTGATCAGCGATAATTCGTTCATGCCTGCCGGTGCCGACCGGAGCTCGTGCTCAACGGCCACCAGAAGATGCTGAATCTGTTGTTCCAGGCAGTCGTCTTCATTTACTGCTCCGGGGTAAGCGGAGCGCGTTGGAGAATGGCGGTCTGTCATAGAACCCATGTTAGGGCACTCCCGGTCATCAGGGAAGTTCCGCCAACCTCGGGAGGCCGCCGATGAACAGAGCGCTCGAAAACCGCGTTGCCCTCAAAGCTTCGGCATCTGCTGACTCCGGGGTTCTGTGCGCGCGTCGTGCGAGCGTCAGGCTGGTCTCGTAGGCGACCCCGAAAAAAGCGGCGCACAGGTACTCATGATCGATTCGGGGAAGCAGGCCTCGCTCCATAGCCTCTCGAACGTCGTCTTCCAGAGAGAGCATGGTCAGACCAAGAATATCCGAACCGAACAGTTCCCGAAGCGCGCGATCATTGCGGTGCGCCAGCTCATAAACCAGCGGATCCCTGGCAGTCGCGGTGAAAAGTGCCAGATAGGCGTAGTGGATAAAATCTTCGGTGTTATTCGCTGCGCGCCGGTGGCGGGTGAGATTGTCATTCAGATTGGTCAGGAAGTCGGTGAGCAGAGCGGCGAAAATGTCCTGCTTGCTGGAGAAATAATTGTAGAAAGTGCCGGCGGCAAGACCCGTGCGCCGGACGATGTCACGGATGGTTGAGTTCTCATAGCCCCGCTCCCTGAAACATTCCCGTGCGGCATGCAGGATCGCTCCGCGGTTCCGAATCCGGTTCTGTTCCCGTTTGCCTGCGACCTCTTCGCTCGATTGCAACATATCCATGTCGGTATCCTGTCCCTGAATCCATGTGACGCGTATAATCGCACGTCCATTTGCCCTATGAACGTAGTGTGTATGTCCGAAGCAATGATCGCCAGTTCCGAACAGTCCCTCAACCCAGAGCGGGAGCGCCGCCAGAAGCTGGAGTTGAACAAGCTGCAGAAACGTCTGCGCCGCGAAGTCGGGCAGGCGATTGCCGATTTCTCGATGATTGAAGCCGGCGATAAAGTCATGTGCTGCCTCAGCGGCGGCAAGGACTCTTACGCCATGCTCGATATTCTGCTCAACCTGCAGAAGAGCGCCCCGGTTTCGTTCGAGCTGATAGCCGTCAACCTTGATCAGAAACAGCCCGGATTTCCGGAAGAGGTGTTGCCCGAATACCTGTCCTCCATGGGTATCGAGTATCACATCATCGAGAAGGACACCTACAGTATTGTTAAGGAAAAAGTGCCGGAAGGGAAGACTACCTGCGGTCTGTGCAGCCGGCTACGTCGTGGAATTCTCTATAATTTTGCGGAGGAGCACGGGGTTACCAAGATAGCCCTTGGTCACCACAGGGACGATCTGCTGGAAACCCTGTTCCTGAACATGTTCTATGGCGGCAAGCTCAAGTCGATGCCTCCGGTTCTGCACAGCGACGATGGCCGCAATACGGTTATCCGGCCGCTGGCCTACAGCCGGGAAAAAGATATCGCCCGTTATGCGGGGCTGCGGCAGTTCCCCATCATTCCCTGCAACCTGTGCGGTTCCCAGGAGAATCTTCAGCGCCAGGTGATAAAAGACATGTTCCAGGCCTGGGATAAGCAGCACCCCGGTCGGCTGGAGACCATGTTCCGCGCCATGTGCAATGTGGAGCCCTCGCACCTGGCAGATACCAATCTGTATGATTTCAAGGAAGGCAAGCGCCTCGGTGGCAAGCGCCAGGCCGTTCATACGGCGGAACCCGAGGCACAAACAGACTTCGGGCGTTTGGATGTACTGAACATCTAGCCGGCTAGTGTCTGGCCAGATGCAGAAAAGGCAGCGTCCAGAGGCCGAACAGGATCAGCAGGCCGCCGGTGACTTTGCGAAATAACCGGTGGCTCTGCAAGCCGCGAATCCAATTGGCTGCGAACCCCGTGGCCAGCATCGAGGGCAGGGTGCCAAGCCCGAAAAACAGCATGGTCAGCGCTGCGGAGCCCACCGTGGGCTGCAGTGCTGCCCACCCCAGCGTGCTGTAAACTAACCCGCAGGGCAGCCAGCCCCATAGCGCTCCCAGTGCAAGTGCCTGGCCGCCGTGGTTCACCGGCAGTAAGCGGCGGGTCATGGGTGAGAGTCGTGCCCAGATTGGCGCGCCTACCCGTTCAACGTATCGGATCCCCTGCCACCATTGCCCCATGGAAAGCCCCATGAAGATCAGCAGAAGCCCCGCCAGGGTGCGAAGCACGAGGCCCGCAGAGGCCCACTGGCTGGCGGCCGATGTACTGGCCAGCGCGACCAGGGTGGCGATCAGCACATAGCTGCCGATTCGTCCGAAGTTGAAAGCCAGAAGCATGACGGTTTGCCGGAACCGGAAACCCCGGCCCACGGGAAGCGCCATTGACAGGGACGCGCTGATACCGCCGCACATTCCGAGGCAGTGCGTACTGCCAAGCAGTCCGATCAGGAAGGCGCTCGGATAACTGAGGTAGAGTTCCGGATTCATCCTTTCTGGGAGTTATCCTCATCCGGATTGGCGGCCTTGCTGGCCTCCGATACTTGTTCAGGGGTTTGTTCTTCGGCAGCCGGTTTATCGGTGCGAGCGTCGTCCGGGATCATGTCCTTGTCGTCATCGTAAAGAATCCGATGGGCGGGGCCTTCGAGATCATCGTACTGACCGTTCTTGACCGCCCATGAAAACAGAACGATGCCCAGGGCCACCAGTATGAGCATCACCGGTACCAGGAACATTACGATTTGCACGGCGAAACCTCGTAGGAAAGAGTATAGGGTTTACGTTATCAGGACAGGGCCTGGGCGCCAACCGCCGGGTTTGGCTGAACCGTTTGCTTCGGTGCTTTGCCGAGCCTCAGCGCGTTCAACACAACGACCAGGGAACTGAGGGACATACCGATTGCTGCCAGCCAAGGCGGAACCATTCCTGCTGCTGCGAGGGGTAACGCGCAGACATTGTAGGCAAGTGCCCACCAGAGATTCTGTCGGATGATTCGCCGTGTTTGACGGCTGGTTTTCAGGGCTTCGACCAATTGCAGTAACTGGCCGTTCAGCAGAACTGCATCAGCTTTCAGTTGAGTCAGGTCTGCGGCTGTCCCCATGGCAACGGAGATTCCGGCGCCGGCCATGGACGGTAGATCGTTCAACCCGTCGCCGACCATCATGATTTGCCGGCCCTCAGATTCCAGCTTCTGCAATACCGCCAGCTTTTCCTCCGGAGAAGCCTGCCCGATTGCTTCATCGATGCCCAGCATACCCGCCACCTGCTCAACATGGCCTGAGCGGTCGCCACTGAGCAGCAAAGTCCGAATGCCGGATTCCTGGAGGGCCTTGATGGCAACTCGGGCATCATCCCGGGGTTGGTCGTCGAGCCTGAAGCAGGCCAGCCATTCGTGATCTGATGCCAGCCAGATCTCCATGCCTTGATGCTGCCCGGATTTGGGTGCGGGTGCGCCTACATGCTGTTCGACAAATCCCCGATGGCCAATGAACAGCGTCATAGTGCCCAGCTGGCCTGAGAGCCCACCACCCAAATGATTTTCCACATCTTCAACTGCGGCGGTAGTCCGACGATGGAATACTCTGGCGATCGGATGTTCAGAGTATTTCTCGAGGCCGGCCGCAAGCTGCAGGCAGGTCTCCTCATCCATGCTACCGACAACCTCTGTCCCGGTGAGACTGAGCTCCCCTCGCGTCAAGGTTCCGGTTTTATCGAACACGACGGTATCGATGGTGTTCATTGATTCCAGGGTATGGCCCCTCGTCGGCAAAAAGCCAAGGCGACGGAGCCTGACTGTTGCCGAGGTGATGGCGGTCGGGGTTGCCAGTGACAGCGCGCAAGGGCAGGTTACCACCAGTACCGACAGGGTGATGTCGAAGGCGTTGTCGGCGCCAGCCAGCCACCAACCGATCCAGACCACCGGAGCCAGTATGAGTACCCGCCCAACAAATTTCCCTGCCATACGATCGGCCATCATCGCGACCTCGGGCTTTTCCGATTGCACCCGGTCCAGCACCCGGAGAATACCTGACAGCCGGGTTTGTGCGCCGGCCTTCACCACCCTTACATCAAGCGGATTCTCGCCGTTGACACTGCCGGCATGAACGGTATCCCCGGGGTAGCGGGTTTCAGGCAGATATTCTCCCGTCAGCGCAGCCTCGTTGAGAGTGGACTCTCCCCGCACGATCTCGCCATCCACGGGCAGGGTCTCACCGGGCCGAACCCGAACGATATCGCCGGGCCGAATCTGGTGGGCCGGCACTATGTCCGTATCATCACCGCTGACTCGTGTGGCAACTGTCGGCTGGAAACCTGCAAGAGCGTTTCCGGTTAGCCCCGCGCGGTAGCGGGCCTGCACTTCAATGTAACGACCGAGCAGCAGGAAGAAGGTAAACATGCATACGGACTCGAAGTAGACTTCCTCGCCGCCAACAATGGTTACCCAGGCACTGGCGAGGTAGGCAAGCCCGATAGCAATTGCAACCGGCACATCCATGGTCAGATGCCGGCTCTGTATATCCCGGCGCGCGTTTCGGAAAAAAGGGGCAGCGCTGTAGAGAACCACCGGAGTGGCCACCAGCAAGCTGAACCATCGAAAGAAGCTGACAAACTCCGGCGACAGATCGTTGACCAGCTCGAAGTACAGGGGAAAGGCCAGCATCATGCTCTGGAAAGAGCCTATGCCCGCGATGGCGACCCTGATAAGCATGGACCGGTGTTCGGCCTTGAGGGCCTGTTCCGCCTCGTCTGCCTGGTAGGGGCGGGCCGTATAACCCAGCTCATGAATGGCAATCAGAAGGTCGCTGAGCGATGCCTTATCGGGGGACCAGACCAGCCGGGCTCTCTGTGTGGTGTGGTTTACCGAAAATGAAACGACACCGGGCTGTTGTTTCATGTGGTTTTCAAGCAGCCAGATGCAGGCCGCGCAGGTAATCCCGCCAATCAACAACTGGGCTTCCTGGGCGCCTTTGACAGGGGCAACAAAGGATTCCTGAATCAGAGGATGGTCAAGTTCCCTGATACGGTTTAATTCTGCTGCGGTCAGTTGCTTCGGTGTGACAGCCGGTTTTGTCCGAAAATCATAAAAACCGGTCAGACCCTCACTGTGGATGGTCTGGCAAACCGCCTTGCAGCCCTGGCAGCAGAAGTGGCGAGTTGTGCCATCGAGCTCAAGGGTAATGGGCGGCTCACCATCTGCCGGTTCACCGCAGTGAAAACAATCCAGGCTGGTCAACCTTGGGCAGACTCCCCGGCCTTGACCGTTATGCCGCTCTCGGAAGGCAGCCAGGCTTCTCCTTTGAGACGCCACTCGTTGGCCGGACCACGGAGGTCGTAGTACCAGCGACCGTCAATATCGTTATGGAGCTTTCCGGCAAATCGTCCCGGGGCAACTTGCTGGAACTGGATGGTGCGGTCCTTGTCCGAAAGCGTTGGATGGAACAGGTTGAGAATCAGATAGGGGAAATCCGCCGGACCGTCAACGGTATTCAGATCCACGGTGATGTTCCGGTTCTGAAAATCGATCCGGGCTTCCATCCCCAGATCCACAGCTTTCTGGTCCCGGGCAATGGACATATTGATACCGCGACCTTCCTTGGACCAGTCGTCGGTGACCATTGCATTTTCAGTGCTGACAGCAATCGTAATGGCAACGGCGCAATAAATAATGGATGCGCCCGGGAATATCAGCAGGAACCAGAACCAGGGCTGGCGGTACCAGGGTGCTACGGGTGTTTCAGTTGTCATAAATCAGTGTCTCGTTAATGCGGTCAGGTCCGCGCAATCAGAAATCAGCGCGTTGGACCGACAAATCGGCTTTCAGTTTCAAGGCTGAGCGAAGAATCCGTCTCGGATTGCGCCCTGAACAGGATATCGTTGTTGGACTCGGTAATGGATTTCGGAGGCACATCGACAACGGTCGGCAATGAGCGGTTTTCCCCGCTTTCAACGGTTACCGATGTGTCAGTCAGGATCCGGATCCCCTCCAGTCCGGTCACGGCGAGAGTGAAGGTCTGGGGAACCTCTGTCATATTGGCAATTTTCAGCGTGTAGGAGTTCTCGATCCGACCTTCGCCATTGAAACTGTAAAGGGCGCCGCGATCACGGAGCGCATCCATTTGCGCCGGTACCCGGGTGACTATTGTGAAAATAATGGCCGCAACCATCAACGACAGGACCGCACCATAGCCAAAGGTTCGTGGCCGCAGGAGCTTCGAGGTCTTACCCTCGAGTTCATTCTCCGTGGTATAGCGGATCAGGCCCCTCGGGTAGTTCATCTTATCCATGATTTCGTCACAGGCATCAATGCAAAGGGCACAGCCGATACACTCGTACTGAAGCCCGTCTCTGATATCGATACCCGTTGGGCATACCTGGACGCACTGGCCACAGTCGATACAATCGCCGAGGCCGGCCTCTGCCGGATCCACGCCCTTTTTGCGGCCACCCCGTGGCTCGCCGCGGTTTGGATCGTAGGAGACCACGCGGGTGTTGGGGTCAAACATGACGGACTGGAAGCGGGCATAAGGACACATGTACAGGCAAACCTGCTCGCGCATCCAGCCAGCGTTCAGGTAGGTGGCGACAGTAAAGAAGGCCACCCAGAAATAGGCCCAGCCATTGGCCTGCAACGTAAACAGGTCTGCGATCAGTTCCCGGATCGGGTAAAAGTAGCCGACAAAGGTCAGGCCGGTAGCCAGGGCGATCAGGAGCCATAACGTGTGTTTGGCGGATTTCTTGGCAATCTTGTTGGCGGAACTGGGAGCTTTGTCCAGTTTCATCCGCTTGTTTCGGCTGCCCTCTATGCGCTCCTCAACCCACATAAAAATGAACGTCCAGACTGTCTGCGGACACGTGTAGCCACACCAGACCCGGCCAAACAGGGTGGTAATGAAGAACAGGCCAAAGGCACAAATAATTAGCATTCCCGATAGAAGGATGAAATCCTTCGGGTAGAAAGTGGCTCCGTACAAATGGAACTCACGGGCAGGGAGGTCAAAATGGATCAGGGGTTGTCCGTCCAGCGTGAACCAGACGAACGCAAAGTACATACCCATTAGCAACGTCAGGCTGACATTACGAATACGCTGAAAGAAGCCTTTGACTTCCTTGACGTAAATCTTCTTGCGGCTGGCGTAAAGCTCGACGGTTCCGGATTTATTATTGTTGTCGGAGGGGTCAGAGGATGGGTCAACCTGTTTGACCGGAATCTCACTGCTCATCGTTACCTCCAGGAAAAGGGTAATGCGGGGCAACAGGCCTTTAGTCTGCTGATCTTTTCAAGCCTGTGCCCGCACGCAGACACAGGGTTGAAAAGACCGGGCCGGGGTCAAACCCCGGCCGGCTGACTCAGTTCGATAGGCTATAGACGTAAGCCGCGAGAATCTGAATCTGGTCCTCTGATAGGCGGCCGCTTTGTGCTGGCATCTGGTTCTGGCGACCGTTCATGACGGTCTCCTTGATCCACTCATAGGTAGAGCCATAGAGCCAGGTGTTGTCGGTCAGGTTGGGCGCACCCAAGGCCTGCATACCCTTACCCTCGGGGCCATGACAGGCCACACAAGCCTGGGCAAAGACCTGTTCGCCCGCTTTGGCGGCCTCGGCGTCTTTTTCACGCCCGCTGAAGCTCAGAACATAGTTCACAACCTGGTCAACCTGTTCGTTGGTCATGCTGGGCATGGTGCCTTTCGCCGGCATGTTACCCATACGACCATTGTGCAGTGTTTCCAGAATGGCGTCAGGTGTCCCTCCATAAAGCCAGTCGTCGTCGGTCAGGTTGGGGAAGCCAACCTGGCCACGAGCGGCAGAGCCGTGGCAAACCGCACAGTTGTTGGCGAACAGACGCTGGCCAATTTTCATGGCGTCGTCATTCTCGGCCAATTCAGGAACCGGGGTCTGGCCGTACTGGGCGTAGATTTCACCGTATTTCTCTTCGGCCTCTGCTACTTCGGCTTCCCATTGGTTAACGGCGGTCCAGCCCAGAAGGCCTTTCCAGTTACCGAGGCCCGGGTAGAGCGCGAGGTAGCCAAGTGCAAAAATGCACGTTGCGATAAACAGATAGAACCACCACTTGGGCAGTGGGTTATCGTATTCCTCGATGCCATCAAAGGAATGGCCCATGGTACGATCGGTTTCGGTATCGGTCGTCTGGCTCTTGCGGGTCGCCCAAAGCAGCCACCAGCAGCCAAAAATCGTACCGAGCACGATCACGCTGATCCAGATGCTCCAAAAGGTACTCATTCTTTTTTCTCCGTTTTTTCCTGTTCGAGCGTACGCTTCTCGACGTCATCGTCGTCGAACGGCAGATGGGCTGCCTCGTCGTTGGCCTTCTTGCGGTGGGCGCTGTAGGCCCACCAGACGATTCCCAAAAAAACCGCCATTACCAGAAGGGTGTGAACACCGCGTAACTCATTGATATCCATCGAATCACCGTTTCTCTGAGATCACTGTGCCCAGCTGTTGCAGGTACGCGACCAGAGCTTCGATTTCAAATTTTCCTTCCACCTGGGCAGAGGACTCTGCGATCTGCTCATCGGTGTAGGGCACGCCCAGAGTCTGCAGTGTTTCCATCTTGGCTGCGGTCTTGGTGTGGTCGACCCTGTCTTCAAAGAGCCAGGGGAAAGCCGGCATGTTGGATTCGGGCACAACGCTGCGCGGGTCATAAAGGTGCTGGCGCTGCCAGGCGTCGGAATAACGACCGCCTACACGGGCCAGATCCGGACCTGTGCGCTTGGAGCCCCAAAGGAACGGGCGATCGTATACGAACTCGCCCGCAACGGAGTAGTGGCCATAACGCTCCGTCTCCGCCCGGAATGGGCGAATCTGCTGGGTATGGCACACATGGCAGCCTTCACGGATGTAGATGTCCCGACCTTCCAGTTCCAGTGCTGACAGGGGCTCGAGGCCCTCAACCGGCTCATTGGTTTCCTTGAGGAAAAAGAGGGGAACGACCTCGACCAGGAAGCCACCGCTGATGGTCAGGATGATAAGAACGATCATCAGACCAAGGTTTTTCTCGACTACTTCGTGTTTCATCTGATCTCTCTCCCGTTACGCTGGCTGCGTCGCCGCGTTGTCCTGGGCCACTGCATCTTTTTGACGCACCGTCATGTAAACGTTATAGGCCATGACCAGCATGCCGCTCAGGAAGATCGCGCCGCCTACGAAACGAACGAAATAGCCAGGATATGAGGCTTCCAGGGCTTCAACAAAGCTGTAGGTCAGGGTGCCGTCCTGGTTGACTGCACGCCACATCAGCCCCTGCATGATGCCATTGACCCACATGGCAACGATGTAAAGCACGGTGCCGACGGTCGCGAGCCAGAAGTGTACATTGACCAGAGCTGTACTGAACATGGCCTGAACGCCCCAAAGTTTGGGAATCAGGTGGTAAACGGCACCGATACTGATCATGGCAACCCAGCCAAGGGCACCGGAGTGAACGTGGCCGATGGTCCAGTCAGTGTTGTGGGAGAGGGCGTTTACCGTCTTGATGGACATCATCGGACCTTCAAACGTGGACATACCGTAGAAAGACAGTGAAACCACCAGGAAGCGAAGGATCGGGTCGGTACGCAGTTTGTGCCATGCGCCCGAGAGGGTCATCATGCCGTTGATCATACCGCCCCAGGAAGGTGCCAGCAGAATCAGGGACATTACCATGCCTGCGGTTTGCGCCCAGTCCGGCAGTGCAGAGTAGTGCAGGTGGTGACCACCGGCCCAAACGTAGGTGGCGATCAGGGCCCAGAAGTGGACGATCGACAGGCGATAGGAGTAAACGGGCCGGTTGGCCTGCTTGGGAACGAAGTAATACATCATGCCCAGGAAGCCGGCGGTCAGGAAGAAGCCTACCGCGTTATGGCCATACCACCATTGCATCATTGCATCGGTGACACCGGCATACGCAGAGTAAGACTTGAAAGCACTGGCGGGCAGCGCCATGTTGTTCCCGATGTGCAGGCATGCAACGGTAATGATGAATGCGCCGTAGAACCAGTTGGCCACATAAATGTGGGGAGTACTACGCTTCATGACCGTTCCGAAGAACACGAGCGCGTAGGTTATCCAAACAATGGCGATGGCAATATCGATCGGCCATTCAAGTTCGGCATATTCCTTGGAAGAGGTAAGGCCGAGCGGCAGGGTAATTGCTGCGGAGACAATGATCGCCTGCCAGCCCCAGAAGGTGAAGGAAGCCAGCCCATCGGATATCAGTCGGGCCTGACAGGTGCGCTGCACCACGTAGTAAGAGGTAGCGAACAAGGCACTTCCACCAAAGCCGAAGATAACGGCGTTAGTATGCAGCGGCCTGAGACGGCCGAAGTGGGTAAAGGGCAGGTCGAGGTTGAGGGACGGCCAGACCAGCTGTGCTGCAATCAGCACACCCAGCGCCATACCTACAATACCCCATACCACTGTCATGATGGCGAATTGTCTCACCACCTTGTAGTTGTATGTCAGGTTTGCATTTACTGTGCTCATAGCCTTACCAATGGGTTTATAGTGGGGAAATATGCGGGCGCAAGTATGGAGAAACGGTAAGCTGTTTGCAATGACTCAGGTCAACTCCTGACATCCGTCAAATGCGCCGAAATCAGCAACATGGCTTCCTTTTCAGTACTGTTATTGGAGTTGTTTCAGCGTAGGGAGTATGTGTTGCCTGAGTGCAATGATAGTCGCTTAAAGGGGTGAGGTGAATTCTGTGGAGTTGATTAAGACTAAAGGCTATGAAAGTCATTCTAAAGTCGTGCTGATTCTGGCGCACGGTGCTGGAGCGCCGGCCGACTCGACCTTCATGGAAGACCTGTCTGTGGCTCTTGAGCGTGAGGGTATTGGAACTATTCGCTTTGAGTTTCCCTACATGCAGAAACGTCGCCAGGATGGTAAGAAGCGCCCGCCAGACCGGGAGCCGGTACTGCTGGAGTACTTTTCCGGGATAATTGACCGGGTTCGGGCAGAGCTTGGAAGCGGCAGTCTGATTCTGGTTGGGGGTAAGTCCATGGGCGGCCGCATGGCGAGCATTCTCGCCAGCCGTCGGGACGATATTGACGGTGTGATCTGTTTTGGCTATCCCTTCCATCCACCGGGGAAGCTGGACCGTTGGCGAACCGCACACTTCCGGGATCTGAACTGCCCGATTCTGGTGCTGCAGGGAACGCGGGACCCGTTTGGCAAGCCCGACGAGCTGGCGGACCACCAACGGGACCTCGAAGCCATCGATTTGCGCTGGCTGGAAGGCGGCAATCACGATTTCCAGACCCTGAAAAGTCAGCCACAAACCCAGAGTGAGCTGATTGCGCAGGCTGCCCGGGAAACCCGGATCTTTGTAGATGAGCGGTTTGAATTCTGAGCGTTACTCTACCGCGATCGTGTCAGACAGCTGAGCGCGGTTGCGACCCTCGCTTTTCGCGCGATAGAGCGCTTCATCTGCTCGCTCGAACAGCTGGTTCTGGGTCTCACAGGGGTTGAGCGACGCGATTCCAGCACTCAGCGTCATTCTCACCTCGGTGCCATCCGGACCCAGAAGCGGCGTGCTGGCGATGTCTTGCAGCAAGGCCGAACAGACGTTCAGGGCGCCTGCGGCATCGGTTCCCGGTAGCAGCAATGCAAACTCCTCACCGCCAAAACGGATGGCGACATCCCGCGGACGCTTTACATGCCGGGTCAGTATTTCGGCTATGAATTGAAGGCAGGTATCGCCGAAGCCGTGGCCCCAGGTGTCGTTTATGCTCTTGAAGTGGTCAGCGTCGACCAGGGCCAGGGTCAATGGTTGGGAGGTTCGACGGGCCTCGGCGCATAGCTCGGGGAATATGTTGTTCAGGTGTCTCCGGTTATGCAGGCCCGTAAGGGCGTCGTTGAGGCTCATTGTCGATAATTTCCGGTTGGCCTTTTCCAGTTCCCTCATGGTATTTCTCAGCTGCGCTGTGCGCTCGTGCACCTTGAATTCCAGCTCTGTCCTTGCATTGTGTTCCACATCGAGGAGCTTTTGGTTTAGCAGGCGCCATCTCTGGACCATGGCATAGTTCAGTAGAATCACCTGTCCACCAACCGCTGATTGCATGAGGGCTTCCCTTGCCAGGAAGTCTGTAAGATAGCCAAATGCGGCCAGGGCGTAGATCAGTCCTCCAACCAGCATGATCAGCCACGCCATCAGGTACCAGATGGCGGGTTGATAGCCCTGCTTCCAGCGGACGGCCGCAATGATGAACAGGCTCGAAATAACCGTCATCGCCAGCACCGTGTTCAGCAGAATGGTCTTGTTGTAGGGCAGGATCAGTGTGAGAAGCAGAAACCCGATGCAGAACCAGGCCTGCCCCTTGAGCACGGTCTCGGAGATGGTTCGCCTTTCCACTTCCAGGAACGAACGGCCAAAAAGTATCATGGCAAGGGCGCAAAGCGACAAAGATAGAGGGATTGAAGTGTTGGCAAAGCTGGCGTTGTCTGGCCAGAAGTACTGATTCGCAAAGCCGCCCATGGCGAACAGAAAGAGCCCCAGTGCCGCCAGGTAGAACGCGTTGTAGAAGTAATAGCCGGTCCCGGAACTAAAAAAGAGTAGCAGGTTGAAAACCGCGAATACGAGGAGGGCTCCGTAGAAAAGCCCGTGGGTCAGTGTCAGGTGATTGCTGCGGGCAATCACTTCTGCAGCAGTTTCAAAGCTGAGCGGCACGTTGAGAGCGCCATTGCTGTGGATCCGGATTGTTAAAGACCGTGTCTCGCCGCCATCCAGGGTGACGGGGAGTAGAAAATACCGGTAGTCTACCGCTCGTGATGCGAAAGGCCGCTGATCACCGGTAGCAAGGGTTTCCGTAATTCCGTCGCCCGTTTGCCAGAAGGTCACTTCGTCCAGCAGGGGATAGTTGACCTTAAGGTACCAGGCGGAGCGTTCAGTTCCGGGGTTCCTGACTTCCAGGTGGACCCAATAAACGGATTTGGTGTGACTGAAAACCAGGTCCCGCCCGTTCGCTGGCGTCCACTCGAGATCTTCAGGAAGCTCGGTCGGATCCTTTGCCCGATGGCCGGGTGCGCCCGGCGGCGCGCTGTAATAGCAAACGTATTGCATCAGTGACGCGCGGGTAGCAGGATCGGTCGCATCGAGTGTGGGGCAGCCAGACGGCCGGGATCCTGCGTCTGGCAGTGCCAGCGCAGGGATCAGCAAAAGGCTGAGAATGGCAATCAAGCGCAAAACGGACGTCATTCATGGCTTCCCGCGTCTATCAGAGCGGGAAGTGTAGCCAGAGAGGACAATCCGCGCTGTTAAACAGATTCAACTTTTACGGGTTGGTTTTCAGCCCTCTTTCAGGAAATGCATGGAACAGATTCTCGTGTTTTGCCGGCCCGGCTTTGAAACCGAAGCGGGTCGTGAAATGACTGACTCAGCCGCGGAAAAGGGTATTTTCGGCTATTTCGAGCCTGTAAAAGACCAGGGGTTGGTGCGTTTTTATCCGGCTGCGCCACAAACCGCGGAAGATGTGATGGCCCGCCTCATGCTTGAAGAGCTGGTATTTATTCGGGACTGGATCGTCGTGCTCGGAGAATTCAGCTTGCCCGAAACTGACAGGGTGGGTGCCGTGATAGAAGGGCTTCGGGATCTCGGGCGAGGCTATCCCGGATGTGCGCGGCTTGAGGTCAGGTTGCCAGAAAACAATGCCGACAGCGATCTTGGAAATTTTGCCCGAAAGTGGGTATCGCCGCTCTCCCGGGGCCTGCGCGGAGCCGGCCTGCTCAAGGCCGACCAGAATGCCCAGGCTCCGGCGCGTCTGGAAATTCTTCTGCAGGACTTCTCTTCGGCGGTTGTCGGTTTCAGCCTCACGGATAACCGGGCCCGCTATGTTGGTGGTATTCCGCGGCTGCGGCTGCCAGCATCGGCGCCCAGTCGGTCTGCGCTCAAGCTGGAAGAGGCCTGGAAGGTGTTTTTACCACCGGAACAAGAGCTTGAATACCTTGGTGGTGGTAAGAAAGCCGCAGACCTGGGGGCCGCACCCGGTGGCTGGACCTGGCAGCTTGTACGCCAGGGCATGATGGTAACGGCCGTTGATAACGGTCCCATGCAGGCCGAACTGATGGCGTCGGGGCAGGTGGAGCATGTGGAAGCGGATGGTTATGGCTGGCGTCCCAGGCGGGGGATCGACTGGATGGTTTGCGATATCGTGGACCAGCCCCGGAAGACTGCAAAGCTGGCGGTGACCTGGCTCGGCGAAGGCCTTTGTCGTTACACGGTATTCAATCTCAAATTGCCGATGAAAAAGCGGTACGACGAGTGGCTAACCTGTCGGGATATCCTCGTGAATGGCCTGAGCCAGGCGGGCATCGGCTTTCGTCTCAAGGCCCGCCACTTGTATCATGACAGGGAGGAGATCACCTGTTTTATTGAACGGACTGGCTAAAAGACGCTCTGTTCCAAGACGGTGATGTGCTCGTCTTCGTCCATCATGGGGATGAGTTCCAGCATGAGCTCGCGACGTTCGTCGGAGTGGAACCAGCGGTCCCAATCCGCTTCGGATCGCCAATTGGCCAGGGTAAACCGGTGATTGGGGTCATGGCTGTCTGCCAGGGTTTCTCCGGAAATGAAGCCGGGTGCACTCACAGCCTGCTGCAGAACCTTGCGGGAACGTTCTTCGTAAGCTTCTTCCAGAGTCTCGGCAATATGACGTTCAATCAGAACCCGGATCATGACAAATCTCCAAGTGTTTTAATGGTTATAAACAATAATTTAGCAGGTTTTTACGAAAAATCAGGTTCAATGACAGGAGAACTAGTGTGAGCGCAACCGAATACGACCTGGAGCTGGACGCCCGTGGTCTTTTCTGTCCGGAGCCGGTCATGATGCTGCATAACCGGATAAACGATGTTCAGCCCGGTGGCGTGTTGCGAGTTGTGGCCACTGATCCTTCCACGACTCGGGATATACCGAGATTCTGCCAGTTCCTCGGCCACGAGCTGATTAGTAGGGTCGAAGACGATGACCTGTTTGTCTACCTGATACGCCGGGGGCAATAGAAGAGCTGCTCGTTGGTTAAACCTCCGGGCGTAGCGTCCGGAGGTGCCCCAGAAATTCCTCCCGATCCATTTCGCCCAGCACCCTCCGTTGGGGCAGCTCTTCTCCATTGGTGCCATAGAACAGTATGGCCGGCGGTCCGAAGAGGCCGAGTTCGTCCAGCATTGCCTGTTGTTCCGGTGTATTGTCGGTCATGTCGATCTGCAGCAAGGTGTAGGGGGCAAGCGCCTGAATCACATCCGGCTTACTGAACACGTTGCGCTCCATGACCTTGCAGGAGATACACCAGTCGGCATAGAAATCCAGCACAACGGGCCTGCCCTGTTCCCGCGCCTGCTGCAACATTGTCCGGATTTCAGCGGGCTGTTCGACGCGCACGAAATCCGCGTGCTGAAGACCTGGGGTGCCAACGGCGCCGGATGACGCCGAGGCTATCGTGAAGGGTGCCAGAGGCTTCAGCGGGTCGTTGGCGCCGCCCACAGCGCCGGCGAGCAGAGCAAGGCCGTAGGCGAAAAGAACCAGGCCAAGTCCTTTACGGGTGCGCTCCCAACCTGCCTTTGCGGCATCAAAGGCGCCCAGCTGGACGCCGGTGATAGCAACAAGAAGACCCCATAATGTCAGCGCCAGCCACCCCGGGACCAGACGCTCAACCAGCCAGATGGCCACCGCCAGTAACATTACCCCGTAGAAGTGTTTCACCGCGGTCATCCAGTGGCCGGTTGTTGGCAGCAGTTTCCGCCCTCCCACGGCTACCAGAATCAAAGGAATGCCCATGCCCAGACCTAGTGCAAAAAGCGCGACACCACCGATTACGGCGTCCTGAGTGGTGGAGATATACAGCAGACTGCCCGCCAGCGGCGCCGAGACACAGGGCGATACGATGAGGGCAGACAGGGCGCCAATACCGAAGATGCTGAACACCCGGCTACCGGTGAGGCGATGGCTGGCGTCATTGAGTGGTTCGCGAATGAAGCGGGGAAGCTGGATTTCGAACAGATCAAACATCGACAGGGCGAATACAACGAACAGCAGGGCAAAGACGCTCAAAACCCAGGGTGACTGCAGCTGTGCCTGAAGGTTGAAGCTGGCGCCGAGCAAGCCTGTCAGCACCCCGGCTGCGGCGTACGTCAGTGCCATGCCCAGAACGTAGCTGCCGGACAAGAGCAGGGCATGACCGGTGGTTCGGGTGTTCCTGCCAGAAACCAGCGATGAAATTATCGGTACCATGGGCAGGACGCAGGGGGTAAAGGTCAGTCCCAGCCCCAGCAGCAGAAACACGCCTGCGATTACGAGGGTAGATTGCTGAGCGAGAAAACCGGCAAGACCGGTGGCGGTCTCGGTGTCCACGGGGACGCTCTGCCCCCCGGAAAAGCCGGCTGCCGAGGCGGCTTGCGAGCCTGAGCCGCCGCTTCCCTGATAGAAAAGTACATCTCGTGTCTGGGGCGGGTAGCACAGTCCCGCCTTGGCGCAGCCCTGATAGGTTACCTGCAGCTCAGCTTCCCGGATGCCGGCAGGAAGGGAGACCGGAACACGGGCTTCAATGGGGTCGAAAAACACCGTGGTTTTGCCGAAGAATTCGTCTTCCGTCACCGTTCCCGGCGCCGAGAAAACCGGTTCGCCGAGAGCGACATTGGGGTCTTTGGCGGTAACGCTGACCCGTTCTCGATAGAGATAGTGCCCGGGTGTGATATCCCAGGAAAGAACCACGGAGTCGGCATTGGTGGTGAAGCTGAAGGGCAGTGCTTCATCTACCGGCAGGAACTCGTTACCCTGGCCACCAAACAGGGAGCTGCCATTACTGCCAAAGGCCCAGGAAGCCGAGGCCCACAGCGCGAGGGTAAGTGCGAGAAACAGGCCAAGCGATTTCGCCCATTGGCGTTTCATCTTTGATACTGCAGCGAAAGCCATCATCGATTGTATGATTTCCCGGTTAGTGTCTCTTTAATCAGAGTCTTTAAAAAGCGGACTGTTACAGCAAAATCGCTGCCGGCCAACGCCAGCAATGGACACGAGGGGACTATCAAAGTTCCCTCTGGTATTGGGGGCAGTAAAGTCGCACAATAGCCACCCAATGAATCACAGTCCGAATGATCTTATCATGCTGTTCAATGACCTTTTCCGGGAAGCATACCGGACAGTTCTGGTCAAAGGCAGCGATGAACCTGAATACTTGCCTGCCAGCGGGCCCGAGGGCCTCGCTCAGGTTATTTTTGCTCACGGCTATTATGCCAGCGCTTTGCATGAAATAAGCCACTGGTGTATTGCTGGTGAGCACCGGCGCACACTTCATGACTATGGTTACTGGTACTGTCCGGATGGCCGAACACTGCAACAGCAAGAGGCTTTCGAGCAGGTCGAGGTTAAACCGCAAGCCATTGAATGGTTGTTTTCGGTGGCTGCAGGTTCCCGTTTCCACATCAGCGTGGACAACCTCTCCGGAGTTGGCGCAGCCAATGAAGCGCGTTTCAGACACAACGTCCGGAGCCAGGCAGGCGAGTATCTGGTGCGAGGTTTGCCGCGCCGGGCCCAGGCATTTTTTGATGCGCTGGCAACATTTTATGGTACCGGAGAAACCCTTGAAGAGCGCTGGCTTGAAGATGCCCGGCGTATCGCTCCGTCTTATTCTGAATCAGGACATTCCCAGGAAAACTGAAACTCTATGACATCTGACCCAAAACACACCGGTGACCTGAGGTTCAGTGATCTGAACCTCGACAAGCGTTTGCTGGATGCCATTACGGCCATTGGTTTTGAATACTGCACACCCATCCAGGCCGAAACACTGCCCTGGACACTGGCCTGTGAAGACCTGATTGGTCAGGCCCAGACCGGCACTGGTAAAACCGCTGCGTTTCTGATTACGGCCATCCAGAGTCTGCTGGAAACCCCGGTTCCCGAGAAAGATCGTTTTGCTTCCGAACCCCGGGTACTTGCCCTGGCGCCGACACGGGAGTTGGCCATGCAGATTGCAAAGGATGCCGAGCAACTGTGCCAGCACACCGGGCACAATGTGGTGACCGTCGTTGGCGGCATGAACTATGACAAGCAGCGGGACCAGTTGCAGAATGAGATCGTCGACATTCTCGTTGCGACTCCTGGGCGCCTCATCGACTTTCTAGGATCCCAGGATGTATTCCTGGACCAGCTCGACATCCTGATTCTGGATGAGGCTGATCGAATGCTCGACATGGGCTTTATCCCCGATGTGAAGCGGATCATCCGCAAGTGTACCCCCAAGGAGGAGCGTCAGACCCTGTTGTTCAGCGCCACCTTCAACCAGGACGTGCTCAATCTGGCCTCCATGTGGACGAGTAACGCAGAGTTCGTGGAAATCGAGCCGGAACAGAAAACAGCGGAGCGGGTTGAACAAACCGTGTACCTGGTGGGGGACGATGAGAAGCTTCCGGTCCTGGTTAATTTCCTGAAACGGCCGGAAGTGGAAAAGGCGCTGGTGTTTGCCAATCGCCGGGACCAGTGCCGCGACCTGGAAGAGGACTTGAGGAATCAGGGCGTAAAGGTGGCTCTGATGTCTGGCGAGATCGCCCAGAACAAACGCCTCAAAACCCTGGACCAGTTCAAGAAGGGCAGTATCCAGGTGCTGGTTGCTACCGATGTGGCCGGCCGTGGCATTCACGTGAACGGCGTGACCCATGTCTTCAACTACAATCTGCCGGATAACGCCGAGGATTACGTGCACCGTATCGGGCGTACGGGCAGGGCTGGCAAGCATGGGGTTTCCATCAGTTTTGCCGGGGAGGATGATTCGTTCGCACTCCCGGCCATCGAGACCTACATCAGCCAGAAGCTCAAGACTGCGGTGCCCGATGAGGCGCTTATGGCGCCCATGGAGAACCTGCCGATTACCCGCAAACGTGGCCGACGACCACAGGGTTCAGGCGGCCGTGGTCAGGGTGGTCGTAATCAGCGTCAGCGCAGGAACTGACAGGGCCGGATACCATCATGTTGATCGTAGCAGACGAGAATATTCCCTTACTGGATTGCTTCTTCGGCGATATCGGAGAGATTCATCGGGTCTCCGGTCGTACCATGTCGAACGCGGATGTCCGTGATGCTGACATACTGCTGGTCCGTTCCGTCACGAAGGTAAACCGTGAGCTTCTGGAGGGCAGTCGGGTCCGTTTCGTGGGCACATCCACCATCGGTACCGATCATGTTGATCTCGACTGGCTCGAGCAGTCGGGGATCCGGTTCTCTGCGGCGCCGGGTTGCAACGCCAACAGTGTCGCTGAGTATGTGCTGTCCGTGTTATCCCTGCATGCTGAACGGCGTGGACTTTCCGACTGGTCCCAGCTTAGCGTCGGTATCGTCGGCGTCGGGAATGTTGGCGGTGAGCTGGCGCACAAACTGGAACGCCTGGGCTTCGGTGTGCGCCTCTGCGATCCGCCCAGAGCGGATCGGGAAGAGGGCGATCAGGAGTTTGTGGCGCTTGAAGAAGCCATGAGGTGTGATGTGGTTTCCCTGCATACTCCGCTGACCCGCGAGGGGGATCATCCCACGCTGCATATGATCGGCGAGTCCGAGCTTGCGGCCCTGAATTCGAATCAGCTCCTGATCAATGCTGGTCGGGGAGAAGTGATTGATTCGTCAGCGCTGCTGGCCCGCCTTGAACAGCCCAACCCGCCCACTGTGGCCCTGGATGTCTGGGAGCAGGAACCCAGAATTCACCCCGGGCTGGTTGAAAGGGTCTGGTTGGCAACACCCCACATCGCCGGATATAGCCTGGAAGGCAAGGTTCAGGGAACCGAAATGATCTACCAGGCCCTGAGCCACTTTTTGGGGCTGCCGGTTCGCAAGAAGGCGGGTCAGTTTTTGCCGGAGCCGGCCCTGAGCAAAATTTCATTTACCAGTTCTGCCGATGAAGAAGATGCCATCCGTATTGCGCTGAGAGCCTGCTACGACCCTCGTCGCGACGATGCCAGACTGCGCAATACCATGACCGGATCCGCTGAGGAGCGTGGCGCAGCCTTTGACAGGCTACGGAGGGACTATCCGGTTCGCCGGGAGTGCTCCAGCCTCAAGATCCAGCTCAAGGGCACCAGCAAATCCTTGCAGGACAGTTTCAGGGCTATCGGATTCAAGTTGAAAATCTGATCCTGCAACACCTGAACAAAAAACGGGGCCTTTGGGCCCCGTTTTTTTATAGCTTGGCCTGCTGTAGCGCCTGAATCCTGTCTTCCAGTGGCGGATGCGTCATAAACAGGGCGCTCAGGCCACCACGGGCTCCCCGATTGATACCGAATGCCTGCAGTGAGTCCGGCATTTGATCCGGTACCTCGCTCTCCTGTTTCAGCCGTGCCAGCGCGCTGATCATGGCTGAGCGACCCGCTAACTGGGCACCGGCAATGTCCGCACGGAATTCACGGCGACGGGAGAACCAGAAGACGATGGTGCTCGCCAGAATGCCCAAGACAATCTCGGCAACGATGCTGACCGCGAAAAAGCCGAGCCCGTGCCCGCTTTCATTCTTGAAAATCACCCGGTCGACAAAGGAGCCGATCACCCGGGAGGCGAAGATCACGAAGGTATTCACCACACCCTGAATCAAGGCCAGCGTAACCATGTCACCGTTGGCAACGTGGCCGATTTCGTGGCCCAGCACTGCCCGGATCTCGTCCTTGTTAAAGCGGTGTAAAAGCCCTTCGCTGACCGCTACCAGCGAATCGTTTTTGTTCCAGCCCGTAGCGAAAGCATTGGACTGGGACGCCGGGAAAATGGCGACCTCTGGCATGCCGATACCGGCATTCCTGGCCAGCTCGGCCACAGTATCCACCAGCCAGCGTTCGGCCGGCGTGCGCGGGGAATCAATGACCCGGGCCCTGGTGCTCCACTTGGCCATTCGCTTGGATATCAGCAGTGACACGATGGCGCCGGCGAATCCGAAGACCGCAGCGAAAGCCAGCAAAGAGCCGTACTGAATGCCATTTTGGGCGAGGTAGCTGTCTACGCCCAGAAGTCGCAGTGTAAAGCTGGCGACAAGGATTACAGCAAGGTTGGTTGCCAGAAACAGCAGAATACGCATGTTGGTTCCCTGATCAGTTCGTCACAGAAGATAAAGCCGTCACTCAGACCGTTATATGCGGACGTGGTTCAATCAATCAACGAGCTTACGGTGATTTAATGATTGCCGCGGTCCGCAAAGAAGGTAGTCTGCATGATATGGCTGATTCTGGCGGAGTTACCACTGCGCAGGGCTGTCCGGATCAGGTGAATGTGGGTGGAAAGATCTTCCTTGACCGAAGGAGGCAGCGAGCCGGCTGAATTCTCCCCGGGAACGCCGAATTCCCTGGCTAAAGCTTGCGGTGCCGGAGAGCTGAGGCGGATAAACGCGTCCCGTGTCAGTACAGCCTGGTCCAGAGCCTCCTGGCGAATGGTATCGATGTACCTGAGCAGGCCTTCCTCAGAGAGCCAGAGCAGGGCCCCAAAACAGGCCATGTGCCGCTTGCTGTGCAGGCCGAACTCGTCCGGCTCGTCCGGCCCGGCTATGTCTTCGACAAATAGGTTTATCCGACGCGGGAAGGCGCCATAGAGTTGCACCAGAGCAATCGCCGCATCCTTGTAGAATTCCTCGACGTGAATATCGGCCATGGTTCTCCCCGTTATTGCTGGTATTGGGCCAGGAAGTTTCCGAGCCGGCCCATGGCGTCTTCCAGGGTGTCTTCCCGTGGCAGGAACACCACTCTCAGGTGTTGTTTGTCGTCAATGTTGAACGCAGACCCCTGCACCAGAAGAATTTTTTCCTGAATAAGCAGGTCCAGGACCAGCTTCTCATCATTCACGATCGGGAAGTGCTTCGGATCCAGTTTCGGGAAAAGGTACAACGCGCCCTGAGGTTTAACGCAGCTTACCCCCGGGATGTCGTTGAGCATTCGCCAGGCGATCTCCCGCTGTTCATACAGTCGCCCGTCCGGTGCCACCAGATCATTGATGGACTGGTAGCCCCCCAAGGCTGTCTGAATGGCCAACTGGGCCGGCACATTGGCACAGAGCCGCATGTTGGAGAGCATGTCGATGCCTTCGATCAGATCCTTCGCCCGATGCTTGGCACCACTGACAATCATCCAGCCCGAACGGTAACCGGCTGCCCGGTAGTTCTTGGACAATCCGTTATAGGTGAAGAAAAGCACGTCGTCTGCCAGTGAGGCGGTGGAAACATGCTGGGTACCGTCGTAGAGAATCTTGTCGTAGATTTCGTCGGACAGAATGATCAGGTTGTGCTTTCTAGCCAGTTCGATGACCTGTTCCAGAAGCTCTTTCGAGTACACCGCTCCAGTCGGGTTGTTCGGGTTGATCAGAACAATGGCACGGGTTCGTCGGGTGATTTTCTTGCGGATGTCGTCGATATCCGGAAACCAGTCCTGCTGCTCATCGCACCGATAATGCACGGGCTTGCCACTGGAAAGGGTGACGGCGGCTGTCCACAGGGGGTAGTCCGGGGCGGGAATCAGCACCTCGTCACCGGTGTTCAGCATGGCCTGCATGGTCATGACGATGAGCTCACTGACACCGTTACCCAGGAAAATATCGTCGATATCGACTTTATCGATGCCCCGCTGCTGACAGTAGTGCATCACTGCCTTGCGAGCGGAGAAAAGCCCTTTTGATTCCACATAGCCCTGGGCCATGTGCATGTTGTAGATGACGTCCTGCTGGATTTCCTCAGGCACGTCCAGTTCGAAGGCGGCTGGGTTGCCGATGTTGAGCTTGAGTACTCGATGACCCTCTTCTTCGAGTCGGCGTGCTTCCCGCAGAACTACGCCACGGATTTCATAACACACGTTATCCAGCTTGGCGGATTTATAGTAGTTCTGCATAAGACCCGGCTGTCCTTCTTTTGAGAGCGGAAAATGGCATCTGCCAACACGACAGGCCTTTATTCTAGCGGAGCGAGGGCCAGCGGCAACAGGGGAATTATGATGAATTGTGGCGTGTCGGGGCAGATTTAGCTCACAAACCTGAACCGTTTTTTAAAAATGATGGCCGTACAGCCTGCAATGCCATGGTTTTTTACTCTGCATTGTGAACAATGGTCCGGGACTAATGGAAATATCAAACGGAGAAGCTTATGGCAGGCGAGACGGTCTACGATTTCACCGCACGGGATATCAAGGGCAATGAAAAAAGCATGGCAGAGTACCAGGGTAAAGTGCTCCTGATCGTGAACACTGCCAGCAAGTGTGGTTTCACACCGCAGTTCGAAGGTTTACAGTCCCTTCACAAGGAACTAGGCGACAAGGGCTTTGAAGTTCTGGGTTTCCCGTGCAACCAGTTCCTGAATCAGGATCCGGGCAATGAGGATGCCATCAGCCAGTTCTGCAGCCTTAACTACGGTGTCGATTTTCCGATGTTCGCCAAGATTGAGGTCAATGGCGATGGCGCTCATCCGCTGTTCCGCTTTCTAAAGCGAGAGGCCAAGGGGTTGATGGGGTCCGAAAAGGTGAAATGGAACTTTACCAAGTTTCTGGTAGGGCCCGATGGTAAGGTTGTACGCCGCTATCCGCCCACAACCAAGCCGGAGGATATCCGGGCCGATATCGAGAAACTTCTACCGGTCTGACACCTCCGCTGAGTCAGAGGGTCGCCAGCGTTCAATCACGGCCCGGAGCTCTTCCCGCTTGTACGGCTTGGTTATGTAGTCATTCATGCCCGATGCAAGGCAGTCTTCCCGGTCGCCTTGCATCACGTTGGCCGTCACCGCAATGATAGGTAGTTGCTGCCATTGCGGATTCTGGCGAATCCTCTGTGTTGCCTCGTACCCATCCATCACTGGCATCTGGCAATCCATCAGCACCAGGTCGTAGTGGTTATTTTCGAGCGCCTGCAGAGCTTTGAGGCCGTTTTCGGCGGGGTCTGCCCGGTGACCGAGCTTTTTCAGCAGGCTGGTTGCCACCAGCTGATTCACCTGGTTGTCCTCTACCAGGAGGATAGACAGAGAAGGTTCAGCGGCGTTTTGGTTAATCGTTTCAGCCCTGTGTGCATGCTGATCTTCCGAATGAACCAGGCCCGCGGCCAGGCCAAGGCAGCGAAGTAGTTCGTCCCGTCGCAACGGCAGTGACAGTAGCTGGTGGTTGGCTTTGCCGGGGGGCAGGGTCCCGGTAGCATCGGCAAGAATCACGCCCGGGCCCTGCCAATCGTTGGCAAACTCCAGGGTTTCTTTGTCTTCGGCGCTGGCGAGCGCCAACAGAATTCCGTCCGGGTCCCTGCTTGCTCCGCGGATTGGAATCCCCCATTTCCGCAGCTGAGCCTCGATGGCCGAACGGTACGGGTTGTCCGCGGGGATCGCCATGGCAATGCCAATGTCTTTTAACCGTGGGTCCACTCTCGGCAGGTCCTGTGCCCCGGAAGTCTCGTGTATCGGCAATGGCAGGGTGACGGTAAAGTGAGTTCCGCTGCCTTCCCGGGAGTCCACCAGGATCTGGCCATGCATGCGTTCCACTAACTGACGGCAGAGTGTCAGGCCGAGGCCGGTACCGCCATAAAGCCGGGTGGTGTCCACGTCAGCCTGGGAAAAAGGAGAGAATATCCGGTGCAGGCCCTCTTTGGACATGCCTATTCCGGTGTCCACAACGTCAATTCTCAAGCTGCCCCCGGAATAGGCTGCCCGAATTCGAACACTGCCCTCGTCGGTGAATTTGATGGCATTGCTCAGCAGGTTGTTGAGCACCTGGCGTACCCGTGTTGGGTCGCCCAGAAAGTTTTCGGGCAGATCAGGGTCGACTTCGGTAACCAGGAGAATCTGCTTCCGACGCGCCTGCTGGGCGTGCAGTGTGGCGCATTCCTCGATCAGGTGCCGGATACTGAAGGGGATATTTTCCAGGCTGAGTTTGCCGGCTTCCACTTTCGAAATGTCCAGTATGTCGTTCAGCAGGCCAAGCAGGCTTTCGCCGGCGTTCAGAGCAATTTCCATCCGGTTGCGCTGAGCCGGGTCCAGTTCGCCCTCCAGGGCCAGCCCCAGCATACCGAGAACGCCATTCAGGGGCGTGCGTATCTCGTGGCTCATGCTGGCCAGGAAGTTGGCCCTTGCACGTGCTCGCCGAACCGCATCCTCCTTGGCTTTCACCAGGGCACGGTTACCCCGTTGCAGGGCCTCGTTCTTCTCCGAGATTTCCCGGGTACGGTCTGCCACTTCCTGTTCAAGCTGGGTGGAGTAGTTCTTCATGGCACTCTCTGCGTGCCGGAGTTGGGCAAGGCTTGAGTCAATGGTCTCAAGATGCTGGTTGATGATGCCAACCATGGTCCCGATCTCGTCTTCCCGATGGTTTGCCGGGATCGGAAGCCTGACTTTCTCGGGAGTGCTGGCCTGCACCTGGCTCAAGGCACTGATAACATTGAGCATGGGGCGGGTAAGCACAAAATAGAAGATGGCAAGCAATGCGGCCGAAAGAATCAGGCTCTTCAAGAGGCCGCTGATCAACGTGTAGCCGGCGCGCTGAAGAAACTGCGCGCCGTAGTGATAGGTATCGATGGTGACGATCAGGTGGCCGAGCGGCAAATCTTCAAGCTGTGGGACCTGCAACTCCTGTCTGAATACCCTGTCGGGGCCGAATAGCAAATCACTGACCCAGCGATAGGACGACACCGGGCTGCTTTTGCTTGCGGCGGCCATGGTCTCGTTGTCGTTGTCGGTAATCCGGGCATCAATGGTGGCGGGGTGGCGAAGCAGGCCATCGAGCAATTCTTCCGCCAGCCGGACATCAATGTTGTAGGCAATCTGTGACGCGGGGCTGTTGCTGATGTCGATCAGGGCGTGGATTTCCTTCTCCATCGACTCCTTTGCGCTGAAATAGTCCAGAGTAATCTGGATAACATTCAGCACCAGCCCAAGTGCCATGGCAACCAGTACCGTGTCCCGGGTCAGTCGATAGGAAAGTCGTTGTTTAAAGCCCTTGCTCACGGGTTTGCACTATCCCTGTTGACGGGTCTGCAATGGCGACCCGTTCGGTGCCTTCAGTCGTCGTAGTCGGCCTTTTTCTTCCACTCGTCGTCGTGGAGGAAGGTATCCCACTCGCGGTCCAGTTTGGACTCTCCCTGAGGGCTTTCCTTACCCTCTGCACTCAGCGCCTCAAGCTCCTTGATGCGGGTACGGAAACTCTTGACCGCTTTCATAGCCAAAGGGTTGTCGCGGGATTTGCCCATTTCGGTACTGGCCAGGTGATAGGCGTGGATGGCCTTGCGAAACTGGTTTTGGCGCACGTAATCCCTGGCCTGAAACACATGCAGGTCCGCGTGGGTCTTGTGGACCAGGAAGAGCACATATTTGAGGTTTTTCTTGGCAGTCGCCGCATCAATTCGGCCACTCTTGTGCATTGCTTCAATCATTTTGAACAGGTTCTGAAGCAACTCTTTGACATAGTTGGACTTTTCGGCTGAATCGATCTTGACGGGAGTGGTCCTGTCCCGCTTTTCGATGATCTCGGCTTTCAGCTCAGCGGCAGCGTTCTGCCACTCCTTGACCGGCAGGTTGGACTTGAGCCCGGCAAGCTCCCCACAGGCTTCCTCCATGCGCTTGATCAAAAGCAGCTTCAGATCGGCCGTCAGATACTGGCCGGGAATTTCAGTCAGTAGTCGATTGGCCCTGTTGTAGGCGTCTTCCTGGGCTGTAATTTTGCGAGCCCGCTCAATACGGGCGCGCTCGCGCATCTGGCTGAGCACAATAATGACAATCGAGACGGTAACGATGGCCGCCAGCAGAAGGACGATCGTAGTGGTATCCATTTTGTCAGTAACGACTCCGGCTTCAGGATCAAATGATGGCGGGTCTGTAAACCGGCCTCAAAAATACCGATATTATTCAGCAAGTATCAGAAAGACTAGCAGAAATACCGCCCCAGATCCGTTTTCAAATGTGAAAGTTCGTGTTGCGGATTGATTCCGTGAATCCACTGTATTATGTATATTGTTTTCGTGAATGGTGGTGATTTCCCGTTTCTGGTGCTTCGGAGTTTTTGTGGATATTTCCCGTGTTGATCTGAATTTGCTCGTTTACCTGGATGTGTTGTTGCGCGAGCGGAATGTTACCAAGGCTGCTAACCACCTGGGTATTACCCAGCCAGCCATGAGTAATGGCCTGAGGCGGCTACGGGACCTGTTCAGCGATCCGCTGCTGGTGCGAACGAGCGAGGGCATGACGGCCACGGAGCGCGCGCGGGAGCTGCAACCGCTGGTGCGGGGTATCCTGTCGGATATTGAGCAGGCCGTGCAGGAGAAAACACCGTTCTCGGCCCTGGACAGCCAACGCGTGTTCCGGATCATGGCCAGTGATTATGCCGAGTCCTGCCTGATGCCACGGGTACTGAGGCGGATCCGTCAGGAAGCACCTCACGTTACGCTGGACGTACTTACGCCCAGTGATGTCAGCTTTCTGGATGTGGAACAGGGGCGGCTCGATATGGCAATTAACCGGTTCGACAAGATCCCGCAATCTTTTCACCAGAAGACCTTGTGGACCGAATATTTTGCCTGCCTGATGAACGCCAGAAATCCGGTACTGAAAGAACCGTTCACTCTGGATACCTATCTGGATGCCAGCCATATCTGGGTCAGCAAGACCGGTTTTGGCGTTGGCGTGGGGGTAAACCCCAAGGATGTCCAGCGTCTGGGCTGGGTAGACGAGGCTCTCTCAAGAATGGGGCGCAAGCGCCAGATTTCGGTGTTCACCCGGCACTACCAGGTGGCGATGTTGCTGGCCGAGCAGCACGACCTGGTAGCAACTTTGCCATCCCGAGCGGCCTGGCTGCAAAAAGACAATCCGAACCTGGTGGTGAAGGTTCCGCCGTTCGAGATCCCGCCGTTTGAATTGAAAATGGCCTGGAGTCCGCTGCTGCAGCACAATGCGGATCACCAATGGTTGCGCAAACTGATTGCCGAGGTGGCCACCGAGGTGGATACCGAGTTTGCCCCGTTCGGTGCCAGATTCGAAGCGCCGGACGCGCCCCAGGCACATCACTCAGAGCGGTAGTTCCCGAAGTTCCAGAGAAGGGCGCGCCGCATCCCACATGCGCTGGAAATTTTCAGACAGCAGCTTCACCCGGCCGCCGTCCGAAAACTTGGCAAAGCCTTCTGGTTTGTAGAAGTCGTGCCGGTAAACCACACCTTCACGATCCGCGAGGATGAAGGGCTGGTCCTCAACCGGATAGTCCTCATTCACCAGTCTAAGCTCCATTCGGCTGGGTAGTCGGCGCATCAGCTCGACCAGGGCGTGCCGGCGTTTGACCAGAGGCTTGTCGTCATGGATAAGCAACCTGACTTCACTGAGCCGGTGCCGGCGGGCCAGGGCCGAAATCAGTTCCCGGAACCGATGCCGGTCATAAAGATCATGTTCGAGCAGGCGGTCGTACAGCCAGATCCGCTGGCTGGCCTGCCCAACCACTGAATCCATCAGGCCCAGCAGTCTCGATTCGGTATCGAATAGCCAGGAATCCGTATCGCTGCCCAGAATCATGGGGTGATCACTGGCCCCGAGACTTCCGGCGGCAAGATCCGGCGCCAGACAGCGCATGTCGAAGTGGGGTATGCCGGCGTCGTCATAAACGCCAGAACAGACATGGAAGCCTGAGCGCTGGTAGAACGGAATGGCGTGCTCCTGGGCAGACAGTCTGAGCTCGGAAAATCGATTCGCGGATTCCGCAATCAGGTGCCTCAGCAGTGCTTCCCCAATGCCCCGGCCACGGAATTGGGGCAATATCGCCATGCGACCAATGTGGCCGGTTTCTTCCAGTGTTGAAAACAGCCGGGCTACGCCGGCCGGGGTGTTATCAGGGAGAACAGCGAGGTAATGGTCGGCAATTTCGTCGGTTTCATCCCATTCCAGTTCCGATGGGACGTTCTGTTCCTCAATAAACACCTGCTGGCGAATGTCGCGGATGGACCCCGGAGCCAGTTGCCAGCTGTATTTGCGAAACCGGATGCTCATAATGCCTATTCGAAGTAAACGGAGCCCTGATTGTAGAGCGTGGTCAGAAGCCCAAGCAACGCGTCATCGTCAGCAAACCCGGCCAGGGCAGCCATATCCACGCGGGCGGCGGAACACAGTAACGGAGCGAGTGGTCGGGCGTCACCCTTGAGCAGGAACTGCTCGCCATCGACAAACAGCGCGGTTTCGCTGGCGAAGTCGTAGTAGGCGAAACGGGAGCCTTCGTTCCAGCGCAACTGCTCGCCTGCGTGAATCGCTTCCGCAACATCCTCGTTGGACGCGGGCTCGTCAGCAGGAACGACAATATCCATGCTCTTGGGTGCAGTCGAGAACTGGCCAAACCAGAGCGCCAGTTGCCGACGGTCGCCAAGCTTTTCCCGGATCACATTCTCCAGGCGATCTACCACATCAGGCTGGATGGTGCCGGGATTCTCCTGCACCTTCAGGTCCGGATCGTTCAGGTGATCCGCCGCGTCGGAGCGGCTGCAAAGGAAGTCGGTAAAGCCGGTTAGAATATCGTCAATGGTCGGCGCCCGGAATCCCACCGACAGGGTGATGCAGTCATCTTCCGCAACTCCGTGGTGCCCAATGCCCGGGGGAAGGTACAGCATGTCACCAGGTGCCAGGGTAACGGTTTCCTCGCCATCCCAACTGCTCAGAATGCGGAGCGGGGTGCCCTCCACCCTGGGTGAGGTGTGGTCGCAATGCCCACCAAATGTCCACCGACGGTGACCCTGGGCCTGAAGCAGGAATACATCGTACTGGTCGTAGTGCGGGCCGACACTGCCGCCTTTCGGGGCAAAGCTGGCCATGATGTCATCCAGGCGCCAGTTGGGAATAAAGCGGAAATGTTCGAGAAGATCGGCAATATCGGGCACCCAATGGTCCAGGCCCTGCACCAGCAGCGTCCAGTCCTGTTCAGGTAGTGAGCTGAACCGGTCCGGCGAGAAGGGGCCATTGTGGAGCTGCCAGGGCTTGCCATCGTCGTTTTCGATGACAATCCGGGACTCCACGCCTTCCTCGCAGGCAAGGCCTGCCAGTTCATCAGCGCTGACCGGGCACTGGAAGCCCGGAAATGCCTGGCGGATAACCAGCGGCTTTTTCTGCCAGTAGTCTCGCAGAAATTCAGAAGGTGTCAGTCCGCCAAGCATGTCCATGGGTGTTGCTCCCGGTTTCAGATGTTTTGTGCCTGATCGACGGCGTTACCGATATAACGACCCGGGGTCAGGGCCATCAGGTCGGCCTTGGCCTGCTCCGGAATGTCCAGGCTCTCAACGAAATTCTTGATCACTTCCGGGGTCATTGCCTTGCCGCGGGTCAAAGCCTTGAGTTTTTCATAGGGCTTTTCAATGTTGTAACGGCGCATCACGGTCTGGATCGGCTCGGCAAGCACTTCCCAGGCATGGTCCAGGTCTTCATCCAGGCGAGCCGGGTTGATCTCCAGTTTGCCGAGACCCTTCAATGTGGCTTCGTAGGCAATCAGGCTGTGGGCAAAGCCAACGCCCAGGTTGCGTAGCACGGTGGAGTCGGTCAGGTCCCGCTGCCAGCGTGAAATGGGCAGCTTGGCGGAGAGGTGGCTGAAGAGCGCGTTGGCGATGCCAAGGTTGCCTTCGGAGTTCTCGAAATCGATGGGATTGACCTTGTGGGGCATGGTTGAGGAGCCCACTTCGCCTTCCACCGTTTTCTGCTTGAAGTAGCCGAGTGAAATATAGCCCCAGATGTCACGATCCAGATCGATCAGGATTGTGTTGAATCGGGCGATGGCATCGTACAGTTCGGCGATGTAATCATGGGGTTCGATCTGAGTGGTGTACGGATTCCAGTCGAGGCCAAGGCTCTCGATGAATTCCCGGGCATTCACAGCCCAGTCGATTTCCGGGTAGGCGGACAGGTGGGCATTGTAGTTGCCCACAGCGCCATTGATCTTGCCCAACAGCTCGGTGTCACGGATCTGTTTTACCTGGCGGCGCAGACGATGGACCACGTTCGCCAGCTCTTTGCCCACGGTAGTGGGTGAGGCTGTCTGGCCGTGGGTGCGCGACAGCATCGGCTGTTGGGCGTGGTCATGAGCCAGCTGCGCCAGCTTGTCGACCACACGGTCCATGGCCGGCAGCAGGCCGTGGTCCAGGCCTTCCCGCAGCATCAGGGCATGGGACAGGTTGTTGATGTCTTCGGAGGTGCAGGCAAAATGAACAAATTCGGTGACGGCGTGCAGTTCCGGAACGCCGGCAATTTTTTCCTTGATGAAGTACTCGACCGCTTTCACATCGTGATTGGTGGTGCGTTCGATGTCCTTGATACGCTCGGCGTCTTGAAGGCTGAACTCATTGACCAGACTGTCCAGAACTTTGTTGGCTTCGGCGGAAAACTGGGGTACCTCAGTTACTCCGGGATGAGCGGCCAGCTTTTGCAACCAGCGGATCTCGACGGTTACCCGGTTCCTGATCAGGCCATATTCACTGAAAATTTCACGGAAGACGCTGACCTTGCTGCCATAGCGTCCATCGACCGGGGAAATGGCGGTCAGGGCGGTGAGTTCCATCGAAAACCTCTCAAGTCATCAAAGATTCGGATCAAAAGAAAATAAGGGGTGCATATCATACACCACCGGAGGCACTGAATCAGCGCCGTCAGTGGTACAGGGAGCGATTGGCTTCCTCGGCCAGTTCGCCGGCGAGCCGGATAACTTTCTTCCGGGCAAAGATCAGCTGCCAGCGGCGGCCGCCAGTCTGGCGCCAGAGCACGGCGGACCGAATGCCCGCAAGCAGCAGGGCGCGCACTTTGGCAGCATTCTCCTCCCGCTGCAGCACCGATGGGTTGCCGCTGACCTGGATCCGCAGTCGGAAGGTGCTGATGGTATCGGCATAGACCGATGCCAGATTGCTAATCAGGTTGGGGTGGGTGTACCCGAAGTGGCTGGCGGTATGCCTGGCCTGATCGATACGACTACCAATCACGTCCAGCATGTCGGAGCGGCGATTCAGTTTGGATTCGAGCTGGATCAGATTGAGGGCGTAGCGCAGTACTTCGATGTCCTGCTGCCGGGATTGCTGGCTGAGCACCGAAGACAGGGTGACAAGGCCTTCACGGATGTCGCGAAGTTCGCCGCCATAGACATCCAGAGTGTTCGCCGGATCGGTGGCAAACAGGGAACGAATAGATGTTTCCAGGCTGGCTTCGTTGCACTGGCCATTGTGGGCAATCTGCTGGACCAGGTTCGCGGCCTGGAACACGCCGGCCAGCGCCAGCGTCTGATCCTTGAGGGAGCGGCTCATGCGGTTTCTTCCTGGCGCCGGGTTCCGGTCAGGCGGTCTGGCAAGGGTTCGCCGTCTCGCCAGGTCTCTTCTATAACGCCGCCGCCGAGACACACATCGCCGTCGTAGAAAACGACGGATTGCCCGGGCGTGACGGCGCGCTGAGCATTGTCGAAGTCCACCCGGACGCCGCCCTCGATAACCTCAACTTCGCAATCCTGGTCTGGCTGCCGGTAGCGGGTTTTGGCCTTGCAGCGGAAGGTTCCTGCCGGTGCTTCGCCGGCTACCCAGTCAATCGGCCCGGACACCAGGCCCCGGGAAAAGAGCAGGGGGTGATGCTTTCCCTGAACTGCAATCAGGACATTACGACTGAGATCTTTCTCCGCCACATACCAGGGCTCATCCCCGAATTCACTGAGGCCGCCGATGCCGAGCCCCTGCCGCTGGCCAATGGTGTGATACATCAGGCCCTGGTGCCGGCCAATTTTCTGGCCATCGGGTGTCTCAATATCGCCGGGCTGGGCTGGCAGGTATTGCTTCAGGAAATCCTTGAACTTGCGCTCACCAATAAAGCAGATACCGGTGGAATCTTTTTTGTCGTGGGTAACGAAACCCTGCTGTTCGGCGATGCGACGGACTTCCGGTTTTTCCAGCTCGCCCACCGGGAACAGTGTCCGTGCAATGCGGTCGCCGGAGACAGCATGCAGGAAGTAGCTTTGATCCTTGTTGGGATCCAGGCCCTTCAGGAGTTGGGCCTTGCCCGGGGAGCCAGCAATCGGACGCTGGCGGGCGTAGTGGCCGGTGGCAATGTAATCGGCGCCAAGAGTAATGGCGTAGTCCAGGAACGCCCGGAACTTCACTTCCTTGTTACACAGGATATCCGGATTCGGTGTCCGCCCGGTCTGGTATTCGGACAGGAAGTGTTCAAACACCCTGTCCCAGTACTCCGCCGCGAAACTGGCGGTATGAAGCTTGATGCCGATGGCATCCGCCACGGCCTGGGCATCTGCCAGGTCCGTCATGGCGGTGCAGTATTCGGTGCCATCGTCCTCATCCCAGTTCTTCATGAACAGGCCTTCCACCTGATAACCCTGATCCTTGAGCAGCCAGGCGGCCACGGAAGAATCCACGCCGCCGGACATGCCGACAATGACGCGGGTGTGGGTTGCGCCGTTTGAAGTATGGGTGTCGGATGCGTTGTTCATGACAGCTTTGTTACCGGTTAAAAAGACGCAAGTTTATCATCTTTCCGGTGGCGCCGTCTGCGCATCCACCACCACGTCCAGCGGGTATCGGCGACCATTTCGGTAATCTTCTATGCACTGAAGCACAAGCGGGCTACGCAATTGCGTGCCCAATGCGCGAATCTCTTCCAGAGTCAGCCAGTGGGCGGCGATGATGCCATCGTCCAGATGGTCGGTAAGCCGGTTCCGGGCACTGGCCGCGTAGCAGAATCGATAGTAGGTCACTCCGTTGGCGGGCGCCTTGTAGGTATAGATGCCGAGAAAATGTAACGGCTCTATGTCCCAGCCTGTTTCTTCGAGGGTTTCCCGGCGAACCGCATCGAGAATGGCTTCGTCTTCCTCCACATGGCCTGCGGGCTGGTTGAAAACAACCTTGCCGCCGCTGACTTCTTCGACCATCAGGTAGCGGCCCGCACCATCTTCAACGATAACGGCGACGGTTGCGTGGGGTGTCCAGGTCATGATCTGCGGTTTCTCCCGGGTCGGGCGCCGGCGGCTTTGCCGCGGCGGGTTGTTTTTGCTGAAGCTGGAAGATTAACGGTAACGGTCCGGTGGGCTCCTGAATCCAGGCCCTCCAGCGACCAGTCGCCAATCCGGTACCGGATCAGCCTGAGCGTTGGAAAGCCCACGGCGGCAGTCATTCGTCGGACCTGCCGATTCTTGCCTTCGGTGATGGTCAGCTCAATCCAGCTGGTGGGAACTGTTTCTCGATGGCGCACCGGCGGAACCCTGGGCCAGACTGCAGGGGCGGTTATTCTGGTGGCTTTTGCCGGTCGGGTCAGGCCATCTTTCAACTGAACTCCGGCCGCCAGATGTTTCAAAGCGTCTACCGTAATGTCGCCTTCCACCTGCACCCAGTAGGTTTTTGGCATCTTTAGCGAAGGAGAGGCAATCCTGTGTTGCAGTGGGCCTTCAGAGGTCAGAAGAAGCAGGCCCTCGGAATCATAGTCGAGGCGACCGGCGGGGTAGATACCCGGGATTCGCAGATAGTCCGCCAGGGTGGCTCTCGGTGAGCCACCACCGGAGACCCCATCGTCGGTAAATTGACTCAAAACCTGGAAGGGTTTGTTAAAAAGCACGAGTTCAGCCATGCGCTGCTGTGTTCCCGGGGTTACGATGTATTTGTGGACAGCAGGGTACTGCAAAGAGGGGCAGTGGCAAAGCGAAGTTGATATCGCTCAACAGGGGATGATTCTCAAAAGCAAGAAGGGGTGGGCCCACCAGTAGAGTACCGGTGGGTGCGAGTATTCCAATGTCGCAACCGATCAGGCGTTTACGGCACGGGGCGGATAGTTGTCGCGCCCTGATTCCTGCTGACTCGACTTGCCGGCAGATTCGCTCCCGGTACCAGCCTGCGCTTTGCTGGCGGGCAATTCGTCAGGGACGATGTTGACTGCGTGAATGCCTTTGTCACTGGGCTTTTTGTCAAAGGTTACGGCCTGGCCGGCTTTCAGGGTCTTGTAGCCGTCCATTTGCACCGAAGAGAAGTGCGCAAACAGGTCGTCACTGCAGCCATCCTCGATGATGAATCCGTACCCTTTGGCATTGTTGAACCACTTGACCTTGCCTCTTGGCATGATGAACTCCCCTGTTCTTTTGCTGTCTCTATTCTTGTTGATTCTTTGTTTGCCTATCGGTGCCGTCGCACGGTCGGTCCGAATCCTGTTACACAATCCTTGCATGGATTTACATTATTTTACAATGCAACTTAACTTTCGGCCAATCATAGCGATGAGTCAATAGTTTCTATGCCGGGAATGTGTGGTTGAACGCAGTCTGGAAGCGGTATCATGTTCGTATTGATAAATATCTCATGCCCCGCTTGAAAACCCGGGGGCGGACATCCACATTTAACAGGAGCACCGATAAACCGGTAAGGAATGATGCGGACTATCGAGAATTCTCTACTAGTATTTAATCAGGGGGAGGACGAACAACCGGGGCGACAGGATGACCTCAGCGTTGCTCCCGAGAAGCCTGCTCTCAAGCGCCCGGCGCGATACAGGGTGGTGCTTCTGAACGATGATTACACGCCCATGGATTTTGTTGTGGATGTGTTGATGAAGTTCTTCGGAATGAACGAAGAAAAGGCGACGCAGGTGATGCTGCTCGTCCATACACAGGGAAAAGCTGTATGCGGGGTATATACCCGGGACATCGCGGAAACAAAGGCGGCACAGGTGAACCAGTATTCCTCGGAATGCGAACATCCGCTCCTTTGCGAGATTGAACGTGCGGACTGAAAGACGTTGGGGTGGCCCATGCTGAGCAAAGATCTAGAAATTACGCTGAATACGGCCTTCAAAAATGCCCGGGACAAGCGTCATGAGTTCATGACTGTGGAGCATTTGTTGCTGGCCCTACTGGATAATGAATCGGCAGTGGGCGTTCTGAAGGCTTGCGGCGCCGACCTCAAGCGGCTTCAGGAAGAACTCGTCGAATTCGTGGATTCAACCACACCACTCATTCCAAGCAGTGACAGTGAGCGGGAGACACAGCCAACACTGGGGTTCCAGCGTGTGCTGCAACGGGCGGTTTTCCATGTGCAGTCCTCCGGCAAGAAAGAGGTAACCGGTGCCAACGTGCTGGTGGCCATTTTCAGCGAACAGGAAAGCCAGGCGGTCTATGTGCTCAAAAAGCAGAGCATTGCCCGGATTGATGTGGTGAACTTCGTTTCTCACGGCATTTCTCGTGTTCAGGGTGCGGAAGACCAGGAAAGCCATGATCAGGCGTCCCATGATGAGGCCGGTGAGGAAGGCGGGCAGTCCAAACCGCTGGAAAGCTATGCCACCAACCTGAATGAGCAGGCCCGCCAGGGCCGTATTGATCCGCTGATTGGGCGCGAACACGAGGTCGAACGGGTGGTTCAGATCCTGGTTCGTCGTCGCAAGAACAACCCGCTGCTGGTGGGGGAGGCCGGTGTCGGCAAGACTGCGATTGCAGAGGGGCTTGCGAAACGTATCGTTGATGGTCAGGTGCCCGACATTATTTCCGATGCGGTGGTCTACTCGCTGGACCTCGGGGCTCTGCTCGCCGGGACCAAGTACCGGGGCGATTTCGAGAAGCGACTGAAAGGGTTGCTTGCCGAGCTCAAGAAAGAAAACCACGCAATCCTGTTCATTGACGAGATTCATACCATCATCGGAGCGGGTTCCGCATCCGGTGGCGTGATGGATGCCTCCAACCTTCTCAAGCCCATGCTCAGTTCCGGGGAAATCCGGTGCATTGGTTCAACCACATTCCAGGAGTTCCGGGGTATTTTCGAGAAGGATAGCGCCCTGGCTCGCCGGTTCCAGAAGATCGATGTAAACGAGCCGAGCGTTGAGGATACCTATCAAATACTGAAAGGCCTCAAACCCAATTTCGAAAAGCACCACGATCTCAAGTACACCGACAAGGCCCTGCGCGTAGCCGCCGAACTGTCAGACCGCTACATCACTGATCGTCATTTGCCGGACAAGGCCATCGACGTGATTGATGAAGCGGGTGCCCGCCAGAGGCTGCAGCCTGAAGGCAAGCGCAAGAAAACCGTTGATGTCACCGAGATCGAGGATGTGGTTGCGAACATTGCCCGCATCCCGCCGAAGAACGTCTCCACCAGCGACAAGGATCTGCTGCGGAACCTGGAACGGGATCTGAAGATGACCGTGTTCGGCCAGGATCCGGCGATCGAATCGCTGTCCACCGCTATCAAGCTGGCACGAGCCGGGCTGAAGGCGCCCGAGAAGCCAGAGGGTGCGTTCCTGTTCGCAGGGCCGACCGGTGTCGGGAAAACCGAGGTTACCAAGCAGTTGGCCAAGGTTCTTGGCATCGAGCTGGTACGTTTTGACATGTCCGAGTACATGGAGCGCCATACGGTTTCACGGCTGATCGGTGCGCCTCCGGGCTACGTTGGCTACGATCAGGGCGGCCTGTTGACCGAATCGGTCAACAAGCATCCGCACTGCGTGCTCCTGCTGGATGAGATCGAGAAGGCCCATCCGGAAGTGTTCAACCTGCTGCTGCAGGTCATGGACCATGGCACGCTGACCGATAATAACGGTCGGAAAGCGGATTTCCGCCATGTCATCCTGGTGATGACCACCAACGCCGGGGCCGAGAGTATGGCCCGTCGGTCCATCGGCTTCAGCGAGCAGGACCATAGCACCGACGGTATGGAAATCATCAGCAAGACCTTCACACCGGAGTTCCGCAACCGTCTGGACGGCATCATCCAGTTTGGTGACTTGCAGATGGATACCATCACTCACGTGGTGGACAAGTTCCTCACCGAATTGCAGGCACAGCTGGACGAGAAGCATGTGGTTCTGCATGTGGATGACGATGCCAAAGCCTGGTTGGCCGAGAAGGGATACGACGTCACCATGGGTGCCCGCCCGATGTCGCGGCTGATCCAGGATAAGATCAAGCGGCCGCTGGCCGAGCAGATCCTGTTCGGGCGTTTGTCGGAGAAGGGCGGTGATGTCTTCATCCACCTTCGTGATGACGAGCTGGTATTCGAGTACGAGGACGAGCCTGCCGAGGCGGTCTGATCTACTTGAGGAAATAAAAAACCGCTGCCCGGGCAACCGGCAGCGGTTTTTTTTAGCTACAACGAAAAAAGCCCCCGAAGGGGCTTTCAGATGTCACGTGAGCATCAACGGGCGCGGTAGACAATGCGGCCCTTGCTCAGGTCGTAGGGAGTCAGCTCAACCTTGACCTTGTCACCTGTCAGGATGCGGATGTAGTTCTTGCGCATCTTGCCGGAGATATGAGCTGTCACAACATGGCCGTTGCTGAGCTCAACGCGGAACATGGTGTTTGGAAGGGTGTCGATGATAACGCCTTCCATTTCAATGGCATCTGATTTCGGCATTCAGTAGAAACCTCGTTTGGATATGCTTTCCGTAATTTTAAATTGCGCAATTCTGCCTGATTTATCGGCGTTTGGCAAAGTTAGCCTGGGTCCAGTTCACGCCAGTGGCCGTCTCTTAGCGCCTCGATCGGGCGGAAGCGGGTTTTATAGTTCATTTTCCGGCATTGCTTGATCCAGTACCCAAGATACAGGTGGGGCAGCCCTCTGCGGCGAGCTTCCTCGATTTGCCAGAGGATTGCGTAAGTGCCAAGGCTCCTGTCATCAAGATCGGGGTCGAAAACGGTGTAAATAGCCGACAACCCGTCGTCCAGCAGGTCCACGGCCGCCAACCCCACCAATCGCTCATCCTTGTGGATTTCCAGGAACCAGGAGTCCGTTGCCCCTTCCACCAGGAACGACGTGAACTGCTCCCGGGTCGGCGGATACATGTCGCCATCCTGGTGTCGCTGCTCAATGTAGTTGGCATACAGCTGGTAGTACCTTTCCGCAAAGGTCGCTGGCACCATCGTGCACTTCAGGTCTGAGTTCTTCTTCAGCACCCGCCGCTGGCTTCTGTCCGGGCTGAAATCGTCAACCTTGAGTCGGACCGGGATGCAGGCATTACACTGTTCGCAATGGGGACGGTAATAATGAGAACCGCTGCGGCGAAAACCAAGAGCGGTCAGTTGGCTGTAAAGCTTTTTATCAATGTGGGCCCGCGGATCCACAAACATGGTGGTCGCCTCGCGGTCTGGCAGGTAGCTGCAATCGTGGGGCGGCGTTGCGAAGAACACCAGGGTTCTGAGATTGCTCATTCACTCCTCCGGCCCGGGCCAACGCCATCTGAAGGTCCAGTCGGTCTGATCCGGTTTCTGATCGATGCTCATCCTGAGTATAGATAAAAACTCTTCCCGTGGAATAGTCCGTGCGCCCATGGTCAGGAGGTGTCTGCTCTCCACCTGGCAATCCATGATCCGATAACCCCAAAGCTGTAACTGGTGCGCCAGATGAACCATGAGAACCTTGGAGGCATTGGTTTCCAGGGAAAACATGGATTCCCCGAAGAAGCACCGGCCAATGGCCAGGCCATACATGCCACCGGCCAGTTCACCGCGACGGTTCCATATTTCGATGGAGTGGGCGACGCCCATGCGGTGCAGCTCGGAATAGCTGGCAATCATTTCTTCGGTGATCCAGGTGCCTTCGGCCCGCGTTGACGCACAGAGTCGGATAATCCGTCCGAAGTGTCTGTCGGCGGTCACCTCGAAGCGTTGCTGGTTCAGGGTGCGGCGCAGGCTGCGTGACACGTGGATTTCGTTCGGGAACAGGACGCATCTGGGGTTGGGTGACCACCACAGGATGGGCTGGTCGTCGCTGTACCAGGGAAAAATGCCGTTGCGGTAGGCAAGGATGAGTCGTTCAGTGGACAGGTCCCCGCCGAGGGCGAGGAGGCCGTCCGGGTCGTCCAGGGCTTCGTTGGCGGGGGGGAACCAGAGTTGGTCCGGGTCTAGCCAGGGTAGTGAGGTCATCCTTCTCCGGCAATTACTGCAATGTTTCGGTTCTATTCTACAGAGTACCGGCCGGTGGGAGCCGCCTTCTGAAACACGCTGTGAATACGTCCTTGTACGCTTGGCTCCGCCATCCATGGCTCCGCACAGTTTCAGAAGGCGGCTCCCACCGGCCTTCGCAAACTTTTGAGTTCGCGTTCCTTTTCTTTACTCAAGCACAATCAGTCTTGCTGATCCAGAAACTTTTCCGCATCCAGGGCCGCCATGCAACCGAAGCCGGCGGAGGTGACGGCCTGGCGGTAGACGTGGTCGGCTACGTCGCCAGCGGCGAAGACGCCGGGGATGCTGCTCTGGGTGGCCATGCCCTCAAGGCCGGAGCGGATGCGGATGTAGCCGTTTTCCATGTCCAGCTGGCCCTGAAACAGGTCGGTGTTGGGTTTGTGGCCAATGGCGATGAAGACGCCGGCCAGGTCCATTTCCTGGGTGGAGCCGTCTTTGGTGCTCTTGATGCGCATGCCGGTCACGCCGGTGCCGTCGCCGAGGACCTCGTCGAGGGTGTGGTCCCAGACGATGTTCACGTTGCCGTTTTCGGCTTTTTCAAACAGTTTGTCCTGGAGGATCTTTTCGGCGCGCAGGCTATCGCGGCGGTGTACCAGGGTGACTTCGTCGGCGATGTTGGACAGGTACAGGGCCTCTTCGACGGCGGTGTTGCCGCCACCGATAACGGCGACTTTCTGTTTCTTGTAGAAGAAACCGTCGCAGGTGGCGCAGGCGGAGACGCCCTGGCCTTTGAATTTTTCTTCCGATTCCAGGCCCAGGTACATGGCTGAGGCGCCGGTGGCGATGATCAGGGCATCGCAGGTGTATTCACCGCCGTCGCCCTTGAGCCGGAAGGGGCGGTTGCGCAGGTCAGCCTCGTTGATGGTGTCGTAGACGATGCTGGTTTCGAAGCGTTCGGCGTGTTTGAGCATGCGCTGCATGAGCTCCGGGCCCTGAACGCCGTCGTTGTCTCCGGGCCAGTTGTCGACGTCGGTGGTGGTGGTGAGCTGGCCGCCGACTTCAATACCGGTAATCAGGGTCGGGTTCAGGTTGGCGCGGGCTGCGTAGACAGCAGCGGTGTAGCCTGCGGGGCCGGAACCAAGGATGATCAGTCGGGAATGTTTGGTGTCGCTCATTGGGAATTCTCTCACTGAAAAAGCCGTACGTTGCCAGGCCCTGTTCCGGGCCAGACGCTTCGGGGAAAGGAGCAAAGGCTAACATGAAAGGCGCGGTCTGCCATTCGTTTTGGCCAATTCCGCTTATAAAACCTTGCTATTTACTCAAGCACGGAAACGGTTGCCAGCAGCTGACGAACCCTTTCCGCACTTTTGCCGGACTCGCCCTGTTCGAGGCGGTGGGCTGCTACTGCTGGGAAAACCGCCTGAATGTCGTCTGGCAACACGTGATGCCGTCCTTCCATGAGCGCCCAGGCCTTGGCGGCCCGGACGAGTCCCAGGCCGGCGCGGGGCGAAAGCCCGTACAGAAGGCCCGGCATTCTCCGACTCTGTTCCAGCAATCGCTGCACGTAATCGAGAAGCGCCGGGCTGGCGGTTATCCTTGTTACACCTTCCTGCAGGGTTTTCAGGTCGGCCTGGGAGAGCAGGGTGGGAAGCTTTTCGGTCATGGTGCGGCGGTCTTCGCCTTCCAGCAGTTCCCGTTCGGCCCGGGGGTCCGGGTAGCCCAGGTGAAGGCGCATAAGGAACCGGTCCAGTTGGGACTCGGGTAGAGGGTAGGTCCCTCCCTGTTCAATGGGGTTCTGGGTGGCAATCACGAAGAACGGGTGGGGCAGTGGACGGGTCTCGCCCTCAATGGATACCTGCCGTTCTTCCATGGCTTCCAACAGGGCACTCTGGGTACGAGGTGATGCCCGGTTAATTTCGTCAGCCAGAACCACCTGGGCAAAGATCGGCCCAGGATGGAACACCAGGCTGCCGGCCTGCTTGTCGTACATGGAATAACCAAGCACATCCGCGGGAAGCAGGTCGTTGGTGAACTGGATTCGCTGGTAGCTCAGCCCCATCACCTTGGCCAGGGCATGGGAGAGGGTGGTCTTGCCCATGCCGGGGATGTCTTCGATCAGCAGGTGCCCTCGCGCCAGTAGACCGCACAGGGCCAAACGCACCTGTTGCTCCTTGCCCAGAAGTATCTGGTTCAGTTCACTGACTACGGTATCAACCAGCTTTTTCATTCCGGCCTCAGTCCCTTACGCGTTTGAGGATGTCGCCATAGGCGTCGATGCGACGATCTCTCAAATACGGCCAGATCCGGCGAATCGATTCACTGCGGGTGCGATCGAGGCTTACAGACAGAATGCACTCGGAGCTGTCATCGCCCCGGGAAAGGAATTCACCCTGCGGTCCGCAGATAAAACTGTTGCCCCAGAAACGAATGCCGTCACTGTGTCCGGACGGATCCGGTTCTGTGCCGACCCGATTCGGCGCCACGACAGGGAGATTATTGGCAACCGCATGGCCTCTCTGGACGGTGACCCAGGCTTCCAGTTGACGCGCCTGCTCATCCGGGTCATCGGTAACATCCCAGCCGATAGCGGTGGGGTAGATGAGCATCTCCGCTCCGGCCAAGGCCATCAGGCGGGCAGCCTCGGGGTACCACTGGTCCCAGCAAACCAGCACGCCCAGCCTGCCAACAGATGTATCAATGGGCGTGAAGCCGCTCCTGCCATCATTGAACTGGGCGTCACCCGGGGTGAAGTAGAATTTCTCATAGAATCCCGGGTCGTCCGGAATGTGCATCTTCCGGTACAGCCCTGCCATTGAGCCATCTTTCTCAAATACGACGGCAGTGTTGTGGTAAACGCCGTTCATCCGCCGTTCGAAAATGGAGCCAACCAACACAACACCCAGTTCGCGGGCCAGATCGGAGAGGCGATTGCTGGTGGGGCCGGGAATCGGCTCGGCCAATTCGAAAACGGCCGTATCTTCAGTCTGGCAGAAGTAAAGGGTGGCGTGGAGCTCCTGCAGAATAACCAGGTCTGCGCCACTGGCTGCGGCTTCGCGAACCAGTTTTTCGGTAACGGCCAGGCTGGCTGCCTTGTCACTGCTGCAGGCCTGCTGGATGGCAGCAATGTTGATTTGGTTCTTGCGCGCTTCGCTGCTCATTAACTGACTACTCCGGCCGGGATTTGCATGGTCGCACAGTGAAGGCTGCCATGCTGGTAAATCAAGGGCCGGCAATCAATCGGTATTATCTCCCTGGACGGAAAAATCTTTTTCATGACAGCAATGGCGTCTTGGTCCTGCGGCACGTCATACACCGGAAGCAACACAGCATTGTTGATTATCAAGAAATTTGCGTAGGTTGCGGGCAGGCGTTCTCCGTCCTCGTCATGAATGGCATCGGGCCAGGGCAGAGCCGTCAATCGATAAGGAGAGCCGTCGGCCTGGCGAAACTCCTGGAGCTCTTCTTCCATGGCCGCCAGCGCACTGTAGTGCTCGTCGGCGACATCGGGGCAGGCTACATAACAGATATGATCCGGTGCGCAGAATCGGGCCAGGGTATCGATATGGCTGTCGGTGTCGTCGCCGGCAAGGTAGCCATGGTTGAGCCAGAGAATCCGCTGGACGCCCAATATTTCTGAGAGAAGTTGCTCTATGGCTGTCCGGTCCATGGCAGGATTTCGGGTCGGCGTCAGCAGGCATTCAGACGTTGTCAGCAAGGTGCCCTGGCCATCCGATTCAAAGGAGCCGCCCTCAAGCACGAAATTCACCTGCTGCATCGCGGTTGTGCCGAATACACCTGCGTTGAACAGGTGAGTGTTCAGCGCATCATCTTTTTCCGACGGAAACTTTCCGCCCCAGGCGTTGAACCGGAAATCCAGCAGTGCCGGCCCCTCATCGGTCAGGATGGTAATCGGCCCATGGTCTCTCGCCCAGGTATCGTTTGCTGGCGCTGGAACGCTCTTTACACGGCCAGGGAGCCCGTTCTCCTCAGCGTAGAGATTCAGTTGCTGCTCAAGCTCCTGCAGACGTATCACATGTTCGCAACTTACAACCAGATGCTCGTGTCGGAGAACAGCTTTCGCAATGTTTTCGAAGACCGGCTCCACCTCTTCCATAACGCCTGCCCAGTCGGTTCCCGGATGGGGCCAGGTCAGCATCACGGCACTCTGGGGAGCCCACTCGGCGGGCAACACTCGTTTGGTTGTCACTACGTCACCTTGAATCATAAAAGACGGCATTCTAACCAACGATTGGTTGAACGTCAGGACATAAGGAAGGTATTTCCGACCCGAAAAGTCCCTCGGGCCCTCAGCGATTATGTTTGAGAACGGTATGGATAACCCGGTTGCCTTCGAAATACACCACGAAGTCCTGGTAATGCCACTGGGTGATCGGTGGCTGGCCTACCGGGCCCTGAATTTCCATGGGCGCACCCCAGGAAGCGCGGACTGACGACTGGCTCATTCCCGAGCCGGGAAAGCTGGCTTGGTCACGATCGGCCTGGGAGCCAACCGGCACGCGGATTTCTTCAGCTACCGCGGACGTCATCGGAAGAAAGGCCAGTGTGGCAGTCACTGCCAGTGCGCCGAACAGGGTAGTTTGTTTTCTCATTGATGGGTCTCCATGAAAACTGGCGTCCTCGGAAGGACATGGATAAAGCGTAATATCCGAAAAAGACTAGCAAAAGTCACCCGTTTTCCCCAGTCTACTCTTTTTGGCGCTGTCGAATCTGCCACCGCATCACATGCCGTGCGATTTGTTGGCGATCGCCGTCATCAATCCGGGAAAATTCGGTGTGGACCCTTGCCCCGCCTGAAGAGTCGGGGTGTACCTCAATCACACGGGCATGTGCCTGGGGTTGGAAAAGTTCGGGCGGGAGGGTCATCCGGACAGCAAGCCGGTCTCCGGGATGCCAGGCAGGGGTGCTGCTGAAGAATGACAGGCCGCCTTCGCTCAGGGTTACATCCTGCCAGTCCTCAGGTTGCAACGGATTTTGCTCAAAGGCCATAATGCGCGCAAGCGTATCCAGCTTGCCGTTCAGGGATTTGATCAGTCCGGTAAGCAGTCGGTCTTTTTCGGCAAGACTGGCAAGCTGGGATTTTACGTCCTGGTCCAGCCGCCTGAATTCAGCTTTCAGGCTTTCAAGGTGGTCGCCATCGAAGGCATTCCCGTCCAGTGGGGTGCCAGGGGCCAGCTTGCGGATCTCCAGGCCGATCCGGTCTTCAATGCGGTAAAAGTCCCGGCGTTCGGGGGAATAGTCCACCGGTTCGTTTGGAATGTCGGACGACTGCATCGCGGCTCCGGAAAGCTGAATTTTTATTGGCACAGAACAGTTTAGCAGTTTCCCTCCGTGCTGGAAGGCAGAAGGTACTCGGGAAAACCAGACCACGACAGACCTGAAGGTAGCAACAGGCACCTCTTCATGTTCAGACCCTTATCATTTTACATTGGCTTGCGATACACGGCCGCCAAGCGCCGCAATCACTTCATATCCTTTATTTCACTGACTTCGATGATCGGGCTGATGCTTGGAGTGGCGGTGCTTATCATTGTGTTGTCCGTCATGAATGGCTTCGACCGGGAGCTCAAGCAGAGAATTCTCGGGATGGTGCCCCACGCCACCATACAGGGTGCCGGTCCTCTGGATGATTGGCAGTCGGTGGATGCCCGGGTTCAGCAGCATCCCAGGGTGCTGGCCGCGGCCCCTTTTATCCAGGGGCAGGGGATGGTGACCGGTGGCGGTAATGTTCGTGGCGTTATGCTCAATGGTGTTCTTCCAGAGGAAGAGCGCACGGTGTCCATCATTGAGAACCATATGATCGAAGGAGGGCTGGACGATCTGGTCTCCGGCGAGTTTGGCATCATCATCGGTCGTTTGATGGCGGCCAGCCTGCGGCTGCAGGTGGGTGACAAGGTGACTGTCGTGCTGCCGGAAGCCTCGGTGACCCCGGCGGGAGTGCTGCCAAGGCTCAAGCGATTTACGGTGAAGGGCATTTTCAGTGTCGGTGCTGAACTGGATGGCAACTACACGCTGATTCATATGGATGACGCAGCCAAGCTTATGCGAACCGGGGGCAAGGCGGAGGGCGTTCGTCTGCTGGTGGATGACCTGTTCGCAGCGCCCAAGGTTTCGCAGCAGGCGGCTGAGGCGTTGGGCGGCCGCTATTACGTATCTGACTGGACCCGCACCCACGGCAATCTTTTCCAGGCCATCCGCATGGAGAAAACCATGATCGGTCTGCTGCTGATGTTTATCGTTGCCGTAGCGGCCTTCAATATCGTCTCCACACTGGTCATGGTGGTCACTGACAAAACCGGAGACATCGCGATCCTCAGGACCATGGGAGCAACGCCGGGTCGGATCATGCGCATTTTTATCGTCCAGGGGGCGGTCATCGGTATCTTCGGAACCATCGTTGGCACAGCGCTTGGCGTTTTTGGTGCACTTAATATCAGTGCCTTTATCTCCTGGCTGGAGGGCGCGCTGGGCCACCAGTTCCTGAGTGCGGACGTTTACTTCATCAGCTACCTGCCATCCCAGTTGCAATGGCAGGATGTTTTCATAATCAGCGGCGCCGGACTTGCAATGAGCCTTTTGGCAACCATATACCCGGCCTGGCGGGCCTCGAGGGTGGATCCGGCGGAGGCGCTTCGCTATGAGTAAGGAACATGCCGCTATGGCGCATTCTGCACCGGTGATCGATTGTCGTCAGGTAACCCGGACCTATAACGAGGGCCTCGGAAAACTGACCATTTTTTCAGATATTTCGCTGGAAGTTGCCCAGGGCGAGACCGTAGCCATCGTTGGCAGCAGCGGTGCCGGTAAGACAACCCTGCTGAATCTCCTGGGCGGGCTCGACAAGCCGTCGTCCGGCCAGATTGCTATCTGCGGTGAGGACATCCATCGGCTATCTGAAGCTCGGCGGGCCAGGTTCCGCAACGCCCATCTGGGATTTGTCTATCAGTTTCATCACCTGTTGCCGGAATTTACCGCGCTTGAAAACGTCATGATGCCGTGCGCCCTGGGTGGTATGGCGGTATCCAAATCGCGAGACAAAGCAAGCAGTTTGCTGGAACGGGTGGGTCTTGCAGAACGGCTGGATCACAAACCCGGCGAGCTCTCCGGTGGCGAACGCCAGCGGGTGGCCATTGCCCGGGCATTGGTAAATGAGCCGGACTGCGTGTTGATGGATGAGCCGACCGGCAACCTGGATGAGCACACCGGCGAGGGGGTTCAGGCCCTGATCGAATCCCTCAGGGATCAGCTGGGCATTGCCTTTGTCATGGTAACCCATGACATGAAAATGGCCCGGAGTCTGGGGCGGGTCATGCGCCTGGAGCAGGGCCGGCTGATTCAGGAAGTCTGATCAGCAGCCCGGCGGCGTCTCAATCTTGCGGTTCGGCGCACTTGCCAGTCCGAGCGGATTTTCCTGCGCCAGAGATACTGGATGATCAAATAGGCAAGGCAGGCTGATATGGTTGCGACCACCAGTGAACCGAGGTAGAGCGGAATGCCGATATCCAGCAGCCGCTCGCTGATCCAGGACCAGGACAGTTCAAACTCAAAGCTGAGTACAGGTCGGTCCAGGGCCCAGGCGCCGATTTTGTAGTTGAAATAGAACATCGGCGGCATGGTCACCGGGTTGCTGATCCAGACCAGAACCACCGACAGTGGCAGATTGGCATTGAACCAGATAGCGAAGAAGGCTGCGGCGAGCATCTGGAAGGGCATGGGAATAAAGCAGAACCAGATGCCGACCAGAAACGCCCTAGCAACACTGTGTCGGTTGATGTGCCAGAGGTTCGGTTCATGAAGAATATCGCCCAGAAAGCTCAGCGACTGCATCGCTTGCACCTTCTCTGGTGAGGGCAGATAGCGTTTCATGAACTTCTTTGGCATTGGAAGTTCTGCCTTTAAACGGAGTTAGTATACCGGCACATCGGATGTCGCCGGTGTTTATGACAAACAGGAGGACAAGGATTGTCCGGAAGTCTCAACCGACCGGTATGCTCGTATGGCAAGTCCGGTTCCGCAGTAGTGGGCGTTGTCGCCTTCTCTTGTGGCGTTATCTTACTGTATTGGTTGTCGATACTGCCACCTTCCGAGTGGTTGCTCGCCGCGATATTTCTGCTCGCCGTTGCCCTGTCCTGTTCTCTTTCGACACTTGCCTCTCGGCTAACAGTGTTCGCCCTTGGTCTTTTCCTGGGGCTGTTCTGGGCCTCCTGGCATGCCGGAGACCGTCTTTCGACCGTCCTCCCGGCCAGCCTGGAAGGGGAGCGCCTCTCGGTTTCGGGATACCTGTGCGACATTCCTTCTCCCGGAAGCTTTAACAGTTTACGTTTTAGTCTTTGTGTCACCCACTGGCACAACCTTCCCATCGAAGCCGGGCAGGAAGCAAGGATGCCGGGCCTGCTCAGGCTGGCCTGGTATGGTCGCGGCAGCCAATACCTTCCCGGCGCCCGGCTGCGGTTGGATGTTGCTCTCAAGCGTCCCCACGGCACGCTGAATCCTGCCGGTTTCCGCTATGAAGACTGGCTCTTCCGGAAAGGGTATCGTGCCACGGGAAGCGTCCGTAATGTTCGGTTGGACACGACGGTAGACTGTTCGCTGCACTGCCAGTACCGGCGCCTGCATCTTTCGCTTGAACGCTGGACGAGGGAGCAGTTTGGCAGCGCCAGGCACTTTCCGTTGGTTGCCTCGCTGTTGATTGGCCACCGCGGGCACATGGAACAGAACCACTGGGATGTGCTCAAGGCGACCGGTACCATTCACCTGGTGGCGATTTCGGGCCTACACCTCGGTCTGGTGGCCCTGGGTGCCGGCGTTGTATGTAGGCGGCTGTTACTGTTATGGCCGGCGCGATGGGTCAGCGATGAGGCCAGACGCGGGATCGTATTTTCCTCGATAGTGATTTGTTGTCTGGTTTATGCGCTGGCCGCCGGCTTTACTGTGCCAACACGACGCGCCCTCATCATGGTTATCGCAGGTGGGTGGCTGATTCTGCTCAGTCGTCAGGCGCCGGTGTGGCAGGCGTTTCTGGCTGCTCTTACAGCCGTTCTTGTACTGGATCCCTTTGCGCCCCTGGATCAAGGGTTCTGGTTGTCATTCACCGCTGTCGCCGTGTTGATAGCTGTGTTCTCGGCCCGGCTGGCGGGGACGGGACCGGCGTCCGGGCTCGTTATTGCGCAGCTCGCCGTCTTCGGCGGTTTATGGCCAATCCTCGAAGTATTCGGCCAGGGTCAGCCTCTGGTTGGTCTGCTGACCAACCTGGTGGCCATTCCGTGGGTATCTCTTGTGGTCATGCCGGTGCTGGTGACCGGAGGGCTGGTTACTGCCGTGGTCCCGGGCGCTGCCCAGGTGTTTGTGCCAATGTTCGATTGGGCACTGGGCGTGCTCTGGCACGTTCTGACATGGTTCTCGGAGTGGCAGTCGCCGGACATTGAGGCCAGCCTTGCCGAGGTAGTTGGCTGGGGGTTGCTGGCCGTTACGCTCGTATTCGTGCCTTTTACCGGATTTCGGCTGGTTGGCGCTCTGTTGGCGGTGTTCTGGTTGATGGTTCCGGGCCAAGCCTTGATGAAGAACCCCTATCTGGGCACACCGGAAATACGGGTCTGGGATGTGGGGCAGGGCCTGTCGGTACTTATCCGTGATGGCCATGAAGCCCTGGTGTACGACACCGGTCCTGCCGTTCCGGGTGTGTTTTCGGCTGTTGAATCAACCCTGCTACCGAATCTGGCGGCCGAAGGCATACGTCGGATCGACACCCTCCTAATCAGCCACGCAGACAGTGATCATGCCGGCGGGGTAGCCGAACTCACCCAGAAGATCGAAGTCGGACAAGTTATCGCTGGCGAGCCGGTGGCCGTTATGCAGCAGGTCGCCGATCGGCCTGTTTCGGGCTGCAAGCGCTCAAACCAGAAGCTGGGCGGCCTGATTCTGGAGTTCTGGCAGGGGGAGGGTGCGACAGAAGGTAACGATGCGTCCTGTGTGCTGCGGATTTACCATCCAGAATCTGGCACCGAATGGCTCCTGCCGGGGGATATTACCGACCACATGGAAGCCCGGTATCTGGCTTATCTTGCTGATCGAGAGGATCTTCAGGCGCCGGTTACCCGGGTGCTTGTGGCGCCACACCATGGCAGCAAAACGTCATCCTCAGAAGCCTGGGTTCGGGCGTTGAAGCCGGATCGGGTTATCTACACTGCCGGGTATCGCCACCGGTACGGCCATCCTCACCCGACGGTAACTGCCCGCTATGCAGGGATAGGAGCCGTTTCGTTCAATACAGCCTGTTCTGGCAGCATAGTGATGACCATCGAGGATAACCGGTTGGCGTTAAAGGAAATGCGCCATGGGACGCCATTCTGGATTGGTGGCCCGGGACTCACCCGGGACCAATGTAAAATACCGTGACATTGCAGGTGTGGCCTCCACCGGTAGCTATGCTAAAGTAGCGCGGCTTGCAAACAATGAGGGAGACCAAGCGTGTTCGAGCTGTTGAAAGCCGGTGGCATTCTGATGGTGCCAATTGTTGCCTGTTCCATTCTGGCGCTGGCCATCATTCTGGAGCGTATCTGGACTCTTCGCGCTTCCAGGGTAGCGCCTCCCCAGACCATTAACGAGTTATGGCGCTGGATCAAGAAAAAAGAACTCAATGGCCGGAAGCTGAAAGCCCTGCAGGGTTCCTCGCCCCTGGGTCGGATTCTGGCCGGTGGCCTGCTCAACGCAAAGCATGGCCGCGAAATCATGAAAGAGAGCATCGAGCACGAGGCCAGCCAGGTTATTCATGATCTCGAGCGCTTCCTGAACCCTCTGGGGACTGTGGCAACCATTACCCCTCTGCTGGGTCTTCTGGGCACCGTAATTGGCATGATCAAGGTGTTTGCCGAGATTCAGCTGGCCGGGGTCGGCAACGCGGGTAACCTGGCGGGCGGTATCTCCGAGGCGCTGATCACCACGGCTGCCGGTCTGAGCGTGGCCATTCCGGCGCTAATCTGCCATCGCTATTTTATCCGCCGGGTGGATGAGCTGGTTGTCGGTATGGAGCAGGAAGCCATCAAGCTGGTTGAGGTAGTGCACGGAGACCGCGAAATCGACGTGGAAGGAGCCTGAACGCCGTGAAGTTCAAGCGCCAGAGAAGCCAGGAAGTCGGGGTAGACCTGACACCATTGATTGACGTGGTGTTCCTGCTGCTGATTTTCTTCATGGTTTCCACAACCTTTACCCGGGAAAGCCATTTGCAGGTGGAGCTCCCCGAGGCCAGTGGCGAGCCCGCGCCGGCGTCGGAAGTGCAACAGATTGACGTGGTGATCAATGCCGAGGGGCAATACATCCTGAATGACCGGACGCTGGTCAACAATCGGCGCGAGACCCTTGAGCGGGGTGTGCGTGAGCTGGCTGAGGGCAACAATTCGCTCCCGTTCATTATCACCGCCGATGCCCGCACTCCCCACGAGTTTGTGGTTCGGGCCATGGATGTCGCCGGGCGGCTGGGATTCGCCAAGCTCAGCATTACCACTGAGCGGGAGGCTGAGAGCCAGTGAAGGGAACCGAGCCTCTGCCCGCCCCCTCGGCCGGGTTACCGGCAGGTAGTTGGGAAACCTACAAGCGCCTGCTTGCCTATGTTAAGCCGTTCCTCCTGGCGTTCTCCCTGGCGGTACTCGGCAACATCATCTATGCCGCCGCCTCAACCGGCATGGCGGCTGCAATGGAATACGTCATTGCCGCCATCGAGAACCCCACCGACCAGAACCGCCTGATGCTTACCCTGGTCATAGTCGGGGTGTTTGCATTCCGGGGCCTGGGCACCTTCCTGAGCCAGTATTTCATCAGCTATGTCGGTCGCCAGGTCATCAATGCACTACGCAACGATGTATTTGATCGCCTGATGACCTTGCCCTCCCGCTACTTTGACGACAATGCAGCCGGGCGCCTGGTCTCCAAGCTTACCTTCAACGTGGAGCAGGTGGCGGAGGCCACGACCAACGCTGTGACCATCACGCTTCGCGAAGGCCTGACCATCGTTGGTCTGCTGGGCTACATGTTCTACACCAACTGGAAACTCACGCTGATTTTCCTGGCAGTAGGGCCACTTATTGCCGCCGTTGTCAGCTATGCCAGCAAGCGTTTTCGCAAGATCAGCAAGCGCATCCAGGGGTCCATGGGCGACATCACCCACGTGGCCTCCGAATCGATTACTGGCTACCGGGTTGTTCGGACTTTTGGTGGCGAGGATTACGAACGTCAGCGTTTTCAGGAGGTTAATGAAAAGAACCTCAAGCAAAGTCTGAAGATGGCGTCGACTCAGGCGATCAGTGTTCCGGTGATTCAGGTGCTGGTGGCCATTGCCATTGCCGGTCTGGTCTGGATGATGCTGGCGCCGGAAATCCGTGGCGAAATGACCACGGGGCAACTGGTTGCTTTTATTACGGCTGCGACCACCATGGCAAAGCCCATCCGGCAGGTGACCTCGGTCCACGCAAAGATTCAGAAGGGTGTTGCTGCGGCCTACGATGTCTTCGAAACCATCGATGAATCCCCTGAGCAGGATCCGGGCACTTACGCACCGGATCGCGTTGATGGCGATATCGAGTTTGACAACGTCGCGTTCAGTTACCGTGATCAGTTGGACAATGTTCTGGAAGGCATCTCATTGAGCATTCCGGCAGGACAGAGCGTGGCTCTGGTCGGTCGCTCCGGGAGCGGAAAGTCCACGCTGGTGAGCCTGTTGCCGAGGTTCTATGAGTATACCGGCGGCGACATCCGGATCGACGGCCATTCGCTCCGTGATTTTTCCCTGAAAGCCCTGCGGAAACAGATCGCGCTGGTCACCCAGAACGTTGTTCTGTTCAACGACACCATCGCTGCCAACATCGCCTATGGTGCCTTGAGAGATTGCAGCCCCGAGGAAATTCGGGAAGCCGCCGCCAAGGCCCATGCTCTCGAGTTCATCGACCGCATGCCCGAAGGCCTGGACACCATGATCGGCGATAACGGTGTAATGCTCTCGGGTGGGCAGCGGCAGAGGCTGGCCATCGCCCGGGCACTGCTGAAGAATGCGCCGATTCTGATCCTTGACGAGGCCACTTCGGCGCTGGATACCGAATCTGAACGCCATATCCAGGAGGCGCTGGAAACGGTGATGCAGGGCCGTACCACACTGGTCATCGCCCATCGCCTTTCCACTATCGAGAAAGCCGACAGGATTCTGGTGATGGATAACGGACGCATTGCAGAGTCCGGGCGCCATGACGAACTCCTTGCGGCTGGCGGCGCTTACGCGCAACTTCACCAGATGCAGTTCAGCGAGCAGGCATGAGTGGGGTGAAATCCGCCCTGAGTTCGTTGGTTGACCGTCTCTGGTATGGCAGCAAACGGCCCCTGTTTTTTCTGGCGCCCTTGTCCTGGTTGTACCGAAGCATCGCCGAGGCTCGCCGCCGCGCGGCCTGGGAAGCACGGGATGCGTCGTTGCCCGTTCCAGTGATTGTAGTTGGCAATATCACTGCAGGCGGAACCGGGAAGTCGCCGCTCACCGCCTGGCTGGTCTCTGAACTGGCATCTGCTGGCTGGCGGCCGGTGATCCTCAGTAGGGGGTATGGCGGTGATGCGGGCCAATACCCGCTGGAAGTCACGGCAGATACCAGCCCCATCAAAGCCGGTGACGAGCCGGTCATGCTGTCGCTCAGCACAGGTTGCCCGGTCGTGGTTGATCCTCGACGGCGACGCGCAGCCGATTACGCTCTCGAGAACAACCTCGGTGATGTGCTGATCTGCGACGATGGGCTCCAGCATTACAAACTGCCCAGGGATCTTGAGCTATCGGTATTTGATGGGCAGCGTGGCATCGGCAACGGCGCCCTGATCCCGGTTGGTCCCCTGCGAGAGCCGGTTTCCCGGCTCGCTTCCGTGGATTTTGTTATCGTAAATGACAAGCAGCTCCCGGAGCAGGCTCTGGAGAGCTTTGCCGGCGTTGACCATCCGGCCATCTATTCCATGGTTCTGGAGCCGACGACCTTGGTCCACCTCAAATCGGGGGCGTCCAGAGCTGTGGGCGACCTGAAGGGAAAAACGGTTAAGGCGGTTGCGGGCATCGGCAATCCGGCCCGGTTTTTCGATACGCTCAGGGCGCTGGGTGCTTCGGTGACCGAGTCGGCTTTTCCGGATCATCACCGGTTCCGCCCGGAGGATCTGACAACCGAGACCGATGAATGGATTGTCATGACGGCAAAGGATGCGGTGAAATGCCGGGAGTTCGCGCCCGAGAATGCGTGGAGCCTGGTGGTCGAGGCCAGGTTGCCGGGGCCGTTCCGGGATGCTTTTCTGGCCCGGGTTCGTCAGTGTTCCGAGCCTATAACTTCGTGATTTCAAGTGAGTAAGCAAGATGGATAAGAAACTGTTGGCAATGCTGGCCTGTCCAGTGTGCAAGGGCGATCTGAAGCTCAACGAGGACAGAACCGAGCTGGTCTGTTACCAGGACGCCATGGCATTCCCGATCCGTGAGGGAATTCCTGTAATGCTGGCCACAGAGGCCCGGACCCTGTCCACCGATGAGCGTCTGCACAAGCGCTAAACCCAAGTCCACCGGGGTAGTTACGTCATGTCTTTTACCGTTGTGATTCCGGCTCGCTATGCCTCCAGTCGTCTGCCAGGAAAGCCGCTGGCGGACATTGCCGGAAAGCCCATGATCCAGCACGTATGTGAGCGTGCTGCGGAAAGCCGGGCAGACCGGGTGGTTGTGGCCACCGACGATGAACGAATCCGCTCCGCTTGCGAAGGCTTTGGTGCCGAGGTGGTCATGACATCCCCCCATCACGCCAGTGGCACTGACCGCCTCGAAGAAGTCGCTCGGGAACTCGGGTTTGCGGCCGATCACCGGGTAGTCAACGTTCAGGGCGACGAGCCACTGATTCCACCTGAACTGATCAATCAGGTGGCAGACAACCTTGAGTTTCATCCGGAAGCCGCTATTGCAACCCTGTGTGAACGAATCCATGACCCGGAGCAGGTCTTCAATCCCAACATTGTAAAGGTGGTGTTTGATCACCAGGGGATGGCGCACTATTTCAGCCGCGCGCCGATTCCGTGGGCCCGGGACCAGTGGCAGGAAGGAACACCGTTGACGGGCGTCGACAGGTCTTTGCCAGACAACATCGGGTATTTCCGGCACATTGGCATTTACGGCTATCGCGCGTCGGTTCTTGGTGAGTTTGTGAGCTGGGCGCCAGCCCCTACAGAGGTTACCGAATCACTGGAACAGTTGCGGGCGCTATACAATGGCGCCAGGATCCATGTGGATGTGGCCGCCGTGAACCCGCAGGGTGGCATTGATACAGAGGCTGATCTGCAAAGGGTGCGCCACTGGCTGGAAAGGAGAGAGACCGACCATGGCTGAACCGGTAAAGGTGCTTTTTGTTTGTCTGGGGAACATCTGTCGCTCGCCCACTGCCGAGGGTGTGTTTCGTTCCCTGGTCGCGCAAGCCGGCCTCGCGGATCAGATATACATCGACTCGTGTGGCACCGGACACTGGCATATTGGCAAGAGCCCGGATACCCGCGCCCAGGAGGCTGCCCTGCGCCGGGGTATCGATATCAGCGGATTGCGAGCACGTCAGTTCAGTCCGGAAGATCTCGATACCTTTGACTACGTACTGGTCATGGATCGCCAGAATCTTGCAGACATCAAGGATGTCTGGCACCAGAACGGCGGCACCCGGCCAGCGCTATTTCTGGAGTATGGCCGCTCGGCCCATCACGAAGTGCCAGATCCCTATTATGGCGGTGAGGAAGGGTTCGAAACCGTGTTGGATCTGATAAACGAGGCTGGCGAAGGCCTGCTGGCAGATATCCGGGGGCGCCTGGCTTGAAGCAGCGGCCGGAAATCCAGGAAAACGTCGAGCTGGAGGCACTGAACACCCTACATGTGCCCGCCAGGGCTCGTTTTTATGTGAAGGTTCACACCTCCGATGAGCTGGTCCAGTCTCTAAACTGGGCTGCCTCCGAAGACCTGGAAGTGCTGATTCTCGGCGGTGGAAGCAACCTGGTATTCGCGGGTGATTTTTCGGGGCTGGTGGTTCGCCTGGCCATTCGTGGCCGCCGCTGGGAGCACATTGAAGATCACAAGGCTACCCTGGTTCTCGGCGCAGGTGAGAACTGGCATGAGGCGGTCCTATATGCCACCCGTGCCGGTTATCGCGGCATTGAAAATCTTGCGCTGATTCCCGGAACCGCGGGTGCCGCTCCGGTCCAGAATATTGGTGCTTACGGGGTCGAACTCTGCGATTGTCTTGAATCGGTTACAGCCCTCGACCGTAAGACTGGTGAGCTGGTCGTTCTCGAGAACGCGGAGTGCCGGTTCGCTTATCGCGACAGCCTGTTCAAACAGACTCCGGGCCGTTACGTCATCACTGAAATCCGTCTGGCTCTGTCGCGCACGCGGCCCCTTTTGCTCGGGTATCGGGATCTGGAGGAATACCTTGCTGATACGCCGCAAACCGCTCTTGGTCCGTTGCACGTGGCGGAGGCTGTGATGGCAATCCGTCGCCGCAAGCTGCCGGATCCGGACATCATTCCTAACGCCGGAAGTTTCTTCAAAAACCCGGTGGTGGATAGCGCAACGTTTGAATCTCTCAGGGAACGTAACCCCGATATTGTGGCTTATCCTCAGGAGCAGGGCGTCAAACTGGCGGCGGCCTGGCTCATTGATCAAAGTGGCTGGAAGGGTTTCCGGAATGCCCGGGTGGGCGTTCATAACCGGCAGGCTCTGGTTTTGATTAACCATTCGGGCGGCACTGGGGCCGACATACTCAAGCTTGCTGAGAAAATTCGTCAATCCGTGGCGGGGCGGTTCGGAGTCACTTTGGAAATTGAACCGGGAATCGTGGGTGGTACGGGAAAAGAAAACCCCTGACAGCACCCTTGCAGCCGGGTGCCGTCAGAGGTTCGCCCGCCGGCGGCGGGCATGTGGTTAAAGCCCTTTGCGAGGCGAGGCGTTTACCAGGAAGGGCAGCGCTTCAGCCACCGGCACATCCTGTTTCTCCGCATCCCTCCGGCCTTTGTACTCAAGCGTACCGGCAGCCAGACCGCGTTCGGACACCACGAACCGGTGCGGGATACCGATGAGTTCCATATCGGCAAACTTCACACCCGGACGCTCTTTTCGGTCATCCAGAAGCACGTCGTAGCCGGCCTGGCGCAGCTGCTCGTAAAGCTTTTCGCCGGCTTCGGCAACCGTGGGTGATTTGTGGGCGTTCAGTGTGACGATGGCCACCTGGAAAGGCGCAATGGCGTCCGGCCAGATGATGCCGTTTTCGTCGTGGTTCTGTTCAATGGCTGCGGCAACAACCCGGGAAACGCCGAGGCCGTAGCAACCCATCTCCATGGTCACGGTCTTGCCGTTCTCATCCAGAACCGTGGCGTTCATGGCGGTACTGTATTTGTTGCCGAGTTTGAAGATATGCCCGACCTCAATCCCGCGCCGGATCTCCAGAGTGCCCTTGCCATCCGGGCTGGGGTCGCCCTCAACCACATTGCGCAGGTCCTCCACGCGATCAAGTGCCACGTCTCGCTCCCAGTTCACGCCAGTCAGATGGAAACCTTCACGGTTGGCGCCGCAGGCAAAGTCGGCCAGGTGGGCCGCACTGCGGTCAACAATGACCGGTAAGTTGAGCTTTACCGGGCCGATAGACCCGGCCTTGCAGCCCACGGCCTGTTCGATTTCCTCATCGGTGGCCATGGTTAGAGGCTCGGCGACGCCGGCCAGGTTTTCGGCCTTGATTTCGTTGAGGGTGTGATCCCCGCGGAGAACCAGTGCAACCAGGCCGGAATTGCCGTCTTCGTCCGCCTCGGCCTTCACCAGCAGAGTCTTGACCGTGCGAGTGGGATCAATGCCCAGCAACGCTGACACCGCCTCGATGGTTTTCTGGTCCGGCGTGGCAACTTCCTTCATCTCTTCGGCCGGCGCAGGGCGGGTACCGCTCGGAGCTACCGCCTCGGCTTTCTCGATGTTGGCCGCGTAATCACTGTCTGTGCTGAACACGATGTCATCTTCGCCGGAAGACGCGAGCACATGGAACTCGTGCGACGCACTGCCGCCAATGGCGCCAGAGTCCGCCTGAACCGCACGGTAATCCAGACCGAAACGGTCGAAGATGGCGCAGTAGGTGTGATGCATCAGCTGATAGGTTTCGTTCAGCGATTCTGGGTTAAGGTGGAACGAGTAAGCATCCTTCATCAGGAATTCCCTGGCCCGCATCACGCCGAACCGGGGGCGCCGCTCGTCCCGGAACTTGGTCTGGACCTGGTAGAAGTTGGCCGGCAACTCTTTGTAGCTGCTGATCTCATTCCGGATCAGGTCAGTAATTACCTCTTCGTGGGTCGGCCCGAAGCAGAAATCCCGGCCATGACGATCTTTCATCCGCAGCAGTTCGCCGCCGTACTGGGTCCAGCGCCCGGATTCCTCCCAGAGCTCTGCCGGTTGGACCGCCGGCATCAACACTTCCTGGGCACCACTCTTGTCCATTTCTTCACGAACAATCCGCTCAACCTTACGCAGAGTACGCAGGCCCATGGGCAACCAGGTGTACAGCCCGGCGGCCAGTTTTCGGATCATGCCGGCGCGCAACATCAACTGGTGACTGATGATCTCGGCGTCAGCGGGGGTCTCTTTCTGGGTGGCAATCAGGTAACGGCTTGCTCGCATCGTGTCTTCCGTTTGTAAAAAATCTGAAGTGTTAGACTAATGGACAGGCGGCGGTTGGCCCGCCGGAGCCTTTATTTGTCGTAAAGTGGCCATTATTGTACGGAGCCTGTTGCACAAGGTACAGATGATGACCGACGAATCTATTGATGTGGCCCCGCGGCGCCGGCCGGTACAGGCGCGCAGCCGGGAGCGCGTCAACGCCATCCTTCGCCATGCCGCCATGATTTTTCACGAGACCGGCGTTGACGCAGTCAGTATGTCCGCCATTGCCCGGCAGTCCGGAATGTCCCTGGCCTCACTGTACCGGTATTTTCCCAACAAGGCGGCCATCGTTCATGCCATTGCCGAACAGCATGTGGAGAAGATGGAGCGTGCCCTGAGAGAGCGTCTGCAGGAACTGAGTCTGGTTGAAGCGGTAGACGTTCTCATTGATCAGTTCTACGAGTTCTACCGTCATGAGCCCGCCTATTCAGCTATCTGGAGTGGTGTTGAGGCGATGCCGGAACTCAGGGAGCTGGACCTCAGAGAGCTTTACACCAACGCCCGCGACCTGGATGAGAAGCTCCGAGCGGAATGCCCCCAGATTCCGGAAGACCGGCGCTGGACTGCGAGCCTGCTACTGCCAAGGTCTGCGGGCACTGTGCTTCGGCTGGCCGTGACCCTGCCGGAGGCGCAGGGCCGGCAATTGGTGGAAGAGCTCAAGTGCATGGCCCGGGCGTATGTTCGCGAGCTTTTAGCCTGAATCAGGAGAGATAACCCAGGGGCAGGGCGGTACTGTCGATCACCCTTCGGAGCACAAAGCTCGAATGCACGCCGCTGACCCCCTGAATGCGGGTGATGCGGTTCAGCAGGAAATGGTGGTAGTGGTCCATGTCCGGTACCACCACCTTGAGCATGTAATCGGCGTCCTGGCCGGTGATCAGGTAGCACTCCTGCACTTCCGGGTATTCGGCCACCTGCTCTTCAAACGCGGCAAAACGTTCGGGGGTGTGTCGATCCATCCCGATCAGGATGATTGCCGTCAGCGAGAGGCCGAGTTTCTTGTGGTCGAGTATTGTGACGGTTCTGACAATAATGCCGGCATCCTCAAGGGCTCTCACACGACGCAGGCAGGGTGACGGAGACAACCCGACTTTTTCTGCCAGTTCCTGGTTGGTCAGGGAACCATCCTGCTGGATGTGTTCGAGGATTCGACGGTCCATCTTGTCAATTTTGACGAGGGTTTTCTGATTTTCAGCCATAAAATTCTACAAATGATGTTTGGCGAGCAATATATAAATTATAAAGTACCCATTCGCATCGAAGTTCGCAATCAAATTCCAGCTTTATCGCGTTAACCTGTACACATTGAAAATTTCACTCCGGAAACCGCAAGGAATTACACGCATGGCTTTCGATCATCGCAAATACGTTGCGTTCAAACCTGTTGCCAAAACTGACCGTCGCTGGCCGGACAAAGTCATCGAGAAGGCGCCCACCTGGTGTGCCGTGGATCTCCGGGATGGCAACCAGGCGCTCGTGAAGCCCATGTCTGTCGCCCAGAAAACGCGGATGTTCGAGTTGCTGGTCAAGCTGGGCTTCAAGGAAATCGAGATCGGTTTTCCAGCTGCCAGCCAGCCGGATTTCGATTTCTGCCGCAAGTTGATTGAAGAAAATCGCATCCCCGAGGATGTGAAGATACAGGTGCTGACCCAGGCCCGCCCTGAGTTGATCGAACGCACCTATGAAGCTTTGGCTGGTGCCCGGAAAGCAATCGTGCATGTCTATAACTCTACCTCCACAGTTCAGCGGGAGCAGGTGTTTGGTCTGGATCGTGACGGTATCAGAGACATTGCCGTCAATGGTGCCAAACTGGTTCGCGACATCGCCGCGCGTCACCCGGAGACCGAGTGGACCTTCCAGTATTCGCCGGAAAGCTTTACCGGTACCGAGCTGGATTTCGCTGCGGAAGTGATTGATGCCGTGAGCGAGGTGTGGCGTCCGGAAGAGGGGCAGCCGATGATCATCAACCTGCCTGCCACCGTTGAAATGGCGACACCGAATGTGTTCGCCGACCAGATCGAGTGGATCTGCGACAACATCAAGCGCCGTGAACACATCAGCATCAGTGTGCATACCCACAATGATCGCGGTTGTGCCGTGGCCGCGGCCGAGCTGGCGGTGATGGCGGGAGCCGACCGGGTCGAAGGTACCCTGATGGGTAACGGCGAGCGTACCGGCAACATGGACCTGGTGACCATGGCCATGAACCTTTACTCCCAGGGCATTGATCCCACACTGGATCTGTCTGGCATGGCGGAGATCACCGAGGTGGTTGAGGCCTGCACCGAGATTTCCACCCATCCGCGGCACCCTTATGCCGGCGAACTGGTGTTCACCGCCTTCTCCGGCAGTCATCAGGACGCTATTCGCAAGTGTCTGGCCCGCCGCAAGGATGGCGAGATCTGGAATGTCGCCTATCTGCCCATCGACCCGTTCGATGTTGGTCGCCGCTACGAGGAAGTGGTGCGCATCAACAGTCAGTCTGGCAAGGGCGGTGTGGCTTATGTGCTGGAGCGGGATTACAACATCAGCCTGCCGCGCTGGCTGCAGATCGAGTTCAGCAAGGTGGTCCAGAGAGAAGCGGAAACCAACGGCGGAGAGATCGACTCCCTGACCATTCATCGTCTGTTCGAGGATCGTTATCTGAAGGTCCACGCCGACTGGGCGCTGCGGTCCTACGACCTGCATCGGGATGAAGAGGGTGTGCATGCCGAGGTGTCGGTGGGTCGCGATGCGTCGCCGGTTCGTCTGGATGGCCATGGGCTGGGCGCGGTGGAAGCCGTATCCGAGGCGCTGGAGAAGCGCTTTGGTATCTCCATTGCTGTCGAGGCTTACGACGAGTTTGCGTTGGGTGAGGGCACCAATGCCAATGCGCTGGCCTGTATTCGCTTGACCGCAAGCGGCAGGCATTGCAGCGCGGCGGCTCTTGCGGAAGACACGACATCCGCCACCCTGCAGGCTTTGTTTTCGGCGGTGGCCCAGGCCGTGGGTGTTGATATGCCCAAGAAAGACGTTGAAGTTGAAACGGCGGGCGCCTGATAACCTGGTGCCCTGACGACACAAGCCGGCACGAATGCCGGCTTGTTGGTTTTCCGATGCCCGTGAGGGGCAAAGGACGGAGCGTAGTCCCTCAGACCGGGGTTACGTTTTCCGCCTGCGGGCCTTTGGGGCCCTGTGTCACGGTGAACTGCACCTGCTGGCCTTCGGTCAGGGTGCGGAAACCGCTTGCGTTGATTGCGCTGTAGTGAACAAACACGTCGCTGCCACCGTCCTGAGCGATGAAGCCAAAGCCTTTGGACTCGTTAAACCACTTAACGTGGCCGGTTTTAGTATCGGACATTGATCTTTCCTGTCTTCCTGTAATTTGCCCTCACGGGACCTTCAAAATTCCACATGGAATCGGTGCTGAGAAATCCAGAGAGTACTGAGGAAGGGGCAACGAAGAGCACTTCGGCAGGACGTTGAAACGCATTCACCAAATACCGCTGTATTTTCACAGCAATTTCAGTATAGACCGACTTTATGGTGCGTCAACGAAATTTTGCAGCTTTCATGCAGGTTTTATTGTCGGCAAAAACAATGGCTTGGGATTTGATTGAACAAAAAATGCCCGCTCCCCTTAAAGCGGGGGCGGGCAGGTGATGAACGCCTTTGTCAGTGGCGGAACTGCTGGCTGATTTCTTCCAGAATGGCGGGATCATCAATGGTGCTTGGCACTGTGTACTCCTCACCATCGGCGATTTGACGGATAACCCGTCTCAGAATCTTGCCGGAACGAGTCTTTGGCAGGCGATCCACTACCAGAGCGCGGCGGAAACAGGCTATGGCGCCAATCTTGTCGCGAACCATCTCCACCAGTTCGTCTTCGAGTTCGTCGTGGTCGATGGTTGCTCCGTCCTTGATCAGAACCAGTCCGATGGGGATCTGTCCTTTCATATCGTCGTGCGCACCGACCACGCAGCACTCGGCGATGGCCGGGTGGGAAGCAACCACTTCTTCCATCTCACCGGTGGAAAGACGGTGGCCGGCCACATTGATCACATCATCGGTACGGCCCATCACGAACACATAGCCGTCATCGTCAATAAAACCACCGTCGCCGGAACTGTAGAATCCCGGAATCGGCTCCAGATAGGTTTTTCGGAACCGCTCGTCATCACCCCAGACCGTCATCATGCAGCCTGGCGGCAGCGGCAGTTTCACCGCAATCTGCCCCTGCTCTCCTGCAGGCATCTGGCCGCCGTTCATATCCACGACCTGGACGTTGTAGCCCGGGGAGGGCACAGTCGCCGATCCGGGTTTAGTGGCCATTAATTCGATACCCACCGGGTTGCAGCAGATGGCCCAGCCGGTTTCGGTCTGCCACCAGTGGTCAAGCACTGGCAGGCCGGTATGTTCCTTCAGCCATTCGTAGGTGGCCGGATCCAGGCGTTCGCCAGCCAGGAACAGGCGTTTTAGCGAGCTGATGTCATAGCGTGACAACTGATCCGCTTCCGGGTCTTCCTTCCGGACGGCTCGGAATGCGGTGGGCGCGGTAAACAGCATATTCACTTTGTGGTCCTGAACTACCCGCCAGAAGGCACCGGCATCCGGCGTTTTCACCGGCTTACCCTCATAAAGGATGGTGGTGCAGCCGGCAAACAGCGGGGCATACACAATGTAGCTATGGCCGACCACCCAGCCAACGTCAGAGGCGGCCCAGTAAACGTCACCGGGTTTCGCGTCGTAGACCAGCTTCATGCTGTAGTTCAGCGCGACCGCGTGACCACCATTGTCGCGCACCACACCCTTGGGCTTACCGGTGGTGCCGGATGTGTAAAGGATATAGAGGGGGTCGGTTGACTTGACGGGCACAGGATCGGCCGCCTTGGCCGTTTTCATCAGCTCGTTCCAGTCGTGGTCACGGCCATCCTGAAGATCCGCCTGCACCTGAGGGCGCTGGTAAACAATGCAGGTTTCGGGTTTGTGGCTGGCCTGGTCGATGGCCTTGTTGACCAGAGGCTTGTACTCGATCACCCGGGCAACTTCGATGCCGCAGGAGGCGGTAATGACCGCCTTGGGTTTGGCGTCGTCAATGCGAACCGCAAGTTCGTGGGCTGCAAATCCGCCAAAGACCACCGAATGAATGGCGCCAATCCGCGCGCAGCCCAGCATGGCAATGACAGCTTCTGGAATCATCGGCATGTAAATGATGACCCGGTCGCCCTTGGTGATGCCGCGATCTTTCAGGGCGCCAGCAAACCGGGCCACTTCATCGGTCAGTTCGTTGTACGTGTAGGAGCGCTGGGTATCGGTAACCGGAGAATCGTAGATCAGTGCTTTCTGCTCGCCGCGCCCCGCGCGGATGTTGGCATCCAGCGCGACATCGCAGGTGTTCAGGGTGCCGTCGGGAAACCATTGCCCATGGCCATTGTCGGTTGGCTGCCAGATGGTTTTCGGCGGCTCAATCCAGTCAATTCTGTCCGCCTGCTCACGCCAGAAGTCGTCCGGTTTGTCGATCGACCGCCGGAACTCCGAGTGGTAGTCCATACATTCCACCTCATCGTGCCTGTTGTTGTTTTAGTATGTTTCCTGACAACTTTAGGCCGTTTGAAATCATGGACTAGTAGACCATTGGCTTAGTCTGGGGGCGCTAGGGGCCAGTTTCTTCTGTAGATTTGACCGAAGTCACCTTCGCAGTCATTTCGCCCCGCGCAACTCGGGCTGAGATGGTGTCGCCCGGATTAACGTTTGAGGCATCCCGAAGAATGTTTCCGTTGTTGTCGCGCACGATGGCATAGCCCCGGCCCAGCGTCGCGAGGGGGCTGACAACATTCAGGGTCTGGGCCGCATGTTCCAGGTTGGCGCGGCTCTGTTTCAGATTTTGTTGAATAACGGTAGTCAGTCGCTCGTTCACGCGCTGCAGGGCTTCCTGGCCTTCCGTGAGCTGGCGGCGGGGTGATTGCATGGCCAGTCTCTGGCGCAGGTGGTCATTGCGAACGCTAACGCTCGACAGGCGTTGCTGAATGACCTTCTTCAGCCGCAACTCCAGTTCGTCCATGCGCTGAGCCTTTTCCAGAAGCTCCCTTCTGGGGTCCCGCAACCGCGCTCCCAGATGCCCGAGCTGGGTGCTCAGGCGCTTGAGAGCGAGACCGATGGCGTTGGATAGCCGGGATTCACGCTCCCCAAGCTGTCTGAGCCAGTCAGACTGATCCGGTGAGATCTTTTCAGCTGCCGCCGAGGGCGTTGGCGCTCGCAGATCCGCCACGAAATCCGCAATGGTGACATCCACTTCGTGGCCGACAGCGCTGACGGTGGGAATCTGGCAGGCGGCAATGGCGCGGGCTACCGATTCTTCGTTGAAGCACCAGAGATCTTCCAGAGAACCGCCGCCGCGACCGATGATCAGCACGTCGGCAACGCCGTGGCTCTGGGCGGCCTCAATGGCGCGGACAATGTCGGCCGTGGCCGCTTTGCCTTGTACGGCCGTCGGGTAAAGCGTGATCGGAATGGCGGGGCAGCGACGGGCAAGAACAGTCAGTATGTCGTGTATTGCGGCGCCAGTGGGTGAGGTGACCACCCCGATGTGTCTCGGCAATGAGGGCAGCGGTTTTTTGCGGGCCTGGTCAAACAGGCCCTCGGCCAACAGCTTGCGTTTCAACTCCTCGAAGGCTTGTTGCAGGGCACCGAGGCCTGCCGGCTCGATGTGCTCAACGATAATCTGGAAATCACCGCGGTTCTCATAGAGTGTAACCTTGCCGCGGATTCGTACCTGATCTCCCTCCTTTGGCAATGTCCGGATACGCTGGTTCATTCCCCGGAACATGGCGCAGCGAACCTGGCATTTCCGGTCTTTCAGGGAAAAATACCAGTGGCCGGATGAAGGGCGTGAAAATCCTGACAGTTCGCCTTCCACCCAAACCTGCATGAAGCTGGATTCCAGCAAGTGTCTGGCCTGGTGGTTCAGTTCACTGACGCTCAGTGCCCGGGGGCGGGTGTCCTGAAAGTGCGGCGTTGCCGGTGCTGATCCGTCGTTATACATACGCAATAGCCGAAAAAGGGGAGGGTAAAAATAGCGAAATTTCAAAAAGATGCAATCGAACCTTAAAAACGGGCCGGTTTACTGTCCCCGAGAGCGCCATTATAATAGATCGATTAAGGATTTTGCTTTGCTGTACCGCCGCGGGTACAGCACGGAAATTCCCAACTTAGCACGATCAAAAGGCGGATCCCAATGCTGCGAATTGCCGAAGAAGCCCTCACATTTGATGACGTTCTGCTGGTTCCCGGATATTCAGAAGTTCTGCCCCACGAGGTCAGCCTGCAGACCCAGCTGACCAAGGGTATCACCCTCAACATTCCTCTTCTGTCATCCGCAATGGATACCGTTACTGAGGCGGAGTTGGCTATCGCCATGGCCCAGGAAGGCGGTATCGGCATCATGCACAAGAACATGACCGTTGAGCAACAGGCGGCGGCAGTCCGCAAGGTCAAGAAGTTTGAAAGCGGTGTTGTCAAGGATCCGATCACCGTATCGCCAGAGACCACCGTTCGCGAGTTGGTCGATATCACCATGGCGAACAGTATTTCCGGACTTCCGGTGGTGGACGGCCACGACCTGATCGGTATTGTCACTGGTCGCGATATACGGTTCGAAAGCCGCATGGATACGCTGGTTCGGGACATCATGACACCCAAGGACAAACTGGTAACTGTCAAGGAAGGGGCCAGTCTGGATGACGTTAAAGAGCTGCTGCATCGTCACCGTATCGAAAAGGTTCTGGTTGTTAACGACAACTTTGAGCTGCGCGGGCTGATCACCGTCAAGGATATCCAGAAGGCGAAAGACTATCCGCTGGCTTGCAAGGACGACCAGGGTCGTCTGCGGGTAGGTGCTGCCGTCAGTACCGGTGGCGACACCGAAGCGCGAATTACGGCACTGGCCGAGGCCGGCGTTGATGTCATCGTGGTGGATACGGCTCACGGGCATTCCCGTGGCGTTATCGAGCGCGTTCGCTGGATCAAGAAGAATTTCCCGGATGTGCAGGTAATCGGCGGTAACATTGCCACGTCTCACGCAGCCATCGCCCTGGCAGATGCCGGCGCAGATGCTGTAAAGGTGGGAATCGGTCCTGGTTCCATCTGCACCACACGGATTGTTGCCGGTATTGGTGTTCCCCAGATTTCTGCGGTTTCCAACGTCGCCGCAGCTCTTAAAGACCGTGGCGTGCCACTGATCGCCGATGGTGGCATCCGGTTCTCTGGTGATATCGCCAAGGCGATTGCCGCTGGCGCCCACAGCGTTATGATTGGCAGCCTGTTGGCTGGTACGGATGAAGCGCCGGGCGAAGTTGAGCTGTTCCAGGGCCGGAGCTACAAGGCCTATCGGGGCATGGGCTCGATCGGAGCCATGGGGCAGGGTTCCAGCGACCGTTACTTCCAGGATGCCAGCAAAGGCATCGAGAAGCTGGTACCGGAAGGCATCGAAGGTCGCGTTGCCTGCAAGGGGCCGATGCGCAACATCGTGCACCAACTGATTGGTGGTCTTCGGGCCTCCATGGGCTACACCGGTAGTGCCACCATGGAAGAAATGCGCACCAAGCCGGAATTTGTGCGGATCACCAATGCCGGCATGCGCGAGAGCCACGTCCATGACGTAACCATTACCAAAGAAGCGCCAAACTACCGTATCGGTTAATCATTGCCTTACCAGACGCGGCCCCCAGAGGGCCGCGTTGTTTATTCAGCTCCGAGGACTCCATGGCCCAGAACATTCACGACCACCGCATCCTGATTCTCGATTTCGGTTCCCAGTACACCCAGCTGATTGCTCGCCGTGTGCGGGAGATCGGCGTTTACTGTGAGATCAAGGCGTTCGATATCACCGATGAAGAGCTCAATGAGTTCAATCCCAAAGGGATTATTCTTGCGGGTGGTCCGGAGTCGGTTACTCAACTGGGCGGTCCCCGTGCCCCGAAAGGGCTGTTTGATCGCGGCATTCCGATTCTCGGCATCTGCTACGGCATGCAGACCATGGCAGAGCAGCTCGGAGGTCGCGTGGCCAGCTCCGAGAAGCGTGAGTTTGGTTATGCCCAGGTGAAGGTGCGCGCCAAGGGCCCGCTGTTGGCGGATATCACCGATCATCTGACGCCTGCTGGCGAGTCCCTGCTGGACGTGTGGATGAGCCATGGCGACAAGGTTGTGGCGATGCCGGAAGGCTTTGAGCTTCTGGCCTCCACCGAGAGCGCGCCAATTTCTGCGATGCAGGATCTCAGTCGGAATCTGTACGGTGTTCAGTTCCATCCCGAGGTAACCCACACTCTTCAGGGCAAGCGGATCCTCGAGCACTTCGTCCTCAATATCTGTAACTGTGAGGCTCTTTGGACACCGGCCAAGATCGTGGATGATGCGGTTCAGCAGATTCGTGAGCAGGTCGGCAGTGACAAGGTGCTGCTTGGCTTGTCAGGTGGCGTCGACTCGTCGGTAACAGCTGCGCTGCTGCATAGGGCAATCGGTGATCAGCTGACCTGCGTGTTCGTGGACAATGGCCTCCTGCGTCTTCACGAGGGCGACCAGGTGATGGACATGTTCGCCAGCAACATGGGTGTGAAAGTGATTCGGGTTGATGCCGAAGACCTGTTCCTGTCGAAGCTCAAGGGCGTCAGTGATCCTGAGCAGAAGCGTAAGATTATCGGCAACACCTTTATCGACGTGTTCGACGATGAAGCCGCCAATATCAAGGACGTGAACTGGCTGGCCCAGGGTACGATCTATCCGGACGTGATCGAATCTGCCGCCTCCAAGACCGGCAAGGCGCACGTGATCAAATCCCACCACAACGTTGGCGGCCTGCCGGAAACCATGAAAATGAAGCTGGTTGAGCCCCTGCGGGAATTGTTCAAGGACGAGGTGCGCCGGATCGGTCTGGAGCTCGGCTTGCCGTACGACATGGTATACCGTCACCCGTTCCCGGGGCCGGGCCTGGGTGTTCGCATCCTGGGTGAAGTGAAAAAGGAATACGCCGATATCCTGCGCCGGGCGGATGCCATTTTCCTGGAAGAGCTGCACCGGGCGGATTTTTACCACAAGACCAGCCAGGCTTTTGCAGTATTTCTGCCGGTCAAGTCGGTGGGCGTGGTCGGGGATGCACGCCGCTATGAATACGTGGTGGCACTGCGTGCCGTTGAAACCATCGATTTCATGACCGCCCGCTGGGCGCACCTGCCTTATGATCTTCTGGAAACCGTTTCCAACCGGATTATCAATGAGATCACCGGCGTTTCACGAGTGACGTACGATGTTTCATCCAAGCCGCCGGCGACGATTGAGTGGGAATAAGCGTCAGATGACTGGGTCCGATGTCTAAGGTGGCAGCGGAAGACGAATACTGGATGAATCGCGCTCTGCAGCTCGCAGGTGAGGCCTCAGCAAAAGGCGAAGTGCCTGTTGGCGCAGTGGTGGTTATGGATGGCAAGGAAATCGGTGCCGGATTTAATGCGCCGATTTCCGGATGCGATCCCACTGCCCACGCGGAAATCCGGGCCCTGCGCGATGCTGCTGCTCGAGTCGGCAATTACCGGCTGCCCGATGCCACGCTTTACGTTACTCTGGAGCCCTGTACTATGTGCGTGGGCGCCATCGTTCATGGCCGCATCAGTCGGCTAGTATATGGCGCAGCCGAGCCCAAGGCCGGAGCGATAGAGTCCGCACGCCGAACGCTTGAAGAGCCCCATCTGAACTGGGACGTGACTGCCGTTGGCGGTGTGCTATCCGATCAGTGCAGCCGGGTGATCAGTGAGTTTTTCAGCCGGCGGCGGGCAGAGATCCGGCGTCTGCGCAAACAGAATTCAGGGAAGGAGTAGTTCTCGCCTATGAAAGTCCTCGTTACCGGCGGAGCCGGGTATATTGGCAGTCATGTGGTTCGCCAGCTGGGCCAGGCCGGTCACGACATCGTGGTGTTCGATAACCTCTCCACAGGCTACCGCTGGGCGGTGACTGCTGGCGAACTGGTGGTTGGAGATCTGGCCGATGAAGCGGCAGTGGAGGATCTGTTTTCCCGTCACCGGTTTGAAGCGGTTCTGCATTTTGCGGCCAATATTGTGGTGCCCGAGTCTGTTGCCAACCCATTGAAGTACTACAGCAACAACACCCGAAATACCCTGAACCTCCTGAAAGCGGTCGAAAAACACGACGTACCCTACATGGTGTTTTCCTCTACTGCGGCCGTCTATGGCATGCCTGAGCAAACGGTGCTCACCGAGGATCTGCCGCTGGCTCCGATTAATCCCTACGGCGCGTCCAAGATGATGAGCGAGCGGATGATTATGGATCTGGCTGCAGCCTCCAGTCTCAACTACGTGATTCTCCGTTACTTCAATGTGGCGGGCGCCAATCCAGAAGGGCTGCTGGGGCAGGCGACACCTGAAGCCACGCATCTGATCAAGGTGGCCTGTGAGTGCGTGACCGGCCAGCGTGACGGAATGAGTATTTTCGGTACCGACTACGATACCCGGGATGGCACCTGCATTCGCGACTACATCCATGTGGAAGATCTGGCCAAGGCCCACGTGATGGCGCTGGACTATATGGCCAATGGTGGTCACTCGAAGGTCATGAACTGCGGTTATGGTCGCGGCTTTACGGTTCGGGAAGTGATTGATGTGGTCAAGGCGCAATCCGGCGTTGACTTCCCGGTTACCGAAACCGGCCGGCGCGCCGGCGATCCGGCAGGGCTCATGGCGGACAACACCTTGATTCGCCAGACCCTGGGCTGGCAGCCAGACTACGACAATCTGGATACCATTGTCGGCACCGCTTTGGCGTGGGAAGCGATCTGGCATAAGAAAAAAGCCGACGACACCGAATAACCTTTCAGTACTTGTATCGGGATTTAAAGGATGAAAATAACGATTTTTGGAACAGGGTATGTGGGCCTGGTGACTGGTGCATGCCTGGCGGATGTTGGTCATAACGTTCTTTGTATGGACGTGGACCAGGGCAAGATCGAAAAGCTCAAGAATGGCCAGATTCCCATCTATGAGCCAGGCCTGGACAACATCGTCAAACATACGGTGGAAGCGGGTCGCCTGTCCTTCACAACCGATACAGAAGAAGCGGTTCGCCACGGTACCTTGCAGTTTATTGCCGTGGGTACGCCTCCGGACGAAGATGGCTCTGCGGACCTCCAGTACGTGACCGCGGTTGCGCGCTCCATTGGCGAGCATATGGAGGACTACAAGGTGGTGGTCGACAAGTCGACCGTACCCGTTGGCACCGGCGACAAGGTTCGGGCTGCGGTTCGCGCCCAGCTGGATCGGCGTGGTCTGGAGCTGGATTTCGATGTGGTGTCCAACCCCGAGTTTCTCAAGGAAGGCGCTGCGATAAACGATTTCATGAAGCCTGATCGTATTGTTGTTGGTACCGACAGCGAGAGGGCGGCGGAGCTTCTGCGGGAAGTCTACTACCCGTTTAACCGCAATCATGATCGCATGATTTTTATGGATCTGCGGTCTGCGGAACTCACCAAATACGCGGCCAACTCGATGCTGGCCACCAAGATCAGCTTTATGAACGAAATAGCCAATCTGGCAGAGCGGTTGGGTGCCGATATCGAAGCCGTACGCCGGGGTATTGGTTCCGACCCGCGGATCGGTTACCACTTCATCTATCCGGGGTGTGGCTACGGCGGGTCCTGTTTCCCGAAGGATGTTCAGGCCCTGGCCCGAACCGCCAGTGACTGTGGTTATGAAGCGCGCCTGCTGAATGCTGTGGAAGGGGTGAATTACGCCCAGAAACACGTCCTGTTTGACAAGATCAGTCACTATTTTGGTGGCAAGCTGGAGGGCAAGGTCGTTGCGCTCTGGGGGTTGGCGTTCAAGCCCAATACCGATGATATGCGTGAAGCTTCCTCCCGCACCTTGATGGAAGATCTCTGGAAGGCGGGTGCCAGGGTGCAGGCCTTTGATCCCGAGGCGATGGAAGAAACCCAGCGAATCTATGGTGACCAGGATGGCCTGACTCTTTGCGGCACCAAAGAGCAGGCGCTCAAGGGCGCAGACGTGCTGGCGATTTGCACCGAGTGGAAGGAATTCCGTTCGCCGGACTTTGAATCCATTGCTGCGACCATTCGCGAGCCTGTGGTCTTTGACGGCCGCAATCTCTACGAGCCAGAGATGCTGGAACGTTACGGCCTTATCTACTACGCCATCGGCCGTGGCCGCACGCAGTTCCACTCGGAGTAAATCCAGATAATGGGGAGGGAATCATGAGTGAACCGGCGGTTTTCCGGTTACATGAGCGACTGGAGGCCGACACGATGGGCCTTGGAAGCACCTCGCTGTGTGAAATCCGGTTGATGAACGACAGTACCTGGCCGTGGGTTCTGTTGGTTCCGGCGGTTGCCGGGATCCGGGAGATTTACCAGTTATCGGCGGATCAGCAGCACCAGCTGGTCCGCGAGTCCTCGACTCTCAGTGAAGCGATGATGGAGGTCTTTGGCGGTGACAAGATGAACGTTGCGGCCCTCGGCAACATGGTGCCCCAGCTTCATCTTCATCATATCGTGCGATTCGAGGGGGATCCGGCCTGGCCGGGTCCGATCTGGGGCAAGCAGGCGCCGGTACCTTATACCGATGAGGAGCTGGAGCAGGTTCGGCAACGGCTGGCGCCGGTGCTGGCGGAACTGAAATCGGGCGTTTAAAGCCCGCTCAGATTACGGGCGCTTTGCCAGAGTCTGGGAGCCGACCAGAATCATCCTGAGCTCGGTTTTCAGCTTGGCCTTAAGCTCTTCGCGTTCTTTCGACGTCGCGTCCAGTGCCTCGGCACCCTGGTTGAACACCAGTGTCACCATGGCCTCGGCCACCAGCCTTGCCTCGGAAAGCGGTCTGTTCTGCTCATCGGCGATCCGCCGGAGGTCATCCGCCAGTTCCGTGACAAAATGATCGATCTCGGCCTTCACCGCCGTCCGGAACGGCTTGGATACCCCGGTTCTCTCCCGGAGCATCAGCCGGAACAGGTTCGCGTTGTTGCCCAGATACTCCATGAAGGTTTCCACGGAGGTCGAAATGGCGCTGCCACCGTCCCGGGCAATCCGCTTGCGGGCCTGACGCATCAGTTGCCTGAGCGCTACACCGCCCTCATCCACCAACGCCAGCCCAAGTTCATCAAGCTCCGCAAAGTGCCGGTAGAAGGACGTCGGAGCGATGCCCGCCTCCCGGGCAACTTCCCGCAAGCTCAGGCTCCCAAAGCCTCGATCGGCACTCAGTTGCGAAAGCGCCGCATCCATCAGTGCCCGCCGCGTTTTCAGTTTCTGCTCCGCTCTCGTTGCCAAGGTGAGACTCCATCCCTATGCCGTTTAAAATCAGCATTCTAGCCCTCTAAAATCCGGCAGTCATCCTGCCTTCCAATTTACGCTCCAGGGGCGCCTGATTTTCAGCGTCATTGTGTTTATAATGGGCGGCTTTTCGAGTAAGGTCGCGAGTTAATTTTTGCGATCCAGACATGCTGCAAGCAAGCTGGTGGCGATGGCTTTCCGAAACACGCTGTGAATACATCCATGTACGCTCGGCTCGGCCATCCATGGCTCCGCACGGTTTCGGAAAGCCATCGCCACCAGCTTGCCCAGACATCTGTGATAAACGAACACATTAAACGTAACGGGAACCGGTATGCGCAGTCATTATTGCGGTGGGATTAACGAATCCCACATCGATCAGGAAGTCACACTTTGCGGATGGGTCCACCGCCGCCGTGACCACGGTGGGGTTATCTTCCTGGATCTGCGGGATCGGGATGGTATGTCTCAGGTGGTTGTTGATCCTGATACCCCTGAGAGCTTTGCGCTTGCGGAAAAAGTCCGTAGCGAGTTCGTGATCAAGGTAACCGGTCGGGTGCGTCGCCGTCCTGCCGGCACAGAAAACAACAACATGCCGACCGGGCAGGTTGAGCTTCTGGGCAAGGAGCTGAGCATTCTGAACGCCGCAGCGACCCCGCCGTTCCCGCTGGATGAGCATGTCGACGTTGGCGAGGACGTGCGTCTGCGCTACCGGTTTGTAGACCTGCGTCGCCCGGAAATGATCAACCGCCTGCGTTTCCGTTCCCGGGTAACCAGCTACATCCGTAACTATCTGGACAGCAACGGCTTCATGGATGTGGAAACGCCCATCCTGACCCGTGCTACGCCGGAAGGTGCGCGGGATTACCTGGTGCCGAGCCGTACCCATGAGGGTTCTTTTTTCGCACTGCCGCAGTCGCCGCAGCTGTTCAAGCAGCTGCTGATGGTGTCTGGTGTCGACCGTTACTACCAGATTGCCAAGTGTTTCCGGGATGAAGACCTGCGTGCGGATCGTCAGCCGGAGTTTACCCAGGTAGACATTGAGGCCTCTTTTATTGACGAAGAGACCCTGATGAAGTTGAACGAGGACATGATCCGTTCGCTGTTCAAGGATGTTCTGGATGTAGAGCTGCCGTCCTTCCCGCAGATGCCTTATGCCGAGGCCATGCAGCGTTATGGCAGCGACAAGCCGGATCTGCGGATCCCGCTTGAGTTGCTGGATGTGAACGATCTGGTTGAAGGCGTGGACTTCAAGGTATTCGCCGGCCCAGCCAAAGATCCGAAAGGCCGTGTAGCCGCTTTGCGTGTACCGAAAGGTGGCGAGCTGACTCGCAAGCAGATTGACGACTACACCAAGTTTGTAGGCATCTACGGTGCCAAAGGGCTGGCTTACATCAAGGTCAATGACCTCTCCAAGGGCGTAGAAGGCCTGCAATCCCCGATCATCAAGTTCCTGGGTGATGACGTTGCGCTCGCTATCATGGAGCGCGTGGGTGCCGAAGACGGTGACATCGTGTTCTTCGGCGCGGACAAGACCAATGTGGTCAACGAGGCCCTGGGCGCACTGCGCATCAAGATCGGTCACGATCTGGACATGCTGACGTCCGAGTGGGCACCGCTCTGGGTTGTGGATTTCCCGATGTTCGAGGAGACTCCGGACGGCGGCCTCACCGCGATTCATCACCCGTTCACCGCGCCTTCCTGCAGCCCGGAAGAGCTGGCTGCAGATCCGGCCAACGCGCTCTCTCGTGCCTATGATATGGTGTTGAACGGCACCGAATTGGGTGGCGGTTCCATCCGTATTCACGATGAGAAAATGCAGGAAGCGGTGTTCCGGATCTTGGGAATCGGTGAAGAAGAAGCCCGCGCCAAGTTCGGTTTCCTGTTGGATGCCCTTAAGTTCGGCTGCCCGCCCCATGGTGGTCTGGCGTTCGGCCTGGACCGTCTGGTCATGTTGATGACCGGCGCTACGTCCATCCGTGACGTCATCGCATTCCCGAAAACCCAGAGCGCCACCTGCCTGATGACTCAGGCGCCGGGCGAAGTGGACGAGAAGCAGCTGCGTGAGTTGCATATCCGTCTGCGCAAGCCGTCAAAGCCGGTTGAAGGCAACAAGGCGGAAGCCGGCGAGGGCAATCAGTAAGTCAATGATTTAAGAGAGGAGCTGTATGGCGGGTCACAGTAAGTGGGCCAACATCAAGCACCGCAAGGCGGCACAGGATGCCAAGCGGGGCAAGATCTTCACCAAAATCATTCGTGAGCTGACCGTAGCTGCGCGCCAGGGCGGGGGTAATCCTGATGATAACCCCCGCCTGCGCGCGGTCATCGACAAGGCGCTCACCGCCAATATGAAAAAAGACACCATCGAGCGCGCGGTAGAACGTGGCGCCGGTGGTGGCGATGATGACAACTACGAAGAGCTGACCTACGAAGGCTATGGCCCGGGTGGTGTGGCGATATTCGTGGAAGTCATGACGGATAATAAAAACCGGTCTGTTGCCGAGATACGCCACGCGTTCAACAAGATGGGTGGCAACCTCGGGACCGACGGATCGGTAGCCTACCTGTTCACCAAACAGGGCATCATCAGCTACGGTCCGGAGTGGGAAGAGGACAGGCTGGTGGAAGCCGTTCTCAATGCTGGCGCCGAAGACCTCGCAGGCCAGTACGACGGATCCTGGGAAATTGTCACCACACCCGAGCAGTTTCTGGACGTCAAGGAATCGCTGGTCAATGCCGGGCTGGTACCGGACAATGCCGAAGTAACCATGGTTCCGGCCACGCGGGTTGAGCTGGATCGGGACGGCGCAGAAACCATCCTGAAGCTCATTGATATGCTCGAAGATCTGGATGATGTCCAGAATGTCTACCACAACGCGGATATTTCCGGCGAGATCATGGAATCGCTTTGACCAGTCAGGGGCATTGATGTGGCGATAATTCTGGGCGTTGATCCGGGGTCACGAATTACCGGTTACGGCGTCATTCGGGCGGATGGTCGCCATATCGAGTACATCGATAGCGGGTGTATCCGGGTGGGGGAGAAGCCGATGGCGGAGCGCCTCCAGACCATCTTCCAGAGCCTTGCCACTCTGATCGGTGAGTATCGGCCGGAAGAATTCGCCATCGAGCAGGTGTTCATGGCCCGGAACCCGGACTCTGCACTGAAACTCGGCCAGGCCCGCGGCGCAGCCATCGTCAGTGCCGCCAACAGCGGGTTGGCGGTTCACGAATACTCGGCGAGACAGGTCAAACAGGCGGTGGTCGGCAAGGGTGGCGCTGACAAATCCCAGGTTCAGCACATGGTTCAGGTGTTACTCTCGCTCTCACGCAAACCCCAGGCCGACGCGGCCGATGCACTGGCCATTGCCCTGTGCCATGCCCACATGAGCCAGAGTATTCTGCGGGTCGCCAGTGGCGCCGGAAAGGTCCGAAGCGGTCGCGTGCGACAACAATAAACCGCTCCCAGGAGCGACAGGAGATTCAGCTTGATTGGTCGTATCCGAGGTATTCTGGTTGAAAAGTCTCCGGGCCAGGCGCTGGTTGAATGCGCGGGTCTGGGCTACGAAGTCGACATTCCCTACACCACCTTCTTTCATCTGCCGGAAACCGGCGATGAAGTGACCCTGCACACCCATTTTGCCGTCCGGGAAGACGCCCAGAGTCTTTATGGCTTTGCCTCAAGCCTGGACCGGGACCTGTTCCGCCTCCTGATCAAGGTTAACGGGGTTGGCCCGAAACTGGCGGTTGGCATTCTTTCCGGTCTGGACGCCCAGCAGTTTATACGATGCGTCGAAAATCGCGATTCCGCCTCACTGGTCAAGCTGCCTGGTGTTGGCAAAAAAACCGCAGAACGGCTTCTTATTGAAATGGCAGACCGGATAGGGCAACTTGAAGGGCAATTTGTGCCAACGTCGCCGGAGACGACAGGATTGGGGCAAGTGGGCGGACAGGGTCCGGTTGGCGGCCCGGCGGCCACCGAGGAAGCGGAAGCCGCATTGATTGCTCTGGGTTACAAGCCACAGGAGGCCGCAAAGGCCATCAGCAAGGTCGCCGAAGAGGGCATGAGCAGCGAAACCCTCATCAGACTGGCCCTACGAAACATGATACCGGCCTGATCGCGAAAACCTGTGGTGAACCTGTAGAGAGCGTAACGTGACACCTGCAAACCCCTTTGTACAATTGGGGCTGCGCTGGAATAGCGGGCAAACGTGAGGCACGATGTTGATTCCCACACTATGGGTGATGCCATGATCGAATCCGACCGGTTGATCTCGGCCCGGGCCGGTGAATACGAGGAAGTACAGGACAGGGCCATTCGCCCGACCCTGCTGGCTGAATACGTTGGCCAGCCCACTGTCCGTGAACAGATGGATATTTTCATATCCGCCGCCCGTGGCCGCGAGGAAGCCCTGGACCACGTACTGATTTTTGGGCCTCCTGGTCTGGGTAAGACCACGCTGGCCAATATCATCGCCAACGAAATGGGCGTGTCCATCAAGACAACCTCTGGTCCGGTGCTCGAAAAAGCCGGTGACCTGGCCGCCATGCTGACCAACCTTGAAGAAGGTGACGTTCTCTTCATCGATGAGATCCACCGTCTGAGCGCCGCCGTCGAAGAAGTCCTTTATCCGGCGATGGAAGATTACCAGCTCGACATCATGATTGGTGAAGGCCCGGCTGCCCGATCCATCAAGCTGGATCTGCCTCCGTTCACCCTTGTTGGGGCTACTACCCGGGCTGGCTTGCTGACGTCGCCGCTGCGCGACCGCTTCGGTATCGTCCAGCGGCTGGAGTTTTACAACACAGAAGATCTCACCAGCATCATTCTGCGCTCCGCGCGTCTGTCTTCGGTAGCCGTTGATGAAGCAGGCGCGTTTGAAATTGCGCGAAGGTCCCGGGGTACTCCGCGTATCGCCAACCGTCTGTTGCGTCGAGTCCGCGATTTTGCGGAGGTTCGCTCCGACGGTCGCATTACTTCTGACATTGCCGATCAGGCCCTGAACATGCTTAAAGTGGATAATCAGGGCTTCGACCACATGGACCGCCGGCTGCTGTTGGCCATGATTGAAAAGTTCGATGGTGGCCCGGTGGGTGTCGAGAGCCTTGCTGCAGCTATCAGCGAAGAGCGTGGCACCATCGAGGATGTGCTTGAACCTTTCCTGATCCAGCAGGGCTACATGGTCCGGACGCCGAGGGGCAGGATGGTAACCTCCAACGCCTATCAGCATTTTGGTGTCATTCCGCCGAAGTCGGGCAGGGAGGACGATCTTTTTGGTTGAGCAGGCGCCAGAGGCAGGATTCGAGCTGCCGATCCGGGTCTACATCGAGGACACCGACGCGGGCGGCATCGTATTTCACGCCAAATATCTCCATTACATGGAACGGGCCCGCACCGAGTGGGTACGAAGCTGTGGGGTAGGTCTCAGGGCGGGTCTGGCAGACAATATAAGTTACGTCGTCCAGCGGCTGGATATTCACTATGCTGTTGCTGCCAAGCTTGATGACGAGTTGCTTGTCACCGCCGAACCGGTGGCTTTCGGCCGGGTATGGATGGACTTTCGGCAGCGGGTCATGCGGGCCACCGACCGCAAGCTTTTGAGTGACAGTAATGTCCGGGTCGCCTGCGTTGCGCTGGATACCGGACGCCCGCGGCGTTTGCCCGAAAACATGCAGGAATTGCTGGCCAGGAATGTCCAGCCTAATGAAACGATAAACAGAACGAGCCAGGAGTAAGAAGTGGATTCAGAACTTTCAGTCTGGTACCTCATTGCGAATGCCGGTGTCTTGGTACAGCTGGTCATGCTTTTGCTGGCCCTGGCGTCGATCATGTCCTGGGCACTCATATTCCAGCGCTTGCAGGTATTCCGCAAGGCCAAACGGGCGCAACTGGCGTTTGAAGAGCGTTTCTGGTCCGGTATGGATCTGGGGCAGCTTTATCGGGAGGTGAATGCCGACCCTACGCCGTTTTCCGGCATGGAATCCCTGTTCAGGGCCGGTTTCAAGGAGTTTTCCCGGTTGCGTCAGCAGAGCCGGGACGCCGATGCGGTTATGGAGGGCGCCCAGCGGGCGATGCGTGTAGCGTTCTCGCGGGAGCACGAGCGGCTTGAGACAAGCCTGCCGTTTCTGGCTACGGTGGGCTCCACCAGCCCGTACATCGGTCTGTTTGGTACTGTATGGGGCATCATGAATTCTTTCCGCGGCCTTGCTCAGGTTCAGCAGGCAACGCTGGCCACGGTAGCGCCCGGTATTTCCGAGGCCCTGATTGCGACTGCCATGGGCCTGTTCGCCGCAATACCGGCGGTTATCGCCTACAACCGTTTCTCGGCCATGTCCGATGCTCTGTTGAAAAACTATGAAACCTTCGCCGATGAATTTTCCAGCATTCTTCATCGTCGGGTGCACCAGAGCGAAAAGGGTGCCGCATGATGGCACGGAAATTCATGGGAGTAGATCAGCTTAGGAGCGCTGCTTTATGAAAGGCATGGGAATGATGCCGGAAAACAAGCGCAAACCAATGTCGGAGATCAACGTGGTTCCGTACATTGACGTAATGCTGGTGCTCCTGATCATTTTCATGGTCACCGCGCCGATGCTGACCCAGGGGGTCAAGGTGGATCTGCCTCAGACAACCTCGGACCCGATCCAGGCAGATAAGGATGTTGAGTCCATCATTGTTTCCGTGGATGCAAACGGTGCCTATTACGTCGAAATCGGTGATGAGGGCAGCGACCCCATGACACTGGGGGATTTACGGGAACAGATCTCCAAGATTCTTTCGCAGCGTGCTTCAAGTGAGATTCTGGTTCGCGGTGATGAAAACGTTCCCTATGGCACCGTTGTCAGATTGATGGCGGAATTACAGGGTGCCGGGGCGAGCAGTATCGGCCTGATCACCGAATCACCTCGGGACGACAACTGACAGTGGTGCGGGCAGGAGTGTTGTGAGAGATCACGAGCGGGACGTAACCACAACCGGCATGGCACCGTGGAAATCACCGGTGGCGCTCTCGGTCACGCTGCATGCGTTGATTCTGGGTATTGCGCTGGCGGGTTGGTCGTGGACCAGTACCGACCACGAGCCGCCACCCCGAAGCATATCGGCACGTTTGATTACCCAACAGGAGCCGGAGCCCAGCCCGGTTGTTGAACCAGACGATCAACAGAAGCGCGACGAGGAGCGTCGGGCCGAGGAACAGCGACGTCGGGAAGAGGCTGAGCGGCAGAGGCAAGAGGAAGAAGCCCGTCGTATCGCCGAGCAGAAGCGCCAGGAAGAGCAGAAGCGACTGCAGCAGCAGAAGGAGCAGGAACGCCAGGAAGCCGAGGCGAGGGAACGGGAAGCCCGGAAAGCGCGTGAAGAGGAAGCGGCGCGGAAAAAGGCAGAGGCGGAAGCCAAGGAACGGGCGCGACAGAAAGCCGAGGAAGAGAAGCGTCGTCAGGAAGAGGCCCAGCGAAAAGCGGAAGAAGAGAAGCGGCGGCTGGAAGAGCAACGGAAACGCGAAGAGGCTGAGCGCAAGCGCCAGGAAGAACTGGCACGCCAGGAAGCCGAGCGCAAACGTCTTGAGGCGGAGCGCAAGCTTCGCGAACAGCAGTTGGAGGCCCAGGCGCAGGCGGCCCAAAGAGCTCGGGAAGAAGAGGCGCGTCGCCAGCAGGAGGCGGCTGCCGCAAAAGCCCGGGAAGCCCAGATGTTGTCGGAGAGCGAGAAGTACCAGGCATTGATCCGGGAGCGATTGAGTCAGGCGTGGTATCCGCCATCCTCGGCCACGGAAGATATGACCGCGCGGCTCCAGATTACCCTGTTGCCAACTGGTGAGCTTGCAGGAGTACGTTTGGTTACCAGCAGTGGCAACACGGCTTTCGATAATTCCGCTTTGGGAGCCGTGCGCTCGCTGAGCCGTTACCCGATACCCAATGATCGGGATACCTTTGAACGGTATTTCCGACAGTTTACGATTGAATTCAACCCACGTCGGTTGAGATAAGGATGCGGATAACACCATGACACATCGGATTTGGCACAAACCGTCCAGAATGCTACTTGTCGCCTTCGCCCTGATCTTTGCCGCAGTTTCAGGAGCCCGTGCCGAGCTGTTGATCCGGATTACCGAGGGTGCGGATTCCGCCATTCCCGTGGCAGTGGTGCCCTTCGCCGAGTCCGGGCAGATGCCCGCTGGGGACAAGGTTGGCAGCATCGTCCAGGCCGATCTGACCATGACGGGCGAGTTCCGTACCCTTCCTCCAGAAAAGATGCTGAGCCTGCCGTCCCGGCGGGAAGAAGTGTATTTCCGGGATTGGCGTCTGCTCGGTCAGCGCTATGTGCTGGTTGGCTCGCTCACCCGAAGCGGCGACCGCGTGGAGGCGCGGTATGAACTGTTCGATGTGAACCGCGAGGAGCGGATTCTCGGGGAGACGGCGGCGGCGCCTGCTTCCAACGCACGTTCTCTGGCCCATTACATCGCCGACAAAGTGTATGAGGCGATCACCGGTGTACCCGGTGCCTTTTCCACAAAGCTGGCTTACGTGACGCTGGATACCGCTAATGGCAAGCCCCGGTACCGGCTGCAGGTGAGCGATGTTGATGGCAAACGTGCCCGGATACGCCTTGAAAGCCAGGAGCCCATTCTGTCCCCCGCCTGGTCCCCGGACGGTAAAAAATTGGCTTATGTCTCTTTTGAAACCGGAAAGCCGGTAATCTTCGTGCATGAACTTGCAACCGGCCAGCGCACCAAGGTGGCTGATTTTCCGGGCCTGAATTCGGCCCCAGCCTGGTCCGACGACGGCAGGTCTCTGCTGATGACCCTTTCGAAGGACGGTAACGCCGAAATCTACCGGATGAATCTCGATAGCCGGCAACTGACCAAGTTGACCAACCACTGGGCCATTGATACCGAACCGAGCTACGACGCCAGTGGCAAGGGTATTTTCTTCACTTCGGATCGCTCAGGCGGGCCCCAGATTTACCATATGGAAACACCGGGTGCTGAGCCTCGTCGTATCACCTTTGGCAGCCGCTACAATGCCCGGCCCAGGCCAGACAATGAAGGCAAATATGTCTATTACGTGCACCAGCGGGATCGGGCGTTCCACATCGCCCGTACCGAACTGAAAACCGGGGAGGAAACGATACTCACCCGTACGGAATCTGATGAGTCGCCCAGCGTTGCACCCAACGGCAGGATGCTGATCTATGCCACGCGGCAGAATGGAAGTAACGTGCTCACGGTTATATCTGCGGATGGTGGGGCAGCCTACAGCTTGCCGGCATCCGAAGGCGATGTCCGTGAGCCGGCCTGGGGACCTTTAGTTCGCTGATCGCCGGGCTTTATCGGCGTTGGCAATTTTCAAACTGATCACATGACCTAACTGAAAGGAAGAAACTATGAATTTCTCGGCTCAATCAAAAGCATTCGCACTGTTGTTGTCCGTTGGCCTGGTAGCTGGCTGTAGCTCCACCGGTGGCACCTCTGAGGAAGGCGGTGAGTATGGTTCCGATGTCGCTGCTGTTGATCAGGAAGGTGGTTCCACGGTTTATGGTGGTGATGACCAGGGTGGTGTTTCCTCTTCAGCCATGACCGAGGAAGAGCGCATGGCCGCCCGTGAACAGGCGGAGCAGCAGGCGCTTCGCGAAATTACCGTGTTTTACTTTGATTTCGACACTGCTGAAATCAAACAGGAAGCCCGTGACGTGCTGGTAGCCCATGCCCGCTTCCTCGCCAATAACCCGGGTCAAAATGTGCGTATCGAGGGTCACGCCGATGAGCGCGGCACCAAGGAATACAACCTGGCTCTGGGCGAGCGTCGTGCCAACGCGGTACAGCGCTTCCTGATCGTCAATGGCGCTTCACGTGGCCAGCTCGAAACCGTAAGCTATGGTGAAGAGAAGCCGGCAGTGATGGGTTCCAGCGAGAGCGCGTGGGCCCAGAACCGTCGTGTGGAACTCGTGTTTGAGTAATCACACAGGAAGGACCATGAGACAATTCCTCATGGCGACAGTGGTTCTCCCGCTTGCCCTTGGGCAGGCGGGGGTTACCCTGGCGCAATCAGCTCAGGACACTCAGCGAAACGGCAATAACAGTCAGGCGACGTCTGAGCTCTTCTACATGATCCAGCAGCTTCAGGGCGAAGTCAGGCGGCTACAGGGTGAAGTGGAGGAGCAGAGACACCAGATCGAACGCCTGCAGCAGCAGGGGCGCGATCGTTACATTGATCTGGATCAGCGTATTCTGGACCTGTCGGAAAAGATTGCATCGCAGCCGGCGCCGGAAGCCAGCACCAGTCCTGGTTCGACAGCGTCTGCTCCGGAGGCCAGGGATTATCGTCAGCCGAGCGCTGAAGAGCGAAAGGCCTACGAACAGATTCAGGACCTGATCCGTAACCAGAAGAAATACGATGAGGCCATCAGCCGGATATACGAGTTTATCGATGAGTATCCGGAGGGCGATCTCACGGTAAACGCCTATTACTGGTTGGGTGAGGTATATCTGGTCAAGCCTCAACTCGAGCAGGCAAAACAGGCATTCACCATTGTTGCCACCCGTTTCGCTGATCACCGCAAGGCACCGGATGCCGTCTACAAACTGGGCGTGACTCACGATCGTCTGGGGGAAAAAGAGCAGGCACGGCGCAGCATGCAATCGGTGATCGAGGATTACCCGTCTAGCAGCGCTGCGGACCTGGCCCGAAAGTTTCTGGAGTCCCGGAACAGCTGATTGCCGAGTGTGGCAAAAATGTTGAGAAACCTGAGAAAAAGGGGTTGATCAACGGCCAAAAATCATTACTATATGCGCCTCGTTTGGGTCGTTAGCTCAGTTGGTAGAGCAGTTGGCTTTTAACCAATTGGTCGAAGGTTCGAATCCTTCACGACCCACCAAATACGAAATACCGGGTGGGCTGAGTCATTCGGTATGGATTGGAGCTCAGGCTTCAGTCGCAGTTCAGGGTCGTTAGCTCAGTTGGTAGAGCAGTTGGCTTTTAACCAATTGGTCGAAGGTTCGAATCCTTCACGACCCACCAAATAACAGAAACCTGCGGGTTTTTGTGAAAAAAGAGCCTCCGGGCTCTTTTTTTTTGCGTATACGTTCCTACCTAGATAAACAGATATCAGAAATCGCGATCATAACTTTGTGATAGCGCTGTTTCAGAAATATGAAGGCCGGGCTCGAATGCTATAATGCCCAGGTAAACGCAACACAGAGACGCAGTGATGACATACGCCGAAGACCGTATCCTCGTTCAAGAACACTTGGCCCACGCCGCCGAGCCGAAGCCGCTCAGCGAGGACGAAAAGTCCGAACTGGAAGCTCGTATCAAGTCGGCCCTGCGGGAGCAGGATGCGGTGCTCGTAGCCCATTATTACACCGATCCCGATATCCAGCGTCTTGCCGAGGAAACCGGTGGCTGTGTTGCGGATTCCCTCGAAATGGCCCGGTTTGGTAATCAGCACCCAGCTTCGACCATCGTGGTTGCCGGCGTACGTTTCATGGGTGAGACAGCGAAAATACTGAACCCCGAGAAGCGTGTTCTGATGCCAACCCTTGAGGCTACCTGCTCGCTGGACGTGGGTTGTCCTGCCGATGAATTCGCCGACTTTTGCGATCAGCACCCGGACCGTACGGTTGTGGTCTACGCCAACACATCGGCGGCGGTGAAGGCGAGGGCAGACTGGGTGGTTACTTCAAGCTGTGCCCAGGCAATTGTTGAAGACCTCGATACCCGCGGCGAGAAAATTCTCTGGGCGCCGGACAAGCACCTGGGGCACTACGTTCAGAAAACCACGGGCGCTGATATGCTGCTCTGGGATGGTTCCTGCATCGTCCATGAAGAGTTCAAGTATCGCGGGCTTGAGGATCTTAAGGCCCTGTATCCCGATGCAGCGGTGCTGGTCCACCCGGAATCCCCGGATGCCGTCGTTGAGATGGCGGATGTCGTAGGATCAACCTCGCAGCTGATTCACGCAGTGCAGACGTTACCCAATGAAAAGTTCATTGTTGCCACAGACAACGGCATCTTCTACAAGATGCAGCAGCTTGCTCCGAACAAAACGCTGATTGAAGCGCCTACCGCAGGCAATGGCGCTACCTGTCGAAGCTGCGCCCATTGCCCCTGGATGGCCATGAATGGCCTGCAGAATCTGCTGCACGTTCTGGAGCAGGGTGATCAGGAAGTGCTTGTTGACCCTGGCTTGCGGGAAAAAGCGCTGCAGCCGCTTCAGCGTATGCTGGATTTTACCGCCAACATGAATCTCAAGGCGGCTGGTAACGCCTGATCAGCTGTTGGCCCGGGCGTGAAGGCGGCTGGTGATTTCGGCCAGCCGCTCAGTCACAACCTGTCGCTGAGGTGCCCCTGCTGGCAACTTCTCCTGTGCCTGCCGGAGCTGACGCTGGGCAGACTCCAGATCACCCATCAAGACATCGTACTCCGCCCGTGCGCGATGCACTCCGACGATGTTTCTTGCCATACCCTCGGCCTCGGCCAGTTTAAGCCACAGATGTTCCTGCGCCGGGAATTGGCGAGTCAGCTGTTTGAGGTACTCAGCCGCTGCGGCACCATTGCTGTCAGCTATTTCGGTGCGTGCCAGGGTATGGGTGATCGGGTAGTTACCCGGATTTCTTGCCAGCGCGTCTTTCAGTAGAGCCCGCGCATCGTCCATACGATTCTGCGCCAGCCTTACTTCTGCCAGAGTCACCTGGAAGGTGATCCGGCCGGGATTCCTGGCCAGAAGGTCTTCCAGTATATCCACCGCCTTGTCGTACTGCCTGTTCTCAAGATAGGCCACGGACAAGCCGTACCGGATAGCGTCATTCCTCTGAACATCCGTTCTATCCAGGTAGGCTTCGAAGGTTTCAACCGCGACATCGGCTGAGGGTGCGTAGTGCACCTGTAGCCGACTGCGCATCAGGTGATATTCCTGGCCATCACGGATCTTTTCGTCCGGATACTGTTCGGCTCGGCTGCGGGTGTCGGCCACACGGCTCTGGGTCAACGGGTGCGTCGACAGATATTCAGGCAGGCGATTTCCTTGCATCCGGTTCTGCCGCATCATGATTTCGAACATTTCCGGCATGCCGCGGGGATCCATGCCGGCACTGGCCAGAATGTCGAGGCCGACCCGGTCGGCTTCCTGCTCATGGGCCCGGCTATAAGCCAGCATGTTTTGGGCCGCCAGAGCCTGGGTTCCTGCAATGGCCGCAAAACCGATATCCGACTGGGTGACCGCCGACAACACAATGCCGGCAATCATGCCTGCCAGTGTGAGCGGCGCACTGGTTTCCTGCTGTTCCATGCGCCGGGCAAAGTGCCGCTGGCTAAGATGGGCAAGCTCGTGTGCCAGTACCGAGGCAAACTGTTGCTCGGTAGCGGCATTCAGGAACAAACCCCCGTTGACTCCGACAATGCCGCCGGGCACGGCGAAGGCGTTGATTGCCGGGCTGTCAATCAGCGCCAGGGTCAGGTCACGGTTCTGCAGTGGCGCCGAGGGAACCAGGCGATAGGTGATAGCGCTTAGGTAGTCATAAACCAGGGGATCGCTTATCCGGGGTGCTGATCGGCGGATAGACACCATGACCTGCTGGCCGATATCCGATTCCTGCTGGCCTGCAATCAGGCCTCCGCCACTGCCACCTATGCTAGGTAGTCTGCTTTCCTGGGCATGGCCCGGTAATGCAGCAAACAACAGTGCCAGAAGGGCGGTTACCGCCAGTCCCGCTAGCGTTCGGGGTCGATTAACAATCATGTAGTGCCGGGTGCCTGTGGTCTGAGTCGCCGGTTTGACAGCGGTTTACGATAAAAAGTTCTGATCCCCTGCTTGAAGAGGATTGTGATGCAATACATTATCACTGTCGGCATAATGCCCGCTTGTTAAATCCGCTTATAATTTTCGCGAGAGTGTATCGCTAGTATGGTTGATCGAACGCTTGACGCCTCCGGGTTGCGCTGCCCGATGCCTTTGCTGAAAACAAAACTGGAGCTTAACAGCATGGCGCCCGGTGAAGAACTCGAGGTGATCGCAACAGACGCGGGTTCCGCACGGGATATTCCGGCCTTTCTGCAACTGTCCGATCACAAGCTAATGAGCAGTTCCGAAACCGCCGGGCAGTACCGGTTTGTGATAAAGTGCGGCGGTTAAGAATTCGGAGCTGTAAATGATCAGGACATTACGCGGTCTCGCGCACAAATACTTCTCGGATGAAGAAGCGGTCATCCTGTTCCTGATACTGGTGACAGGAACCGTCTTTGTTATCTGGTTCGGTGCCATGCTTGCGCCGGCCATTGCCTCGCTCATTGTCGCCTTTATTCTGCAGGGCCTGGTTACCAAGCTCAACAAGCTCGGCGTGCCGGAGACGGTTTCGATCATTGGCGTGTTCCTGGTTTTCCTCGGCGTACTGGTCGGCTTCCTGTTTGGCCTGCTTCCGCTGATCTGGACGCAGCTGAGTAACCTGGCAGGTGAAGCACCGCGTATCATCCGGGAGCTCCAATCCTATCTTGAGCTGCTGCCGGAACAATATCCCCACCTGATCTCTGGAGAGGCTGTCAGCACCGTATACAGTCAGGTGAGCACCGAAGTGGGGCACATGACCCAATGGCTGGTGTCGTTCTCGCTGTCCAGCATTCCGGACCTTGTGGCGTTACTGATTTACATGGTGCTGGTACCGATTCTGGTATTCTTCTTCTTGAAGGACAGGGCAGTGCTGCTGAATTCCATTGCCCGGCTTTTGCCACCCCAGCGTCCGATGATGCTGCAGATTTGGCACGAGGTGAACCTCCAGTGTGCCAATTACGTGCGCGGCAAGGCGGTTGAGATCCTGATCGTGGGGGGCGCCACCTACATTGCCTTCAAGTTACTGGGCATGCCCTACGCTGCGTTGCTTTCCCTGCTGGTGGGGCTGAGCGTGGTCATTCCTTACATTGGCGCCGCTGTTGTCACCATCCCTGTTGCGGTGATTGCACTGTTCGCCTTCGGCTGGGGCAGCCAGTTTATCTGGGTGATGGTGGTGTACGGTGTTATTCAGGCGCTGGATGGTAACGTCCTGGTTCCGATTCTCTTTTCGGAAGTTAACAATCTGCACCCGGTCGCCATTATTGTTGCAGTATTGTTCTTCGGAGGCATCTGGGGCTTGTGGGGTGTTTTCTTTGCTATTCCGCTGGCAACCATGCTCAAGGCTGTATTTGCCGCCTGGCCGGTGAAGGAGTCTGCGCCCCTGGCCGAAACCAGCGACACCTGACAGGCGCTTAAAGCGCCTGTACGGCCTCCAGAACCTCGTCCGCGTGGCCTTTGACCTTCACGCCACGCCATTCTGCTCTCAACACGCCGTCCTTATCAATCAGGAAGGTGCTGCGGTCGACGCCCATGTACTCCTTGCCGTAGAGCTTTTTCAGCTTGATCACGTTAAAGAGGTTGCAGAGGGCTTCGTCCTTGTCTGAAATCAGGTGGAAGGGAAACTCATGCTTGGCTCGGAAGTTCTCGTGGGCTTTCAGGCCGTCCCTGGATACTCCAAGAATAACCGTGTCCAGCTCTTCGAACTGTTTCATCCGATCCCGGAAGTCCTGGCCCTCGGTGGTGCAGCCAGGGGTGTTGTCCTTCGGATAGAAGTAAATCACCACATTCTGACCCTTCAGATTGTCCAGCCTTATGGTCTGATCTCCGGTAGCCGGCGCTTCAAAATCCGGAACGGGTTTGTTTAACTCAACGGATGGCATGACATCTCCTTTAATTCCCTTGTGTCAGTTCGTGCCCAACATTACCATATCGGTTTTATTCGGACGGAGCTTTTATGATTACGGGTAGCCTTGTCGCACTGGTCACGCCCATGCATCCAAACGGTAATATTCACTGGGAGGATCTGGACAAGCTGGTAGACTTTCATATTGAAAACGGCACGCACGGCATTGTGGCTGTGGGCACCACTGGCGAATCCGCAACGCTCGACCCGGAAGAGCATTGCCAGACCATTGGCCACATCATCAAACGCGTTAATGGTCGCATCCCGGTTATTGCGGGCACGGGCGGTAACAGTACCCGTGAGGCCATTGAACTGACGGCCGAAGCCCATAAGCTTGGCGCCGATGCCTGTCTGCTCGTTGTTCCCTACTACAACAAGCCGACCCAGGAAGGCCTGTACCAGCATTTCAAAGCCATCGCCGAAGCCGTCCCCGGCATGAACCAGATGCTGTACAACGTGCCCGGCCGGACTGCCTGCGACATGCTGAACGAGACCGTGCTGCGGCTTGCTGATATCCCGAACATCGTGGGTATCAAGGACGCCACGGGCAATATTCCCCGCGGTGCTGAACTGATCGAAGCCTTGAATGGCCGTCTTGCGGTTTACTCCGGTGATGACGCCACCGCGGCTGAGTTGATGCTCGCGGGTGCCAAAGGCAACGTCTCTGTGACTGCCAACGTAGCTCCGAAAGCCATGGCCCAGCTCTGCGAAGCGGCCGTAGCAGGAAACCGCGAAGAGACCGAGCGTCTGAACGAACTGCTCATGCCGCTCAACCGGAAGCTGTTCCTTGAGGCGAACCCGATTCCGGTTAAATGGGCGCTTCACCGAATGGGAATGATCGGGGAGGGCATCCGCCTGCCGCTGACACCGCTCAGCGAAAAGTTCCATAGCGAAGTGGAAGATGCCCTCAAGGCCTCAGGTGTACTCTGAGTTTGCTTAAATCATCCCAGCCCCGGAGTAACCTGATGCAGGTTCTAAAAGGAACCGGTAGTAACCTGATGTTGAAACCCGCTGTTATGGTATCCGGGCTGCTGCTTCTCGCAGCAGCTTCAGGATGCAGCTTCGTTGAAGATCGTTCCGAGCGCTACGTAAATGCGACGGAAGGGAAGCCGCTGGAACTGCCTCCAACCGCCGACGATTCCCGTTTCAGCCAGACCATGCCAATCCGTGATGTCCAGCCGGCCGATGCCAGCAAGATGTACCCGTCCGATATACCGCGTCCGCCGGACATGACCTCGGACATCCTGGATGAAAACTATGTGATTGAAGAGCTCGATGGCCGGCTTTGGCTATTGGTGAACGATGTGCCCGGACGAATCTGGCCCGCGGTGAACAGCTACCTGTCGGACCGTGGCCTGGGCGTTGGTTTTGACAGCCCCCAGCTCGGCCTCCTGCAGACTGAGCTTGCCAACTTCAGCAAGCGCGCCAGGGAACTGGTGGAGCTTTCCGATAATCCGTCTGCTGGCGAACAGAAAGTCGTCCTCCAGCTGCGTATGGCTCCCGGCGTTCGTCGTAAGACCACCGAAGTGCAGGTGCGCAAACTGGAAGTGGCGGATCAGCCAGACGAACTGATCCCATGGAGCGGTGTGTCCGACCCCTCGGAGCAGGCGTTGGAGCTTCAGCGACGCCTGTTGTCAGACCTGGGAGATTTTCTCAGGGCCCGGGAGGAAACCAAGTCCTTTTCCCGAGCAGCATCCGGCATGGTTAGCGATCCGCTTGTTCGCCTGATCTCGGAAAACGATGAGGCGGTCTCGATCCGCATGGAGCTTGATTATGGTCGTTCCTGGGCTGAAGTAAGCCGGGCGCTGACAGACTCGGGCATTCCTGTTGTTGATCTGAACCGCAGTGAGGGTTGGTTCCATGTCGATTTCCGGACCGAAGACGAGCGGGATCCGGGTTGGTTCAGCTGGTTCAGTGATAAAGAGGCGCCGCAGCATACCCACACTGTAAACCTCAGCCAGCAGAGCGACGCCATTGTCATCTCTGCCGACGAGGTTCCGGACTACACTGGCAGCCGCACGACGGCGGATCTGCTCGCGCAACTATTCGATTACCTATACTGATTCAGGAAGAGGCCGCTCAGGGCGGCCGCTTTTCGGAGACCCCCAATGGAAAAACGCGAAGAACTCTACGCCGGCAAGGCTAAATCCGTCTACCGTACCGACGACCCCGAGCGGTTCGTGCTGGTGTTCCGTGACGACACATCCGCCTTCGACGGCGAGAAAAAGGAACAGCTCAATCGCAAGGGCATGGTGAACAACAAGTTCAATGCGTTCATTATGGAAAAACTCGAGGCGGCGGGCGTACCGACCCATTTCGAGGGACTCTTGTCGTCGACCGAATCGCTAGTGAAAAAACTGGACATGATCCCGGTTGAATGCGTGGTCCGCAACGTCTCCGCTGGCAGTCTCTGCCGTCGGCTTGGCGTAGAGGAAGGGCAGGAACTGAATCCGCCCACGTACGAACTGTTTTTGAAGAACGACGCGCTCCACGACCCCATGGTCAACGAATCCCTGGCCGTCAGCTTTGGTTGGGCCTCAGCCGACGAACTGGAGCAGATGAAAGCCCTGACCTACCGGGTAAATGACGTGCTCAAGGCCCTGTTCGATGACGCCGGCATGCTGCTGGTGGACTACAAGCTGGAGTTTGGTCGCAGCGAAGGCAAGATCGTGCTGGGCGATGAATTCAGCCCGGACGGTTGCCGGATCTGGGACAAGGAAACCCGCAAGAAAATGGATAAGGATCGTTTCCGCCAGGGACTTGGCGAAGTGATCGAAACTTACGAAGAAGTCGGGCGCCGTCTGGGAATCCAGTTCGACTGATAGAAACAGACAACAAATAGAAGGTGTGTCATGCGTAAACTGATGCTTGCTGTAGGTGGTTCACTGATCCTGGTGGCGCCTCTGTCACAGGCAGATGTGGTTGGCCTGGGTGCCAGCGTAAGTTACTGGGATTCGGATCTTTCCGGTAAGGCTGCCACCAACAATGACGTTGTGGATGTTGAGAACGATCTGAATCTCGACAGCGACTCGAACGCCAATGCTTCGTTGTATCTGGAGCATCCGGTGCCGCTATTGCCTAACGTTCGACTGAATTACACGTTGGTTGAACAGAGTGGTCGAGGTGAACTCGGAGCAGATTTCGGTGGAATCGTTGTTGGTTCTGGCGTTGATGTCCAGTCCGATCTGGATATCGAGCAATTGGACCTGACCCTGTATTACGAGGTGTTGGACAACTGGGTGAATCTGGATTTGGGTCTTACCGCAAGGGATCTCTCAGGCGAACTTCTTGTTCAGGAAGTCGGCGGTGGACTGCAGGCCGATCAGACCAGCGTCGACGCAGTTATCCCGATGGGCTATCTGGCAGCGCGTTTCGATCTGCCGTTAACCGGTCTGTCTGTGGGGGCAGAGGGTAATTTCATCAGCTTCGACGGCGACTCTCTGCACGATTTCAACGCCTACGGTCAGTACGAGATATCGCTGATCCAGTTCCGAGCGGGTTATCGTCAGATGTCCATTGATTACGAGGACGATAGCGACCGCCTGGATGTTGAGATTGGCGGGCCGTTCGTGAGCGCCGGCGTATCCTTCTGAGGCCGGCATTAATTTCAGGGAGAGACACGTGAAGATTCTTGTTACCGGCACGGCCGGCTTTATCGGTTCACACCTGGCTCATCGCCTGCTTGACCGGGGCGATGAAGTTATTGGGGTTGATAACGTCAACGACTACTACGATGTGAACCTGAAGGAAGCGCGGCTGAAACGCCTGACCGACAAAGCCGGTTTTACCGAAGTCCGCCAGGATGTAGCAGATCGGGCCGCCATGGAAGCACTATTCGCCGAGCATAAACCGGAGCGGGTGGTGCACCTGGCGGCGCAGGCAGGCGTGCGGTATTCCATTGAGAATCCTCACGCTTACGTGGATGCCAACCTTGTTGGCTTCATGAATATCCTTGAAGGCTGCCGGCACAACAAGGTGAAACACCTCGTATATGCCTCCAGCAGCTCGGTGTACGGTGCCAACGAGACCATGCCGTTCTCGATTCACGACAACGTGGATCACCCTCTGAGCCTCTATGCCGCCTCCAAGAAGGCGAATGAGCTCATGGCCCACACATACAGCCACCTGTATAACCTGCCCACCACAGGCCTCAGATTCTTCACGGTCTATGGTCCCTGGGGCCGGCCGGATATGGCGTTGTTTATCTTCACCAAGAAGATCCTCGCAGGAGAACCCATCGACGTCTTCAACCATGGCCGCCATCGCCGGGATTTCACCTACATCGACGACATCGTGGAGGGCGTGATCCGCACCCTCGACCATGTTGCTGAACCCAACGGCGAGTGGAGCGGCGAGAACCCGGATCCAGGCACCAGCAAGGCGCCATACCGGTTGTATAACATCGGGAGTAACAACCCGGTTGAGCTCTCCCGGTTTATCGAGATTATCGAGGAGCGGGTTGGCAAGAAAGCCGAGAAAAACCTGCTGCCACTGCAGCCCGGGGACGTACCCGCCACCTACGCCAATGTCGATGATCTGATCGAAGACGTCGGCTATAAACCGGCCACGCCCGTAGAGGAGGGCATTGCCAGGTTTGTAGACTGGTATCGGGACTTCTACAAAGTATGAAACAAGGGCCAGCAACTGCTGGCCCTTGTCGTTTCTGATATTCGAAAACGGAGCGTTCGAGATGATAGCCGTTGTCAAAAGATGGTCCTTGCTAGTCGGGCTTATTGCTGTCGCTGGCTGTACCGGTCTTCCCGAGGACATTGAGCCGGTCACCGGTTTCGAGAGTGACCGCTACTTGGGCACCTGGTACGAAATTGCCCGCCTCGACCATTCCTTTGAACGCGGGCTCACCAATGTTCGCGCTGAATACAGTCGCAACGAAGATGGCAGCATAAAAGTCATCAACCGTGGCTATAACGCGAAAGAAGGGAAGTGGGAGGAAGCCGATGGCCGTGCGGTGTTTGTCGAGGATGAGAAAACGGGCCACCTGAAGGTGTCCTTCTTCGGCCCATTTTACGCCTCTTATGTTGTGTTTGAACTCGATAAAGAAGCGTATTCTCATGCCTACGTGACCGGGTACAACAGGGACTATCTCTGGTTCCTTTCGCGCACGCCGGAAGTTAGTGAAAAGGCGATAGAGGCATTCAAGGATCGGGCCAGGGCAGAAGGGTTTGATTTGGAGGAACTGATAGTCGTCGAACAGGAAAAGCACCGTTCGCAGCGGTGAGAGTGTCTGAGAGGTTATTTCGGGCACAAAAAAAGCCAGTTCTTACGAGGCACGTAAGCAACTGACTTTCTTGCAGAATTGGTAGGACCACCCAGATTCGAACTGGGGACCTCTACCATGTCAAGGTAGCGCTCTAACCAACTGAGCTATGGTCCTGTGTCCTGCAACGGGGACGAAATATACTGATTCAGCCGATGCCGGTCAACCTCTTTTATGCGGTTTTCCGATTCCGTAGTTTCTCTTTGATCAGTTTGCTCAAAACTGCCCAGCGGTTGACGATCAATGCGGCGAAGATCAGGCCACAGCCGGCCAGTTGAATGCTGGTCATGGTCTCGCCAAACCAACCTGCCGCGAAAAGGGCAACCCACACTGGTTCCAGCACCAGAATGACGACGCCATGGCTGTTTGCCGACAGGCTCTGGGCCAGTGTCTGAAGCAGGAAGCGGCCGGCCGTTCCAATCACGGCACTGGCCACCACCCACCATACCAGCATTGGTGAGTGGTTATTCAGGGTAGGCCGCCAGGGTTCCATAATCATGGATTCAATCAGCGTCAGCATACCTACGGTGAGCAGGGCAATGGCTGTCAGGGGCAGGGCTGGCACTCGATGTTTCTCTACAGTCTTGCCCTGCCGGTTGATCACCGTTCTCTGATTGGCCGCCCGGGTATTGAGATTGAAATACAGGGCGAAGATCGTCGCGGCTATAACAAAGAAGATCTGGCCCGCTTCGGGGCGAAATCCGTTTTCGAGGGATAGAAATGCAAGCCCGGCAACGGCAATAGGAATGGCCAGCCAGGTACTCGGAGGCTGGGCCTCCTTGAACACCAAACGGGCGATGATGGGAACAATGACAACCCCCAGACTGGTCAGAAAAGCTCCTTCGCCCAGACTGGTAATATGAACCAGTCCCATCACCCAGCAGGTCATGGCCGTGCCAAACACAAGGCCGACCCCCACGCTTCTCCGGAGCTGATCCAGGCTCAGCTTCATCAGCGCGCGCCGGGCGAAAAAAGCCAGGACCGTGCCAGCAATCAGAAACCTGGCGGCCATGAACATCAGCGGGGGCATCAGCAGTACGGCTTCTTTGGAGAACATCCAGCTGATGGCTGCAAACAGGGTGACAACAACCAGAAGAAGATCGGATTTGTGGGTGTCAGACATCGGTTATGGCTTGCCGGCAATGAGTGAATCAAACGGGGAAAGCGAACCAATGTATAGTTTGCGAACTAAAAAGGAAAGATGGGTAGAATTACCGAGGCGGGATAAGGCTCTTCCCTGAGCCTTTGGTTTGATCTGTCCAGGAGCAGTCAGTTGTTCAGGGCGGTGTAAACCAGATTGGACATACCCGTCTGGTCCGAACCCGGCACTTCAATGTACCGGTCGCCGGAACCCCACCACTGCCACCACGCGCGTTTGTTGTAGGTGCGGCTGGCGAAATCCACTTGCAAACCGTTAAGGGTGGTATTGTTGACCACCGGTACGGAGATGTTGCCCGTCTCGGACCCGAGAACGCCGCTGTGGGTGACGTCCTCGTTCATTAGCACCGGGTAGTGGTTGTAGTACAGAGCGCCCGGGCCATTCTGGCTCGTTATCTTGCCCGCGAGGCTGATGCTGGAGGAGCAGGAATCAATCCCCGCCGCGGAGGTTGCACCGCAAGCCGAATGGGTGGGTACCACGCCATCGTCGGTGCCGGCGATGAACGGCTTGGTGATACCCCCATAGGACGAGCCGCCGGCCACGAAGCGCAGCCGTGGGATTCCATTTGGGCTCACCGCGAGGTTGCGTGCTGCGTTGGTCTGCAGGTCGTTTACCACTCCAAGCTTGCCTGGTTCTGGTTCGATGCCGGTGAAGGCTTCTACTGCCGCCCTTAGGGGCCAGTTGTACCAGCTGTCATTGTAGGCAAGGCTGAGTGCCAGGTTGGCCAGTTCAGTGCCACCGCCAGCGCCCGAGTAATCCAGGGTTGCCAGGATTTTCAGCGGTTGCAGGCCCTCGGATTGAAGCCACCGGGCCTGGTTCTCGAGCAGATATCGGGTAACCAGATCACCGGTGGAGTGGGAGACGACAATGCAGTAGTCATTGCAGAGTCCTTGCTGACTGATCTGACGCATCTGTTCATAGGCCTGCTGGGCAATGCCTCCTTCTACGCGTCCGTCACTACCCCAGTCGATGCGCGCTTCGGCACGGGAGAGCCAGAAGGTGCGCCAGTAGTCCTCACCGGCGCTTTTCACTTCCTGAAGGTTGGCGGGAGGGTTGGCCAGGTCTTCCTGCTGGAAGCCGTGCACCAGGATAACATTGTGCCCGGCCAGTTGGGCCTGGGCGGTTCCGGCAAAGAGGCTGCCGGTGATGGCGACCGCCAGGGCGGCCTTACAGGCACTTCCGATCTTTGTTGTTTTCATAGTTGCTCCGTCTTTGCTGAGTTATTGTTGTCACAAGACGTTTCTCCGCCACTCTGTGGCGGTACAGCCCGGCGTCAGCCGGCGCAAAGCTCACGCTCTGCCATCAGAACTTGTCGGCAAGCTGCCTGAGCAGCGCCGCCCGTTGTTCCGATTCGGGGTCCACCGCCGGGGTATCGGTCAGGCTCTCGAGGTCCGGCGGTGTGAATGAGTAGCCCTCGTCGGGGCCGAAAGCGTAGTTGGTTCTGTCACCTGGCCTGGCTGGGAGCTGGCGAATCTGCAGGTTCTTCAGCTGAAGTTGACCGTCCACGGTCTGGTTCGCCAACACTGTGCCGTGGGCCCTGAGGTTGATGGTGTCCGAAGTGCTGTCCAGCCGTTTCTCCACCTGCAGCTGGGCAACCGGACGCTGGCCGACGTAAAGCTGGGCCGAGAGCGCATAAAAGCCGGGATCTTCCGGAGAGAACCGAACGGGGATAATCAGGTTGTTGCCGCTGACCCGGGAATTGCCCAACCCCTCAAAGTCCCCCAGGTAGGGCTCGACGGTCAGCGTTGAGGCGTGGCGAACTGGTTTGCCGTCGAGCCGGGCTTCGACGATCAGGCGGTATTCCCCCGGTGACTCATTGGCGGCCAGAACGCCCTCGAAGTAACCCGGCGAACCGGCTTGCTCCAGTGTGGTGCTGGCGACGGCATCACGGCTTTCGGGTCTCTCCAGGGTTGCGGAAAGAGAGCGGTCAACTACTTGAGGGCTTTGAATGGCCGCAGCAACAAGAATCTGTTCGCCTTCTGTAAACCGGTATTTTTCAAGCGTGACTGTGAATTGCCCGTTACCCTCCAGAGGCAGGCTAACAGGCTCGTAGTGATTGCCACGGTAGGCGCGGGCCTGTTCCGGGCTTAGAGGCACCGACCAGGCTGGATATCGTGTGGCTTCAGCGTACTGATCGGCAACACTGGCCAGCATAAAGCCAAGGGCGTTGTCCGATGGTGGCTCGGGTTGCTGCACGGGATCGGGCGACGGCTGGACTGTCTCAATTGGGCTCTGAGAAGAAGCGGACCCGATGTCGCTGGCCGGCTTCGTGAACCAACTGAATCGGGTGTGGTTGTCGGCGGAAAGCAGATACCCCGCGCCAACCACAACGGCAGTTATGATTGTGAAAAGAATAATAGCCTTACCGGGCATGCGGCAGGTCCCTTGATTATTGTTGTAGTTCTAAACATAACGGGCTTTGCGCCGCAGCCCAAAAATCCGGCCCGATCCTGTAACAGAATGTGTCCGCGTTGTGCAGCGGGTCACATTATCGCCACTGACAAATCAGAACATGCCGGACTCACGTATCGCCTCGAAACCGAAATGCAATTTGACCTCATCGCCGACCATTTCACCATCCAGACCATAGGTCATACCCCATTCACTGCGTTTCAGTGTGGTGGAAGCGCTGATCCCCAGCGTGTATTCCTCGTGGCCAAAGGGGTAAACGTCGGATTTGTTCAGGGTTACATCCAATACCACGGGCCGTGTCTGGCCAAGTAGCTCCAGATCTCCCGTTACTTTGCCAGTGTTTTCGCCGGTTGTTTCAAAGTCGGTAACAGTGAAAGTGATCTCGGGGTATTCGTCAGAGTCGAGAAAGTCCTCGTTGCGAACGTGTTCATCACGCTTCTTGTGATTGGTGAACACACTGTCGCTCTGGAATACCAGTTGGCCCGACTTCAGCTCCATGGTTTCCTCGTCGTAAACGAACTGGCCCTCCACTTCTCGGAACATGCCCATGACCGGGGCGTAACCAATGTGCATGATCTCGAAGAACATAGAGAAGTGTTCGTCGTCGACGATAAAATCTTGCGGCTCGGCCGAGGCTGCAGGGCTCAATGCGAGGACCGCAGGCAAGGCAAGGGCAGAACGGGTAATGGTTTTCCGGTTATTGAACATCATGGTGATGTCTCCTTTGATAAAGCCAGTGAATATCCACGAAAAACGACCACACCAGCAGAGCAAGGGCGGTTGCCAGGGTGGTGCTGGCAAACAGCGAATTGATTGGCGGAAGTACCGCCACGAGCAGGGTAACGATCTGCCAAACGCAAACCGTCTTCCGTCGGAAACTGTCTGGCAGTGGCGCATTCAGCCAATCCGCAAAGTGGCCAGCGGCAACGAAAGCGTAGCGAATCAGGCCGAGGGCAAGCACCCAGATGCCTGCCTTTCCCAACGCCAGCACGGCAATACTGAGCCCGAGGATGAACAGGGCATCCAGCTCCATATCGAATCTGGCGCCAAAGTCGCTCTCGGAGCCGGTTGCCCTGGCAACTTTTCCGTCCACGCCATCCAGAATGAGTGCCAACAGTGCCATCCAGCCATACAACCAGAGGTTGTCAGTCAGATGTTCTGCAACGGGAGCCAAGGCGAAGAGGACAATCACGAGGCAACCCCTCAACAGGGTTGCCCGGTTCGCCCAGCCGAAGTCGCGGCTTTCGGGCCAGGCCCGGGAAACCAGGCCGCAGACGCAAAGGTAGAGTGCGACTGTCAGCAGATAGAAAAGAACGGGAGGCCCGGCCAGCCAGCCTGTAGCCAGACATAACAGGGTTACAAGGACAAAACCCCAGGCGAGGTCCAGCGGGAGGGCGACCCAATGTGAAGCTGAACGGCCGTTAGAATCCATCACTGAACTCCAGCGTATAGGTTTGCAGGCATCAAACACCCCGGGCGCACTGTACACTGACTATAGTTGATATGTATGAGTGTGCTTACGAGCATTGACCGCGTTCAGACCTGATGGTTCAGGCAGGAAAGGCCGTCTTCTAATGCCGCGCAAAACAACGCCAGGAAAGGAGCTCCCTTTGCAACGTGATCCAGAGAATTCCAATACAGAGACCGTCGCCCGGGCCTGGTGGGTAACCGGCGCTGGAAAGGGCGAAATTCTGGAAACGCCTCTGGAGCCGGCGGGTGATGGGGAGGCAGGAGAGATTGTTACGGTCCAGGCCCTCTATTCGGGGATAAGTCGGGGCACCGAATCACTGGTCTTTCACGGTCGTGTTCCCAGAAGCGAATACGCCGCAATGCGGGCACCCTTCCAGACCGGGGAATTCCCCTGGCCGGTGAAGTACGGTTATGCCAACGTAGGAAAGGTGATTGAAGGGCCCGTGGAACTGGTCGGTCAAACGGTGTTTTGCCTGTACCCGCACCAGGATTATTATCGGGTGCCGGCGTCGGCCGTCACGCCCTTACCAAAAGACCTGCCTGCCGAGCGAGCGATTCTTGCTGCCAATATGGAAACCGCCGTCAACGGTCTCTGGGATGGATCGCCAGCGGTCGGCGATCGAATCGCGGTGGTTGGTCTTGGAGTGGTTGGTCTGCTTGTCGCCTGGCTGGCCAATCGCATTCCGGGCACCCGGGTTACCGCTATCGACACAAACCCGGAGAGACAGACCGTTGCCGAACAACTGGGGCTGACCTTTAGTGCCGAACCTACCGCCGACGATCACGACCTTGTGATACATGCCAGCGGCCACCCATCGGGCCTGGAAACGGCTCTGGGGCTGGCGGGGCAGGAGGCGACACTGATTGAAATGAGCTGGTACGGGGATCAGTTGGTCTCCGCACCATTGGGTGCTGCATTTCATCCGCGTCGTCTGGCCCTGAAATCCAGTCAGGTCGGGCAGATTGCGCCCTCCCGGGTTCCCAGGTGGGACTATCGCAAGCGCCTGGCGCTGGCGTTGGAACTACTCAGTGATGATGCCCTGGATGCGCTGATTACCGGTGAGTGCCGGTTCGAGGACCTGCCAAAGTCCATGGCACGGATTCTGATCGATGGCCGGGAAACACTCTGCCATCGCGTTGTTTACTGATAATTCAAAATGACCTGCTAAGGAGAGATTATGTTCGGCTTGACGGTCCGGGACCATATGATGATTGCCCACAGTTTCGATGGAGAGATCTTTGGCCCAGCGCAGAAAGTGCATGGTGCCACTTATGTGGTGGATGTGACCTTCGAGCGTCACCAGTTGGACAAGGACGACCTGATCGTGGATATCGGCCTGGCCTCAGAGCTTCTCAAGAACGTTCTCTCAGAGTTCAATATGCAGAACCTCGACGAGCTACCGGAACTGCGAGGCCGGAACACCACTACGGAGTTTATGGCGAAGCTGGTGTTCGACCGGATGGCGGCGGCCATTCATGGGGGCCGACTGGGGGAGACGGGGAAGGGTATTGTCAGCCTGAAAGTCACCCTCTCCGAATCTCACATTGCCTGGGCCAGCTACCATGCCGGAATCTGACGTACCGGGAGTGGTCGAGTTTCTCGTTCCGGGCGACCCGGAACAGAACACCGGCGGTTACCGGTATGTTCGTAAGCTGGTAGAAGCACTTTGCAAAGACGGTTGCACAGCCCGGGTGAGCGGTTTGGCCGGGAAGTTTCCGCGTCCGGACAGTGTCGCCCGCGAAGCGATGGATCGGAAACTCGCAGGTTTGCCTGCTGGCACGTCTGTGGTCCTTGATGGCCTTGCCATGGGCGGGCTGCCGGAGATCGTGGAAAAGCATTCCCGACGTTTAACTCTGTTTGGGCTGGTCCATCATCCGCTTGCTGACGAGACCGGCCTCAGCGAGGGAGACAGGCAATGGTTTCTGGAATCCGAGAAGCGGGCCCTCGGCTTCGTGGAAGGCGTTATTACCACCAGTCAACACACGGCCGCCCGCCTTGCGGATTACGATGTTCTTCCGGAGGCCATTCGGGTTGCTGAGCCGGGTGTGGCCAGGGCTGAAACAACGCGAGTCCGGAGTAAGCCCGCTGAAAGCAGTGGCCCTCACATTCTATGCGTCGCCCATCTGTCCCCGAGAAAGGCCCAGCATCAGTTGGTGGAAGCGCTGGGAGAACTGAAGGCTCTACCGTGGCGCTGCACACTGGCCGGGTGTGACAGCCGTGATCCGGGTTACAGCCATCAGGTCCGTCGGGCGGTTGCTGCGGCCGGCCTTGAAGACAGGATTGTCCTGGTCGGTGAAGTGGACGACTCAGGGCTTGCCGATCTCTACACCCAGGCCGACTTTTTTGTCATGCCTTCGCTCTACGAGGGCTACGGCATGGTGATCGACGAGGCGTTGGCGGAAGCACTGCCGATTATTTCCTCCGATGGCGGCGCCCTGGCGCAAACCTCCGCCAGACCGGGCGTGGTGCAGTATTGTGCCGGGGATATCAGGGCTCTCGAGGCCCGACTCAGGAACTGGCTGGAGGATCCGGACCAGCTCGAACATGCGCGCAAACTGGCTGCGAGGGAATCCAGGCGGGTTCGATCATGGGCCGATACCGCCCGGGATTTTTGCGAGGCATTAGCATACTTCAGGGGATTTCCTGCAAACCCGCACCAGCATTCAGAATTCGAGAGCGAATGGCTGGCGGCCCGGGAACCGGCAGATCATCGGGCTCGCTCGATAGAACTGACCGCGGAACTGAACCGGTGGCTGCTCGACCGTTACGATAGCCTGCCGCCTGAAATTCATTGCCCCATGCAGATTGTCGACATTGGCACCGGCCGTGGTTCCAACGCCCTGTTTCTGGTACGTGCACTACAGGTACCGCAAGCCTGGCTTGCTCTGGATCAGGACGCGGCGTTGCTGCGCGAGGCCCGGCAAAGGGTAAATGTGCTGGATGTACCCTTTGAAACGCGCGCGGTGCAATTGTCACCGGAGAATATGGAGCAGCACCTGCCCCCCGAGGTGTCCCTGATCACGGCGTCAGCACTGATTGATCTTGTTTCCGAGACTTGGTTGAAAGCCCTCAGTCAGGCGGCGTCGCGCAGGAATTCAGCAATACTTATCGCGCTGAGCTACGCAGGGCAATTTGAACTGTCCCCCGGTCATCCCGATGATGAACTGATTCGAACGCTGGTGAACCAGCATCAGCACGGGGACAAAGGCACCGGTGCGGCGCTTGGGCCCGAGGCTCCCATTATTCTGAAGCGGCTGCTTGATGCAGACGGTTACCAGGTAAAATTGGCGGAATCGCCCTGGACTCTGGGCAGTGAAGATCAGGCGTTGGCCCGGATGCTGATGGAGGGATGGACCGAGGCGGCGATCGAGCAATCTCCGGGAGACAGGGACCGCCTGAACCTCTGGCTGGAAACGCGGAACCATCAGTTGTCTGAGGGCAGCCTGAACGTCGTCGTACGGCATCTCGACCTTTTGGCTCTGCCAACCGGACAGCTGGCTTGAGGGAGGTGCGTCAAAAGCGGGTTCGCTTGGTGGCCCGGTGGTTGTTCACGGTTTTGGTCATTGGATTCGTGATTCGCTCTGTCGATACCAGCGCGCTCTGGCAGGAGCTTGTCCGCTTTTCTCCTTTTGTTCTGATACCCGCACTGGTACTCACCGTAGTGCAGGTGCTGCTCTCTGCCTGGCGTTGGCGCTTCACCTCAAAGAGGCTTGGATTGTCCCTGGACTATGGCGTTGCCGTGCGAGAGTACTATCTGGCGACATTCCTGAACCAGGTTCTGCCCGGTGGCGTGCTTGGTGATGTTAACCGGGCATGGCGCCACGGTGAGGGTGCCGGTAAACGTCTCGCGGCTGTCCACGGGGTCGCCATCGAGCGGCTCTCGGGCCAGTTGGTGCTGGCGTTGGTTGTCGCAGTTTCCATCGCGTGGCTGTATGGTTCGGGGCAGCTTACTGCCGGCTTTTGGAATGGCTGGGCGTGGCTTGGAGTTGGCATTCTCTTTGTTGCCATAGCCCCATGGCTAGCACGGAAAGCGGGCCTTGCCGATTACCTGCAGCGCCTTCGGCGTGATCTGTATCTGTCGTTGTTGGATTGCTCAGTATTGCCGGTTCAGATCGGTTCTTCGCTGGTGGTGTTGTCGAGCTATCTGGGGGTGTTTCTCTGCCTGGCCTGGGGTGCGGGTTACGTTGATACCTGGGCGGAGGCAGGGTTGATTGTCGGCCTGGGCAGTATTCTGCTTCTGAGCATGGTCATACCTCTGACGGTTGCCGGCTGGGGAATCAGGGAGGGCGCCGCAGCGCTGATCTGGCCCATGGCCGGATTGCCAGCGGAGCAGGGGGTGGCGCTGAGTGTGGGGTACGGGGCGCTGGTGCTGGTTTCGAGCTTGCCTGGGGTGGTGTATTTGTTCACCAGTCGCTAAACCGGCCTATGCCTCTCGGGAGAAATCCAGGTCGAAGAGCATATCGCTGCCAAGGTTGACCAGCTGCGCTCTTGGCCGCAGCGCATCGTCCAGGAAATCGATTTCCGGGAGCGAAAAGGCGGGTCTGCCGCTGCCGATGATCATGGGGGCGACCATTACGTGAAGCCGATCCAGCAAGCCGGCGTTGAGGAATGATGAGACGGTGACGCCGCCACCTTCCACGAACACCTTTTTTAGCCCGAAATCCGACAGTACCTGAAGAATCAGCTTCGGATCGACGGGGGCTTTGGCGTCCGCATCTCCAAGACAGGGGATTTCGCTAACAGCGGATTCAATAGACGGATTCCTGTCTTTGTCATAGCTCCCGGCCACCAATCGTAGGGTAGGGGCCGCACCATCGGTAAACAGGTGATGGCTGTCCGGCACGCGGTGATGACGATCAATAACCACGCGTACCGGGTTGCGACCGTTGGTGCGCCGTACGGTCAAACGGGGGTTGTCGGTGGCGGCGGTGCCGGCACCAACGATCACGGCATCGGATACCGCACGGATCCGGTGCAGGTGCGTAATCCCATCGTCGCCGTTGATGAAGCGCGAGCGTCCCGTCACCGTCGCAATTCGCCCATCGAGGCTTTGGCCGAGCTGGCCGATAACTTTGGGGCGACCATCCGCTGGCACCGGCCGACACAGGGGAAGAAACACCGAGAGCAGATCCTTCGCTTCACCCGTGGCCGGTTGCATCAGGTGCCAAGCGCCGTGTCCATTGAGTTTTACTGCTTCTTTGTCGGTTCCCGGCAACGGCAGTGTCACATTGCTGCGGTTTACTGCGCTAAGCACCAACTCCCATGCCGAGTCGATATCCAGTGTTCTTGCCGCCATAAATAGCCTGTTGGTTGTTGCCCAGGAGCTGCGAAGACTCCTTTAGTATAGGCAGATTGTGTGCAAAGCTATATGTACGTTACATTTCCGGATTGATTCACTTCGCAGGGCATTATCGGGACAGGTTTCCCGGTTTGGATGACGAGGTAAGTGGCCATGCAACATGCGCAACCCATGCAGGATTGGGAGCCAGAGAAGCCCGAGGACCACGGGCAACTTGAACTTCCCGGTATTGCCCTGGATAAGAGTGATGAGCTGTTGGCATCGGTGGCCGAGCTGGAAGAAGTACTTGAGAAGGTACAACTGACCGGAGAAGAGGTGGAGCTGCTTCGCCGGTTCCGCAGGACAAGCTCGGAAAACCGGCGAATGATTCTTCAGATCCTGGGCAACTGATACCGCCCCGGATTCCTTACTTGCCTTTCTTGTAGATGTTCTCGTAAACGTAGTTGGTGGCTTCCACAAAGCCATCAATACTGCCGCAATCAAACCGGCGCCCCTTGAACTGATAAGCCAGTACGCAGCCGTTCTTCGCTTGTTCGAGCAGCGCATCGGTAATCTGGACTTCGCCGTTCTTGCCCGCAGGGGTCTTCTCGATAATGTCGAAAATATCCGGCGTGAGAATGTAGCGACCGATGATGGCGAGGTTGCTGGGCGCATCTTCCGGGGCCGGCTTTTCCACCATATCGGTAATCCGGTAAAGGCCATCTTTCATGGACTCACCGGCAATCACGCCATACTTGTGGGTTTCGTCGGCCGGAACCTCTTCGATGGCAACAATGGAGCAACGGAACTGGTTATACAGTTTCACCATTTGCGCCAGTACGCCGTCTTCACCTTCCGGGCCAATGCAGAAGTCATCGGCCAGTACGACCGCAAAGGGACTATCGCCTACGAGGTTACGACCGGTGAGAATAGCGTGGCCGAGACCTTTCATTTCATTTTGCCGGGTAAAAGCGAAGCTGTTGTGGTCGATCAGATCACGGATGGAGGTCAGCAGGTCTTCCTTGCCGGAGCCCGCAATCTGGTGCTCAAGCTCGTAGCTGATGTCGAAATGGTCCTCGATAGCCCGCTTGCCCCGGCCGGTAACAAAACCAAATTCATGGATACCGGCTTCCGCGGCTTCTTCAACGCCGTACTGAACCAGGGGTTTGTTCACCACCGGCAGGATTTCCTTCGGCATCGCCTTGGTGGCCGGGAGAAAGCGGGTGCCGTAGCCGGCAACGGGAAACAGGCATTTTCTGATCATATCATTCGTCCTTTAATGGTCGTTTTCACGCCCTCGAGTCTGCTCAACGCCTCTGCGCAAGCCTATGAACGGTTGTACTTTCACAAAGTGTGCCGAGTTTACCCAAGTTAATACCACAAATGCAGGGGGCTACATGGATTTGTTGCCTACTATGAGCCAAGGCGTGCTTTTGCCGTAACTTATATCAAGGCTTCGTAGTCTTGAAACTGGAGATCTCGTCTAATGTTTAGCTGTAGCGTGGTTCAGATAATGCACCAGAGTGGTGCGAAAGTGGTCAGGCGTAGGTAAGAGAAGCGATGATAGAGCGAAGAACACTGCTAAAGGTGCTGCTCTCTGCGTTCGGTGTGGGTGCTCTGCCCCTATCAGCTTTCGGTTCCGGAATCTCCCGTGCGGCAGGCGGCTCTATGCAGGGGTTCAGCTATGCCTGGCTAAAGGGCCGAGCTCGGGCGCTGGCAGGCGAGGCTCATGTTTCCATCGAAGGCCAGTTGCCTCGAACCCTTAAAAACATTTCCTGGGACGATTACCAGGCCATCGCTTTCCGAGCTGACCAGGCCCTTTGGCGTGGCGATAATACTGCTTTCCAGATCCAGCTGTTTCATCTTGGGCTGTATTTCCAGCAGCCCGTAAAAATCCACGAGGTCATTGATGGCGAGGCCAGTGAACTGGCGTATCGACAGGACCTTTTTCGATACAGGGGAGAACAGCCTCTGGGCGATCTGCCCGAGGATCTCGGCTACGCGGGCTTTCGGGTTCACTACCACAACAACTTTGCCCTGGATCTGGCTGCCTTCCTGGGCGCCAGCTATTTCCGGGCAGTAGGCTCGGAGATGCAGTATGGTCTTTCTGCTCGGGGATTGGCGATTGATACCGGCATGAATAGGAAGGAGGAATTCCCTCGTTTCTCGGAGTTCTGGCTGGAGAGGCCGGCTCCGGGCAGTCAATTGCTGCGTGTCTGGGCCTTGTTGGATTCCCCCAGCACCACCGGCGCCTACGCGTTTGTTCTCGACCCCGGGCGTAACATGGTTATGGATGTCGATTTGGCGCTCTACCCGAGAACCGAAATCACCCGGGCCGGCATCGCCCCGCTGACCAGCATGTACCAGGTGGGGGAAAATGACGATCGCATGGGCTACGACTGGCGCCCGGAGATACACGATTCCGACGGCCTGGCCATGCGCAACGGCAACGGTGAATGGTTGTGGCGACCACTGGTGAACCCCGTCAGCCTCCGGTTCAACAGTTTCCAGGATAACAATCCCGCAGGCTTTGGCTTGATGCAACGGGACAGGAATTTTGACCACTACCAGGATGACGGTGTGTTCTATGATCGGCGTCCCAGCCTCTGGGTGGAGCCCCGAGGAGATTGGGGACGTGGCAGTGTTGACCTGGTGGAAATTCCCACCGTGGATGAAACCTTCGATAACATCGTTGCTTTCTGGCACCCCGAAGAGCCTCTGTTGCCAGGCAGGGAGTACCTCTACAGTTACCGCTTGCACTGGGGGGCGCAGGCGCCGGTGCGGCCCTATGAGTTGGCCACGGTGCAGGCAACGCGGACCGGGCTGGGCGGTGTCGTGGGCCAAAAGCGCACCTACTTTTCAAGGCGTTTTGCGGTTGATTTTGCTGGCGGTGCCCTGGAGATGCTCAGCAAGGACGCGGATGTGGAGCCGGTTATCAGTGTGAGCCGCGGAGAGGTTGAAATCACGTCCGCCAGACCATTGTCTGCAATCGACGGTTACCGGGCCATGTTTGACCTGGTGCCGGATGACTCGGTTGAACCCATCAATATTCGACTGTACCTCAGGCTGGGCAACGAGGCGCTTACCGAAACCTGGCTTTATCAGTACACCCCGCCACCTGTTGCTGAGCGAAAGCTCTATTGATTGATTGGATCTATTGTAAACAATCAGAGGCTCAATTTAGCCAATATTGTTGACAATATGGCCACTCAGGCGTAGCTTTTCTCAAAATCAATCAGGTTTTGTTGACAAACTATGTCTGAGTTACTGTCTCCTACCTATACCCGCGCCGATGAGGCCTTCGATTGTCTGCAAACGGCAATCGTGAAAGGCGAGCTGGCCCCGGGCGAAAAGATCGGTGAACTGGAGCTTTGTTCCCGGTTCGATCTCACCCGCGGCCCGCTCCGGGAAGCCCTGGGCCGCCTTGAGTCCCGCGGCCTTCTGGTGCGCCGCCCCCATGCCGGCGTCAAGGTGGTTTCCGTCAGCGCCTCCGAGCTGATGGAGCTCTACCGCATACGTGAAGTCATGGAAGGACTGGCCGCCCGCCAGGCAGCCGAGCGCATGACCGATCAGGAAATCGCCGACCTCCAGGCGACACTCGACACCCACGAACGCATGATCGACGAAGCCCAGGGCCAGGCCTATTACCAGGCCGAAGGCGACTATGACTTCCACCACCGAATCGCCACCGGTAGCCGCAACACCAAACTGGCCCAGATGTTGTTGGGTGATCTTTACTACATGGTGCGCATGTACCGTTACCGGCTAAGCACCTCCACCGGGCGCCCCAAGCGGGCTCTCGGTGAACACCGCCGTATCGTCGAGGCCATCGCCCAGCGCGACGGTGAACTCGCCGAATTTCTGATGAAACGTCATATCAACGCAGCAAGACAGAACATCGAAAAGAAAATCCAGGAAGGCGAAATCACCATCTAACGTAGGTCGGATTAGCCAAAGGCATAATCCGACAACAAGAATCCAAAAGAGAAGAGGCCAACACCATGACAAACAAACTCAGCCCCGGCGCCCGCTTCCGCAAGGCGCTCAAAGACAACCAGCCCCTGCAGATTGTCGGCACCATCAACGCCTATGCCGCCATGATGGCCGACAAAGTGGGCCACCAGGCCATTTACCTGTCTGGCGGTGGTGTCGCCAACGCCTCCTACGGCCTGCCGGATCTGGGCATGACCACCATGAACGATGTGGTCGAGGATGTTCGCCGTATTACCGCAGCTACCGACGTACCGCTGCTGGTCGACATTGATACCGGCTGGGGTGGCGCCTTCAACATCGCCCGTACCATTCGAGAGATGGAACGTGCCGGGGCAGCAGCTGTCCATATTGAGGACCAGGTTGCCCAGAAGCGCTGTGGCCATCGTCCGAACAAGGAAATCGTATCCCAGGAAGAAATGGTCGACCGCATCAAGGCCGCTGTGGATGCCCGTGAAGACAAAGACTTCTTCATCATGGCCCGTACCGACGCCTTCCAGAAAGAGGGCCTCGAAGCTGCCATTGAGCGCGCCAAGGCCTGCATCGAAGCTGGCGCTGACGGCATCTTTGCCGAAGCGGTCACCGAGCTTGAGCACTATAAAGCCTTCTCTGAAGCCCTGGACGTGCCCATCCTGGCCAACATCACCGAATTCGGTGCCACGCCTTTATACAACCGGCAGGAACTGGCCGAAGCCGGCGCCGACATGGTTCTATACCCGCTGAGCGCCTTCCGCGCCATGAACAAGGCGGCCCTGACTGTTTACCAGAACATCCTGGAGAAGGGCGACCAGAAAGACGTGGTAGACCTGATGCAGACCCGGATGGAGCTGTACGATTTCCTGAATTACCACGATTTCGAGCAGAAGCTGGACCAGCTGTTTCAGCAGAGTAAAGGTTAATCCGACAGACACCCCAAACAAGATAACGATGGGAGACAACAATGGCTGAAGCAAAACAACTGAGCGGCGCAGGCCTCCGAGGCCAGGTTGCTGGCGAAACCGCCCTGTGTACCGTTGGCAAGAGCGGTGCCGGCCTGACATACCGCGGCTACGACATTGCCGATCTGGCTGAAAAAGCCCAGTTTGAAGAAATCGCCTACCTGCTGCTGCGCGGCAAACTGCCAAATCGGCAGGAGCTGGATGCCTATACCAAAAAACTCCAGAGCCTGCGTGGCCTGCCGGCTGCCCTGAAAACCGTGCTTGAGCAGATCCCCAAAGACGCGCACCCGATGGATGTGATGCGTACCGGCTGCTCCATGCTCGGTAACCTGGAAACCGAAGAAGATTTCAGCGAGCAGGACGACAAGATCGACCGCATGCTGGCGGTGTTCCCGTCCATCATTACCTACTGGTACCGCTTCGCCCACGAAGGCGTTCGTATCGAAACCGAGAGCGACGTGGACTCCATCGGTGGTCACTTCCTGGAGCTGCTGCACGGCAAGAAGCCCAGCGAACTGCACGAGCGCGTCATGAACGTGTCGCTGATCCTGTACGCCGAGCACGAATTCAACGCCTCCACCTTCACCGCCCGCGTGTGTGCCTCAACACTGTCTGATATTCACAGCTGTGTGACCGGCGCCATCGGTTCGCTCCGTGGTCCTCTGCACGGCGGCGCCAACGAGGCGGCCATGGCCCTGATCCAGAAGTTCAAGACCCCGGAAGAGGCCGAAGAAGGCCTGATGGGTATGCTCGAGCGCAAGGAAAAGATCATGGGCTTCGGCCACGCGATCTACAAAGAGTCCGACCCGCGCAACGCCATTATCAAGCAGTGGTCCAAGAAACTGGCGGAAGAAGTGGGCGATACCGTGCTGTATCCGGTCTCCGAGCGTTGTGAAGAAGTCATGTGGCGCGAGAAGAAGCTGTTCTGTAACGCCGACTTCTTCCACGCATCCGCCTATCACTTCATGGGCATTCCGACCGAACTGTTCACCCCGATCTTTGTGATGTCCCGGGTTTCCGGCTGGACCGCCCACGTGAAAGAGCAGCGCGCCAACAACCGCATCATCCGCCCAAGTGCCGATTACACAGGCCCGGCGGATGCCAAGTGGGTACCGATTGAGGAGCGCCCATGAACACCGAATATCGTAAACCGTTACCAGGCACCGACCTGGATTATTTCGACACCCGCCAGGCCGTGGAAGACATCCAGGCCGGCGCGTACGAAAAGCTTCCGTACACCTCCAAGATCCTGGCGGAGCAACTGGTTCGCCGTTGCGATCCGGAGATGCTCACGGACTCTCTCAAGCAGCTGATCGAGCGCAAGCGCGACCTGGACTTCCCCTGGTACCCCGCTCGCGTTGTGTGCCACGACATCCTCGGCCAGACCGCCCTGGTGGACCTGGCCGGCCTGCGTGATGCCATCGCAGAGAAGGGTGGTGATCCTGCGAAGGTCAACCCGGTAGTGCCGACCCAGTTGATCGTGGATCACTCCCTGGCCGTCGAACACGCCGGTTTCGAAAAAGACGCGTTCGAGAAGAACCGCCAGATCGAAGACCGCCGCAACGACGACCGTTTCCACTTCATCAACTGGACCAAGACCGCGTTCAAGAACGTAGACGTGATTCCTCCCGGCAATGGCATCATGCACCAGATCAACCTGGAGAAAATGTCCCCGGTGGTTCAGAACCGCGATGGTGTTGCTTTCCCGGATACCTGTGTCGGCACTGACAGCCATACGCCGATGGTTGACGCCCTGGGCGTTATTTCCGTTGGTGTAGGCGGCCTGGAAGCCGAGAGCGTTATGCTTGGCCGTGCTTCCATGATGCGCCTGCCGGATATCGTGGGCGTTGAACTGACGGGCAAGCTGCAGCCTGGCATTACCGGTACCGATATGGTGCTGGCCATCACGGAGTTCCTGCGTAAAGAACGTGTGGTTGGCGCCTACCTGGAGTTCTACGGTGAAGGCGCTGACAGCCTTACCGTTGGCGACCGTGCCACCATATCGAATATGACTCCGGAATACGGCGCCACCGCCGCGATGTTCTACATCGACGGCCAGACCATCGATTACCTGAAGCTGACCGGTCGTGAAGACGAGCAGGTCGCTCTGGTTGAGAAGTACGCCAAGGAAACCGGTCTCTGGGCCGACAGCATGAAGAACGCTGAATACGAGCGCGTGCTGAAGTTCGACCTGTCCAAAGTGACCCGTACCCTGGCTGGCCCCTCCAACCCCCATGCGCATCTGCCAACATCCGAGCTGGCAGAACGCGGCATCGCCGGTGAATGGGAGCAGGAAGAGGGCAAGATGCCGGATGGCGCGTGTATCATCGCTGCTATCACCAGCTGTACCAACACCAGTAACCCCCGCAACATGGTGGCTGCAGGCCTGATCGCCCGTAACGCCAACAAGCTGGGGCTGACCCGCAAGCCATGGGTGAAGACCTCCCTGGCGCCGGGCTCCAAAACGGTCAAGATGTACCTGGAAGAAGCCAAACTGCTGCCGGAACTTGAGCAACTGGGCTTCGGTGTGGTGGCCTTCGCCTGTACCACCTGCAACGGCATGAGTGGTGCCCTGGACCCGAAAATCCAGCAGGAAATCATCGACCGAGATCTGTATTCCGTGGCGGTGCTCTCCGGTAACCGGAACTTCGACGGCCGGATTCACCCCTATGCCAAGCAGGCGTTCCTGGCCTCACCCCCGCTGGTGGTTGCCTACGCGATCGCGGGCACGATCCGTTTTGATATCGAGAAAGATGCGCTGGGCTACGACCAGGATGGCAATCCTGTCACCCTGAAGGACATCTGGCCGGACGATGCGGAAATCGATGCCATCGTGAAATCCAGCGTCAAGCCGGAGCAGTTCCGCAGCACCTACATCCCGATGTTCGACATCACCCGGGATGCCCAGGCCAACACCAACCCGCTGTATGAGTGGCGTCCGCAGAGCACTTACATCCGTCGCCCGCCGTATTGGGAAGGCGGTATGGTAGGTGAGAAGACCCTTAAGGGCATGCGCCCGCTGGCGGTGCTGCCGGACAACATCACCACCGACCATCTGTCGCCCTCCAACGCGATCCTGATGAACAGCGCAGCCGGTGAATACCTGCACAAGATGGGCGTGCCTGAGGAAGACTTTAACTCCTATGCGACACACCGTGGCGATCACCTGACCGCCCAGCGTGCCACCTTCGCCAACCCGAAACTGTTCAATGAAATGGTCCGGGACGAAAACGGCAACGTGAAGCAGGGTTCCCTGGCGCGGATCGAGCCGGAAGGCAAGGTTACCCGCATGTGGGAGGCCATCGAGACCTACATGGAGCGCAAACAGCCGCTGATCATCATCGCCGGCGCCGACTACGGGCAGGGCTCCTCCCGCGATTGGGCCGCCAAAGGCGTTGCCCTGGCGGGTGTAGAAGCGATTGTCGCCGAAGGCTTCGAGCGGATTCACCGTACCAACCTGATCGGTATGGGCGTGATGCCCCTGCAGTTCGAGGAGGGCACTACCCGTAAGACACTCGGCATCGACGGCACCGAAACCTACGACGTGGAAGGCACCCCGGCGCCCCGCGCGGAGCTTACGCTGGTTATCCATCGGAAGAACGGTAGCACTGAGCGCATTCCGGTTATCTGCCGCCTTGATACCGCTGAAGAAGTGTCCATCTACAGCGCAGGCGGTGTTTTGCAGCGGTTTGCGGAGGATTTCCTGCAATCGGAAGGTGCGGCATGACACACCAGCCACAAATCAAAATCCCCGCCACGTATATGCGTGGCGGCACCAGCAAGGGCGTCTTTTTCCGGCTCAAAGATCTGCCGGAGGCGTGCCAAACCCCGGGCGAAGCCCGGGATAAACTCCTGCTGCGAGTCATCGGCAGCCCGGACCCCTACCAGAAGCAAATTGACGGCATGGGCGGCGCTACCTCCAGCACCAGCAAAACGGTGATCCTGGCCGATCCCACGCAGCCGGATCACGACGTGGACTACCTGTTCGGCCAGGTCTCCATCGACAAGCCGTTTGTGGACTGGAGCGGTAACTGCGGCAACCTTACTGCGGCTGTCGGCGCTTTTGCCATCAACAGCGGTTTTATTGCCAAAGAGCGGATCCCGGAAAACGGCACCTGCACCGTCCGCATTTGGCAGGCCAATATCCAGAAAACCATCGTTGCCCACGTGCCCATCACCAACGGTGAAGTGCAGGAAACCGGCGATTTCGAGCTGGACGGCGTGACCTTCCCGGCCGCCGAAGTGCAGGTGGAATTCATGGACCCCGCCGATGGCGAAGGCTCCATGTTCCCCACCGGCAACCTGGTGGACGACCTGGAAGTGCCCGGTGTAGGCACCCTGAAAGCTACCATGATCAACGCCGGAATCCCGACCATTTTCGTGAACGCTGAAGACATCGGGTACAAGGGCACCGAGCTGCAGGACGACATCAACTCCGATCCCAAAGCCCTGGCACGGTTCGAAACCATCCGGGCCCACGGTGCGGTGAAAATGGGGCTGATCCAGAATATCGAGGAAGCGGCCAACCGCCAGCACACCCCGAAAGTCGCCTTCGTGGCGAAGCCTTCGGATTACGTATCCTCAAGCGGCAAGAACATCGGGGCAGGGGACGTAGACGTTCTTGTTCGCGCGCTCTCCATGGGCAAGCTCCATCACGCTATGATGGGCACGGCTGCAGTGGCTATTGCAACCGCTTCGGCGGTTCCCGGAACCCTGGTGAACCTGGCTGCGGGCGGTGGCGACCGAACCCATGTGACCTTCGGGCATCCCTCCGGCACCTTGCGCGTTGGCGCGGAAGCGAAGGAAGTGGATGGCCAATGGACCGCAACCAAAGCCATTATGAGCCGCAGCGCGCGGGTTTTGATGGAAGGTTGGGTGCGGGTGCCTGGCGATAGCTTCTGACCGAATCTATAGTGGGGGCAAGGAGGCCCCCTATGTCTGCAACATTTGATCTCAACGAACGTCCCGATTACGACGAAGTTCTGCAACAAATTGCGGACTACGTTCTCACCTATGAAATAACCAGTGAAGAAGCCTGGAAGACAGCTCGCTACTGCCTGATGGATACGCTGGGCTGCGGCCTGCTCGCGCTCCGTTTTCCTGAATGCACCAAACACCTCGGCCCAATAGTGGAGGGCACCAGTGTCCCTCATGGTGCTCGCGTGCCCGGCACGCCATTCCGGCTTGATCCGGTGAAGGCTGCCTGGGACATCGGTTGCATCGTTCGCTGGCTTGACTACAACGACACATGGCTGGCGGCTGAATGGGGGCATCCATCGGACAACCTGGGCGCTATCCTGGCTGTTGCAGATCACCTTTCGCAGAAACGGGTTGCTGAGGGCAAAGAACCGTTAACCATGCGAACCGTTCTCGAAGCCATGATCATGGCCCATGAGATCCAGGGTGTTCTGGCACTTGAGAACTCCTTCAATCGAGTAGGGTTGGACCACGTAGTGTTGGTCAAAGTCGCCTCCACAGCCGTGGCTGCCAAGGTGATGGGCGCCAATCGCGAACAAATGCTGTCTGCATTATCCCATGCCTGGGTAGACGGCCAGTCTCTCAGAACCTACCGCCACGCTCCGAATGCAGGTTCCAGAAAATCCTGGGCAGCCGGTGACGCTACGTCACGCGCTGTCCGTCTTGCAGATATAGCAATGCGTGGCGAAATGGGTATTCCTGGAGTGCTGACAGCACCCCAATGGGGCTTCTACGACGTGCTGTTTAGCAAAACCAATAAAGACCAGAAGCTTAAGCCCGAGGGAAAAAGGGAATTCTCGATTCCACAGGACTTTGGCTCCTACGTCATGGAGAACATCCTCTTCAAGATATCCTTTCCCGCTGAATTCCATGCCCAGACGGCTGCTGAGGCTGCAGTAACGCTTCACCCAGAGGTGAAAGATCGGCTTGAGGAGATAGAAAGGATTGTCATCACCACCCATGAGTCCGCCATTCGCATCATTTCCAAGGTCGGAAAACTCGCAAACGCCGCAGATCGGGATCACTGCTTGCAATACATGACGGCCGTACCGTTGATTTTTGGCAATCTTACCGCCGAGCACTACGAGGATGATTTCCATGAAAGCAACCCAATAATAGAGACGCTTCGGGAAAAAATGGAAGTCGTGGAAGATGAGCGCTACACGCTGGAATACCTTGAGCCTGATAAACGCTCGATCGCCAATGCGTTGCAGGTATTCTTCAAAGATGGATCAAGCACGGAACAGGTGGCCGTCGAATACCCCATAGGTCACCGGAAACGCCGCAAGGAGGGGATGCCGTTGCTCGAACAAAAGTTCAGGGCAAACCTTGCAACCCGTTTCCCTGTGCAGCAGTGCAGGGTGATTTCCGAGCTTTGCAATGAGAAGAACACTCTGGAAAGCACCCCGGTTCATGAGTTCGTTCAGCTGTTTTCGATCTAAGTCATTGAATACTATGCGTCAGTATTTGTGAGTTCTCGCTTGTAAGTCCGTCTGTGTCGATGACCCTGATGGCAAAATACCATGTGCCGGGGCTCAAGCCGGTTATCTCGGCGCTGGTCTGACTGCCATCGACCGTGATCGTATTGGATAGGCTCTCGGGAGAGCTGCCATAGAGAATTTCATAACTCTGAATCTCGCTTAATGAGATCGAACTACCATCAACGCGAGTCAATGGCGCCGTCCAGCTCAAGGTTGCGGTGCCAGTTTCAGGCTGGGAGGTGACCGGTGTGCTGGTTGAACCGTCATCAACCGTGGGGCTTTCTGGAGAGGCTAGCGGTTCGAGGGTCCACGGGCTCAGTGATGAATTAAAGGCATCTATATTGGTGACGCCGGAGTTGTTATTGATCTCCGAAGCATCGTCTCTCCATGGCGACAGTCCATTGCGGAGCTCCCAGGTGTCAGGGATCCCATCTGCATCGGTATCTGTTTCCGATGGCACGCTGAGGTCAGGTGAGCGTATAACATCACCAACCACTAATTCGGTTCCTGTTGAATCGTCCAGGATAGACAGCTGGGCCACGGCTGCACCTCCCCGCTCGTAATACTCCATCAAGACATCGACGTTCTGGCCGGGTTCGAGTGACACCGTTGTCGTGTAGACTGTTGCACCCTGATCCCGCCACGCAGAGATGCTTGGTTCTCCTGCAACATAGAGTCGAGTGCCGTCGTCAGTCCGGACTCTGTAAGTGTAACTTCTGCTTCCGCTAGAATGGGGTGCTGTAAATTCACCAAACCACCGTGCACTGAAGTAATCGCTCGGTTGACCTTCCGCGAAAGACCCGGAACTTGACTGGAACTGAATGTTCTCGTCGTTGCGGGCGGACAGGAATCGGTCGAAATTAATGCCGTCGAAGTATTGTCCGGCAAACCCCCTGGCATAGGTGAGGTCAGAGATGGGTTCGGCCTCTGGTATCGATTCGCTGTCAGTTGGGTTTGTACCTGCAAGGTATTCTTCAAGATTGGTGAAACCATCGCCGTCAAGGTCTCCCTGAGCATCGGAAGGATCGAGAGGATCAATTCCAAGAGCAAATTCGTCACCGTCCGGGATTCCGTCACCATCTGTGTCGGGATTGTTCTCTGAACTGCCCAGTAAAAATTCGTCGGCAGCAACCAGTAAATCGTTATCGGGATCGGAGTTGGCGTCAGTGGGGTCTGTGGAATCCAGGCCGTGAGCGATTTCCCAATTGTCATAGATCCCGTCCCGATCCTCATCCAGAGGCGGAAATCTGGGATTGAAAGCAAGGCCTTCTGTGCCATCGAGAAAGCCTACTGAATATCCTAGTCTGTAGCTTTCTTCCGCCCCTTGCTCCGACAACCCTGAACCGGGCTCACCGGCAAAACTGGCGATGTGTTCTCCAGAGATGATTTCGCGGCTCAACCCCGGTCCTTGCCAAGCCACGCCAAAGTGGTCGCCGCCATAGCCTTCTTTATGAAGGATTTCAAAATAATATCGTTTGCCGGCAGCCAGCTCGATTTCGGCGGACGCTTGGGAAGCGTATTTGGTGTAGGCCAACGCAGCGGTGTATCCGGGTACCTCGGCCACAAGTTGCTTTGAACTGGTATCAGCGGAAGAGCCCAGCCAGAATTCGGTTTCATTATCTCCGCTGACAAAAAACGTGTAGGCGCCTGTCGCCGGAGGAAGAATGTAGCCCCTGACAAGTGAACCATAATTGCTTCCTCGCTCTGGTGCGCGGCGAAGCTCATTCAACAGCTCGATCGAGTCAGGGTTCTCAGGAAATGCATCATTGGAAATCAGAGCTTCGACTGAGTTGCCCGAGATGTTATCCCAATAAAACACCTGAACTTCGCCGGGATTACTCGAATCCGGAAGCGCGGCCGGCGGTGGGAGTTTTTCGATGTCCAGTATTCGCCAGGTTTGACAACCTGATAGAAACAGAGCCGAGCAAAGCAAAATATACGGGATAAAGCGCGGCATGGTGACTCTCCCTTGTCAGAAATAGCATCCAGACAGGGAAAGTATCGTTTCGAGGTCGAGGTAGTGCCACTTTCATGCAGGAACGTTTTGGTATTTCCAATAGGCCTTTAGATCACAGGCGCCTAAACGGCTGTAACCGCAACTGAGCCCTTGAACGGGCTACACAACTCAGTTTACAGAAGCTATCTTCAAGCTATGCAAGGACCCAAAAACACAGGAGAATACACCGGTCCACGAGTTTGTGGTGTCATTCGTTATCTAAGTAGAGAAGCGTGCCAAAACGTACCGACATCCAAAGCATCCTGATCCTGGGCGCCGGCCCCATCGTGATCGGGCAGGCGTGCGAGTTTGATTACTCCGGAGCCCAGGCCTGCAAGGCGCTGCGCGAAGAGGGCTACCGGGTCATCCTGGTGAACTCCAACCCGGCCACCATCATGACCGACCCGGTCATGGCCGATGCCACTTACATCGAGCCGATCACCTGGAAGACTGTCGAGAAGATCATCGAGAAAGAGCAGCCGGATGCGCTGCTGCCGACCATGGGCGGCCAGACCGCACTGAACTGCGCCCTGGATCTGGAGCGCCACGGCATCCTGGAAAAACACGGCGTGGAAATGATCGGCGCCAACGCGGACACCATCGACAAAGCCGAAGACCGGGACCGCTTCGACAAGGCCATGAAGAAGATCGGCCTGGAATGCCCCCGCGCCACCATCGCCCACTCCATGGAAGAAGCCTGGAAAGTGGCCGACGACATCGGCTTCCCGTGCATCATCCGCCCCTCCTTCACCATGGGTGGCTCTGGTGGCGGTATCGCCTACAATCGCGACGAATTCGAAGAAATCTGTACCCGTGGCCTGGACCTGTCGCCCACCAACGAACTGCTGATCGACGAATCCCTGATCGGCTGGAAAGAGTACGAGATGGAAGTTGTTCGCGACAAGAACGACAACTGCATCATCGTCTGCGCCATCGAGAACTTCGACGCCATGGGCGTGCACACCGGGGATTCCATTACCGTGGCCCCGGCCCAGACTCTCACCGACAAGGAATACCAGATCATGCGGAACGCCTCCCTGGCGGTCCTGCGTGAGATCGGTGTGGAAACCGGCGGTTCCAACGTCCAGTTCGGCATCAACCCGGACACCGGTCGTATGGTCGTGATCGAGATGAACCCGCGGGTGTCCCGTTCCTCGGCGCTGGCCTCCAAGGCCACCGGCTTCCCGATCGCCAAGGTCGCCGCCAAACTGGCCGTGGGCTACACCCTGGACGAACTGCGCAACGAAATCACCGGCGGCGTCACCCCGGCCTCGTTCGAACCGTCCATCGACTACGTGGTCACCAAGATCCCGCGGTTCACCTTCGAGAAGTTCCCCCAGGCCGACGCCCGCCTGACCACCCAGATGAAATCCGTGGGTGAGGTCATGGCCATCGGCCGCACCTTCCAGGAGTCCCTGCAGAAAGCCCTGCGCGGCCTGGAAGTAGGCTCCGAAGGCTTTGATGAAAAGCTGGAAGAGCTGACGTCTGAAAACGCCCGGGAAACCCTGACCCGGGAACTGAACGTGCCGGGAGCCGATCGTGTCTGGTACATCGGTGACGCCTTCCGCGCAGGCATGAGTGTCGAGGACGTGTTCGCCCACACCAAGGTGGACCCCTGGTATCTGGTGCAGATTGAAGACTTGATCAAAGAAGAGCAGGCCCTGAAGAGCGCCGGCAAGGCCGACATCGATCAGGCCACCCTGTTCCGCCTCAAGCGCAAGGGCTTCTCCGACGCCCGCCTGGCCAAACTGCTGGGCATCTCCGAGGTAAGCCTGCGCAAGCTGCGCCATGACCTGGGCATCCGCCCGGTGTACAAGCGCGTGGATACCTGCGCCGCCGAGTTCGCCTCCGACACCGCCTACATGTACTCCACCTATGAGGAAGAGTGCGAGGCCGACGCCAGCGATCGAGAGAAGATCGTGGTCATCGGTGGTGGCCCCAACCGGATCGGGCAGGGCATCGAATTTGACTACTGCTGTGTGCACGCGGCCCTGGCCATGCGTGAGGACGGCTACGAAACCATCATGATCAACTGCAACCCGGAGACCGTGTCCACTGACTACGACACCTCCGACCGGTTGTACTTCGAGCCGATCACCCTGGAAGACGTGCTGGAAATCATCCACGTCGAGAAGCCCAAGGGCGTGATCGTCCAGTACGGCGGCCAGACCCCGCTGAAACTGGCCCGTGGCCTGGAAGCGGCCGGCGTACCCATCATCGGCACCAGCCCGGACGCCATCGACCGCGCCGAGGACCGGGAACGGTTCCAGCAGATGATCCAGCGCCTGGGGCTGAAGCAGCCGGAGAACGCCACCGTGCGCAGCCACGAGGAAGGCATCTTGGCGGCCCGGGAAATCGGTTACCCACTGGTGGTTCGCCCGTCCTACGTGCTGGGCGGCCGGGCCATGGAAATCGTCTATGACGAGGAAGAGCTGGTGCGCTACATGCGCAACGCGGTGCTGGTCTCCAACGACAGCCCCGTACTGCTGGACCACTTCCTGAACGCCGCCATCGAGGTAGACATCGACGCCATCTCCGACGGTAAAGATGTGGTGATTGGTGGCATCATGCAGCACATCGAGCAGGCTGGCGTGCACTCCGGCGATTCCGCCTGTTCACTGCCGCCGTACACCCTGTCCCAGCAGGTTCAGGACGAGATGCGCGATGCGGTCAAGAAGATGGCCATCGAGCTGGACGTGATCGGCCTGATGAACGTGCAGCTGGCCTGGCAGGACGGTGAGATCTACGTGATCGAGGTAAACCCGCGAGCCTCCCGGACCGTGCCGTTCGTCTCCAAGGCCATCGGTGTGTCCCTGGCCAAGGTCGCCGCCCGTGTGATGGCTGGCAAGACCCTGGCCGAACTGGGCTTCACCCAGGAAATTATTCCGCGTTACTACGCGGTGAAAGAATCGGTATTCCCGTTCAACAAATTCCCGGCGGTGGACCCGATCCTGGGGCCGGAAATGAAGTCGACCGGTGAGGTCATGGGCCTGGGTGACAGCTTTGATGAGGCCTTTGCCAAGGCTGAATTGGCGGCCGGTGAGGTTTTGCCGCGGGCGGGCAAGGTATTCGTTTCTGTTCGGGATGAAGACAAGGCCAACATTGTAAGGTTGGCTAATCAGTTTTTACACTTTGGCTTCGGCTTAGTCGCAACGAGTGGGACGGCGACTTATTTGTCTGAGCACGGTGTTGCCGTGGAACGGGTGAGTAAAATCGAGGAGGGACGCCCTCATGTTCTGGACATTATTAAAAACCGTGAGATCCAACTAATCGTCAACACGACCGATGGACGAGCAACCATCGCAGCTTCAGCCGAACTTCGAAGACTGGCATTAAGGATGAAAATCCCGATGGCAACAACTTTGGCTGGCGCCGAAGCCTACGCCCGGGCAATAGGCTTTGGCGACCTGATAGAGGTCCGGGGGTTGCAGTCATTAGACCGAAGTTAACCTTCTACTTCCTGCCTGGGGAAAGGGGTTTTACATTGTCAGCCTGGCTGTGCCGATCTGCATGAGTCTTCTCTTCAGGAACCATTTTTGCCAGCCGACTATCAATTCGTTCGAGTGCTTCTGCGATTCTTATCAAAGCAGATTCCGAGCTTACTGATGCTCCGTGGCTCTGGGGCATCTGATGGTTAACAAAGGACTCTTCTTTTTTCTTTCTGGTTTGTCGTTTTTGGCTCGTTTCTGGGGAATCCTCCCCAAGGAGGTCCTTTCGGATTCCCTTGAGATCAAACGGATCGATAAAAGGCCGGTCTTCGGAGTATGCGCACATCATCATACCGTCGCATAACTTGTTGATCAGCCGTGGAATCCCTTTGCTCAGTTTGTGGATTTCAGCCACGGTGTCCTGGTCAAACAGTTTGTTACCACCATGCCCGGAGACAAGCAGGCGGTAATCAATATATTCTGCAGTTTCTGCCGCTGTAAGACCTTCCAGATGGAAAAATAGTTTAACCCTTTGTGAAAGCTGTGGAATCGCGGAAACGGCTTGTTTCAGCTCCGGCTGTCCCAGCAAGATCACCCTCATGGAGGGCCCCCCCATACTCTCCATTCCCGTCAGCATGCGAATATCTTCCAGGTTTTCCCGGGTCAGGTTTTGGGCCTCATCAATGGTCAGTACCACAGGTGTGCCTGCCGCTGCCATTTTCTCCAGATATTCAGTGATCTGGAACAGCATGGCGACTTTGCTGTCATCTTCGACTTTCATTCCCGCTTTACGAAGGATCAGCCCAAAAAGGTCCTTGGATTCGAGGTTGGTATATGAAATGTTGAGAAGCTTCAGATCACCGTCGAGATTGCGAATGGTTTTCTTCAACAAAGTGGTTTTGCCTGAGCCGATTTCCCCACTGATCACAACAAACCCCTCAGAACTCCATATGGCGGAGGACATGTAAACATAAGCACGGGAATGCTGCTGGCTCATGTAGATGAAGTCGTCTTCCGGGGTGATGCGAAATGGGTGTCTGTGCAGACCGAAAAATTCCAGATACATCGTAAGTTCCTGTCCTTGACCTAGGCCAAGCGAATCATTTGATTGCTTCGCAAAAGGGTTTTATCCGGCTCGTAGGCATTATAGCTTTCGCTTACTGTGCCAAAACGGAAATCCTGGAGCAGCCTTTCCAAGCGACCATAGCAGCGGTCAAGATTGGTGTAGTGGCGGAAGCGAGAGAACCAGCTTGCATTGTTGTAACGAGGTTGGTCCGGATCAATCTCCCAGGGATGCAGGTAAAACATCTGAGGGCGATCCCCAAAGCCTGAGGCATTGCGGAACAGATATCGAAAAACAGGATAGGGAAATTGACGAAAATAGCCGCCACCGGCTGCGGGTATTGCCATCCCCATTACGTGAGCGGTAGTCAGCGGGAATTCGCGGATAATACTGCCGTTTGTCGTTTCAATCGAGTAAGGGGCTGATGGCGAATCCGGGATGCCATATCGGTCATGGCGGATTGGAAATATACTCGAATCCCAATGGAAACCAGCCTCGCTGAGAATGTCGAGGGCCCAGAGAGAATCTCTTGTGATCGAATAGCTGGCGGCCCGGTACCCGTTTACCTCGCGACCGATGATATCTTCCAAAAGGGCTTTGGAGCGAAGGGTTTCCTCGCGAAACGTCTCCTGGGATTGATTGTAAATGAGCTGGTGGCTGTACCCATGAGAGGCAATTTCGTGGCCGTGATCCGCCAACTTTCTGATCAGCTTTGGAAATCGATCGGCGACCCAGCCAAGAACGAAAAAGGTTGCCTTGACGTTATGGCGGTCAAAAAGCTCCAGAAGACGTTCGGTGTTTCGTTCGACACGGCTAGGCAGAGTATCCCATTGATCAGGGCGGATGACCCCAGACAATGCTGCAACGTGGAAGTAGTCTTCCACATCGATACTCATTGCGTGCAGCGGTGATTTTCCTTCCGGGCTCGACATGGGTACTCCTTCCCAATTCAACACCAAGTAGGACGATTTTCACCCAGCTCTCTGCCAAATACAATTTTAGATGTTGTCAAAAACCAACTGAAATATAAAAGAATGTAAAACTGTGTTACATAAAGATACAATACGGTTGAGATTGCCGGGTGCTCGGCGCAGAATGATTCAGATGAAAAAAGGGATCCGGTGGTAAAGGGTGAGTAACTGCCGGGAGAATTAGATGTTGGTCTGTCGCTGATTGTCGAACAGACGACAAGGAAGTTCAGCGTGTCGTACATACGTTTCCGAAAACACTACCTGCACATCCCGTATCTGGTACTAGGCGTACTGGAGTTTTCGGTTCTCTTTGCCATTTTTTCGCTTTTAACGCTTTTCCTTTCGCTTGCGGGCGTCGACCACGCTCCGATGAATACCGATATTATCTCAGCCTTCCTGTTTGCTCTTGTCCTAAGCTGTGGCACTTTGGCTATGGGTGGCTACCTTGCCATGGTCCATGAGAGCTTGTCCTCGCTACTCTTCCGGACTCTGGTCGCCTATTGCTTCGTTGGCGGTATCGGACTGACGGTCGTCTACGTTCTTCTGCCCTCCGCTGATCCGGGCAGCGCCAACCTATTCTGGGCTGTCATATTCGCGTCAATGGTAGTTATTCTGCTTCGCCTTGCCTTTCTTCGGATCGTTGATTCCGAGCAGGTGGTCCGGCGCGTGGTAATCTTTGGCGCCGGCGACTTTGCGGCTTCCCTGCTGGATGAATACGAGCGGAATATGCGGGCTTTGGGAATCCGGATTATCGGCTGTGTTGCGGATAATCCGTCTAAAGCTGTTGCTGAAGATAAGCTTGTACCAACCCCTTACGATTTCTATCAATTCTGCCGCCAGAATAATGTGTCCGAAATTGTGGTTGCTCAGCAGGAACGTAGACGCACAGAAGGTGGTTGGTTACCTGTGCCGGAATTAATGGAGTGCAAACTTCGTGGTATTGCAGTTACCAACGGCCTTGATTTCTATGAGCGGGAGCTGAAAAAGGCAAAGTTGGATATGGTCCATCCATCATGGATTGTATTCTCAGAGGGGTTCAAAGCATCAAAGAGCCGCGCTTTCGCGAAGCGTCTGCTTGATCTCGCTATCAGCCTGAGCCTACTCGCAATCATGTTTCCGTTTATTGTGCTTACAGCTTTGGCGGTGTTTATAGAAACGGGGCGACCCATTCTTTACAGTCAAAGCAGGGTGGGCATGCTTGGCAAGGAATTCCGTATTTATAAATTCCGCAGCATGCGTCAGGACGCAGAGAAAGATGGCAAGGCCCGATGGGCTTCGGCAAACGACGACAGGATTACCCGGGTCGGGGCCTTTATTCGCAATACCCGTTTAGACGAACTCCCGCAGATCTACAATGTGATCAAGGGTGAAATGAGTATCGTTGGGCCCCGCCCGGAACGCCCGGAGTTTGTATCCGAACTTAAGGAAAAGATCCCTTTTTACGACACACGACATTATGTCAAGCCTGGCTTAATGGGCTGGGCACAGCTTAAATATCCTTACGGTGCATCGGTCGAGGATGCCAAAGGTAAGCTTGAGTACGACCTTTATTATTCAAAGAATCACAGCTTCGTCATGGATTTGTTGATTATGATTCAGACGGTAGAGGTGGTTCTCCTGGGCAAAGGTGTACGTTAGAGATGATTAACAGAACAACAGGGATTTGGAGAGCATTTATGGGTACGTTCACGTCTTTTAGGGCCGGATTGGTTGCTTTTATGGTTCTGATCCTTGGGGGGTGTTCTGGTCTCCCGTCTTCAACGGAAATGCCACCGGTCTCGGAGCTGGACCCCGAGCCGTATCAGATTGGTGTCGGCGACACGATTTCGATCCATGTTTGGCGGAACCCGGAGCTCGGGCAATCCATCGTTGTGCGGCCGGATGGATTTATTTCTATGCCTTTGATGGGTGATGTAAAAGCGGAGGGCAAAGAACCCGAAGCTCTGGCCTCTGAAATCAGTGTCGCTCTGGGTGAATATATCCGTACACCCGAAGTGACCATTATGGTAACCAGCCCGGCAAGCAAGGAGTTCCGGAACCGTATCCGTATTACCGGCCAGGTTGCACAGCCTCAATCGGTGGCTTTCCAGCCTGGCATGACGGTTCTCGATATTGTATTGATCGCCGGAGGTGTGACTGATTTTGCAGCAGATGGTCGGGCCGTTCTGCATCGCCAGATCAACGGTGAATACCAGAGTTTCGTCCTGGATCTCGACGCCATTCTTACAGACGGTGATATGCGCACCAACCACGCATTGCAGCCGGGCGACGTAATCAGTGTTCCGCGCAAGCAATTATTTAGAGGCGAGCTCTGATGGACATCCAGTTCATTCTCGATACCCTGCGTGCAATAAAGCTTGAGCTTTTTCGGCACCGAGTGGCGGCGGCGGTAATATTTATGGTCGTAACCGCCGGGGTGTTGATGGTGGGCTATGTAACACCCAAAAGTTATACCTCCGAAGCTGTTCTCTACGCTGACCAGTCGAATATTCTCCAGCCTCTGTTGAGAGGTCAGGCTGAGGTTACTCAGCTCGACAGGATCAATGAAGCCCGGGAAATGATTCATAGTCGTTCTTTCCTGGAGCAGGTGGCTATGGATACTGGCATGCTTCGGGGTGGGGAAACTGATATCGAACGGAACAACACTATTTCGGAGCTTAGAAAGGATATTGCGCTCCGGGTTTCTAATCGCAACTTTCTGGAGCTGACCTACACCAGCGGTAGCCCAGATCAATCATTCCAGGTATTAAGCTCAGCTCTAGACCGGTTTGTCGAACGAACAGTCCGTAAAAAACGCTCCGAGAGTCAGGGGGCATTCGAGTTTATCGATTCACAGGTTAAATCCTATCAGCGCCAGTTGGAGGAGGCTGAACAGCGCCTAAAGGAATTCAAAGCCAATAATCAGGATGGCACCGAAGGCAATGTGCAGGCCAGGATTGAGAATCTTCGCCGGGATATCGAAAACCTGAAGCTGGAAATACAACAAACCGAATCCGAGGTTCAACTGACCAGAGCCCAACTCGAGAAGGAAGAACCGGTCCGGAGAATTACTGTTGACCCAGGAAAATCATCGGCAGAACGTCGTCTGGCGGCACTCAGGCAAGAAATGGATTCGCTTTTGTTGCGTTTTCACGAGCGGCATCCAGATGTAGTTAGCATCAAGGATCAGATCGCCGACCTGGAACAACAGGTGTCCACGCAGAGTGATGACAGCAGGGAAGGCAGCGTTACAGAAGTATTGGAAAATCCTGTTTATGAGAATCTGAAGATTCAGTTGGCAGACAGCACGACGAGGCTTGCTGTTCAGAAAAACCGGCTTGCATCTTTGGAAAGATTGCTCAATGAAGCGTTTGACCGTTCTCAACGTGTCGCAGAGAACCAGGCTCAATTGTCAGAGCTCACCAGAGATTACGACGTTACCCGTGATGTTTACGAAGACATGTTGCAGCGGAGGGAAAAGGCTCGGCTGTCGATGACATTGGATGTTCAGGGTGAGGGAGTCAGCTACAAGATCCAGGAGCCGGCGTCCTATCCCACGCACTGGGATGGATTGCAGTTATACCAGGTTGGTCTTGCAGGTCCTTTCCTCGGCAGCGCCATGGTGATTGGGTTGCTGACGTTGCTTGTAATGTTTGATCAGAGAGTGCGTTCTCCCAGAACTCTACAACTCGCGCTCCCGGAGAGCATTCCTGTTATCACAACTATTCCTCACTATCGCAGCACATGGAAAGACAGACTTCTGAGGAAAGACGTTCTTATCATTCTGTTTTTGCTCACTATCTTTATGATTGGGTATTTGTCAGTCCTCCTGTTCAGTGTAATGGGAGTTACTCCTGATCAGTTGGTTAACAAAATTGCAGAGTTGGCAGGCCTCGGGAGCAGGTAATGGACGACAATAAACTCTACAAGGCGCTGCTCAAGAGTCAGGATGAACAACGCCGTCAGTTGGAACTTAAAAGAGGGGAGGCGAAACCGGAGGAAAATTTCAGGAAAGAGCGCCCGTATGCCGGCTCCGATCGCGTGAATCCCAACTGGGTGAGGGTTGACGTTGACGAACGTGAACACCCACCGACAGTTTATGACTCTTCCGTTTCGCTTGAACTTATCGGAAATCCGAAGCCCTGGACACGCGAACAACTCCGGGAACGGAAGATCATATTTCCCGGAATGCCGGACAAGGAAGTGATGGATGCCTATCGGGAATTGCGGATCCAGCTCAGGAATCGGGCCGGTGAAGGTAATTTCGTGGTTATGTTCAGCAGTCTTGGCAATCGGGTGAATTCCGTTCTTACGGCATTCAATCTTGCCGCTTCGTTTGCCATGGACTCTCATACCTCAGCGCTTCTGGTCGATTGTGACCCATACAACAGTGGCCTGAATGATCTTGTTTCTACCAAAATGAACTCTGGTGTAACCGATTTCGTGGCGGACAAGGCACTTTCAATCAAGGACATCCTGTATCCAAGTGGTGTCGCGCGTTTGAGTGTTATACCGGCCGGCACCCAGGCGTCCTCTGCTGTCGAGCTGTTCGCCGCGGTTCGAATGCGTGACCTTATTGCTGAGTTGAAGGCACGCTATCCTGATAGATGCATTATTCTCAATGCGCCACCATTCAGGGAGAGCACAGAAGCGAGGATTCTAGAACGATTCGCCGATCAGATAGTATTCGGTGTTCCGTTCGGAGATGTTACTGCGGAAACGATAGAAGATTCAGTCGATATTCTGGGATCCGATAAATTCTCAGGCCTGGTTTTTCAGGAGTAAGCATATGGATCTGAGAAACCGGAAAAAAGCTCGCTTTCTGATTTTCATGTCGTTTTCTGCCTGCATCTTGCCAAACACGGTCGTCGGCCAAAGCCTGAGTGAAAACGTGACGCAGATTTCAGGCTCAGGTTCCGTCTTTACAGCTATCACCCACACTCGCACCGACAATGCCACCGGAACAGATACAAACACCGAGCCCAGTGTAGGTGTATCGGGTAGTCTTGGGGGGCAGGTCGAGAGTGGGGCGAATGCACTCGCGCTTCAGTACGGCGGGACTTTGGAAACCAAGCGTGATCTCTCCGGAGGCGATCAAACCGACTCAAGCTCAGTAACGGGCGCCTCTAGGTATTCTCATTTCGATCCGGCCAGCCGCTTCGACTTTAATCTGGGCCACACGGTCAGTTCTGTTCGAAATAACACAGGCTTCGTTGTCAATCCTTCCAGTTACGACACTCAGAATACTCTGAGCGCAGGTGCAGGGTTCAGGTTCTTTCCAGGTGACCTATCAATCCTTCGGTTCTCTGGCCAGGCTGGCAAAAGCTTTGGCAGCGGAGATCTCAATGACAAAGAATCTTTCACAGCTTCGAGTGAGTTCTCCCGCAGACTAAGCGAACGGTCAACGGGAAGTGTCATTGGTAGTCGTAGTTGGTCTAACGATGACGGAGTAGATATAACCATCGACTCTGCACAGCTTGTGTTTGAACGTTCATTAGAAAGCGGAACCTTCAGCATTGGTGCAGGCGCGAGCAAAGCCGATACAGAATTTCCTGATGGCACAGTTACTGAAAGTGATGCTGGCACGGGTTTTCTTGATCGCACCTGGATTGCAAGCGATTGGCGAACGTCGGTTCAATACAACCGCAGGCTGTCAGACAGCGCAACTGACCTCTCGTTAGACTTCCCGGAGATCTTTGATTTCTTACCGGACACGATTCGAATACGAGACCTTGTGGTAAGCGATTCCGTTCTCGTTACCCACAACACATCAAGGTTATGCAGTGCTTGCACGCTAGGGGTTGCAGCAGAAGCTGCCCTGTTTGAGTCTGAGATAACCGGCGCTACTACCCATGAATATACGGCAAGTGTGAATCTGGGATTTGAACTCACGACCCTGCAGCGTTTGAATTTTGCCTACATCTGGCAGGGTGACGCAGGCGAGGAAGCCGGAACAATCATTGATCAGATCCACCGTTTTAATGCGAGCTGGACACGGCAACTGGCGGAAGACACCTCATTCAGCGTGCAATTCAATCAGTCGTATCTGAGAAGCCGGATAGCGAGAAGCGACCAGGAGCAGTTTGTATTGCGTCTTGTTCTTACCAAAGGTTTTTCGCTCACTGGCCAGCCGAAGTAGGCGCTTGAGAGACTTCCAGGAAAGGAATTATGTTCGATCAACGGAAAGACATAAGGCTCCCTGCCGAAACCCCGCCACAACTTGTAGTTGTGATTGATACAGAAGAAGAGTTCGACTGGAATGCCGAACCTGACTCAGAAGCAAATGGCGTATCCGCCATGGCCCACATTGATCGAGCTCAGGCGATTTTTAATGATTATGGCATTAAGCCCTGCTACGTCATTGATTATCCGGTTGCCAGTAAGCCCGAGGGATACGGACTGCTTAAAGAGTTTGCAGAAAAAGGGCAGTGCGAAATTGGTGCCCACCTGCATCCCTGGGTGAACCCACCCATTGAAGAAGTGCTCTCCAAGCCAAACACCTATCCGGGCAATCTTCCTGAAGCTCTGGAACGCAAAAAGCTCCAGACGCTGCGTGACACGATTAGCGAAAACTTCGGTTCCGCGCCCGTTGCGTATAAAGCAGGTCGTTACGGGTTCGGACCCAATACGACGGGAATTCTGCAGGAATTGGGGTTCAATGTTGATCTTTCTGTCTGCCCACCGCTGGATTCCAGAGCCGATGGCGGGCCGGATTATCGCCGGTTCGATGCTCATCCGTTCTGGTTTGGTGGAACCGAGAAGCCAATCCTTGAATTACCTTGCACTGGTGGGTTCATTGGATGGGCGAACGCGGCAGCGGTTCCTTTATTCGAGACTGCCCAGGCCCTCAAAAAGTTGAAGGCACCGGGAATCCTTTCGCGGCTTGGGGCCGTGGACAGGTTGATGCTATCACCAGAGGGCTTCAGTCCGGCAGAACATATCAAGCTAACCCGTGCGTTGTACAAGCAAGGCGTCCGGACCTTCACCTGGAGCTTCCACAGCCCCAGTGTCGTACCCGGGAATACCACCTATGTGCAGGACGACGCCCAACTTCGCCAGTTCCTGGACAGTTTCCGACGTTATTTCGATTTCTTTTTCAATGAGTTAGGTGGCCAGGCTTCGACGCCTGTTCGCATTCGCAAGCTTATGGAGAGTATGGCATGAAGGTGCTCGGGATTTCCCCGCTAGACAAGGATTCAACCGTTTCGATCGTTGAGGACGGGAACATTCTGTTCGCCGCTGGAGAGGAGCGCTTCTCCAGAACAAAGCAACAATCCGGTTTCCCAAGGCTGGCTCTTGAAAAGGCTCTTGCCTACACCGGCCTCTCCATAAATGACTTCGACCAGGTTTGTTACCCATTCCTGACTTGGGACAACGAGCAAAAACTGTTTTCGAAAAATCTTGAGGACGAACGTGCGTTTATCAAAGAGTTCCATCCGAAAGATTTGGGGCCGCAGATAAAAGAGGCTCTGGGGCGCGTGCCTGACAGAAACGAGCCTATCCATGGGCTGGAACACCCGAATGCCATTATGGAGAAGGGGTTTCTTCACAGCTCCTATTACAGTATGGCTGGAGCGCAGAAACTTGCTTCTAATACCGCCGCTTTGAAATCTTCGCGCCAGTGGGGGGAAGCCGCAACTCAATCGTTCCAGCATTGGGAAAAGGATTTAACAGCTGGCCTGGCCGAGATGGGTTGGACAAAACCGGTCAAGCGCATGGACCATCATCTGTCTCATGCCGCCAACAGCTTCCTGTGCAGCGGTTTCGAGCGGGCACTCTGTGTCACTCTGGACGGCTATGGCTCGGGCCTCGCCGGTTCCGTGAGCGAAGGGCGGGATGGCAAGATCCGTCGTTTGCATGGACTGCCATTTCCCAACTCTCTGGGCACACTCTATGAACATGTAACATCAAGCCTCGGCTTCAAACCCAGCCGCCATGAGGGAAAAATTGTAGGCCTTGCATCCTACGGAGATCCCTCAATTCTTGGCGATATTCTTCTTTCCCGAATTGACGAAGCACCGGGCGATTTTCGCATTTACGAGGCGAATAACGTTTACTTTTCCCGCTATCTCGCTTCCAAGTTTCCAAAAATAGATGTCGCCGCCGCGTACCAATACGTTCTGGAAAAAGTAGCGACGAACTATATCCGCTACTGGGTTCAGAAAACCGGCATAGATACCATCGTTCTCTCTGGCGGTGTGACGGCGAACGTTAAGCTGAATCAGCGGATCTTCGAGATTGAAGGCGTCAACCACATCTTCGTGTATCCGAACATGGGAGACGGGGGGTGTGGCACTGGCGCAGCGCTTTACCATAGCTGGCCGGGAGGCGTAAAACCCTCAATCTCCAGCGCTTACATGGGGCCTGATTATTCCGAGGCGGAAATTGAAAAGGCCCTTCAGGCTGAGGGGCTTGACTATCGGCGCCCCGAGAATCTCGCTGCCGAGGTCGCAGGGCTGATACATAGCGGTCAAGTGGTTGCCCGCTTCGATGGCAGGATGGAATACGGTCCAAGGGCCCTTGGGAACCGATCGATCATGTATCACGCCAGGGAACCGGAAGTGAACCAATGGCTCAATAAGCGTCTCGGACGCACGGAATTTATGCCCTTTGCACCGGTGACTCTCTACGAGGCGAGAGAAAAGTGTTACCACAATATTAGTGGCGCCGAGCACGCTGCCGAATTCATGACCATCACTTTTGACTGCACCGAGTTCATGCGAGAGAACTGCCCGGCCGCCGTGCACGTTGATGGTACGGCTCGACCCCAGCTGATACAGCGGGAAGTGAATCCGGGCTATTACGATATTCTCAAGGAGTACGAAAAACTCAGTGGCATACCCAGCCTGATAAACACCAGCTTTAATATGCACGAGGAGCCCATTGTGGATTCCCCGGAAGATGGAGTTCGTGCTTTCCTGCAAGGTGCTCTGGATTACCTGGCGATCGGGCCGTTCCTGGTGAAACATCCCAACCCCCAGCACTGATTTCAGGCTAACGGAACTAACGCCATGACAGCAGGATTGCTGACAGTAACAAGAGAGCCAGCGGCCGGCAGCACACAGCTTCGTGATGACTGGCTCGATCTTGAGGGCCGTGCGTCGCCCACGGTCTTTCTTTCGTGGCAATGGCTGGGGCATTGGCTTCATGTCTATCAGCCTCATGCCTGGGTACTGCGGGTAATCGAGGGTGAACGCCTCGTGGGTTTGGGGTTGGTGGTCGAAACCGATGAACGCCGCCATGGCGTACTGAAATCCCGTTGCTTGAGGCTTCATCAAACGGGGCACAAGCTTCTGGACCAGATCTGGATAGAGTACAACGGGTTTCTGGCAGAACACGGCAAGGAAGACGCGGTAGCGGATGCGTGCCTGCGGTATCTGTGCAATTCGATGCCGGATTGGGATGAATTTGTCATCGGCGCGATTGATGCGGAAGAGGCGGAACGTTACGCACGTATAACCGGCCTGCACAAACACCTTCGCTGGGAAGCTCCCTGTTTCGGAGTAGATCTTGATCACCTCAGACGAACTGGAGGACGGTACCTGGACACCCTGTCGAGAAATACCCGCCACCAGATCAACCGCTGCTATCGGCTATACCAGCAGCGGGGCGATGTACGCCTGGTTCGCCCCGATTCGGTAGAGGAAGCCCTTGCGGTGTTTGACCGGATCGGTCCAAGGCATCTCGAGCGTTGGGGGGCGGGCCCTGATCAAAGTGGCTTTGCGAATCCCGATTTTGTGCGTTTTCACCGCGAGCTGATTCGTTTCCAATGGCCGGATGGCGGGGTAGATCTGGTGTCGCTCATGGTCGGTGATGAGGAAATCGCCTCTTTCTACAATCTTGTTTACAACCAGGTGGTTTATTTCTATCTGGGCGGTATGGAAGTTGAGACCGACAACCGTTTGAAGCCTGGATTGCTGGGCCACAGCCTTTGTATTGAAGACTATCGTCACCATGGTTTTCATTATTACGATTTTATGGGGGGCGATGAGCGCTACAAGTCAAACCTGGGGCATCTGCATCGGCACCTGGTGCAGATTTCGCTGCAAAGGGCCCGTTTCAAACTGAAGCTTGAAGATGTGGCACGTCGTGCCAGAAACCGCTGGATCAGGGAGGCGGGGGGTGGCAATGAACGCTGATCTGCAGGTTCGCGTGTCCCGGATGAGCGTTTATCCCATTGAGGAATACGATGCTTACGTGTCCGGCCACCCGGAGGCGACGCCTTATCACAATAGCGGCTGGTTAAAAGCTATAGAGCGGGCTTATCACCATACCGGTTGGCTCGTAACGGTGCACAGGGAAGGAGACTTGTGTGGCGTGCTGCCATTAGTCGAGGTGAAGCCACCAGTCGGATCAAAAAGCCTTGTCTCTCTGCCTTTCTGTGACCTGGGTGGTCCACTGGCCGATGATGATGATGTGCGTTACCTGCTAGAGACAGAGGCTAAAGGCCTTACGAAGACGAATAAGGCAAGGCTGCTGGGGATTCGAGAAGGTGGCGAAGCACTGGGTGAAGCACAAACGGATGCGGCCGAGGGGAAAGTGCGCATGTTATGCCCACTGCCGGAAAACTCAGAGGCGCTTTTTAAAAGCTACAAACCAAAACTCCGCAGCCAGATCCGCAAAGCCGAGAAAAACGGTCTGACAGCCGAGATACGAAATGACATCGAAGCGGTGGACCTGTTTTATGAAGTATTTGCCCGGAATATGCGCCGGCTTGGATCCCCGGTGCACAGCCAGACGTGGTTCCGGGAATTGAAGCTGGCGTTCGGCGATCAGATGCTGGTTGGCCTGGTATTCCTCGAGGATCTTCCGGTTGGAGCGGGAATAGTGCTTCTGGCTCGCGACCAGGCCTGTATTCCCTGGGCGTCTACGCTGGACCGGTATAACCATCTGGCGCCAAATATGCTCCTATACTGGACGCTGCTTGGCCACGTTTGCGACCGGGGCTGCCAGATGTTCGATTTCGGGCGGTCAACGATGGGCGAAGGAACGTACCGGTTCAAAAAACAGTGGGGTGCCAAGCCCTACGAGTTGGTCTGGAAAGAGTGGGTGGCGGGCGATGGTTCCTACCAGTCTGCCAATATGCCGAGTGAGCAAACCCCTGGCTCCCGTTTACGGCCGTTCGTCGAGAGGGTCTGGCGAAGACTGCCGCTTGCACTGGCAAATTGGATAGGCCCTAAACTGAGGCGCTACATCACCTTATGATTTTCGTACTTGTGGTTACCGTGATCTGCCTGTTGATTCCTGTGTACGTCTATATCGGTTACCCAGCGCTACTGTGGCTTTTCACCCGTGGCAAACCAATGGTCACACACCAGCGCGAGGATTCATTTCCTTCGGTGGCGCTGATCATCTCCTGTTACAACGAAGCAGAGGTTATCCGCGAAAAACTCCGCAATGCACTGGAACTGGATTACCCGAAAGGCTCACTTCGGATTATTGTGGTGTCGGACGGTTCCGATGATGGCACTGATGATCTGGTAAGAGAGTTTTCGGATGACGGGGTTCTACTAATCCGCCAGGAGGGACGCCTCGGGAAAACGATGGGGATCAACCTAGCAATGGAGCAGGTTTCTGAAGAGGTTACAGTCTTCAGTGACGCAAATGCTATGTATGCTTCGGACGCCATCTCAAAACTGGTGCGCAATCTTGCCGATCCCAAGGTGGGCTATGTTGTGGGGGCTGCGCTGTATACAGATGGTGATCAGGGTGCCAGTGCACAAAACGAAAACCTCTATTGGAACTATGAGCTTGCCATAAAATCCATGGAGTCCAGGCTGCATTCCGTGGTGGGTGGCGATGGCGCCATTTATGCCATTCGGACGGAGCTCTGGGAACCGCTTCAGCAGCAGGACATCAACGATTTCGTCAATCCACTGCAGATTATTGCTAAGGGTTACAGGGGCGTATTCGATGGTGAGGCAACGTGCTTTGAAGAAACAGCGGGTGATTTCGACCGGGAGGTGGCACGAAAAGAGCGGATCGTGAATCGAAGCATCAGGGGGTTGATGCGGGTTAAAGCGACCATGAACCCGTTCAAGTCAAGGGTGTTTGCCTGGCAGGTTATTTCTCACAAGTTTTTGCGGTGGCTGATTCCGTTGTTTCTGGCCATTGGGACCATTGGTAGCGTAATTCTAGCGTTGCGCGGCTACGGCTTGTTCCAGTTGATTACTCTGGGTGCCATCGCCTTGCTGCTGTTGGCTTGGGTGGGTTATCGAGCCGAGGATAAGAACCGTCTCCCCGTGTGGTTCTCATTTCCCTATTACTTCGTAATGGTGAATCTCTATTCCCTGAAAGGCATTTTCAGAGCACTTCGGGGTGAAACCCAGGTTGTATGGAATAGCGCAAGGCCGGGGCGGGAGCAAAACTGATGTCCAAGTTTGCGCTTTTATTCTTGACGGTCTTTTTCGCAGGCGTTGTTGCGACGTTTTTTTACAGCGCCACCGCCTCGTTCATGCTTTATCAGATTGTCTACATGCTGAACCCGGATGTGCGCTGGTGGTCTGCCCATATTCCAGGGCTCAGATACTCTTTGGTTACTGTTGTGCTGATGATGATGGCACTGACAATACACTATAAAACCCTCTCTCCTCTCAGCCCATGGTCCCGGCAGCCCCTGGCAAAGTGGCTGGTTCTGTTCCTGGGCATGTATTACGTGGCGTATCTATTTGCGGTAAACCCGGCCGCACATCATCAATTCACCTTCGATTTCACGAAGCTGATTATCATTATTGCCATCGCATACAAGCTGATCCATTCCGAGAGAGCGCTTAACGCTGTCCTCTGGACCTACATTGTCGGTGCAACCTATGTGGGATACGTGGCGTGGACTGTCGGTCGGGGCTCTACAGGTCGGGTAGAAGGTATAGGCATGGTGGATACGGGCGGGGACTCCAACCACACAGCAGCTGCTCTGGTACCCGCTGCTGTGTTATTGATCTATTACGCCTGGATGGGCAACAAAAAGATCCGGCTTTTATGCTTTTTGTGTGGTGCGTTCATTGTCAATGCTCTGGTACTTATCAACAGTCGCGGTGCTTTTTTGGGAGTCGTTGCAGGAGGCGGATTATTCATTTGTTACATGCTCTTCTCCCGGTTTCAGAAGGCGGGCCAACGGGCTACTGCCATCGTGATCATCCTGGCCGGGCTTTCCGGCGGATTGTACGTTGCCGATGACACGTTCTGGGAGCGCATGCAGACACTTCAGGCAGACGAGGATGGTCAGAGAGGCGGAGCTGGCCGAATGCATTTCTGGTGGGCTACCTTCGATGTCCTTGAGGATTATCCGATGGGTGTGGGTATTGGTGGCTTTCAGACACTGAGCGGCTCGTATCTCGATGAGAGTGTGACAACTTACCGGGTTGAGAATCGTGCCGTCCATTCAACCTGGTTCCAACTTCTGGGAGAAGTCGGCTGGATTGGAGCCGCCATTTTTCTCTGCCTTTTGTTTTCAACCTGGCGCCTGCTGGGCGACACGAAAAAGCACCTGATCGAACAGGGGCGAAACGATGCGTATTTTCAGATGATTTCGCTTCAGTGCGCCATGATCTCGTTTATGGTGGCCGCGACTTTCATCGACCGCATACGAGCAGAGATCTTCTTCTGGTTTTTCCTGTTTATCGCCGCTGCCGCCAACATTTACTACCTGCGCTATATAAACGACACGAAAACCAGTCGGGCGACGTCCCGAAAATTCAAAAATCCCACAGGAGCTGAGTCTTTATGAAACCCCTGAGAGTGTTGCAGTTCATTACGCCTGCGGGGTTCTATGGCGCAGAACGATGGGTGCTTGCCCTGGCTAATAACCTGAACCGGGATCATCTTGTCTGTGATCTTGCGGTCACTCGTGAAAGCTCTGCACAAGACCTGACAGTAGCGGAACTTTATCCGGGTTCAGTAGGTGAGGTGCATTATCTGGATATGGCCGGCCGGTTCGACTTCAGAGTCGTGAAGCAGCTTTGTGATGTGATTAAAAAGCGACGCATTGATGTTATTCATACCCATGGCTACAAGTCGGATATTCTCGGCCTGCTTGCAGCGAGGCGTGCGGGAATTCGCTGTGTTAGCACGCCCCACGGCTTTTCCGGAAACGTTGGTTTGAAGCTCGGGGCCTTTATTCGAATAGGCACCTGGATGTTGAAATACTTCGATCGTGTGGCTCCGCTCTCGGAAGAGCTTGTGGCCGACATGAAACGGTTTGGGGTCCCAGACAGAAAGATAGCCTTCGTACGAAATGGTGTGGACCTCACCGAAATTGATGCTTCTCTCAAAGAATTTAAACCAGGAAATCAATCAAACAGCGTGGATCGTGTTATAGGTTTCATCGGTCAGATGATCCCGCGAAAAGGAATTCCGGATCTACTTGACGTTTTCGACCAGCTTTACCGGGAAGACAAAACCCTCAAACTGCAGCTTCTGGGCGACGGGCGCCAGCGTGAGGAGCTTGAAGAAAAGGCGGCTCGGCAGGCCAGCGCCAAAGCCATCGAATTTTTGGGTTTCCGCAGCGACAGACTTGAGCTGTTGTCCCGTTTTAACCTGTTTGTTATGACCTCTTCTTTGGAGGGGATTCCACGGTGCATGATGGAGGCCATGGCGGTGGGTATTCCAGTGGTTGCTTATGATATCCCCGGTGTTGACAAGCTTGTCACACATGGCGAAACGGGATTGTTGGCGCCACACGGCGATAAGGCAGCCCTTGCCAACAGTTGTCGTCGGCTCCTTGACGATTCTGCGCTCGCGGCCCGGTTATCCGCCAACGCACGCCAGTTGATTGATGAAAAGTACTCGGCTGCGCGCATGGCACAGGAATACGAACATCTATTCGCAGATCTGCTGGGGCTTGATATGCCGTTCTCCCCGGAAAACGCGGGGGTTAGCTGACCGTGTGTGGCTTTGCAGGGTTTCTTCGCTCCACAGCAGTACCCAATCGTGATGCGCATCGTGAATGGCTGGAGAACATGGGCCAGGCTATCATCCATCGGGGCCCGGATGCCGGTGGTGTGTTCCTGGATGACCACATAGGTCTGGTTCACCGGCGCCTGAGCATCATTGATCTCAGCGATGCCGGTACCCAGCCCATGAAATCGGCCAGTGGCCGCTACATCATTGCATTTAATGGTGAGATCTATAATTTCCGGGAGATTCGGAAAGAGCTTGAAGCGGAAGGGAGGATTTTCACCACCGGAACGGACACTGAGGTTCTTCTTCAGTTGTTTGAGCAAAAAGGATTCCGGTGTCTTGATGACCTAAACGGGATGTTCGCGCTGGCCATCTGGGATACCCGAACCCAGGAGGTCTTCCTGGCCCGTGACCGCCTGGGTAAAAAGCCCCTCTACTATTATGAGGCCGGCGGCCACTTCGCATTCGCATCCGAGATCAAAGCTTTGTTGAAGCTGCCTTTTCTAAAGCGGCAATTGCGGCCCGATGCGATCAAGGATTTTTTTGCTTACCAATACATACCAGACCCGAAAACCATCTATACCAATGTCCATAAACTGCCCCCTGGGCATTGGTTGAAGACCAACGGCAAAAATACACAACTTCATCAGTACTGGGACGTGTCCTTTGCACCCACGGTGCCCCGAAATATTCAGGACATTGAGGAGGGATTATATGAGCTGATAGACGATGCCGTGCGTTTGCGGATGATCAGCGATGTTCCCCTCGGAGCTTTCCTGAGCGGAGGTGTGGACTCAAGCGCCATTGTTGGCCTGATGGCGGGCCAGTCGGAACGCCCAGTCACCACATGCTCCATTGGGTTCGATTCTGAAAGGTTTGATGAGGTTAAGTATGCCCAGCAAGTCGCCAGGCAATTCAAAACCGATCATCATGAGTTTACGGTGCGGGAGAACGTGGCGGATAACCTTGCAGGTATTGCCCGGTTTTTTGACGAACCTTTTGCCGATCCCTCTTTTGTGCCCACCTATTTTGTCTCCCAGTTAGCGCGCCAAAAAGTGACCGTGGCTCTGGCAGGCGACGGAGGTGATGAGAACTTCGCTGGCTACAGCAAATACCGCACCGATCAGGTTGAAAACCGATTACGCTGCCTGTTTCCTGGCCCGTTTCGCCGGAGCATTTTTCCGGGGATGGCCCAGATCGCGGGGAGCGTGAATAACCCTATCTTGCGGAAAGCCCAATCATTACTTGGAACTCTGGCGTTGGAACCGGATCAGGCATTCTTCCGGACAAACTGTTTCTTCCGTCAGAGCGTGTGGGACGACCTGGTCAGGGGAAAGTTCAAGCAAGATACAGAAGGGTATGATCCTGCGGAGATAACGCGCCAACACTACCACCAAGCAGACAGTGACGATCATCTAGGCAGAATCCTTTACACGGATATCAAAACTTACCTACCCGGCGACATCCTCGTGAAGGTGGATCGAATGAGTATGGCAAACTCCCTCGAAACGAGGGCGCCGCTGCTGGACTACCGGGTAGTGGAGTACGCAGCGCAGATTCCCTCGGCTTTAAAGCTTCATGGCAAAGAGAAGAAATACGTTCTGAAAAGAGCCTTCTCGAAGAAGCTGCCAGATGACATTCTGTATCGAAAGAAAATGGGTTTCTCAGTACCCCTTGCGGACTGGCTGCGAAATGAAATCCGTCCAATTGCCGAAACGCTTCTATTGAATCCAGAAAGTGGCCTATCCCAATATTTCGATAGACAAGGTATCCAGAAGCTTTGGCTTAAGCATCAGAATGGCGACAGCCAGTACACCCAGGAATTGTGGTCTTTGTTAGCCTTTGAGCTTTGGTGGCAGCAGTATGAGGGAGCGTATTAATGCCCCAAACAACGTTATCAGAAAGGCCTGCGAAGCCCGGTATCCGAGTACTTCACGTTACCTTCAACATGGGAATTGGTGGCACTGAACAGGTGATACGCCAGTTGATTGAAGGTATGGATCCCGATCAAGTGCAATCGGAAATTCTTTGCATTGACGGTCATGTTGGGGCAATGGGTGAAAATCTAAGGGAAGCGGGTATAAAGGTCCACACGATTGCCCGTCAGCCGGGATTCGATCGTGCTCTTGTTTCAGGCATTCGCAAGTACCTGAGGCAAGGCCGCTTCGATGTAATCCACTGCCACCAATACACTCCCTATTTTTATGGGTGGCTGGCCGCCTGGGGTACGTCCGCGAGCGTTGTGTTTACGGAACATGGACGCTTTTACCCGGATCGCCATCGTTATAAGGCGCTGCTAATCAATCCAATCATGGCATTGATGACCCCGGCTCTGGTGTCCATATCTGAAGCCACTCGTGAAGCGCTCGTTCGTTATGAGTTCATGCCCCGAAAAAAAATACGAGTAATTTATAACGGTATCTCGCCGCTTCACAGGGACGACAGGGTGGTGGAACAAATTCGGGAATCCCTTGGGATACCCAAAGAAGCGTTTGTAGTGGGAACCGTCTCTCGTCTGGATCCGGTCAAAAATCAAACCATGATGTTGAGTGCTTTCCAGCGTTTCTCCGAGCGTAATCCCGATGCATGGCTTTTAATGGTAGGAGACGGCCCAGATCGCCAGAAGCTGGAGCAATTAGCCATCCAACTCAAAATCGGTGACCGGACCGTGTTTACCGGATTCGTGAATAAACCCGCCCAGCATCTTGCTGCCATGGATATTTTTCTGCTCTCTTCTCATACCGAGGGGACATCCATGACACTGCTGGAGGCTATGAGTATGGGGACCCCTCCGGTAGTAACAAACGTTGGTGGTAATCCGGAAATCCTGACGGAAAAGCTTTCCAGAAATATGGTACCCAGTGATGACGCAGAGGCTTTCAGTGAAGCAATCACCGAGCTGTGGTCAGACGAAAACCTCAGGTCTGCTCAATCAACTTTGGTGAGGGAAATTTTTCAGAACAGGTTCTCGAACACCATAATGGTTAAAAGCTACATGGAACTGTACAAGTCTGTTTGTTGAATGCAGTGCGTTAGGTGAGATTGTCTTAGGGAGAAGGGTTATGAGAATTGGTATTGTTATCCCGTTAAAATCGAAAAGGGTTGCAAAAAACTGGGACACGACAACCAAAAACTTACAGGCGACCGTTGATAGTGTTCTTGCTCAGAGTTCTGAGAATTTTAATGCGGTGGTGGTTGGGCATGATTGTCCTGAATTTCTGAATGATGATTCTTACCAAAATTCAAAATGCGAGTTTTTAAAATATTCCGATTTCGAGCCACCCGTGGCCGGAGAAATAGAAGCTGAAAACCAGTTAAAATATGAATTTGATCGGTGCACGAAAATTCTGCGTGGCATTATGCACCTTCGAGATCAGAACCCTTCGATCACTCATTGGTTCGCATTGGATGCAGATGACCTGATACGAAATGATTTTGTTAGGGCCCTTGAGAAGTACGAAAAATCTAAAGTAATTATACTGGACAATGGTTATTTTTATTTTAAGAGCTCAGGAATTATTAATGAGGAAAACGAATTCAGCGCATATTGTGGATCATCTGCGGTAATTTCCGATACGGTTTTCAGTCTGCCCGACACTGTCGACGAAAAAAGCTATAGAAGTACGCCTTTTGGAAACATCTCACATGTACATATGAAGCAACGGCTAGAGGCTGACGGATGGTCAATGAGCGTGCCCGATGAAAGAATAGTTATGTATGTTCGCGATAACGGTGAAAATATAAGCAACGACGCCTACTGTAATACGCCTTATAAAAAAATCAAAAAAACAGTGAAGTCAATTCTTCGTTACAAATCTGTAAGCAGAGACGTAAAGGCTTCCTTTGGCTTGAATTGATTATCAGCACAGAAATTATAAGATAAGTAAAACATAGGGACTGTCGAATAATGAAGGGATTAGTTTCTGTTATCGTACCAGTCTATAATCGCGGGAACCTTGTTTCAGAAACTATTGATAGTATCCTGATGCAATCCTATGAAAAATATGAAGTTATCTTGATAAACGACGGATCGAGTGATGATTCCTTATCGATACTCAGGGATTATGAGCAGCGTTTTCCCGAGAAGATTCGCGTAATTGATCAACAAAACCAAGGGCAGATCATCGCAAGAAACAACGGTATCAAGGTAGCCCGTGGCCAATATATTGCGTTTCTGGACAGTGATGATCTTTGGAAAAAAGACAAGTTGGAGCGGCAAATTCCGCTTTTTAAACAAGGTGTAGGCCTGGTTTATTCGGGAACAGAGATAATCAACGAGAAAGGCGAAACCGTGCGGCTCGAACCCGCCGACAAGGCCCTTGTTGGAGATATTTATGGCCAGCTGTTGGTCAAAAATCGAATGACGGGTGGGACGGTAGTGGTAACAGCGGAGGCATTGGAAAAGGTAGGGGTGTTCTCAGAAGACTTTAAAGCCGCTGAGAACTGGGATCTCTGGTTACGTATTTGTAAGGAATATTCGGCAGACGTGGTGGCTGACCCGCTCATCGAATACCGTGTCCATAGCAATAATATGTCATCCGACGGCCAACTTATGCTGGATGCGAAGATGAAAATTATTGAAAAACACTGCGACTTGAAAAGCCGTGATCCATTGATTTCACGCTTTTCGAAGCTTGCGTACGCCGACTACTTTTATCGCGTAGGGCTGGACCATTTTGCTAACGAGCGTTATCTCAATGCCAGTAAAGCGTTTATTAAGACTCTGCAGCATTCCTTTACCTACCTGGATGCACGGGAACGGTTGCTAAGAAGTCTTGCTGGACCCTACGTTAACCGAATGTTAAGAGCAATTAAGGATGGCAAGAAAAAGAATCCTTGATGACCAACACAAATTATGTGCTCGTTCTCCTCAATCATGTCGCTGTTCCCGTGAAAATAGACAATTATTTTAGCTGGTTTGAGACTCCAGAAATCTAAAAAGTACCTGCTTTAACCACGCTCGATAGGTCGATCTTTTTTCTCCCATACTCCAGGGACCCAATCGTAATAAAATGTGATGTAGAAAATGCCATTGAATTGCTTCCTTAGGAATGCCTAGATGTTTCGCTTCGTTCACTATTTCCTCTAAGGTTGCAATTTTAACAGCTCGGTCTGGTGATGGTGAGGAAGAGGGTAGTGAGAGCGCAAGAGTGAAATGATCATACATCGGCATCTTGGTTATTTCGAAGTCCTCGAAGTCGATGACTGTAATGTTCTGCGTGTCGATAATCACATTATTCAAACAAAAGTCGCCGTGCTGTGGGATCGCGGGACAATCAGGCATCTTTGCGAGCTCATTCATTGCAAGTCCAACAAGCTTCTCAAGCCCAGGTTCGAGGCTTTGCTCCAGCTTTTTGTATTGTTCATACACTTGGCGGAGTTCTTCATGGGGGAGAAAAGACGTAATTTTATTGCTATCAGAGCGTAGAGCAGATTGAAAATCTTTGAGTGTTTGCCACAATTTCCGCTCCAGTCCAGCGCGCGCGTCTTCTGTAAAAAATTTCGACTTAATCTGGAACCAAGGTAAACCTTTCACGCCCTCCTGAACATCATACTTCTCACCTGCGTATTCGAGTGTACCCATGGGTCTCGGGACGAGATCGCCGACTAACCTATACAAATATTCATGGATTTGGTGGGAATGGAGTTCCCGGTCGGTACTGAGTTTGCGGAGGACGTATGTCGGGTGTTCAGAGCCATCGAAAACTAAATATACTGGACGGGACGTACTTATGCAGGCAATTGAGTAATGCCAGATAGGCTTTTCGAGAAAGCTAACTGTTTTAAGGAGCTGCCTGATTAATAGCATTGTTACTCCTTATAGAGAAGAAGCCCCAGCCCCCCAGCAGCCGGGTTGGCCCCGAGGATCTTGGTGATAAACTCTTTGATTACACGGGTTAAAGCAGAACCGGTGTTAGGAAGTATATTAGATGAAACGTAGCGTTCTGCAGACGTATTCATTTCATAAACACAGGCGGGGTAGTCCAGAGATGGGTAAATCCCAATAAGAACGACTTTTAGAGACGGATCCTCGATACAGAGTCGTCTCCTAATACGTCTAAGTAGCGATGTGCACCTATACAGATTATTGAAGCTCTTTAGTTTGTTTGATTGATTCGTCGTAGGTAAGACAACACAACACTGCGAGTTTCGGTTGAGCAGCTGTTTTGCATCGCTGAATACATTGTCCGGATTATTCTGGTCTATCTGGACGACGGAAACTTCCAGAACAGCTGCAAGTTGGCGAAGGTGATCATTCATGGTTTCGTAGGGTTGCACCGCATTTTTTTCAGTCCTTGCGCTATCAATTGTCATAGATTCTCTCAAGATAAGAGTAGTTTACGGTGCTACGAAGGTTATTGATAGCACTAGAATGGAACAAAATTAGAAAATTGACAAAGTACAATTCGTCTGGCTCTGATTCAGTCTGGAAGTTACACAGGATCGTACCAGGGCATTGTCGAGAAGTACTGAGCGCGTACTTTATCCCTAGGCAGCTCCTTAACATCAATAGTTACTTTCGTTATCCAAATTAATAAAAATTCTAAGCTAGTACGTTTTCCCTTCGCTTTGGATTGATCACCGTTTCATTTTGATTCTACCCAAAGTGATCGTTAATTTTCTTCTTCAATAGAAGTATCTTTTCGTCTATTTGAGATTCATCATTCAGAAAAAATTCGCCCTCTGTGAGGCGCCTTAACTCCCCAGCAACATCTTGATAAACGAAATCTTCGCTTGGCGGATAAATTGGCGGCGTTAGGTTAAACTTTGGATAAATCGAAAAAATAACTTTCTTTATGGTATTTTTTATTCTTCGGTTTCGGGGGATTTCCAAATCATACCAAACTGGAGTTACATTACTAAACCTTGCCGTTTTTCCAAATGCGCTCAACCAATCGTCCCACTTCTTAGTATTAATATGGTGATAAGCTTTCACAGGTTTCCATGGAACTCCATAACAGTCCGCGATAATTGCTCCATGCATAGCTTCAGTCAAAACCTTCTTACAACTACAGAGCGATTCCAGAAATTCGCCTAAAGATAATCTCGGATCAACAAAGTGAATACCCGCGAGTTTACAGACTTTCTCCCAGTCGCCGTAATTAAGACTCGCAACATGTGGTATGTATCCAAATTTATGGGTAATTTTAACATTCGGTCTTTCATAACAATCTTTGAGTAGGTAAGCACCGTCAAGTAAAACCACTTCATCGGATAATTCAAATGCTTCCTTCGAGTATTCGCCTCTTACTGCAAGAAATTTCCAAGAATCAGTGATCTTTGGTAACTTTCCATACCCGACTCCAGAAGAAATTACAGTATATTTCTTTGCCTTAGGTAGATGATGATTGAGGAGGCTCCCAATGCCAACAAGCAAGTCATCAGTATCATCGTCGAGATCTTTAATGTAGTGCGGCCAAATATATTCGTTTATGTCATCCCCGATATTGCCTTCTGGCATCTTGCAGTAGTAAAGATTCACCGTTTCACCTCGCCGACATTTTATTGTAGGAATTTTTAAATTATGTCTATAAAGAAGAAAAATTAACAAAATGATACACAGCAATGATTTGAAAATCAAATTATTTTCGGTGCCTTGAGTCTTCCATCGATATCAATTGCCTTGATTAGATTTATATTCTGACAATTCAGTTTCCAACCTTTTTAGTACGCAACATAAGACTATTGAGTGAGCTTATTTAGCTTTATTAATTTCAACAATTCATCGAAAAGCGGGTGTTTGAGTAATCGTAAGCAGAATATCCATAGGATTGGCAAAACGGCTGCGTAAATTAATAGCCCTGATACATAATGCATTTCATTGATATTGAAGGCGGCTTCTAAGGAATAAGCAACGCTCCAGCAAATCGCAACCAGAAGAAAGTTAGGAAGGAATTCCTTGAGCATCGTGAGTATTCCTAAGTTTGTTTTTGTTTTTATGATTAGAGTGGTGACACAAAAATCTATGAATGCGGCAATCAGCAGTGCCCAGGCAATAGCCATTAATCCAAATTGGGACGAATAAATAATCAGAGCCGCATAAGTAAAAAATGCAATAATTTCCTTTATGATCAAACTGACTTCTAGCTTTAAGGTAAGCAGTAAAGGTTGTGCAAAACCGTGAATAGATCGAATTATTGACCAGAATGCCAGCACAGATGCAATTGGAGCCGCGCTATCCCATTGGTCACCAAAGAAGAGTCTAATGGTAGGCAAACTCGCGACACTTGCGACGGCGAGAACGGGCCACGTAAATGCACCCAGTAGCTTCGTTGCCTTGATGTACGCTTGCGTAACGTCACCGCCATCTCGCAAAACATTTGATAAAAAGGGCAGTGCGACAGGCTTAACTCCGCTAATTATCAGTTCAGATAAAAAATCAATGAAACCTAAGCCTCTTGAGAAAATTGCAACGTTTGTTGTGCTGTTAGTTTTTCCTATAACTATGTCGGGCAAAGTCTTTTGGGTTCTTTCTAGAATGTTTGCTGCAGAGCTATAAATTCCAACGCTTACTATGGGCTTTAGGTCTTTAAATCTTGGCTTCCATACCATTTCTTTTCGAACAAAATAATATGTCGCAATTACCTGAGCTATCATGGATATAGTATTGGCGAGAGCAAGACCGTAAAAGCTAAGTTCGAGCTTGATAAAAATAAAAGTTGAAGTGAATATCGACAATGAGCTTATCAATCTTATGTAAAAAAGTTTATCAAAATTATAGTTTTTTGAGAGAAGTGCCGCAGGTATACTTACAAAAGGCGCGAGTATAAATCCGAACGAAAGTATCCAAAAAATAAGCTTGATTGCGTCAATTTCGTAAAACTCAGAAATGTAAGGAGATGTAGCGAAAAGTATTGCGCCCAGTGTCCATGATATTAAAATTGTTAGGCCAAGTGCAGAACGAATTTGGGATTTTTTTAAATTAGGTTCCCTTATTATATAAACTCCAGCGCCCAGAATTCTTATTTCGGATAGCAGCATCACAACAGCGCTGGCTATAGCGTAAACACCAATTTCACTTGGTGTCAGCAGTCTCGCAATCATGATTGTAGTTGCGAGTCCAATTATGCTCATTAAGTATTTGTTAATCGCGGAATAAAAAATAGCGTGCTTGATAGTTGGCATGTTCTCTACTTGTAATAGGGCCGTAAATTTATTTAATGTTTTGTCGTTGTCTAACTAGTTGCAAGTGAGACAGTCTGAAATCGCCGAAAATAACGCCATTGGTTATAGTATATGATTCGGTGCCACACAACATCACATTATTCGGTAAGCCTCGATGATCGATGCATAGAATTTTTGAGAAGTACCGCATCTCGAACTCGGTTGGGCCCCCGTAGAAACTACATTCATATACGCCTCGAAAATCCGGCCCTGGAGAACCCAAAAAAGGAGATCATGTCATTCCCGCTACATCGAAGATCAAATTTGACCCTACCCCAGAATTTAGGTCCATTTAAAACTGGAAAATCCGGCATGATAGAGCCCTGAGCAGGAGATCATGCCATGAAGCGGTCCCGTTACACCGAAGAGCAGATTGCCTTCGCCCTGAAGCAAGCCGAATTGGGGACACCGGTCCCGGAGGTCTGTCGCAAGATGGGCATCTCCGATGCCACTTTCTACACCTGGCGCAAGAAGTACGGTGGTCTGGGGCCATCCGAGCTGAAACGTCTGAAACAGCTGGAAGAGGAGAATCAGCGCCTCAAGAAGCTGGTGGCCGACCTGAGTCTGGACAAGACCATGCTTCAGGATGTGGTGGCAAAAAAGCTCTGAGACCGCCTCGTAAACGCCAACTGGTGGCTGACCTGCAAAAGCGATACAGGGTCAGCGAGCGCCAGGCGTGTGCGGTCTTGCAGTTTTCCCGGGCGTCTTGTCGATACCAATCGGTGGCAAGAGATTCGTCGGCATTATCGATGAGGATCCGTGAGATCACTCTCACACGGCTTCACTACGGTTACCGACGCGTGCATGTCCAACTGCAACGAGAGGGCTGGCGTGACAATCACAAACGGGTTTACCGGCTGTATCGGGACCAGGGATTGTCACTTCGTCTAAAGCGTCCTAAACGCAACAAGGCGGCCAAGAACCGTCAGCCACTTCAACGAGCCACCCATCCCAATCACATCTGGGGCATGGACTTTGTCTCAGATGCGCTGTTTGATGGTCGGCGACTGCGCTTGCTGACCATCATTGATCTGTTCACCAGGGAGTGCCTCGGCATCGTGGTTGGACAGAGCCTGAAGGGCCATGATGTTCAGGAAGCCTTGACGGCGATTGCCCGCTTCCGAGGCAACCCGGAGGTGCTTAAGACCGACAACGGTTCGGAGTTCGCCGGCAAGGTCATGGATCGCTGGGCCTATGAGCGGAACATCGAAATCGACTTCTCGCGGCCTGGAAAACCTACCGACAACGCAACGGTAGAATCGTTCAATGGACGACTCCGGCAGGAATGTCTGAACGAAAACTGGTTCTTGTCACTGGCCGACGCCAGGGAGAAAATCGAAGCGTGGCGAGCGTTCTATAACCAAGTCCGACCCCATTCCGCATTGGAGTGGTGCACGCCCTCTGACTACGCCAGAAAACATGCGGTTTCACGAAGAAAACAGGAACAATTGGAGCCGGATTTTTCCAACTCTGGGTGGACCTAATACGGGGTCAGGGTCAAGGAGCCGGATTTTTCCAACTCTGGGTGGACCTAATACGGGGTCAGGGTCATTGGAGCCGAATTTTCTAACTCTTGGGGGACCTGATACGGGGGCTGGGTCATATGTATTGGAGGGTGGATTAACAAATGAAAGTTCACCTGTAATGCAATCAAGTACGATTCAGGGTTAAGATGTGCCTGAGGTCCAATGGAGAGAGCCAAAATTTCAAATGTTTTAGTAGCGTGCACATGGCCTAGTATTAGATAGGCGCTACATAACTAATTTTTTTTTTACGAATTATTACAATGTTTTGGTAACTAACGCACTAAACGAATCACTGCAAGTTAATAAGGTACACCGGTTCAACGTTAGTGGAGCTATGGTCATGAATGCTTTCAATGAAACAAAGTTATTCCTAGGAGCTGCCGCGCTTTCTGTGCTTTCGTCGGTTGCGGCTGCAGAGGTGGTTTTTGAGGAAAGCTTTGATGGTATGTCCGACTGGACAAGCACAATGCATACTACTTCCCAGACCCAAAAAGTATCTGAAGGAGCAATTCTTCCCGGAACCTGGGACGCCATTTACCAAGGAACTATGTGGTCTCCAGAAACTGGTTTTCCCGATAATCACGCTTCACTCGAGATTTTGGCGGCCAATTCCGAAAAAGCACGAGGCGAAATTGGGAAGTCAGCTGTTTTTTGGCGTGAATCCTACGACAGGGGGTGGAATAATTGGGCATCGGATGCTCAACTTATAAAATATCTGGATAGGGAGTACGAGCAATTATACGTGGAGTTCTGGGTTCGATTTTCAAATAGTTGGTACGGACGAAAGGATGGTGAAGCTGGTTCCTGGACCTCAAAAATTTTCCGAATCGGCAGTTATGATGGAGAAGGGAATCCTTTCAACGGCGCCGCCGGATCAATAGGACCTCTTTTTTTGTGGGACTGGAAACGTGATAATTATGGCGTTAGAAACATCTTAGCATTTTACGGAGGTCCTCATGGAGAAAATTACAAATTTAATAATGAATATAAATTTGGCGGGTCATTGAATTTTAGCTCTATGACTCTGGGGATGGGGGCTGAAGGTACTGATCCGCTTCTCCTCGATCGTGTCAATGGAGGCTATTTAAAAGATTATCCTGGAATAGTAGACCACGATCAAGTATTTGGTCCTGGGGACTCATGGACTAAGGTAGCGTTCTTCATAAAGATGAACTCTAAGCCGGATGCCACAGATGGTGTGCTTACGCAATGGATAAACGGTACCCAAATACACCACAGAGATGATATTCCTTGGATAATGAGTAATTCAGAAAATAAAATGGTCGGCTGGAATTATTTTGCGATTGGAGGAAACGATTATTTTCAAGCATATCCGAATGAACAGCGGTACGAAGATTGGTTCTCTATTGATGATCTCAAAATAATGACCTCTGTGCCTGATGATCTGGCGGTTGATGTTGGTTCTCCTCCAAAAGCTCCTGGCGCCATAAAGGTTGAATAAAGAAAAGTTTTATTTGTCTTAGTTGAGAGTTTAGGTTTCACTGGAGATTTGATTTGAAGGTGGGCGAAGGTTACTGTCTTTTCGCTTCGGAGAAAATAAGCCCCTTCGCCCGACCTATTACGTAAAGCGTATCTAATATATAGCACTTGAAAATCTCGGGCAGTGAGTCTGGTTTACGCTTGGCTCTTAAGTATCTTTTTGCTGTCAATATTGCAGGTAGAAAAAAACAGCCCGAAATGGCGCCGTATGAAAATACTCTGTTGAAAGGCAACGACAACAAAGTGACAGTTGCTAATAATAGGAAGAGTAAAATTATTAAAAATACCGGATCCTTGGTGGATTCTGCCATTCGTTTTTTATAGCCCATTCCGTGCCAAGTCTGCCTTTTAAAAAAATCTGATAGTGACTTTGCATTTCCCCAATGAACAACGTTTAAATCCCGTGTTAATGTAACTTGGAAAGAAAGTTCTTTTAATTTGGATGAAAATTCACTGTCCTCGCCAGAGGGTAAAGATTCATCAAAGCCGCCTGAAAATTCAAAAATAGCCTTCGGCAATACTATTGAACAGCCTAGGAGCTCTCTAGGAAGAACGTTTCCTTCTTCATTTTCTAAGAGCCAACAGGTTTCAACCCACTGAGCATTTGGTGGGAGCAGGCACCCACCTCCAAAGACAGTATTTGGTTGTTCGCTAACAAGTTCTACCGCTCGCGAAATCCATGTAGTATCAAGAGAGCAGTCTGCATCAAGAAACACTAATATTTCACCTTCGGCGTTTCTAGCTCCATAGTTCCTAACTGCACCGACGTTAATATTCGGTTTTACATGAATTTTTGCGGAGGAATTTTGCGCTATGTTAAGTGAGTTGTCAGTTGATCCGTTGTCTACGATTAGCAGTTCGATTAAATCCTGGGGATAGTCCTGGTCTGCTATCGAGTTAAGGCACTTTGAAAGGTGCTCTTCTTCGTTGAAGCAAGGAATTATCATTGTCAATTTTGGCAGCATAGAAAAGGTGCTTATGATGTGAGGAAGATATGGCCCAACATTAATGCTTGGAATAATTCTGAACCACCATTTTATACTTGCCATTGGGCGAAGGCGGGATCTCATCAACGTATTCAACAGATATTTTGAGTTTATTTCCTAGCATTTTCCTAAGCTCCCAGATCATGAAATCCTCAGATTCTTTTACGAAATCTGACTTCTTTACCAGTTTCACTATCACTTGATCTGGCTCGTTCTGAATGATTTGAGCGTGTTTTACCCCTTCGAGATATTCAAATGCTATGGCAATTGCTGCAGTCGGAACGGACTTATTCTCGCTAACGATGACGGCACCGACCTTGCCATCAAGCTGTTTTAAAACTGGAGTTTCTCGACCGCATTGACATGGAGCGTAGCCTACCTCTCCGAGATCTCCGATTCGGTATCGAATTAAAGGCATGGCATCATTTAAAAGGGTTGTCACAAGGAGCTCTCCGCTACCTTCTGGCTTAACGGTTCCTTCCTTAGTGAGAACCTCTACAACTCCATACTCGGGCTCTATATGCATGGTTCCAAATTCGCATTCTGCAGCAAATACTACAGACTCTGCTGAACCATACTGATCGTATACTTTACTATCAAAAGCTTGCTCAATAACTTTACGCTGAGAGTTGGTGAAGTTCTCGGAGCTAGTGCTGATTCCGGTCGGTTTGAAATCTATATTTATTGAGTTTTGAATAATAAATTCGGCGAGTCGATATATAGATAGCGGATAACCTTCAATAACTTTGGGTTTAAATTCATTCAACTTTTCAAGGTAGAGTGGTAAGTTTTTATCGCTCATATGATAGGAGGAGAATATGAGTTGGCGATCTTTGAAGTTATAGCGCCAAAAAGGAGGCGTGTCGTTATCGGGGTCTTGTAGTTTTCTGCCAACAAAAGAGGCTTTTCGGTCCCCAATTTCAAAGTCCATCCTCTTATAGAATTTGGACCAAAATGCGTAACTCTTTTGGCGGATCCCCTTTGTTATATAGACTTTTAATGGATTTCCTGAGCTTCCACCCGTAAACAAAGGAAGTAAAGAACTTTTAGGATATCTTTGGTTCACAAAACTTTCAGTGTTGTCGGCAACTGTTTGCCTATCCAAGACTGGAAAGCTCTGTAAGTTGGGTTTTTTTAATCCTAATTTCTGATAGTAGGGTACATGATTGACAGATACATTAATGATGTATTCCAGCTTCGCGTCTGCTATCTTCTTAATTTCTTCCTGTGTTTTAAATTCATTTTCGTAAAGCTCATCAAGAAGCTTTTTATGAGCACCGCCATATCGCCGCCCGTGTTCTAGGTACCCATAGATGCTTACCAGAAAATTCTGAACCCAAACTGGGCTGGCCAAGTAAATCTTTTCAGGTAAGTGGCTTTTCATGATCTTGCTCCGCTAATAATCGGTTACGTATCAATTTTGCTGGATTACCTGCGAAGATACTTCCTGGCGCATCAATTGTTTTGACGCATATGCTGCCGGCGGCAATTACTGAACGATCCGCAACGTCCACAAGTATCACTGAGCTATTACCTAACCAACAATCTTGACCTATTTTTATCTTCTTAAAAATTCCTGGTTGTTCCTGGATCGTGCAATCTACCCGACTGAAATCGTGTTGTTGGTTTCCGCTGAGTATGTGTACGCCACTGCCTAAGAGTGTATTCTCACCAATTGAACATTTGCCTATGTTACTTTGTGGACCAACGTAGACTCCCCGGGAAATTGTTGTGTCCCTGTGGGATAAGATAGTTAGGAAACCGATTGAAATCTCGTCAGAGGTGCCTGTGGTAGCTAAACGGTAGAAAGCAGCTCGGATATAAACGCCTGTCTTTCCTGGCAGCAAGCTCAGGACTTGAGAGTAGGACTGGAAAACCCCATCGCTTTGTCCGCCGCGACTGGTGATCCAATACAGGAAGAAGACGGGGAGTATCAGTAAGAGCACGATATTTTTGATTGTGCGTTTTGTCAGGGCTCTAGTATTCATTGGCGGTTCATCCTTGCAGCCAGCCAGGCTCTTTCACGGGCTGGTCTGAACTGGGCAAGACCCAAACCAAAGCGTTGAAGAATTCGGAGCGCTAATTGTGGCCAAGTGAGTATCGGTTGCTTCTTGGTTTGTTTGGTTTCCTGGTTTTGCCGAGTGCCACAGTGCATTGCAGCTTGGATATTTTGTGGACCGTAGTTTTGATTAAGTATTATGAGTATGCGTGAAAAGTGCTTTTCTGAACTTTGAGCAAGTAAGTCGCAAGAATGCTCTAGCCAGTCTCCCCCTCTAGCTAGATAATTCTCTGCTTCTGGGCCTTGGGTTAGTTCAGCAGCATGGAACATGAGTGCGGCTTTGCGAACATCCTGTGCGATCCAAGTGTCATTGGCAAACTCCAGTTTTTGCGAATCTTGCAAAAAAGGGCGCTCATTCGTTCGCATCCAATTGGAGTAGTGCAGAAACGACACCAATGCGTGGTGATAGGCATCATCGTTTTTTGACAATTGGCGTTTTATCCAGAGATATCGAGCAATCGAGGACAAAAGCACGAGATAAGACCAGTTCAATTCAACGTCTAACAGGTTCCTCTGCTCGATGTCATCCTCCGGATGTATCGTATCTCGGATGACCTGCTCGGCCTTATTCAGCCACTTGCCCTCTGGTTCGAGAACTGCGGCATCCAGCAGGGCAGTCAGATAGTTGCCAGTGCCTCTGGTAAAAGGGTAGCGGTGAGGGCTGGGCTGCTCACCTTTGATCAGCGCCTTGAGTTTGGGCAGTTCCTGCTTTTTCAAGGCGAGTAGTTGTGCAAGCATCCCATCTGGAGCTTCGTGGAGGTTGACCATCCACTTTGCCAGATCGAGTACCGCTGTTTTGGAGGCTGGTGCGCCGGTTAACAGGTAATGGTAAAGAAGGCCCGTCGTATAACAATGCTCTGCTGCAGGCCCACCTCCCGTTTGCCCTGGAGTTGAGCTGGTATCGTTATGCCGGGTGAAGGTCCGGTGAGTGGCCGTGTACGCTGGCAGATAATGATCGGTATGCCAGAACAGTCCGTTATTATACTCCGCCCGATCCACATCGGTGTGGTAAATGTCGATATCCACCACGTGGCGGGCAAGGTCGTCCATCAATTCAAACCAGCGCGGATCTCCTGTCAGGGCGAACTGACGGGCGAACCCATAAATCGCGTCATACTGATTGTTGTAGTGGGAGATCAGTGGGGGCTCTCCCTCGGGCTGATAGAGGGTTTCATGGTCGGCAAAAATATCGCCAAAATTTCGCCAACCGTACTCATCAATATGTTCGCGCTTTTCGAAGAAGTTGTTTGGCCCGTCCAAACCGAGACTTATAAGCTCATCAAGTGGGCCTGCTGGCTGATTGGCCCGGAACCAGGGAAACGCGTTTGCCATCTCATAAACAGACGCATCGATCACTGGAGTGAGCGGCGCATAAACCCAGCTCAGATCGTGACTTTGGTTTGAGTGACTAACGAATAATGTCAGTCGCTTTCTTTCTCCGCCCTGTAGCTCATAAAGCTGGCCCGAATCTTCGGGGAATAGACCGGCTATAACCTTCTGTTGTTCTCCCCACAGGCTTGTCGGAAAGTTCTGCCAGAATCTGGGTATTGCTGTTTGAAAGCATATTCCATTGGCTTCCCAGGTCAGGTGGGGGCTGGCTCTTAGGCCCTCGGATATGTTTTGTCCCTCTTTTGAGAGGCGGTATCCGCGAAAACGGGTTGTCACTTTCCCGAATCGGTCAATGTGATTGGGGCTATCCCAGTTGGCACCACCACTGGAATCCTGGTAAATACCGGCGGACTGATCTGAAGTCACGGTCTTCGAGTTTTCAGTCTCTCCGGAGGCCATGGTAATGAGGCCGCTTTCAGGGAAAGTTGTTTCTACGTTAAGCCCGCGAAAGAAAACGGAGCCTTTGTCCCCCAGATCCCACAAACCGCCTGGATGGCTGGCTCTTCTTGGGTTATGCGGTGTAACCGAAACTTCCATCAGGCCATTGGCGCTGTATATAGAAAGTTCACAGGTTACTCTTATAAGTTCAGAGCCGTCGCTTTTCTTCCATAAGCCGGTTTGCTTCACGGTGGTGCGTACAGGGCCGTGCTCGATAACTTGCCAGTTTTCTGAGGAGATGAATTCGCAGCGGCAATTATCCTCATCCTGGAGAGTGACCTTTGTGTGGGATGCGGCATTGTTTGTGTTGATGCTATCCCACGCCAGGCTCTTTGCGTGCAGTTCGTAACTTGCCTCCGGAGTATTGACTATCAGTGAGCCATTCATGTGTTCAATGGCCATACTCACGCCCGAGGCGTCGGGTATCGCTTTCTCCAGGAATAGCGATGTTTCAGTGCCGGCTTGAAGAGTGGCGAGAAAACTTATGTGAACCCAACGAATGGAGCCGTCTGGCCAGGACGCAAGCGGTTTCGCCTGAAAAGGAATAGAAGAAGACTCTCCATGCCGGGATAGAGCGAGTTCTGAGGTGTCTGCCAATGCTCCCGGAGGGAGCGGAATGCCGAGGCCGACTGGCTCATTACTCCGAGCGAGGCCTGCACGATCCATTAATTTAATTCTGATAGGTTCCATTTGACGTCTACTACCCACGTCCGTTTGGGAAAACTTCAATCACCATCAAAGAATAGCGCGTTCTTTTGGTAACATAAAGTAACATTTTGAGGCGAGAATTTTAATCAGAACCCGACCTTAATTTTCTGATTTTATTCGCTTTGACATGCGGTAATAAACCGAGGTGATCAGGCCCCATTCCTCGGTTTTCTTGAGCAACAGAGAGGCTAATGCAACAGTAACCGCCGCCGAAATGAGTACGTGAGTGGATCCCAGTACAAAAAAGCGGATAAGGAAATGTGCTTCCGAAACGGGCATTGCCATTGCGGAGATCATGCCAGCTCCAGAGCCAATGAGCGCGGGTATGGATAGCACTGTAAGTCGACCCAAGCCAAAACGAACCTGCTTTTGCAGAATGAGAAGAAGGACTCCCGTGGTTGCGATCGCAAGCCAGCCTCGCCACCATGCCATGGCGTCCAGACTGTGGGTTGCCCATCTCCAGAGAATCACCACGATCGCCAGAGTGGATACAACATCAAACCAGAAAAGCAACTTTACGCGCCCCTGAGCAATGATGGCATCGCTGATCAGTGCAAATAGACAGAATGTAAAGAAGAAAAGTCCAAACGGCTCCAGTAGCGGGGCGAATCTGCCCCAGTCAGGGCCTAGCAAAACACGAACGATAAGGTCGGGATAACTCATAATGAACACGGTCAGCGGTGCGAGTGCAGAGATCATTAATGCAAGGCTGAGTCGGACTCTAAAGGCAAGCTGCATTGGCTCGTTTTTAGCGTTGGCTATAGCCGCCAGCAGGGGTTCGCTCATCGGGATGATGGCGGATAAGGCGGGTAGCAAGCTGATCTCTCTAACCAGGTTGTAGCCTCCTAACTGGGAGGTTCCGAATGCCTTGGAGACAAGCAGATTATCGACCTGTGACCGGGTAAAACCAACAATGCCTCTCAGAAGCAACCATTGAGAAAACTGCCATTGCTCGCGGAGCCTCAATAGGGACCAGCGCGGTCTATATGGCTCAACCCGATAGGAGCCAACGGTAAAAACAACCGCTGCCACTAGGTTGCCAATGATGATTGCCCAGTAACTGGGCTCGATTACGGCAATAGTGACCACCGTTACGAATGAAACTCCTTTTTGCCAGAGACTAAGTTGAAACAATGGCTTGTAGTTTATCTGCCGTGCCAGCCGGAACATGCCAGGGGTCTTAAGAGCGCGGATCGGTAGGGCCAGTGAAGCAACAGCGAGCGCGATCGTTAGGTCCGGCTCCTGAAACCACTCTGCCACTAACGGGGAGGCGACAATGACAATCAGCGCGATGATGGTTTTCGAGAGGATATCGAGGGTCCAGGCAGTGTTGAGGTCTTCGTCTTCTAGCACGGATTTTTGGACGATGTATTGCTGATTGCCGGTCTCTACGAGCAGTTCGAAAAACTGGAGGGCAATGGTTACCAACGCGACAACGCCAAAATGATCTGGCGTGAGCAGCCTGGCAAGTATCAGGGTGCTGACGATACCAAGTCCACGATGAATGAGCTGCAATCCGAGCAGTAAGCCGGAGCTCTTGATAACTTGAAGGCTAAGAGACATAGGTTTCAGGCTTGGGATTTGCTCTCACTCTGCAGGATTCCCCAGACGGGAAGTAAGCTCTGAAGCCACTCTGTCTGATCGGATATAAGACCAGGAGTAATCGACGATATTGAAAACCGAATACGCCGCCAGGAAAAGAACGGCAAAATGTATCATTCCTTCGTGAAAGAACAGCTGCGATGCAACGATGTCAATGAGAGCACCGAGCCCGAGCAGTATAGTGAAACCATTGTAGGAGGTACTGGCTACTCTAATACTGCAAAGAAACGATCTGACTCTCGTTTTGAATGACGCAGGTCGGGTTGTTTCGGGCTTTCTTGGGGTGTCGGGGAGGGAGTTTAGCGGCTGCGTCTTAATGCTAAAAAGGTTTGAGCGCATCATCTCCCGCTCAAGAGCAGGGTATCGTGATAGCTCTTCCGAAAGGATATTGGCCGGAAGCTGGGCCAACAGTACCCGTAAACGGTTCCAGATATAGAGAATCCAGACAGCAATCCAGGACCACATCTGGCCATTGTCCAGATAGAGGCCGAGTGCCAGGCAAGGGAAGGTAGCCGTTTCAACAATAAAGTGGTTCCAGCGGTCCAGTACTGCCCCTTTTACGCTAGCTCGGCCATAATGTCTTGCAAGTTGACCATCTACATAATCAAGAAGGTGGTGGAGTACCAGGAAGCAAGAGCCCAGCAGAATTCCCCAGGGGCCGAGGATCATGAGTGCTGCGCCAATCAGTCCGGTTGTCAGCATCGAGAAGGACGCATGGTTTTCGGTTAGCCCAAGCCTCAAGTACAGATTGGTAATGCGCAGGGAAACAGGCAAGCCAAAATAGCGGGTAAAAAAATCACCTCTTTCTGAAAAAAGAGCCCACTCGCGTTCCTCCAGAGCTTGGAACCCACAATCATTGTTCATTGTCTGAGTCCTTTCTTATTTTAAATTCCGCGGATTAGTCCGAGAATTCCATATTGTCCGGGGCAGCTGTTATCTACTTCATTACTCTCAGAATAATCAGATATCAAGGGATGGCAAGCCAAAATGAACCATAAAAAAAGCCAGCAGTTGCTGGCTTTTTCAAGACATTGGCTATCAGCTTTTCATACGGCGCCGCGCGCCTCCAAGCCCCAACAGACCCAAGCCCAGCAGTGCCAGAGTTCCGGGTTCCGGCACCAGCGAAACGTTATCCAGGATGATGCCGATATTATCACCGCCGTTATGGTTGAAAATTATGGAATCGGTGGTTTGGGTGGAGACAGTAATATCGCGGACGATCGTCTGCCACGGTGCGGTGGCTGCCAGTGTGAACGATTCGTTCAAGAAGCCACCGAGGGTAACCAGCATGGTATCGTCTGAACTGCCACGCTGGTTCCCGGAGATATCGAAGCTGAGGGTGTAGGTGCCTGGATCGAGGGTAAAGGCAATGCTTTTGAGTGTTCCGGCGTTTCCGGTTGAGCCGTCAAGGTCTACGCATTTTCCAGTGCCCCCGACGCAATCAATACCCCATTGGTTAGGATCGGCGATCAGGTCGACAGTGCCGTCTTCAACTGTCCAGTTATCAAATGTATTGTAATTCAGCGCAGACAACCCTGATGTACCCTCTGCATCGAAATTATCCTGAAAGATAACCCCTGCGTGAATGCATGTAGCGAAGAGCGTAGCGAGGAGTGTCGCGGCAAGAATGGCTAACCGTTTGAACATCATAATGGTGCTTCCCATCGTAAACGAATGCGTTAATGCAGCCTGATTTACTATAAGCATTTATGGTGCCAGATTTTAACCTTATGAAATCATGAACTTTTTTTCTTTGGGTTCTGCCGGGTGTAAAAGTTTTCGACATATTCTCCCGGAAAGGCTGGGAAAACACCGGCTAGTTAACTGGCTGGTGATAGTTGTTGAGCAACGTCCGAAACGGCTGATTGGATCTTGGCAAGGGTGTCTTCGCACGTACTTTGCTTACATGGGATTTGTATGGCTATCAGCGCGAACCGTGTTTCACCTTTGAGCGTGGCCGGAATTTGCAGGAGCTTTGCGTTCCGGTAGGTCCAGCTTCTTTGGGTGCCTACCTGATACCACTGAGCCATCATTACCAGGTCTCTGGTGAGGATGTTTCGGTAGAGCGCGATGCCAGGTGCCACTTGTTCCTCAACGTGCCAAACTGATTTGTCGAACATTGGTGGTAGATAGGGAACCAGCTTTTCACTGGAGCTCGTTTTCTGGCTCTGTGACAAAGAAATCCAGGTATTGCCGGCCCGCCATTTCATTTGTTCCAGTGTGTCGGGCAGCGTCATTGAAAGGGGCAACGCCTCGGTTTGGACCTGACTGAATTCAGGAAGAAGAAGGGTCCATTCCGGCTTTTGGTTGGTCGTATAGTTTGCAAAGGTAAGCGCGACTGGGCCAAGTATGAAAGCGAAAGCGGAGGCCATCAGCCCCTTTTTTTGGATGCGGGGTTTGTTTATCGAGGTATTCCCGTTGGTGCTACGTTTGCGGACAGGGGAAAAGTAAAGTGCCGGGAAAACAAAGGCAGCGAAAACGATCCAGCCCATTGTTTCGTGGTCCGTAAGCAGTTCGCTTTCCATATTGGTCTCATACGCAACAATCACCAGTATCGTGATGCGAATCCAGTTGGCCATCAGGGCGACAAGAATGGCGATGGAAACAGTAATCACCCATCCCTTCCAGCGATAATCGTTCAGAATGGACGTCATCATCGCAAGAAGGATCGAAATGGCAAAATACCGGATACCGGAACAGCCGTCTGCGATCAGCAGTCGCCCATAGGGAAGGGTGATGCTGTTGCCTTCGATAAGAGCGGTCATACCAAACCAGCGAACCCATTCACCAACAACGATGCTGGCCAGAGCGACAAGGGCGGGGACAATGTCTGCCCATAAGGGAAGCGACAGCGCCAGAACCATCACGTAAGGGATAAAGCTAGTAGTCCTGTGCAAACCCAGCAATGCCCAGGAAACGGCAACAACACCAGCGGGCAGCATAAGAAATGTTAGGGTGTCGATGCGTACCAGTTCCAGCAGCCCCCAGACGAGAGTCACGCTTATCAGGAACAAGCCACCGAGTAGAGTGTAGGGGCGGTTGATTGTACGGGACGAGTTCGATGATTTTGGCGGATGGAGTAACAATAGGCCGACTAAGATAATGGCGGTTGCCAGGCCGTGAGCAATGACCTGTTCAAATTCCAGCCAGATTGCCGCAAGCCGGAACCACGTAGGAAAGAAGATTGCGATTGCGACGCCTGTCACCAGCAGGTACGGCAAGGCGAGGGGGAGATTGTCTAATGTCTTCCTTAACATTCTGATCCGCCTGACTTCTTTGATCCAGGAAGCCTATAGTGTCTTTGGTTTTTGGAAAATACAAACCTGAACACATAAAAAAAGCCAGCCGAGGCTGGCTTTCTCTACGACTCCGCCGAAAATCAGGCTTTCTGACGACGACGGGCTGCACCAAGGCCGGCAAGGCCAAGGCCGAGAAGGGCGAGGGTGCCCGGCTCCGGTACAGGCGTGGCAGATTCAACCAACACAACGAGGTCGTTGAAATCTTTGTCGCTCTGGCTGTAAAGGGTATCTTCAAAGGCTACGATCCAGCCACCGCTGGTCCATTCTTTCGTACCAGCCACCGGAATGTTAAGGAAATCACCATTCCCGCCTTGATACGCCACCATCTGGTCTTCACCACCATTTTTGGCGGCTTCAGAATAAAAAGCACCGCCTGGGGTGCCCAGGAAGAAACCGAAGTTATTTGAGGAGAAATCGACGCCAGTATCTGTGAAGAGGTTTACGAAAACGCTACCGTCGGCCTGAATTTCAAACGCAGTCAAATCGCCTGCGGTGTTTCCGCCAGTAAAGAGCGTAACGAAGTTACTGGTGTTGTTAACATCGTAGATGCCGAACGTATTCACGCCGGCGTTTCCTGCGATCTCCGCAATGAAACGAGTAGGTGTGAGACCAGAGTCCGTTGAATTCCAGACTTCGTCGGGTACTGCCTGATCTGTGTTTACGTCGATGGAGGAGTTGCCGCCAACGGTCAGATTGTCCAGAATCGTCTGGAGAGAATCCTCTCCATTTGCCTCATTTGTTTCGACATAGGTAGCTTGCGCGGAAACCGTCCAGGCGGACAAAGCAACTGCAGCAGCAATTATTTTGAGTTTCATGGGTATTCTCCGGTTGTTTAGCTCTAAGTCCCTGTAGTGTGCTTTGCAACCAGGCTGTCTCTTATTGTTCTAGAGATCCTTGGCTTTCCGTCCCATCCTCACGAATGGTTTGGCTTCCGACCGGGTACTACCCCGATCCTCACTGTTTTCTTAAGCGAGAAACGTGCCATTAATCTATGGTGTTGAAAACAGGGGAAAAATTGGATCCGCAAATTGAAGGGTGTAAAAAAGGCCGACATCTATACAAGAAAGGCCGGAGAAACGGTATTCTCCGGCCTTTTGTTTGCCGCGATCTGAGGGTTTTGTCGATCTTCTTTACATCGCCTGGTTTACAGTCTCCAGGTGAGCGCGAATTTCACTGTTATCCGGAGCGAGCGCAAGCGCTCTTTCAATGACTTCTTTCGCTTCCGCATGCTTACCGGAGAGATGCAGGATCCAGCCATACGTATCCAGTACAGCGGCATTGTCGGGAGCTAGATCCCGAGCGCGACCGGCCAGCTCCATTGCTCGCTCAGGGTTATCTTCGCGCAATAGCCAAGCCAGGTTGTTCAGGGCCGCAATGTTGTTGGGTTGGCGGGTAATAACCTGTTCATAATGATTGGCCGCAACAATCTCCTGTTGATTGGCCATCAGCCAATCGGCTCTTGCCATGTGCGCGGCACTGCTGTTCGGCGCAACGCTGAGCCAGCTGTCCGTGAGTTCACCCTGCGCCTCCGGCTCTGCAGTTTTGGCCAGCCCGAGTAGGGAGGGCATCAGTCCAATATCCTGTGTACTTCTCCATTGTGCCAGGAGGTACTGATAGGCCGCTCCATCACCCTCTTTCTGCCTCAGTAACGCCGCCCGAGAGAGTACAACCGCCGTATCACTACCGAATGTGTCTTCGACTGCATCGAGTGCTTTAAGTGCTTCATCCAGTTTACCTTCCTTCTGATATATGCCCACTGGGAGGAGCGCATAACTCAGGTTTTCGGGTTGAAGTGCAATGGCCTCCCCGGCTTTGGCGCGAGCTGCTGCGTAGTCACCTGAATTTGCAGCTTTCTGCGCCTCGGCACCCAATAATTGCCCGGTGGCGCGTCTTACTGCTTCAGATCCCGTAGCTTGCCACTCATCTAGCACGCCTCGCGCCTCCGCGAGTTCACCTTGGCGAATCTTGATGAGAGCTGCCAGGGTTGATGTGTTCATTCTGAGCTCGGGATGGTCCTGACCGACTTTATTCAACCATTGCTCAACCTCGTTCACAGTGTGGTTCTGAGCAAAAATCCGCCCAGCTTGCTGAAGTGGTTGAATCGCATCGGGGGTTATCCTGGCCGCATCGATAAACATCTCAACGGCCTGTTCGGGCTCGCCCGTTTGCTGATAGAGCATGGCAAGCGCAACTTTTGGAGCTTGTAGTTCGGGGCTTTCCTGAACCAGGGTTTGCAGGCGCTTCTTGGCAGCTTCAGTATTGCCAAGCTGGGCGTCTGCCATACTTGCCAGCAGAACGGCGGAAGGCTCCTCGCCATATCCGTTTAACAAGGAGTCCCGGATTTCCATTGCCTCTTCGGCTTCGCCTTGCTGGATAAGCAGGTTCAGGTAGGTGCCCGTGGTGTTCCACTCAGATGGATCGGAGGTGAAGGCCATTCTCAACTGGCCCAGAGCCTGCTCGGGCTGATCATTGCGAATATGATACTGAGCCAGGGCAAGCCTGAGGCGAACGCGGTTCGGTTCGTTGCTGATTGCCTTGCTCAGGCTTGCGACGCCGGCGTCCTGGTACTCAGGCAGGCTGAGGGCGAGGATTCCGTGCATCGCCAGCAGTTCGTTGTCGTTGGGGCGAGCCTTTATTGCCCGATCTAGAGTCTTGAGAGCCTCCTCTCGATCACCTGCGTCGATTTGCGCCATAGTAGCGGCGCGGATGAACTGGGTGGGTGTGGTTTCCGGGTCGAGGTTTTCCATTAATAGGCGGGTGCCTTCGTCCAGTTCGCCGGTGCCTGCAGATAGTGCTCCAAGCATCAACGCAACTTGCTCGTTATCCGGATCCAGCTTGAGCATATCCCGCAGGATGGTTTTGGCTTCGTCAATGTTGCCATCTTTGATGGCTGCGATGGCTGCCTCGCCCTGTTCCTTGGTTCCGGTGTTGAGGTTTTCTGCGAGTATCCGGTTGTAAACCTGGGCCTCGGTGATTCTGCCTTGTTCGGTGAGTACTCGGGAAAGGGAGGAGAGTGTATCCCGACGAATCGGAAGGAACACATCGGAAGTCGGCAGGACCCCAACAGCATCAGTCAGCGTGGCAGAAGCTGCCTCGAGCTGGTTTTCACGGTATTGCGCGACGCCCTTCCAATAGAGCACTTCTGGCTCTTGTCCGTTTCGAGTTGTCCACTCGTCGAGGGCCTGAATGGCCTGGAAAGTTTGGTTCAGGTCAAGATGGCTTCTGGCTAGCCCAACGATTGCCCTGAGATTTGTGCCGTTGCTATCCGTCAGGTTCCGAAATAGGGCCAAGGCCTCAGCTTTTTCTCCAGCCAACCTTAAAGCTTCAGCCCGAATCAGCGCTGCCTGCAATCGGCCTTCCGATGAATCCGCTGAAAACTTTTCAAGTGTCTCTAGAGCCGAGAGTTGCTTGCCTTGTTCCACATAGGCTTTGGCTAGTGGCAGGGCGACATTGCCAGAATGGTCGCTCAACCAGGGTTCCAGTAAGTCAGATGCCTGTTCATAGGCCCCTATGGACTGATAAATCTCGGCAAGCCGAACAATATGAGACACATTGTTTGGATCCGCCTGGATGGCGTTTTTGACTTCTACCAGCGCGGAGCGGTATTGGCCCTGTTCGGCGTATGTGTCCGCCCGGGAAATGTGTGACATGGCTTCCGAGCTGTCTGGCTGATTATTGCAGCCGACGAGAAGCGGCAGAGGGCCAAGCAGGGCGCTGAACAACAACAGGCGTGGTAGAACTCGCAATGTCTGGTTCCTTGTTTTCATTTTTCTACTCCTTGAATCAGGCCTGCATCAGAAATCAGGGCCTGATAAATCATACTTCAGAGATTTCGGCCGATGTGTCTATTTTGTATTTGTCGGTCAGGTTGTAGAGGGTAGGCCGGGTAACTCCCAGCAACCTTGCAGCCTGAGCCATATTGAAGCCGGTGGTTTGCAGGGCCTGGCAAATCGCCTGTCGTTCTGCCTGTTCCCGTACCTGCCGCAGATTGATATGGCTCGTTGTGGATGAGTCGCCTGGATGGAGTTCAAGATCCTCTGCCGTGACCCGTTTGCCATCAGCCATAATAGTTGCCCGTTTGACCTTGTTGATCATCTCTCGCACGTTACCGGGCCACGGATAACTGTTAATGGCGTTTATGGCATCTTCCGTAAATGCCAGATTGGACCGATCCATTTGTTTGCCCAGAGATTTAAGGAGCGATTGTGCAATAACCAGGGCGTCGCCATCGCGCTCTCGCACAGCCGGAACATCCAGCGTAATCTCACTTATCCGGTAATAAAGGTCTTCCCGGAAGTCTCCGCTTTCAATCAACTGTCTTACATCGCGATGAGTCGCGCAAACAACCCGCACATCGACGGGGATCGGGGTAACTGACCCCACTCGGTCTACCACACGCTCTTGAAGGAACCGAAGAAGCTTTGCCTGTAAAGCCATCGGCATGTCTCCAATCTCATCGAGGAACAGGGTCCCGCCGTTGGCGCTCTCAATTTTACCTTTCTTGGTTTGGTTGGCGCCGGTGAATGAGCCTTTTTCAAAGCCGAACAGCTCGCTTTCCAGCAGATTCTCTGGAATGGCCGCGCAGTTGATTGCTGCAAATGGTTTGCACGCACGAGGGCTGAGATCGTGAATGGCCCTTGCCAATAGCTCTTTGCCAGTACCCGTTTCACCGGTAATGAGTGTGGTTACGTCTGTAGGCGCTACCTTTTCAAGGGTCCGGCAGATGGCGAGCATCTGGGGGCTTGCAGCAACAATACCTTTTATATTTGTCCCGTTTCGTTGGCGGGCCAAATCGCGGTTCTCTCGCTCCAGTTCCGCGAGTCGGAAGGCACGATTGACCACAAACGTCAGGATGTCTGCGTCCAGCGGCTTTTGATAAAAATCAGAGGCTCCCATGCCAATTGCTTTGACGGAGTTTTCCTTATCTTCCCGGCCTGTAACCACAATCACTTTTGTCATAGGCGCAAGGCGGAGTATTTCTTCCAGCAGACTGAAGCCTTCTGTCGCTCCTCCGGGATCTGGTGGCAGGCCAAGGTCCAGAGTGATTACGTCGGGTTCATCACGCCTCAGTGCGGCAAGCGCGGATTCCCGGTCAGAAGCAACAGCCACTTCCAGATCCTCGCTGAAACACCAGCGCATCTGGCTCTGTAGCCCTGGATCATCCTCTACGATAAGGAGTTTTCTAGTCACAGCAGCAATAAATCCTTTTTCTACGAAGTTTCCTTAACCCCGATTCTTAACTGAACATTGACACTTTGCAATGCTGGTTTGCCGGGATGTTTGTTTGCGGCAACTAATTGGCGCTTTGGATTGGCTCATAGATGTCAGAAACTGGTCGTTGTACCTGTTCAGTTATTTTTGTCTGACTTGAGTCGGCCAATGGGATTCTCACTGAGAAGCATGAGCCAAGGCCTGGTTCGCTGGTTACATCAATATTGCCGCCCAGCTTTTGAATATACTCCCGGGCTTGATAGGCACCAATGCCCATGCCTGTTAGCCCCTTTGTACTGGCAAAGGGTTTAAATAGCTGGTCGCTAATAAACTCTTCCGTCATCCCGCTGCCCGTATCCTGGATGAAAAGCACAACGTTACCCCTGGCAATCTTCAGGGTCAGAGTGATTTCCCCATCGGGAGGAGTCGCGTCCTGGGCGTTTTGAATCAAATGTCCCAGGACGCTACGAAGTTGCTCCTGGTCAGCTTTGACCATGGCGTCCAGAGGCTCTCCATCGAGATGTGGAGCGGGTAGGCGATGCTGGTGTTGCAAAATCAGTTGCTCAACCAGCTGGGTAAGGTTGATCGGAGTTAGCTGGCTGTCGTCTTCTATAGAAGGTTTGCGGATGTGATCAACCAGGTTCGACATTTTGCGAACGGCATGCTCAGTGGTATTGATCATGTCATCGATGAACGCTGGGTTGTTACGGTGTTTCGGGGCATTTTTTACAAGCAGCGATAGCTGGGCGATGACGGTTTTCAGGTCATGGACCATGAATGCGGACGCCTTGCTGACCGCTTCGAACTGCATGGCACGAGAGAGGCGGTTCTGAGCATCGGCCTGCGCAAGAAGGTTTGTGGTTTGGCGCGCAACCACTTTGATCAGGTCAAAGTTCTCCCAATTCAGTTCAACCCGGGCATACGGGGTACCGACCAGTGCCAGGCCGTAGAGCTCGTTACCGAGGTAAAGAGGGATGAGCAGCCAGCCGTCGGCTGTTTTGGCGATGGCGTCGGGAATTTCCAGCAGGTTGTAACTAACAGGGTCCGCCTTGTATTCGTGTAGATCTACAATCCACTCGCGATCCTGGAAAAAGCGCACCAGTTCGGAGTCGCTATCGATCATCGTGTATCTGGGTGTTGAAAGGTTGACGGCTGCCTTGAGGATGTACGCGTCCTGTTCGCCAATCAACCAGATTGCGCCGGCGTTGCTTTCAACCAGCCCCGCGAGCATGCGGATCACCCTTTCCGGTAAGGGAGGATCGTCACTGAGGTCCGCCAGTTCCCGAGTCATTTTTAGCCACTCTTCCCGGTAATCGTATTTGTAGTCAAAGAAATTCTGGCTGATCAGGACCATCAGCTTGGAACGTATCCGCCGGGAAAGCAGAAGTGTAACTAGGAACACCAGTGAGATTGTAAAAAACAGAACCTGGAGGGCATCGCCCCAATCGCCTCCAACCACTCGGACATAATAGCCGCCGAGAGCCAGGAACAGGAGATAGCCGCCGGCGAAGACGAGTGTGCCGGCGTGAAACACCGCTGACCGGGACAGTTGGAAGTCCACCGGTTGCTTTCGGGTGTTGATGACGTTGACGGCGAACAGGGGTGTGAGTAGGGCGTTCACAAACCCGCGGGCGTTCCAGAATGAATCGGCAACATGACCAAAAAGCAGGGCGTCGGCATACATGAAAAAGTCAAAGGCAAAGATGGTGGCAACGCCAATGCAAATATACTTGATGCTCGATCGGCCGAAACTGGGAGAGTTGCGCCAGATTTGCTCAACCAGTGACAGCCCAAGAAGCGTGAGTCCGATTTGGCCCAGGAGTTTGACTTTGCCGGTAGCTACGCTTACCTCGGCAAAATGTTCCGCAAGGCCTATCCCCAGAAGAACAACGAGCAGGGTCGCGGCGCTTGCCCCCAGCACCTGTTTCACTTTGCCTGTGAGCTTTTTTTCTCCTAGACCGTCTTTCAGAAGTGCAAACAGCAGGTAAATCCACGCTGCGTCACGGACCAATTCGATAAGGTAGCGGATATTGAAGCCGGGGTAGCCCCAAAGGCTTTGGCTGACGAGTGACCCTGCCCAGATTGCAGTGACTGTGGCCGCAAGTGCCAGCGCCCGATCGACGCCGCGCCGGAGATATCTCGTTGCAACCAGTACCGCCAAGAGCCCGAACGTAATCGACGCCAGTGAATAGCTGAGTACGTCCATGTTGCTGAACATGCCAGAGTGCCCCGTTAAGAAGTCCTTTTCCAAGAATAGCTCTGTTTAGCAATGAGCGTAACTTATGTAGCCAGCGTTTACCTAAACTGGCCTCTTATTCTCCCGATAAAACCGGAAAATCTCCTTCAGCGGCCGCTTGGGCTCAAACCCGAACTCCTTCACAAACGCCCGCCCGTCTATTACCACCGGATACTTGAAGAATGCCATCAGGTAGGACGGAAAACTCTTGAGCTTCAGCGTGCCGAGTATCATCTTCGGAACCATCGGCGGAATTGAGGGCACAGGAATCCGTTTGCAGCCGCAGAGCTTCAACGCGTGCTGGTACGCTACCCAGTCCTGTGGTGCGACGTTGTACACACCTCGTGTCGGTTTTTTATACGCCAGTACAATGGCATCGGCCATATCATCAATATGGATGAACTGCATCATGGGGGAAAAGCCCGCCAGCACTGGTGCCCGCTCACTGGCCAGCAGCGTGCTAATGGTATTGCGCACGCCCGGGCCCACGATGTTACAGGGCCGCAGGATGGTGATGTTCAGTTCCGGGTAGCGCCACAGGTAGATGTTGGCGAGGTTTTCCAGCTCAACCGAGTCGATCAGATCGGCACTGAGCCCCGCACTTTTCAACGGGGCAGATTCATCAATGAGTGCCGGGTTGTAGGCCACGGCGCCGTATACGTGGAAGGTTGAGAGCACCACCACCCGTTTGATGCCGTACTTGTGGCTCAGGTCCAGGAGTTTCTGGGTGCCCAGCACGTTGGCGTTGTAGCGGCGCATACGGGTGAGCTGGCTGGACATGATCCGGCCCATGTGGATCACGCCATCAAACTGGTAGCGCCGGAACAGATCCTCGAAAACCCTTTTGTTGAAATCGATACAGTAACTGGGAATGTCGTCGCCCAGGTAGATCTGTTCCCGAAAATCCACGGCGACCAGGTCGCAGGTGTCGCGGAGTTGCTCAATAACCTGTTGGGCAAGGGCGCCGGCGGCACCGGTAATCAGAATGTGCGGTCTGCGTTGTTCGGTCATCAGAAAAGCCTTTTCCTTTCGCTCAGTCCCTTGTCGATCAGCCGGCTGATTTCCGCTTTCACCTTCTCCACGCGCTCGGTGACCTGTTCTTCAGGGATTTCCAGATCGTCAAAGTACATCGGGGCCCCGAAATTCAGGTGTACCTTTGCCGGTAGCACCACGGGCATGGCGACCGGGGCGTAAGGGATGCCCAGAGCCTTTGCCAGGGGCTTGATGTTGGCGATGGCCGGGATGGTTTCCTCACAACCAACCACACCCACGGGCACGATTGGGGCTTTGTATTTCATGGCGAGGTGCATGAAGCCGTTGCCGAAACGCTTGAGCTGGTAGCGGTCCTGGTAAAGTTTTCCGGAGCCGCGCACGCCCTCCGGGAACACGATGACCGCTTCATCGTTGGCGAGCATCTTGGCGCAGTTGACCGGGTCTCCAAGAACTGCGCCTACTTCATTCAGCAGGTTTCCCAGCCAGGGCACAGTCGGGAAGAAGCGCTCAATCATTGCTCTTGGAATGCGGGCATCTTTTTCCCGGGAGGCGAGAGCGTAACCGATCAGCAAGCCATCAATGGGTAATTGCCCGCTGTGATTGGCAATAATCAGCACCGGACCCTCGGCGGGAATGTTCTCGACGCCGTGCGCCTGCACCCGAAAGTATTTTTCGTAGATCTGTTTGGTAATCGAAAGCCCGTATTTGATGGCTTCGTTGTTATAGCCCCAGGGATCGTAGCCCAGGCTGCCGATGGGTTTGCGGATGCGGTTGATATGTTCGTCCAGCTCCGCGGGAACCAGTCGGGTTTTCAGAAATGATGCCAGGCTCATGATTTCCTTCCGATGAATACGCCTAATGTGTGGCTTTGTCCTTCATTTAGCACCCGATAGTCGCTGGCGGCATTGGCGGTTTCGACGCACAGCATGGACTGCCAGGCCGTATCCGGAAAGTCCGACAGTGTTGCCGCTTTCGCCGGCCCCGGGTTCCATACGACGGTCGAATCGCTACCCACCGAGGTCAGTTTGCGGCCGGTTCGGGGCGTGACGATGGTCAGGGGCTCGCCGCTCTCATAGATCCGGTCCGTCTCGCCGTCAAAATACACTGGGCCTTCCTGGTTACGGTATTCCCAGTTATCCAGGGTGTCGATGTACTGGCTGTTTCCGAGGCCCAGTACTCGTGTGCGGCTTATGTCACTCGTTGGCAGATAAGTATGGAGTGCCTGGGTAAACGCGAGAGGGTCTTTCCCCAGATTCGTCGTGGTCAGAGCCAGTTGGCAACCCCGAATAGAAAAGCTGAGCGTAAGCAGCGCAAGTGCGTGGCCGACCCAGACATCACTGAAGTCCTCGTTGGCATCCAGAGACAGACTGATTTCCACTTCGTGCGCGTTCTCCCGGACATCCTCCAGTTTCCAGAGTGCGGTTCTGGCAAAGCCGTGGGCTTTGTCGGTATGGATCCGCTTTCGGACTTCAGGCGCATTGCGGGCAGGATCCCCGAACCAGGGCCAGCAGACCGGAATGCCGCCCCGGATGGCGCGACCAGGTTCGTAGCGTGCGGATGGGCTCATCCACAGCCAATCGGACTCATCCTGTGGCTTGAAGCTTGCCAGGTGGGCTCCCTGGAGAAACAGGGTTGCCTGAAACAGAGGGTGATGTACCTCGAGGGCTTCCAGTTGCCCGATCGTTTTCCAGCGCGTGAAGGACCACTGGCCCGGCGATAGTGAGAGCGGTGGCCTGTTACTGCTTTCTGACATGATTATCTGCTAATGGGAATCTGCTGAGTGAAACCGGTTAAGTGTATTTGCCTACACAGAGAGTAAATTAAAACTGCCGCTCCGGCGAGAATTGCGCCTAAAATACGCTCAAATTAAGCACGAGGCCCGACGATGGAAACGCCGGTAATAGTCCCAATCAACGATCCCGTGAACACCCCCTTGAGTAGCGCCTACGATGCGGTGGCAGGCAGTGATGTTCAGTCAACCGACCTTGCGCCGGATCAACGTGAGCTGTTGTCCGAGGAGTGGCTGGACGAACTGGCTTCGGGACTGAGTGAGCATGGTTGGATGTCGCTCGATGTCCGCTCACGGCTGGGAGAAAACCTGTTGGCGGCGCTGAAGCAGGAAGTGCAGATTCTTGATCGTACTGATGCCATGAAAAAAGCCGGTATTGGCCGTGGCAATGATCTGGTGCGTGACCGCTCGGTTCGACGCGACAAGATTGCATGGTTGCAAGGTGTCACAGCACCCCAGGCTGCGTTGTTTGAATTTTTCGAGACGATTCGCCAGGGGTTGAACCAGAGGCTGTTTCTCGGGTTGAAGCGATTTGAAACCCATTACGCGACCTATCACCCTGGTGATTTCTATAAGCGGCACCTGGACAGCTTCCGGGGCAGGGCGTCTCGCGTTGTCAGTCTGGTGTTGTATCTCAACGAAGATTGGCAAGCAGCCGATGGCGGAGCTCTCCAGGTTTTCAATCGCGACAACGATCAGGAAGTTTGCGGAACCCTATTGCCCGAGGCCGCGCGCATGGCTTTGTTCATGAGCGAGGAAATACCGCACGAGGTGTTACCTGCAAACCGCACTCGTTACAGTCTGGCTTGCTGGTTCCGTCAGGACGAGGTGCCCTTGCCCCTCTAATGCCGATACGGGAGGGCGCGCCGATTTGTCATTGTAGTGTGCAAACCCTTTTGCTAATATGCGCGCCGCTTTCAGGGAATTGTTCTGAAACGCCGTTATGGTGGCTCCATTGGTGCCCCCGCAACATGAAACCGTGAACCCGGTCAGGCCCGGAAGGGAGCAGCCGCAGCGGTGGAATTGTGTGCCGGGGTGTCGCTGGTGGAGTCACCCCCAGTTTTCTCTCCCCCTCTCGTTTTTATCTTTCTGATTATCCTTGATTGCCATGAACTTATGTCCGGACCTGGCGTGCCCGTTTCCGAGACCGAGTTTGCTTCTTCTGAAACCTCGTCCGTGCTAAGGTTAAACCCGTTTTTCACTGCAGTTGGCGAAACATGAGCTACCAGGTACTTGCCCGTAAATGGCGCCCACGCACCTTCGAGGATATGGTGGGCCAGGAACACGTGCTCCAGGCGTTGATCCACGCCCTGGAAAGCCAGCGTCTTCATCACGCCTATCTGTTCACGGGTACCCGTGGGGTAGGCAAGACCACCATTGGTCGGCTTCTCGCCCGCTGCCTGAACTGCGAAACCGGCGTCACGCCCAATCCCTGCGGTGAATGCTCCAGTTGCCACGAAATCCAGGAAGGCCGGTTTGTGGATCTGATCGAGATTGACGCGGCGTCTCGCACCGGCGTGGATGATATGCGGGAACTGACCGATAACGTCCAGTACGCACCTACTCGCGGTCGCTACAAGGTGTACCTCATTGACGAGGTGCACATGCTGACGAATCAGTCCTTCAATGCCTTCCTGAAGACGCTTGAAGAGCCACCGGAACACGTCAAGTTCCTGCTGGCGACGACGGATCCCCAGAAGCTGCCGGTTACGGTGTTGTCCCGGTGCCTGCAATTCAACCTCAAGCGAATGACGCCGGAGCATATCGCTGGCCACCTCCGCCATGTACTGGGTGCCGAGGATATTCCATTTGAGGAGCCGGCCCTGTGGCTGCTGGCCCGGGCTGCCGATGGCAGTATGCGTGATGCCCTGAGCTTGACCGACCAGGCAATCGCTTTCGGTAACCAGAAGCTGTCGGCCAGTGATGTCAGCAACATGCTGGGCACCATTGATCAGCGGGATATTGAGCGCATCGTTGATGCACTCGTTGAGGAGGACGGCCCGGCATTGCTGTCGGAAATCAGCCGGATTTCCGATTTTGCGCCGGATTACAGTGTGATTCTTGCCGATCTGCTGTCGCTCTTCCACCGGGTCACCATGGAGCAGGTGGTTCCGGGCAGTGCCGATAACGCGCTGGGTGATGCCGAGCAAGTCCAGGCCCTGGCTCGCAAGCTCAGTGCCGAGGACGCCCAGCTTTTCTACCAGTCTGCACTGATCGGCCGGAAAGACCTGACCATTACGCCGGATGCACGTATGGGTTTCGAAATGACCCTGCTCCGCATGCTTGCCTTCAGGCCTGGTGCTGATCGGCGAGAGCCGCCCGCTATAAGTTCTGGTGGTCAGTCTGTCGCCTCCGAGCCACGGGATGAGCCCGACCCGGCGCCGAGACCACAATCAGAATCAGAACAGCCTGAAACGCAGCAGCCACAGTCTGAGCCGGAGACGGAAGTAGCTGAGGAGCCGGTTCGAGAGGCCAGCCAAGCTCCCGCACAGCCAGAGCCGGAACCGGAACCCACACATGAGCCCGAGCCCGAAATGCCGGCCGCCCCGCCTGTTGCGCAGGAGGATGCATCCTGGCTGGCCAGTCTTGATGCCCAGGCCGAGGCAGTTGGAGAATATGAAGAAAACTACCCTCTAAGCGATGACGCGCCGGTGACGGAAGAGCCGCCACCTGACGTCGCCGACGAGCCGGTTGATCAGCCTGCGCCGGCTCCGGAGCCCGCGTTCGTGGAGCCGGAGCCAGCGCCTGAACCAGCGGTAGAATCAGCAGTTGAGCAAGAGCCTGTGCCGGAGGGCGAATTTGTCTGGCACCGGGATTTCCGGAGTCTGGGCATTGTTGGTATGCCCGGTAATCTCGCCAGTCACGGCGCCATGTCGCGGGATGGGGATGTGATTACCCTGACAATCGACGAGGGCCACGCCCGGCTGCTGAACAGCCGGCACGAGGAAAAGATTCTCGCTGCCTTGAGAAACCGCTTTGGCGACTCCATTCAGTTACGTACTGAGCACGGTAATCCCGGCCCCCATACGCCTGCGGCTTATGAGGAACGCCAGCGGAAGGCCCGCCAGGAAGCGGCGGAGGCGTCCATTCGCCAGGATCCGGTCGTAAAGTCTATTGTTGAACGATTCGAGGCGCGGGTAGTCGAAGAGAGTATCCGACCGGCCGAGACAAGCAGGAGATAAGTTATGATGAACAATATGGGCGATATGATGAAGAAAGCCCAGAAAATGCAGGAAGAGATGCAGAAGGCCCAAGAGGAAATTGCCAAGGCAGAGGTGACTGGCGAAGCCGGTGCCGGTCTGGTCAAGGTTACCATGAATGGCCGCCACGACGTTCGTAAAGTGGACATCGACTCATCGCTGATGTCTGAGGAGAAGGACATCCTGGAAGACCTTCTCGCCGCTGCAGTGAACGATGCCGTTCGCCGCGTTGAGGAAAACCAGAAGGAGAAGATGTCCGGTATGATGTCGGGCATGGGCCTGCCACCCGGCTTCAAAATGCCGTTCTGAATTTTACCCTGCCGTCGTTTGAGGACCTTTCATGGCGTTCAGCCCGCTGGTTGATGAGCTTGTAGAATCCCTTCGTTGCCTGCCCGGTGTTGGTCAGAAAACTGCCCAGCGCATGGCTTTCCATTTGCTCGAGCGTGGCCGCTCGGGCGGTACCCGGCTTTCCGAGGCATTGAGCCAGGCCATGACCGGTGTACGTCGCTGCGAAAGCTGTCAGAACTTTGCGGACACCGAAATCTGCGGCATCTGTGAAAATCCTCAGCGACGCACCGGGACCCTTTGTGTGGTGGAAAGTCCCTCGGATTTGCTGGCCATTGAGCAGGCGGGCGATTACCGGGGAAGTTACTTCGTCCTGATGGGACACCTATCGCCCATCGATGGCGTGGGGCCTGAAGAAATCGGCATCGAACGCCTGCTGAAAAGGATCCGCGACGAAGGTGTTACGGAACTGATCCTGGCGACCAACCCGACCGTGGAAGGCGAGGCTACCGCCCATTACATAGCGGATCGTCTTGATGGCCGGGGGATCTTGATTACCCGGCTGGCCCATGGCATTCCGGTGGGTGGCGAGCTGGGCTATGTTGACGGATTTACCCTGACGCACGCATTCCGTGGCCGCAAGCCGCTCTCCGATTGAACCAGAACGAATAATCCTACCAGGCACGTTTATGGATATTTCTGCTCACGCCTCGATGGCTGTTGACGTTCCCCCGGCCCCGGCCAGCATTCATTGGGTCCGGGAGCCGGAAGCGCTGGACCAATGGCTAGAACGATCACCTGGCAAACCTCTGGCTCTGGACACTGAATTCGAGAGGGTAAACACCTTCTACCCGATTCCGGGCCTCGTTCAGCTGGGACTTGGTGGTGAGTTCTGCCTGGTGGACCCTTCCGTTGCGGAGAAATCCCGACGTTTCCGGGAAATACTGGCAGATCCGGGCACCCCTAAGCTCCTGTACGCCATGAGCGAAGACCTGGAATTGTTCCGCCAGTGGCTCAACATTGAGCCTGCCGGTGTGATAGACCTTCAAATTGGTGCTGCAATGGCCGGAGCCGGGTTTTCCCTCGGTTACGCCAGGCTGGTGGAAACTCTTTTTGGCGAGACGCTGGACAAGTCCGCCACCCGCTCCGACTGGCTGGCAAGACCATTGAGCGACGACCAGCAACGCTATGCGATCGACGATATCCGTTTTCTGGAGCCGATGTACCAGTGGGTTAGCCAATTATTGCGTGATCGCGGGCTGGAGGCGGCCCTCGTGGAGGAGTCGGCTCGTTTTGCCGATGAGCTGGCAGGGCAGGAAGATCCGGACAACCATTACCTGAAGCTGCGCGGAGGCTGGACGCTTTCTGCCCAGCAGCAGGGGGTGCTCAGAGAACTGGTTCGTTGGCGCGAACTGGAATGTCAGCGGCGGGACCGGCCGAGGAACAGGGTGCTGGCTGACCCTCTATTGATTGCCATTGCGGAAAGGCTGCCCGGTTCACTCAAGGAGCTTTCCAACATTCAGGGTGTCCCTTCCGGCGCTGTCCGCCGATACGGTGAAACCATCCTTGAGCTTGTTAGCCGGGGGGCGACCGCGGATAATTCCTCCCTTGAGAGGATCGCGCCACCATTATCACGGGATCAGCAGGGCTTCTTCAAAAAGTTAAAGCGTCTTTTCAGGAAAGCTTCAGAAGATGCTGATATTCCGATGGAATTGCTGGCGCCCAGGAAGCGTCTTGAGAAGGTTGTGCAGCATCCCGATCTGGCGAAACATGAATTTTTCCAGGGCTGGCGGGCGCAAGTTCTCGCGCCGGTTCGCGCTGATATCGAGGAATTGCTGAAGTCATGAAAGAGCGAGAGTTCGTTTCCGTTTTCCGCAGCAGCAAGAAGAACGACACCTACCTTTTCGTTCGCCGAGGCCAGAACTGGGAGGATCTTCCCGAGAGCCTCCGGGGTATCTTCGGGCAGCCGGTCCACTCCATGGACCTCGTGCTGACACCCGACCGTAAGCTGGCACGAACCACTGGAAAGCAGGTTCTGGAAGCGATCGACGAGAAGGACTTTTTTCTGCAGATGCCGGAAGAGCAGGAAAACTATGTGGTGGACTTCAAGCGTAAGCTGGAGCAGCGCAATCCATGATTGCCCAGGTGCCGTTCTGGCAGCGTAAACGCCTGAATGAGATGACGGCGCAGGAGTGGGAATCTCTCTGCGACGGTTGCGGCAAGTGTTGCCTCAACAAACTGGAAGACGAAGACACCGGTGAGGTTTACCACACCGACCTTGTCTGCCGTTATATGGACGAGGAAACCTGCCAGTGCACCGTTTATGAAGAACGGCTAAAGAAAGTGCCGGGCTGCACAGTGCTGACACCGGATACCGTCAGCGACTACCATTGGTTGCCATATACCTGCGCCTACCGAACGTTGGCTGAAGACCGGCCGCTGGCCGACTGGCATCCTCTGCGAAGCGGGGATCCGGGCTCCGTACACGAGGCAGGTGTTTCGATTCGCCACAAGGTCATCTCAGAGGACCGCGTGCCGGAAGAAGACTGGGAAGAACACATCATTCACTGGATCCTGTGATGATTGATACTGATGCACAACTGGCCTACGGGATATTCTGGGCCGCCTACGCCATCGCCTTTGTCGTATTCTTTTACATGATGAAGAGCCTTGTGCGTTTCCTTCCGTTTTACGGGGTTCGTACCCTGATTCTTGCAGCCCTGGTGGCCTTGCTGCTTACCCCGGTGGAGTCGCCGGAACTGGCCGGCTGGTGGATTCCGGCCTGGCTGTTTGGCGGTTACGAAATGATTCTCGGCGACGCCGACGCTTCAGGCCGGGCGCTGTTCAATCTCGGTCTGGCTGGATTGGTAATGTTGCTGGTCTGGGTACTGGATCTGGTTCGTTACCGCCTGGTTAGCAAGTAAATCGGGAAAACAATAAAAGGATGGATGCCTTGAGAGAGATGACATCGAGATGGTTGGGCCTGTTCGCGGCTTTTCTCGCGCTCAGCTTGTCTGGCGGGCTTGGCGCCCAGGAGAGCGACGACGTTAAACTGCCAGAACAGTCGGACGTGCGGATCATTGTCGATATCTCGGGTTCCATGAAAGAGACCGATCCGGAGAATCTGCGTCAACCTGCCGTTCGTTTGCTCGCCCGGCTATTGCCAGAGGGAGCCAGTGCCGGTGTCTGGACGTTCGGACAGTACGTCAACATGCTGGTGCCGCACCAGGAGGTGACCGATACCTGGCGGGATATGGCCATCCAGCGTTCCGCGCAGATCAATTCCGTTGCCCTCAGAACCAACCTTGGCGCGGCTATTGAGACGGCAAGCGATGACTATTTCACGGATGGCGATCTGGGGCAGACCCACTTTATCCTGCTAACTGATGGCAAGGTCGATATCTCCGACGATGCCGCCGCCAATACGGCAGAAGAAAAACGGATTCTGGACAGGATTGTGGCGGATCTCATCGAGCGGGGCGCCACGTTTCACCCTGTAGCCCTGTCAGAGGCTGCCGATACTGACTTTCTGAAGGCGTTGGCGACGGAATCCGGTGGCCGTTTCCAGGTGGCCGATACGGCGGATGCACTGAACCTGGCGTTTCTCCAGGCCCTGAACACCGCGGTACCCCAGGAGCAGATTCCGATTGAGGGCAACGGTTTCACTGTAGACGAGGGCGTCAGTGAATTTACCGCCCTGATTTTCTGGGGCGAGTCCGAGACCTCCGCAACACGGGAGCTTGCCCTGGTGCGCCCGGATGAGCAGACCGTCAATCTTTCTGAATTTCCCGATAATGTCCGCTGGGCCAGGGAAGCGGGCTATGACCTGATCACGGTCAATGAGCCGTTGGCCGGGCAATGGCGTATCAATGGCGAGCTGGGCGAGGGCAGCCGGGTAACGGTGGTCAGCGATCTCAGGATGGTGGTTAATCCACTACCACCGTCGTTTACCGCAGAGGACCCGCTGAACATCCGGGTTGGTTTTTTCGAGGAAGGGGAGAAAATCACCAATCCTGATTTTCTGGGTGTGATTGAGGTCAGCCTCAGTATCACCTCGGAAGATGGCCGGAGCGGAACCAAAGTATTGTCTGGTGAACAGCCGCCAGAAGATGGCACCTATCGGGATACGGTGAGTCGATTGCCGGCCGCTGGCCTCTACACTTTTGATGTCGTTGCCGACGGCCAGACCTTCAGCCGCAAGTTCAGTGCGACTGTCGGGTTCACGGTACCTGAAGGGACGGAACCTGCCGATCAGCCATTTGAACAGGTGGAGCCCGAGGTAATTGAATCGGAGCCCGCCTCCGAGCAATCTGAGCCGGAGCCGCCCGTATCCGAGCCGGAGCAATCCGAGCCTGAACCTGCGATATCATCGCCCATCGATGTAAGCCAGGCAGAGGAGCCGGTGACGCCGCCGACACAGGAGCCTGAGCCGGCGCCTGAGCAGTCGGAAGAAACCGAAACCGCCTTTGCAGTACCCTTGTGGATGGTCGCTACAGCTGGCGGTGGTGTGGTTCTGATCGGCGGCCTGGTGTGGTTTGCACTTCGCCAGCGGAAGCAACGCCAGCAGGAGCAGGCAGAGGCCGCCGCAGAACGAGAAACGCTTGAGGATCTGCAGGAGGAGCCTCAACCGGAGCCAGAGGCGAGCGGCGATGCGGACGACAATCTTCAGCAAGAGGAGAGCCATCAGCCAGAAGAAAGCCCTCAGCCAGCAGAAAGCCTTGAGCCGGAAGAAAGCCCTCAGCAGGAAGAGGATGCCGAAATCGAGGAGATTCCGGAGGTCACCGAGGAGGCGCCAGAAGATGATATGTCCGAGCTGGAAGCCGTGATTGATGAGCATGAGGCCACTCTGAAAGCGGAAGATGAAGCGCTTTCTGAATCCGAAATGGAATCGGCCGATGACCTGGAAGAGGACATTCCAGTGGCCGATACGCCGGTGGAAGAAGAGCATGCAGAGACGGATGAGGATATCCCTGAGTTGGAGGATGTCGCCGATCCATCCGACGCTGACGAGCCGGAAGAAGATGACGAGGAAGAGTTCGGGCTTGAGGATTTCGATTTGTCCGAGTTCGACGATTTACCCGATTATGATCAGGATGAGTCCGGATTGCCCGAAGACGATCCGAAGAAAAAGCCCGATCAGAAAGACCAGAAAAAGTAACCAACAGGAACCAGAGCATGAAGTTTACCGGTACCGAGAAATACGTAGCCACCGATGACCTGCAAATGGCCGTCAACGCAGCAATTGCGCTTCAGCGCCCGCTGTTGATCAAAGGCGAGCCGGGCACCGGGAAAACCCTGCTGGCGGAGGAAATGGCCGCCGGCCTGGGCATGAGGCTTATTCCCTGGCACATCAAGTCCACCACCAAGGCTCAGCAGGGTCTCTACGAATACGATGCAGTTTCCCGTCTGCGGGACTCCCAGCTGGGCGATGAAAAAGTCAAGGACATCAGCAACTACATCGTCAAGGGCAAGCTCTGGGAGGCCTTCGAGGCGGACGAGCAGGTGGTGCTGCTGATCGACGAGATCGACAAGGCGGATATCGAATTCCCCAACGACCTGTTGCTGGAACTCGACCGGATGGAGTTCTTCGTCTACGAGACCCAACAGTCGGTGAAGGCGAAAAAACGCCCGATCGTGGTGATCACCAGTAACAACGAGAAGGAATTGCCAGATGCCTTCCTGCGCCGGTGTTTCTTCCACTACATCAGCTTCCCGGACCACGACACCATGCAGAATATCGTGGACGTACATTTCCCGGGCTTGCAGCAGGAAATCGTTCGCGATGCCCTGGAAGTTTTCTTTGATGTGCGTAAGGTGCCGGGCCTGAAGAAGAAACCGTCTACCTCGGAGCTGATTGACTGGCTGAAACTGCTGATGGCGGATGAGCTGTCTGCGAAAATGTTGCAGGAGAAGGATACCAGCTCGGCGCTGCCACCGCTTTACGGGGCCCTGGTGAAGAACGAGCAGGATGTGCACCTGCTGCAGAAGCTCGCTTTCATGGCCCGTCGTCGCAGCTGATTCTCGGCAAGCTCATTGGCAAGAGTCACGTTCTATGTTGATTGATTTTTTTCTTGAAGTCCGGCGCGCGAGGGTGCCAGCCAGCCTGAGAGAGTTTCTGGATCTCCTGGAAGCCTTGCAGAAGCGGCTTGCCTTTGCGGATATGGAGGAGTTCTATTACCTGTCCCGTCTTTGCCTCGTCAAGGACGAGCGCCACTTCGACAAGTTTGACCGCGCGTTCCAGGCTTACTTTGAAGGAATCGAGAATCTCGACGACCTGCTTGAAGCCCTGATTCCGGACGACTGGTTGCGGGCCGAGTTCGAGAAGCACCTGTCTGAGGAAGAGAAGGCAAAGATCGATTCTCTCGGAGGCCTGGAGGAGCTGATTGAGACCTTCAAAAAGCGGATGGAGGAGCAGCAGGAGCGTCACGCTGGCGGGAACAAATGGATCGGTACCGGCGGTACTTCACCCTTTGGAGCTAACGGTTACAACCCGGAGGGGTTCCGGATCGGCCAGAAGAATGGTCGTCACGGCAGGGCCGTGAAAGTCTGGGAAAAGCGCGAATTCAAGGATCTCGACGACAGCGTGACCCTGGGCATCCGCAACATCAAGGTGGCGCTGCGCCGACTGCGGAAGTTCGCCCGCCAGGGCGCGGCGGACCAGCTGGATATGGATGACACCATCCGTTCGACAGCTCGCAATGCCGGCTATCTGGACCTGAAAATGGTGCCCGAACGACACAATGCGGTGAAGGTGCTGATCTTCTTTGATGTCGGCGGTTCCATGGACCCCCACGTCCGAGTGTGCGAGGAACTGTTTTCTGCTGCCCGGCTAGAGTTCAAGCATATGGAATATTTTTACTTCCACAATTTCATCTATGAGAGTGTCTGGAAGAACAATGTCCGCCGCATGAACGAAACCACCAGCACCTGGGACATCCTTCACAAGTACACGCCCGACTACAAAGTGATCTTTGTGGGTGACGCAACGATGGCTCCCTACGAGATCTCCCACCCCGGTGGCTCGATCGAGCATTGGAATGAGGAAGCGGGCGCCACCTGGTTCCAGCGCATCACCGAACATTTCCGGAAGGTTGTGTGGATCAATCCGCTCCCGGAGAGTTACTGGGGCAATGGGGGATCGTTGGGAATGACGAAGCAACTCGTTAACGACCACATGTACCCGCTAACGGTTGAAGGCCTCGAATCGGCCATGAAGCAACTGAGCAAGTGACAAGAGGGAGCCTCAGGGGGCTCCCGTTACTGAGGCGGAATAAAAAGTACGTTCTTAGTTTCCAGGCGACCATCAATCATATCGCCAACTGCTGTCCTCAATGGAATTGCTGAGACAGCTAACTTACCTTCAAAATCGTTGTTTTGGTTGACCATCAGATTGAGCGCGGCGAACGCCCGTTGAGACTCGACGAAGAACGGAAGCGAGTGGGTTCCGTCGGCGTTTTTCATAGTCAAAAATCCACTCCCATCCTTCATACGAACCGCGAAAACTGGCGTTTCATTAAAACTATTGTTATTCGTGATTCTGCGAGCGGCATCAACTTGGGCTGGATCTGCGATCAGAGCGTGTTTTAGCTCGGATTTCTCTCTATTTCTCATACTCGAATAAATCTCACCAAGACCCTCCTGAACAACCGTTGTTTTAACCGGTGGTTTTTTCGTCAGCAGGTCATCCTGTAGTGATTCGGCGGAGCCAGCGTAAAAAAAGACTGGCACAACAGAGGCTTCGTCTACTCCGGGATCAATGGTATAGATCTCCCCGGTCGTCTGCTTAAGGAAATAAACAGGCACCGCGTTGAGCTTTTCGGTTATGGCTTTCAACTCCTTTCCGTTTTCCGCATCTCCGGCAAGCGCAGCTGATGTGAGTAATAAACACAGTGCCGTCAGACTGTAAGTGGTGAGGCGCTTGCTACCAACAAATTTCAGCAGGGAATTTAACGGGTTTTCTGGGAGTTTCATGGCAAATCCTATGCGCTTGATGGTGTTCTGTCTCAGTTAACTACAGCTTCCCCAGAATGGCAAATGGGCGAAAAAACTCCGTAAAAGTTCTCGAATAATTTACATGATGGTGTCGACATATTTTACGAATGCAGCCGGATTTTTAGAACTCTGGCTCCGGGGTCCTAAGAGATTCAAGAGGAAAAACAGAGTCATATGGGATGTGGAATAAGGATTGCTTTTCCCGGGTTGGAGCCTTCCGAGGCAACGACGCCGCAGAGTCAGTGGCGAAAATAACGCAAGAAAGCGTAATTTGATATGGAGAATCATTATGAGCGTTTTTAAGAAAATTTTCGGGGTCCTGTTATTGGCCTCGGTAGCTTACTTTCCCTGGGTGGCGCAGGCAGTTCCTACCCAGGTTGATCTGGAGTTGGTGCTTGCAGTCGATGTGTCTGGCAGTGTGGATAGCAACGAGTATGCGGGTCAAAAAGCGGGTTACATAGCCGCTTTTAATGACGCAGCGATCCAGAGCGCTATTACTAGCGGCAAGTACGGTAGTATTGCCGTCACCTATGTGGAGTGGTCATCAAGCAACCAACAGGCAAAGTTGGTTGACTGGACTCTGATTGACAGTGCCGCCAGTGCCAGTGCTTTCGCAAGTGCAATAAACAGCACGAACCGAGCGTTTGGTAACACCACGGGAGTTGGAGCTGCTATCGAGTATTCAGCAGGCCTGTTTAGTTTTAACGATATGGCAAATGCCAAATATGTGGGCGATCGCAAAGTTATTGACATCTCTGGCGATGGGACGAACAACACCGGCATTTCTCCTGCGGCTGCCCGGGATGCTGCGTTGTTGGCAGGCGTAACCACCATCAATGCGATTGCGATTCAAAACCTTTCTCTTGAGAACTACTTCAAGAATAACGTAATCGGTGGTCCCAACGCATTTGCAACGTTTGCGGCCGATTTTGAGGACGATTTTTCTCAAGCGATAAAGGACAAACTTTTCCGCGAAATTACCGAAAAACCGGTTCCGGAGCCCGCTACCATTGGCCTGCTCGGCCTTGGTCTGGCAGGCTTGGCTTTTTCCCGTCGTCGTAGGCAGGCCGCCTGACAGGAAGATTGACATAGTATTGACTTTAAACCCTCCTAGGTGGAGGGTTTTTTATGCCTGGAATACAGTGAGGGCGAAAAAAAGCCGATGCGGTTGAGGGCATCGGCAAAGCTCGGCATATCAAGCGGGGTTACCTTAAGGCACTCCCGCCGAGTTTCAAAGTGCAAATACAGGGCCAGTTGAATTAAAAGCCGCTAAAACAGTCGTTTAAAATAAAGCTTATCGCCGTAATCTTGCTCGCGCTTCGATATCCTGCCAGCTCTGTCAAATAACTCGACACTCTTCTCAATTTCGAACTGCCGAACTCGCGTTTTTCATTTGGTGATCTGGATACCGTTCTTGGCGGTTACCAAGTGTTACGCTTTCTGCCGATCTGTTACAGAAGTTTTCATGAGTTACAGAGGCTGCAAAGGCAGGAGGCTTATGTTCGGCACACAACAAACACAAAGGCGCCGGATAGCACATCGAAGGGTAGTGGCCATCGGATCCGTTATTCTTGCATTGCTGACCGCTCCAGCAATACCAGCGGCCGGGCTTGATGAAGAGCTCGAACGCCTGAGCGCCGAGGTCGCCAGTCACTCCGAGCGCGTGTTTGCCCTCGAACAAAAGGTGCTGCACCCAGCCAATACCCGGCTGGCAGTTTTTCTGACACTTCAAAGCCGGGATGCCCTCGATCTCGATTCCGTCGAGCTGTACGTGAATGGCCAGCCAGTGGCCTCCCACCTGTATTCCGACAGAGAGCGAGCTTCACTTGAACGGGGCGGAATACAGCAGTTGTTCACCGGGAATCTGGCAAACGGCGAGCATGAGTTGAAAACGGTCATTACCGCTCGCTCTGCCGATGATGATTTTGTGCGTCGGGAATCCACGCACCGTTTCAGAAAACGCCCCGGCGTTCTGCGTCTGCAATTGAGCCTTGAAGCCCGGGCTCCCGATTACGAACCCCGGGTTTCTTTCGTGGAGTGGGAGTAGGGCGTCATGGTGTTGCGGGTCCTGCTGGTTCCGGTACTTCTGACTGTCTGCGGGTTTTCCTTAGCGGCTACGCCGTCAATGCCGGACGAACTTCGTTCTGGCCTCACGGAATTCCGACAGGCCGGGGATGTTGGCATCAACCTTGGTGATGGCCGACAGCAAGCGCTCTTCGAAGCGGCGGAAAAGGCAAGAACTGAGGGGCGTACCGATGAGGCCGGGCGAATCCTGGCCGGAATGAAAGAAGGCTACTGGGTGGCTCTGGGTTACCTCAATCTTGCCAGCGATTACGCGAAAACCGATCTCAACCCGGCCAGGGCGCTGGTTGCTCTGCGGGTAGCGTTAGCCATGTCCGAGGGCGACGACAATTCCGGTCGCAGCGAGCACCTGAAGAATAATCTGCTGGTCCGGGCGGGCTACCTTGCTTACCAGCATGGCGAGTTTGACAAGGCGATAAGCTTCCTTGAGAAGGTCGCTCTCGATAGCTTTAACACCCCCAGGGCACTTTATCTCCATGGTCTCGCCCTGGCTGAAAAAGGCAATCATCGCGGCGCCATGCAGAGCTGGCACCGGGCCCGGAAATATCCTCTGGCGTACCCTGGTGTCGCTGACGCCTGGATTGGCATGGGCAGGGGCTACGACCTTTCCGGCTATCTCGGGCAGGCCGGTGAAGCCTATCTGGCCGCCAACGCTGCCTTTGAGAGTGAGCGGGTGACTCTCCGCAAACTGGCGGGGAAGATTCGCGAACAAGGGGCCTACAAAACCCTGGTGGAAGATGCCCGGGAAACCGGGGTCGACTGGTTTCTTGCAGACAGTCGCACACTGACCCAGCCAAGGATGGCCTATCTCCTGGGATTCCTGGAAGAGACGAATGCCCAGAACGCTGCGGGGAGGGTGGCAGCCCTTCGCTCGATGGCCGCGAGACTGGACCGTTATGAGCACGACCTTGAGGTATTTCAGGAAGCGCTGACGGAACAGCTGGTCGGGATTCACGATCAGGGCTCCAGGCAACGCACAGCTGATCTCATTGCTAAAGGTGAAGAGCTCGGTGCACGGCTCCAGCGGCTCGCGGATAACAACGGTCCCGGCGGGCAAGCCCGTATCGAGGCCCTCCGGAAAACTCTCTCGGACGCTCAGGTGCGGTTAAGTCAGGTCAGGAGCAATGCATCGGGCCAACCTGAAATCCTGGAACGTTTACGTCACACAGCCGCCGCGCTGACAGAGCGCAACGAAGCGCTTGCTTCGTCTGTTCATCAGTTGCTCAAGGCATCTGAAACGGCGCTGGACGACCTGGCTCTGGATTATGTCGAGGCCAGGGACCGGCAGATGGCCTTTGCACTGGACAAAACTGAACAACAGATTGCTCACCTGTATGAATATCTTGCCCTCCAGAATCTGGAGGAAACAAAGCCATGATCCGGCCGATCCAGAGCCTCTGTCTCTCCCTGCTTCTGGTTGCGCCGGCTATGGCTCAGGAATCCTTCCGTGTGGAGCTGGGCAGGGACGGCGAGACCATCGGGGATATGCGTCCGGTTTTCCTGACCTTTGAAAGCCGGCCCATGCCGGCTATCTCGCCCTCGGAAGTTGCCCGGCGTTATCACCGCCTGTTCAGGACATCCGACGAACCGGAGGTGAGAATTGATGCCCTTAACCGTCTGAGCAATATCCGGGATCGTTCAGGTGAAGATATCGGGTTCTCTCCGGCTGAAGAGGAAAGGGTCTACAGCGAGGCAATCAGCAGTTACGAGTCGATTCTGGGGCGCGGCTCCTATAGTGGCCGGCTGGATGAACTGCTTTACCAGATGGCCAAGGCCCATGCTCTGACAGGGCAGCAGAGTGCGTCTATCCAGAGGCTGAAACAGCTGATCGGGCTGTACCCTCAATCGCCTCTGGTGCCGGAGGCAAGGTTCCGATTGGCAGAATCCGCCTTTGCCGCTGGCCAGTACGCCGAGGCAGAAAACGGCTACCGGCACCTGGTTACATCCGATGACAGCGAAGAGTTCAGCACAAAGGCCAGATACATGCTTGGTTGGAGCCAGTTCAAGCAGGGGCCGTCTGCCTGGAACAGGGCTGCCGCAACCTTCGTCGAGGTTCTGGATGAGTTTTTGCCGCAGGAACAGAGCCTGGAGTCGGTCAGTGAGTCCAGCGTTGATACTATCGACGATACCTTCCGTGTCCTGGCATTGATGGCCGCACGAAACAGTGGCCCGGACACCCTGATTTCCTGGCTGGATAGAGAACGGCCGCGTCCCTGGGAGCACCTTCTTTTTGACCGCCTTGCAGACTATTACGCCATCCTTGGCAACACCCGGGCCAGTGTCGCCGCCAACACGGCCTTCATTGAGTATTCCCCAAATCACAATTCGGTTCCAGCCTTCCTGTTGCAGGTGGTGGATGTCTGGCAGGCAGCCGGTGACGTCGAGCAGGTTCGCGCTGCCCGGGCTCGATTCGTCGAGACTTATGGCGCGGAATCGGCCTTTGCTGAGCTGGATGGGGACGAGCGAGACAAATGGCGGAGTTACAGCAAGCGCCTGGCGGACTATCACTATGATCTGGGGGCACGCGCGGCGGAGCAGGAGCAGGTTGCAGCTTCTGGTCAGGCCTTTGCAAATGCCGCATCCTACTATGAAGGACTGTCGCCCAGGGTAGCTCAGAGTGGAGAGATCCAGCGCCTTGCTGGAGATGCTCGACTTCAGGCAGGGCAGTTTGCGAAGGCGCTCGTGAACTTTCGCAAGGCTGCCTACGAAGCGCCCGGTTACAGCGAGGCGGCTGATGCTGCCTGGGCCGCAGTCATCCTGTTAAGAGATGGTGTCGACCAAAAGCTCTCGACTGCTGCATTCAGGCCCGAACTGCAGGATCTCTCAAACGAAGCCAATCGCTTTGACGAGCGTTTCGCCGATGATGGTCGGATTTCCGGTCTCATGGCGGATCTGGGCACCCGCTGGCTTTCAGTGGGCGACCATGAGCGGGCACTGGATTATGCGTCGCAGGTTCTCACGGCAGCCGGGGCATCGCCGGCGGAGCAATATACAGCCTGGCAGGTGACAGCCCGGATTCGCCAGAAGGAAGGTGAGTATGGGTTGGCAGAGCGGGCCTGGAATCAGGCGCTGGATCTTGCGGAGGGCGATCAGCTAGAAGATGTGACCGACGACCAGCGCGCGGCCGTTCGCCGGCAACTGGCGACGGCGGTCTTTCGCCAGGGAGAGATGGCAGTCTCTCGCGGCAGGTTCAGAGAGGCTGTAGGTCACTTCCGACGGGTTGATTCAGTGTTACCCGGCTCGGAAATCGCCATTCGGGCACGGTACGACGCCGCCAATACCTTGTTGAAAGCATCAGACTGGGAAGCCGCTGTGGCGGACCTGCAGGCGTTTCGTGCCGACCACCCGCAACACGAACTGGCCGAGGGTATCAGTGACAAGCTGGTACATGCCTGGATTCAGTCCGATAAACCGAGCCAGGCGGCATCAGAATTACTTCAGGCCGCTGACAATAGCGCCAACCCCTGGGGCCTGCGGATGCGGGCCGCAGAATTGCTGAATGAGGCCGGAAATATTGCCGAACGGAATGCCCTTTACGTGGATTACCTTGCAACGGGTCCGAAAGCTGCCGACGGATCTGAGCACGAGCGGCTTCAGTCATTCCGTTATCGCCTGGTAGAGACGGGTGAGGATCCGGACTCCTGGCGGGAAGCCCTGGTTCAGGCAGAGCTGGACAGTGCCTGGCACAGTGCAGACACACTTGAGTGGTCATCCCGTGCATCCCTGGTGCTTGGCGCCCGGGCAGCAGCGGTGTTTACCAGTGTCAGCCTGAGCCAGCCTCTGGAGCAATCATTGGACCGCAAACAGAAGGCCCTGGAAGCGGCCAGACAGCGATTTCTCGATGCCGAAGCCCTCGGTGGCGAGCGAGTTCTATCTGAGTCTTTGTTCCGCAGGGCAGAGCTCTACCGGGGCCTGGCCAAAGACCTGATGGCCTCAACCATCCCTTCGGACCTGAATGAACTTGAAGCCATGCAGTACCAGATGCTGTTGGAAGAGGAGGCTTACCCTTTCGAAGAAAAGGCGATTCAACTACACACCGAAAATCACCGCCGGATTGCAACGGAAGGCTACGATGCCTGGATCGGGCGAAGCCTTGGCGTTCTTGCGGAACTGCATCCAGGCCGTTACGAGCGAAGCGTCAAATGGCTCAGTTGGAACATGAGGTCGAAAGATGGCGTTTAACCCGTTTCCTAAAACAGCACTGCGCTCAGTACTCCTTTTGCTCTTGGTGCTGGGTGGTTGTGCCGGCCAGGAAATCCGACAGCCGAAGGAGTCGGTCAAGACAGATCCGGAACTGGCCGCAAAGTTTGAAAATGAAGGTCGCACGGCCTTCGAAGAGGGCCGGAAAGGTACGGCTGTAAAGGCCTGGAAAAAAGCCGTGGAGTTGGACCCGACCAACGCTGTAACCGTGAACAACCTGGCGCTCGTGCTCAAGGACCAGCACCAGTTCGCAGAAGCGGCCAAGTTGTTGGAAACAGGCCTCGCCTATTCACCAGATGTGGCGGAACTGCATTTCAATTTGGCGGTAATCGCTGAACTCTATCTGCTGGATCTGGAAACAGCCCTTGTGCATTACAGCCGTTACCGGGAGCTGACGGAAGAAGACGACCAGCAAGTGGCCGGCTGGATTGCGGATCTGGAACGGAGGCTGGAATGAATGTTTGAAATCCGAAAAACCGCCAAAGCTGTCTTTGCCGTGCTGATGTTTGCAGGCCTTCAGATACTGGTTAGTACCCCGGTACAGGCGGATGGGGATGACACGGTCCGGCTCAGTGTTGAGGGTCTGTCTGCAAGTCTTGGCGAAGACGAGCCCCGGGTACTCTACATATTGCCCTGGCAGGCGCCAAGCCTGCCACGGAGACCAAGGGCAGATCTGAATAATGAAGCGCCGGAACTGGTGCGCCCGGCCGATCCGGTCGCCCTCGAGCGACACCGTTTGTTCCGCGAAAACCTCAACCCTCTGATCCTGAGTCCCCTTGGGGGCTCGGCGGTGACTGCGCAGTAATAACAGGAGAACAATCATGCTGGACACCATCGTACGTTTTTTCCAGGAAGGCGGGCCTTTCATGTACCCCATTGCCATCGTACTGGCGTTGGGGCTGGCCATTACTCTGGAACGGTTCTTCTATCTCTCGGCGGTGAGGCGGCGCAACCGGATTGCCTTCGAGCAAGGCATTCTGCCGCTACTCAGGAAGCGGGATTATCAGCGGGCCATGAAAGCGGCCACTAATTCCGATAGTGCGATTGCCTCGATCATGGGGGCCGGGATCGGCCGGTTGCTTAGCAACAGCCGGCGAGAGGATATTGAATACGCCATGGAAGAAGGCTTGATGGAAGTACTGCCGCGCCTGGAGAAACGCACCCAATACCTGGCGACCCTGGCCAATATCGCCACTCTGCTTGGCCTGCTGGGAACTATTATTGGTCTTATTGCGGCGTTTACCGCAGTGGCGGCGGCAGACCCTTCCCAGAAAGCCAGCTTGCTGTCCGAGAGTATTTCAGTGGCCATGAATACCACAGCCTTCGGTCTGATGTCGGCTATCCCTCTGCTCATGTTCCATGCAGTACTGCAAACACGGACCAATGAGATTGTGGACAGTTTCGAGATGGCCGGCGTGAAGTTGCTGAACATGGTCTCTGATTCTGGTTCGACCCCTGTTGCGGGCAGTGCCGCCCGGCCATCCGCTGCCTGAGTATATGCCATGAGACGCCGTCACCGCAGGTTAAGTACATCGCCGGAACTGGATATCACCGCCTTTCTCAATCTCATGATTGTGTTGGTTCCGGTTTTGTTGCTTGGCATGGTGTTCAGCCAGGTCCGGATGATCGAGCTGAATTTTCCGGGTATGGAAGCAGGGCAGACGCCGGAGCCAGAGGAGTTACGGCTTGTTGTTACCCTCATTCCGGAAGGTATCGAGATCGCCGACAGTAGTCGAGGTCTGATCCGGGTGCTTCCGGTGGATCAGCAGGGGCAGAATTTCGAGGGTCTCCGAGCGGTTCTCCGCCAGATCAAGAACCGGATGCCGGATAAAACCGACGTGGTGCTCGAGGTAGGACCGGACATCGATTACCAGACACTGGTTACGGCAATGGATACCGTTCGCTCGTATCCGGCTGTGGTTGCGGCCAGCGTGGTGGAGGGGGAGCTGTTTCCTGATGTCTCGCTGATGGATGCGCCTGAAGGCAGACAACTTGCGGCAAACGCCAGTGCCGAAGCAGGGGAGGGGGCATGAAAACGTCCCGCAAGGCAACAAGAATTCGTCGGCATTACGGCCGGATGCACAAGCCCGGTGGTTTGAACCTGGTATCGCTTATGGACATCTTCACCATCCTGGTTTTTTTCCTGATGGTGAATTCCTCGGATGTGAAAGTGATGCAGAACACCGCAGATGTGCCATTGCCCAAGTCCACGGCGCAACAGGAGGCTGTTGAGAGCCTGACAGTTCAGGTAACGGGCAATGCCATTCTGGTTCAGGGCAGCGAAGTGGCAAGACTGGAGGGTATCGAGACCGGTGACACCTATATTTCCGGCCTTTCGGAAGAGCTTTCCTGGCGCCGTAATCGCTGGTCCGAAATCCCGGAGGAGGGGCTTGAGGTGACCATTATGGCTGGGCGGAATACCGAATATCGGCTGCTTCGCAAAGTCATGCAGACCTGTGTGGATGAACAATATCGGCGGGTGCGTCTGGCCGTGGAAGGGGAGGTCCGTAATGGCTGATAACGCACATTCCCCGTTGGCGGGTTCGGGGCTGCCATGGAGCAGTGACCTCGACGAACGTCGAAGATTCGCAGTTATTATGGTGGTGATGTTGGCGCTGTTTCTGCCGCCGGCGTTCCTGGTCCCGATGCTGGAAGTGCCGGAAATTGAACGCAGCGAGGCCGAGAAGGTTCCGCCCCGGCTGGCGCGCCTGGTGGAAAAGCCGAAACCGGTCATGCCGCCGGAGCCGGTCCAACCGGAACGTGAGCCCGAGCCCGAGCAAGAACCGGAAGTGGTGAAAGAGAAACCAATACAGCCGAAACCGGAGGTGGCCAAGGCTGAGCCAGATCCTGAGCCTGCCCCGAATCCGGAAACCAAACCTAAGGCCATATCCGAGCCGGAGCAGAAACAGACCGCCGAGCAAGCCAGGGAAAAAGCGGCCCGATCCGGGCTGCTGGCCATGAAAGACAAACTTGCTTCACTCCGGTCGCCTGAACCGACCCAGGCCCGAGAGTTTGCGGTCAACACACAGTCGGAGGTGGTCGACGCAACAAACTCTCCCGAGGAGCCCCAGCAAGTCCTGAGTGGAAGTGGTGGTGTTGAGGACGCTCCGGCGCCTGAAACCACCGTGGCTGTGGCTGGGCATGAGGTGAAAGCAGTCGAGGCTCCCGAAGAAAAATCCCGGGAAGTGGCTGCGAAACCCGCAAAGGCCGAGCCATCGGTTGGCGAACGGGCAATGAGCAATATCCGGAAGGTCTTCGATGCCCAGAAATCGGCGCTCTATTCCATGTATCGGCGGGAACTGCGGCAGGACCCGACTTTGGAAGGCAAGGTTTTGCTCGAACTGGTCATCGAGCCCGATGGCTCCGTCTCCGCCTGTGAGGTGGTCAGCTCAGAGCTTGAACATCCCAAACTCGAGCAGCGGATTGCCATGCGGGTGAGGCTGTTCAATTTCGGGGCTGACAGTGTTGAAGCACGAAAGGTCAGATTTCCGATTGACTTCCTACCCGGGTGAACCGGCTCATCGGGCAGTCAGTGAGAACTGCCCGATGCAAGAAACTCAGTTTTCGATGGTAATTTTGGGCAGCCGGGGCTTGTGCAGAGAAACTTTCTCCGATGGCGCAATCACCTTCGCTTCTCCTGTGACCACCTGCTGATCGTTCTGGTTGCGTACATCGCACTCGACCACGACCCGGCCTTTCGGTTCTTTCCGAAGGACTTTCAGCTTTACGGTGAGCGTGTCGTCCAGTTTCACCGGGCGCTTGAAGGACAGGCTCTGATCGAGGTAGATGGTACCGGGGCCAGGCATAACCGTTGCCAACGCCGCCGAGATCAGGGAGCCGCTCCACATGCCATGGGCAATCCGTTCTTTGAACATGGAGCCGGCTGCAAATTCGGCGTCCAGGTGTACCGGGTTTACATCACCGGAGACCGCTGCAAACAGCACCAGTTCATCCTCGGTGAGGCTGCGCGTGAAGGTGGCTGTGTCGCCCTCATTCAGCTCGTCGTAGGTGATATTCTCCAGAGTATCAAGGGTATCGCTCATCGCGTGCTCCGTGCTGTTGGCATTAAAGTACAGGTGTTCTGGTCGGTGTTCGGGTCAGAGTCTCGAAAACTACCTCATCGGTTACAAAACTGCTATTCTCTCCCCACTTTTTTGAGGCTGATACTTTTGTAGGGTTGATTTTTTAAACAACTTGACATTGGTAAATCATTACAATCAAAAGCGCCAAACAGGAGATGGTGATGGATTTTGAGCAGTTCTATCAGGATAAATACCCCGCCGGCGTGCCCCGCGAGGTGGACCTGAACAAGTACAAAAGCATGGTGGATGTGTTCGAGCAGTCGGTCAAAAAATTTGCTGACCGTCCCGCATTCAGTGCTGTTGGCGCAACGCTCACTTACCGTGACCTCGACACCCAGAGCCGTAACTTCGCGGCTTGGCTCCAGAACAAGACAGATCTGAAACCTGGCGACCGTATTGCTGTGCAGATGCCGAACGTCAGCCAGTATCCGGTGGTTGTATTTGGTGCCATGCGAGCTGGCCTGATTGTGGTGAATACCAACCCGCTTTACACCACGCGGGAAATGGAACATCAGTTCAATGATTCCGGTGCCAAGGCCCTGGTGGTTCTGGCCAACATGGCCGAGAACGCCGAGAAAGTGCTGCCGCACACCGGCATTGAGCATGTCATTGTGACTGAAATTGCGGACATGCACTCGCCTATCAAGCGCACCCTGATGAATGCGGTGGTCAAGCATGTCAAAAAGATGGTTCCGCCTTTCAACCTGCCCCGGGCGCACAAACTGCCGGCCGTTCTGAGTGCCGGCGCCCGAGAGAAATTTACTCCGGTTGAGTGCAAGCAGGACGACATTGCCGTGCTCCAGTACACCGGTGGCACTACCGGTGTGGCGAAAGGCGCGATGCTGACCCATGGCAACCTGGTTGCGAATCTGCTGCAGACCCGTCCGATGATGGAAGACATGGTGGTTGAGGGGCAGGAAGTGGTGATTGCCCCCCTGCCGCTGTATCACATTTATTCCTTTACCCTGAACTGCGGCATCATGCTTGAGGCGGGTGCTCACAACGTCTTGATTCCAAACCCGCGGGATATCCCGGGCTTTGTGAAAGAGTTGAAGAACCACAAATTCTCCGCATTCCTTGGCCTGAATACACTGTTCGTTGCGCTTTGCAACAATGAAGAGTTCCAGGACCTGGATTTCAGCAGCCTGAAACTGACTTCATCGGGCGGCATGGCGCTGACCAGCGACACCGCCAAAATGTGGGAGCGGGTAACCGGCTGTGAGATTTGCGAAGGCTTCGGCATGACCGAAACGTCGCCTGTGGTGACCTTCAATCCGCACAGCGCTATTCAGATCGGCACCATTGGGCTTCCGATTCCGTCCACGCAGGTTAAAACCATTGATGAAGAGGGCAATGAGACGCCCCTGGGCGAGCCCGGCGAACTGTGTGTCAAAGGCCCACAGGTCATGCGCGGTTACTGGCAGCGTCCGGAAGATACCCAGAAGTCCTTCACCGACGATGGCTACCTGCGTACTGGCGACATTGCGTTGATCCAGGAAGACGGTTACATCCGCATTGTGGATCGCAAGAAAGACATGATCATTGTCTCGGGCTTCAACGTGTTCCCGAACGAGATTGAAGATGTGGTCAGCAGCCATCCCAAGGTGGTCGAGTGTGCGGCCGTTGGCGTACCTGATGCCAAGAGCGGCGAGGCGGTCAAGGTTTACCTGGTGCCTACGGCTGAGGGCGTGACAGAAAATGAACTCAAGGAGTTCTGTCGCGAGCGGCTCACCGCCTACAAAGTGCCCAAGCAGTTCGAGTTCCGGGACGAACTGCCCAAGACCAATGTAGGCAAGATCCTTCGCCGTGAGCTGCGTGACGAGGCGAACAACAAGTAAGCCTTTCCAGCAGTTGATCAAGGAGAACCCTGCTTCGGCGGGGTTTTTCCGTTTTTAAGATACCGACTTTCCCGATAGACTGTCGCCCAATCGAATCCGAGTGAGCGCTATTCCGGCAATTCAATGACAGACACCCGTTCCGATAATCCGAGCACACCGACTCCAAAACCTGATGCCGAGGCGGCCGTGAAGGCCATGATGGAGCAGCTGGACGCCTGCAACCAGCAGGAGGCCGCCCGCATCGTTAAAACGGTTGCCCGCACCAAAGGGAAGCCTGGCCAGAAAGACCTGGAAAAAATGGCGAAATGGCTCGAGCGTGGGCTGGAAAAGGTGCAGCAGCGACACGCATTGCACAAGCCGGCCAGTTTTCCGGAGGGCTTGCCGGTTTCCGAACGGGTCGACGACATTCGTGAGGCCATCGGAAATAACCAGGTGGTGATCATTGCCGGGGAAACCGGCTCCGGTAAAACCACGCAGATTCCAAAAATCTGCATGAACAGCGGGCGGGGGATCCGGGGGCTGATCGGTCATACCCAGCCCCGACGCATCGCGGCGCGGAGCGTGGCAGCGCGAATTGCCGAGGAAATCGGTGAGCAGACCGGCCAGCAGATCGGGTATCAGGTTCGCTTCACCGACAACACCTCCGAGCAGTCCCGGGTAAAGGTGATGACCGACGGGATCCTGCTGGCGGAGGTTCAGCACGACCGGTTTTTGGATCGCTACGATACGATCATCATCGACGAAGCCCACGAGCGCAGTCTAAACATCGACTTTCTGCTCGGTTATCTGCGTCAGCTCCTGCCCAAGCGCCCGGATCTGAAGGTGATCATTACCTCGGCGACCATCGAAGTCGAACGGTTCAGCGAATTCTTCGACAAGGCGCCGGTGATCGAGGTGAGCGGCCGGACTTATCCCGTGGACGTGCGCTACCGGCCGCTGACCGGAGATGAGGACGACCGGGATCAGGGCTGGACGGACGGCGTTCTGGGTGCCCTCGACGAGATCGAGCAGCATGAGCGCAGCCAGAAACAGCCGCCGGGGGATGTTCTGGTGTTCCTGCCCGGCGAGCGTGAGATTCGCAATCTCAGCAAGGTGTTGCGCCATGTGGATCTGCGGCATACAGAAGTGCTGCCGCTGTATTCGCGGTTGAGCAATGCTGAGCAGAACAGGGTGTTTCAGTCCCACAAGGGGCGAAGGATTGTGCTCTCCACCAACGTGGCGGAAACCTCCTTGACGGTGCCAGGCATCCGTTACGTGATCGATACCGGGGTGGCCAGGATCAGCCGCTACAGCGTGCGCTCCAAGATCCAGCGACTGCCGGTGGAACCGATTTCCCAGGCCAGCGCCAACCAGCGGGCGGGCCGTTGTGGGCGGGTCGCGCCGGGTATCTGTTTCCGGCTTTACGATGAGACGGATTTTATCAATCGCCCGGAATACACCGATCCGGAGATACTTCGAACCAACCTGGCCTCCGTCATTCTGCAAATGGCCACATCAGGTCTGGGCGAAATCCGGCAGTTCCCGTTCCTTGAGGCGCCGGACAAGCGCCAGGTCAACGATGGCTACAAGCTCCTGGAAGAGTTGGGCGCGGTGGATGATAAGCGCCGCGTCACCCGGCTTGGCCGAACCATGGCCCGGCTGCCCCTTGATCCAAGACTGGCCAGGATGCTGGTCACGGCCGCAGAGCTGGGCAGTCTGGCGGAAACACTGGTGATTATTGCCGGGTTGAGTATCCAGGACCCGAGGGAGCGGCCCCAGGATAAACAACAGGCAGCGGACCAGGCTCATGCACCGTTCAACGACAAGGAATCGGATTTCGTCACTCTGCTGAACGTCTGGAACTTCTATGAAGAGCAGCGTCAGGAACTGTCCCAGAATCAGCTCAAAAAGGTCTGCCAGAAAAGTTTCCTGAGCTGGATGCGAATGCGGGAATGGCGGGATATCCATCGCCAACTGACTCTGATCTGTCGTGAACAGAAGCTGACGGTGAACAAGGACGCCGCCAGTTACGAAGCCCTGCACAAGGCGATTCTGGCCGGTCTTCTGGGCCAGGTCGCAGTGAAAGTGGAGAAGAAGGAATATCTGGCAACACGAAACCGGAAAGTGTTGATCTTTCCTGGCTCCAAGGTGGCCAAAACGAGTCCGAAGTGGATAGTCGCGACCGAGATTGTGGAAACCAGCCGGGTGTTTGCCCGGGTGGTGGCTTCCATTCAGCCGGAATGGATCGAGCCCCTGGCCGGTCACATCGTCAAACACCACTATTTCGAACCGCACTGGGAGCAAAAGCGTGCCCAGGTGATGGGATACGAGAAGGTCACCCTCTACGGCCTGGACATTGTTGCCAAGCGCCGCATCCCCTACGCCAAAGTTGATCCGGCGGAATGCAGGAACCTGTTCATCCGCCGGGCGCTGGTAGAGGGTGATTACCGGTCAAAGGCGCCTTTTATCGCCCGTAATCGCGAGATGCTCGATACGGTTGAGAATCTCGAGAAGAAGACCCGGCGCCGGGACCTGCTCGTTGATGATGAGGTACTGGTGGCTTTCTATGACGAACGCCTGCCTGCAGACATTGTCAGTGGTCGGCATTTCGAGACCTGGTGGAAGGGGCTGTCGGTTGAACAGTTGAAGGAACTGGAGCTCACCGAAGCTGACATACTTCAGCGCCCGGTGGATGCCCAGGCCGCTGACCTGTATCCGGACTTTCTGGAATGGGAGGGTGTGCGTTATCCGCTGAGCTATGAATTCGAGCCCACCAGCGAAAAAGACGGTGTCACGCTTCAGGTTCCGCTGATGGCTCTCAAACAGATTCCGTCCCGTCGTCTGGAGTGGCTGGTTCCGGGACTGTTGAGGGAAAAGTGTATTGCCCTGGTGAAATCTCTGCCCAAGGCTCTGCGCCGGAACTTCGTGCCGGTACCCGATTTTGTGGATGCGGCTCTTGAGAATCTTCAACCCTCCAACGAGCCGCTGACGCTTCAGCTCGGTGAGCAGTTGCGCCGCATGACCGGTGTGCAGATTGATCCCGAGGCCTGGTCCGACTCGGAATTGCCCAAACACCTCCGAATGAACCTGCGGGTCATGGGCGACGGCGGTCGCACCATAGCTGAGAGTCGCGAGACCGCCGATCTGCAACACCAGCTTGAAGGTCAGGCTGAGCAGGCACTGGCCTCGGCAACACAGGATGATTCGCCAGCAGAACCGAGCGGCGAGTACACCGAATGGCAGTTCGGTTCACTGCCGGAAGAGGTCCAGACGGAAAAAGGTGGCATGCAGGTGACCGTTTATCCCGCCCTGGAGGATCTGGGCAAACAGGTGCGCCAGATACGCTGTCTGGATCGGCTGACCGCTGAAGATACCACCCGCAAAGCCATTGCCCGCCTGATCCTCAACCGGTTCGGCAAGACGCTTGATGATCTTGAACGCAAACTGCCTCGTTTCAAGCAGTCGGCGCTGATGTTTGCGCCGGTGGGCCAGTCGAAAGTGTTGTTGGACGATCTGCTGCTGGCCACAGCCATGCAGCATTTTCTCGCGGGCGAAATTCCAAGGACGGCAGAGGATTTCGACAAGGTGTTCGACACTCACCGGGGTGATTTCATTCCGACCCTGGAGCAGGCAGACGAACGGCTGTATCAGGCCATGTCCGGTTACCAGAAAGTGGCGAAGCAATTAAAAGGCAAAATCAACCTGGCGCTGGCTAACAGCATGGCCGACCTGAAGTTCCAGTTGCAGAACCTTGTCTATCCCGGTTTTCTGGTGCAAACGCCGCCAGAGTGGTTGGCGGAATTTGGTCGTTATTTTGAGGCCGCTCTGATTCGCCTTGAGAAAATGCCCCGGGAAATGGGCCGTGAGCGGGAGTTTCTTCACACCATTGAGCCCCTCTGGTCCCGCTACGCGGTGAAGCGGGACGAACAGCAGCGGCAGGGGATTCGAGATCCGGAGCTTGTGCTGTACCGCTGGATGCTGGAGGAGTTCCGGGTGTCGTTCTTTGCACAGCAACTGGGCACGGTGATGACGGTATCGGTTAAACGCCTGGACCGGCAATGGGAGAAAACCCGGGTTTAGAGAACACCGCGTGCACCAGACTGGTGCCCGTGACTGATTCCTGACGGGCAAAACCCAGAGACTGTGTTAGTATTTCCGGCAGTGGGTGAACGAATTAACCAAACGGGACGCTTGGTGTCCCGTTTTCACAATCATGACGTGGGGTTAGCGTGATTAAAGCCGTTATTAGCGGGACCGGTCTCTACACACCGCCAGCAACCATTGATAATGACGAACTGGTCGAAGCCTTTAACCAGTATGTTGAACTGTTCAACGCCGAGAATGCAGATGCCATCGCCAGCGGCGATGTGACGCCACTGCAGCCATCGTCCTCTTCTTTTATCGAGAAAGCGTCCGGCATCAAACGACGCCATGTGATCGACAAGGATGGCATTCTCGATCCCAAACGCATGAAACCCTATATCCCCGAGCGCGGCAACGAGGAACCTTCGGTGCAATGCGACATAGCAGTGACCGCCTGCCGTGAGGCCCTGGAGCAGGCGGGCAAATCGGCACAGGATGTCGATGCCGTAATCGTCGCCTGCTCCAACCTGCAGCGAGCCTATCCGGCCGTGTCCATCGAGGTTCAGGAAGCGCTTGGTATCGAGGGGTTTGCCTATGATATGAACGTTGCTTGCAGCTCAGCTACGTTCGGCCTCCAGGCGGCGGTCAACTCTGTCGAGAATGGCAGTGCCCGTTCCGTTCTGGTGGTCAGCCCGGAGATCTGTTCCGGCCACCTGAATTTCCGTGACCGTGACAGCCACTTCATTTTTGGTGACGCCTGCACGGCCATCCTCGTTGAGCGTGAAGAAGATACCCGTGCGGGGCAGGGGTTCGAAATTCTGGGCACGAGCCTGAAGACCAAATTTTCGAATAACATCCGGAACAATTTCGGGTTCCTGAACCGTGCAGACGATTCAGGCGTTGGCAAACCGGACAAGCTCTTCGTGCAGCAGGGCCGGAAAGTGTTCAAGGAAGTATCGCCTCTGGTTGCCGCGACCATCCAGAAGCAGCTGCAAAGCCTGTCTCTGGCCCCGGATGATCTCCGCCGCATGTGGCTGCACCAGGCCAACCTGAATATGAACCAGCTGATTGCCCGGAAGGTGCTAGGTCGGGATGCGACCGAGGAAGAGGCACCGGTCATCCTCGATGAATACGCCAACACCAGCTCCGCCGGTTCGATCATCGCCTTCCACAAACACAAGGACGATCTTGTCAGTGGTGATCTCGGGGTTATCTGTTCGTTCGGTGCCGGTTATTCCATCGGCAGCGTGGTGGTGCGCCGCCGGTAGACGTTCTCTGGTTCAAGACGTTGCCAGGGCCCGGAGGGTTTCTGGCAGCGGAGCCGAGGAGCGTGTTTTACGGTCGAACCAGACGATCTTCGCATAACCTTCCGCGTAAACAGCGCCGGTATCGACATCGGTCAGTAGATGGTAGGTGTCGAGGCTGGTGTTACCTGCCTTGTCGGCGTATGTTTTCACCTCAACCGTTGCCGGGTGGTTCAATTCCTTTAGAAAGGTGGCACTGGTCTTTATAATAACCGGACCGGTCGGCTCCTCGGGACCGCCCAGCTCCAGTGAGGCCAGCCAGACAATACGGGCTTCCTCAAAGAATCGGAAGTAGACTGTATTGTTGGCATGGCCGTATGCATCCATGTCTCCCCAGCGAAGGGGCATGGTAATCGTGTTTACAAGATTTCCCGGTACTGACATCGGTTTCTCCGGAACAACGGTTTAATAATAAAAAAGTAGCGCCGGTATTTTCGACGAATTGAAACGAATTAAACAACCCAAGAGCAGATGATGAAACACTTTTTTATCCGGCGCCGGCTTGTTACGTTTTGCCTGTTGTTGTCCCTGGCTACTTTTGTGCCATCGGGTCAGGCGATAGCCCAGAATATGCAGGAGCCGCCTCCCGAAGGTTCGGTACCGGTTGATCCCAAAGACCCGTGGGAAAACTGGAACCGCAAGGTGTATACGTTCAACGAAACGATCGACCGATGGTTCCTGAAACCGATGGCTCAGGCCTATCGGACGTTTACCCCGCAGATTGTTGACCGCGGCATTACCAATTTCTTTAATAACCTGACTGAACTCAGGAACTTCACCAACAGCGTGTTGCAGCTTAAAGGGGAGTCGGCCGTCGTTGCTGTGGGTCGATTTACCTACAACACTACCTTCGGTCTGGGTGGCCTGATTGATGTGGCAACCGCCTTTGACCTGCCTGAACGGCCCGAGGACTTTGGCCAGACATTGGGCTACTGGGGTGTAGGTTCGGGGCCATACCTTATGCTGCCGTTTCTCGGGCCTTCCACGCCAAGGCACCTGACCGGGTTTGCAACTGACGGCTTTGCGTTGCCATCCGCTTGGGATACTGTGGACAGTCCGGAAGTTTATTACGCCCGCGCCCTCCAGATTGTTGATAAACGCGCGGATTTGATTCCTGCGGAGAGCTTCATCTCTGGCGACAGTTACGTGTTTGTTCGAAATGCCTTCCTGCAGCGTCGGGAATTCCTGATCAATGACGGGAAGGTGGTCAACGATCCGTTTGCCAGCGGTGATGATGAGGACCTGATGCTCGAGGATTTCTGAGCGTCATCCGGATTGATAGGAGGTCAGCGGTGCTGAAGGATCCAAGAATAGCCAAATTCCGGAAGATGCTGGCCGAGGCGCCGAATTATGAAGTCTGGAAGGCAGCAGCGTTGGAGCTGGACTTTCTGGAAGGTAACGCCGAGTGGAAAGAGGATTTCGCTTCCGATCTCTATCACTACGAATTGATTTATGACCGCCTTAGCAACCTGAAACAGTATCGCCAACAGGATGATGTCGAACGCCTGAAGCGGGCCCTGAGGGAGGGACTGCACCACGATCTCGGGAACATGGGCAACCCGGCACTTTACACGCGATCCCGCGTTGGTACCAAACACCTGATCGAAGAATACATTACCCAGGTGTGTGAAGCCCTGGATTACCTCTGTGATCAATCCGTCCCCGGTTTTCCCGTTGCCGACAAGCTGCAGTTCTTTCGCGATACCCTGACAAGCTATGGTCGGCCGGCGCTCTTGCTCAGTGGTGGCGCTACCCTTGGTGTTTTTCACTTCGGAGTCATCAAGGCCCTCTGGGAAAAAGGGCTTCTGCCGCAGGTTATCGCCGGCTCAAGTATCGGTGCCATTATCGCGGGCATTCTCGGTGTTCATACTGACGCGGAAATCCCCGAAATGCTGGTGCCGGAAAACCATAACCTGAAAGCGTGGAAGTGGCGGGGCCTGCTCAGTGCCGTTCGCGGAGACGGGCTGATGGATCAGGACGAGCTTCGCAACTGTCTGCGGGGCAATATTGGTGAATACACCTTTGAGGAGGCATACCAGCGTACCGGCCGTTCGATCAACGTGAGTGTTTCTCCGGTACAGGCTCACCAGAAGGCTCGCCTGCTTTGCGGATACACCTCGCCTTACCTGATGGTCTGGAGTGCGGTACTGGCCAGCGCCGCGGTTCCGGGTATTTTTCCGCCGGTTACCCTGATGAAAAAGGACATTCAGGGCAACACGCTACCCTATATGCCACGCCTGAAGTTTGTGGATGGCTCGGTGGTGAGCGATCTGCCCATTGAGCGCTTGATGCACCTGTACGATGTGAACTACACCATCGTTAGTCAGACGAATCCCCATGTGGTGCCCTTCCTGAGCCAGCGCGGTCGGGATGAAAAGCTGTCGTTTGGCAATCTGCCGATGCATTTGATGAAGTCCGAAATTCAGTTCCACGGCCAGGGGGTGTTCGATTACCTCCGTAAACGCCTACGGCCGGAACTTCTGAGGCAGATGTCGGGCCAGTTGTACACCATTATGGCCCAGCGCTATTCCGGAGACGTCACGATCGCACCCTCGTACTCGTTCAAGGACTACAGCAGGATGCTGGCGAACCCGGATCCGGCCTACGTGCGTCAGATGATTCTGGCGGGCGAACGCGCCACCTGGCCCAAGATCTCCATGATCCGCTCCCATGCCCGCATCTCCAAAACCCTGGAACGGTGTGTGCGAAGGCTTAAACAACAGAACCGGCGCACCGCCGAACTCAGACTGATCAGTAACGCGGATTCCGGTACGTCCTGATATGTATTACGATTTTTTCGGCTTTCGCGAACCGCCGTTTTCCATTGCCCCGGACCCTCGTTACCTGTACCTGAGCGATCGCCACAAGGAGGCGCTGGCGCACCTGATGTATGGGGTCCAGGGGCAGGGTGGTTTTATCGTGATCACCGGTGAAGTGGGGACCGGAAAAACCACCGTTTCCCGATGTTTTATCGAAAATGTGCCGGACAACGTTGATATCGCGCTGATCCTGAATCCGAGACTCTCTGCGCGGGAGTTGTTGTCCTCCATCTGTGACGAGCTGGAAATCCCCCATGAGATCAGTGCCACCATCAAGGAACTCGTGGACCTGATAAACCAGGACCTGCTCAAGGCCCATGCGGCTGGGCGCCACAAAGTGCTGATGATTGACGAAGCCCAGAACCTGTCGGCCGAGGTACTGGAACAGCTACGGCTTCTGACCAACCTGGAGACGGCCGAGAAGAAACTGCTTCAGATTGTCCTGCTTGGCCAGCCCGAGCTTCAGGAAATGTTGGCGCTCCCGGAGTTGCGACAGTTGAACCAGCGGGTAACCGCACGCTACCACCTCGACGCCATCGGGCGGGACGAGTTGCCAGCGTATCTTCGCTACCGACTCAGCGTGGCCGGCATGCGCGGCGACATATTTTCTCAGCGTGCGATGACTCGTCTCTTTCGGGAGAGTCAGGGCATTCCTCGCCTGATCAATCTGATCAGCGACCGGGCTCTACTGGGCGCTTACGCGGAAGGTGAACATGAAATCACGGCTGATCATATCCGCCACGCAGCAAAGGAAGTGCGTGGCGCTTCCATTGGTCCCGTGCCTTCACGATCACGCCGATCCGCTGACAGAACACAGTACCTGATCGTTGCCGCGTCAATACTGGTGGCCATTATCGGAACCGCCTGGTTGTTCGAGCGGTGGTCTCCCGACAGTGCAGTCTCATCAGGTCTGTCGTCGGCAGAGCCGCTGAAAGGGGCAGTTGAGCGGGTGGAGGAGCAATCCGGACAAGTTGAGGAAACGCCATTACCGGCGACAGAAGAGCCGAGTGGGCCACCTGAGCTGGCCGTACCGGATCAGCTTCTGGATTCCGTTTCGGCGTTCCAGGTGCTTTTCGGGATCTGGGGAAGGGACTACCAGCCATCGGAGGCGCCCGTGGCCTGCGAATGGGCCCGAGAAAGCGGGCTGGGGTGTCTTGATCGACAGGGCAGCCGCCGAAGCCTGGAATTTCTCGACCGCCCGGCCATGCTTCAGCTTCAGGATGAGGCCGGCAACACCGGTTTTGTCGTGCTCCGCAGACTCGATGGAGATGCGGCAGAGGTGGCCCTACCGTCTGGCAACCAGACTGTTTCCTTTGCCAGTATCGAGCGCCACTGGTTCGGTGAATATCGTGTACTCTGGCGCTTGCCCGAATACCTGACGGGAGACGGGTTCTACAGTAATGGCGGTGGTGAGCAACTCTGGATCGGTGCGCGAATGATGGACCTGGCGGATATGCACAGTGATTCCCGTGCTGAGAGCGATCGCGTTAAACGAATGGATGCGGAAGAGCAGGTTCGCTGGTATCAGGCAATGACAGGGCTCACTGTGGATGGAATTGCTGGCGCCATGACGATCATCCAGATCAACAATGATTTGGAGGCTTCCGTTCCTCGCCTCAAGCCCAAGCAGTCTGAAGGTCGAGAGTAACCATGTCTTACATTCTTGACGCATTGCGAAAATCTGAAACCGAGCGGCAGCAGGGGCGCGTTCCTGACCTCGGTCAGCAGGTTCAGCTGATACATCGTCCGAAGAAAAAGCGGGTGTCGCCGGCTGTCTGGGTAGCGCTGGCACTGATGCTTAACGCGGGTGTTCTCGCCTTCCTGTTCTGGCCGGGCACGCCGCTGCCCTGGGGTTCTGCGGATCAGGCAGAGGTGTCACCCGGACAGGATATTGTGAAGAACGCACCGGAACCGGTTTCGGTGACGCCCGATGCGGAATCGGATCCGATGTCGGAAAGCCCTGTCGCCGAGACGGGGGCAGTTCCGGAATCCGACGTCGCTGATTCAACGCCTCCGCCAATTGCCACTGAAACCCCTGAACCTGAGCGCAGGGAGCGGGCGACGGTAATCGTGCCCTCATCCGCAATATCCGAAACCAGGGTGCCGGTAGTAGAGCAGCGGCAGGCAGACCGAGTGCCTCATCTGGTAGAGTTGCCGCTTTCATTCCAGAAGAGTGTCCCGGATTTGACCTTTAACAGCCATATCTATTCGTCCTCACCCGCATCTCGCCGGGTGATGATCAACAATACATACCTTCGGGTGGGCGATACCTTCGAGGGCCTGCGAGTGGACGATATCACCGAAGACGGCGTGGTGCTGAGTCGTGACGGGCGCCGTTTCCGGGTTGGCGTTGTGCGGGACTGGGTGAGCCCCCGCTGATGCCACTGACCGACGACATCAAACAATCCATCCAGCAAGGTTATCGCGATGTGCTCGCCGGCAAGGACATCCGGGCGCGCTATGGTCAGCGTCTGATGATTGCTGAAATCGCCAGGTACATGGGCGATATCACCGAGAACGATGGCCAGAGAACCTCGCCGGCCGCGGCCTGTGTTGTGGAGGCAGGCACTGGTACCGGCAAGACCCTTGCCTACCTGATCGCTGCCATTCCGGTGGCAAAAGCCCTGGGCAAAACCCTCGTGATATCCACCGCGACCGTGGCTCTTCAGGACCAGATCGTACTCAAGGACCTTCCCGACCTGAAAAAGCACAGCAAAATGGATTTCAACTGGACGCTGGCAAAGGGTCGGGGCCGCTACCTGTGCATGTCCCGTTTGGAAGCCCGTCTGCACGATGAGGGTAATACCGACAGCGATACCATGCCCTTGTTCCTGCTGGACGGCCCCAAAAACGAAGAGCCCGGTACCCGAGCGTTTTTTGAAGAGATGCTGGCGAGCTATGGGTCCCGGGAATGGGACGGCGACCGGGACCATTGGCCGGAGCAGATCCCGGACGATGTCTGGCGACAGGTGACCACAGATCACCGTCAATGCACCAACCGTCACTGCGCCTACTTCGACAGTTGTGCGTTTTTCGATGCCCGTAAAGACCTGGACGATGCCGATATCGTGGTAGCCAACCACGATCTGGTGCTCGCGGACCTGGCGCTCGGCGGCGGGGCAATTCTGCCCGAGCCGGAGAATGCTCTCTATATTTTCGATGAGGCTCACCACCTTCCGGACAAGGCGCTCAATCACTTCGCCGCATCGCTTCCCCTGAACGCCACCCGGCAATGGCTGAAACAGCTTTCCCAGGCGCTGGTGAAAATGCAGCCATACCTCGCGGCTGGTACCCAGGCCGCGAAGTCGCTGGATCGAATCAGTTCCGCTTCGCGGGAGGTGGATCTCGTGCTGAACCGGGTCTACGAGGAAGCTGAGCAGAATACCGGGTGGGAGTTCAACGAGGAGCGCCGGACGGCCCAATGGCGTTATCCGGAAGGTGAGTTACCGGAGGCTATGGCGGAGCTGGCGGCCGAGAGCCGTATTGCAACCGCCAACATGGTCCGGCAATTGGGTGTCCTGGCGGATGAGCTTCAGGGCGCCTTCGACGAACGCAAGGAACATGAGATCGACCGGGAAACCGCGGAAGCCTGGTATCCGGTGATCGGCTCGTTTCACGCCCGGGCAGAAGACCAGCTAAGGTTGTGGACGGCCTGGTGCGAGCAGGGCAGCGCCAAACCTGCCAGTGAACCAGAAACTGACAGCGAAGCGGCTGATGAGCCCGCGGCTGGGCCACAAACACAGAAAAGCCCGCCACCGGCCAGGTGGGCAGTACGCCAGCGTTGGGATCATACGGAGGACATTACCCTCTACAGTTCTCCCGTATTGGCGGATAACCTGTTGTACTCGAGGCTCTGGTCCCGTGCCTACGGAGCCGTTCTCACCAGTGCCACGCTGACTGCACTTGGACGGTTTGATCGTTTGAATGCCCGGGCGGGGTTGCCCCAGGGAAGCCGTTTTCTCGTTGTACCCAGCTCTTTCCGGTACGGTGAGATGGCGACGGTTGAGATTCCGGCGATGTCTGCCATGCCAACGGATGACGGCTTTGCTGATGAGCTTATAAGACGATTGCCTGACCTCTGGGCGGGAGAGAAAGCGACCCTGGTCTTATTCACCTCGCGCCGCCAGATGCAGCAGGTGCGCGACGCACTGGCCCCGGAGTATCCGGATCTCATCATCACCCAGGACGATATGGCCAAGGGCGAAGTGCTTCGCCAGCATTGCAGCCGGGTGGACGAGGGTCGACCGAGTGTTCTTTTCGGTGTGGCCAGTTTTGCAGAGGGCATAGATTTGCCCGGAAAGTATTTGCACCACGTTGTGATTACCCGTCTTCCGTTCTCTGTGCCGGACGACCCCATTGAGGCGAGCCTGGCGGAGTGGGTGACGCAACGAGGCGGTAATCCCTTTATGGAAATCACGGTACCGGATGCTTCGATCAAATTGGTCCAGGCGGTGGGGCGGTTGCTTCGAACCGAGCAGGATACCGGCAGGGTGACCATTCTGGATCGACGTATAATTACCAGGCGTTATGGGCAGCTTTTACTGGACGCTTTGCCTCCGTTCCGTCGAATGATCGAGCGCTAGGGCTTGGCCTCGGGTTACCTGGCCATAAAAAAAGAGCCAGCCCGGATGGGGTGGCTCTCGTCAAAAGGGGTTCTTTCGAACCCGGGCGTCGAAACAACGCGGAACAAGAAATCTGAAGGCCTGAAGTTTCAGAATTCCTGGTGAGGTTTCCCTCACCGTTGGAATAATCATAGGGGATTAGAGGGCGTAGTCGGATCGTCCAAAGGGCGTAGCGGGCTTAGATTGTTGGTGCAGAATGTGACGCCTGTCACATTTCTGACTGCCTCGCAATCAGGCTTCAAACAGCCCGAGGTCCCGGGCGCGGGCCAGGGCCTCGGTCCTGCGGCCGACGCCCAGTTTGCCGTAGAGGTTCCGAATGTGGGCTTTTACGGTCGCCGGCGCGACCTTCATTTTCGAGGCGATTTCCTTGTTGGCATGCCCCTCATGAATCAAGGCCAGCACCTCCAGCTCGCGCTGGCTGAGTGGTTCGGGTAGCGCTGTTGGTTGCTGTGCCGGCTTATGAGCCGAACGGCTGGTTGGGGTTTCTCGAGTGTCAGAATTCACCTGTCTCGATTGGCTCTGATCAACAAGCATCTTCCTGAGATTGGTGTTCCAGCTGCCAGGGCCGTTCAGCGCGGGCAGCTTCAGCAGCAAGGCGCGAAGATCCGGGCTTTCCTCGGCAAACAGTCGCATGAACCCGGCCTCAGCGGCCAGATTTAATGCCCGGGTCAGCATCTGTTGCGATTCGTCGTTCCGCTTTTGCTGCGCCAGGGCCTCGCCATAAACCAACAGTATCTCCACCAGGTGACGGTTGTGGGCATTGCGTTCAGCCGGTTTCAGCAGGGCGCTTAGTATTTCCTGGGCACGTTCTGGCTGATTCAGTGCCACCAGTACACGTGCTTCGCTGATTCGGCTTTGTTCAAGGTGAAGCGGGTTGGTAAATTCGCCGTCTGCTCTGGCATCCAGGCAGGCCCTGGCTTTTTCCGGGTGGCCGGTGGCGAGATAGCACCGCGCAAGAAGGGCCGTGCTTGCCGGTGGTTCGAATACGATCTGTTCACGGCGTTTCCGGCCTGTCTGGGAGGCATCCTCCAGTGCCTCAATTGCCTCCTGAAGCTTACCTTCGCTGAAGGCAAGATGGCCACGAACGTACTGGATGATCACATGCTGCCCCGGTTCCGTACCCCGCTCCACATGCTCCAGAAGCGGCTTCAGATGCATCGCTGCGAGCTCTGAATGGTTGCGCTCCCTGTGGATTTCACACAGGGTGCTGTTTTGCCAACAGGAAATGAGCCTTGGTTGGCTCGGGTCTGCGTAATGCTTATCCACCCATTGCCGGATGTCAGTGCAGGTTTCCAGCGCCAGATCGATATCGCCCCGGTTGTACTGAATCCAGGCCAACAGTCCGCCACTCGAGAGCACCGTGCTGGGTTTATGTTCGACCTGCCCGTATCGAACGGCTGACTGGAGTGCGTCCTCGGCTTCAGTAAGCTCACCCTTGCCATAGTAATCCAGGCCCAGTCCGTAATAGGTCACGGATTTCAACGGTATGCGGGTGTGATCTATCTCCCGGAGCACCTGGCGGGTGAGGTCGGCGGCGCTCTTGTCGTCACTCCGGGTACGGGCCAGATACGAGCGCATCAGCGAGATCTCACTCTGTAGTCCGAGAGCCCCTTCGGCATCCGGGTGTGAATCAGCTACCTGACGGTCGAGCAGATCCTCAAGGGCCGATAGCAGCGGTTCCAGAGTATCCACGCGGTTGGCAAAGAATAATCCCCAGATACGGAGCATCTGGAGTTGTGGGTTATCGTTGACGAGCGACTGTGGCAGGGCATCGAGCCAGCCCAGAACGGGCAGATGGTAGCCACCATGAATCAGATTGTTCCCGTGTTCGGCCAGTACCCGGGCGAGCCAGGGCCAGTCCGTCTGACGGACGATCTGGGCAATGGCCTCCTGGACATGACCGTGGGCCAATAGCCACTCCACAGTGCGTTGCCAGAGGCGCGTTGCCTTTTCCGGTTCTGTATGACTGATCCTGAGCAGCAGCGCATCCCGGAACAGATCGTGATAGCGGAACCATTCGTTACGAGTATCCAGTGGAATCAGGAACAGGTTCTGACCCAGAAGTCTCTCAAGCATTTCCTGGCTGTCGCTGGACTCGCGGATTGAATCACACAGGGAAGCGCAGAGCCGGGGGCAGCAGGCGGTTTCAAGCAGGAAGTCCGCAATATCCCGGGGTTGTTGTTCCAGCACTTCGCTCAAAACATAATCGCTGATGTAGCGCTCATCCAGATTTATCTGGCTCCCTGACTTCGCAGCTTCCTTCCCGGAGAATGTCGAAGACAGGGCCGAAAGCTGCATGGCGGCCACCCAGCCTTCGGTTTTATGGTAAACGGTGTGGACATCTTCGTCTGAGATCTGAAGCCCCATGGTTTCGCGGAAGAACTGCCGACACTCGCCCTCTGAGAAGGCCAACAGGCCAGGGTGGATATCCTCAATCCAGCGGCGGACGCGCCAACGTGCGAGCGGCAGGGGCGGCTCTGTTCGGGACGCCAGGGTGACCAGGATTCCCGGCGGCAGATAGTCGATGAAGTAGGCAAACTGCCGGTGGATAGCCGGGTTTCCAACAAAGTGGAAATCGTCCAGTACGAGGCCCCACGCACTGCCGTCCTGAGCCAGGATATTGATCAAACCGGTGATGGCCTCGGTAAAGGACTCGTCAGACTGGTGCGCCAGCTGTTTACGCAACTCGGCGGCGCCGTTCAGCCCGGCCTGTTGGAAGGCGCCGATAACGTATTGCCAGAAACGCCTGGGCTCATCATCGTGCTCGTCCAGCGATAACCAGGCGGTGGGTGAGGTAACTCGTGCGCACCACTGGGCGACCAGTGTGGTCTTTCCAAACCCGGCTGGAGCAATCACCAGGTTCAGTCGTTTGGGGCCATGGGGCTCGAGCAGGTCGCTCAGGCGGTCGCGCTTGACTGCGCGAGCATCGGAGGTAGGCCTGAGAAACTTGGTGGTGAGCAGCATGGATTCCCTGGGTATATGGAGTATGGAATTGCCCCGGTTGGGCATTAGGGATTGTGTCTTTTGTAATGACCAAGTCAAGGGCTAAGAAACCACGTTCACCTCGGCAAGGTTTTATCAATGGCTGCGTAAATGCATTTTTGGTCTAAACTGTGTGAAAGTAGTCACCTATATTAAAAAAGAATGAAAGCCTGTATTTTTATGCGTATTCTTCTACCAGGTCCTTCGATCTCCAGGGAGCAGCAGATTCAATGAAACTACAACAGTTGCGCTATATCTGGGAAGTTGCGCATCACGATCTGAATGTGTCCGCAACCGCCCAGAGCCTCTTTACGTCGCAGCCCGGTATCTCTAAACAGATTCGCCTGCTGGAGGACGAATTGGGGTTGGAAGTGTTTGCCCGCAGCGGCAAGCATCTGACCCGAATCACGCCGGGCGGCGAAATCATTATTCGTGAGGCGGGAGAGATCCTGCGGCGGGTTGAGGGCATCAAGAAAATTGCCCAGGAATTCAGCAACCAGCGCAAGGGCGATCTGAGTATTGCCACAACCCACACTCAGGCGCGTTATGCGTTGCCACCGATCATCAGCGGTTTCATTGAGGAGTACCCTGACGTTTCCCTGCATATGCATCAGGGCACGCCCATGCAGATCTCCGAGATGGCCGCCAGCGGCGCGGTCGACTTTGCGATTGCGACCGAGGGCATGGAGCTTTTCAACGATCTCATCATGATGCCTTGTTACAAATGGAACCGGAGCGTCATTGTTCCCAAGGATCACCCTCTGGCCAAATTGTCGGAACTGACGCTACCGGAGTTGGCGGAATACCCGCTGGTAACCTACGTCTTTGGTTTCACCGGTCGATCCAAGCTTGACGAGGCGTTCCAGTCCCAGGGGCTCACGCCCAAGGTTGTCTTCACGGCTGCAGATGCGGACGTTATCAAGACATACGTAAGGTTGGGTCTTGGCGTCGGAATTGTCGCCAGCATGGCATTTGACCCCAAAACCGACACGGACCTGGTCGCGCTTGATGCGCGCAAGCTGTTCCGCCCCAGTGTCACTCGGATTGGTTTCCGGAAGGGGACTTTCCTGCGGGGGTATATGTATGACTTCATTCATCGCTTTGCTCCCCACCTCACCAAGGATAAGGTGGACGAAGCTGTGTCCCACCAGGGCAGCCGGTCTGAAATCGAGGAACTGTTCAAGGATGTCGAGCTCCCCACTCACTAGAGAGTGAGCGGGGAGGCTGCGCCCGGGTTATTCCCGGGCGATCAGGTTGCCGGCGTGCAGGCCGCATTCTTTCTGGGTGGCTTCTTCCCACCACCAACGACCCTCTCGCTCGTGTTGTCCCGGCAGGACAGGGCGGGTACAGGGTTGGCAGCCGATGCTTACAAAGCCCTTCTCATGTAACTCGTTATAGGGCGCCTCGGACATCCGGATGTAATCCCACACTTCTTTCGATGTCCAGTTCGCCAGCGGATTGAATTTAACCAGCGTTTTGTCATCGGTAGAGAAGGCGGTGTCCTCCTGAATGACTGGCACGTCATTGCGGGTGCCCGGGCTCTGATCCTTCCGTTGCCCGGTAATCCAGGCATCGACCGTAGCCAGCTTTCGGCGCAGGGGATTGACCTTGCGAATGCCGCAGCACTCGCTGTGTCCGTCCTCGTAGAAGCTGAACAGACCTTTCTTGTTCACCAGATCCTGAACTTCCTGAGGGTCTGGAAATAGAACCTCGATCTCGATGCCGTAATGCTTGCGAACACGCTCAATGAACTCATAGGTTTCCGGGTGCAGACGGGCTGTATCCAGGGTAAACACCTTCAGGTGATCGGTGAGCTTGTGCGCCATTTCGATCAGCACGACATCTTCGGCACCACTGAAGGAAATGGCGATGTTGTCGTACTTCTTCAGAGCAGTTTTGAGAATCGAACGGGGGCTCTGGCCTTCGAGCTCTTCCCGCAGGGTTTGGATATCGGTCATGGCCCGGCATTGCCTTATTTTGGTGTGCAAGGAAATCTAAGTTGATAAAAAGGCTACCATTAAACGCCTAATATCCTGAAGGAATGACAATCTATATGGTTATTCCGCGCATAAAAGGCTCGCTTTACACTTCTACAATGCAATCCCGCCCGGTTTTTCTTATCATACGCTCCGAATAGCGGCAGACGCACTTACCCGTGGTTGCCCTTAACCAATTGAAGCAGGAGATCGTTGTGGAACTGGCATGCCTTGACCTTGAAGGAGTATTGATCCCGGAAATCTGGATCGCGTTCGCAGAAAAGACCGGTATTGAAGAGCTCAAGGCCACCACCCGCGATATTCCGGATTACGACGTGCTTATGAAGCAGCGCCTGAAACTGCTGGACCAGCACGGTTATGGCCTGCCGCAGATTCAGGAAGTGATCGGTGAGCTGGATCCGCTGCCCGGCGCCCGGGAGTTTCTGGATTGGCTACGCGAACGTTTTCAGGTGGTGATTCTTTCTGACACCTTCTACGAATTTGCCATGCCCCTGATGAAGAAGCTGGGTTACCCGGCGCTGCTGTGTCACAAACTGGAAGTGGCAGATGACGGCCAGATCACCAACTACTTGCTCCGCCAGCGCGATCCCAAGCGCCAGTCAGTCAGGGCATTCCAGTTGCTGAATTACCGTGTGATTGCTGCAGGGGATTCCTACAACGACACCACCATGCTGGGGCAGGCGGAAGCCGGTATTTTGTTCCATGCGCCGCAGAACGTGATCGACGAGTTTCCGCAGTTCCCGGCGGTTCATAACTTCGACGATCTCCGGCAGGAGTTTCTCAAGGCCAGCGCGATCCATAGCGCCTGATCGGAACTCTGAACACGGGGTCAGAAGAGAGTCTTCTTCTGGCCCTATGTTCACCTGAACCTAATTTACTCGATCACCAATTCTTCCAGAAAGCGCATCAAAGGCCCGACCTTGGCAAGCGTCTCCTGATACTCCGCCTCGGGATCCGAATCCGCAACAATCCCGCCGCCGCCCCAGCAGCGAATGGTTCCCTCGCCATCGCACAGCATGGTGCGAATCGCAATATTGCTGTCCAGCGTGCCGTCCAGTCCGCGATAGAAAATAGAACCACAGTAGGGGCCGCGCCAATGGGGCTCCAGCTCCCGGATGATTTCCATTGCCCTGATCTTGGGAGCACCCGTAATCGAACCGCCCGGGAAGGCATCAAAAAGAGCCTTCAAGGGTGTTACACCCTCGGCCAGCTCGGCGCGGATGTGGCTGACCAGGTGATGAACGTTACGGTACGACTCCAAGGCAAACAGTTTGTCGACTGTCACGCTGCCTGTACTGGCGTTCAAGCTCAGATCGTTACGGAGCAGGTCGACGATCATCAGGTTTTCGGCCCGATCTTTTTCGGACCCTTCCAGTTCGGAGGCATAAGCGGAATCCGTCTCCGGAGTGGCCCCTCTTGGCCGGGTGCCCTTGATCGGACTGGTGGTCACGGTTCGGTCGTGTATCTCTAGAAATCGCTCCGGAGAAACCGACAGGATGGATGCCTCGCCGGCGCGGATGAAGCCGCTGTAGGGAGTGGGGTTTGCATCGGCAAGAGCCTGGAATGCTTGCCAGGGGTCTCCTTTGAAATGGCCAGAAAATTCCTGTGAGAGATTCGCCTGATAGCAATCACCGGCTTCAATGTAGTGGCGAACCCTTTCTACGCTCGCCCTGAAGGCATCCGGTGTTTGCCTCGGCTTGAAGCGGGAAACCATAGACCACCCGGCGGTAGCCTCTGAGTGGACCGAGCACAGCCACTTTTCCAGTAAATCACGTGTTTGATCAGGGCATTCCGGATGAATCCAGAGCCAATATTGATCTGTTTTCCGATTGTGACTTGCGGTCCAAAGGTAGAACCCTGCAGATATAAGGGGAGCGTCCACAGGTGGACATAGCTCCTTGAGACGACCTTCCCGTACATACCCCAGTTCATAGCTTAGGAATCCAATCCACCCTCCGGACAGACATTCCGGGTTGGGCTCCTGTTCAATTTGGTACTGGTGAACGAGGGTTTCCATCCTTCGGGCCAGATGATCGGAGCAGAAATCTTTGCCCACAAGCCATTCCAGCACTTCGGTTTCATGAGCTGTGGCAGAAAAGCCGCTGAAGACGCCGCGGGCAGTGCCGTCTCCGACGCTCCCGATATAGGCGAAATCCGCTTCCCGGCAGGCATGGCTGAGCAGGCGATGGTAGGCCTCCTGATTGACTTCACGCACGGTTGCCGGGTTCAAGGTACCTCCGGAATGTTCGAGAAATGATAAATAGCCCACAAAACGGGCGTTGTAGGTTTTGTGAGTGCGTTGATCTAATGGAATAGCTTCTTTTGGAGAAGCAGATTATACGATTGATCGGCGGACTTTCCGAGTTGATAAAACGTCAACACCCTAAAAATCAAAATTCTTGTCCGGAGAGGCAAGACCATCCTTTTGCAAATGGAGTAGCTATGAAAAATTCTAGCCTGATATGTCTTAATTCTCTGACCTTGATTATTTGTCTTTCGGTGTTCTCCCCAACTGTAGTTTCAGAAGAGCAACAAGTGAGAAAATCTGGTGTTTTGTCCGACGGAACGCTGACCAAAGAGGAATTAGCTGCAGCTATGTTGACCGCAGAACAGGATCTGAGAGCCTTACTCCAAACGGCGGTAGATGAAGTCAAGGTTGATGTTGAGCGCACAGGTTTTTTTGCTCCAAGAGCTTGGATGCAAATGAAGGACAGGGTTATTAAGGAGGTTAGGTTGAGCGAAGAGGCTGAAGCTGCGCCACCGAAAATAAAGCTGCAACTATTTCAAGCAAGCCTACGCTCCGTCGCCCGTCACAATAAAATTGATGCAGCGCTTGTCGTCTACCCAGGGACTATTGATCAGGACGGCAGTGAGCGAAGAGTGGTTGCAGTGGAGCACGAACACCGTCTTGGCGTTTCCGGGATAAAGCTTATCCCTCTGCACTTGGAAAACGGGAATGCACAATTTGGAAACCCGTTATCTCAGAAGAAACCTTTCAAAATTTTCTACGACGAATGAAAAGAGATCAGCGACTCGAACAGCTCAGCTTGGATTCAAGTAACGCAATGTTACAGTTTGTGAGTGCAGTCACGGTATCGGAGTGTAAAACAATCTTAAATGAGGGTGTGGGGTAGGTTGCCCTGCAAAAAAACCGAAACTCAGATAACAAGAAATTGAGTTCACAAGGAGATAATAATGAAAGGCCTGAATAAACTTGCACTTGCGACAGCTATCGCGGCTGCGCCATTCGCGGCCAACGCGGATTTGAAAGCACTTGACGACTCAGCTATGGGAAACGTAACCGGTCAGGCCGGTGTGACCATCGAACTGGAAACTCGCGTTTCTATCGGTGAGTTTACATATACTGACGATGGTACCTTTGCTGTCAGTGGTATTGAGTTGGGTGGTTCGACTGCCAGCGGTTTAGCGTCTGCCTCTAATGCGCCGACAGCCGGTAATCTCTTGGATCGCTTGGCTATTGAAATCGACGTAGAGAGTGATGGTGATGCGGTTATTCATGTAGCTTCTCTCGATGAAAACAACGGCCAGCCAGTTCCTATCGACTGGGGTGTCAGTGTTGACTCTATGTCACTTCGCGGAACAGGTGGCGAGAACACCACCCTTGTTTCTGACATGAAAGCCTGGGGACTTTTGGGCGCCTTGGATATTCGTGTTGATACCGACGATGTGGCCGGCTACGCAAACACTGGTACGCTGCAACTGGACGTCGCTTTCGATGTGCGTCAAATGGATTTCGAAGTTGATTTCCTCGCAGTGGGCATCACTGGCATGGAAATCAGAGGTGCCGCGGCTGATGGCGACACGATTGATTTCACTGTTCTCAACAAAGCAGACGCAACTGATGCCGCTGGCGTAGCTCAGGACGCTCGTATGAGGGGACTTGCTGCCGCTGGCTTCGCTATTGCCCGTCTTGATGTCTATAAAGGTGACAGCTTGTACGCCGCTACGGGCCAGGCTAATCCGAAGACAGAAGTATTACGGGTAGATATCGATGATGTTTTGATGGACGTAAACATTGCGCAAACCCGCATTGGTGGAACCAACATCGGTACTATCGGTATCGATAACCTCCACATCTCTGATACCAAATTGGCTGTCTACGGTCATTAATCTGACCTAAAATCCAAGTTGGTGAAACGCCCCGCTTCGCGGGGCGTTTTTATTGGCCAAAAGAAAACCCGAGCCAACAAAAAAACGGCAGCCATTCCGGGCTGCCGTTTTCAAATCGAATCAACTTACTCTGCGTTACTGATCCGGCACCGCAATAGAAAGATCGAACCCGCCACCTGGACGCGGCGTTAAGGTAATCGGTCCTTCATTGATAGCCTGCGGAATCTGTATCTGGTCAATTCCCGGCGGGTTACCAATACTGAAGTTCAGATTCTGGCCATCAAAGCCAATTCCCAGTTGATCGTTAAGAAACGTCTGTGTGAAAGGCTCTTCCGGAATCTGTGCCTGCTGCCCAAAAATGATTGGTGGAATCGTTGGCGTAAACTCGGCAGGCGGCTGAGCCCGGGCCAGTTCTTCCTGGGGCAGGAGCAGGGCGCGCCGGAGAAATTCCTCTTCTGCGCTTTCCAGGGCATCGGTTTTGCCCTCGTCAATATACCGCTGTAGTGCGTCCCGGTAGGCTTCCTCTTCCGCTTCGGACAGGACTGGTTCGCCAGGGGAGATCGTGAGTGAGCGCAGAATACGTTGCCGATCGGCGTCAGATTTCTTCCGCTCCTTGGGCACAACGATAACGGCGGAATCCTTAACATAGGTTTCCACCATCTCGTCCGAGGTCATGGTCTGAACGCCACCAAAGGCAGGTAAAGCAACAACCAGACCGCTGATGGCGGTGGTGAGCAGGTGTCGGCGTTTCATAGTCTGGCCCCTTTTGTATAAAAAATACGCTCCCTGAAGCGAGTATTCGGTTTGTAGGACAGGAATTCAAGCTGGAAGGTCCGGGATTGTGATCAAAATCGTCGATTTTTCGGTACTGTTACTAATCACAGCAAAAACATGCTCGAATACCATGAACTTTTTCGGCATCCCAGGGCCTCAGTGACACCATGAAAAAGCCGTTCACAAACCGATTTCGTCGCTGGATCAACCGCCGCATTCCGCGGTCCGATCTTCAGACCTTCAGTCAGAAAAACATTTTTATCCTACCTACCGGCGCCGGCTTGGTATTTGGCCTTTTGCTGGTCATCATGTTGCTGACCGGAATAAATTACCAAAACAGCCTTATCTACTTGAGCACCTTTTTATTGGGCGCTGTGTTTGTCGGCGCCATGCATCAGACCCATCGAAATTTGTCCGGCCTTGAGCTCACCCTGATTCAGCCAGGAGAGGGCTTTGCTGGCGATGATATTCCCTTCCGGCTACGCTTGAAGGCAGGGCGGGATGACGCGATTGCCATCCTTCTCTCGTGCGAAGAATCGGGACTTGCTCCAGTGCACGTCCATTCAGGCGAGGCGCAGGATGTCACTCTGCCGGTTCATTCCGCTCATCGGGGCTATTTGCGTCCTGATCGGGTTCGAATTGAGACCCGGTTTCCGTTCGGCCTGCTGAAGGCCTGGTCCTGGCTTCGGCCAGTGTCCGCCGCTGTCGTATTTCCGAGGCCGATTGCGGCGCCAGAGGCATTCAGCACGGTCGCGGATGGCGATGAGTCTGCCGAGGCAAGATCTGTCGAAGGCAACGATCACGCCGATATAAGGCCCTGGCGGGAGGGCGATCTCAGCCAGCGGGTGCTCTGGAAACGATTCGCACGAACCGGGCAAATGGTGGTCGCCGACTGGGAGGGCGAACAGGGCAGTCCCTACTGGCTGGATTTTAACGCCTACCCCGGAGCAGACCATGAATTGCGGCTGAGTTACCTGGCGTTTCTGGTGAATGAGCGAGGGCGTACTGGCGTGCGGTTCGGGCTGAACCTCCCGGGCCAGATCATCGAGCCGGACTCTGGCCCGGCCCATGTGGCCCGGTGTCTCCGGGTATTGGCGACCTGGGGCGAGGAGCGGCCAAGGGATACGATGGCCGAGCCCCATGGAACGCGGAGGAAGGGTAAGGATAGGGCAACCCAATGGGTTTCGGAGGTGCAGGCTTGAGTTTTCTGGACCGCCTGCGAGGCAAAGAATCAGGCGACATTAGCGGGAACAATTTGCCCGCCAGAGCTCTGCTCTGGCTGATTGCCGGTTTTGGTTTGCTTCTGTTGCCCCAATGGGACCGTTTGCCCCTATGGCTGATTGCCGCCTGTGCAGTACTGGCGGCCTGGCGGTGGCTTGCACAGTATGGGCGTGTGCGGCTTCCCGGTCGTTTGCTGCGCACAGGCATTATGCTTGTGCTGATTGGTGTCTATGTCGCAACGGTACAGGGGCGGTTTACGGTGGATACCGCCGCTTCGTTTTTTGTGCTGGCAGTGGGCCTCAAATGGCTGGAAACCCGTTCGGTAAGGGACTTCTATGTCCTGTTCTTTATTCTCACCTATCTGGCTTCCGTGAATTTCCTGTTCCACCAGGAGATTCTCTGGGCATTGGTCAACTTCACGGGGATAGCGCTGCTGCTTGTCGGGTTGCAGGTGCTGAACGCACCGGAACTCCCGAAGGGAATGACCTCTGGTTGGCGCAGATTGGGCGGTATGTTCCTGAAGACATTGCCGATCGTCATTCTATTGTTTGTCTTTTTTCCCCGAATGTCCCCGCTGTGGAGCGTTCCGCTGGTTTCGGGTGAGGCCCGCACCGGTATCAGCGACACCATGAGACCCGGCGACATTTCCAATCTGGCCCAGAGCAGTGAACGGGCTTTCCGGGTAACGTTTGGAGGCGAAATGCCCGCCTATCGCGACCGATACTGGCGCGGCCTTATTCTCGACTATCTGGATGGAGAGACCTGGCGCCAGGGGCAGCGAGAGGGTTTTCGTCCTCTCGGCCGCGTAGCGGTTGATGGCGGGATAGGAGACCTGGAATCGAATCAGTATGACGTCCTTCTGGAGCCAACCGATCAACGTTGGGCCTTTGCACTTGAAAACTCACGTGCAGTCTCGGATAACGTCTTCGAGGGCATGGCTGACCTTTTCCGGTTTCGGCGGCCAGCTGACAGCCCGGTTCGTTACCGGTTGGCGTTGGAGGAAGAGGGTTCATCCCCTGAGCAGCAAAGCCCTACCCAATTGCGGCAGTACCTTCAGTTGCCGGCGGAAGGCAACCCCAGGGCCCGGGAATTGGCCGGTGAGCTTCGCCGTACGATGGGTGATGAACAGGTCGTCAGGACTCTCCTGCAACGATTCCGTGAACAGGAATATTTCTACACGCTTAGACCACCTGCCATGCCAGATGACGGCATTGATTCCCTGTTGTTCGACGAAAAACGGGGCTTTTGCGCCCACTACGCAGGCGCCACCACGTTCGTACTTCGGGCTGCGGGGATTCCCTCGCGAGTTGTGGTCGGTTACCAGGGTGGAGAAAGCGGGGCCGGCGGCGATTACCTGATCGTGCGCCAGTACGACGCCCACGCCTGGGTTGAAGCTTATATTGATGGGCGAGGTTGGGTGAGGGTCGATCCTACAGCGGCCATTGCGCCGGACCGGATTGAGTCTGGTCTTCGGGATGCCGTTGCCGAAGAGGGTTCTTTCCTGGAAGACAACTGGGCCTCGCCCCAGCGGTACGCCGATGTAGCCCTGGTGCAATGGGCAAGCCTGCAGCTGGATCGCATCAACTACCAGTGGCAGCGCTGGGTTGTCGGTTACCAGGGCCAGACTCAGATGGATTTTATGTCTCGGTTACCCGGCGGGTTCGGCATGCGGGAGCTGGGGTACATGACAGCAGGTATCGTTGGCGCCGGCTTGTTGATTGCCGGGTTGATTTCGGCGCTCCAGATGCGCCGGGGAGAACGGCGTGACGCGTTTCGGAGAGTGGTCGATACCTGGCATCGGCTGTGCGCCAGCGCCGGGGTGCCCGTTCGCCATGGTGAAACGCCATCGGTGCTGGCGTCACGACTGGCGAAAGCAGAACCGGCCGCGGCAGATTCGGCCAGGCTTTTTGCCCGTATGGTCAACAGCCATTACTATGGCGCTGGTAAAGACGAAAACGGCGGTGAACAGGTAAAGCGAATGCGCCGTCTGCTCGCCACTATGAAGCGCCAACTGCGGAAGCGCCAGCTGCGCAGATCCAGGACTCGGACAGGAAAATCCAGTGACTGACATTGCCCAAGATATGCCGTGGCTAACCCGCGCCTGGCAAACCGTGCAAAGCCGTGTAGCGGAAGATCGACTTCCGCACGCCCTGATCATTGTGGGGGAGCGGGGAATCGGTAAGCGGGCCTGGGCCGAGGCTGTTGGCGGACTGTTGTTGTGTGAAAAGCCTGTGAATAGTGATGCGGGTAAGCCGGTTGCCTGTGAGCACTGTAAGCAGTGTGAACTTCTGGCGGCTGCCAGCCACCCTGATATCCGGGTTTATGCGCCTGAAAAATCCCGAATGGTGAAGGTTGATCAGGTGAGGGCGCTTTCGTCTTTTGCAGTGGCCTCTCCGCAGGTGTCCCATCACAAGGTGGCGATCATTGATCGGGCGGACCAATTGAATATCAACGCGGCGAATGCGTTGCTCAAGACCCTTGAAGAACCGCTGCCCGATGTCACTCTGATCCTGTTGCAGGAGAGCGGGCGTCCTGTCCTGCCTACGATACGTTCCCGTTGCCAGACGTTGACTGTTCCTGTGCCGGGCAACAAGGAAGCTAATCAATGGCTCGCCAGCCGCGTGCGGGATCTGCCAGAAGACGACCAGCCCTCTGCGGAGGTGCTGGCAAAAGCCCTGATGCTCGCCGGGAACGCGCCGAGGCTGGCCCTCGACTATGCTACCGGTGATTTTATTGGCCTTCGCGATACGGCTCTGGAGCGCTTCAAGGAGTTCATGAAAAACCGGATTTCAGTAGGCGAGGCCGCCAAGGCGTTCAAGTCGATGGGGCTGGAGGATACCCTGTGGTTGTTTGAGACCTGGGCCGTCGACCTTGCCCGCCTGATAGCTGGCGGAAGTGCCCAGGATACCGAAGCCGCTGATATGCTCGGCTTCCTTGCCAGAACCACACCTGCCTGGCGGGCCCATGAATTGCTCGATATGGTAAAGGATTCAAGGGCAGCGGGTGTGTACAACGCCAGCCCGGAGCTGGAAGCAAGTCGGCTTCTGATTGCCTGGCAAAAGCTGATGCCAGTCAAACGCCCTGCGGCATAGGTGATCATTGCCTGCAAGATTGCCCCTTTCGGGGCAACAGCTGCTATGATTCCGGAATGAAAGGGATTTTCAGATCCCGAAAACGTTCAATACGATCTTAGAGAAAGGTGTCAGTTATGGGGCCAGGATTTGGCGCGCGCAGTGGCATACTTACCCTGACAATCAAGGACAAGGCAGTGCTCTATGCCGCATACATGCCTTATATCCGCCAGGGTGGTCTGTTTATCCCGACCCAGAAGCAGTATCAACTGGGCGACGAGGTGTTTCTGCTTCTTAACCTGATGGACGAGCCTGAAAAGATCCCGGTTGCCGGCAAGGTCATATGGATAACGCCCAAGGGGGCCCAGGGTAACCGCGCAGCGGGCATCGGTGTCCAGTTCAATGGTGACGATGAAACGGCCCGGACCAAGATTGAATCCTATCTGGCAGGCTCGCTGAGTTCCGATCGCCCAACCCACACAATGTGAAGGCGGGGGTCGGATGAACGATATGGTGATTCCCACGGAGGCTTCCGGCAGCCAGCCAGAGCCTAGCGACACTCAGGGAACTACTCCGGCAGTCCGTGAGTCTGCCTGGAAACTCCGGCACATCACCCTGGCCGGTCTCAGTTGGCCCTCCGAGCCAGAGAGTCATGACAATACTCCTATCCTCATGCTGCATGGCTGGCTCGACAACAGTCTTACCTTCGTAAAGCTGGCACCGGAACTGACATCCCTTGGGCCGGTTTACGCCCTGGATTTCGCCGGGCATGGCCATTCCGGACACCGCCCGGAAGGCCAGAGTTATCTCTTGATGGATTATGTCGCCGATCTGGCTGAACTGGTTGAGCGCTATTTCCAGGAAACTCCGGATGGCAGGATCAACATAGTTGGTCACTCGCTTGGCGGAATTGTTGGCGCCCTGTATGCGGCAGCGTTCCCGGAACGGGTTCAGAATCTGGTGATGATCGATAGCCTGGGTGCCCTCAGTCGGCCGGTCAAAGAGACCATTCCCCAGCTGCGCAAGGCCATCAAAAAACGCATTGCAGGCTCGGGAAAGCAGGTTGTATACCCGGATATCGCCACTGCAGCCAAAGCCCGCGAGGGCGGATTGAGTCCGCTCAGCCCCGAAGCTGCGCTGACCCTGATTCCACGTAATATGAAACCTGAGGGAGATGGTTACGTCTGGCAGACCGATCCCCGGCTGCGACACCCCTCGCCGCTGATGATGACCGAAGATCAGGTGTTGGCCTCGCTGGCAGCGATAGACACCCGGGTGCTTTTTGTCAGAGCCGATCAGGGGCTTTTGTCGTACAGAAAGGACCTGGACAAACGTGCGGAAGCCATTGCGCACCTCCAGATTGTGAAAGTACCCGGGGGTCACCACTGCCATCTTGATGGCGAGACCGGTCCGGTTGTAACAGCCATCAGACAATTCCTGGAAAATGAGTAATCGCTTGCTGAAATTACTGTTCAAACGTTTTCTTGTTCTAACTCTCGGTTTCTTGGCGTTTTCGAATGTCTCACAGGCTGCGCCAGAAGATATGCCCGAGGCGTATCCGCAATCGACGCTTGAGGGCACCGTCCGGATTCAATCCTCGGGGCATCTGGTCTTGTTCAGCCCTGTAAGAGAGATCAATAACGAAATCCGCTCCGAATCCCTGGCTCGGCTACCTGTCACTGGCGAAGGGCGCCTGTATCGGATTGCCCGGGACTCCAGTCGGGAAGAGGCGCGGGACCATTATCTGGGCCTGTTGCGGCAGAGGAATGCCCAGATTCTTTTCGAGTGTTCCAGCATCCGGTGTGGACGAAGCAACGTCTGGGCAAACCAGATCTTCAACCAGGCCGTTCTCTATGGGCGTGATGCGACGCAGGATTATCTGGTTGCCGGCACCGTTGCGGAGGATGGCTCTCGCTGGCTGACCCTGGTTTATACGGTTACCCGGGGCAACTTGCGGGAGTATGTCTGGGTGGAACACCTGAAGGTGGAATCCGGAGCTACGATTCCGGGATTTGGCATTGGGACCAGTCGAGTTGAGGGGCCGATCATTGTTCCCTGGCAAGGTGGTGTGACTTATCGGTTTGACTGGCAGGCAACGGACCGCAGACGGGTGACCGACCTGGCCCGTGAAGAGGGTACAGTGGTTGTCCTGGTGGGCTATTCTGTACTGGAAACCGATGAATCGTTCGCTGAGTCGATGGAGCGTGCCCGTCTGGCCACAGAGTCGCTTGCGGAGGTGCTTTCGAAGACAGGTGTTTCACGCAACCAGCAGGAGATCATCGTGGTTGGCCCGGCAGGTGTCTTCAGTGATCCAGACAGGCAGGGCGATCGGGTAGAAGTGATAGTGATTACGAGGTAATGGTCATGGGCCCAACAAAGGACGACGACAAAGAGCAGAAGGACAAGCCCCCAGAGCACGATCCTCAGGACAATGTTTCCAAGGTCCTCAAAAGTTCGGATGTTTCTTCCACACATGCACCGGCCAATCCTGAAAAAGGGGATGACCGAAACAAGCCTCGCAAGACCGTCGCCCTGACGCTGGGAAGTGGCGGCGCCCGTGGGTATGCCCATATCGGTGCCATAGAAATTCTGGTAGAGCGTGGCTACGACATTGTTGCCATCTCTGGCTGCTCCATGGGCGCATTGATAGGCGGCATGTTCGGGGCCGGCAAGATGCAGGATTACAAGGACTGGGTCACGGGATTGGGCCAGTTTGATGTCCTGAAACTGCTGGACGTTACTTTCAATTCTGTTGGTGCTATTCGCGGAGAGAAGATCTTTTCGGTGGTCAGGGAAATGCTGGGCGACACCCGGATCGAGAACCTGCCTATCGCTTTTACCGCTGTTGCCACCGATCTGCTTGCCCACAAGGAAATCTGGTTCCAGGAAGGCCCGTTGGATCAGGCCATTCGCGCCTCAGTGGCTATTCCAAGCGTTGTCACGCCGCTGGTTCTGAACGGCCGGGTGCTTGTTGACGGGGCCTTGCTCAATCCGCTGCCGATCATCCCAACCATATCGTCCCACGCCGATATGATCGTGGCGGTTAACCTCAGCGGCGAGGATGACCGTAGACGGCGAATTCCGGACGCCGCATTCGCGCCCGCGGGGGATGATCACACGGACATGGACGAGTGGGTGGATACGATCCGCGAGAAAGCATCGCGTTGGTTCGACTGGGACACCCTGAAATCCCTGACGGCCCGAAAGCCGGACAACGGCGACAGCCCTGAAGAGAAAATCAGCCGAGCGGTGCATAAGAAAGAACATCAGAAGCAGCACGACAAGAAACCAACTGACAAGAAGAGTCAGGAAGAGCACGAAACCATCGATTGGGACAAGCTTGGCATTGGGAAATTTGATGTGATGAACCTCACCATCGAGACGATGCAGAGTGCGTTGGTGCAGTACAAAATTGCCGGATACCCACCCGATTTGCTGGTCAATATCCCCAAGAATGCCTGTCGGAGCTATGATTACCACAAAGCGCCGGAATTGATTCAACTGGGCAGGGAGCGAATGGCAGCTGCCCTGGATCGGTACGAGGAAAGCCGTAACAGCTCCGGCCCGATGGCGATCTGAGGCAATTGGCGACAGCCGTTGCGCGTGGGCTGCAGTTGGGCGGATAAACAGCGTATAATCCTGCGCTGACACGCTCTCGCACAGGATTTATGTTTGTGACCATCCCCATTGACGACCTTCACAGCGTTCGGGATTACCTTCGCTACGCCTCCTCAAAGTTTGCCGCTTCGCCTCTGTTTTTCGGCCACGGAACGGACAACGTCTGGGATGAGGCTGTTCAGCTGGTCATGCGTAGCCTGCATCTCCCTCTGGAAAACAACACCCTGTTCCTGGATGCCCGCCTGACCCGCGAAGAGCGAGAGTTGATTCTGGAGAGGATTGACCGCCGGGTAAACGAACGAGTGCCATTGGCCTACCTGTTGGGAGAGGCCTGGTTCATGGGCATGCCGTTCCATGTGGACCAAAGGGTACTGGTGCCGCGCTCTCCGATTGGTGAGCTGATTGAAAACGGTTTTCAGCCCTGGCTGGCGGATAAGCCGGTTGAACGGATCCTCGATCTCTGTACGGGAAGCGGCTGTATTGGCATTGGTGCTGCGTCCGTTTTCATCGAAGCGGAAGTGGACCTCTCGGACATCTCCGCAGATGCGCTGGAGGTAGCAGAATCGAATATTGAACTGCACGGAGTCCGGGAACGGGTTCGTACCGTACAGTCGGATGTCTTTGAAAATATAAAGGGCCGTTACGATATCATCGTAAGCAATCCGCCTTATGTTGATGCGGAAGATTTGTCCGGCATGCCGGATGAATACCGCCATGAGCCGGAACTCGGCCTTGCCGCAGGCGAAGATGGGCTGGATATCGCCCACCGTATTATTGCCGGTGCGGCTGACCATCTTACCCCTGGTGGACTTCTGGTTGTTGAGGTTGGTAACAGCTGGGCGGCAATGGATGAGGCCTATCCTGATCTTCCGCTGACCTGGTTGGAGTTCGAGAATGGCGGTGATGGCGTCTTTCTGATTACCGAACCGGATCTGCGTCATTGGCAGGCATCCAGTTAATCTGAATTCTCAATAAAGCTGAACAAGATACTGAATTATGTCGGGAAATTCTTTCGGAAAACTGTTTACGGTCACCTCATTCGGCGAAAGCCACGGGCCTGCATTGGGGTGCATTATTGATGGCTGTCCTCCCGGGCTCGAGCTCTCTGAGGCAGATATGCAGCGGGATCTTGATCGCCGCAAGCCTGGCACCTCCAGGCATACCACCCAGCGTCGGGAAGCGGATGAGGTGAGAATTCTCTCCGGTGTTTTTGAGGGTAAGACCACAGGCACTCCGATCGGTCTGATGATCGAGAATACCGACCAGCGTTCCAAGGATTATTCCAAGATCTCCGAACAGTTCCGACCGGCTCACGCCGACTATACCTACATGCACAAGTACGGAGTTCGGGATTACCGCGGTGGTGGTCGTTCTTCCGCCCGTGAGACTGCCATGCGTGTGGCTGCCGGCGCGGTTGCAAGGAAATTCCTGGAGCAACGCCTGGGAATCCGGATTCGCGGTTATCTGTCTCAACTGGGCCCAATCAAGGCCGAAAAGCTGGATTGGGAGCAGGTTCATCAGAACCCGTTTTTCTGCCCGGATACGGACAAGGTTGCCGAGATGGAAGCCTACATGGATGCACTCCGTAAGGAGGGGGATTCCATCGGTGCCCGTATTAACGTGGTTGCCGAGGGCGTGCCGCCAGGGCTTGGTGAGCCGATTTTTGATCGTCTGGATGCGGATCTGGCCCATGCACTCATGAGTATCAATGCTGTGAAGGGCGTGGAGATTGGCGCTGGATTTGATTGTATTGAGCAAAAGGGCACCGAGCACCGGGATGAGATGACGCCCGAAGGCTTCCTCTCGAACAATGCGGGTGGTGTGCTGGGCGGCATTTCATCGGGCCAGCCCATTGTGGCCAGTATTGCGCTTAAGCCCACATCGAGTCTGCGGTTGCCGGGGCGGGGTATTGATGTGAACGGCGATCCCTGTGAAGTGATCACCACCGGGCGGCATGATCCCTGTGTTGGTATCCGGGCAACGCCCATCGCCGAAGCGATGATGGCCATTGTGTTGATGGACCATTATCTGCGACACCGTGGGCAGAACGCCGACGTGTCTGTTTCTACGCCGGTGATTGGTCAGCTCTGACTCTGGCTCTGACTCTGATATTTGGTGGAGCTGGTGTAGCGGGATTGATTACCCAAAAAACGCCCGTAAATACGTCCCTGTAGGGCTTGGTCGCGCCGTCCCTGGCGCTCCACATTTTTGGGCAATCAATCCCGCCACACCAGCCAGACTATATCGATGCCCTCCTAATCTCCTCTGATGGCTCGGTTACGGTCGATGTAGGTCGGATTAGCCAAAGGCGTAATCCGACAAAACCCTATAAGAGGTTTCGTTATCTACTGGCGCCTTTCCAACCTCTATTTCTGGTTCTTCGCTCTCCTTGGTGGGCTCCTGCCATACTGGTCCCTTTACCTCGAAGGCCAGGGATTTTCCTATCTCCAGATCGCCACCCTGATGGCGACGATCCAGCTAACCAAAATTATTGCACCCAGTGTCTGGGGCTGGTTAGGAGATAAAACCGGACAACGGGTTCGTCTCGTCCGGTTCGGCGCCATCACCGGTTCGTTGTTCTTCGCCGGTGTGTTTATGGAACCGGGGTTCTTTGGGTTGCTGCTGGTGATGCTGGCGTTCACGTTTTTCTGGAATGCCATTCTGCCGCTGTATGAGGTGATCACCCTGCGAACCCTGGGTGAGCAGAAGGAAAAATACGGGCGGGTTCGGCTTTGGGGCTCGGTGGGGTTTATCGGAGCGGTAGCTCTGGTTGGCGGATTGTTGGAAATGGTGCCGATTCAGAACCTGCCTTGGCTTTTGCTGCCGGTATTTGCGGGCATTGCGGTGTCAGCCTTCCTGGTGCCGGCCGAGCGGGGCGAGCGAAAGCCGCCGGCACCGAAGGGAAGCCTGAAAGCCATCGTCACGCACCCGGCGGTGGTGACCTTCTTTTTAATGAACTTCCTCCTGCAGGTATCCCATGGTGCTTATTACACCTTCTTCAGCATTCATCTGGAACAGCACGGATACAGCAAACTGTCGATCGGTCTGTTGTGGTCTCTGGGTGTTTTTGCAGAGATTGCGCTGTTTCTGGTGATGCATCGGCTAACTCGCATTTTTACGGTGCGCCAGATTGCGGTTGGCGCTCTGACATTAACTATGATCCGCTGGATTTTGATTGCCGAGGTCACCGACGTTGTTGTCGTGCTGCTGTTCGCACAGCTGCTGCATGCGGCGTCTTATGGCGCATTGCATGCGATTTCGGTTCAGTACATCCAGGGCTTTTTCGGCAAGCATCATCACGGCCAGGGGCAGGCCCTTTACAGCGGCCTGACGTTTGGAGCTGGCGGCGCACTGGGTGCCTGGCTGTCGGGGTTTCTGGTGGATGGCTTCAGCACCTCGGCGGCCTTTTGGGGTGGTGCTGCCGCCATGGCAATTGCAATCGTGATCACTTGGCGAGGCCTGCGGCCGCCACCCGGGCCTGGTGAGGGTTGAAGTTCAGGCATTCTCTTCTTCCTGAACTATTTCCACCAGTGCCCGGGCAGCGTTGCTGAGCTGCCGCCCGGAGAGACCAATTCCACCAAGCACCCTCGAAACTCGCTTGCCCACCTCAAGCACCCTCAGGCTGTCATCAACCATGCGCAGGGGAAGAACACTCCAGCCCAGGCCAACGCTGGTCATCATTTTGATGGTTTCCAGGTAGTTGGTTGGCATCTGCGGATTCAGGTGTAGATTCGCTTCCAGAAACAGCCGGCTGACCACCCGGTATGTTGCGGTGCTGGTGTCCGGTAAAAGTGCAGGGTGGCCTGCGAGATCTGACAGTCCCGGGCGCTTTAGTGACGCCAGAGGATGCTCAGCACCGGCCACGAATACCATCTGGTCTGGCCATTGGGCGAAAACATGAAAACTGGGTTGCATGCTGTCGCTGAGTGTCACAAACGCGAGCTCGGCGTTGCGTTTTCGCATCTGTTCATAGGCGGCGTCGGATTCCATGAATTGCAGGTTGATGGACACCTGAGGGTATTCCCGCTTGAACCGTCGGAGCCAGTTCGGCAAATGGTGCAGGCCGATGTGGTGGCTGGCGATAATCTGAAGTTCACCCTCCACCTGTTCGGAGTCCGGCGATAACGCTACCCGGGCATTGTGGATTTCATCCAGTATTCGACGCGCATGCGGCAGCAGCCGGCTACCAGCATCGGTCAGCCGAATCTGTCGGTGGCTCCGGTCGATTAGGCTGGTGCCAAGCTGGTTTTCCAGTGCCGCCAGGCGTTTGGAGATGGCCGGCTGTGTCAGGTGCAGGGTTTCTGCGGCTTCTGAGAAGGAGCCCTGGTCGACGATTGTCAGAAAAGCTTTTAATGCGTTTGAGTCCACGGAAGGGTCCTCTGGCCTGGGGCTTGGGAGCAGGTTGCCTGGAGTGGCAAACCTCCCAAAACACGCCCGTAAATACATCCCTGTAGGGCTCGGTCGCGCCATCCCTGGCGCTCCACGGTTTTGGGAGGTTCGCCCCACCAGGCGCCCCCGGCATTATTGCGGGCTGCTCAATTGTCTGGGGAGCGGGTTGGGACAGCACTTTCAAAACCGTGGAGGGCCAGGGATGGCCCGATTCGAGCCCACATGGATGTGCTTGTAGGCGTGTTTTGAAAGTGCTGTCCCAACCCGGGACCTTCACCGAAGTATAACCAAAAAGGATGCCAAAGATAAAAAACATGAATTGAGGTTATCCGGCTTCAGGCGGTAAGATATCAGCATCAAACTTTAGAACCAGAAACCCCCAGAGAGTGAGAGAGAACCATGGCGGGCAAGACCTTATACGACAAATTGTGGGACGATCATCTCGTCAAACAGCGCGATGACGGCTCGGCGTTGATTTACATCGATCGCCAGTTGCTGCACGAAGTGACATCACCTCAGGCATTTGAAGGCCTGCGGCTGGCTGGACGGAAGCCATGGCGGATCGATGCCAACATTGCGACGCCGGACCATAACGTGCCCACCACGGATCGCGACCGCGGTGTCGAGGGCATTGTAGACCCGGTTTCCCGAATTCAGGTGGAAACGCTGGACAAGAACTGCGACGAGTTCGGAATTCTTGAGTTCAAGATCAAGGACCAGCGCCAGGGCATTGTGCACGTGATCGGGCCCGAACAGGGTGCAACCCTGCCAGGGATGAGCATCGTTTGTGGCGATTCCCACACCTCTACCCACGGCGCCTTTGGTTGCCTGGCTCATGGTATTGGTACCAGTGAGGTTGAGCATGTGCTGGCCACCCAGTGTCTCGTCCAGAAAAAGATGAAGAACATGCTGGTGAAGGTGAACGGCAAGCTGGGGCCTGGCGTTACCGGCAAGGATGTCGTGCTGGCCATCATAGGCAAGATCGGAACTGCCGGCGGCACTGGTTACGCCATCGAATTCGGCGGCGAGGCCATTCAGGGGCTGAGCATGGAAGGGCGGATGACCATCTGCAACATGTCCATCGAGGCCGGTGCACGGGTTGGTATGGTCGCGGTTGATGACACCACCATTGAGTATGTCCGCAATCGTCCATTCGGGCCCAAGGGTGAGCAATGGGATGCTGCGGTTGAGTACTGGCGCACCCTGCACAGCGACAGCGATGCGGTCTTCGACAAGGTTGTCGAGCTGGAAGGCTCGGAAATCCAGCCGCAGGTGAGCTGGGGTACGTCACCGGAAATGGTGGCAGGAATCGATGGCAAGGTGCCTGATCCGGAGCAGGAAGCCGATCCGATCAAGCGGGAAGGCATTGTTCGCGCCCTCAAGTACATGGGTTTGCAGCCCAATATGGCAATTACTGACATCAAGCTGGACCGGGTGTTTATCGGCTCCTGTACCAACAGCCGGATTGAAGACCTGCGCGAGGCAGCCGCCGTGGTCAAAGGCCGCAAGGTCTCTCCGATCCTGAAACAGGCCATGGTGGTGCCGGGGTCCGGGCTGGTAAAAGCCCAGGCGGAGCAGGAAGGGCTGGACAAGATCTTTATCGAAGCCGGACTGGAATGGCGTGATCCGGGCTGCTCCATGTGTCTGGCCATGAATGCCGACAAGCTGGGGCAGGGTGAGCATTGTGCCTCTACCTCTAACCGGAACTTCGAGGGTCGGCAGGGCTTCGGTGGGCGAACCCACCTGGTAAGCCCGGCGATGGCTGCCGCTGCCGCGGTAACCGGGCATTTCGTTGATGTCCGTGAGCTGATGAACTGATCCACAGGAGAGAACCATGCGCGCATTCAAGCAACATCAGGGCGTCGTCGCCCCCATGGACCGTTCCAATGTGGATACGGACATGATTATTCCGAAGCAGTTTCTGAAGTCCATCAAGCGCACCGGCTTTGGTCCGAACCTGTTTGATGAACTGCGATATATGGATGAGGGCAAGCCGGACCAGGATTGTTCCACTCGACCGATCAATCCTGATTTTGTCCTGAATCAGGATCGGTACAAGAACGCCAGTGTACTGTTGGCGCGGCGTAACTTTGGCTGTGGGTCGAGCCGCGAGCACGCGCCGTGGGCGTTGGAAGATTTCGGTTTCCGGGTGATCATCGCCCCGAGTTTTGCCGATATTTTCTATAATAACTGTTTTAAGAATGGTCTGTTACCCATTGTTCTTCCTGAGGATGTGGTCGACCAACTGTTCAAGGAAGTCGAACAGAGTGAAGGCTATCAACTGGCGGTCGATTTGGAAGCTAAAACCGTGACCACACCGGCCGGGGAAACCTTCACGTTTGAGGTGGATGATTTTCGTCGTCATTGCCTGCTGAACGGCCTCGACGACATTGGGGTCACTCTGGAAGATGCGGAGTTGATCCGATCTTACGAGGAAAGCCGCCGGAAGACGGCGCCCTGGTTATTTGGCGCTGGCAGCTGATCTTAGTGTCGGATTACGCTGGCGCTAATCCGACCTACCTGTCATCTCGCAGGAATACCCGAAAACGTAGGTCGGATTAGCCGGTGGCGTAATCCGACATTGAGGAATAGAACAAGGAAACAACATGTCCAGAACAATCCTGATGCTCCCAGGCGACGGTATCGGTCCGGAAATCGTTGCCGAAGCGGAGAAGGTACTTCATAAGATTAACGATCAGTTCAATCTGGGTCTGAGCTTCGAGTCCGGCCTCGTGGGCGGCGCGGCGATTGATGAGGCCGACACGCCGCTGCCGGATGAAACCCTTGAGAAGGCAACCAGGGCCGATGCGATTCTATTGGGCGCTGTTGGCGGCCCCCAGTGGGACAGCCTGCCGATGGCTAAGCGCCCCGAAAAAGGCCTGTTGGGCCTGCGCTCCAACCTTGAGCTCTTCGCCAATCTGCGCCCGGCCATTCTTTATCCGCAGCTGGCCTCTGCCTCCTCCCTGAAGCCCGAGGTTGTTTCCGGTCTGGATATCATGATCGTCCGCGAACTGACCGGTGGAATCTATTTCGGTCAGCCTCGTGGCGTGCGTGAGCTTGAGAGCGGTGAACGCCAGGGCTACAACACTTACGCCTACACCGAATCGGAAATTCGTCGTATTGGTCGCGTTGCCTTTGAGGCCGCCCAGCAGAGGGGCAAGAAACTGTGCTCTGTGGACAAGGCCAACGTGCTGGAAGTAACTGTTCTGTGGCGCGAAATCATGAACGATTTGCGCCGGGAATATCCGGATGTCGAGCTGTCTCATATGTATGTGGACAATGCCGCCATGCAACTGGTCCGCGCACCCAAGCAGTTCGATGTGATTGTGACTGGAAACATGTTTGGTGATATTCTCTCCGACGAAGCGGCTATGCTCACCGGCTCCATTGGCATGTTGCCATCGGCGTCGCTGAACTCGGAAAAGCAGGGTATGTATGAGCCCTGCCACGGGTCTGCGCCGGATATTGCCGGCCAGGGTATTGCCAATCCGCTGGCCACTATCCTCAGTGCCGCCATGATGCTGCGGTACAGTCTGAATGAGGAAAAAGCCGCTGAAGCTATTGAAGCGGCGGTCAGCAAGGTTCTGGATCAGGGGCTGCGTACTGCGGACATCATGTCCGAGGGCGCGAAGAAGGTCTCCACCCGGGAAATGGGTGAGGCGGTTCTGGCAGCGCTGTAAAGCCGAGGCCCCGGCCAGTGTATTTGAGACCCGACGGCAACGGGACGCAGTTGCCGCGGGATCATCCATCCTGTCCCTGCCAGCGATAAAGGTAGAGGGCGGGCATAAAACGAGGTCTAAAGATCGCACATGAAGCGAGTTGGACTTGTAGGTTGGCGTGGCATGGTGGGCTCGGTCCTCATGCAGCGCATGCGTGAAGAAAACGATTTCGCCGACATCGAACCGGTGTTTTTCACCACTTCCCAGGCTGGCAAGCCTGCACCGGACGTAGGTAAGGAAGGCGTTCCGCCTCTTCAGGACGCTTTTGACGTCGAGATTCTGAAAACCATGGATGTGATCGTGACCTGTCAGGGTGGCGACTACACCGGTGCGGTTTATCAGAAGCTGCGGGACGCCGGTTGGGAAGGCTACTGGATAGATGCAGCCTCCACGCTCCGGATGGTCGACCATTCCGTGATTGTTCTGGATCCGGTCAACCGTAACGTGATTGATGCCGCCCTTGAGAAAGGCGTCAAGGATTACATCGGTGGCAACTGCACCGTGAGCCTTATGATGCTCGCCCTTGGTGGCCTGCTGGAGCAGGATCTGATTGAGTGGGTCTCACCCATGACCTACCAGGCGGCTTCCGGATCTGGCGCACAGAATATGCGCGAGCTGCTGAACCAGATGGGCGAGCTCAATCAAAGCGTGAAATCCGAGCTGGATGATCCGTCCTCCGCGATTCTGGAGATCGACCGCAAGGTAACCGAAACCATGCGTTCGGATGGTTTCCCGACCGAGCACTTCCAGGTGCCCCTGGCGGGCAGCCTGATTCCGTTTATCGACAAGCAGCTCGACAACGGAATGAGCAAGGAAGAGTGGAAAGCGGGTGTTGAGACCAACAAGATTCTTGGTCGCTCCGATAACCCGATTCCCATTGATGGTATCTGTGTGCGGATCGGCGCGATGCGCTCCCACAGCCAGGCGCTGACCATCAAGCTCAAGAAGGATCTGCCGGTTTCTGAAATCGAATCGATCCTTGCCAAAGCGAACGACTGGGTGAAGGTCATTCCCAATGATCGCGATGCGACCATCGAGGAACTGACCCCGGCGAAGGTGACAGGCACATTGAGCGTGCCGATTGGCCGCATCCGTAAACTGACCATGGGACCGGAATACATTTCTGCGTTCACCGTGGGCGATCAGTTGCTTTGGGGTGCTGCTGAGCCACTGCGTCGGATGCTCCGGATCCTTCAGGAGCGTTAAAAATTGTTACACAGAGGCAATAAATGCCAACTGTGTCCGGTTTCAGTGAACCGGTAATGGGGCGGAGGCTGATTTCAGCCTCCGCCCCTGTTATTTTCAAGAGCGCTAGGTAGTTCCGCGCGATTGATAAAAAAATGGTACAAGGATTGCGGCTGATTGATTGATAAAAGAGGTTTTATCAACAATACTTGCCGGACTGAAAATTAAAAAGAACACATAATAACGAGAATGATCCAGACGGAAGTCATCCAACCTCGTCCGATTCTGTTTGAAAGAGAGCAGTAACGAATAACGGAGACTGGAAAGGAAAAAGCATGAAGGTACGCAAGCTTGCGGTTGCCCTGGCTCTGGCGGGAGGGCTCGGATCCGGCGTCGCACAGGCCCTGGGGCTGGGTGAAATTGAACTTCAGTCCTATCTGAACGAGCCACTGGATGCAGAAATTGTTCTGCCCCAAAGCCGTGGCGTCAATCCAGCGGACGTGTTCGTCAACATTGCTTCGGAACAGGCATACGAGCGGGTGGGGCTGGATCGCAACCAGTTTCTCAGCAAGCTTCGTTTCCAGGTGGTAACCGGCAACGATGGCAGTCTCATTGTCAATGTCTCCTCCCGGGAACCACTCAGGGAGCCGTACCTGAACTTCCTGCTTGAATTGACCTGGCCAAGCGGCCGGTTAATGCGGGAATACGCGGTGCTTGTGGATCCGCCCGTCTACGCGGAAGAGTCTGGCGTGCAGGAGCAGGTCAGTACTCCAACAGTGACTACGACTCGGGCAACCAGTCAGCCGAGCACCACCCGCAGTGCCGAGTCAGTGCGTCGTCAGCAACAGGCCGAGCGCTCCCTCAGCACCGGATATCAGGCCAATACCTTCGGGCCCACAGGTGCTTCGGACACTCTCTGGACCATCGCTTCCCAGGTGCGTCCTGACAATAGCGTTTCCATGCAGCAGGTCATGCTGGCAATCCAGGACCTCAATCCAGACGCTTTCATTGGTAATAACATTAACCGCCTGAAGCGCGGTGAAGTCCTGCGAGTGCCCTCTCTCGATCAGATCCAGAGCCGGACTCGTGCTGAGGCGACCCGTCTGGTTGCCCAGCAGAATGAAGCATTCCAGGCTCCCCAGCGTACGGTGGACGCAACCGCTCAGCGGCAACCAGAACCTTCAGCTCAGCAAGAGGCTGCTTCCGGTGGCGATGAACTGAAACTGGTGGTCTCCGAGGAAACCGGCACCGAGTCGAGCGAAAGTGGCTCTGCGGGCGGTGACAGCGAACTGCCCGGCGGCGTTGATGTGGGCACAGCAGTCGCAATGGAAGAGCTTGAAAGCGCTCGTCGCGAAAATGACGAGCTGAACAGCCGTGTGGAGGATCTTCAGGATCAGGTTCAGACCCTCCAGCGGCTGCTTGAGCTGAAGAACACTCAGCTTGCTGAAATGCAGCAGGCAACCGGCGCCGAACCTACTGAGCCGGCAGAGTCACTTGAAGGTGAGGTTGCGGATTCGGCGGCAGACGAAGCGATGGCTCCGGAAGGTACCGAAGCAGCAGACGAGGTTCCTGAAGGAGAAGCGTCCGTAGCCGTTGATGCCGACATGACGGATGGTGACGCAGAAGATTCCGAAGGCTCTGCCGAACCTGCAGAAATGGCTGAGTCTGATGCCATGGCTGATGAAACCAGCACCATGGCTGAGCCGGGTGAAGGAACTGATGAGCAGGCAATTGCGGAGGCTGGCGAAGCTCCGGAAGAGTCAGCGATGGCAGGTGCAGAAGAGCCGGCTAGTGCGGAAGCTGATGAACCCGTTGAGGAAACCGCTGCTGCAGCGCCAGCTGCGTCGGAGCCAGATCAGGCACAGGAGCCTGCACCCAAACCAGCACCCCAGGCACCCGCGGCTGATAAGGGCTTCCCGGGTAACGTCATCGATGCCATTACAGGTAATCCGATGTATCAGATTGCCCTGGGTGGCGGTCTGATTCTTCTTCTACTGCTGCTTCTGTTGCTTGCCCGTCGCAATGCAAACCGGGAAAAGGCGTTTTATGAGCAGCTCAACAGTGAAGCTGACGAGGGAGCTGACTCGTTCGACCTGAGCCTGGATGAGGAGGATCAGGAATCGGCCGCAGGCGACGCCCTTGCAGAGGCGGATTCCTACATAGCCTATGGCCAGCATGATCAGGCGGCGCAAACCCTGGAGACTGCAATCTCTCGCGAGCCCAGCCGTACTGATCTGCGCCTGAAGCTTCTGGGTGTCTATGCAGACACTCAGGACCGCGATTCCTTTGAGAAGCAGTTCGGTGAGATTGAGGCGTTGGAAGACGACGAGGCGCTGACAAGTGCCAACGAACTGCGGGCCCGGTTGGAGGAAGCCGAGTCGATGCCCAGCATCGATGATCTCGAATCGCAATTGCGTTCGGATTCCTTCGCAACCTCTTACGACTCGGAAGACACTGGTGAAGAGCCGGAAGAAACGCAGGATAAGCCGGAATCCGAAGAGCTTCTTGCGGATCAATTCGATTCCGAGCGCGAAGAGCCTGTCGAGAATGAATTCGGTGACTTCGACTCTGATCTATCCGAGACTGACCTTTCCGATTTCGAGCTGAATGAATTCGACGAGCAGGAGACTGCCGAGGCTTCCGAAGGTGAAGAGGCTGAAGGCGGTAAGGAAGAGAGCCCCGACGACATGATCGAATACGATCTGTCTGGCCTCGAACTGGAGTCTGATGAAGAAAAGGCTGTGGCTGAAGACGCCTCGGAACTGGAAGAATCCGGTGATTGGGACCTGTCTTCCGAGTTCGACGAGAGTACTGAAGAGTCATCTGTTGCAGAACAGGGGCTTGGTGAATCCGAAGAAGACCTGAGCCTGGATCTCGAAGAGGGTGATCTTGCCGATAGCGATCTGTCTGAGGAGCAATCAACGACCGAGCCGGAAGCGTCGACTGAAGAGCTTGCAGAGTCGGATGCTGAGGCGGACATTGATTCACTGGACGAATCCTTCCTGGATGAACTGGACGCCGAACTGGACAAGGTCGCCGGCGAAGAAGACGAGCTCGGCGGCAGCGAGATTGAAGAATCTTCGCTGGACGATCTTGAGCTTGATGTCTCTGACGAAGATCTGGCCCTGATGGAGGAGTTCTCCGACTCTGCAGATTCGGCCAATCCTGAGGAAACTGAAGAAGCGTCTCTCGACGAAGAGCTTGGTCTTGAAGATGCCCTTGGTGAGGGCGATGCGGACGAAGCCAATCCAGAGCAATCTGTAGAGGGTGCCGAGGAACTCGAACAGCAGGGTATCACCGAGGAACTGGAAGAATCTGACGCCGCGGCAAGTGACGAGGCAACTTCGGAAGAAGACCTGGATCTGCCGGTGGCTTCCGATGAAGTTTCTGATGGATCAGGTAAAGCACAGACCGCCGATATTGAAGAAAGCGAGCTCGGTGACGAAGATGACTTTGATTTCCTCGCAGGCACCGACGAGGCGGCCACCAAACTCGATCTTGCACGGGCATACATCGAGATGGGCGATGCTGACGGAGCCCGCGATATCCTTGAGGAAGTTGCACTGGAAGGAAACGAAGATCAGAAAGCGGAGGCGCAGGACCTCCTTAAAAATCTGTCCTGATTCGTTATAATCGGATCTGACAGGCAGCAAGCGCCGGCTGCCGGGTAAACACCCGGCAACAAGCCGGCGTTTTGTTTTTACAGCAACACTCTTTCCGGATTCACACTTGTTTCTCGAAACCCAGCAACTGACTACGGATAATGCCATCGGAGCAGGGCGTGTCGCCCTCGCATTTGAATATGATGGGCGAGGCTTTCATGGTTGGCAGTTGCAGAAATCCGGCGTCCGTTCGGTGGAAGCGGAGCTGACGAAGGCCGTAGCGAAGGTTGCCGATCATCCGGTCGAACTTGTGTGCGCGGGACGAACCGATGCCGGCGTCCATGCCAGCTATCAGATTGCCCATTTTGATACCCCGTCTGTGCGTAATCTCCGTTCCTGGGTTATGGGAATCAATACTGCATTACCCGAAGACATTTCTGTTCATTGGGCCGGAAATGGCATTGGCGATTTTCATGCGCGGTTTTCTGCCACCTATCGGCGTTACCGCTACATCATTTATAACCACCCCGTGCGCCCTGGAATTCAGAGAGGGCAGGTAAGCTGGACATTCCGTTCCCTCAACGCGGAGCGCATGCATGATGCGGCGCAGGTACTGGCCGGGGAACATGATTTCTCCTCCTTCCGGGCCGCCGGCTGCCAATCCCGAACGCCCATTCGGTTTCTTGAGCGAATTACGGTAACCCGGAAACAGGACTTTGTCGTAATAGACGTGCAGGCCAATGCCTTTTTGCACCACATGGTTCGGAACATTGCCGGTGCGCTCATGGCGGTTGGTTCGGGAAAAGAGCAGCCGGAATGGATTCATGAGATACTGGTTGCCCGGGACCGGACAGCTGCGGGTGTAACTGCGCCTCCCCATGGTTTGTATCTGGTCGATGTTGGCTATCCGGAAGAGCTCGGGATACCAGCAGCAGAATGTGGGCCGGGTTTCCTGCGGCCATGGTTCACCAAAGCCGAAAATAGCCCGGTCACACCAACGCACATCCATGTCAAACAGCGGGTTCCGAGCCAATGAGTACAAGGGTTAAGATTTGCGGCCTCACCCGTCCCGAGGATATTGATGGTGCTGTTCAATCCGGCGCCGACGCCCTGGGCCTGGTGTTCTATGAGCCCAGCCCCCGGTCCGTGACTGTGGAGCAGGCCGTGGAACTGGCAAAACGCGTTCCGGCGTTTGTGTCGGTCGTGGGGCTATTCGTAAACCCCAGCCAGCAGTTTGTCGAGAGTGTTCTGGAACAGGTGCCGCTAGACTTGCTGCAGTTCCATGGCGACGAAGAGGCCGGGTTTTGTGGCGGCTTTGGACGCCGTTGGATCAAGGCTATTCGGGTTCGTGAGGCCGGCCAGATAGAAGCCGCGTTTGACGAGTTCCGGAATGCTTCTGGTTTGCTGGTAGACGCCTGGGATCCTGACCGGTATGGCGGAACAGGAATGTCGTTCAACTGGGACCTGATTCCCGACCATCGGCCACTCCCGATCGTATTGGCCGGTGGGTTGTCATCTGATAACGTATCTGCCGCTGTAGAGCAGGTGAAACCCTGGGCTGTGGATGTCAGTGGCGGTGTTGAGCAGGGCAAAGGTATCAAGGACATCCAGAAAATTTCTCATTTCATTAAAGAGGTTCACCGTGTCTGTAAAACTGACTGAAGAAATGCTGAGCGCACTGCCGGACGCGCGGGGTCACTTCGGGGCCTTTGGTGGGCGATTTGTTTCCGAGACCCTGATGGATTCCCTGATGACCCTCGAGAAAGAATATGCCCGCCTGAAGAAGGATCCGGAATTCCAGGCGCGGTTCGACAAAGAGCTCGCCGATTATGTTGGTCGGCCAACGCCGCTGTATTTCGCCGAACGTCTTAGCCGTGAAACCGGTGGCGCCCAGATCTGGCTGAAGCGCGAAGATCTCTGTCACACGGGCGCTCACAAGGTGAACAACACCATCGGCCAGGCCCTGCTTGCAAGCTTTCTCGGCAAAAAGCGGATCATCGCTGAAACCGGCGCCGGCCAGCACGGTGTTGCCACTGCCACGGTCTGTGCTCGTCTGGGTCTGGAGTGTCATGTGTTTATGGGTGCGGAAGATGTCCAGCGCCAGTCCCTGAACGTGTTCCGTATGAAACTTCTGGGTGCAACCGTGCATGCCGTGGAAAGTGGCACCAAAACCCTGAAAGATGCCATGAACGACGCCATGCGTGATTGGGTGGCCAATGTGGACGATACCTTCTACATCATCGGCACCGTTGCAGGCCCGCATCCTTATCCTCTGCTGGTCCGGGATTTCCAGTCCGTGATCGGTCGTGAAACCCGCCGCCAGGCACTGGAGAAAACCGGGAAACTGCCGGACGCGCTGGTGGCCTGTGTGGGTGGTGGCTCGAACGCAATCGGGATGTTCTATCCGTTCCTCGCTGACGAGTCAGTCAAAATCTATGGTGTTGAAGCGGGTGGCCTTGGTATTGATACCGGCAAGCACGCAGCGCCCCTGTGCGCCGGTCGCCCGGGCGTGCTCCATGGCAACAGAACCTACCTGATGGAAGACGAGAACGGCCAGATTGCGGGCACGCATTCAGTGAGCGCCGGTCTCGACTATCCGGGTGTGGGGCCAGAGCACAGCTGGTTGAAGGATATCGGCAGGGCAAGCTATGTGTCAGTCACTGATGATGAAGCCATGGAGGGATTCCGGAAGCTGACCCGTGTGGAAGGCATCATGCCTGCTCTGGAAACGGCTCACGCTGTCGCATACGCCATCAAACTGGCTGCGACCATGGACAAAGACCAGACCGTCGTGATCAACGTTTCCGGCCGCGGAGACAAGGACATCAACACTGTTGCCAAGCTTGAAGGCATCGAGATCTGAAGAATTAACAGGAGCAGGCATGAGCCGAATTGAAGGGGTCCTCAAGGCCCTGAAAGGACAGGGTCGCAAGGCACTTATTCCCTACATTACCGCCGGTGACCCTCATCCCGATGTCACGGTTGATCTGATGCATACGCTGGTGAAAGCAGGTGCCGATATTATCGAGCTCGGTGTTCCTTTCTCCGACCCGATGGCGGACGGGCCGGTTATACAGCTGGCCTGCGAGCGGGCATTGGTTCATGGCACCTCCTTGCGACAGGTGATTGCCATGGTCAAGGAGTTTCGCAAGACGGATGATGCGACCCCGGTGGTTCTGATGGGTTACCTGAATCCGATGGAAGCCATGGGCTACGAGCAATTTGCCGACGCCGCCAAGGAGGCCGGCGTGGATGGGATCCTGACCGTGGACCTGCCGCCAGAGGAGGCTGACGAGGTTGCCCCGCTGTTTACCCAGCGAAATCTCGACGCCATCTTCTTGCTCGCACCGACCACGACCGATGACCGGATCCGTGCAATCAGTGAGCACTCATCCGGTTATGTGTACTATGTTTCTATCAAGGGTGTGACAGGTTCCGCCACCATCAACGTGGATGAGGTCGCTCAGAAAGTGAATCATATTCACGAGCTGACCGCGCTTCCCGTGGGTGTCGGCTTCGGCATTCGCGATGCGGAAACGGCTGCCGCCGTGGGTCGGGTATCCGATGGTGTAATTGTTGGCAGTGTCCTGGTCGATACAATAGCCAGAAATCAGGCAGATACCGACCAGCTCAAGCGGGCATTGACGGATCTGCTCCACCCGATGCGTGAAGCACTGGACAGTCTCGCCTCCTGATTAGAGAGGAGCGGGGCAAACAGGCGTCAAAGGACAGGATGAGACCATGAGTAACTGGCTGGACAAGATCATGCCGAGCAAGATTCGCTCGGAATCCAAGCAGAGAACCGGAGTGCCGGAGGGGCTGTGGAAGAAATGCCCCAAATGCGGCGCCTTTCTCTACAAGCCGGAACTTGAAAAAAACCTGGATGTTTGCCCCAAATGCAATCACCACCTGAGGGTGACGGCCCGCCGTCGTCTGGACGTTTTTCTTGATCCGGATGGTCGGGAAGAGATTGCTGCCCAGCTGGAGCCTTGGGATCGTCTGAAGTTCAAAGACAGCAAACGCTATAAGGATCGTCTGTCCCAGGCCCAGAAAGGTACCGGTGAGAAAGACGCTCTGGTGGCCATGAAAGGCACCACACTTGGCGTGCCTCTGGTTGCTTGCTCCTTTGAATTCGGTTTCCTGGGCGGCTCCATGGGCCAGGTTGTTGGTGAAAAATTCGTCCAGGCTGCCAATGTTGCCCTTGAAGAAAGAATTCCTCTGGTCTGTTTCTCCGCCAGTGGTGGTGCCCGGATGCAGGAAGCCATCCTGTCGCTGATGCAGATGTCGAAAACGGCGGCGGTCCTTGAGCGGATGAAACTGGAGGGGATCCCCTACATTTCGGTAATGACCGATCCCGTGTTCGGTGGCGTTTCCGCCAGTCTGGCCATGCTGGGTGATCTCAATATTGCCGAGCCGAATGCATTGATTGGTTTCGCCGGTCCGCGAGTCATCGAACAGACCGTGCGTGAAAAGCTGCCGGAAGGGTTCCAGCGCAGTGAGTTCCTGTTGGAGCATGGCGCGATCGACATGATTCTCCATCGTCACCAGATGCGTGAACGTATTGCCCACGTGCTGGCCAAGTTCACTGGCCAGGAACGTCCGGGAACCGAAGAGCCCATCGAGTTTGAAGTGACGGAAAAGCCTGAAACCGATGCCCCCGCCGAGTAACCCTTCTGCCCAGCCCCCGGCTTCACCGGGGGCTGGCGCCACTGTTGATCAGTGGCTTGCCTACCTCGAAGCGATACACCCAACAGAGATTGACCTCGGCCTGGATCGGGTGCTCGTGGTTATGCGCCGGCTTTTCCGGCGAAAGCCGCAAGCCCGGATCATCACGGTGGCCGGCACCAATGGCAAAGGCAGTGCTGTGGCCGCTACAGAAGCGCTTTTGCGCGCCGCCGGTCGTCGTGTCGGAGCCTATACCTCGCCTCACCTCCAGCGCTATAACGAACGGGTGCGCCTCAATGGTGACGATATCTCCGACGACGCACTGGTGCGGGCCTTTGAAGCGGTTGAAGCCGCCCGCGGCAGTGTGTCGCTGACTTATTTTGAATTCGGGACTCTTGCTGCGTTTGTGGCTTTTGCCGACTCAGGCCTGGACGACTGGGTCCTTGAAGTTGGCTTGGGCGGACGACTGGACGCAGTCAATGTTCTGGATGCAGATTTCGCCATACTGACATCGGTGGACATCGACCACGTGGCTTTTCTTGGCGATAACCGGGAAGTCATCGGTTTTGAGAAAGCAGGGGTGCTCCGACCGGGTATTCCGGCGGTCTATGCGGATACCGATCCGCCGCGGTCGGTGCTTCAGCAGGCGGCGGCTCAGAAGATCCGGTTAGCGATGTTGGGGCGGGACTATCAGTTAAGTTCAGAACCGCAGTCTGGTTCCGGTTTTCCTGAGGTGATTCTGGACTATGAAAACCAGCCGGTACGCCTGCCTGCAGGGCCCTTGCCGGTCAAAAGCATGGCAGCGGCCGTCGTTGCTGTGCGGCAGCTTGAGCCGGGTCTGTCGGTTTCCGCCATTGAGCAGGTGCTCGGAAGTCTGAGCGTTCCCGGCCGATTTGAGCGTTTGGGGTCTTCCCCGGATGTTTATCTGGATGTCGGGCATAATCCCCATGCCGCAGATTGGTTGGCCGGACAACTGAATAGCCTGAAGTCCTCTGGCCGGCGAGTCCATGCGGTCTACGGTGCCCTGGCGGACAAAGACGTGGAAGGTGTCGGAAAAGCAATGGCTGGTGTTGTTGATGCCTGGTATCTATCCAGTCTCAAGGTGCCGAGGGGGCTGTCTGCCCATGATTTGCAGGCACGGTTGGCCAAAGCCGGTATCGCTGATGCCTCGGCTTTCGAGTCCGTAGGTGAGGCCCTCGAGTCAGCTTTGTCAGCCTGCAGTCCCGAGGATATCGTGGTCGTTTTCGGCTCGTTCTTCACGGTCGCAGAGGGTCGGGAGATTCTCCTTCGCTGAAGAATCAGGCAGAAGCCGGGCGAAACCCCCTTAAACTTTGTCCATGGCAGCGGGTAGCACTTTGAGTTCCGGCTTTCGGGCAGTTAGTATCTGCGGATAGGTGCCTCTCGGGGCGCAGTCATAACAGTTGGGAGCCTTACGACGTGGATGGACTGAAACAGAGAATAATCGGGGCGCTGGTCCTTGTTTCCCTGGCGGTTATCTTTGTTCCCATGCTCTTCGATGAGCCTCATTCCGAGCGCACTTCCACCACCATAAAGATTCCAGAGGAACCGCCATTTCCCGAGGTTGAAGCACCTGAATCCGGGGTAGAACCCCCACCATCTTACGGCCTTGAAACCAGCGAAGGCGGTGTAACGATACCGGCTGTCGAGGAAGAAAGCGCCGATTCGCTGGGGTATCGGATCCTTGAGGAATCCCCGGGCGAGGAGACAGCCTCCGGGGATGCACCATCGTCCGAAAGCCCGCAGTCCCAAGCCAGCACGTCTCAGGAACCGTCAAGCGCTTCCGCCGAGACCGACAATCAAGCCTCGGAGAGCTCTGCCACGGAAACCGCTGAGTACGAACGATCCCTGGAAGGCGCCTGGGTGGTTCAATTGGGAAGCTTCGGCAATTCCGATAATGCCCGCCGGCTCAGAGACCAGGTGCGAGAAAAAGGCTATGGCTCCCACCTGCAGGAAGTTGTTCGGGGCGATACCACGTTAACCCGGGTATTCAGTGGTCCCTTCGCATCCAAATCCGAAGCTGAATCTGCCAAGAGGGCTCTGGATGATGCCTTTGGGCTCAATAGCCTGGTCACCTCCGGCGAAAAATAACGCTCGGGGTCCGGTTAATGTGTGTCTAGCGGTTTGGCGAGCAGGGGTTTCCTGATAGAATTCGCGCTTCCTTTTCTCCACCGGGTTTTCAATGGAAGCGCTGATCTGGATTGACTGGGTCATTATCGCCCTCATTACAGTTTCCACTCTCATCAGTCTGAAACGGGGCTTTGTTCGGGAAGCGCTGTCGCTGGTGACCTGGGTGGGCGCGTTTATCCTGGCCAGAACCTTCCACCCCCAGATGCAGTCTCTGCTGGAAAGTACGGTTGAAACGCCACTTGTCCGGCTGATCGCTGCCTTTGCCATACTCTTTTTTGGAACCCTTATTGTTGGCGCCATCATCAATAACATGACTGGCCATCTGATCAGGGCCACTGGGCTGTCGGCCACTGACCGGGTACTCGGTATGGGGTTTGGACTTCTGCGCGGTGTGGTGGTGGTGATTGTGGCCATTGCGTTTACGCGGTATACGCCGCTGGCACAGGACACCTGGTGGCGAACCTCAATTATCATTGATCGCCTGGCCGTGGTGGAAGATTGGTCCAGACGGACCCTGGGCGATGAATTTGCACGCTTTCTGGGGCCTGCACCGGAAAACGCGCTAAAACCGGAACCCGTTACAGAGCAGGAAGGCGTGGAACCTGCGTCCGCGTCCCGCTAACATTCAGTTTTAACACTCGGAGATACCTTTATCCATGTGTGGCATTGTCGGCATCGTCAGTACTTCCAACGTCAATCAGTCGCTCTATGATGCGCTGACTGTACTTCAGCACCGGGGCCAGGACGCGGCGGGCATTGTGACATTTCAGGATGATCGGTTTTTCCTGCGCAAGGATAATGGCCTAGTGCGGGATGTATTCCATACCCGGCACATGCGCCGGCTGGTGGGTAACGTGGGCATCGGCCACGTGCGCTATCCGACAGCGGGCAGTTCCAGTTCCGCTGAAGCCCAGCCGTTTTACGTAAACAGTCCCTACGGCATTACCCTGGCCCACAACGGCAACCTGACTAACGCGGATGATCTGAGCAAGGACCTGTTCCGGACCGATCTGCGGCACATCAACACCAACTCCGATTCGGAAGTTCTGCTGAATGTGTTTGCCCACGAGCTGCAGAAGCTCGGCAAGCTCGACCCGACCAAGGACGAGATTTTCTCCGCAGTGAGAGCCGTTCACAAACGCTGCCGGGGTGCCTACGCCGTGATTGCCATGATCACCGGTTACGGCATTGTGGGCTTCCGTGATCCGAACGGCATACGTCCTGCCTGTTACGGCGAGCGCACGTCCGAAGATGGCCGCAAGGAATACATGATTGCCTCGGAAAGCGTTGCCCTCAATGCGGCAGGTTACACACTGGTGCGGGACATTGCGCCGGGTGAGGCGGTCTACATTGAAACCGACGGCACGCTATATACCCAGCAATGCGCCGAGCAGCCCCACCTGTACCCGTGCATTTTCGAACATGTGTATTTTGCCCGCCCGGACTCCATTATCGACAAGGTGTCGGTTTACAAAGCCCGTCTGCGCATGGGCGAGACCCTGGCCGAGAAGGTGCTTCGCGAGACGCCGGACCACGACATCGACGTGGTGATGCCCATACCTGATACCAGTCGCACCTCAGCCATGCAGATGGCCCACCGTCTGGGCGTGAAATTCCGGGAAGGCTTCATCAAGAATCGCTATATCGGGCGGACGTTTATCATGCCTGGCCAGAAAATGCGTAAGAAATCGGTGCGCCAGAAGCTGAACCCGATCGATCTGGAGTTCCGTGGCAAGAATGTCATGTTGGTGGACGATTCCATCGTGCGTGGCACCACCTGCAAGGAAATCGTGCAGATGGCCCGCGATGCCGGTGCTCGCAAGGTCTATTTTGCCTCTGCGGCACCCCCCGTTCGCTACCCGAACGTCTACGGGATCGATATGCCTTCGGCCAGTGAACTGATCGCCCACGACCGCACCGTTGAGGAAATCCGTGAACTGATCGGGGCCGACTGGCTGCTCTATCAGGATCTGGAGGATCTGGTAACCTGTGTCAGTGATGTCAATGACGACATCGAAGGCTGGGAATGTTCCGTGTTTACCGGCAACTACGTAACCGGCGATGTTGATGCAGCGTATCTGAACCGTCTGGAAGAACTGCGTAACGATGACAAACGTTTCAAGAGCGCCGGCGCCACATCTGGCGATAACGGTATTATCGATCTGTACAATGACGAAGACTGAAAGAGCCGTAGCAGGCAGGAGTAGTTGATGACCTTTCGCCGTGAAGAGACTGTCTGGATTCCCGAGTCGGACCTTGATGGTATGTCGGTGGACACACTGGCAGTGAGGGCAGGGCAGATCCGCACCGGGCAGCTCGAGCACAGCGATGCCATTTTCCCTACGTCCAGCTTCGTCTATGGCAGTGCCGCGCAGGCAGCGGCGCGATTTGGCGGTGATGAGCCGGGCAACATCTATTCCCGATTTACCAATCCGACGGTCCAGGCTTTCGAAGGCCGGATTGCCGCCATGGAAGGTGGAGAGCGGGCAGTTGCTACCGCCTCCGGTATGGCCGCGATCCTGAGCACCTGCATGGCGCTGCTGCAGAGCGGCGACCATGTAATCTGCTCCCGGGGTGTATTCGGCACCACCAACGTGCTGTTCCAGAAATACATGGCCCGTTTCGGAGTCCAAACCACGTTTGTCAGTCTGACGGACATGGAAGAGTGGCGGGCGTCGGTGCGCCCCGAAACCCGGATGCTGTTCATTGAAACGCCATCCAATCCCCTGTGCGAAGTTGCAGATATGGCGGCCCTCGGGCAGCTGGCCCGGGATAACGATGCGCTTTTCGTGGTGGATAACTGTTTCTGTACGCCTGTGCTTCAACGTCCGCTGGAGCAGGGTGCGGATATCGTGATCCACTCGGCCACCAAATACCTCGATGGCCAGGGCCGCTGTGTCGGCGGTGTTGTGGTCGGGTCCGAGAAGATGATGGAAGAGATCTATGGCTTCCTTCGGTCTGCTGGTCCCACCATGAGTCCCTTTAACGCCTGGGTGTTCCAGAAGGGTCTGGAAACCTTACCAATTCGTATGCGCGCCCACTGTGACAATGCGTTAGAGTTGGCGCTGTGGCTGGAGCAACAACCGGCGGTTGAACGTGTGTTCTACGCCGGTCTGCAGAGCCATCCCCAACATGAGCTGGCGAAAAAGCAGCAAACCGGGTTTGGCGGCGTGCTGTCATTCCAGCTCAAGGGCGCGAGGGAGGAGGCTTGGGCCTTCATTGATGGCACCCGAATGATTTCCATCACAGCAAACCTGGGTGACGTCAAGACCACGATCACGCACCCGGCTACGACCACTCACGGGCGCTTATCGCCGGAGGACAAGGCGCGGGCCGGGATTACGGAAAACCTGATCCGGATTTCCGTGGGCATCGAAGCTGTCGAAGACCTGAAAACCGATCTGGAGAGGGGCTTCCAGGCGCTTCGAAACGCAAGCACCGATAACGTCTGAGCATTCATGGCCGAATCTGCAAAAGCGAAGAAAGCACCACAGGAGCTGACAGAGAAGCAGCTGCGCTTTCGCCGCCTGGCTGCCCAGGGCGCCCGGGAAGGCGCCGTTATTGCTCTGATAGCGCTCTGTATTTATCTTTCCATGGCGCTGGTGACCTTCAGTCCCTCAGATCCCGGCTGGGCCAGCATTGGTCATGACACCAGCGTCCAGAACTATGCCGGACGTACCGGCGCCTGGCTCGCCAGCCTTTTCATGGATTTCTTCGGCCACGTCGCCTATCTGTTTCCGGTGATGATCGCCGGCTACGCGCTGATGCTTATCCGGCGGCGCAACGATTCCCTGGACTTGCACTGGCCGCTGTTCATGATGCGGTTCGGTGGCTTCCTGTTGATCCTTCTTTCGGCAACCAGCCTGTTGTCGCTCTATTCCGTATTTGGTCTCGGGGCTTCCTCGGGCGGCGTGCTTGGTACGGCTGTAGCTGATGCCATGGTTCGGTTTTTCAACCTGCCGGCAACAACGCTTTTGCTGATCGCCATCTTTCTGTTCGCACTGACCGTTACAACCGGTTTGTCGTGGTTCTGGCTGATGGATCAAGTCGGTGGTCTGACCCTTCGGACAGGGCTGGCGATCAGCAGTCTGTTCAAGGGCAAGCCGAAGCCGGAAAAACCGAAACAATCGGAAAAACCAGAGGCCAAGGTCGAGCCAAGAGCAGAGCCCCCAGTGGTCAAGGATCGTGTGCCAGCTGTCGATAGCGCATTGAAAAGCCCAGGTCCCGACAAGCCTCGCTGGTGGCATCGGATCCCCGGCTTCGGTCCGAAGAAGCCCAAGGCGCTGAAGGTTGCTTCAAAGCCCGAAACCGCTCGAAAGGAACCGGGACTGGATGGCCTCTCGGCCGAAGTTGATCCGGAACCGGCGCGGCTTGAAAGTTTCAGCTCACGGGACGAAGCGCCTGTGGCTAAAGGTAAGCCTGCCAAACCTGAGGAATCCCCTCAGCCTACGGGGCGCTCGGTGAAGATCTCGCCTTTCAAGAAAGACGAACAGCCGTCACAGTCGAAAGACAAGGGGAACAAGCAGCCTTCGTTGCTGGAAGACATAGAAAGCCCGATCCCGCCGATTTCCCTGCTGGACCCGCCGGAGGAGCATAAGGAAAAAGGCTACTCGGAAGAATCGCTGGAGCACATGTCCCGGTTGCTGGAAGAAAAGCTGGGTGATTTCGGGGTATCCGTGGAAGTGGTCGAAGTCAATCCGGGCCCGGTCATCACCCGGTTCGAGATCAAGCCGGCCCCGGGCGTGAAGGTCAGCAAGATTTCCAACCTCGCCAAAGATCTGGCCCGTTCCCTGGCGGTACTGAGTGTTCGGGTTGTCGAGGTGATTCCCGGCAAGTCTGTTGTTGGTATCGAGATTCCGAATGAAGAACGAGAAATGGTCCGCCTGAGCGAAGTGCTTGGTGCCCGGGTATTCCAGGAATCCAGCTCCCCTCTGACCCTGGCGCTGGGTAATGACATCGGTGGTAACCCGATGGTGGCCAACCTCGCCAAAATGCCGCACCTCCTCGTGGCGGGTACCACCGGTTCCGGTAAGTCCGTTGGCGTCAATGCCATGCTGCTCAGCATGCTGCTGAAGGCAGGGCCGGAAGATGTCCGCTTCATCATGGTGGATCCGAAGATGCTCGAATTGAGCATCTACGATGGCATTCCACATTTGCTGGCGCCGGTGGTCACCGACATGAAAGAGGCGGCCAACGCCCTGCGCTGGTGTGTGGCTGAAATGGAGCGCCGGTACAAGTTAATGGCCAGCCTCGGTGTCCGGAATCTGGCCGGTTACAACCGGAAGATCAAAGACGCCGTGGCCGCCGGTGAACCGCTTCTGGATCCTTTCTGGAAGCCGGACGAGTATCTCGCCAATGATGAACAGGAACGTCCCGAGCTGGACACCCTGCCATTCATCGTGGTCGTGATCGACGAGTTTGCCGACATGATGATGATCGTTGGCAAAAAGGTTGAAGAGCTGATTGCCCGCATTGCACAGAAGGCAAGGGCGGCAGGTATTCACCTGATCCTCGCTACCCAGAGGCCATCGGTTGATGTGATAACCGGTCTGATCAAGGCCAACATTCCCACCCGAATGTCTTTCCAGGTGTCGTCCAAGATTGATTCGCGGACGGTACTGGATCAGGGTGGCGCTGAGCAGCTACTGGGGCATGGCGACATGCTCTATCTGCCACCGGGGTCGGGCCTGCCGGTTCGGGTGCATGGAGCCTTTGTGGACGACGATGAGGTTCACCGCGTTGTCAGTGCCTGGAAAGCACGTGGCGAACCGGTCTACGTGGACGATGTCCTCAACGGAGCTGAAGGCGAGAGTCTGCCCGGGGTACCCAACCTGTCAGAAGGCGGTGGAGACAGCGAAGGCGATGCGCTCTACGACGAGGCGGTTGCGTTCGTGACTGAAGGGCGCCGCGTTTCAATTTCCTCGGTGCAGCGAAAATTCAAGATCGGCTACAACCGGGCGGCAAACCTGGTTGATGCCATGGAAGCATCCGGCGTGGTAAGCGCCGCAGGCCATAACGGTGCCCGTGAAGTGCTGGCGCCGCCGCCACCCAGAGATTAGGAGTAACGAGCCATGGCACAGTCTTTTCTGAAATACCTGCTAGTAATGGCAGCGACGGTGTTTTTCTTCAGCCCTGCGACTGCCAGTGAGGGCAAAGAGGGAGCCGACGAACTGGCTTCGTTACTGAAGAGCTATGAATCCTATCAGGCGGATTTCATTCAGATTGTTGTCAACGAGAATGGCAACAAGGTCCAGGAAACCCGTGGTTCGTTGAAAGCAAAACGCCCGGGACTGTTCTACTGGGAAACCAGCGCGCCCCTCTCGCAGTTTATTGTGAGCGATGGCGAAACCGTGGAGGTCTACGATCCTGATCTGGAGCAGGTTACGATTCATAAGCTCGATGACCGGGTGCAATCTACCCCGGCACTGCTGCTCAGCGGTGAAGTGGATAATCTGGAGGAAACCTACAAGGTCTCCGGGCGCCAGATCGGTGACAACACGCGCGAATTCACCCTGGAGCCAAGGAGTCCTGATTCCCTTTTCACGTCACTCCGGTTGACCTTCTACAAGGGCGAGCTTCAGGAGATGCGCATGCAGGATTCCCTTGCCCAGTTGAGTGTTCTGAGTTTTGACCGGATCAGGCTCAATGAACCGGTGGAAGCCGGTGCCTTCACCCTCGACTACCCGGAGGGTGTGGATATTATCCGGGACGGGGCCTGATGCAGGATAGCCTGTTCGCGGAATCCGCCGGTTTCCGGCCTTTGGCCGCAAAAATGCGGCCTGCAACACTGGATGACTACGTGGGCCAGGCCCACCTGGTCGGCCCCGGAAAACCTCTTCGACGTGCGGTGGAGCAGGGCCAGCTTCATTCCATGATTCTCTGGGGACCTCCCGGAGTCGGTAAGACCACTTTTGCCCAGCTTTTGGCGAACGTCAGCGATCTTAGCTTCGAGACGGTGTCTGCCGTTTTGAGCGGTGTGAAAGAGATTCGGGCTGTAGTAGAGCGGGCGCGCAATCGGAAGCAGTCCCAGGGGCGGGACACGCTCCTGTTTGTCGATGAAGTGCATCGCTTCAATAAGAGCCAGCAGGACGCGTTTCTCCCCCACATTGAAGACGGTACCTTTATCTTCGTGGGTGCGACTACCGAAAATCCTTCCTTTGAGCTTAACAGCGCCCTGCTGTCCCGTACCCGGGTCTACGTGCTCAAGAACCTTGAGGAAGAGGACATTCTTCAATTGTTACGGCGTGCGCTGGCAGCGGACGAGGGCTTCGCAGGCCGCCTGCTGGTTGATGAGGACGTGCTGACCCTGATGGCGGCAGCGTCCGGCGGCGATGCCCGCCGCGCCCTGAATATCCTGGAGGTGGCGGCCGATCTGGCCGAGCCGGACGGCTCTGGAAAGGACCGGGTTACGGCTGATCAGCTCGAACAGGTAATGCAGACAAGCCTGCGTCGATTCGACAAGGGTGGAGATGTGTTTTACGACCAGATCTCTGCACTGCATAAATCCGTTCGCGGTTCCGATCCGGACGGTTCACTGTACTGGCTGTGCCGGATGCTGGATGGCGGCTGCGATCCGCTCTATGTTGCACGGCGTCTGGTGCGCATTGCCAGCGAAGACATTGGTAACGCTGACCCTCGTGCCCTGCAGCTTAGCATGGATGCCTGGGATGCCCAGGAACGGCTGGGGACACCGGAAGGGGAATTGGCCCTGGCCCAGGCGGTGACGTATCTGGCGCTGGCACCCAAAAGTAATGCGGTTTATAACGCCTTTAATCAATGCATGGCGGATATCCGCAAGGACCCGGACTACGAAGTGCCAGTTCACCTCCGAAATGCCCCTACCAAACTGATGAAAAGCATGGGCCACGGCGATACCTACAGGTACGCTCATGATGAGCCCGAGGCCTTCGCCGCCGGCGAGTCCTACCTGCCCGAGGCCATTCATCAACGCCGCTACTATGAGCCCGTCAATCGAGGGCTCGAGATAAAACTGGCTGAAAAGCGCCAGCGTCTTGATACCCGCAACGCCGAAAGCCCCCGAAAACGCTACAACTGAGCCTTTTGCTGCGGTAGCCACGAGCGCCAGTGCAGGTATAATGGCCAGTCTCTCAAACCATCGCTAACCGGAAGATTCAGGATAATCATGCTCGATCCCAAACGTGTCCGCACCCAGACAGAAGAGATCGCCCGTCGGCTGGCCATCAAGAATTTCGAATTCGATACCGCCACCTTCGAGCAGCTTGAGGAACGCCGTCGTGCACTCCAGGTAAGCACGGAAACCCTTCAGAGCGAGCAGAACAAGCGGTCCAAGTCGATCGGGAAGGCCAAAGCGGCCGGCGAGGATATCCAGCCGCTGCTGGACGAGGTGGAAGACCTCAAGAAGCAGAGGTCTGAAGCCGAAGACGAGCTCCGCGCCCTTCAGGAAGAGCTCAACGCGTTTCTGGCCGGTATCCCGAATCTTCCGGATGAAGATGTACCGGCGGGTGACAGTGAAGACGATAACGTAGAGATTCGCACCTGGGGCACCCCAAAGGCCTTCGATTTCGAGCCCAAAGACCACGTTGCCCTGGGCGAGGGGCTGAAAGGCCTGGATTTCGAGACCGCCACCCGGCTGGCCCATTCTCGCTTCGCCGTCATGCGAGGCCCCGTTGCAAGGCTTCATCGGGCCCTGGCCCAGTTCATGCTGGATCTGCATACCCGCGAGCATGGCTACCTGGAGACTTACGTACCTTACCTGGTGAACGCAGACAGTCTGTACGGAACCGGCCAGTTGCCCAAGTTTGAGGAAGACCTGTTCAAGACTGAGGGCGAGCATCCGTTGTACCTGATTCCCACCGCAGAAGTGCCTGCCACCAATCTGGTGTCGGACTCCATACTGGATGCCGCTGAGCTACCGTTGCAGATGGTCTGCCACACTCCCTGTTTCCGCAGCGAAGCAGGCTCTTACGGCCGGGATACCCGGGGCATGATCCGTCAGCATCAGTTTGACAAGGTAGAGCTCGTGCAGGTGGTTCGCCCCGGCGATTCAGACGCCGCGCTGGAAGCTCTGACTGGTCATGCCGAAAAGGTGCTTCAGTTGCTGGAGTTGCCGTACCGGGTGGTTGCGCTTTGCGGTGGCGACATGGGTTTTTCCGCGGCCAAGACCTACGACCTGGAGGTCTGGCTGCCAGGGCAGGACAAATTCCGTGAGATTTCCTCCTGCTCCAATACCCGCGATTTCCAGGCACGCCGCATGCATGCCCGTTGGCGTAACCCGGAAACCGGAAAGCCCGAACCTGTCCACACCCTGAACGGATCGGGTCTTGCCGTTGGCCGTGCACTGATTGCGGTCATGGAGAACTACCAGCAGGCAGACGGCAGCATTGTGGTTCCGGAGGTTCTCAGGCCGTATATGGGAGGCGTTGAAAAAATCCAATGAGTGATCAGCCAGATAGCGCACCAGGGAAGGGCGTTGGTGCAACCCCTGCACCAGTAAGGTACAGGGTCAATCCGGTAACCTCGAACCCCAACAGCTCAGCGGGTGAGGTGGCTCTTGTCGGGGCCGGCCCCGGGGACCCTGAACTGCTGACACTCAAAGCCTGGCGGCTGATCACCGCCGCGGAAGTAGTACTTTACGATCGTCTCGTGTCACCGGAAATCCTGGCCATGATCCCGGAAACTGCCGAGATGATTCATGTTGGCAAGCAGCGGGCCAACCACACCTTGCCCCAGGATCAGATCAATCAGCGGCTGGTGGATCTGGCCAGGCAGGGACGAAAAGTGGTTCGTCTCAAGGGCGGAGACCCGTTTATATTTGGTCGGGGTGGTGAAGAGATTGAAACCCTTGCCGACGCCGGTGTCCGGTTCCAGGTAGTGCCGGGTATCACCGCCGCTTCCGGCTGCGCGGCCTACGCTGGCATTCCTCTGACCCACCGGGATTACGCCCAGTCGGTTCGGTTCGTGACCGGCCATCTCAAGAACGATACCTGTGATCTACCCTGGAAGGACTTTGTCCAGAACAACCAGACCCTGGTGTTCTACATGGGGCTGGTGGGCCTGCCCATCATTTGCCGGCAGCTGGTCGCCCACGGAATGTCGCAGGATATGCCCGTGGCGTTGGTCTCGAAGGGTACAACGAGGGATCAGCGCGTGGTGACAGGGAATCTGTGCAATATCGTCGAACGGGTAGGGGCTGAAGCCGTTCAGCCGCCAACGCTGGTGATTATCGGCCACGTGGTGGCGCTGAGAGAAAGGCTCGACTGGGTAGGTGGGGTTATGAAAACGGGGAGCTGAGCTCCCCGTTTTCTCACCATGCTTTGCTCAGCCAATCTTGCGCTTGGGCAATACATCCTTGAGTTTGTCCCGCATGTCCCGGATCGCCCTCTCCGTGGTTGGCCAGTCAATACAGGCGTCGGTCACCGACACGCCGTATTTGAGATCGGCCAGATTCTCGGGAATGGACTGGTTACCCCAGTTGATGTTGCTCTCTACCATAAGGCTCTGGATGGAGGTATTGCCTTCCAGAATCTGGTGGGTTACGTCCTGCATGACCAGCGGCTGGATAGCCGGATCCTTGCTTGAGTTGGCGTGGCTGCAGTCAATCATCATCGATTTGCGCAAGCCTGCTTTATCCAACGCCTGCTCGCAGAGGGCGACGCTTACCGAGTCGTAGTTGGGTTTGCCACCGCCGCCGCGAAGAACAACGTGCCCGTAATTGTTGCCCTTGGTGCGGATAATCGCCACCTGGCCCTGCTGATCAATACCCAGGAAACTGTGGGGATGGGAAACCGACTTCATGGCGTTCACGGCAACATCAAGGCTGCCATCAGTGCCATTCTTGAAACCGATTGCCATGGAAAGGCCGCTGCTCATTTCCCGGTGGGTCTGTGATTCAGTAGTACGGGCGCCGATGGCCGACCAGGCAATGGTGTCCTGCAGGTATTGTGGGGAAATTGGATCCAGTGCTTCTGTGGCTGCGGGGAGGCCCAACTCGTTGATATCCAGCAGCAGGCGACGACCGATGTGGAGGCCCTGCTCAATATCAAAGGTGTCGTTCAGGTGCGGGTCGTTGATCAGACCTTTCCAGCCAACGGTTGTACGAGGCTTCTCAAAATAGACACGCATAACGATCAGCAGCGTATCGCTGACTTCATCGGCAAGCTTCTTCAGGCGCGAGGCGTAATCCCGGGCCGCTTCTACATCGTGAATGGAGCAGGGGCCCACCACCACGAATAGCCGGTGGTCTTTGCCGTCCATGATGTCATAGATGGCCTGGCGGCCCTTTGAGACGGTTTCTGCGGCCTTGTCGGAGAGTGGCATCTCCTTCTTTAGCGCTTCAGGAGTGATCAGTGCTTCCTGGCTCGCCACATTCAGATTCTCTAGTTTGTTGCCCGACATGTTGTTCTGCTTCCCCGATTCTGATCGTTGCAGCCCTGGTGGACCATGGAATATGCCAACAGGGTTGCAGATTAACGCGAATAGCGCCGGTGCACGGTTGCGGTAAACCCCGGCGAGTTGGTTATACTGCGTTATTTACAGGGCCTTTTCAACGCTTCTTAGGTATGGGGAACGGATGTCGCAAAACAGGCAGAGACCGAAAGATGTGCCTTCCGTTGCAACGGTTTCAGGCAAGATAGACGATGTCCTGGCCGGCATACGTGTTCCTGACCTCCCGTACCCGGCGGGCAAGCTCGAACCAGAGTCTGTCAGCGACTGGCGTCCGCTTCTGATTTCATGCTGGTCCGAACAACGGGACGAGCGCGTCACCCACCTCATCCGGTCCGTCCATCTCGAGTGGTCAGCGCGTCAGGTGAACGCGGCTTATGTTGCCGACCGGATCATGGATGTCTTCCTGAAAACCAGTGGTTTGCACCCAAGTCTCGCGCGACGCGTAGCGAGACTGCGGTTTTATCTTGCCTGGCGCATGGATCTCGAGGGCAAGAAAGCCTTCAGCGGGCCCGTGCTTTCCTGGCTGGACAGTTTGCAGGAGTGGCGGGGCTGGAGCGACTCTGGCGGGCGTTCATCAAGGGTGCTTCTGGACCAGCTTGATTCGCTGGTTATTGCGGTGTCGGCCAGCTTTGAATCCGGCAGCACGGACCCCGTGGAAGCCTTCTGTCACCAATGGCAGGAAGAGTCGGCCCGAAGGGACGCCCAGGCCGGAAAGCTCCGCCAACGCCTGCTGGAGACGGAGCAGGGTGCTGCCAAACAGCGCAAGGCCGACCAGACTGCCCGCGCTCTTGTTGGCCGGGCTCTTCAGGGTCGCAGGCTTCCCATGCCGATCGTGCGGTTTATCCTCGATTACTGGCAGGGGCTGCTCAAGCAGTCCGTCTGGGACGCCGGTCTGGAAGGTGAGACTTTTCGGCATGGCAGCAAGCTTCTCGAGTGGCTGGTCTGGATCGGTGATCCTTCGCTTTCTGACAAAGACAGAAATCGCCTCTATCACGTTGGCGAACAGATCGGCGACCGACTTCTTGATGTCTGGAAACGGGTGTATAACCAGGCGCTTCCGGCGGACTCCCTGGCAGGAATCGAAGGCGTGATGGTCTCGCGACTCAGAGGAGAAACGCCAGAGCTGGTCGATGCGTTACCCGCAGCAGGTGGGTTTCAGTGGGATAGCAGTTGGCTGAGCTTTGAGGTACCGACTGAGCAAGCCTTTAAACCGTTCGAGGGGCAGTGGTTTGTCGAAGGCGAAGGAGGAGCGGAGCAGCGCCGGTATTTCTATGCCTTTCTGACCGAATCGGCAGAAATCCTTTGGACTAACGGTGCTGGTGTAAAACTGGGCCTGCAGACCTGGACTGATTTCCAGGCCGCTCTGGAAAAAGAACAGATCCGCCCCCTGCCGAAACTGACGCCATTTGGAACCGTATTGGCGGAGACCGTCGAACTACTCGCGGGTGTTTGCGATAAACAGCGCCGGCAGCGGGAACAGGCTGCAGAGGCCGCAAGGCTCAGGGCCGAGGAGCTGCGTCGGGAGAGAGAAGCCGCAGAAGCTCGCCGCAGGGCGGAGGAAGCGGAGCGCGAAGCAGAGCTGGAGCGCCAGCGTCAGGCGGCCGAAGAGCAGCGCATCGCCGATGAAAAGGCCGAGGAGGCGCGGATCCGGAAGGAGCGCACCCTGTTGGCTGAAAAACAGGTAGACGCCATCAAGCTGGGCGGTTGGATCGTGGTTGAACCGGATGAAACTTCGGATGAGCCGGCCCGCCTGAAGCTGGCCGTACGCATCAATGCGTCCAGAAAGCTGGTGTTTGTCGACCGCCTGGGCCTCAATCGTCGTGAATTTCTTGAGGACGCCCTTGTAGAGGGTATTGTCGAAGGTCGGATCCGGGTTCTGGGAACCTCCGCAGAATTTGATGACACCCTCAGCAGGGTGGTTGGCCGAATCCGTGTGGGCCGAAACTGATATTGCCGAAGCAGGAAAAATAACAATGGCAGATAACGATTACACCTTTGGAACCCGGAATGATCCTCCCTTTGAGAAGGACAACCGTACCGATTACCGCCTGACCGCCAGAGCCCGTGCAGTTCTCGAACTTGAATCCGGCATACCGGAAGAGGAAACGCCCGAGGCCAGGGAGCTTGTCTGCGGTATTCGGGATATTTCTGCGAGCGGTCTTTGTTTGTCTTCCGGGGAGCCCCTGTCCCTGGGCGCCCTGTTACCAGCAAGCGTATCACTCGGTAACCATAACGAGCCTTTCACCTTGATGGTCGAGGTGGTCTGGTGCAGGCCGAATGAGTCGGGGTTTCTGGTGGGCGCGCGGATCATCGAATCCGATGAAACCGCCTACGTTGAATGGGTAGAGGCTGTGGCCTCCGCGATGGATCAGGGTTGACGAAGCACCACCCCGTCTAACGAAAAGAGCCGGCACAATGCCGGCTCTTTCATACCCGGGAACGGAAACTTACTCTTCCAGTTCCGCCATTCCGGTGATGTTGAAACCCGCGTCCACGTACATGATCTCGCCGGTAATACCGGAGGCCATATCGGAACCCAGGAACGCGGCGGCGTTGCCCACTTCGTCGATGGTGACGTTGCGGCGCAGCGGTGCGCGTTTGGCGTTTTCAGCCAGCATCTTGCGGAAGCTCTTGATACCGGAGGCAGCCAGGGTCTTGATCGGGCCGGCGGAAATGCCGTTCACGCGAATACCATCACGGCCCAGGCTAGCAGCCATGTAACGAACGTTGGCTTCCAGGGATGCCTTGGCCAGGCCCATTACGTTGTAATTCTGCAGAACTCGCTCGGCGCCAAGGTAACTCAGGGTAATGAGCGAGCTGCCCTCGTGCATCATGCTGCGGGCGCCCTTGGCCAGGGCCACGAAGCTGTATGAGCTGATGTCGTGTGCAATACGGAACCCGTCACGGGTGGTAACGTCAACGTAGTTGCCGTCCAGCTCGTGACCCGGGGCATAGCCAACCGCATGAACGATAATGTCGATATTGTCCCAGTGCTTGCCCAGTTCCTTGAAGACATTTTCAATCTCTTCATCGCTGGCGACATCGCAGGGGAAGGTCAGCTTGCTGCCCCATTGCTCGGCGAATTTCTCAACACGTGGCTGGAGCTTTTCGTTCTGGTAGGTGAAAGCCAGTTCAGCGCCTTCGCGGGCAAATGCCTCGGCGATACCGTAAGCAATGGACAGTTTGCTGGCTACGCCAACGATCAGTGCTTTTTTGCCACTGAGGATTCCCATGGGTCGTTCTCCCTGTGTTCCTGATTTGGGTGCATTATCCCTGAGTGCTCTGGCCGGGGTAACGCTCAAATAGTCGTAGTTGTATTCTGGTAAAAGAACGCGGCACTCAGCAGCTCACGGGTATAGTCCGCGCGAGGTGAATGGAAGATCTCATCCGCATTACCGTATTCCACGATCCGGCCGTGTTGTAGAACCAGGAGTTTGTGGCTCAGGGCGCGTACAACGGCCAGGTCATGGCTGATAAAGATATAGCTTAGACCATAACGGGTCTGGATATCCCTCAACAGTTCAATGACCTGCTTTTGTACCGTGCGGTCCAGGGCAGAGGTGGGTTCATCCAGAATGATCAGGTCGGGCTGCAGTACCAGTGCCCGCGCAATGGCAATGCGCTGCCGCTGGCCGCCGGAGAATTCATGGGGGTACCGGTGACGCGCCTCGGGGTCCAGGCCGACATCGGTCAGCGCACCTATGACTTTCCTATCGTGTTCGGCGGCGTTTTCCGCATCGTGAATTTCCAGCCCCTCACGGACGATTTCTGCGATGGACATTCTCGGGCTCAGGCTACCGAACGGGTCCTGGAAGACGATCTGGACACGCCGCCGCCAGGGCCGGAATTCCTTCTGGTTGAGAAATGCCAGTTCTTCGCCGGCAAGGCGGATACTTCCCGTGCTTGCGGTAAGCTTCAGCAAGGCATGGCCTATGGTGGTTTTGCCGCTGCCGCTTTCCCCGACAATACCAAGAGTTTCTCCCCGACCGAGCTGGAAATCCGCACCTTGTACGGCGTGAAAGGTTTCCTTTACCTTGCCCAGAAGGCTTTTGCGGATCGGGAAGCGCACGTCCAGGTTTTCGACGGCCAGCAACGGCTCTGCGTGGTTTCCAGGGGGCAGGGGCGCTTCCGGAGGTTCGGCATCCAGCAGCTTTCGGGTGTAGGCATGCTGTGGGCTGGCGAAAAGGGTGTTGGTATCAGCTTCTTCCACGAGTTTTCCGCGCTCCATAACCGCCACCCGGTCTGCGTAGCGTCGTACGATGGTCAGATCGTGGGTGATCAGCAGGATGGCCATTCCCAGTTTCTTCTGCAGATCTCGGAGCAGTTCCAGAACCTGCTTCTGGACTGTCACATCCAGCGCGGTGGTGGGCTCATCCGCGATCAGTAGGTCCGGCTCGTTGGCCAGGGCCATGGCGATCATCACACGCTGCTTCTGTCCGCCCGACAACTGGTGAGGGTAAGCACACAGCTTGGACTCCGGATTCTGTATCCCCACAAGGTTCAGCAGTTCCAGGCATCGCTGCCTGGCCTGGGGCCCACGCATCCCCTTGTGCAGCTCCAGGGTTTCGCCAATCTGCTTTTCCACGGTGTGTAACGGATTCAGGGATGTCATCGGTTCCTGGAAGATCATGCCGATCTCCCGGCCACGAATCTGGCGCATTCGCCTTTCTGTAGCAGCCAGCAGGTCCTCGCCCCGGTACCGGATTTGCCCGCTGGGGTAGCTGGCGTGGCGTGCATCAAGAAGCCGAAGGATCGAAAGCGCGGAAATGGATTTTCCGGAGCCGCTTTCGCCTACTAGCGCCAGGGTTTCTCCTTCCCGAATAGCCAGCGATAGCGATTCGACCGCTGCGGGCCCCTGATCGAAACAGATGGAGAGATCTGAGATCTGAAGCAGTTGGTTCATATCAGCTCTTCCTGGGATCAAAGGCATCGCGCACGGCTTCGCCAACAAACACCAGCAAGGTGAGCATCAGCGACAACGAGACAAAAGCAGAAATGCCCAGCCAGGGGGCATGCAGATTGGCCTTGCCCTGGGCGATCAGTTCACCCAGCGAGGGCGAACCAGAGGGCAGACCGAAGCCAAGGAAATCCAGGGAGGTCAGCCCAGTAATCGCGCCGGTAAGAATGAACGGCAGAAAGGTGAGGGTGGCCACCATGGCGTTTGGCAGGATATGCCGGAACATGATCTTGCGGTTGTCCAGCCCGAGCGCTCGGGCCGCTTTGACGTACTCGAAGTTGCGGGCCCGGAGGAATTCCGCCCGGACCACATCCACCAGCCCCATCCAGCTGAACAGCAGCATAATGCCCAGCAGCCACCAGAAGTTTGGCTGCACAATACTGGACAGAATGATCAGCAGATACAGAACCGGCAAGCCAGACCAGATCTCGATAAACCGCTGTCCCAGCAGATCGATCTTTCCGCCGTAAAAGCCCTGGATAGCACCGACAACAACGCCAACAATGCAGCTTGCAATGGTCAGAGTAAGACCAAACAGAACCGAGATGCGGAAACCGTAAATCACCCGGGCGGCAACATCCCGGCCCTGGTCGTCGGTGCCGAGCCAGTTCTCGGCACTGGGTGGCGCCGGTGAGGGCACCTCAAGATCGTAATTGATGGTGTTGTAGCTGAACCGGATGGGTGGCCAGACCATCCAGCCATTGGCACTGATTTCGTCTGAGATAAAGGGGTCTCGATAATCCGCCTCCGTGGGCAGAAAACCGCCAAAGGTCTCTTCTGGTACCGATTGGATAACCGGAAAATACAGGTCACCCTTGTAGGAGACGATCAGCGGAGAATCGTTGGCAATCAGCTCGGCCGCCAGTGACAGGCCGAACAGAGCCAGAAAGATCCACAACGACCAGAAACCACGCCGGTTTTTCCGGAAGTTACGCAGGCGTCTCTGCTGGATTGGAGTCAGGGAACGGAAACTCACGCACCCTCCCGGCTTTCAAAATCGATCCGGGGATCGACCAGGACATAGGTGATGTCGCTGATCAGCTTCAGGATGAGCCCCATCAGGGTAAAGATATACAGGGTGCCGAAGATCACCGGGTAGTCACGATTCAGGGCGGCCTCAAAACCCAGCAATCCGAGCCCGTCGAGGGAGAAGATGACCTCGATAAGCAGTGAGCCAGTAAAGAAGAGGGCGACCAGAACACCCGGCAAACTGGCAATCACGATCAGCATGGCGTTGCGGAACACATGCCCGTAGAGCACTTCTTTCTGGTCCAGCCCTTTGGCGCGGGCGGTCACCACGTACTGTTTTCCGATTTCATCCAGGAACGAGTTCTTGGTGAGCAGGGTGAGGGTGGCAAAACCGCCAATCACGTTTGCAGTCACTGGCAACGCCAGGTGCCAGAAGTAATCCCCGATTTTCTGGTACCAGGTAAGCTCGTCGAAATTGGACGAAGTAAGGCCGCGAAGCGGGAACCAGTCAAAGTAACTGCCGCCGGCGAACAGCACGATGAGGAGTATGGCAAACAGGAAGCCGGGGATCGCATAGCCCACCACAATGGCCGAACTGGTCCAGACATCGAACCGGGAGCCGTCAGTGACCGCTTTGCGGATGCCCAGGGGAATGGATATGAAATAGATAATCAGCGTCGACCAGAGGCCCAGTGAGATGGATACGGGCATCTTGTCCAGAATCAGCTCAATGACGCTTTTCTCGCGAAAAAAGGAATCGCCGAAGTTGAAGGTGGCGTAATCGCCGAGCATCTTGAGGAAGCGTTCGTGGGCCGGCTTGTCGAAGCCATACATGACTTCGATTTCCTTCAGGAGTTCGTCCGGTATGCCCCGGGAACCACGGGTGTCGCCGGAAGAATCGGCCACCTCGCCACCGGTGCCGCCGCCAGAGGCCCGGGCAAGGGCGCTGCCTCCATGGCCTTCCATTTCCGCAATTAACTGCTCAACCGGTCCGCCCGGAGCGGCCTGCACGATAACAAAGTTGAGCAGCATGATCCCAATCAGCGTGGGAATGATCAGCGCCAGACGCCTGAGTATATAGATGCCCATTTAGCGGCGTTTTCCTCAGGGCTTCGCCCACCAGTTGTCCAGGTCGATGCCGTTCTTGGGCGTCTCGGCCGGACGTTGCAGATGGTTCCAGTAGGCGACGCGATCGCTTCTCAGGTGCCAGTGGGGAATCACGTAGTGGTGGTGCAGCAGAACCCGGTCCAGCGCACGAACCCGGTGCACCAGCTCCTCGCGGTCGGGCGCCTGAATCACCATGCTTACGAGCTCGTCGATCACCGGATCGCTCACGCCCATGTAGTTCCGTGACCCTTTGGCGTCCACGGTAGAAGAATGCCAGTATTCCCGCTGCTCGTTACCCGGTGAATCCGACTGGCCGAACACCTGGGTGATCATGTCAAAATCGAATTCCCGCAAACGCTGGATATACTGGTTGCTGTCTACCAGGCGGACAGTGATATCAATGCCAAGCCGGCCGAGGTTGTTCTTGAAGGGTAACACCACCCGCTCGAAACTCTTCTGGAACAGCAGTATTTCGAACGCCAGTGGTTCGCCGGACTCTCCGTGTACCATTTTGCCGTCCCGGATCTCATAGCCCGCTGACTTCAGCAGCTCCATGGCTGTCCTGAGATTTTCTCGCAATCCCTGCTGACCCTCTGTTGTGGGCGGCTGATACTCTTCTGTGAAGACCTCTTCGGGGAGCTGATCCCGGTAGGGCTCCAGTATCTCAAGTTCCCGACCTTCTGGCAGCCCAGAGGAAGCCAGGTCGCTATTCTCGAAATAGCTGTCCGTGCGGGTGTACTGGTCAAAGAACAGGTTCTTGTTGGCCCACTGGAAATCAAAGCCATAGGCCAGGGCTTCTCGCACAAGTGGGTCGGAAAACACCTTACGGCGGGTATTGAAGGCGAAACCCTGCATACCCGAGGGGCGGTGGTGTTCAATGGCTTCCTTGATAATGGTGCCATTTTCAAACCGTTCACCAGTGTAGGCCGTTGCCCAGTTCTTGGCGGAAGACTCCAGACGGAAATCGAAACTGCCCGCTTTGAAGGCTTCAAGGGCCACGGTGTCATCGGTGTAGTAATCGTAGGTGATCTGGTCGAAGTTGAACCGGCCCTTCCGGACCCCGATGTCTTTGGCCCAGTAGTCCTTTACCCGCTCATAGGTTATGGACCGGCCTGCCTCGAAGTCGCCGATCCGGTAGGGGCCACTGCCCACCGGCGGATTGAGCCCGTTCTTGCCAAACTCACGATCGGCCCAGTAGTGCGCCGGCAAGATCGGCATCTGGCCCAGAATCAGCGGCAGCTCCCGGTTGCTGGTATCGCTGAAATCAAAACGTACCCGGCGGGGGCCCTCTACCGTCACCGAACTGACGTCGGCGTAGTAGTTTCGGAAGAAGGGGTGCCCCTTGGTTGTCAGGGTTTCGAACGAAAATTTCACATCTTCTGCGGTAATGGCTTCGCCATCCTGGAATTTCGCCTGTTCCCGGATATTGAACACCACGTAGCTCCGGTCTTCAGGGGTTTCCAGGGATTCGGCAATCAGGCCGTAGGCAGAAAAGGGTTCATCATCCGAGGATTCCAGCAGGGTATCGTAGAGATAGGTGCTGATACCTGCTGCAGCCACGCCCCGGATATCGAACGGATTGAAGGAGTCGAAACCGTTGGCCACCACGGCCATCTTCAGCGTGCCGCCTTTCGGGGCGTCCGGATTCACGTAGTCAAAATGAGTGAAACCGGCGGGGTATTTGGTGTCGCCGTGCATGGCAATGCCGTGTGCTGGCATTGCCTCTTGGGCGGCGGAAAATGGAGAAATGAACGGTGTGGCAATCAGAGCCAGGGCTGAAAAAAACGACGTAAGGGATGAGGCTTTCCGTGTTCTTGTCATAAGTCTCGCACGTCAGGGACTGTTTCGGATATCAACGTAGAGTACCAGACTTTGCCCGGGTTGCAGATAACGGGCCGTATTCAGGTCGTTCCAGCTTGCGATGTCCCGCACATTCACGGAAAAACGGCTGGCAATCCGGGCCAGAGAATCGCCTTTGCGTACCCGATAGCCGACTTTGCGCACCATGGCTTTGCCGCGAGTACTATTGGCTGCCACCATCGTGGGCTGACTGGTTTTGGACCAGATGACCAGTTCCTTGCCCGGGATCAGCGGGTCACCGGGAGCCATACCATTCCAGGCAGCTACTTCACGCACAGAAACCCGGTGCTCCCGGGCAATGTCCCAGAAGGTATCGCCTTTGCGAACGGTGTAGCGCACCTTGTTTCCGTCTCGCTTACGCTCCTGTTTGCGCTCGAGGCGCTGGGAGGCGCTCAGGGCGTATGCGTCACTCCCTTTGGACGCGGACGGGATCATAAGGCGCTGGCCAATGCGAATCAGATCGCCGTCCAGGTTGTTTACCTGCTGCAGTACGGACGGAGTCGTCGAGAATTTACGGGAAATTGAATTCAGGCTGTCGCCGGATTTGACCTTGTAGTTTCGCCAGGAGACCCGTTGATCTGCAGGAATCTGGGCCAATGCCGTGCGGAATTTCTCGGCGTTCTGAACCGGAACAAGCAGCCGGTGAGGGCCGTCCGGGGAGGTTGCCCAACGGTTGTAGGAGGGGTTGAGCAGGTAGATTTCGTCCACATCCACTCCGGCCAGTTCAGCAGCCTGGGCGAGATCCAGCTGGGAGCCTGTTTCAACAATCTCGAAGTAGGGCTCGTCCTTCAGTGATGGCAGCTCTATGCCATAGGCCTCGGGATTATCGAATATTTTCGCCAGCGCAATCAGCTTGGGAACGTAATGACGGGTTTCCCGCGGCAGCTGCAGTGACCAGAAGTCGGTCGGCTTGTTGCTGTTACGATTCCGGCGCATGGCGCTGGAAACCGTGCCACCGCCGCTGTTATAGGCGGCCAGGGCCAGGGTATGGTCGCCGTCAAACCGGTTCGCCAGACGGTCAAGGTAGGTCAGGGCGGCGTCGGTGGCGGCAATAACGTCCCGACGCTCGTCGTGCCACCAGCTCTGGGTAAGACCGAAGTACTTTCCTGTCGACGGAATGAACTGCCAGAGACCGGCGGCCCGGCCATGGGAGTAGGCGAAGGGATCGAAGGCGCTCTCAACAATGGGAAGCAGGGCATACTCGGCCGGCAGCCCGCGCTTTTCAGTCTCATTGACAATGTAGTGCAGGTAGCGGCTACCACGCTCCACCACCCGGTCGATGTAACCGGGATGGCGGGCATACCAGTTTAACTGGTCCCGGACGCGCTCATTGTCGATATCATGATCCAGTACGAATCCGGAGCGAAGCCTGGCCCACAGGTCCTGCTCGACCGCTTCTACTTCTATTTCTGCTGTTTTCTGTACCGGATTGTCGAGCTTCTCCCGGGCATCCCTGGCAGCGTCCTTGAGTTCGGGCGCAATTGCTTCGTCAAGCGGCTCGTTGCGAGTGACGTCGCCGTTCTCTCCGGTTTCAACGGCTTTCTTCAGCCCCTCGTCGCCAGCGGCAACGGCAACTTCCTGAGTGTTCAGGGGGCTTTCCTCGCCCTGATTGATCAGGCTACTGCAGCCGCTGGCCAAGGCTCCGGCGAAAAACATCAACGACAATCGACTGACCGACATAAAGACATCCGGTTTCAGGTTGAGGCCGGACTCAGCAACTGAAAACCCGGCGTATTGAATAATTTACGGTAACAAACTTGAAACGATTCTATGGGACCGCTTTTTAAAGGGTCAAGAAACCTCTCGTTACGGCTCTGAGAGGATTTGTTAAGTGCGTAGCGCAGGCCGTCAGAAGTTATCCTTGCCGTGGCGTATGGCCGCAAAGATGGCGTTTTCGGAATTCGCCGGCAAACCGTGGCTGGCACAATAGGCTCGGGCCGAATCCACGACAGCCGGATCATCCCAGCGGAGAAATGGATTCAGCCGTTTCTCGTCATCCAGTACCGAGGGGACGGTGGGCCTTCCCTCATTACGAGCGGCCTGGCACTGCTGCTCGAAATCCCGAAGTCCCTCGTCTTCAGGGAGCCAGCTTCTGGCGAAACGGAGATTGGCTAGGGTGTATTCGTGGGCGCAATAAACCGCGGTTTTACCCGGCAGGGCTCTCAGGGTCTGGAGCGATTGGCGCATCTGTTCAGGAGAACCCTCGAACAGGCGACCGCAACCACAGACGAACAGGGTATCGCCGCAGAACAGAACCGGCCGGCCCTGAACCTCTAAATCCGTGAAATAGGCTATGTGGTCCAGGGTATGACCGGGTACGCCCAGCACCTGGAAAGTGATGTCTCCCCAGATCACCTCGTCGCCCGGGTGAACCAGGTTGGTACTACCCTTATAAGGGGAATCCGCGGGGCCGGTGACACGGCAATCCGGAAAACGGGAAACCAGCTCTTTGACGCCGCCAACGTGGTCCGGGTGGTGATGGGTCACAAGGATGGTGTCCAGTGTCAGGTTGTTCGCGGCCAGGTGGTCCAGAACCGGTTGAGCCTGCCCCGGGTCCACAATCAACGCTTTATCGCTGTTGGTGTCCGAAAGGCACCAGATATAGTTGTCACTGAACGCGGGTATGGCAGAAATGGTCAACATAGGGCCCCACATGTGCTTATCGAATGTGACTGATATGATAGAGCATTAAATACAAGGCCCCAACCACAGGTTCCGGCTTCCGGGAGTGCCGCTTTGGTGAGTGAATCCGACGCAGTTGATTATTCCGCCAGACATGAAAGCTTTGAGCGCTGGTTCCAGACCCCGCTGGGGCGGGCACTTCTGGCAGACCAGAGGCGGTTTGTGGACGCCGAACTCCAGCGCCTCACTGGCGCCAGACAATTGCAGGTAAGCATCAGCCACCGCCTGCCACTGGCTACGGGAACGGATTTCTCCCAGAAGATCATGACAACGCCGCGATGGTATCCCCACATCCCCGAGGGAGTCGCCATTTGCGATGCTGACGAGTTGGCCTTTCCAGGTGACTCCATGGATCTGGTGGTGCTGCACCACGCTGCGGATTTTTCACCCTATCCGCATCAGGTGATTCGGGAGGCAGCGCGTGTGCTTCGCGGAGAAGGGACCATGGCTTTGTTTGGATTCAATCCGCTCAGCCTCTGGGGAGCACGGAAACTGATCACCAGGAGTAGCGAAGGCCCATGGGGCGGTCGTTTCCTGTTGCGCGGTCGGATGGAAGACTGGCTTCACCTGCTGGGCTTCAATGTCGAGGCGTCCGTCACGAGGTTCTTCCGAGCGCCTCTCCAACGCGCCGGACGAAAGCCACGGTCCCGTATCGATGATCGCCTGTCGGGAAATCGACTCCTGCCAGTGGGCGCCTATTACTGTATCCTTGCCAAAAAACGCGTGCATGCACGGCTGCCAAGACGCCCTGTCTGGCGACAAAGCAAGGTCATTGCCTTGCCGGGGACTGGCACAGTTGGCGCCTCCCGGGGCTGCAGCCGGAGCGGTTCGTCCCCAAGCAAGCGTAAGTGATCCATTGATTATCGAACCAGGAGACTGAATGGCCGGCAAGGTAACCCTTTACACTGATGGCGCCTGCAAGGGCAATCCGGGCCCGGGAGGCTGGGGAGTGGTTCTGCGCTATGGCGATAACCGCAAAACCCTGCACGGCGGCGAAGCCAGAACCACCAACAATCGTATGGAGCTCATGGCGGCCATTCGGGGCCTCGAGGCCCTGAAGCGCCCGTGTGAAGTGGAGTTATTCACAGACTCACAATACGTGCGCAAGGGTATTACTGAATGGATGGCGGGCTGGAAACGCAATGGCTGGAAAACCTCTGCGAAAAAACCCGTCAAGAACGAGGATCTCTGGCGGGAGCTGGATTCCGAAGTCGCCCGGCACAAGATTAACTGGCATTGGGTCAAGGGGCATTCCGGCGTGCCCGACAATGAGCTGGCGGATGAACTCGCCAATCGCGGTGTCGAAGAGCTTTCCAACGCATAACTGCAGATAACCAGGTACAGGCAATGAGACAGATCGTACTGGATACAGAGACTACGGGTATTGATCCCGCAGAAGGCCATCGAATCATTGAGATCGGCTGCGTTGAACTTATGGAGCGCCAGCTCACCGGTCGCAACTACCACGTTTATATCAATCCCGACCGAGAGGTTGAGGCCGAGGCCATCACGGTCCACGGCATTACCAATGAGTTCCTGGCCGATAAACCCCGATTTGCCGAGATTGCCGACGAATTCTTCGAGTTCATCAAGGGAGCGGAGCTGGTTATCCACAACGCCGCCTTCGACGTTGGCTTCATGGATTCGGAATTCGCCCGGGTGAAGCCGGTGCGTAAGACCGCTGATCACTGTTCGATTGTCGATTCGCTCGCTATCGCAAGGGCACGCCACCCCGGGCAGAAGAACAATCTGGATGCGCTCTGTAAACGCTATGGCGTGGACAACAGCAACCGTGACCTTCACGGCGCTTTGCTGGATGCGGAAATTCTGGCCGACGTTTACCTGCTGCTCACCGGCGGCCAGACCGCGCTGTCACTGGATGCCGGCTCCGAAAGTGGTGGCGGCAACGGCGGATTCAGGCGGCTTCCGGCTGACAGAAAGCCGCTTTCCGTTGTTCGGGCCTCGAGTGCTGAAAATGAAGCCCATGACGAGTTCATGTCGCTGCTCGAGAAACAGGCCGGTGAAACCGTCTGGGGTAAACTCCAGAGCGCAGAATGAGAACTGGGTCGGCCTGTACTAAATGTTACATTCCGCCTTTCTTGAGGTACTTGAGTTTTATGTTATAAGTAATGATAAGTTCGCCAGTTTTTTGCGAACTGTCTTTGGCCGGATAAGGGGTTAACCGGCCCAGAACAAAAAGGCCTGGTCCGCTGCAGCCGGACCAGAGACCACCAAAGAGGATGCGGTAGTCTCCGCAATATTAACGGGAAGCGTTTATGGTTCAGTCGTCTCTCGCGACGAAATCGCAGTCGTTTGATCTGGTCAAAAGTGAAATCGAACAGACCATCAAGCAGGCAGAATCCAGCCTTGAACGCTTTCAGGAAAACCGCGAAAGGGGTGAGGATCTCCAGAACTGTGTTGATTTCATCAATCAGTTGCGGGGCATTTTTATCCTGGTGGAGCTTCGGGGCGGCACTTTGCTGTGCCAGGAAGCGGTCACCATGGCCAACGACGTGCCCGTTGGTGCCAACGACGACAAAAACATCCTCCTGACCACACTGAACAGCGCGCTATTTATTCTCCGCCGCTATGTAGAGTATTACCACCAGCAAAGGGAAGATCATCCCGAACTGCTTCTTCCTGTTATCAATGATCTCCGGGAAGCCCGGCGGGAGAAACCTTATCCCGAATCCTGTTTTTTTGATGTCGATGTCAAGGAGCGCCCGGATTTCTGTGCCGGCATGACGCTGCAGGCCTTTGACGGCAATGAGGCCGATTACGAAATTATGGCCCGCCGCATGCGGCTGACTTTCCAGGTTGCGCTTCTGGGCATTCTGCGCGATCGAAACGACGTGGTGAATAAAAAGCTGATCGGGCGAGCGTCTCGTGGTTTTGCACGCCTGTGCCAGGGAGCGCCCATGGGGCAGATGTGGTGTCTTGTCGGGATAGTTGCGGACACCATGCTTGATCGCGCGATGGTGTTCACCAAGGCCCGCAAGCGCATGTTCATGCGGATCGAAAAATACGCCCGGGAAGTGGTTTACGTTGGCAAAGTCGCCACCGGCAAAGACGCCCCGGATTCCCTGATCCGCGACCTGGTCTATCTGTTGTATCGCAGTGGCTCTGCCAACCCTGAAGTCACCCAGGTGCTGTCCGCCTATCATCTCGCGCCAGCCGATTTTCCCGACTCCATGCTCGAGGCCCACGCCCGCAGGTTATATGGCCCCGGCAGCGACGTTCTCAAGTCCCTGTCAGAAGCGCTGCAGGATGAATTGAACCAGTTAAAAGACAAGCTGGACATCATCGAGCGTGGCATAGAGCCGGATCTGGCCGAGTTGTCTTCCATTGCTGATGCCCTAGAGCGTCTGGCAAACACCCTGGTTATGCTCGACCTGAACAAGCTGGCGAGCGTTTCACGGGAAGAGGCGGGCAAACTCCGGAGCTGGGAAGAAGAGTCCCGGCTGCCTGGTGATGATGAGCTTTACCGGCTGGCGGATTCCGTTCTGGGCATTGAAGATGCGGTAACGCAGATTGTCACCCGGGGTATTACGTCGGAAACCGATGCCCTGGCCAGTGGTGGGCGCAAGCGTGAAGAGTCTGTGTACCTTCGGGAAGCGCTGTATGTGGTTGCCGATGAAGCCCGTGGTGCTCTGACCCTGGCCAAACGAGCGATTACTGCCTTTATCGAATCCGACTACGACAAACTCCATCTGGCGAATCTGCCGGCAACCCTGCACAGTATCTGGGGCGGCCTGCAGATGGTTAACGACCCCGGGGCGGCAGGCGTTCTTGAGCGTGTGGCAGCCTCTATCCAGGAGCGTTTGCTGGATGCCAAGGAAGCCCCCGCAGCTCAGGTGCTTGAAGCCCTTGCCGACGCGCTGACGTCACTCGAGTACTACATCGAGAACATCGGCAAGAGTGAGGACCGTAATGTTGACCTGTTGAAGTTGGCAGAATCGTCGCTGGACGATGTAGGTTTGTAGTTCCATGTCCCATACGCTCGCGACCATTGTCCTTGCCGCTGCAGGCGCGGTGATGGTTATCGCGGGCCTGCTGTTTTTCAGACACCCCGGATGGCTGTTGACCTGGCTGAAGGGTACGGTGGTATTCGGCGTTATCCTTGCCGGGCTTTACGTCCTTGTTATTGCGGTAAACCTCACCAGCTACCAATCGCTGGTCGGCATGAAGACCGTGGCAACCATTTCTACCCAACGACAGGCCGAGCAAATCTGGGAGGTTTCTCTCCAGGGCCAGAATGACATAGCCGCCATACGGACACTTCAGGGCGACCAGTGGCAGATCGATGCCAGGATTATTCGGTTTACCGGCCCGTTCCGATGGCTGGATATTGCTCCCGGCTATCGGCTGGAACGATTGAGCGGGCGTTACACGTCTCTTGAGCAGGAGCGGTCTGCGCCAAGAACAGCCGTAGGGCTTTCCGAGGACATCTGGCCGGATCTATGGCAGTGGGATCAGCAGTACAACTTGCCGTTTCTGGAGGCGGTGGACGGCAGCATGACTTTCATGCCAATGCGGGATGAGGCTGTTTTCGAGGTTAAACTTTCCGCCTCGGGACTGGTGGCCGTTCCGGTGAACGATCAGGCGAGGGCAGCCGTCCAGTTCTGGAACCAGTAGAATCCCGGGGTACAAAAAAACCTGCGTCGAAACGCAGGTTTTTTTACAACACTTGCCGGGGACAATCAGCCCATCTTGAACAGTTCGCCCAGCTTGGTTGCCAGCATCATGTCGCCTTCGGCGCGCAGCTGGCCTGCCATGAATGCCTGCATGCCGTCGGTCTCGCCGGAAACGATGCCGTGCAGGGTTTCGGAATTCATGATCAGGGTGACGGAAGGGTCGTCATGGGCGCCTTCGTGCATCTTGCAGGTGCCGTCATTGATGACCAGGTGATAGGTTTTGTCGTCTTCGATGTCGAACTGGAATACCAGGTCCAGGCCTTGAGCTGCGTCTGCGTTGAAATTCTGTTCGAGTTGTTCAAATACCTGAGCTACAGACATTGTTTTACCCTTTTGATGGTTGTCTAGTCATGATCACGACGGCTTGATGTCCCTGGCTGCACGAGCCTGATCGGTTGCCCGGGTAGAGCCGACCTCGCAATCCGACTTTATGGTTAGTGGTCCGGTCTGTCAAGATCGATCGAACGCTTGTTTTAATTTTTTTGCTCTCCTTATCACCATAAATTCGGTAAGTTACACTCTTGCCTTTGTACATTCAGTTGGAGAAGCACTTTGGAGTTCCTGACAGAATACGGTTTGTTTTTGGCCAAGATCGTTACCTTCGTGGTGGCGGCTCTGGTGGTGATCTCTGTCGTCATGTCCGCCGCCCAAAAGGATCGGGGTGATCATGAGGGCGAGGGAGAGCTCAAGATCCGGAAGCTCAATGAGAAATACGAGAAACTGCGTGAAACGATTCAATCCCGGCTGATGTCGGATCAACAACGCAAGCTCTTCCAGAAGGCCCGGAAGAAAGAACAGAAGGCCGAAAAAAAGGCGGCCAAGGCCAAGAAAGATAGCGACGAGCATGAGGACAGTCGCGGCCGAGTTTACGTTCTCGATTTCGATGGCGATATCAAGGCAAGCGACACCGATCCGCTTCGCCGCGCCATTACCGCCGTACTGAGCATCGCCGATCCGGAAAAGGACGAAGTTGTTATCCGCCTGGAAAGCGGTGGCGGACTGGTTCATTCGTATGGTCTGGCTGCCGCCCAGCTGGATCGTATTCGAAGCAAGGGTGTACGCCTCACCGCCTGCGTTGACAAGGTCGCGGCCAGCGGTGGCTACATGATGGCCTGTGTGGCCGACCGGATTGTGGCCTCCCCGTTTGCCATTCTGGGCTCCATTGGCGTGGTTGCCCAGCTCCCTAACTTCCACCGTTTCCTGAAGAAAAACGATGTGGACTTCGAAGTGCTGACCGCCGGCGAGCACAAGCGCACCATGACTATTTTCGGTGAAAACACCGATAAAGGCCGTCAGAAATTTCTGGAAGACCTTGAAGACACCCACGGACTGTTCAAGGAGTATGTCAGTGAACGACGGCCGGACCTGGATATCGCTGCAGTTGCGAATGGCGATATCTGGTTTGGCAAGCGGGCCCTGGAGGTAAAGCTGATCGATGAGATCAAAACCTCCGACGAATATCTCATTGAAGCCTGCGACCGCGCAGACGTAGTCTCAGTGGCATACCAGCGCAAACGGAGCCTTCCGGAAAAGCTCGGGTTGGCAACCAGTGCGGCGCTTGAACATACGATCTGGAAAGTACTGGGCGCCTTCCGCAACCAGAAGTTCCAGTAGACCACTGAAAACGGGGAACAACGATGACAACCAATACCGAATTCAAAGCCTGGCGTGTCGAAGAGCAGAACGGAGAGTATGTCGGCGCCGAGAAAACCCTGAGCACCGGTGAACTGCCCGATGGCGAGGTCCTGATCCGGGTCAGCCATTCCTCGCTCAACTACAAGGATGCGCTGTCCGCCTCCGGCAACAAGGGGGTCACCCGTTCTTTCCCTCATACCCCGGGTATCGACGCCGCCGGTGAGGTTGTTGAGTCAGCTACGGGAACGCCGTCTAACGGCAGTCCCGTTATTGTGACTGGCTATGACCTGGGCATGAACACCGACGGTGGCTTTGGCGAATACATCCGCGTTCCTGCCGCCTGGTGCGTCCCCATGCCTGCCGGTTGGAACGCCCGCACCGCCATGATCTATGGCACCGCCGGTCTCACCGCAGGCCTCTGTGTCCAGAAGCTTCTGACCATGGGTGCCAAACCGGAGCAGGGTAAGGTTGCCGTTTCAGGTGCCTCCGGTGCCGTTGGCACCGTTGCCGTTGAGCTGCTTTCCAAACTCGGGTTCGAGGTCGTCGCCATCAGTGGTAAGGCCGAGCACGCGGATGATCTCAAGGCCCTGGGTGCCAGCGAAGTGGTGGGTCGTGAGACCCTGGCAGAAGAAAAGAAACCTCTGGTCAAACCCGGGTTTGCCAATGCGGTGGACACGGTGGGTGGCGGCCCGCTGGCCGAACTGCTCAAACAGATTCAGCCTGGCGGCTCCGTATCCTGCTGTGGCCTTGTCGCGGGACCCGGTCTTCAGACCACGGTACTTCCGTTTATCCTGCGTGGCGTGAATCTGCTGGGTGTGGATTCGGTAGAGATTCCGCTGGCGGAGAAAGAAGCCGTTTGGAAGAAATTCGCAGGGGAGTGGGCGTGTCCTAAAATGGAAGCTTCAGCCAGAGATATTGGCCGGAAGGATCTGAATGGCGCATTGAAGGCGTTTCTAAAAGGTGAGTCGTCCGGGAAGATTGTTCTGGATCACGCCAAGTAATTGGGAGTGAAGAGAGGGGTGAACCCCTCTCTTCATTCTTCCGATCTAAATCAGGAGGCCCGACGGCGGAAGAGAGGCATGTCGGTGTCGGTGGCGGCCTGATAACCCTGGCTGAAGAAGTTCAGGCACCGTGCGGCTTTGTTGATGTCCTTGTCAGCTCGAAGCACATAGGCGTCAAAACCGCAGCGCTTCATGAACTGCAGCTGATCCAATAGCACGTCGCCGATGGCACGCAATTCGTTTACGTAGCCAAAGCGTTCCCGCAGCAAACGGCCAATGCTGTAACCCCGGCCATCACTGAACTTCGGGAAGTTCACCGCAATCACCGGCAGCTCATTGACGTGGCCATTCAGGATCTCCGGCTCGTCGTGGCTGTCAAACCACACGCCGATATCCTGTCTGCCGGTGAAATGCTCGTAACCGGCCAGCCACAGATCCGCCGGGATCAATGCTGGCTGGTCAGCCGGAATGTCCAGTGATTCACCCTCAGCCGGGCGGGGGACCACAACCCAGTTGTCCTGACGGATGGTGCCGTCCGGAGAAATAACGTTAGGCATATACCCGCTCCTTGAAAGGATCAATTCCTACACGACGATAAGTATCCAGGAAGGTCTCTTCTTCCGTGCGCTTATCAACGTAGACATCAATGATTTTGGAAATCACCTTGGGCATCTCGTCCCGGGCGAATGACGGCCCCAGGATCTTGCCAATCGAGGCGTCGTGGTGGGATGAACCGCCAAGGCTGATCTGGTAGAACTCTTCACCCTTCTTGTCGACGCCAAGAACTCCGATGTTGCCGACATGATGGTGGCCGCAGGCATTCATGCAGCCAGAGATGTTCAGATCAATGTTGCCCAGGTCGTACAGGTAGTCCAGATCATCGAACTGCCGCTGGATGGCTTCGGCCACAGGGATGGACTTGGCATTAGCCAGCGCGCAGTAGTCGCCGCCGGGGCAGCAGATGACGTCCGTCAGGGTGTTCAGGTTCGCGGTGCCGAAACCCATCGGAGTAATGGCCTGCCACAACTCTAAAAGGCGATCTTGGCGCACATCTGCCAGCACCACATTCTGCTGGTGAGTTACCCGGACTTCGCCAAAACTGAATTCGTCCGCCAGATCGGCAATCTGCTCCAGTTGTTTGTCGCTGACATCTCCCGGAGGTGTACCGGTCTTTTTCATGGTCAGGGTGACAATGGCGTAGCCCGGCTTTTTGTGGGTGTCCACATTGTGGGTCAGCCACTGATCGAAGCCCCGATTCTCAAAGCGCTGGCTGGCCAGCAGGTCTGTGGCATTATCCAGCGCGGCGTAATCCGGCTCGGTAAAGTAAGCCTGAATGCGTTGAATCGCCTCCGGTGTCAGCCGGGTAGGGGAATCCTTGATGTGCTGCCACTCGGCTTCAACCTTCTCGGCGAAGCCTTCGGGAGTGAGCGCCTTCACCAGAATCTTGATCCGGGCCTTGAACTTGTTGTCCCGCCGGCCATACCGGTTGTAGACGCGCAGCACGGCTTCCAGGTAGGTCAGCAAGTCCAGTTCCGGAAGGAACTCACGGATAACCGGGCCAACCATGGGTGTCCGACCCAGGCCGCCACCAACATGAACACGGAAGCCGAGTTCGCCAGCCTCATTACGCGCCATCTGCAAGCCGATATCGTGCACCTGAATGGCGGCGCGATCGGTATTCTCGGAGGCATTTACGGCAACCTTGAACTTTCGCGGCAGGAAGGCGAATTCCGGGTGAAAAGTGGACCACTGGCGAATGATTTCGCAATAGGGACGCGGATCCGCGATTTCATCGGACTGAACACCGGAGAACTGGTCTGTGGTGGTGTTACGAATGCAGTTGCCGCTGGTCTGGTTGGCATGCATTTCCACCTCGGCGAGTTCCGCAAGAATATCCGGAACGTCTTCCAGCGCCGGCCAGTTAAGCTGAACGTTCTGGCGGGTGGTGAAGTGCGCATAGCCTTTATCGTAGTCCCGGGTAATCCGGGCAAGTCTACGAAGCTGGTCCGAACGCATCATGCCGTAGGGAACACAGATCCTGAGCATGGGGGCAAGACGCTGAACGTACAGGCCGTTCTGCAGGCGAAGGGGAAGAAACTCGTCTTCTGCCAACTCACCGGCCAGAGCCCTTTCGGTCTGGTCACGGAACTGGGCAACCCTCTCGGCAGCCATTTGCCGATCGTGTTCATCGTATACGTACATAGTGGGAAGATCCTGCTGAAAGCGACATATCGAGGCCGACGGCCTTATATCTGGGGGGAAGGATAACAGCGGGTTTTTATTCTTAAAATGATTATTTCAAAATATGTTTATCGATTCAGGCGATAAGCAAGCGGAACAATGGACTGGACGAATATCAATTAACTGCTTAACTTAATAAAGTCAGCCGGGCCGATGTGCCGGGCTGTGGGAAAACAAGAAAAACACGAGACCCAACTCGGAAAGAGGAACAGACATGAAAAAGACCGTACGCTCAGATAGTCAGGCCGATGCCGTTGCCGCCGTTCTGCTGGTGGTGCTTGCCGTTGCGTTCGCCGTCGTCTGGGTGGCTGGCCAGTAATCTTACTGGCTCGCCAGGACCAGATTCACGATAACGATCAGGCCAACCACAAAGCTGGCTGTGAACAGAATGCCGGCGATGATATAGGGCCAGGGGCTATGGCTTGAGAAGTCCTCTTCCCGGCGCTTGTCGGACTGTACCCCGAAAGCGCCGGCCAGAATGCTTTGCATGACTTTCAAAACGCCGGGCCCGCGCTGCTTCTCTTGATCCTTTCTTTCTGCCTTTGAAGACTCCGTCATACATCCGCCCCTGGTCTGTGCGTTGGCCGAAGTTTATTCTGCCGGATCGTACGCCAGGCTTGGCGCTAGCCAGCGCTCTGCTTCGGCCTTGGAAATGCCTTTGCGTTCAGCATAGTCCTCAACCTGGTCAACGCCAATTTTGCCTACTGCAAAGTACTTGGATTCCGGATGTGCAAAGTACCAGCCGGATACGGCCGCAGTCGGGAACATGGCGAAATGCTCAGTCAGTTCAATACCTGCCGTGTCACTGGCTTCAAGCAGGTTGAACAGGGTTGCCTTTTCGGTGTGGTCCGGGCACGCCGGATAGCCCGGTGCAGGCCGTATCCCGCGGTACCTTTCCTTGATCAGGTCTTCATTGGCCAGCTTTTCATCGGCCGCGTAGCCCCAGAACTCCTGTCGGACCCGTTCGTGCATGCGTTCCGCGAACGCTTCCGCCAGTCGGTCGGCCAACGCCTTCACCATAATGGCGTTGTAATCATCGTTGGCGTCTTTGAATTCCAGTGAGAACTCTTCCGCGCCAATGCCTGTGGTCACAGCGAAACCGCCGACGTAGTCCAAAATACCGGAGCCCTCAGGCGCAACGAAATCAGACAGTGCCATCATAGGTTTGCCGGGTGCCTTTTCATCCTGCTGACGGAGGTGGTGCAGGGTGGTCAGTTCCTCGCTGCACGACTCGTCTGCGTACAGAACAATATCGTCGCCCCGACGGCTGGCTGGCCAGAAACCAATAACGCCACGGGCCTGGACGCGTTTTTCGTCAATCATCTGGTGAAGAATCTTCTGGGCATCGTCGAACAAATGACGAGCCGCCTCGCCGCGTTTCGGATCATCAAAGATGGCCGGGTACTTGCCGGAAATGTCCCAGGACAGGAAGAACGGTGTCCAGTCGATGTAATCCACCAGCTCAGTGAGGTCATATTCCTCGAATACACGGATACCGGTGAATGCCGGCTTGGGAGGCTGGTAGCCTTCGAAGGAGATTTCCGGGGCGCGGTCGCGGGCTTCTTTCAAAGACACCAGCTTGGTCCGGTCGCCGCGGTTTTTCCGGCGTTCACGAATCTCGTCGTATTCGGTGCGGGCCGCTTCGACAAATTCCGGCTTTGCAGTCTTGCTGAGAAGCTGGGATGCCACGTTCACGCAGCGGGATGCATCCGACACGTACAGGGCAATGTCATTTTTGTACTGGGGCTCGATTTTCACCGCTGTGTGAGCCTTCGATGTTGTCGCACCGCCGATCATCAATGGGATATTGAAATCCAGCCGTTGCATCTCACGGGCCACGTGGACCATCTCGTCCAGGGATGGCGTGATCAGGCCGCTCAGGCCAATAAGGTCGACATCATGCTCTTTGGCGGCGGCAAGGATCTTGTCGCAGGGCACCATCACGCCAAGGTCAATCACCTCGTAGTTGTTGCACTGGAGCACAACGCCCACGATGTTCTTGCCGATGTCGTGGACATCGCCCTTCACCGTGGCCATGAGGATCTTGCCCTTGGCTTTCTGGTCTTCGGTCTTTTCTGCCTCAATGTAGGGAATCAGGTGCGCGACGGCCTGCTTCATCACTCGGGCGCTCTTGACCACCTGAGGCAGGAACATCTTGCCGTCGCCGAAGAGATCACCGACCACGTTCATGCCGTCCATCAGCGGCCCTTCGATTACCTCGATGGGGTGGCTGGCGTTTAAGCGACAGGCTTCGGTGTCTTCAACGATATAGGTTGTGATTCCTTTCACCAGGGCGTGTTCGAGGCGCTTTTCGACAGGCCATTCACGCCAGGCGAGGTCTTCTTCCTGGGTTTTGCCGCCTTTACCTTTGTAGCGCTCGGCAATCTCGAGCAGGCGGTCGGTGGCATCATCGCGCCGGTTCAGGACAACGTCTTCCACCAGCTCCTTGAGCTCCGGATCAATTTCATCGTAGATCACCAGCTGGCCGGGGTTCACGATACCCATGTTCATGCCGGCCTTGATGGCGTGATACAGGAACACCGAGTGGATGGCTTCCCGGACCACGTCATTGCCCCGGAACGAGAAGGACACGTTGCTCACGCCGCCGGAAATCGAAGCGTGGGGCAGGTTTTCCCGGATCCAGCGGGTGGCGTTGATGAAGTCCACCGCGTAGTTGTTGTGCTCTTCGATGCCGGTGGCAATGGCGAAGATGTTGGGGTCGAAGATGATATCCGCCGGGTTGAAGCCAATACCGGTCAGTACATCATAAGAGCGTTTGCAGATTTCTGTCTTGCGCTCGTAGGTGTCGGCCTGGCCCTGTTCGTCAAAGGCCATCACCACCACTGCGGCGCCATAGCGCATGCAGTCCCTGGCCCGCTTTATGAACTCTTCTTCGCCTTCCTTGAGACTGATGGAATTCACCACGGCCTTGCCCTGGATGCAGCGCAGGCCTGCTTCGATCACATCCCACTTGGAGGAGTCGATCATGATCGGTACCCGCGAGATATCCGGCTCGGAGGCAACCAGGTTCAGGAAGGTAACCATCACCTCCTTGGACTCCAGCATGCCCTCATCCATATTGATATCGATGATCTGTGCACCGTTCTCAACCTGGTCCCGGGCAACGCTGAGAGCTTCTTCGTACTGTTCTTCCTTGATCAGACGCAGGAAACGCTTGGACCCGGTGACGTTGGTTCGCTCCCCCACGTTAATGAACAGAACATTGTCGTCCCCGGTAAACGGCTCGAGGCCAGACAGGCGTAACGCCTTCGGGCGTTCGGGAATCTTCCGGGGTGGGTATTTGGCCACCGCCTGGGCAATCGCTTCAATGTGGTCCGGTCGCGAACCGCAGCAGCCGCCGATGATGTTCAGGAAGCCATCACGGGCAAAGCCTTCGATAATCTCGGCCATTTCCTCGGGGGTCTGGTCGTATTCGCCAAACTCGTTGGGAAGACCAGCGTTCGGGTGCGCGCTGACGTAGGTTTCCGCCTTGTCAGATAGCTCCTCCACATATGGGCGTAAAGCGTCTGCACCCAGCGCACAGTTGAGGCCTACTGAAATGGGTTTGGCGTGCGCTACCGAGTTCCAGAAGGCTTCGGTGGTCTGGCCGGAAAGGGTCCGACCGGAGGCATCGGTGATCGTGCCGGAAATCATGATCGGCAGGGTGATGCCACTGTCCTCGAAGTATTGCTGCGTGGCGTAGATCGCTGCCTTGGCGTTCAGGGTGTCGAATATGGTTTCGATCAGGATGAGGTCGCAACCACCCTCGGCCAGGCCTTCGACAGCTTCATAATAGTTATCGACCAGGGTCTGAAAATCGACGTTCCGGTAGCCCGGGTTGTTCACGTCCGGTGAAATCGACGCGGTGCGTGATGTGGGCCCGACGGCGCCAGCCACAAAACGGGGCTTGTCCGGATTTTTGGCGGTGTATTCGTCTGCAATCTCACGGGCCAGCCTGGCAGCGGCCACGTTCAGTTCCTTGGCAATTGCCTCCAGTCCGTAATCTGCCTGGGACAGTTGGGTGGAGTTAAAGGTGTTGGTTTCGATAATATCTGCGCCGGCATCCAGGTAATCCGCATGAATATTGCGGAGCAGGGCAGGCTGGGTCAGGTTCAGAAGATCATTGTTACCCTGGACTTCCCGATCATAGTCGGCAAACCGATCACCACGGAACGCCTTCTCGTCCAGCTTGAGATTCTGGATCATAGTGCCCATGCCGCCATCAAGGATCATAATGCGTTCCTGCAGGGCCTTATGGAGCTGGTCGAGACGGGTGGTGCGATCGGTCATAGAAGTACTTCCGGATGTCGTTAATAACGCAGTATTAATGTCAATGGCGCGGGATCATAGCAAAAATGCCTGAGCCCGTCTTAGTACGAATGACGATTATCAACTGCCTTCTGCAAATACCTGCCAATACGGGAAATTGATTACCTTCGCAAAGCCCGACTATTTTACTTGGTCTTTCATGTTCCCGCGAACTCCCTTAAAATAACCTCAAACTTTCAAACGGGTTGAAAACATGGCTCAGGTTACTGTGACAGATCCCGCACGGGACTATCTTGCACAACTTATCGAAAAACAGGATGTGGAAGGCATGGGTGTGCGTATATTCGTTACCCAGCCCGGCACCAAGAACGCCGAGACCTGTCTGGCCTACTGCCCACCCAACGAAGTGGTACCGACGGACGAGCAGGTGGATCTGGACAAGTTCATTCTTTATCTGGACCACAATTCCGTTCCGTTCCTTGAAGAAGCGTACGTGGATTACTCCAAAGACCAGATGGGTGGCCAGCTCACCATCAAGGCACCGAACGCAAAGGTGCCGAAGATTGATGACGATGCGCCGCTTCCGGACCGGGTGAATTACATTCTGGCTTCCGAAATCAATCCCAACCTGGCGGCCCATGGGGGCGAGGTGTCTCTGGTAGAGATCGTTGACGAATCAGTGGCGGTGTTGCGTTTTGGTGGCGGCTGCCAGGGTTGCTCTGCAGTCAGTCTGACCCTTAAACAGGGCGTTGAGACCACCCTCCGGGAGCGTGTTCCGGAAATCACTGCCGTACGGGATGTGACCGACCACTCCTACACTGAAAACGCCTACTACCAGTAAGCGCCAAGATCTTTTCTTTCCCGTGGACCGCGCCCTCAGGGCGCGGCGCCCACTCAAGACTGCCGCAGTACCCTCATCCCCCTGGCTACACGGCCAATGTTGTGACATTTCAATTACTTCATCATTCGTCACATACACAGAAACATCAGGCATGTACCATCCTGGCTGCCTGTTAACAGCATTATCACCGGCTTGAACGGATTACACTCTTACACCGGGGTCAAACTTGTACGACGTTGCGCTTCTGTCTGTGCCACTCATGGCGGCCGTTGTTGGTTGGCTGACCAACTGGCTTGCCATCCAGATGTCCTTTTACCCGGTTCAATTCATCGGCGTGGGTATAGTGGGCTGGCAGGGAGTTATTCCCCGCAAGGCGGAAAAGATGGCGCACATCTGCATCGACAGGACCCTCCAGCAGTTCGGCGACCTCAACGCCGTCTATCAGAAGCTCGAACCCCAGCGCATCGTTGAGCAGGTTGTTTCCCAGGTCGCACCCAGAATGGATGAGTACATTGATGAAGTCATGTACGAGATTCAGCCGGTCCTCTGGGACAATCTCCCCCTGTTTCTGAGGAATCGGATTTACCAGTGGGCACGGGAGCAATTGCCGTCCCGGGTGGAGGAGCTGGTCGAGGACTTTGGCGATGATCTGGATGAGCTGGTGGATCTCAAGGCGTTGCTCAGCCGGGAACTGGAGAAGCACCCGGATATGATGAACCGGATCTTCCAGCAAGCCGGGGCGATGGAACTCCAGTCCGTGATCAACCGTGGCGCGATTATCGGCGGCATCCTCGGGGCAGTCCTCGTGCCTTTGTGGACCCATTATCCAGAACCCTGGCTGTTGCCCCTCGGGGGCTTTGTGGTCGGGTTCGTAACCAACTGGATTGCGATCAACCTGATCTTCTCCCCGCTCAGGCCGCGCCGGTTTCTGTTCTGGAAAATCCAGGGACTGTTTCTGCGCAGGCAACCAGAGATCAGCGATGTCTGGGCAAAGTTGGTGGCCGAAGAACTGATCACGGTTGAGAAAGTTGCCGATGCCATGATCAATGGCAGTCAGGGCGACAGGACCCGGGCGATCATCCAGAAACATCTTCGCCCCTTGCTGGACAATTCCGTCATCATGAAACTGACAGCGCAGGTGACCATGGGCATGACGGGTTACACCGAACTGCAACGGGTGATGAACCAGAAGGCGGTTCTGGCCACCGGAGATGTCTTTAGCGACCCCGCGTTTAACCGGGAGAGGGCGCCGGTGGTGGCGGAAGTGTTGTCGGGGCAGATGAAGGCACTGAAACCGGATGAATTCCAGGACATTCTTCGCCCGGCGTTCAGGGAAGAGGAACTCCAACTGATGCTCGTGGGCGGTATTTTCGGTGCCCTGGCAGGGCTGCTTCAGTTCCTATCCTTTGTCGGTATGTGAGCTGCTGCGCGGCGCTACAGGCAATTGGTGGGGCGGGGAAGCCCCGCTATCCGGCAGGCGGTCTTGGCTGGGGTTCCGGGAAACAGTTGCATCAGATAAATGCTGTTGCCCCTGTCCTCGCCCAAGGCCTCTTTGACCGCTTTCACGAACAGGCGGTTCGAGGGTGGCGATATTTCATGTTCCTTATAAAAAGACCGCAAAAACTCTATGATTTCCCAATGTTTTTCGGTCAACTCCATTCCGTCCTCAGCGGCTATGGTAGCCGCGACATCTTCCGTCCAGTCTCGGGCGTCTTCAAGAAAACCTTCGTTATTTCGTTCCGGCATTGTGGTATTGGTCATGGCTTACCAACTGATTACCCGTTGTGCTTGAACTGACAGCGAAACCATCTCCGCGTAATCCACAGCGCTGACGTTACCTGCCAGATTGGCCAGTCCCCGGGCATCGAGGTCCTGCGTGAGTGCAAATACCCTGCTGATCCCAGGCAGATTATCCGTTGCAAGAAGTAGAACGCCCCCGCCGATCAGCAAGAGGCAATCCTCCTCAGCGACCATCTCAAGGCAGCGGGTTGCACGCGGGTGGTCCGGAGACTTGTTCAGAATGTGCAATGTCTGGATGGCAGTCATGGATCAACCTGCGAAAGCGGTGTGGTCATAGGCGGCAAGTAGGGCGGCGTCTGCATCTACCAGAGTTACGCCCTCAATGAGCGAGTTCTCATCCAGTCCGTAGGTGCGGCATGCGGCGCGATCCGCCAGGATGGCTTCTATACCGAAAATAGGCGCAGCCGCGAGATTCTTGTCCACTGACTTCTGGCCAATGCCTCCGGCTTCCTGGCCCTTTTTTAACCAGTTGACGCCAGCTCCGGTGAATAGGAGTGACGCCGCTTGGTCAAAAGCTGCCAGCGAAAACGCCATATCCAGTGCTTCCCGCCCGCTCCAGGTGCCGTAAGGAGCCTGGTCAATCATGATCAGAGTGCTCACGGTCAGTCTCCAGCGTGAAAGTAGAGAGTTCGGGTGGACTTTATCCGTCCTTCGACCCATTCGCCGAGCCCTGCGATTTCAAACGGGGCGCGCAGATTGGATGCGGGCAACTCGTAGCGTTTCTGCTCGGTTTCGTTTACCAGCCCACGACGCAGCGCAGAGGCAATGCAGGCAACAACGGGAATGCTGTGCTCGGTGAGAAACTGCGACCACGCCTCGGGCCAGTGGGTTTCGTCCGATGGCGGTGCGCACAGTGCTGACGCAAGATGCACGCCATCCCCGTAGAGAAAAACCCGGTCGATGCGATGCCCGGCGTTAACGGCAGCCTGAGCAAAGCCAAGGGCGGTCTGGGGCGCCTGGGACGAGTAGGGTGCGCCGGTAATTACCAAGGTGAAGCTTTCAGAAGCAGTTTCGGCCATATTTCCTGTGTGTTCCTGATCTGTCGTTCAGGGCTTTCAGTTTACCGAAAGCAAAAACCCCGGCAACTGCCGGGGTTTCGAGCCAGCTTAATCAGTCTGGCATCAATCTTCGCCGCTGAACGCAGACAGCAAGTGCAGCAGGCTGACGAACAGGTTGTAGATGGATACATACAGTCCAACGGTGGCAATCACGTAGTTGCGCTCTCCACCTTTGATGATCTGGCTGGTTTCAAACAGGATCATGATGGAGGCGAAAATAGTGAAGCCAGCAGACACTGCCAGATGCAGAGCAGAGCTCTCCATCAGGAAGGCCAGCAGCATGGCGCCGATCAATACGAAGGCACCAGCGGTCAGGAAGCTCGACATGAAGCTGAAGTCTTTTTTGGTAATGATTGCCGTGGCAGACAGGCCAACAAAGGCGACAGCCGTCAGTGTCAGAGCCTGGGCAACAATCTGGGAAGCGCCGGCGGCTACGAATGCGCCGATGATCGGGCCCAGGGTGTAACCCATGAAGCCGGTCAGCGCGAACGTGGTCACGATGCCCCACGGGCTGTTCTTCAACTTATAGGTTGCGAACAGCAGGCCAATGTATCCCACAATGGTGATCAGGAAGCCCGGATGGGTTCCGTTCATGTTCAGGAATGCGGTGAGCGCCGAGAAGGCGAGGGTCATGCCCAGGAGCATGTAGGTGTTGCGCAACACCTTCATCGCGTCATCGCTGATACCAGTGGTCGCGCGCTCGGTCTGGGGAGTCGAATAGGCTCCCTGAGAGTTCTGAACGCCGAATCGTCTGTCTTCCATTGTCATCTCCGTTTATAACGACTGGATACTGTGTCCCATAATAGTGTCAGATACGCAACTTTCAATCATTTACGACAGGAAACCGGCTCCCGGATTCCATTAAAAACCGTTAATGTTGAAAAATACGGCGGGTTTTATGCAGAGCGTTGACAGCACAGGCAATTCCGGTATCATGCACACCGCTGTCGCAATGGCGGCGAATGGAAAAACCGGTGGGCTGGCAGAGTGGCTGAATGCAGCGGTCTTGAAAACCGCCGAAGGTTAGTAGCCTTCCCGGGGTTCGAATCCCTGGCCCACCGCCATTTTTCCTTCTATCCCTTGTCTCCCCGAAGAACTCTTTAGCACCAATTCCCCACGGATCGTCGTGTTTATCCCTACTTGGTTTGGCGCCAGGTCACCCTCACTATCCAGTTATCGAACGTATGAGGGCCAACCATGACTAACTTCCAGAACACTTACCCATCGTGCGACGGTTTAAAGGAGCGCCGCGATCGGAAGTTCTCTGTCTCCGCAAATCGGGGTAAGGCCAGTCACAGGGTGCGTTACGTGGAGGCAGGCGGTGCCGCGGTTGATACTGAGGAATGCACGTTCTGTCAGTCAGTACCGGATCTTTCAGCGAATGAGCGTGAGAAGGGGGAGGACCGGAGCAGCTGATACTGCCCCGGTTGTAAGCCTGGGACCGCTCAAAGATCCCGGCCCGGATAGGTCATTTCTTTCTGCTCATCGGCTCTTTGTTGCCGTGCAGCCAGGGCATCAGGTTCGTTCCTGGGTACCTGCCAGCCTTCCAGGTTTTCCTCGATCAGTTTCACCAGAGCTTCGATATGCCCGGGCGTGGCGTTCAGTGCCGTGATATAGCTGAACCCTTCACCGCCGGCTTCCATGAAGTAGTCGCGGTTTTCCTCGTCGATTTCCTCAATGGTCTCCAGGCAGTCCGATGAGAAGCCGGGGCAGAACACGTCGATGGATTTCACGCCCTTGCCCGGCAGAGATTTCAGGGTTTCATCCGTGTAGGGCTTGAGCCACTCTTCCTTGCCAAATCTGGACTGGAAGGTGGTCATGTAGTCTTCCTTGCTCAGGCCAAGGCGTTCCGCCAGCAAGCGTGAGGTTTTGTGGCATTCACAGTGGTAGGGGTCGCCTTTGGTCAGGTATTTCAGTGGCACCCCGTGATAGGAGAACACCAGCTTCTGGTTCCGCCCGTGGTTCGACCAATGGGCCTCGATGTGGCGCGCCATGGCTTCAATGTACGGCGGGTAATCCGGGTAGTGGGAAATAAACCGGAAATCCGGCAGCCAGCGTCTCTTGGTGAAATCCCTGGCGATGGCGTCGAAAGTGGATGCAGAGGTCGAGGCGGAGTACTGGGGGTACAGTGGCAGAACCAGCAGCTTCCGCACTCCCTGTTCCCGCATCTCATCCAGAACCCGTGCAATCGACGGATTGCCGTACCGCATGGCAAACCCGACGACCACGTTGGGCCCATACTTGCGCTTCAGGGCCTCCCGGATGCCCTCAGCCTGCTTTGCGGTGTGCAGCAGCAGGGGAGAGCCTTCTGGCTGCCACACACTGGAATAGGCCTCCGCACTGCGCTTGGGCCGAATGCGGAGGATAACCCCGTGGAGGATCAGCCACCACAGTGGCCTCGGCAGCTCCACTACTCGCGGGTCCGAGAGAAATTCAGCCAGGTAACGCCGGAGCGCAGAGGTGGTCGGGGCGTCCGGGGTGCCAAGGTTGGTGACCAGCACTCCCAATCGGTCAGGCTGGTTGTGGCTGAAATTCTCTGAACCTTTGTATTGCATGCGGTGAATCCTGAACGTAGATGAAACGGTTGGATTATCAGCTGTTACCGGCGGCCTGCTGTGCCATCCTCGGCGCAAGGCCTGAGATGTCGTAGCCGACGTTGCGTGCCTTGGTAAAGATTTCATTGGCTGATGTATTTCTGGCCGAGCTCAGTGCCCACAACACGGTGGAGCGGGTTCCGGAGCGGCAGAAGGCCAGTACGGGCTTTTCCGCGTCCCGGATCATTGGCGCAAATCGGTTTACATCGTCATCGGTGATGTTGCCTGACTCCACCGGCATATAGACCCACTCAAGGCCCTGTTCCCGCGCGGCCGCTTCAATGTCTGCCATTGCCGGTTGGCCGGGTTCCTCGTGATCAGGGCGGTTTGCTACCAGGGTCTTGAAACCCAGCCTGGCGGCCTCTGCCACATCTTCGACGGAAATCTGGGGTGCAACTGAAATGTTGTCATCAATCTTTCTGATATCCATGGATGTCCTCTCCGGATCGAGTAGTGGGGCTGCCGCCATGATCGCATAGCCTCCGGGCTGTGTCAGAATGGCGGCAGGAAAATTAACAGAAACTACTTATGCTTTCGCGCGGCTGCGCTCAATCACCTCGAAGATGCCCATACCCGCGACCATGGCGGCCACAAACACCGCCGCCTTGATTTCGCCGGCACCGAGCGCGACCAGCCCGGGGCCGGGACAAAAACCGGCTATGCCCCAGCCGATGCCGAACATCAGACCGCCCAGGATCAGCCGTTTGTCGATATGGTTGCTGGTGGGCATCTTCATGTGGAAGCCGAGAAAGGAGAGGGTACGTTTACGGGCAACGGCAAACGCGACCACGCCCACCATGATGGCTCCGCCCATCACAAAGGCGAGTGAAGGATCCCAGGCGCCGGCAATATCCAGGAAGCCGAGCACCTTCTCGGGATTTGCCATACCGGACACGATCAGGCCCAGACCAAAAACCAGGCCGGCAAACAGGGAGGCAAGTGAAAATTTCATGGCGTCAGACTCCCAGAAGATGACGAATGACATAAACAGTGACAAATCCGGCTGCCATGAAGCTGAGGGTGGCGGCCAACGAGCGAAGTGAAAGCCGCGACAGCCCGCAAACTCCGTGACCACTGGTGCAGCCGGAACCGTATCGCGTGCCGATACCGACAAGCAGTCCGGCAATAATCAGAGCCGGATAGCCGGCTTCGATTTCAATGGGGGGAAGTTCAGTAGCCAGTACCCAGACAGCCGGAGCACCGATTAACCCCAACAGAAACGCGAGGCGCCAGGCGATATCGCCCTTTGCCGGCGCAAGAAGCCCACCGAGAATTCCGCTGATGCCGGCAATACGACCGTTCAGAAGCAGAAAGCTGGCAGCGGCGATGCCCACCAGAATGCCCCCCAGAAGCGCGGACCAGGGGGTGAAGTTACTCCAGGCGATTTCAATCATCTGTTACTCCGAACGTTAAACGTGGTTTTTGGAATAAGCATATATCTGGGGGCGATAATACCAAAAAAAAGCCCGGCAAAGGATGCCGGGCAGAGGCGTGCGAGTAGTATCCATGAAAGACTTCCAGACAAACCGGCATCAGCAGGGACGCCGGTATTGGGAAGTATTGACTATATTTTGAACACTTCAAGCGAGAGTCACTTTCGTTTGAAAACATTTTTTCATATCGGATACGTCTTTATACTGCGGCCTTTCACTGTGCGGCTCTCAGGCCGACTGAAATCCGGCCAAACCTGTAATACAATAGGTCGTCGAAAGAAATATCCGTACCCCCGAGGTTGTTACATGTCTGACGAGAACGACAATAAGCCGGAGAATGATCCGCAACTGGCGGCAAAAATCAAGGATTCCGCCCGCCAGATCTGGTTGGCCGGGCTGGGTGCCTATACTAAAGCCGAAGAGGACACCGGCCGATTCTTCGATCGTCTTGTTCAGGAAGGTGAGCAACTGGAGAACAAAACCCGGGGTGTGGTCGAGAAGCAGATCAAGTCCGTGGAAGACCGGGTCGAAGGGGTTCGTGAACGTGCCACCGGTACCTGGGACCGGCTTGAGCACATGTTTGATGAACGGGTTTCCGGGGCACTGAGGCGCCTGGGGATCCACCGCAGGGAAGAGATCGAATCCCTGGAACGGAGGATTGAAGCCCTTGAATCAGAGCTTGCCCGCCTGCGCAATCGTGCCGGTGACGATGAAGAGGAATAATCGCGCCCCTCAGAGATAGTCCCGGCTCATCAGTCGGGCTTCTTCGCGGTGGCCGGGTTCGAGGTAGGGAAGGATCAGGTGCATCATCTGGTAGACCCCACGCCCCGGATCGACTGATTCCCTGTCATCCAAGTGGGATAGGGTGTCAAAAGCACTCCAGTAACAGGCAGTTAGCGTTAACTGCTCACACAAAGACTCAAGTTCTTCAGGTTCTATTGCCATGATTTCCTGGCGCCGGAAGCTGTCGCAAATGGTTCTGAACGCGACGATTTTCTTCTTCTGGATGCGCTTGAAACGAACCTGCAGTTGATCGTAGCGGGACAGAACGTTCACCAGATCCTGGTAGAGAAACCGGTAGCGGGCGACGGTCTCAAACAGTAGGTGCAGGAAAAACCCCTGTTGATCGAGGCTGATGTCGGCGTCTTCCGGAACCGCCAGAAGATCCACCATGTCGTGCTCGAACTGGTCGAACAGCTCCTCGACAATGTCGCCCTTGCTTTTGAAGTGGTAGTAAAGGTTGCCCGGGCTGATATCCAGCTCATCTGAGATCAGCAGTGTTGTGACATTGGGCTCGCCAATGCTGTTAAACAGCGCCAGGCTGGTCTGAAGAATACGGTCGCGGGTTTTGATTTTTTTCATGTCGCGCCCGGCCAGCCCCTAGAGTTCGAAGCTCGCCCAGACCGGACAATGGTCGGACGGCCGTTCCATGGCTCGAATGTCGTAGGAAACGCCTGCCTGGCGGGCTTTGGGCAGCAGACTGTCGCTGGCCATGATCAGATCAATCCTGAGACCGCGCTTGGGATCCCGTTCAAATCCCTTGCTGCGGTAATCGAACCAGCTGAATGTGTCCGCCTCGTCCGGGTGCAGGTGGCGGAATACATCGGTGTAGCCGCGCGACTCAACCTGGCCCAGCCATTCCCGCTCCTCGGGCAGAAAGGAACATTTGCCGGTGCGCAGCCAGCGCTTGGCGTTGTCTGCGCCAATGCCAATGTCCTTGTCGGTTGGAGAGATGTTCATATCGCCCATGACCACGACATGCCCTCCGGCTTGCTTGAGCTCGTCCAGGTAGCGCATCAGATCGGCGTAGAATTTTTCCTTGGCAGGGAACTTCACCGGGTGGTCGCGGCTCTCGCCCTGGGGAAAGTAGCCGTTAATTACTGTCAGTTTTTCACCATTTACGGTGAACTGGCCGGTGATCAATCTGCGCTGGGAGTCCTCGCCGTCCCAGGGGTAGCCTTTGACAATCTCGTCCGGCTCAGCCTTTGAGAGCAGCGCAACGCCGTAGTGGGTCTTCTGGCCATGAAAGTGGACGTGGTAGCCGAGTTCGCGGATTGCTTCGACGGGAAAGTCGTCGTCCTGGACCTTGGTTTCCTGAAGACCGATAAAATCCGGAGCCAGGGCGTCGATGACGGCCTCAAGCTGATGCAGGCGGGTTCGGATACTGTTGACGTTGAAAGAGACGAACATCATTACGAAAAACTCTCCGGCGTTGGTTCCCGGCGGAGTTTAACACACTGACCCCCTGGGTCTGCCTTGGCAGGGGCGACAGTTTCAGGGGGTCAGTTCACAATCCGGGCTGGTTTGCACGGAATAGCGAATATGTGCGGTGTAGTTCTCGTCCTGGTTTTTCCGGATATTGGTCAGGCCAAGATAATCGGAAAGGGCACCGGCGTTGTTGTAACCCAGCACGATAGGATCCACCAGGAACCTCAGCACCATGCCTGTCGGACGTATCTGGACTACATGGTCGGCGTCTATTTGTTCGTTCTCGACACGTTCCAGCACAAAGCCATAGTGCTCGCCCCGGGTAGGCCCTAGGAAACGGAATTCCACCGGGTCACCGGCCAGTACGCTTTGCCAGTTCTGGCGGACAAAGTTGTCGAAACCCGCATCGACAACCGTATTGGACGGGTACTCCACCTGGAACCGCTCCGAATCGCCCCCAGGCGTCTGCCAGTTGATCATCAGAGTATCGGGTTCTGGATAGGTGATCTCCATCTTTTCGTCGAACGTGGGCTGCAAGAAATCCACGGTCGGTCGCAGAACTGACGCCCCATATTCCAGGGACTTACGCGCGAACGACTCTTCATAGCCAGGCTTGTGATAGGCCACTTCATGCTGTCGGGGCCGGAAGATTCCTTCCTCACAGGTTCCATCAACGGCATGCCGTTCCTCGTAGATGACGTTACCGCCGTCGGTGGTCGCGGTACCGGTGAAGCGAAAATCCTGTGCCACCGCCGGCAACGCTGCAGTCATCAAGGCAAAGGAAACGACCAAAGGCCTGGTTCTCATTGCACCAGCTCCGGATAAAGCGTTTTGCGGGCGTACAAAAGCAATGGAAAAACCACTAGCCAGCCAAATGCGAGTGCGATCAGTGAGGGCATCAACTCCGGCAGCTGCACGGCGCCGAGCTGGCTGGCGGACCAGTAGGCGAACGGGCCAGCGAAGGGTGCAAGAACGAACGGCAACCACGCCTTCTTGCTGATCCAGTCCAGAGAATGGCTCAGAGTGGTCATGAAAATGGCCCAGATGGCCACCAACCACGGTGGCGTCAGCATCACCTGTCCGGTTCCGTCGTCCAGAATTCCGGTCCGGAACCAGATGCCGTCCAGAACGGAGCCAACCACGGTTCCCAGGCCGATGAACTGCAGCTCTGTCATTCGGTTCTGGCTCACAAGCACAAAGTGCAGCACCAGAAACACCACCACCACGCCAGCTCCGATCAGGCCCGGATAAAACACGCAGGCAAACCATCCTGCCTGGAACAGCAGAAAGTTCAGGATGTTACGGGCAGTTTCAGAGGCGATCATACGCTCAGGATGTTCTCACGTTTGTTGCCGGGCTTGGCGAAAACCAGCTGCGCCACGCCAATGGCACGTTCACTGAAGCCCGCCTCGCAATAGGCAAAGTAGAAGTGCCACAGGCGACGGAAGGCCTCGTCGTAGCCCATGGAATCCAGCTTGTCACGCTGAGCCATGAAGCGTTCACACCAGTCGTGAAGCGTTCGGGCATAGTGAAATCCGATGTCTTCGGCATGGGTCAGCACCAGTTTGCTCTCATTGCGGACGGACTCCAGTATCGCGCCGAAAGAGGGAATAAAGCTGCCCGGGAAGATGAAGCGCTGAATAAAATCGACGTTTTTCAGGGCCCTGTGGTACCTCTGCTCCGGCATGTTGATGGCCTGCACAAGTGCCAGCCCATCGGGCTTTAACAGCGCGTTGATCTGGGAGAAGTAGCTGTCCAGGAACTGCGGGCCGACGGCTTCGATCATCTCGATGGATACCAGCTTGTCGAACTGGCCTTCAAGATCCCGGTAATCGTCAAACAGAAGGGTAATACGGTCTTCCAGGCCTTCCTTCTGAACCCGCGCCTTCGCCAACTCCAGCTGTTCCCTGGAAATGGTCGTGGTAGTCACGTGGCAGCCGTAATGTTTGGCGGCGTGGATCGCAAAGCCGCCCCAGCCGGTGCCGATTTCAATCACTTTGTCGCCAGGCTGGAGATCGAGTTTCCGGCAAATGGTATCCAGCTTGTGCACAGCCGCTTCTTCGAGCGTGGATTCGGCACTTGGGTATATGGCTGAGGAATACATCATGGTTGGGTCCAGGAACGCCTCGAACAGATCGTTACCCAGATCGTAATGGGCGCTGATGTTCTTCCGCGAGCCTTCCTTGGTGTTCCGGTTTAGCCAATGCAACCCTTTCAGGGCCGGTTTGGTAACCCAACTGAACCGGTCTTCAAACTCATTCATTCGGTCAACGTTACGTGTAAAGAAACGGAGCAGGGCAACCAGGTCGGGCGTGGACCAGTCACCGGCCACAAAGGCCTCCGCAGCACCGACACTTCCGCCGGTCAGAAGATCACGCCAGGTACTGTGATCGTGAACGATCAATTCGGCAGGTTGGTACTGGCTGTTATCATCTCCGAATACCAGATCTTCAAAACCGGATTCCCTGACTGTCAATTTGCCTTCGCCCAGTAGACGGAGCTGCTGAATCACCAGAGTCCTTGCAAACCGGCTAAGAACCGGCAGGCTGCCGGAGTCGGATGAGGTGTTTTCAACTGAGGTATTCAGGTTCTCCATGAGCTTACCCTTCCACGGATCTTGTCATTGGTCTCGGAGCTGGTGACATCCAGCCCGGAATCATCGTGCCCACGGCGGTAGGCGCTGTCGTCTTCGGGAAGCTTGTCCGGGTGGCTGTAGAATGGCGCCCCCTTCAGCTTGAGGCGCAGCGCATGCCAGTAAATGCCGGCCACAACCTTGAACGCTTCCAACGGAAACTTTCGAAGACTTCTGTGCACATCTTTACGATTGAGAGGTGTGCGTTGGACTACCAGAGTGGCATCAAAATGTTTTCGGTCGCCCTCAAGAACATTCATGTGAATTCTGAGATCCGGGCCGCGGAAACTGAATGTCCATTCGTAGTGCTGGTTCATGCCATTGAATGGCGAGACGTGAAAACGCTTGCTGAAGCCAAACCGCTCGGTGCGCCACCCGGCCTGGTTAGGTTCTGCCCCCATGGTTTCCAGACAATAGACATGGCGATCGTGCCAGGGGGTGTTGGTAATCTGGGCAACGATCACTTTGGGAACCACGCCATCAGCCGGGCGCTCCCCGGACCGGTAGCAAAAGTAGAAACTGACCGGGTTGAACACATAACCGAAATACCGGGGATGGGTGATCAGCTCCACTTCGCCGTCGGGGCGCCAGCCCGTGGCTTCCTCAACGTGATCGCGAACCGCAACCGAGAGGTCCCCGGTGTCCGGTCGGAAATAATCCCTGCGTTTCAGGGAAATCCAGTTAAAACGTTCCAGGGAGAAGAGCGGACTGACCCCTGAAACCGTGTCCCACTCGTCGGTGTCCAGGGCCAGCATGCCCGTGCTGTAGCTGAATTCGTGTTGCACCGGGTACTTCCGTCTGTGCCGGACAGTACCCTCCAGCCACTGGCTGTTCATGATCAAAGCTCCACCCCGAAGGCTTCGGTTACCCGCAGCGCACTGCGAACACCGTCTTCGTGGAACCCGTTGAACCAGTATGCACCGCAGAAATGGGTCCGATTCTGATTGCCGATTTCGTCGTAGCGTTCCTGGGCAGCCACCGCGTCCAGTGTGAATACCGGGTGAGCATACTCGAAGCGTTTAATAACCTTGTCGGGATCAATATCACGGCTGCGGTTCAGGGTCACACAGAAAGTTTCCGGGGCATCGTGGAAATTCTGCAGGATATTCATGTTGTAGGTAACCGAGACCGGTTCGGTACTATGGGTCGGGATGAAATAGTTCCAGGCCGCCCACGCCCGGCGATTATCCGGTAACACACTGCTGTCGGTGTGGAGTACCACATCATTATTCTGGTAGGCCATGGCGCCCAGAATGTCGCGTTCCTTGTCGGTTGCGTCGGCGAGCATCGCTAACGCCTGGTCGCTGTGACAGCCAAAGATCACCTGGTCGAAGTGGTGTTCCTCGCCTTTCACAGTAAGCGTAACGCCGCCTTCATTCCGGACAACCCTGTCAACAGGGCTGTTCAGATGCATGCCATCACCGAGCCTGTACATCATTTTCTTTACGTACTGGGCGGAGCCGCCTGAAATCACCCGCCAGGTGGGGCGGTCATCCACCGAAAGCATGCCGTGATTGTTGAAAAACTGCAGGAAGAAGCGGATTGGAAACTGTTCCAGTACGATTTCCGGGGCTGACCAGATGGCCGCTCCCATGGGCACGATGTAGTAGTTCCGGAAGTAACGGGAATAGCCATTCCGGTTCAGGTATTCGCCCAGGGTTTCTTGGTTGTTGATGTTGCCCGCTTCCAGGTCAGCCCGCGTTTCCTTGTTAAACCGCAGAATCTCCCGGACCATCTTCAGGAATGGCAGGTTGAGCAGGTTCTTCCGCTGGGCGAACAGGGTATTGAGGCTGGTGCCGTTATACTGCAGGCCGGTGCTGCTGCAATCCACACTGAAGCTCATATCGCTGACCTCAGATGCAACTCCGAGCCGCTCCATCAGCTTGATGAAATTGGGGTAGGTCCAGTCGTTGAACACGATGAACCCGGTGTTTACCGGCCAGGTACGACCACCGGCCTCTACCTCTTCGGTGTTGGTATGACCACCGGCGTAGTCGCCGGCCTCAAAAACCTGAACCTCGTGTTTCTCGGCCAAAAGCCAGGCAGCCGTGAGGCCGGAAACGCCGGCCCCAATGACAGCAATTCGCTGACGTTCACTACTCATCCATTGTTTTCCTGTTCGGCGTTACTTTTACGGGCCATGGAGGCCGACATCCGGTCAATCAGGGGCCGGGGAAGGGCACCAAGCACTTTGAGCATCCAGGTAAATCGCTTCGGGAAAGCGATTTCGTTTTTACCACGTGCCAGCCCGCTTACAATCCGTTCTGCCGCGTCCTCGGCCGAGACCAGGAAGGGCATCGGGAAATCATTGCGGTCGGTCAGAGGGGTTTTTACAAAGCCAGGAGAGACTACGACCACATCAATACCCTCGGCCGCGAGATCCGCCCTGAGGGATTGGGCAAAGTAGGTCAGCGCAGCCTTGGACGCGCCGTAACCTTCGGCCCGGCCAAACGGGAACCACCAGGCAGACGAACTGACAATTACCAGGGTGGCCGGTTGCCCCTTTGCCCGGCTGCGGCGCAGAGCGGGCAGAGCAATCTCCAGGCACCTGGCCGTGCCAATCACGTTGGTGTGGATGTTCTTCTCGATAACATCACTGTCATAGTGTGCTATCTCCAGATACTCACATGTACCGGCGTTGAGAATCACCATGTTCAGGTCGCCGTGGTTCTCAAGCGACCCCGCAATGGCTTGAAGATCCTCCTTGCTGGTGGTGTCCGCTGCAGCCGGGATAATCCTGTCGGGCGCCACGGATGCCAGTTCTTCGAGCGCTCCCTTGCGTCGCCCGGTAATAACGAGCCGATGACCGCCGCGTGCAAGTGCGCGGGTAACGGACTCACCAATGCCGGAACTGGCACCCGTTATCCAGATATTCGAGGTTTCCTGAAGTCGATCACTCATCCTGCCTGATCCTTGATCCAGCGAATGACCCTGCCAACTAGTGGCAGGTTTTCGTAGAGCATTTCCCCTGCGTCAAAGTAGTCACGGTGGTAGCACACCATGCCATCACGTATCTCCAGATGGCTTATGCCCCGAACCTGGACCTCCCGCCCCTTGCGAATCCGCTTGTGGCGGAGGTGCATCACCCAGGGCACGGCGGCAAATTCTCCCTGTACAATCGCTTCGCCAAAATCGAAGCGGCAGGAAATAACGTTTGCATAGGCACCGGCGAAATAGCGGGTGAGCTCATCAAGCCCTTGTACTGTCTCCAGCGGGTCCTGAAAGCGGATATCCTCGCTGTAGACCTCTGAAAGTTTGTTCAGATTGCCTTTATCGAGTTCGTTGAAGAGCGCCCTGAAATGGTCGAGCGCCGCCGGAAGCGCCGAGTTCCGCTTACCGACTTCGATCTTTGAGGCGGTTGTCATTTGTTGCTCCTCCTCGCTTTATCCAGTTCGCGTGTCTCCTCCTGAATATGCTTGGGAATCGGATTAAGCTCCCAGATGATTCCCAGCTTCGACATCAGCCACAGTCCATACCATGTGATATCGATTTCATACCACCGAAAGCCCTGCCGGACAGACTGTGGCCAGCGGTGATGGTTGTTGTGCCATCCTTCCCCGAGGGTAATCAGAGCCAGCCAGAAATTGTTTCTGCTGTCGTCGGATGTCTCGAACCGGCGTTTGCCCCAGACGTGGGAGAGGGAATTGATCGACACAGTGGCGTGGAACAACACCACGGTCGAGATAAAGAAACCCCACACCAACAACTGCAGCCCATTGGTGCCCAGGCCCGGAGCCCAGGCTGCCAGAGCTTCGCCCAGGGCATAGATGCCGACGGCTGCCAGGGCAGGAACCAGCGCATCGAACCGGTTGATCAGTTTGAGCTCTGGAAACTTGAGCCAGTCGCGAACGCGGCGTTCGTCCGTTGCAAACCCGGCGTCACAGGTGAACCAGCCCATGTGTGACCACCAGAAACCGCCTTGGTGAGGCGAATGAAGGTCCAGTTCGTCATCGGAGTGCTGATGATGGTGTCGGTGATGCGCTGCCCACCACAGGGGGCCACGCTGGGCAGCGCTGGCGCCCAGAACAGCGAAGACAAACTGGGCAGGGCGACTGGTCTTGAACGTTTTGTGGGCAAAGTACCGGTGATAGAATCCTGTAATCGCGAACATCCGCACCAGGAAAAACGCAAACGCAAACCCGATGGCGAATGCGCTTGCCCCCGTGTAAAACGCCAGCAAACATGCCAGATGAAGCGCTATGAACGGGATAACCCGCAAAAAATTGAATGATCTGGATGTCGTGTCGATGTGATCCGAACCCGCCTCGGAATCGAACCACCTCAGAATGTTTGTAAACCAATGCTGCATTCGGGTCATACCCTGATTGCCCTTTCTCTTGTATGGAACCTTGATCGCACGCTCAGCCCTCTGGCCGAAGCCGTTTCATGGGATGTTGTACGATCTGACTACCGGAATTGGATGCACGATAAACCATGTTTAATCAAACCTTTGATTCACCACTTATACGCCGTATCGCTATCGTTGGTTCAGGCCTTGCCGGGCTGACAGCGGCGATCCAGTTACGAAGCCTGGGCCATGACGTTACGGTCTTCGAGAAAAGCCGGGGGCCCGGTGGCAGGCTCGCGGCAAAACGGGTAACCGGCGGTTCGGCAGATGTCGGGGCGCAGTACTTCACCTCCCGGAATCCGGATTTCCTGCCGTTTCTCCGCAACTTCGCCGGCCCGGAAAGTTTCGGACCGTGGGAAGGGCGGTTTGGTTTCCAGACCGAAGCAGGCAATTGGGAGCCATTTCCGGACGAAACGCGTTTCGTTGGAACCCCGCGCATGACGGCCATTACCCGCGCCCTGTCGGTCCACGCAACCGTTGTTGCTGAAACCCGAGTGGGTAAGTTGGCCCGAAACGACCAGTCCTGGCGCCTCCTGGATACCTCTGGCACCCAACTTGGCGACTTTGACCAGGTGATCATTACCGCTCCGCCGGCACAGGCCCGGGATCTTCTCGCCGACAGCGGTCTGGAAGAGCTTGCTTCGCAACTTGATGATCCGGTGAGTCGGGTTTTGCCATGCTGGGCTGTCGCTGCTCATTTCCCCGAGTCGCCCTGGCCGCACCATGAGGGAATGCGCTGCCAGCATCCGGCATTGTTCTGGGTGGCCAACAATTCCAGCAAACCCGGTCGGGAAGACAAAGGGCAGTGGTGGGTTTTGCACGCCAGTCCGGCCTGGACCGAAGAGCATGTGGATGCGCCTGCCGAACAAGTCGCCGACAAACTCCTGGCCGCATTCCGGGAATTGACCGGCTTTGAAACCCCGCCAGACGAATGGGTCACGCACCGCTGGCTCTATGCCCGCTCCGAGGGTGGCGACCAGCCTGGGCACTTATGGTTTCCGGATTACGGGCTGGGGCTTGCCGGCGACTGGCTCAGTGGCGGACGGGTTGAAGGCGCCTTCGACAGCGCCAGCGGCCTGGTTGCCGAACTGACCACTGCGGCTGTTACTCAGTGAGAGCCTCCTGGCTGCCCGTAGTAACATCCGGGCGAGTGTAGAAATGGGTGATGGTGCCGTCGCTGAATTTGCTGAAGAAGGCGCTCACATCGGTGATCTTCTTCAGTGAACGGCCACGGTGAATGGGCTCGCGCACCAGCACCTTGATGCCGTTGAAATTGTCCTGGATATTCGAGAAGCGTGCCCGCATGGAGCAGGTCACCACCTGGGCCGGGTTGAGCGAAAGCTCGCCAGCCAGCCAGGCGCTGTGCCGCTCAATGCCCCTGGCGGACAGGTCTTCACGGGTATCCAGGTGGTTCAGCTTCACCCGGTTTACGATGCAGAAGGAAAAGCTCTTCGGGTGTTTGCGGGCCACTTTCCGGAAGGCCTCCCAGAAAAAGTTGTCGGTCAGCTCTGCAAAATAGGCCATGTCGCTCAGGCAGGTATCCACCCATTCAAAGTTCTCCGGGTCATCAAGTACCTCATTGATCGCTTCCCGAAGCAGCCAGTCAAAGCCGAGTGCGGTCTTGTGGGCATACACCTTCCGGTACATCTGGTGGCGACTGTAGACAAAGTCTTCCAGCGCCCCCAGCCCCTTCTGGGTAATGGCCAGCCCCAGCCAGGGTTCAGAAACATCCCAGCCAAAGCGCAGGTTGCTCAGCAGGTGGTCCAGATTGAAGCCGCCGATGGTCACCGACGAGTGGAAGCCATCCCGCAACATGTAATCAGCGCGGTCGGCATCGATTTCGCCCGATACAATGGATGACAGCAGATCCATTACCAGGCCCGGAATGTCTTCGCTCAGGGGAGAACCGGCGGCCGCATCCTCTCCCGCGATAAAGGCCCAGAACGTTCGAGCGTGGCGGCAGAATGTTTCGCTGGGCCTTACTTCGGTCGTTTCCATGATGCCGATGACATCCCGGGCGTATAGGCCTGCACTCTCCAGATCCACGGCCGTTAGTACATCGTGGGCGACTCGCACGGAGTAGTGTTCGTGTTCGAGTTCATCGGGCTCTTTCGGGTGGTACGTGGAATAATCCACGCCGTGCCAGAGATCCCGGAATCGTCCCGGCCGGGACATCAACTCCCGAATCCGTCGAGCCTGGGTGAACTGATGCGAGAAACTGGAGTGGCCACTGTCGTGCAGCAGACAGCCCAGACGGATGGTTTTTGCCAGGTAGTCGATGGCGTCGAGCTGGCTCAGGCTCAGATCCGTTTGTTCACTCAGCTGGCGTTCCCGCAGATAGGCGTCAATCATCGAGCGGAACATACGGGTGCCCACGTGCATCACGCCGATGCTGTGCAGAAACCGGGAATGGGTTGCTCCGGGGAAGACCAGGCTGAGGATGTCGTTCTGGCAGATGTTTCGAAGCCGCTGGAACAGCGGATGGTCGATCACCTGGATTTCGTGCCGGTAGAGTGGAATGCCTCCATGAACCGGATCCATGATCAGCTTGTCATAGGCTCCGAGTAGATCGTTTACGGCACGTCGCATCAGCTGGAATCCTCCGATTTCATGAACTTGGCCTTGTTATATCACAGGGGCGTGCCAGAATAGGCTTATTCAAGCCAATTTATCGTTTATCGCTGGTAGTTTAGGGCAGTCGCCATGACCTCGCGCACCGAGCGCATACTTATAATAGACGCCGATGAAAAGGCCCGTACGGATCTCGCCCGATACCTCGAAGCGCGGGGGTTCTACGTAACGGGGTATCCGGATCTCGCCGGCGCCAAGGCCCTGTTTGACGATAACATTCCCGATGTCATCTTTGCAGATCTGTCTCCGGAGGCCATCCGGGACCTTGCCAGCCGCCTCGAAGAAGCCGAAACCTTCACCCCGATCGTGGCCTGTTCCTCCAGTGAATCCAGTGCCGATGTGGTCAATGCGCTCCGGGCCGGGGCGGCCGATTTTGTCCTGAAACCCTGCAACGACGACAAAGGTGCCCTGGATGATGTCCTTGGGAAACTGTTTGACCGGGTTCGGGTCAATCGGTTGAATCAGCTGTACCGACAGGAACTGGAGGAGGCCAACCGGGATCTCCGTGACGGCATTGCCGAGTTACGGGCAGACCAGCGTGCCGGAAGGAAAGTCCAGTTACGGATGTTGCCGGAGCACGAGCAGGTTATGAGCGGCCTGCACGTGGACCACATGATCAAGCCATCGCTCTATCTGAGCGGCGATTTTCTGGATTATTTCCGCATTTCCGACGACAAGGTACTGGTCTACATCGCCGATGTCTCCGGCCATGGCGCCAGCTCAGCCTTCGTGACGGTATTGTTGAAAAACCTGACCAACCGCCTCCAGCGCAACCTCCGCCGGGGCTCCAGTGAGGATATCCTGCACCCGGACCGCTTCCTGGAACGAATCAACTCGGAATTGTTGGATACCGGTCTCGGCAAACACGTAACCGTATTCGTTGGCATCATTTCTCTGAGTGAGCGTAAATTGAATTACGCAGTGGGCGCACATTTCCCGATGCCCATCCTGTCCTTCGAGGGAGGGAAGACGGCTTTCCTGGAGGGGAGCGGGCTACCGGTCGGGTTGTTTGAAACCCCTGAGTGGGAGGTGTACGAAGTCCCCCTGAACAAACCGTTTCATCTGACCCTGTTTTCGGATGGAATTCTGGAAGTTATCCGGGAAAAAGGTCTGGATGAAAAGGAACGGACACTACTTGAACTCGTATCGGGAGGTCGTCACACTATCGCCTCTCTGAGCGATGCTCTGAATCTCGACCAGATCACAGAGCTGCCGGACGATATCGCTATCGTATCGGTTACTGATACCATTGGGACATCAGATAACACCCCGTCGAATTAGTGGCAGTGTGAGACATGGCTGGTTACAAGATCCTGCAAGCTGAAAAACAGGGCATTTATGTCCTGAAGTTTATCGGGGAAATCCGGCTGAACCTGTGTTCGACGCTGGACAATCTGGTTGAGTCCATTACCCAGGACCCACAGTTCAAGACTGTGGTAATCGACCTGACCGAAACCGAGATCATCGACAGCACCACGCTCGGACTGCTTGCCAAAATAGCCATGGCGGCCCAGAAACAAAGCCACTTCCTGCCCACACTGATTTCGACCAACCCTGACATTACCCGCATTATCACTTCCATGGGGTTCGACAAGATATTCATCATCGTTCGAGAACCCGCGTCCCGTATTGAAGAGCTTGAAGAGATACCTGTACTCAGAGCCAGTGAACAGCAGGTTCGGGACAAGGTGCTCGATGCCCACAAGGTACTGATGGGCCTGAACAACCGAAACAGGGAAGAATTCAAGAATCTGGTGCGCGCTCTGGAATGTGAAGAGCCCGGTTAATGCCTCCTTGCCTCGATGTGAGGCGCTGCCGGTTTCACACCTGATCTGACAAAACGGAAGAACTATGTCTGAACAATCGACGCCTCAAGACACCGGGGCAACCGGACCGGTGCACGACGTAGCGGTTCTGGGCGGTGGCAGCTTCGGCACCGCAATGACCAAGGTACTGGGTGAAAATGGCCACCGCGTGCACTTCTGGATGCGCGGCCAGGACCAGGCCGAGGAAATTCGTACCACCCGGGTGAACAGCCGCTATATGCCCGGCGTTGAACTGTCCGGAGATATTCAGCCCACCACGGACCTTGCGGATGCCGTCAGCAAGGCCGAAATTGTCTTCGTCGCCATTCCCAGCAAGGCCTTTCGGGCCGTTATTCGCGAAAACTGTGAAAAATTCCGCGATGACCAGATTGTGATCAGTCTGACCAAAGGCATTGAAGAGCACGGCTTCAAGTTGATGAGCGAGATTCTCCAGGAGGAGATTCCCCGTTGCCGCACAGGCGTGCTCAGTGGTCCCAATCTGGCAGGAGAAATCGTCAATCGAGATCTGACTGCTACCGTTATCGCCGCCAAGGATCCGGACGTGCGCCGTTCCGTTCAGGATCTGTTGGGCTGTGAATACTTCCGCGTATACGCCAATGTGGATGTGTATGGCGTAGAACTCGCCGGAGCACTGAAAAATATCTATGCAATCGTTGCTGGCCTCGCCTCTGCCCTGGAGATGGGGGAGAACGCCAAGGCCATGCTGATCACGCGGGGGCTTGCGGAAATGAGCCGGTTCGCCGTCAGCCTCGGTGCCAACCCGATGACCTTCATGGGGCTGGCGGGCGTTGGTGACCTGATTGTCACCTGTACCTCATCCAAGAGCCGAAATTTCCGAGTGGGCTATGCAGTAGGCCAGGGCCAGAAGCTGGATGATGCAGTGGCAGAGCTCGGGCAGGTAGCCGAAGGTATCTATACCCTGAAACTGGTTAAGGAAAAGGCCGAGGCGATCGGTATCTATATGCCGCTGGTCCGTGGTCTTTACGAGATTCTCTACGAGAACGCATCCATCAAGGCGGTGATCAACAGCCTGATGATGTCGGTCCAGAATTCCGACGTAGAGTTCATCTTGCCGCGTACCATCAGCCAGTAAAACGGTTTGCAAAGGCCGGAGACGGTCTGAAAGGAGAGAGCCCTTGCAACTGCTCATCATGCGTCACGGCGAAGCCGGCTGGCACACTCTGGATCAGGAGCGTGAACTGACAGAATCCGGCCGCCTGGGCGCGGCCGAGGTCGCTGCCCGCATCGCCGAGTCTCCCTGGCGCCCAAAACTGATCTGGAGCAGCCCTTACGTCCGGGCCCGGCAAACGGCGGCAATTGTTTCCGAGATCCTGAATTGTCCCGTTGAAGAAAAGCTGTTTATCACCCCGGACGACGATCCCGGCGCGTGCCTCGATGCATTGATTGAGCAGCACGAGTCGCCATTGATGATTGTCTCCCACATGCCGCTGGTCGGTAGTCTTGCCACCCTCCTGGTAGATGCCCACCGCCGGGGCATTCCGTTCATGACTTCCCAGGCGGTGATGCTCGATATGCCGGTGGTTGGCCCGGGCTGCGCAGACTTGAAAGCGCAGTTTCTGCCCTGATACTCGGTTTATCCGATTTCTGAATTCTCAAATCCGAGCCTGATTATGTACAGCTTTCCGATTGACTACGTAGAGCCGGTATTCCGGCCTCCCAGTGAAGCCAAGTCATTGATCCTTCCGGTTACCAACGGCTGTTCCTGGAACAAATGCACCTTCTGTGAGATGTACACCCAGCCCCAGAAGAAATTCCGGGCCCGCAAGCCCGACGACGTGCTTAAGGATATCCAGAATGCAGCTCGCAGCCTGGGTGGTGTGCGCCGTGTCTTCCTGGCGGATGGGGACGCCATGGTGTTGCCGACCCGTCGCCTGCTGGAGATTCTCGGGCAATTACGGGAGGCTTTCCCCGACCTCCAGCGGGTTTCCAGCTACTGCCTGCCTCGTAATCTTGCCAAAAAAACCGTGGAAGAGCTGGCACAGCTGAAGGAAGCCGGCCTCCAGATTCTCTACGTCGGGATGGAATCCGGCGATGATGAGGTTCTGCGCCGCGTCAACAAAGGCGAAACCTGGGAATCTACCCGCTCGGCGCTGGTCAAGATTCGCGAAGCGGGCCTTACCAGTTCTGTGATGGTGCTGAACGGGCTTGGCGGTGAAAGTCTCTCCCGTCAGCATGCGATCAACACCGCCACCCTCTGTAATGAGACCCAGCCGGACTACCTGTCGACCCTGGTAGTGAGCTTCCCGCAGGGGGAGGGGCGTTTCCGGGAAGGGTTCGGTGACGATTTCGTTCCACTGTCACAGCAAGGGCTGTTCGAGGAAATCCGCCTGTTCCTGGAGCACCTGGAACTGGATAAAACCATCTTCCGAAGTGACCACGCCTCCAACTATCTCGTCCTCAAAGGGACGCTGGGCAGGGACAAGCAGAAGATGCTGGACCAGGTGAACCTGGCCATCACAAATCCCGGTGCGGCGCCGCTGCGTGCGGAATGGATGCGCGGGTTGTAATTTACCGGACCGGGAGCCACGGTTATGAGCATGAATCCGGATAATCTTGCAAAACAGGTGGAGGAAACCGTGAAGAATGCCGGAAACCCGCCCCTGGATAAGTGGAACCCCGAGCTCTCGGGCGATATGGACCTGCGCATCACCCGTGATGGCCAGTGGATATTCAAGGGTGAGCCATTGGCGCGGGAAGCCATCGTGCGTCTCTTCTCCACCATTCTCCGCAAGGAAGAAGATGGCGAGTACTACCTGGTAACCCCGGTCGAGAAGTGGCGAATCCAGGTTGAGGATGCACCGCTTCTGGCGCACTCGCTCCAGGTAACCGGAGAGGGCGACCGGCAGGTCATCTCATTAACTACCAATGTGGGCGAAACCCTGGAGATCGGCCAGAACCACCCGCTGGAAGTGGGAACCTATCCGGGCTCCGACGAGCCTCGCCCGGTTGTGAAGGTTCGCCATGGCGTCGACGCACGCCTGGTCACGGCTGCCTATTATGATCTGGCTGACCATGTGGTCGAGCGAAACGAGGGTGGTCATCCGACCCTCGGCGTCTTTAGCCACGGAATTTTCTATAAAATCGGGCAGGGTGGTTGAAAACCCGTACCGCGGCCCCAGAATTACGGTAGAAAACGCATCAACTCAGTTGTTAAACTGTGTTTTCATACTTGTTATGAGCCTGGCTCTCTAACGAGGCCCGGTGGTCGTTAGTCCCTCTGTTCAGTCTGGCTGTTCACGATCACTTTCGATTGCCTAAATCAATTAAACAGTCATTGCGGACACGCAAGGAGATCACATGGCCCAACCTCGTGTTGTCACCATCCATTACACGCTCACCAACGATCAGGGAGAGCAGCTTGATTCCTCCCGTGTAGAAGGTCGCGAGCCTCTGTCTTACCTGGAAGGTGCACAGAACATTATCGGTGGACTGGAAAGTGCACTGAACGAAAAGAACGCAGGCGATCAGGTTAAGGTTTCTGTAGAACCTGCAGAAGGCTACGGCGAAGTAAACGAAGAACTGATCCAGCCGGTTCCACGTTCTGCATTTGAAGGCGTCGACACCATCGAGCCGGGCATGCAGTTCCAGGCGCAGACCCCGGGCGGCCCCCAGGTTGTTCGCGTGGTTGAAGTTGGCGACGAAACCGTCACCATCGACGCCAACCATCCGCTCGCGGGGCAGACTCTGCATTTCGACGTAGAAGTGGTAGAAGCTCGCGACGCGACTGACGAAGAGCAAGAGCACGGTCACGCTCACTAAGCTTTTCAGAAGCGCAACGAAAAACGGCTCCTCAGGGAGCCGTTTTTTTATGTCCGAAAATAAAAAACGGCCCAAAAGGGCCGCTTTTTTTTACGGGGAACCGAACTTACATGTTCGGATAGTTCGGGCCACCGCCCCCTTCCGGAGTCACCCAGTTGATGTTCTGGGCAGGATCCTTGATATCGCAGGTCTTGCAGTGAACACAGTTCTGGGCGTTGATCTGGAAACGCTTGCCGCTGCCGTCGTCTTTCTCGACCACTTCGTACACGCCGGCCGGGCAGTAACGCTGCGCAGGCTCGTCGTATTTCGGCAGGTTGTCACGAATCGGCAGCTCCGGATCCGTCAGCTTCAGGTGTACCGGCTGGTCTTCCTCGTGGTTGGTGTTGGAGATAAACACCGAGGACAGGCGGTCAAAGGTCAGCGTGTTATCCGGCTTGGGATAAGTCACCTTCTTGCACTCGGACGCCGGCTTCAGGGTGGCGTAGTCCGGAGTGGTATCGTGGAAGGTGATCGGCAGGCTGCCACGCAGGATGTTCTGCTCGAAGAAGGCAATGGCGCCGCCCACCACGTTGCCGAACTTGTGCATGGCCGGGCCGAAGTTACGCTCGGCGTAGAGTTCCTTGTACAGCCAGCTATCCTCGAAGCGCTTCTGGAAGCTGGTGATTTCCTCACCGCTCTTGCCTTCCTTAAGGGCCTCGAAGACCGCTTCGGCGCCCAACAGGCCGGACTTCATGGCGGTGTGGGAGCCCTTGATCTTGGAGCTGTTCAGGGTGCCGGCGTCGCAACCTAGCAGCAGGCCGCCCGGGAAGCTCATTTTCGGCAGGGCATTGTAGCCGCCCTTGGCGATGGCGCGCGCACCGTAAGACACCCGCTTGCCACCTTCCAGGTGCTTCTTGATCTCCGGGTGCAGCTTCAGGCGCTGGAACTCTTCGAATGGGCTCAGATGCGGGTTGCTGTAGGACAGATCGGTAATCAGGCCCACGTAAACCTGGCCGTTCTCCAGGTGATACAGGAAAGAACCGCCGGTGGAGCCGGTCTCGTTGAGCGGCCAACCGGTGGTATGGACGACCAGGCCTGGCTCGTGTTTGGCCGGATCGATGTCCCACAGCTCCTTGATGCCGATGCCGTAGTGCTGGGGATCCTTGCCTTCATCCAGCTTGAAGTCGTTGATCAGGCGCTTGCCCAGGTGGCCACGGCAGCCTTCGGTGAAGAGGGTGTACTTGGCGCGCAGTTCCATGCCCGGCATGTAGCCGTCTTTCTCGGAACCGTCGCGGGCCACGCCCATATCGCCGGTGATAATACCTTTTACCTGGCCATCCTCAACGATGGTCTCGGCGGCCGCAAAGCCCGGATAGACCTCAACGCCAAGCTGCTCGGCCTGTTCGGCCAGCCAGCGGCACAGGTTGCCCAGGCTGATGATGTAGTTGCCATGGTTGTGCATGTTCTTGGGCACAAAGGCATTGGGGATCTTGGTGGCGCTATCCTGGTTTTTCAGCAGGAAAATGTCGTCACGGGTAACGGGCGTGTTCAGCGGAGCGCCTTTCTCTTTCCAGTCCGGGAAGAGTTCGTTGAGGGCAGTGGGCTCGAATACGGTACCGGCCAGAATGTGCGCGCCGATCTCAGAACCTTTCTCTACCACACATACGGTGAGTTCCTCGCCGGATTCCTGTGCCAACTGCATGACACGGCACGCTGCAGACAGGCCCGCCGGGCCGCCGCCGACGATCAGAACATCAAATTCCATCGATTCGCGTTCCACGTTGGTCTCCTCAAACATCTTTAATGGAAATTATGTGCCCGCAGGCCAATTATTCTGGGCCGCCATCATACCGGTAAAACTGCGTATAGACGACCGCCCCAAGCCGTTTGTCCCGACTTGCATAACCAAAAGGATACCGTATTTGAAGAATCAAACAAACGTTTGTTTGAAATTCACTCTGACCTTTGGCATTGTAAGAGCACACTGAAACATCGTGTGTTTTGAGTCGAAATCTAGTATCGTCTCATTGCCGTTCCCGGTCAATACCGGGGAATTGGCTGAAAGTTCAGTCCTGGCGCGTCGTTTGAGGCTATTGATTCTGCCGAGTGTTGCCTCCATCATTAATGCGCATTGAATGTCGGCAGGCTCTGCGCGAGGACTGCAAGTCATAAACCCATCGTAGAAGAACGAGGAATCTATGAAGGTTCTGGTCGCTGTAAAACGAGTAATCGACTACAACGTAAAGGTGCGCGTCAAGCCGGACAACACCGGTGTTGACCTCGCCAACGTCAAGATGGCAATGAACCCGTTCTGCGAAATCGCGGTAGAAGAAGCCGTTCGCCTGAAGGAGAAGGGTGTTGCCAGTGAAATCGTGGTGGTATCCATCGGTCCGAAAGCCTCTCAGGAGCAGATCCGTACTGCGCTGGCGCTGGGTGCAGACCGTGGCATCCACGTCGAAACCGACGAGGAGGTTCAGTCTCTCGAAGCGGCCAAGCTGCTGAAGGCTGTTGTTGAGAAAGAAGAGCCGAAGCTGGTCATTCTTGGCAAGCAGTCCATCGATTCCGATAACAACCAGACTGGCCAGATGCTGGCCGCGCTGACCGGCATGGGTCAGGGCACTTTCGCTTCTGAAGTGGTTGTTGAGGGTGACAAGGTTAACGTAACCCGTGAGGTAGACGGTGGTCTGATGACCGTTTCCCTGAATCTGCCTGCGGTTGTCACCACCGACCTGCGTCTGAACGAGCCGCGCTATGCTTCTCTGCCGAACATCATGAAGGCCAAGAAGAAGCCGCTGGACAACATGAGCCCGGCCGATCTGGGTGTCGACATCGCTCCGCGCCTTTCCACCCTGAAGGTAGAAGCGCCTGCTTCCCGTCAGGCGGGTGTGAAAGTGGCCGACGTTGCCGAGCTGGTCGATAAACTGAAGAACGAAGCGAAGGTGATCTAAATGAGCATCCTTGTAATTGCTGAACATGACAACAGCAGCCTGAAACAGGCTACCCTGAATGTTGTAGCGGCTGCCAAGGCCATCGGCGGAGACATCGACGTACTGGTTGCCGGTGAGAACTGTGGTGCCGTTGCTGAAGCAGCTGCCAAGGCCGAAGGCGTTAACAAGGTACTGGTTGCCGACAACGCTGCTTATGGTCACTTCCTGGGCGAGAACCTGGGTGAGCTGGTTGCCGAAGTTGGCAAGGGCTACAGCCACATCCTGGCCGCCGCTGGCACCGTGGGCAAAGACTTCATGCCACGTGTTGCTGCACTGCTGGACGTTGCCCAGGTTTCCGACATCATGCGCGTGGAGTCCGAAGATACCTTCGTTCGCCCGATCTACGCTGGTAACGCCATTGCCACTGTAAAATCCAGTGACAGCATCAAAGTCGTTACTGTTCGTCCGACCGCGTTCGACCCGGTTGCTGCTGAAGGTGGCTCCGCTGCCGTTGAACAGCTGGACGTTGTAAAAGACGCTGGCCTGTCCCAGTTCGTTAGCGAAGAGCTGGCCAAGTCTGACCGTCCTGATCTGGCAAGCGCCGGTATCGTGGTTTCCGGTGGTCGCGGCATGCAAAACGGCGACAACTTCAAGATGCTTGAGCAGGTTGCCGATCTGATGGGTGCCGCTGTTGGCGCATCCCGTGCTGCTGTTGACGCCGGCTTCGTACCGAACGACATGCAGGTTGGCCAGACCGGTAAGATTGTTGCTCCGCAGCTCTATATCGCCGTGGGCATTTCCGGTGCCATTCAGCACCTGGCCGGTATGTCTGATTCCAAGGTGATCGTTGCGATCAACAAGGATGAAGAAGCGCCGATCTTCCAGGTTGCCGATTACGGCCTGGTAGCGGACCTGTTTGAAGCGGTTCCGCAGCTTGAAGAAGAGCTGAAGAAAGTTCTGTAACTTTCGGTTCTTCATCCAGAAAGGCACCTTCGGGTGCCTTTTTGCGTTGGGTGAAACCCCAATACCTGCCATGATACCCGGCCCGACTGTTGAACCGGATTCAAACACCATGACCACCACACCCTTTGATGCTTTAGGCTGCCCGTTGGACGGGTGCGCGCTCACCGCCAGCGGAACGTCCTGGCGGTGCGAGAACGGGCACAGTTTTGATGTCGCCCGGCAGTGCTACGTGCACCTGTTGCCGGTCCAGAAGAAACGTACCCTGGACCCGGGCGACAGCAAGGCGATGGTGGCGGCCAGACAACGGTTCCTGAATGCCGGCTTCTACGCAAGGATCGCCGAGTCGGTTAGCGATCGGGCGCTGCAGTCGCTGCCCGATGAGGGGAAGGGGTCGGTGCTGGACGCCGGTTCAGGAGAAGGCTATTACCTACGGCACCTGGCAGGCAAGGCTGGCGATAAAGACCTTGCGATGATTGGTGTCGATATTTCGAAATGGGCGGTCCTCGCAGCGGCAAAACAGGATAAACAGACCCGATGGGTAGTGGGCAGCAATGCAAACCTGCCGGTTCTGCCGGAATCACTGGATCTGGTGCTTTGCCTGTTTGGTTTTCCGGTCTATGGCGAATTTGCCCGTGTGCTTAAGCCCGGTGGGCAGGTGATCCAGGTGGATGCCGGTGCCGATCATCTTCGGGAGCTGCGAGAAATCATCTATCCCGAGCTGAAATCGCCTGGAAAGACCGACAGCGCAGCACCGGAGGGCTTCCGACAACTGGACTCTACCGTCGTGCGTTTCTCCGTGACACTCCCGGATCAGGAAAGTATTGCCGATCTTCTGGCCATGACACCGCATCTGTACCGGGCCAGCGCCGAGGGACTTGAGAAGGCAGCGGCGCTTGACTCACTGGAGGTGACCGTCGACGTGGTGCTCAAATCCTGGGAAAAGAGCTAACCTCCCAAAAGCTATTGATCGTCGGAACCTTGGCCCTTGTCACGCTTGCGGGACGCCAGCCGCTTTTCGGCCTTGCCGATGATCAGGGTATCGGCAAGGATGTGCAGCGCTTTGTTGGTGGTGCGCACCGTTCGGTAGATCTGCTGACTGGTCTGGTCATGGGTGGCTCGCGCTTTTCGGGCCGTCTGCCGGAATTCTTCATCTTTCGAGAAAAGATCAATCAGCCCGAACGTGGTGTTGGAAATCGCCTTGTGAACTTTCTCCACTGCGCTGGCACCGCCTGAGACGGAATCTTCCAGCAGGCGGGCACGGTTCCGTACTTCCAGAAGATCCATTCTGCTTTTCTGTAGGGCGCTGTGTGCCGCCACCCGATGAGAATTGAGAATCCGGGCTTCACGGCGGCACAGCAGGAGCTGCCAATAGGCGATGCCGAAGCCCATGAAGGCCAGTAGCAGGAGAAAAGATACGATCGCGGTGGTGATCATGTTAATGCGCTTCCATCAACCGGAGTGACTACCCAAATCATCGATACTCGAGCTGCATGTCGACCTCGATTTCACGCTCTGCCATTTCGTTCTCTAGTTCTTTTAACACTTCCTGGTACACCATTTTGCGGACCATCACGGGGAGTTTGTCCGCAAGCACGCGGGCAGAGCGTGATTCCCGTTTGGCCAGGGCAATCGGATCCAGTACCCGTAGCGTAATAACCATTTCCGGCTGCTGCTCGGAATCTGCGATGTCGTCATTCTCCATCATCTGTGCGATCACTTTGCGCTGTTCAAGAACCTGCCAGCAGACGAAAGCGCTGAACAGCACAAGCAAGATGCTCAGTACCATCAAAAAGGTGATCAATTCGAACCTCCGGAAATCGTGTCGTGCACTGTGTTGCAGTGTGCCCCATGAAGTATGACAAACGATTGGCCGTGACGACGGATCCAATAGCGCGGCGGGGAAAGTAGAACGAGCGCTCAAAACTGCTAATATCGGTTGCAGTTGTAGGATGAGCTACGCAGAATCAACGAGTTAAGGCCACCTATTCACACCAACAGAGGATTGTTCATGGTTTGGTTCAAGGCGTTTGCAAGTGGTTTTCTCGCGACCCTGGTATTCCATCAGGGCCTGTTCGCACTGTTCTGGCTGGGCGGTGTTGTGCCCGCAGCGCCGTTCAACATGTCACCGGTGCCACCGCTGGGCGTTCCGCAGGTTGTATCACTGGCGTTCTTTGGTGGCCTCTGGGGTATGTTGCTGTGGCTGATTCTCGGTCGCCTTGCGGGGATGAAGTTCTGGCTGGGGCATGTCATTGTAGGGGCAGTTGGTCCCACAGCCGTTGCCATGCTGGTGGTGTTTCCTCTTAAAGGGCTCGATGTCTCTGCTCAGACCTGGGTTGGCGGGCTTATCCTCAACGGGTTCTGGGGCCTGGGTGTGGCCGTATTCATGCGCCTGATGGGCACCAAGGCAACCGCAGCCGTTCGTTGAACCCTGAACCAGTGCTCTGTTAATTCTCTATCAACTTTCCAGATAATTTTGACTAAGGAAGAGCAATGACCAAATCCTCAGAAACGGCCTATGACCTTGTGGTTTTCGGAGCCACCAGTTTCGTTGGCCAGATTCTCACCCGTTACTTGCTCGAAACCTACGGAGTGGGCCAGTCGGTGAAATGGGCAATTGCCGGTCGCTCCGAGAGCAAGCTCAACACCCTGAAGGGTGAGCTTGGCTCCAAAGCCAAAGACCTGCCAGTGATCCTGGCGGATGCGTCCGACGAGGCCGCCCAGAAGGCCATGTGCGAGCAAGCCCGAGTCATTATTTCCACCGTTGGCCCCTACGCGCTTTACGGTGAGCCTCTGGTGCAGGCGTGCGTGCGCAGTGGCACGGATTATTGCGACCTGACCGGCGAAGTGCAGTGGATCCGCAAGATGGTGGAGCGCTACGAGGAAGAAGCCAAGTCCTCCGGTGCCCGCATCGTGCATTGCTGCGGCTTCGATTCGATTCCTTCCGACATGGGCGTGTGGTTCCTTCAGAACCAGGCAGAGCAGACCTTCGGTGCGCCATGCCGGGATGTCCGCATGCGGGTGAAAACCGCCAAAGGCGAATTCTCGGGTGGGACCGTTGCCTCCCTGATGAACGCGGTAAAGGAAGCCGCGGCCGATCCGAAACTGCGGAAACAAATGGCCAATCCGTTTTCAATCTGCCCGCCAGATCATCGCTCCAAGACCCGTCAGCCGAGCCTGAAAGGTGCAGAGTACGACAAGACCTTCAACGCCTGGCTCGCGCCTTTTGTGATGGCAGCGATCAACACACGCGTGGTTCATCGTTCCAACGCCCTGCAGAACGCGCGTTATGGCAAGGAGTTCACCTACGACGAAGCCATGATGACCGGTCGTGGTACCAAGGGCCGTCTGGCAGCGTATGCCGTCACCGGCGGTCTGGGGGCATTCCTGATGGCCTCTGCCGTCAAACCCACCCGCTGGCTGGTTGAGAAGTTCGTGCCCAAGCCGGGCGAAGGACCCAGCCCGGAAGCCCAGAAGGCCGGGTTCTATGACCTTCGTTTTGTTGGCCGCACAGAGGATGGCAAAACCATTATCACCAAGGTGACCGGTGATCAGGACCCGGGCTACGGTTCCACCGGCAAGATGTTGGGTGAAGCAGGGATGTGTCTGGCGTTCGATATTCCGGCGGATCAGCCCGGCGGGTTCTGGACGCCGTCTTCGCTGCTCGATGGCAAGCTGATGGACCGTCTCACCAGCAAGGCGGGCCTGACTTTCGAGGTACTCGAGACCCGTTAACCGCTGAGGTAAATCACACGGTCGGTGTCCGGGAGGGCATCCGACCCGTGTGCCAGGCTAACCACGGTTTTTCCTTCCAGAAGCGTTTCCATCCGTTTTGAAATGCGTGCCCGGGTATCGGCATCCAGGCCGGTAAACGGCTCATCCATTATCACCAGCGGGGCGGGGTTCAATAGCACACGCGCCAGGGCCACACGCCGCGCTTCACCGCCGGAGAGTCGGCTGCCGGCACTGCCGAGCCAGGTATCGAGGCGATCCGGTTCGGTGACAAAACGTTCAGCCAATTCCATCTGCTCCAGGATGCTCCAGAGTTCGGTGTCCGAGGCCTCGGGCGAGCCCAACAGCAGATTGGCCCGGAGGGTATCCTCAAACAACACGGTTTTCTGGGTGAGGTAAACGCACTCCCTCCTCGCCAGATTGCCCTTGGCGGTGGGCAGCAGGCCGGCGAGCACATCCGCCAGGGAGGATTTGCCGCTGCCCGAATGCCCGAGAATGCCGATGTGCTCTCCATCCTCAATCCCAAGGTTGAAGTGCGTAAATAAAGGCGCGTAACCCTCGTGTTTTACGACAATATCTTCCGCCAGAAGGGCTTTTCCCGGCGGCAGTTCTGAGGCGCTGGGCGCGGCGTTCCGGTCATCCTCCCGGCAATCCCGGTTCAACCGCGCCGCAGACGCAACGGTTGCCCCGAGCTTGCCAAAGGCATCCGGCAGCATGGCGTAGACCTCGGCCAGGCCGAGCAGGGCAATGGGCAGTAACACCAACACCGGACCGGACACCGAACCTGACTGGAACAGGGCAAAGCCTGCCCAAAGGGCCACAACCGCGGTAAGGTTGACGAAAAGATGGGAGCCAGCCAGATGCCAGCCTACCCGGGTATCGGCCCTGGCTTGCTCGGCAGTTACCTGATGAGCCTGGCGCATGAGCCAGGCCGCATGTTTTCCGGTACGTCCGGCCGCGGTTAGCTCCGGGAAACCCTCGATGTGCTCGATCACCGCCGTTCGAAGGTCTTCCTGCCGGTCGCTTTGCCGGGCCGCCAGGCGCCAGGTTCTCAGATAAACCCCTGCAGTGGCGATTACCAGGGCAATGACCAGCAACAGTCCCACCAGCAATGCCGTGCCGATATCGAAGAGCAAGGCAGCCAGAACCACCACCAGCAGAGTAACCAGGCCCGCAAGGGCGGTGGGTGCGATCAGGCGCAGGTAGAGGGTGTCCAGGGCATCCACATCGGTGGTGAGCCTGGATAGCCACTGGGCGCCGCTCAGCTCGCCACGGCGAACGCGACTGGCGCGGGACAAACGTTTGAACAAAGCGACACGGATGTCTGTGAGCAACCTCAGAACGGTATCGTGGTTGTAGACCCGCTCCAGATACCGGAATACCGTGCGGGAAACGGCGAAAAACCGGATCGCGCCGCCGGGTACATAGAGGTTTATGGTCGCCGCCACGCCGGCGGCCAACAGCAGGCCCACCAGCGCAGTTTCAGTAATGAACCATCCGGATACCGCCAACAGACCTATGCCGGAGAGCAGGGTAGCCAAAATCAGGAAACCGCCCACAACCAGGCGCCCCGGGCGTTTGAAGATCAGGTCCAGCCAGGGCTTCAGTTCACGCATCGCGCACCTCCCCGTCGGAGACCAGCAATACACAATTGGCAAGAGTCAGCAGGGCCTGGTGGTGGGTGGAGAAAATCAGGGTTTTGCCGGCCACCGCCAGTTTATGCAGGGCCTCCAGCACAAACACTTCACTGTCGCTGTCCAGGCCGGCAGTGGATTCATCGAGCAGAATCAGGTCGTAATCCGCCAGGAAAATACGCGCCAGACTCAGCCTTCTTGCCTGGCCGCCGGAAAGCCCCTGGCCCTCCTCGGATACCGGGCTGTAAATACCCTGCTGGCGACTGTCGAGCAGGGAACCGAGGCCTACATTACGCAGGGCCGTCTCGATGGCGATATCAGAGGCATCCGGAGTGGTCAGTCTGAGGTTATCGGCCCAGGTGCCGTGAACCAGAAACCCTTTCTGGCCCAGCCAGCCAAAGCGGAAACTGCCCGGTGCCTCGCCGAACAGGTGGATCTGACCGGCATCCGGTGCAAGAAAGCCGGCCAATAGATGCAGCAGGGTAGATTTCCCGCCGCCGGAGGGGCCTGTCAGGGCAACCACTTCGCCTTTGCGGATGGTCAGCGTGAGATCACTCAACACCTTCTGACCCGACCGGAAGCTCTTGCTGACGGAACGCAGCTCGATCCGGTCTTCCGCGCCCTCCACAGACACGGTTTCACTCGCGCTCTGAAGGTTTACCGGGGATGCCAGCCGCTCAAGAATTTCGGTACCAGCACCCATCGCTGCGGCACGATCATGATAATGCTGGGAAAGAGTGCGCAGCGGCTGGAAAAACTCCGGGGCCAGTAACAGAATCAGCAGCCCGGAAAACAGGGTCAGATCTTCGGAAGGGCCGTATGTGATGTACCCCAGGAGACCAAACCCGATGTAGATGGCGATAACGGCGATGGCCACCGAGGCAAAGAACTCCAGAACCGCCGAGGACAGAAACGCGACCCGGAGCGTTTTCATGGTGATGCGTCGGTAATGATCCGAGCGCTTGCGAATCAGCTCGGCTGCCCCCTCGGTCTGCCCGAAGAGCTGCAGCGTAGTCAGGCCGCGTACCTTGTCCAGGAACTGGCCGGATAGTCGGCTGATGGTTTCAAAATGCTGCTGGTTCAGTTTCTCCGCACCCATACCCACCAGCGCCATGAACAGGGGAATCAGCGGTGCAGACAGCAGCAGGAAGATGCCGGCCAGCCAATCCAGCCAGAACACCAGGGCGAGGATCAGCAGTGGCACAATCATCGACAGGGTCATCTGCGGCAGAAAACGGGCGAAGTAGCCATGCAGGGCTTCCACGTGATCTATCCATTCGCGGGCAAGAGCGCCAGCCGAAGACTGGCCCAGTTCAACGGGGCCGGTGGCCTGCCAGTGCTTGTGGAGTTGCCGGCGGGCGTCACGGCGAACCTGTTCGCTGCATCGAGCGGCGAAGCGGGTCTGGTAGCCCTGGCCAAGTGCGCGCACAACGAGGGCGATAATCAGACCCAGAAAAAGAGGAGTGAGGTCCGCAACCGGAACCTCGTCAATGATGCCCAGATGGATAATCCGGGCAAGCAAAACCATCTGAATAATGGTGGCAATGCCGGCAACGGTGCCGGCAGCCACGGTACTCCGGATCAACAGGCGACTGCCACGGGCCAGATCAGAAAGCCATCCTTTGACGGCTTTCTGATCGGTGGCGGAGGTATTCTCTCCGTCCCCATTGGCCGATGGCTCCGCCACTTAGTGATATCCCTCGCCGGCGCGTACCTTGCCGCGGAAGACCCAATAGGTCCAGGCGGTGTAGACCAGCACAATCGGAATCACGAACAGCAGGCCCAACAGCAGGAACAGCTGGGATTCATAGGCGGAGGCTGCCTCCCAAAGCGTGTATTCCGGCGGGACCACATAGGGCCAGCGGCTGACCACCAGGCCCAGATAGGTGGTGATGAACAGGCCCATGGTGGCCACGAACGGCATGCCGTCTTTGCGATCACGAACCGAACGGTAAATCTGGATAGCGCAAAGCAGTGTCAGAACCGGCAGGACCCAGATAATGCTCAAGTTGGAGAACCAGCGCTCACGCACCATTTCATCCACGAAGGGGGTCCAGACACCGATGATGCCGAAGACCACCAACACCGCGAGGAGCAAGGGCAGGGTGATCTTGTAGGCCCACTGCTGCAGATTCCCCTCGGTTTTCATGATCAGCCAGGTGGAACCCAGCAGGGCATAGCCGGCCAGCATACCCAGCCCCGTGAGCACGGTGAACGGCGTCAGCCAGTCCAGCGCGCCGCCAACATAGACGCCATTGGCGGTTTCAAAGCCCTGGATATAGGCCCCGACCACGGCGCCCTGGGCAAACGATGCAACGGTGGAGCCGCCGGCAAACGCCCAGTTCCAGAGATAACGTGACGTACGGGCCTTGAACCGGAACTCAAAGGCCACGCCACGGAAGATCAGCCCGGCCAATAGTAGGAATACACCGATATAGAGTGCCGGCAGGAAGATGGAATACACCATGGGGAAGGCGGCCAGAAGACCGGCGCCACCGAGCACCAGCCAGGTTTCGTTGCCGTCCCACACCGGGGCCACCGAGTTCATCATGGTGTCGCGGGCTTCCTCGTTCGGTGCAAAGGGGAAGAGAATACCCACGCCCAGGTCGAACCCGTCCATCAACACATACATGATAATGCCGAAGCCGATAATGAATGCCCAGATAAGAGGCAGATCAAACAGTTCCATAATCAGTGACCTCCCTGGTTGACCGGCTTGGCAGTACCAACAGTATCGTCAGAATCGTGTTCGATTTCGAAAGGCACATGTGCAGCGGAGAACGGACGCTTGGGTCGATCTGCCTCGTGTTCGTCCTCATCACGGTCTTCAAGACCGACATACAACACACGCATGAGGTAGTAGACACCGGCAGAAAACACCAGAGCGTACACAACGATATAGCCGATGAGCGTGAACAACGCCATGCCGCCGGTCAGTGACGGGGTCAGTGCCTCGGCTTGGGTCATCTGGCCATACACCAGCCAGGGCGCGCGGCCCACTTCTGTTACGAACCAGCCGGTGAGTACCGCAAAGAAGGGCGCAATGCTCATAAAACGCATCCCCTGCAGGAACCAGTTGGTGCGCCAGTACCTGCCGCCGGCACGCAGAACCAGGCCGGTTACCGCGAAGGCGATCATCAGCAGGCCAATACCTACCATGATCCGGAAGGACCAGAACACAATCGCCACCGGAGGCTGCTCTTCAACCGGCACTGCGCTCACACCGGGCACCTCTCCGTCCCATTCATGGGTCAGAATGAAGCTGGCCAGGCTGGGAATACCAATCTCGTAAAGGTTCCGCTGGTTTTCCTGATCGGGAATGGCGAACAGCAGCAACGGCACATTGCGGGAGGTTTCCCAGTTACCTTCCATGGCCGCAACCTTGGTGGGCTGATGCTCCAGGGTGTTCAGGCCGTGAAAATCACCCAGCACCGCCTGAGCAGGCGCAATGAACAGCAACAGCCACAGGCACATGGACAGCGCTTTCTTGTTGGCCTCCACCTCGCGACCCCGCAGGAGATACCAGGCGCTCACGCCGGCCACCACGAAGCCGCCGGTGAGGAAGGACGCCAGCGCCATATGGGCAAAGCGGTAAGGGAAGGAGGGGTTGAAGATCGCCTCGCTCCAGGAAGTCACATAGAACACGCCGTCGCGCAGCTCGGTGCCGGCCGGAGTCTGCATCCAGCTGTTGGCCGAGAGAATCCAGAAGGAAGAAATAAAGGTACCCGTCGCAACCATGATGGCGGCAAACAGGTGAACGCCTGCCGGCACCTTATCCCGACCAAAGAGCAGCACCCCGAGGAACGCCGCCTCCAGGAAGAACGCCGTAACCACCTCATAACTCAAGATAGGGCCAAGGAAGTTGGCTGAGGCCTGCGCGAAATTGCTCCAGTTGGTTCCGAACTGGAACGACATCACGATGCCCGACACCACCCCCATACCGAACACCACGGCAAACACCTTGGTCCAGAAGGCAGAGAGCTTCACCCACACAGGATTCTCGGTTTTGAAGGCAAGGCCTTCGAGTACCGCAATGTAGGAGGCAAGGCCGATGGTAAACACCGGAAAGATGGCGTGAAATGACACCACGAACGCGAACTGGATTCGCGATAGAATGAGAGGATCAAGTTCCATGGGAACCCTCCGGTAACGGTCACATCATAACAAACGGGCCCAGCGAACCCGTTCAGCCGCTGCCTTAGCTCTGTTTGTTATATTGTTATTACCGGCAGATACTTACTATGCTACTAAACATGGTAGCAAATTCGATAGGGCGTTTTGCCGCACCCTTGATTTAAAACAATTATGGTGTTGCCGATGAGCTTTTACGAAGACAGGATTCTCCCCCACATCATAGACCGCGCATGCTCCATGGGCCAGGTGATGAAGCTTCGTAGCCAGGTAGTACCCCATGCAAAAGGCGTGGTGCTGGAAGTGGGCATGGGCTCGGCCATCAATATGGAATTCTACAATTCCGAACACGTTGACATGGTGTACGGGCTGGAGCCCTCAGAAGGCATGCGACGCAAGGCCCAACCGAATCTGGCAAGATCCCCCATCAAGGTAGAATGGCTGGATCTGCCGGGCGAGAAAATCCCCCTGGAAGACCACGCTGTCGATACCGTTCTTCTGACCTTCACCCTGTGCACGATCCCGGACTGGCATGCAGCCCTCCAGCAAATGTGGCGGGTGCTCAAACCGGGCGGCGAGCTCCTGTTCCTCGAACACGGCGAATCCCCCGACGACGGCACCCGAAAGTGGCAACACCGCATCACCCCAGGGTGGAAAAAGCTCGCCGGCGGCTGCCATCTGAACCGACACATCGCCGACCTGATCCGACACGCCGGCTTCGAAATCCAGGAACTGGAAAACCTCTACATCCCCAAGGCGCCGAAAATCGCCGGATACATCTACAAGGGCAGGGCAACCAAGCCTGCAGAGGCCAGCCCGGCCGCCTGAGGGCGCGGGCAGAATCCGAATTGCGTTACCCCACGCAGACTTATACAATTCTGCCCGTCAAAACCTCCCCCCGAATGCTCCGGTGGTGAAATTGGTAGACACAAGAGACTTAAAATCTCTCGACCGCAAGGTCGTGCCGGTTCGATTCCGGCCCGGAGCACCACTATTTCTTCGACATCGCCTCCAGCATTTTATTCACCGCTTCCAGGTGCTCTGGCTCGTTGTGGCACATGCCCTGGAAGTTGGCACACACATCCAGAAAATCCTTCAGTTCCATCCTCGGCGCCATTTTCATCAGGCGTTTGGTCAGGCGTGTGGCTTTCGGCGGCTGGCTGGCCATGCGGCTTGCCATGGCGTTTGCGGCATTCATCAATTCGTCTGCTGGCACCACCTCCAGAACAATACCCAAGTCTTTGGCTTCGGCGGCGTCTATCACGCGGCCGGTGAGTGTGAGCTCAAAGGCGCGCTGATAGCCAATCAGGCGCTGCATGAACCAGGCGCCGCCGTCGCCGGGGATGATGCCGAGGTTGAGGAAGGTTTCGCCGAACTTGGCACTTTCCGAGGCAATGCGGATATCCGCCATGTTGGCCAGATCGAAGCCGGCACCAATGGCGGGGCCGTTCACGGCGGCGATGATGGGCACTTCGACGTTCTGCAGGGCCAGGGGAATGCGCTGGATCCCCTTGCGGTAGCGGTCGGCGCATTCGGCCACGTCGCCGGCAAAATCACCGCTTCGGTTGGCCATGTCCCGGATGTTGCCACCAGCACTGAAGGCAGAGCCAGCCCCGGTGATCACCAGTACCGACACGTCGTCGCACTGGTTCACCCATTCTGCGGTGGTCACGATGTCGTCGATCAGGTGTGAGCCTGTGAGCGCATTGCGCAGGTCGTGACGGTTCAGGGTGAGGGTGGCTACCCGGTTTTCCAGGGTGAGCAGTGCGTCGGTGAGCTTGGGTACGTTGGTCATGAATGCGGTTCCTTGTTTTTGATCAGCGCGTATCTTCGCGCGCGGGAACCGGATTAATCAACTAATAGCCGCGCCTTTCGGTAGCGGCTGACTTCCGTCCAGCCGTGCACCGCTAGAGCCGAGAATACGATGACACCGCCCACCAGGCTGAGGTTTGGCGGTACCTCGCCCAGGAACAGCCACACCAGGAAGGATCCGAACACCGTCTCCAGAAGCAACATCAGGCTGACCTCTGCCGCGGGTATGTAGCGCGGGCCAATCTGGATCAGGATGCAGGCCGTCGGAAGGAATACAAGGCAGAGCAGTGCAATGAAGAAAAAGTCCCGGCCTGAGGGCATCTGGGCCCCGCCAAACAGAGCGGCCACAGCGGCCAACACCAGGGCCCCGAACATGAGCATCACGCTCATGTCACTGTCGGGTTTGGAGCGGGCCACATTGAGGTTGGAGGCCAGGGCCGTAGCGGCAACCACCGCCATCAAAAGGCCCAGGGGATCGCCTTTGCCAAACTCCCCCACGGCCATAAAGGTGGCCCCGGTCACACATACCAGGATGACGACCCAGGTTCGCAGGGGCAGGGTTTCTTTCCAGACCGCCCAGGCGATCACGGCGGCGATAACCGGGGCGGTGTTGAGAATCACCAGCACGTTGCCGGCGGCGGTGTTTTTCATGCCGACTACGAAGCCGAGGGTGCTGATTGCAAAGGCACCGGCACAGAACAGGCCTTTGCGGCCACATTTGCGAATTTCAGGCACCAGCCGGGAACGGTAACGGGCCCAGCTGATCACAAAGAAACTGAGGGCCAGCAATAAGCCCCGCCAGAACAGGAACACCACCGGGTCCACGGAGGTGATTTTCACAAGCAGCGCATCCGGAACGATAAACAGCACGCCGAGGGCGGCGATGGTCAGTCCTTTGATTCGGGTTGTCTGCAATGTGTGTTCGCCTGTTCTGGTGAGGTGTGTTGTTCAGTTCAGGGGTTATCCTGCTCTGGCAGCGGCTGGATGCTATTGATGTCGCCAGTTGGTGTTGCCGGTTCGTCCTCAATGATAATGAAGATAGCGCCGCCAATAACCGCGATGGCAAAGATGGCTTTGAGGATTATCGATTTCGACATGCGTTCTTCCTCTCTGCGTTCTGGCTTATACAAACAGCCTATGGGCGGGAGAGGGCTATAACAACCGCAAAGCCCCGAAAACTGAGCATCCTACAAAAGTCGCTTCGACAGTATAGACGCAGTCAGCAATACTCAGGGTAAGTTTGCAGGTTGCCTGGTGCAGCACCGTTAAAAATGGAGTGTCCTCATGACTGAACAAACCGCAGAACTGGTTCACAAGTACAGCGAAAATGGCATTACCACGCTCACGCTGAACCAGCCGGAGAAGAAAAACAGCCTGTCTATGGCCATGCTGGAGGCGCTGTCTGAAGAGCTGGAGATTATTGCCTCCGATACGGAAACCCGGGTTGTGGTGCTCGCGGCCCATGGCAATGTGTTCTGTGCCGGCCACGATCTTCGGGAAGTTCGGGAGCAGTTTGATAGCCATGAATTCCAGCTGGCGCTGTTCAACCAGTGCAGCAAGGTTATGCAGCAGATCGTCAATCTGCCCCGGCCGGTGATTGCCCGGGTAGCGGGTGTTGCCACGGCCGCGGGCTGTCAGCTGGTGGCCAGCTGTGATCTGGCGGTAGCGGCGGATACGGCGCGGTTTGCCACCCCGGGCGTGAACATCGGGCTGTTCTGTTCCACACCGATGGTGGCTCTGTCCCGGAACGTGTCCCGCAAGCACGCCATGGAAATGCTGCTGACCGGCGAAATGATCGGCGCCGTGAAGGCGGAACGCATCGGGCTGGTTAATCAGATTGTCGATGAGCAGCACCTGGACGAGATGGTCTACAAGCTGGCCCGCACCATTGCCGACAAATCCGGCCATACACTGAAAATTGGCAAGGAAGCCTTCTATCGGCAGCTGGAAATGCCGCTTGAAGATGCTTACGAGTACACATCGAAAGTAATGGCCGACAACATGATGGCCAACGATGCCCAGGAAGGTATCTGCGCGTTCCTGGAGAAGCGTAAGCCGGAGTGGCAGGACAGCTAGAATCGCCTGGGAGTATCAGCCCGGCCTACTGGGTCGGGCAATTACCGTTTCCAATGAATAGCCCGTCGCCGGTCCGGATTCCATGTTCCTGGAAAAAACCGGCGTTCATCTCAACGGCCTGGATAAACGACACGCCGGCGGGGTAGGTGGGGCAGCCAGCACCGCTCGCCGAGGCGCAGGGCACCATCTGCCGGATACTGCCGATCACGCCATCCTCGTTGAGGTAGGCAATGTCCAGGGGAATCAGGGTTTTGTACATCCAGAAGCCGTGGCTCGCTTCCCTGGGCTCGCTGTACTCGAACAGCATACCGGCGTCGGGAGCGAGAGACGTACGGCCCATCAATCCCTTCCGGCGCTGTTCAGAGCTATTGGCCACTTCCAGTTTTACCGGCACTGTGCCCGCTGCGGACACAAAGCAGGCGTCGACAACCGGAAGACCTTCCTGCGGCGCTGCGATGCCTGAAGAGCACCCGTAAATCAGCGAGCTGACCGCCAGTACGACCCAGACTTTCAGGCCTCGAAGGCGTTGCGGTGTCGCTGTCACGAGCGTAACCGGTACCCGGTTTTGAAGATCCACCAGATGCCCACCATGCACGCGGTGAGAAACACCAGGGTCATGCCCACGCTGATGCCGACATGAACGTCGGACACGCCGTAGAATGCCCAGCGGAAGCCGCTGATCAGGTAAACCACCGGATTGAACAGGCTAACCGTTTGCCAGACCTCCGGCAGCATATCGATGGAGTAGAAGGTTCCGCCGAGGAACACCAGCGGGGTGATGATCATCATCGGGACAATCTGGAGTTTTTCGAAGCCATCCGCCCAGATCCCGATGATGAACCCGAACAGGCTGAAGGTGATGGAGGTCAGCACCAGGAACGAGAACATCCAGAACGGGTGCAGTACGTCGTAATCCACAAAGAACTTCGCCGTAGCAAGTATGATCAGCCCGAGGATCACGGATTTGGTGGCAGCGGCGCCAACGTATCCCAGGACCACTTCCACGTAGGACACCGGTGCTGAGAGCACTTCGTAGATGGTGCCGGAGAACTTGGGCATGTAGATGCCAAACGAGGCGTTGGAGATGCTCTGCATCAGCAGGGACAGCATCACCAGCCCTGGAATGATGTAGGCCCCATAGGCGATGTTGTCGATATCACCCATGCGCGAGCCGATCGCGGAGCCAAAGACCACGAAATACAGGCAGGTGGAAATCACCGGTGAGAGCACGCTCTGCATAACCGTTCGGCGCATGCGGGCCATTTCGAATTTGTAGATTGCGCGGATACCGTAAAGGTTCATGCCTTTCTCCGTTGGGCCGGCGGGCTTACTCGTGCACCAGGCCGACAAAAATCTCTTCAAGGGAGCTTTCCCGGGTTTGCAGATCCCGGTATTCAATGCCCAGATCCCCGAGTGTCCGAAGCAGCCGGGCAACGCCGGCCTGTTCCTGCTGGGAGTCAAAGGTGTAGATCAGCTGGTAGCCGTCCTCGGACAGCTCCACCGGTTCCAGGGTCAGTTCGCCCGGTACCTTGTCGAGCTTGTGCGCCAGGTGCAGGCGCAGCTCCTTTTTGCCCAGCTTGGTCATCAGCTGGGTCTTGTCCTCAACCAGAATGATTTCACCCTGCCGGATCACGCCGATCCGGTCGGCCATCTCCTCGGCCTCTTCGATGTAATGGGTGGTGAGGATAATGGTCACACCACTTTCCCGGAGTTTGCGGACCATATCCCACATGTCCCTCCGCAGCTCCACATCCACACCGGCCGTCGGCTCATCAAGGAACAGGATCTGCGGTTCATGGGAGAGTGCCTTGGCAATCATCACCCGGCGTTTCATGCCGCCGGACAGCGACATGATGCGGTTGTTGCGTTTGTCCCAGAGCGAGAGGTCTTTGAGCACCTTCTCGATGTGGGACGGCTTCGGCGCCTTGCCAAACAGACCGCGGCTGAAGGAAACGGCATCCCACACGGTTTCGAACGAATCGGTGTTCAGTTCCTGGGGCACAAGGCCGATGGTCTCGCGGGCCTTGCGGTAGTCTTTGACAATGTCGTAGCCGGCGGCTTTCACCTCGCCTGAGGAGAGGTTAACAATGCCGCAGATGATGCTGATCAGCGTGGTCTTGCCGGCGCCATTGGGGCCGAGCAGGGCGAAGATTTCGCCACGGCGGATGTCCAGGTTGATGTTCTTCAGGGCCTGGAAACCGTCACCATATACCTTGCTCAGGTGCTTAACGGAAATATCCGGCTGCACGGGCGTGTCCTGTGGTCAAAATGGGTCGAATTGAAGGCGCGGTATTTTCTCATGACTGGCGCCAGTTTAGAAACCTTTGCCTTGGCGGGAGAAATCCCCATAATGCCCGGCAGGTTTGTTCGGGGTGCCGTTATGTTACGTGTAATAGCAGTGGCAGGATTGATTCTGGGGCTTGTTGCCGTGGCAATGTTTGGTCCGGGCTTGCTTAAGGATGCCAATGGGGATCTGGAAAGTGCTACTGCCAAAGGGAGTGCCGCGCCCCTTGCCCGTTGTGATTTGCTTCAGGAGGGCCCTTGCAGTTGGTCAGACGGTTCGGGCGAGTGGCAAATCAGCCTGAGCGAACTGGGTGAGGGCACCCAGGGCATGGAGTACCAACTCACGGTAGTCACACCAGAGCGGCCGGAGCGTTTTCTCGCCGTTCTTCGGGGAGAGTCCATGTACATGGGCGAGTATCCCGTACCACTGGGCAACCGGGACAGAAACGAATACTCCGCGCGTTTTACGGCGCCATTCTGTACCGTAGACGCTACCATGACCTGGCGGATTGATCTGCAGCAGGGGCAACAGCCTATCGAGGGCATTCCGGCAAAGCTGGTATTTCAGGCCGAGCCACACTGAGACACGGGCAACCGGACGTCAGTCGGCTGACAACGGACCCGGATTGTGTAAAATCACCATACCGCCACTACCAGGGACAACGTGATGGATTACGGAGATAGCGTTCAGAAGGTACTGCTGAGAAAAATCCGCAAAGCGGAGCAGGATCTGATTCAGCTCAAACTGGATTACTGCCGGTTTGTCTTCGGATTAACTCACCGGGCGAAAGTGTTGTCCGATGGCGTGGCCTATGTGGTTCGTTCTGTCGACGTGGACAGCATGGCCAATACGGACGATGGTGGATTCAGCCGGCCCGAGATCACCGGCACCCGTGCTGACGAACAGGATCACGCAGAACCTGTGGCACTGGGCACCGATTGGGTACTTGAGACTGCCTCCGGGCAGGCTGCTAAATAAACGCGTTAGCGGTAATGGCCTCGTAAAGGCTCGAAGTCGGCGGTACATAGTGGTTGAACCGCCAGAATTCCGCTCCTTCCAACCCCGCCCTGAAACACGCCAGGTAAACCGTACTGGCCGTCAAGGTATCGATCGCCTCAACAATCTCTGACTGACGAATTCCGGTTTTTCGACTGGCAATCTGGGCAACGGTGGTTGCCAGAGCGCAAGAGTGCCGATTGGTTTTATCGCTGAGGGCACAACCGGCGCCATAGAGCCAGACCGCCGCGTACGTTTTAACCGCATTCGGCGCCGTTGATAGATCCACGCCGTTCACTCGACAATCCCTTTCCTGAAGGCCCGCCAGAATAAGCAGCTGGGTAATCAGCTCGGCGCGGTCCGGGGCAGCGTCGACAACCGGTTTGCGCACTGCGACCGGCCACTCTGAATGCCGTGAGGCTGGTTCAGACTGATGGGTTCCCGGATGCTTGCCTGCCCAGTCTTCCTGATGACCGGCAGCCAGAGGCTCGGCGCGCATCAGCGAGATCATCTTCACAGCCAGAAGAACAAGCAGTGCAAGCAGCCCAAGCTGAACCAAGAGAATCAATCCGTTTGCCATCATCACCAGAACTCTGAATGTTGCAAGAGGTTATCGGAGTGTAACGGAATGTATCCCGTCAATACCGCCAACCCGTCCCCATTACCCGGCCGAGGATTGACTGAAATGACGGAACTGTGACGGGGATCGCAGCGGCTGCGGCTAGCAGGTAGGCATGGTTTGCAGGGCCAGCTTGCGGCGAATGAATCGGCCAAGGATGTCTACGCCAATGTTCAGCATGGCGGTGATTAGTATGAGCACCATTGCCTGATCAAAACGGATGCTTTGAATGGCACTATCGACGTAGAAACCCAGGGTATAGATTCCAAGAATGCCCAGGATGGCGGTCTCACGCATGATGATTTCCCAGCGGTAGAACAGGAAGGCCAGGAATGCGCGGTAGATTCGAGGCACCAGCTCCCAGCCATAACGATTGAAGCCGTGGGGAGCGTCGGATCTCAACCGGATTGTGTTGGTTTGCCGGCCAATGAGATGGCCGATGATTCCGCCATTGTGCAGCGCCAATGCAACTACGGCCGGCAGCATGGAGGGCCCCCATAGCTGCAGGAGAATGTAGGCCAGGATGTATTCCGGTGTTGAGCGCGCAATCACCAGGAAAACATGCCCGGAGGTCCGGCGTATTGGGCCGCCAAAATGGTTCGATATCAGCGGGAACGCAAGTAATGCGAGGATGCCGGTGGCCACGAGCGCGATCTGCGTGAGAATCACGGTATTCCAGATACCGGGCAGGGCCTGTTCAATCATCAATTCATTGAGCCACGGCATCAGGCCAACAAGGCCCTCACCATCCCTCAATGGGCTGGGCACAATGTCCTGGGTGAAGAACCGCTCAACGTTGCCCCAGACAATGGGCAAGCCATCGCCGAGGAAGAACGGAGCGCCCAGGATATACACGGGCAACAACTTGGGTTTCACCCAGAGGGGAATGGTGGCAATAAGCACATAGAACAGGATCAGCATCGCGCCGGCATCGGAGTACATGCCTTGCGAGAATGAGGTTTCCAGATAAAACCCCAGTGTTGGCAGGCCAACGAAACCGAGGATAGCGCTTGAGCGAAGACCACACTCAAGACGGTAGGCCGTGTAGGTCCGTAGCTGAACCCAGCAATCCGGGATCTTGGTGTACAGGAAGGCTGCAATGGTGCCGGTGCCCGGAGGCAATAACCTGCCCGGTTCCGGATCTGCCTCTTCAAGAATCTCGGAGTAAACCTTGGCAAAAATGCCGGAATAGGGAATTGCGATCGCCAGTACGCCCGTCAGCGGGTGGAAGCCGAAAAACTGGAGAAAAATCAGAGCCCAGAACAGCTCGTGAATGGCCCTGATAAAGGCACAGAATATACGCACCGGGAGAAAGCGATACACCAGTGCCAACAGAAAGCCGCAAATGGCGCCAACCGTCACCCCCACGAACGCAAAGGCCACGGTTCGTAACAGGGCGGTAAGCAGCCCTTCGCTACTGAAGAAATTGGGGGTCAGTACGCCCAGGAAAAAATTGCCGAGGTCGCGCCAGGGATTGTTGGCGGTTATCGCTATGTCGGCAAACAGCAACCCCACGAGCGCAATCGCAAGAAAAATCAGGCTGGTGCGTACCGTCGGGTAGGAGAGCATCGTAGGACAGATCCTAGTACAGCGACATGATGTCTGCAGCCGTCAATCGTTCTGTAGGCTCATCCAGGGCGACCTGGCCATCCTGGATGCCAACAATGCGGTTACAGTACTTCATGGCCATGTCCACGTCGTGCAGCGCAATAACGCTCGTTTTGAAGCGGTCTTTCAGCAGTTTCATGACGTGATGCGCCATTGGCCCATCCAGTGCGGAGATCGGTTCGTCTGCCAGTAACACGGGAGCGTTGCGATAAAGGGCTCTGGCAATGGCCACCCGTTGGCGCTGTCCGCCGGAAAGGGACGCCGTCGGGATCCAGAGTTTCTCTGACATTCTCAGCGCGTCCAGCAGTTCTGCAATCTGCATTCTATCCTGCTTGAAGGGCCGGATCAGGGTAACGGTGTTGTACCAGGTGGCGTGCTTGTCCAGCTGCCCCATGAAAACGTTGTGGAATACCGGTAGGGCGTTAACCAGGCCAAGCTCTTGTGGCACAAGAGACGATTCCCGATCCACCCTCTGGTGAATGAGCCGGATCAGAGTGGATTTTCCGGCACCACTCTTCCCAACCAGGGCGACCTGATCTCCCTCCTTAACAGTAAGGGTGAGCGGGCCGATAACCCGCTCACCCCCAAAAGAGGCCGTCAGGCCCGAGAGATCAAAGCCTGCCATCAATCAATGATTCCGATTTCTTTTGCAACCTTGCGAATCGGCTCGTAATCATCGTTTGAAGCGGGAACAAACGCAGAGCGCGGGAAGCTTTCAAGCAACTCAGGATCATCCAGGGAGAGCAGGGCCTCGCGGACGCGATCGGTAAAGCCTTCGCCGTAGTTTTCATCCACGTCGCCACGGATGCTCCACTGATAGTTGGGGAAACTTGGCGTTTTCCAGATCACCTTCACCGCATCGGTATTGATGTTTCCGTTTTCCAGTTCTTTTTCCCAGACCGCGAAGTTCATGGCGCCCACTTCATAAGTGCCGGACTCTACCAGGCGGAGGGTGCGGGTGTGGTTGCCGCTGTAACCCACGCGGGAGAATACGTCTTCAGGAGCTTCTCCAAAGGTTTCGCGGATGTGGTACTCGGGAATCAATCGCCCGGAAGTCGAGCCTTTCGATCCAAAGGTAAATGTCTTGCCACGCACATCTTCCGGCAAACGGTCTGCGCGATCCAGGCCGGTGCTCTCATGAGCAATAAAATAAACGTAGAAGGCCTGGTCTTCGGTGCCCTGCGCGATCGCCTGCGAACCGGGTACCAGGGATCTGGCCTGAACGCCGGACAGGCCGCCGAACCATGCCAACTGCACCTGATTGTTCCGGAATGCAGATACGGCGGCTGCATAGGACTTGACGGGGATGTACTTTACATCCGCATCCAGTTCCTCGGACAGGTAGTCCGCAATGCCGCGGAAACGCTCGACGAGCTTGGTTTCGTCTTCATCGGGGATGGCCGTGAAAATAAACGTCTGGGCCGATGCGGCTGCAGAGAACAGAGAACAGAGACCAATAATCAGCAATTTCCGTATAAGATTGTGGGTCATGGTTTTTCCTTGTTGAAACGGATATTTAGAGTGGGGAGTCTGAACGAGCGGCTCCTGTTACAGAAGGATACCTGTATTCACGTTAACTCTGAACAGCTATACGGCATACGTTTTTAAATGGCTCAAGACGGCCGACCAATTCAGGCGATTAGAATGCGTTTAATCTTGGTTACACCGGCGAAGCCGGGATCGAAAGCAGGGAACCGGGCAACGGCTGAGCGCTGGAAAACCCTGCTGGCAAATGCCGGTCATTCCGTACGTGTGGTTACTGAATACGACGGTGAGCCCTGTGATGCCCTGATAGCGTTGCATGCCTGGCGCAGCGCTGGTGCCATCCGGCGGTTCCGTGAAACCTGGCCCGAAAAGCCACTCATAGTGGCGCTGACTGGTACGGATATCTATCACCACCAGCACGAGTATCCTGAACAAACCCTCTATTCCATGAACGTGGCGGATGCGCTCATCGGACTGCACGGTCTGGTAGCCGACGACATACCGGCCGGTCTGGCGGAGAAACTGGTAACGCTGTATCAGTCGGCCGAGGGTCCAGAGTCCTTTCCAGAACCGGAAATGGACTCCAAGAGCAACCGGTTCGGCGTGTGTGTAATCGGTCATTTGCGGCACGAAAAGGACTCTCTCCGGGCGGCCTATGCTGCGCGGCTGCTGCCAGGGGACTCGCGGATCGAGGTTGTCTGCGCCGGCAAGGCTCACAACGACGAGTGGCAACGCAAAGCGGAACGGGAAATGGCCGAGAACCTTCGCTTCCGTTGGCTCGGAGAGTTGGATCAGGCCGATACCCGGCAGTTGATGGCAAACAGCCAGGTGATGGTGATCAGCTCCATCATGGAAGGCGGAGCAAACGTGGTATCCGAGGCCTGTCGGGCTGGCTTACCGGTTTTGGCATCCGATATTCCGGGCAACGTCGGTTTGTTGGGGCCGGACTATGGTGGATATTTCCCAGTTGGCAACGAGGAGGCACTGGCCGAGCTGCTGAATCGCGCCGAGACCGATCCCGGGTTTCTGGCTACTTTGGCGCAACAGGTTGGAAAGCTGGCAGAGCGTTTTCTTCCAGAAAAGGAGCAGGCATCCCTGGAGCAGGCGCTACAACTGGCGATGCAGCGCTACTCAGAGAGACGTTAATCCCGCAGGGAAATGGGCTCGATGGGCCCCGATTCGTCCTGGGCGGTGATGCGGCCGATGATTGCAGTATGTGGGTAGCCCAGTGCTTTCAGCTCCCGTACGCATTCCTCGGCCTTGTCTGCAGCAACACTTGCCAGCAGCCCTCCCGCGGTTTGCGGATCAAAGATCAGCGGATACCTTGCGTGGTTAACCCACTTTTCCTGATCCCGGATCCCCCGGCGCAAACGGATATTGGCCGGTTGCAGGGAGCTGAGGATCCCGGCGGCTGCAGTCTCCTCGGCGCCCGGAAGGATGGGTATGGCAGACAGGTCCAGCTCGGCATCGACGCCCGAAGGTTTGGTCATTTCAACCAGATGCCCAAGCAGGCCGAACCCGGTCACGTCTGTGCACGCTTTGGAGCCAAACTTACGGAGACAATCCGCCGCCGCCTTGTTGGACTGCACCATGGAGGCGAGGGCAGAGTCGATCCACCGGCCTTTCGCAGCCAGCTTTGCGTGAGCAGCGAACAGGGTACCCGTGCCGATGGGCTTGGTGAGGATCAGAGCATCTCCGGCTTTCAGGCCACCTTTGCTCATAACCTCTTCCGGGTCGATCAGGCCGTTTACCGCAAAGCCCAGGGCCAATTCCTTGCCTTCACCGGTATGCCCGCCAACAAGGGCACAACCGGCTTCGTTCAGCACTTCCACGGCACCGGACATCATCTGGTAGACCACGTCCTCTACCTTGGATTCAATGCCGTAGGGCACGGTAGCAACAGCGGTAGCACTTTGCGCCTCGGCGCCCATGGCAAACACGTCACCCAGGCTATGATTCGCAGCGACTTTCCCGAAGATGTAGGGATCGTCGATAAATGCGCGGAAGAAATCCACGGTGTGAACCACGGCCTTGCCTGGAGGTACCTTCAGGACGGCTGCATCGTCCGGGGCGTGAAGGCCGATGAGGATATCGTCTCTCTCGATGGGCTTGAGTTCCCCCAGGGCCCGCGAAAGCACTGTGCTGCCCACCTTGGCACCACAACCCCCGCAGCGCATGGCAACGGCTGAGATTGCCTGGGAAGCCTCCTCGGCATTCTGGGCCGCCGCGGTATCCGGCAATTTGGATTCTTCCTCCATGGGAGGGAGATCGTTGAACTTTTTCATGAACCGGCGATCGATCCAGTCCTTCCATCGCCACACCCAGGCGCCGTCAAACTGGGTATCCCCACGGGAAGCAACCGCGTATTTATCGCCGGTGCTGATCAGCGCTAGCCATTTTTTCTGGGGGTAGAAATCCTTTGGATCCTTGCCAGTCGCCAGGCGCTTGAGGTTGTCAGCCAGCGGGGGACCTTGCCTTACCGCGAACACACCCGCTTTCTCCCGAGGATGGTTCAGTACATTGGCGATGTCGCCGGCAGCGAATATGCTGTCGTCGTTTTCCAGCTGCAAGGTATCCCGCACACGGAGGAACAGCCCGTCGTCCACGGCGAGACCTGTATCCTTCAACCACTCCGGTCCGCCAGCCCGCGTTACCCAGAGCACTTCGTCGGTTTGCAGGGTTTCACCGGATTCGGTGATCAATAGCCCTTCCTGAACCTTGCTTACCGGAGACCCCAGGTGCACCTTCACACCGCGTTGCGCAAGCGTCCTGCGGAAAACCCCGCGAACCTTCGGGTTGTGAGTGGGAAGGATTTCGTTTGCTGCGTCAAACAGGTGGAAGTGGAGCTGCCCAGGGTCTTTGCCACGCTGTTTCAATTCGTTCTTGAGCCGGAACTGCATTGCCAGGGTGAGCTCAACACCACCGGCACCCGCTCCGACAACCGCCACCGTCAGGGGGCCTTCGTAGTTCTCGATCCGGGAGAGCAGCGCAAGCCAGCGGTTGTTGAAACCGGTAATAGGCTTTACTGGCACCGCATGGTCGGAGGCGCCTTCCACTTCGTTAACCCGCGGCGAAGAACCAATGTTGATGGAAAGGATGTCGTAGGGCACGTCCGGACGCCCCCGACAGATAACCCGCTTGCGTTCCCGGTCGATGCCCATGGCTTCGGCACGATAAAAGCGCGCACCTGCGTATTCTGACAGGCGGCTCAGATCTATATGGACATCATCATAGCTGTAGTGGCCGGCCACATAGCCAGGCAGCATGCCGGAATAGGGAGTGTGGGTGTCGCGGCAGATGAGGGTCAGGCGCACGCCGGGAACCGGGTCCATGGCGAACCGTTTCAGTACCCCGACGTGGCTGTGCCCGCCGCCAATCAGGACAATGTCCCGTAATACAGGCTGGTCAGGCGTTCGCATTAGCTGATTTTCTTGGCTTCAGCTGTAAATTGGCTGTATCCCTTGACGTTGGAGAAAGCCTTCAGCTTTTCCTGGTCTGCTGCAGAAGGATTTGCGATCTGGTCGATGGAAGTGATTCCAGCGTCCTTCATCTTCTTGGCAGTGGCAGGACCAATGCCTTTAACCAGTGTCAGGTCGCTTTTGTCCACCGGCTTGGCCGCTTTGGCCGCAGGCGCTTTCCTGGCGGCAGGTTTCTTGGCAGCCGGCTTCTTGGCAGCAGGTTTGCTGGTAGCGGCTTTTGCTTTGGCGGCTTTCTTCGGGGCTGCTTTTTTAGCGGCGGAGCCGGCTTCTTTGCTCACTTCGTCGGTGAGTTTCTTCACTTCCTTGCCCGCCTCCTTGGAGGCAACACCCAGACGTTCAAGAATACTGCTCTGAAGTTCGTGAAATTCATCAAGGCGGCGTTCAAACTCTTCGTGGAAACGCTTCATCTCACGGTCGCGAAGTTCGTCAATTTCCTTGAGCAGTTTGCGCACCGGCTCCTGAACCTGATTCTGCAGACTGTCGAACTGCTTCAGTGCATCGTTCACCAGACCTTCGATCTGGGCGGAGGTCTTTTCGAACTCCTTGTTGACCTTCTTCACGATCTTATCAACGTTCTGTTTGGCTTTCTTCGCCATGGATTGTCTCCTTACGGACAGGTTTCAACGAAAAATCAGAATCAGGCCATTTGCCGGAAACCGGAAATGGAGCCTGGGGAACGACGTGACTTGAGTGACTGCTTCTTGGATACCACTTCCCGAATTCTGCGAAGCTTCTCCGCCAGGGACGAGCCACCGTTGGAGTCGAGTTCCACAAAATCGATGGAATAGAAGAAATTGCTGCAGTGTTTTCTGCGTTCGGTGACCAGCCCGGACAGGCCTTCCGCACGGATCTTGTCAAAGGGCATGTCCATCACGAGATCCAGCACCACGGTATCACCGGGGTTGAACACCTTGTCGGTTTTCATCACGCACCCATAGCCGTCCAGTTCGTAGAGGGCTGCCTCGACAAGTTCCTTTCGAAAAAGGCCCTGTCTGATTCGAAATCGGGCGACAAGATCCGGCAATGCTTCGTTCATGAATCAGCTTCTCTGGTGATGTCCGTATCCACAGCAACCTGTCTCATGGGGAGACAGGCTGGATATTGATTAAACAATAGACACTGGACTTTGGTTTTGCAACGCCATCAGTGCCATACGCTCCACCGCTAAGGCAGTTTTTTAACAATCTTTTACGGCAGATCAGGCCAGTTTACTTTGTTTTCAGCTCGTACATATCAACGCGGCGATCTTTCAGGTTAGTGACAGACCCCTCGTTGCGAACCAGCTTCAACTTTTCCAGGTCCATATCGGAGAACATGATCATCTCCGTATTGGGCGTGGTTTCGGCCATCACCGCATCGTGGGGGAAGGCGAAATCCGATGGCGAGAATACGGAGGACTGCGCGTACTGGACGTCCAGGTTTTCGACTTTCGGCAAGTTGCCCACGCTGCCGGTGATTACGACATAACACTCGTTTTCGATCGCCCGCGCCTGTGCACACTGGCGAACCCGCAAGTAGCCGTTCTTGGTATCGGTCCAGAAGGGCACCATGATGATATCGACTTCCTGGCTGGCAGCAATTCGCCCCAGCTCCGGGAATTCTATGTCGTAGCAGATCATGATAGCGACCCGGCCGGCGTCGGTTTCAAAGACCTCGAACTGGTTACCACCTTCAATAACCCAGTCGCGCCGTTCATGGGGCGTAATGTGAACCTTGCGCTGCTCGTCCACTCGGCCATCCCGGTGGCAGAGATAGGAAACGTTGTACACCCGGTCATTTTCGATCAACGGCATGGAGCCCGTGATGATGTTGATGTTGTAGCTCACCGCCATTTCAGACATTTCTTCCTTGAACTGCTGGGTAAACCCGGCGAGGAAGCGAATGGCGCGGGTCTGGTCCATCTGGTCCGTAAGCCCCATCAGCGGCGCGTTGAAGAATTCCGGGAAGATAGCGAAGTCACTCTTGTAATCAGACAGCGCATCCACGAAGTATTCCACCTGCTTTAGAACTTCTTCAACGGAGGTGAATTCCCGCATCTGCCACTGCACGGCACCAAGCCTCACCTGCGTCTTCTTGACGCTGAGGACCGGAGAAGGCGGGGTGTAAAGGATGTTGCGCCACTCCAACAGGGTGGCGTAGCCCATCGATTTCTCATCCTCCGGCAGGTATTTGTGCATCAGCCGGGTGACCTGGAAATCATTGGAAAGCTGGAAGCTCAGGATCGGATCGTAGATCTCCTTACGATCCACGCGTTGGATGTACTCCTCAGGAGAGTACTGCTCGGCGTACTTGAAGTAGTTGGGTATGCGACCGCCAGCAAGGATGCCCCTGAGGTTCATGGAGCGGCAGAGCTCTTTCCGGGCCTCATAGAGACGACGCCCGAGTCGGTAACCCCGATAATCCGGGTGGATGAAAACATCCAGCCCGTAAAGCGAATCGCCATTGGCGTTGTGCCAGATTTTCTCGTTGCGGAGGATCAGGTCGTCATAGGTATGAGGGTTGCTAAAGCGGTCGTATTTCACGCAAACAGTCAACGCGACTGCTATCAGCTGGCCACTTTCCTCAATGCAGATCTGGCCGTCCGGAAACTGTTCCACCAGGGCCTTGATCGTGTCCTTGGGCCAGGCGCCTCCGATGTCGTCATAAACTCGGTCCATAAGCTTCTGAAGCTGTTCGTAATCGTCAAGCTGCAGGTTCCGAAGGTTGAGGTGCAGTTCTTCATGGGCCATTCAGTTCGGCTCCCGTTCGTTATGGAGTAGGACAAGCTCGGCATTTGCGTCAATACTTAGAAAGTTTAACAGAAGCCGCTAAAGACTTCGCACCGCAGGCCGAAAGACAAATTAACGAATATCAATTTTCATTGCTGAGGATTCGACCGTGCAGCTGACATTCGGGCAAAAGCTCCTGACTGCTTTCGGTATTCTGTTGCTGCTGGTGATGGGGGCTTTCACCCTCTCTGGCGATTTACGGCTGCAGAACACCACGAAAACTTATGTAGACGCGCTAATCGACGATACCGTGCAGCAAAGCACATCAAGCATTGCCGAATGGCTCAATACCCGTTTGGTGATGACCGAATCCACCGCCAAAGCGCTGGAAAGTGCCAAAAATGACGAAGAGGCCCGTGTTATCCTCCAGGCCATTACGACCGGTGGCGGGTTCCGCGATGTCTATGTGGGCCGCACCGACGGCTATATGCTGATGAAATCGCCGGAAGCCAATGCAACCCTGCCGTCTGATTACGACCCCCGCGAACGTCCCTGGTACAAGAAGGCCATGAGCCTTGGAAGCGCCTCATTTACCGAACCGTACCAGGACGCCAGCACCAACGACATGATTATCTCCACGCTTGCACCCGTGAAGCGCGGTGACTACGAAGGCGTGGCCGGCGCAGATATCGGTCTGGGCGCCATTGCGGAAACCCTGTCTACCGTGACCCTGGCGGATACCGGTTACGCCGCCCTGATCAACGAACGCGGAACCGTTCTGTTCCACCCTCAGCAGGCGCTTGTGGGCAAGAACATCAGTGCTCTGATTGGCGGCAGCCCGGACCTCGGTGGGGCTGCCCACGAATACACCAATGACGAAGGGAACTGGGAGGCCAGCTTCCATCCAATCAGCGATGCCCGCGGCGTGGAGTGGTATCTGGGCACTTTTGTGAATGCAGACAAGATCAACGCGCCGGTTCAGAGTGCCCGCATGACCGGTCTGATCATGGCGGTCATTGGCCTGATCGTTTCACTAGTAATTCTCCATCTGGGCATCAAGGTCCTTATGGCGCCTGTTCGCCGTCTGAACAAGGCCATGGGCGACATCGGTAGTGGCGATGCAGACCTGACCCAGCGCCTGGACGACAGTGCAAAAGATGAATTTGGTGAGCTGGCCAGAAGCTTCAACCGGTTTGTCGAGAATATTCAGAACGTAGTCCGGGACGTACAGCAGGGCAGTGCGGAGCTGGGCCAGAATGTCAGTTCCCTGAGAGACACAGCCAGCACCAGCCGTTCAAGCGTGGAGAGCCAGCAGGTCGAGATCGACATGGTGGCCACCGCCATCAACGAAATGTCGGCGGCCGCAGGCGAAATCGCACAGAACGCCCAACAGACAGCCGACGCCGCCAATACTGCCGACGGCGACAGCCGGGCATCGCTTGAGACCGTCGCCGCCTCCCGGGATGCGGTGCAGAAGCTCTCGAGGGAGGTCAACGCGGCGGCTGAAGTCATCGACACACTCGGCAAGGATGTTGCTTCAATCACGACGGTCCTGGAAGTGATTCAGGGCATTGCCGAACAAACCAACCTGCTTGCGCTGAATGCTGCTATTGAAGCCGCACGGGCCGGCGAGGCAGGGCGGGGCTTTGCGGTGGTGGCCGACGAGGTGCGCAACCTTGCCCAACGCACCCAATCCAGTACCGAGGAAATCAACAATATGATCGAGCGTCTGCAGAAAGGCGCTAACGATGCGGTTGATGTAATGAAAGCGTCAACTGCGGTTTCCAGTGTCAGCATGGAAAAAGCCCAGGATGCCATGGAGGCCCTGAACCGGATTGCCGAGGCTATCACTTCCATCAGCCAGATGACGTCGCAGATTGCCACGGCCTCCGAAGAACAGACATCGGTGACCGAAGAGCTGAACTCGTCGATTACGAGAATCGCGGATCAGGGGCAGGAAGCGGCCGCCGCAGCCACCGAAAATGACGTTTACAGCGGGCAGATAGAGAGCATTGGCAAGGCCCTGAACCAGAACGTCTCCCGGTTCCGGGTATAGCAGGAAAACCTAGCGGCTGAGGACCTCGAGGCGCCGGCGCAGATTCTCAAGGGTGCTGCGCCCTATGTATCGGGATTCCTCACTCAGGTACGGGTTCTCCAGGGCAATTACCCGGCGTTGGCTCAGGTTGAGCTCCTTGACGGCACGGGAGTAGTAGCGCCTCAGGAACTCGCTGAAGCTGCCGTCGTGGATGGCGCGCTCAATGCCCAGCTGCAGACGATGGGCGGTCTCCTGGTCGTCTGGGCCAACGAACAGATAGGACGGCATGGGGTAGGCGATCAGGAGATTGGGCTCGATCACCAGGTTGGGATCCTGCTCCATTTCCAGGTCGTACAGGACCTCACTGACGCCGCGGGCGAAACAATCAAAGCGTTCATTACGGAGCATGCCAAACAGTATCTCGTATCGGGAGTGCGTTACCACCGGAATGCCATTTGCCTCCAGCACCGGCGTGTCTGGCCAGTGTGAACCCTGACCGATCCAGATCTGGCTGGCTCGGAAATCATCCAGACTCTTTATGTCGGCGAACTTGGGCAGAGATTGCGGCAACACCACGCAGACGCGAAAGCCGAGAAGGCCACCATCAACCGGGAAGGGGATCGCAGTCAGAAACTCTTCCCGCTCGGCCGAGGTGGCTACATTGGCGATATCAACCAGGCGAGACTGGCCATCTGCCAGTTCGCGGAGCACGCGCCCCTGACTCAGTTCTTCACTGCGAATAACCCGGGAGTCGCCATATTCCGGCGTTTTCTCTAATGCAAGCTCGACAAGCGCACGAATAGCCGGGCTGTCATAATTCCTGTACCAGAGAACATAGTCACGACTGGCTGCCCCCGTAATGGCGGACGTTGAGGTTGAGGCTGCGATAGGAGCCACTTCAAGGCACAGGCCGAGCAGCGCGAGAAAGATGGCCAGTTTGGGCAACCGGAGCACGACCCTGAAGGCAGGCAGAGAATATTCCAAATCAGAAATCCTTTCTTAATACTGGAAAAACCGGCAAAAAAGCAGCCGTAATTCAGGCAGCCACCCTCACTTTAGAACATAAATTCAAAAATAAATCGGACGATGTCCAAAAAAATTGTAAAAGATTCTTGCGGCTGCCAGAGACCATTGTAATCATCGGCTTCGACCAAGAATTCGGAGCGAGTGAATGGCAATTATCGACAACCTTATCGGCGCCACTGGCCAGTGGGTCGCCAGCACAGACCCAAAGGCCACCTTGGCCAGCCCACTGGCCTGGCTGAAGAAAACTAGCGGTTATGCGGCGGTAAACAAGATCATAGGCCTGTCCATACCCTTTGCGCCGCGGAACAACTTCAGTGTTGAAGAAGTAAGGCCGGGCTATGTGCGGGCAAAAATCCGGCTCAAAGGCAACAAGAACCACTTTGGAAGCCTGTATGCCGGCGCCTATTTTCTGGTGGCTGAAATTCCCGGTGGCGTCCTGACGCTGTTTGACCTGGGCCCTGCGTACACCCCGATCCTCAAGGAAATGACCCTGCAATTCCTGCAACCGGCCAATAGTGATGTCACCGTGGAGTTTACGCTGCCGCCGGAAACGGTGGCAGGCATCCTTGCAGACGCCGACGAAACCGGCCGGGCCAAGTTCACCCTGGAGGGGACACTGAAAGACGAGGAGGGCAACCATGTGGCTACCTCCATTGCTCATTACCGGGTACGTAAGAAAGGCTTTAAAGCAGAGGCCTGAAGATCAGGCCGGATCAAGGCCGGCAATGGCTTCCAGGAAGATCTCGCCATATTTTTCAAGCTTGGCAGCCCCCACGCCGCTGACTTCGGCCAGCTCTTCAAGGGTGCGGGGCTTGCGTTCAAGCATTCCGAACAGGGTCGTGTCATGGAAGATAACGTAAGGAGGCACGCCCTGTTTATCAGCCAACTCCTTGCGGCAGGCCCGCAGGGCGTCCCAGCCGGCCTGATCCGTTATCTGGTCTTTAACCGGAGCGCTTGAGCGGCCACCGGAGGCCCGGCCTGCTGTCTTCTTGACCACCGGATCCTTGCGCAGCTCAATGGTTTGCCGACCTTTCAGCAGCGGCCGGCATTCTTCTGTAAGCTGAAGTGCGCCATAGCCCTCCGGATCTGCCCGCAAATAGCCGTTGGCGACCAATTGGCGGAAGACAGATTTCCACTCATTGGCGCTGAGCTCGGTGCCAATGCCATAAGTGGAAACCTGATGATGGCCGGCCTGCAGAATCCGCTCGTTCTCTGAGCCACGGAGTACGTCGATCAGATAGGTCACACCGAAGCGTTGCCCGGTGCGGAACACACAGGACAGCGCTTTCTGGACGGCCACTGTTCCATCCCAGGTTTCCGGAGGATTCAGGCAGGTGTCGCAATTGCCGCAGGGCCGCTCCAGTTCGTCCCCGAAATACCGCAGCATTACCTGACGACGGCAACTGGTGACCTCGCAGAGACCCAGCATGGCATCGAGCTTCTGGCGCTCCACCCGTTTGAAATGGTCGTTGCCCTGGGAACTTTCCAGCATTTGCCGCAGTTTGATCACATCCTGAAGGCCATACACCATCCAGGCCGTCGAAGGTTTGCCGTCCCGTCCGGCGCGGCCGGTCTCCTGGTAGTAGGCTTCAAGGCTCTTTGGGAGATCCAGATGAGCGACGAAGCGCACGTCGGGTTTATCGATACCCATCCCGAAGGCGATAGTGGCAACAATGATCACGCCATCTTCCCGCAGGAAGCGCTCCTGGTGATAAGCGCGTTGCTCCGAGGACAGGCCGGCATGGTAGGGCAGAGCGGTGTAGCCTTTCTGGGCGAGGGTTTTCGCGGTAGCGTCCACCTTGTTGCGGGACAGGCAGTACACAATGCCGCAGTCGCCCTCATGCTCGGCTTTAATAAAGTCCAATAACTGTTTGTTTGCGTTTGTTTTTGGCGCGATACGGTATTGAATGTTCGGGCGATCGAAGCCACTGACGAAGTGTCTTGCCCCGGTCAGCGACAGACGTTCCGCGATCTCTTTCCGGGTCCGCTCATCGGCTGTTGCGGTCAGCGCAATGCGGGGTACGCCGGGAAACTGCTCGGCCAGCATGCTGAGCTGCAGGTAATCTGACCGGAAGTCGTGGCCCCATTGGGACACACAGTGGGCTTCATCTATGGCGAACAACGAGATCGAGGCATCATGAAGCAGTTCAATCGTGCGAGGTTGAATCAGCCTCTCCGGCGCGCAGTACAGCAGGTCCAGCTCACCGGTCATCAGCGCGTACTCGGTGGCTCGGGCCTGCTCGAAATCCATGGTTGAGTTGAGGAACGCAGCTCTTACCCCGAGCTCCTTGAGCGCTGCCACCTGATCCTGCATCAGGGCGATTAGCGGGGATATCACAATCGCCGTGCCAGAGCGAACCAGTGCCGGCACCTGGTAACACAGGGATTTACCCCCGCCCGTTGGCATAAGCACCAGGGCGTCGCGGCCTTCCGACACTTCCCGGATGATGTCACCCTGCAGCGGCCGGAACGATTCGTAGCCGAAGACTTCGTGCAGCACCTGTTCCGGATCCCTTCCCGAGGTGGTGGGGCGCTCGGTGGAAAGCTGTTCGAAGTCCTGATCAAGATACATAGGGTAACCGGTTCGTCGACGTGGAGCCGCTTTATTGAGACGGGTGGAAAGCCGGGGTCGGCACGGTGGGCAATGATACCAGATTAACCCTGAGGGTTGGCCAGCAAACCCATGTGCCAGATGGAGGCAAAGCAGTGTAAGAAACGCTACAATACCGCGTTTTTGAACCACCGTTTCACGCCATACTGTGACAGACACTGATAATAACAGGGCTTCCATGCAGGAATTTGATGCCATCCGTCCGTATTCGGACGAAGAAACCGGCGCTGCTATTAACCGCCTGGTCAACGACCGGGAATTTCTGGATATGGTCGGTCGCTTCAAGTCTCCGACACTGGCACGCTGGGCACCGGCCATGTTGCGTGTGTTTACCCGCCGATGGCTCACCAGCCATTTTGGTCGCTATACGCGTGTTGATGATCTCCAGGCTGGGCTTTCCGGCTACGTCGGTGAACTGGTCGACAGCACCACCACACGAGTGACGACCAGCGGCCTGGATAAACTCGATAAACACGGCGCCTATCTGTTCATTTCAAACCACCGGGACATCGTGTTTGACCCCATGGTGGTGAACTACCTGCTGTTTCAAAACGGCTTCCACACCACCCGAATTGCCATAGGCGACAATCTGCTGGCAAACCGGGTGTTCGCCGAAATGATGCGGCTGAACAAGAGCTTTGTGGTACGTCGTAGCATGACCAGCCCGCGGGAGATGCGCGATGCCTACATAACGCTCTCCGGCTTCATCAACCACAGCATTGATACCAATCACAGTATCTGGATTGCCCAACGGGAAGGCAGGGCGAAGGACGGCCTTGATTTCACCGATCCGGCCATCATCAAGATGTTCTACATGAGCCGTAAGAAGAGCGGGTTGGATTTTGGCGAGGCCATGAGCCGGCTGCACATCGTGCCGGTTTCCATCGCCTATGAGTACGACCCATGCGATGCCGACAAGGCTCAGGAACTGGAAACCCGCGCCAGAACCGGCAAATACATCAAGCGTGAGGGCGAGGACACCGAGCAGATCATGAAAGGTTTGACCGGATTCAAGGGGCACGTGCATGTGCACTTCGGCGCGCCCATTCATGATTCACCGGATAACCCCAAGGATCTGGCCCAGCGTATAGACCGCGAGATGCATGCGAACTACCACCTGCATGCCTCGAACCTGGTGGCCTACCAGCAACGCGGCCTTCATCCCCAGGCTCACGACACGCCTGATACCGTCAGCGATGCGGTGGTCACCGCCGAAACCTGGTCACCGGCGGAGATGGAAGCGGCCGAGGCGGAGATGGAGCGGCGCCTGGAAGCCTGCGATCCGGCCATCCGGCCCTATCTACTGGATATGTATGCCAATCCGGTAGTTACCGCGCTTGAGGCCAATGCCGAAAAATCCGGCCATTCCGAGTAATTCGGCACCCAATTTTCAGAAAAGAGGTATACCGTGCAGGATCTTCAGTACATCGAGATTGAAACCGGAGAAAACCCGACCGCGGCCGTGATCTGGCTTCATGGCCTGGGTGCCAGTGGCCACGACTTCGAGCCGGTCGTGCCTGAACTGGGCCTTCCGGAAGATGCCGCGGTGCGGTTTATCTTTCCCCACGCGCCGAACCTGCCTGTGACCATCAACGGTGGAATGTCCATGCCGGCCTGGTACGACATCAAGGCAATGGACATTGACCGGGTGGTGGATACCGAACAACTGCGGGCCTCTGCCGATTCCGTCGCCAGACTGGTGGAGCGCGAAAAGGAGAAAGGTGTTCCGGCAGACCGGATCATCATCGCCGGCTTCTCCCAGGGTGGGGCGGTTGCCTACGAACTGGGGCTCAGCTACCCGGAACGTCTGGGCGGCATTTTGGCGCTCTCCACCTACTTCGCCACCGCGAAGACAGTTCAGTGTTCAGAGGCAAATGCGGATGTACCGATCAGTGTGTATCACGGAACATTCGATCCGATGGTGCCGGAGTCTCTGGGCGTTCGCAGTGTCGAAACCCTGAAGGAAATGGGCTACGACCCGTCCTACCAGACCTTCCCCATGGAACACAGCGTGTGCCTGGAGGAAATACAGGATATTGGCCGGTTCATTCGCCGACACCTGCTTTAAGGCTCAGCCATGCTCCGGGTCAGACCCAGAGCATGGCGCCCATTTCCAGCGGGTGGGTCAGCGACTCATGGTATGGATACATCCGCAGCCTCAGGGTCTGCAAGCCAGGGTAGGGTGGCTGAACATGGGTGGCGAATAGGGTTCGGCCATCCTCTTCACCCTCTTTTTCCAGAAGGAAGCTGTTTGGCCCGGGGCTGCCATCAGTGCCGGTGCACTCAGGGCTGACCAGGCACTCCACCCGTACATCCTCCGCAGTCAGGCCGTTAAGCGCCGCCTCAACCCGTAATTCCACGGCGCCATCGTGGGGGCATGAGGATTTCACGCAGCCCACCACCCGCAGTTCAACCCCGTTCCAGGCCTGCCGCACCCTTGCTTTCCAGTCTGCGAGTTCAATCGCAACCCGGCCTCCGTCGGCCATCAGGAGCGCGCCCTGACTGGAGGCGGGGTGGTAATAGTTATTGACGTAGTCCATCACCATCCTCTGGGCATTGAACCTGGGGGTTATGGATTTCATCGACGCTTTGGAGCGCTTGACCCAGCCCTTCGAAAAGCCCTGGGATGCCCGATCGTAATACAGGGGCACCACCTCCAACTCGATCAGATCGATCAGGTCTCTGGCCTCCTCCTCGTTCCGGAACTCCGGGTCCAGTTCGGTATCTCGTGGCGGAATACCCCACCCATTCTTGCCGTTGTAGCCTTCCCCCCACCAGCCATCGAGCACGCTGAGGTTGAGGGCGCCGTTCAGGGCGGCTTTTTCACCGGATGTGCCACTCGCTTCCTTCGGGTATTCCGGGGTGTTCAGCCAGACATCCACACCACTGAGAAGCCGGCGAGCCATGGCCTGATCATAATCTTCCAGCAGAATAAGGTGCCCCAGCAGGGAGGGATGCATGGACAGATCGTGGATAACCTTGATCAGTTGCTGGCCAGGCTTGTCTTTCGGGTGAGCTTTGCCAGCAAAGACCAGCACCACCGGCCTGTCCGGATTTGTAAGAATCCGCTCAAGCCGTTCCAGATCTGAAAAAATCAGCGTCGCGCGTTTGTAAGTGGCGAAGCGTCTGGCAAAACCGATAACCAGCGTGTCCTTTTCCGAGGACATAATCTGCCGGGTCATCCGGTCTGTCACGGAGTGGCCGGTGCCATTGCGCTTATGCTGGCGCTTCAGGCGCTGGACAATATACTCGCCCATTTGCTGTTTAAGCGCTTTATGCACGCTCCAGTAGTGATAATCGGGAATCTGGTCGATAAATTCCCAGAAATCCGGATTCCTGAGTTCGCTTTTCCAGGTGGGCGCCTGTATATCAAACAGGCTGGACCATTCCGGCGCAAGAAAGGTGGGTACATGAACGCCATTGGTAATGTAACCGATAGGGTTCTCGGCTGGTGGAACCTGGGGCCAGACATCGCCCTCCATCAGCGACGCGACGCCTCCGTGAATGCGGCTGACGCCGTTGTGATAGCGGGAGCCACGGAGCCCCAGGCTGGTCATGTTGAAGCTGTCGCCGCCATCTTTCGAACCGAGGGCGAACACCTGCTCGAAATCCAGCCCGGACTCCTCCAGGTAACGGCCAAGGGCATGATGCACCAGAGCCCTGGGGAAAATATCGTGGCCGGCGGGTACAGGCGTATGGGTGGTGAAGAGGGTGGCACCGGCAACTGCTTCCAGGGCCGCTTCAAAGCCGAGTTGCGAACTCAACATGGTGCTTCGGCAGCGTTCGAGGATCTGGAACGCGGCATGCCCTTCGTTGATGTGCCAGACCGTCGGCTTCAGATTCAATGCCTCCAGAACCCGGGTTCCACCGATGCCAAGGAGCATTTCCTGGCTGATGCGGGTGGACTCGTCACCACCATACAACTGTAGTGTGAGGTCCTGATCCTCTTGGTTATTTTCCTCGGTGTTGCTGTCCAGCAGGTACAGCCGGATATGACCAACCCGAGCCTCCCAGACCCGTGCGACCACATCACGGCCAGGGAAGGGAACCGATACCTTCAGAACCTGGCCATCCATTTCCACGGGTGTTATCGGCAGCTCATCGCTTGAATGGGACTGGTAACGTGCGATCTGTTGGCCGTGGGCGTCGATACTCTGGATGAAGTACCCCTGCTGGTACAGAAGGCCCACAGCCACGAACGGCAGGGCAAGATCACTGGCGGCCTTGCAGTGGTCCCCGGCCAGGATGCCAAGGCCGCCGGAATAAATCGGAAAGCTCTCATGGAAACCGAACTCGGCGCAGAAGTAGGCCACCAGAGCCTGCTCCGGATCCAGTTTTTCGGTGACTTCCGGGCCGGGGCCGGCTTCGAGGTAAGCATCGTAACTGCTCAGAACCCGGCGATACTCAGCCAGAAACGCTCGCTCTTCCGATGCTTCGTCCAGTCGGTCCTGGGCGACCCGGCGCAGGAACAGCTTGGGATTGTGCTCCACTTTCTGCCAGAGCCGCAGGTCAATCCTGGCGAACAGGCTACGGACGCCATGGTCCCAGCTGTAGAACAGATCGTTGGCAAGTTCTTCCAGTCGCTCAAGGGGTTCTGGAATCAAGGGATGGGCTTCGAGTCGAAATTCCGTTGCTTTATGCATGTTGGTTGCCTCCAGGCGGGCAAACGCTCGCACTAATCCAGCTGTTGTTGATCACGTTCTTTGAGAATGCCCTGATACAGGTCACCATAGGTGCGAGCGCGCTGCTTCCACGAATAATCGATGGCCATGCCGTTTTCCTGCAATCGCCGCCATTGTTTTCGCTTTTCAAACACCTGCAGTGCCCGGTGTATCGCAGCCAGCAGCGATGCGGCACTGGCACCGGCAAACACGAATCCGTTGGCCTTGTCGATTCCCACCTGCTGCGGATCCTGTACCGTATCGGCCAGCCCTCCGACACCGTGCACCACCGGAATTGTCCCGTACCGAAGGCTGTACATCTGGTTTAACCCACAGGGTTCGAATCTGGACGGCATCATGAAGAGATCACAGCCCGCCGTGATGCGATGGGACATCCCTTCGTTGTAGCCCAGGGTGAGTGAGAACTGCCCGGGCCATTGACGGGCCAGTTGTTTCAGCGGCTCCTCGTAACGGTCCTCTCCCGAACCGAGAATCACAAACTGGCAGCCCTGTTCCAGCAAATCCGGCATCACGGACACTATCCAGTCCACCCCTTTTTGCTCCACCAGTCGGCCAATGAAACCAAGAAGCGGCGCGCCGTTCACTTCCAGCCCAAGCTCGTGTTGCAGCGCTGCCCGACACTGTGCTTTGTTCTTCAGATGGTCGCGTCCGTAGTGGAAGGCCAGCTCTTGATCTTCCTCCGGGTCCCAGACCCGGGTGTCGATGCCGTTGAGAATGCCGGTCAAGGCGTGTTGCCGGTGCCGGAGCAGACCATCGAGGCCATTGCCGAATTCCGGAGTCTGAATCTCACGTGCATAGGTGGGGCTGACGGTGGTGATCCGATCACTGAATACCAGGCCGCCCTTGATAAACGAAAGCTGGCCATAGAACTCCAGTTGTTCAAACCTCCAGAGGGTGTCGGGCAGACCGAGGGCGCGGAACGTCTCGTTTGAGAAGAGCCCCTGGTAGGCAAGGTTATGAATGGTAAACACGGTGCCCGGCCGCTCCTGATAGGCTTCCAGGAATACCGGTATCAGCCCGGTTTGCCAGTCATTGCAGTGCACCAGATCGGGCCTCCAGTTCAGACCGGCTTCGCCCATGGCGATCATGGCCCCCACTTTGCCAAACAGCTCAAACCGGTGGGCGTTGTCCCACCAGTCTCTCCCTTCCTCGTTTTTGTAGGGGTTGCCGGGGCGATCGAAAAGGGGCGGGCAGTCAACCAACCAGAGAGTAACCGCGGTGCCTGGCAGCCGAGTCTGCCACAGGCTCACATTGTATTGGCCAAGCTGGAATCGGGCCTTTCTGCGGGAACCGGCTTTTCTGGCGGCCTTTATCGCGTCCGGGTAACCAGGCAGGAGAATCTGAACATCGTATTCAAGACGACAGAGCGCTTCGGGCAAGCTGGCAGAAACATCGGCAAGACCGCCGGTCTTCACCAGTGGATAGACTTCACTGGTGGCAAAAAGAACCCGGATCATAACGCTGGCCTCAGGATTATCGCGCCCATCGGTGGCAGCGTGAGTTCCAGTGACCAGTCACGGTTCATCCACGGCTGTTGATCCGCTGGCATGGTGTAAGGGTTACCGAGATTGCTGCCGCCGTAGTATTCCGAATCGGAATTGAAGATTTCCCGCCAGTTGCCACCCTGGGGCAACCCGATCCGGTAATGGTGCCGGGGCACCGGGGTGAAATTGACCACAATCACCGAGGTTTCGCCTCCAGCCGTGCGCAGGAAACTGATAACGGATTGTGGGGAGTCATGGCAATCGATCCACTCGAATCCATCCGGCGTGAAGCAGGCGCCGTTTAGCGAAACTTCCCGCCGGTAAACGCCGTTGAGGTCCTGGACCAGCTTCTTGATTCCCTGATGCTCCGGGTGCGCCAGCAGAGACCAGTCCAGCTCCCGGGATTCGCTCCACTCACGGCGCTGACCAAACTCCCCGCCCATAAAAAGAAGCTTTGCGCCGGGATAGCAGAACATATAGGTGAAGAGCAGCCTTAAGGTTGCCCGCTGCTGCCAGTCGTCACCGGACATCTTGTTGATCAGGCTGGCTTTGCCATGAACAACCTCATCGTGGGACAGCGGCAAGAGAAAGTTCTCCGAGAACGCATACAACAGCCCAAAGGTCAGTTTGTCGTGGTGGTACTGTCGGTATACCGGGTCCTGAGCCAGATAATCGAGGGTGTCGTGCATCCAGCCCATATTCCATTTCAGATTGAACCCCAGACCACCGATTTCGGGCGGCCGTGTAACACGGGGCCAGGACGTGGATTCCTCCGCACAGATCAACGTTCCCGGAAAGCGGCTCTGGCAAACGCGGTTCAACTCGCGGAGAAACTCGATGGCTTCAAGGTTTTCGTGTCCGCCGTGGACATTGGGCAGCCATTCGCCTTCCTTGCGGGAATAATTGAGATAGAGCATCGACGCCACTGCATCTACCCGCAAACCATCAATATGGAAGGCGTCCAGCCAAAAGAGGGCGCTCCCGATCAGGAAATTCCGTACCTCATGACGCCCGTAATTGTAGATAAGGGTACCCCAGTCCTGATGACGCCCCTTGCGGGGATCTTCATGTTCGTAGAGCGCGCTGCCATCAAACCGGGCCAGGGCGTGCTCATCGGTGGGAAAATGCCCTGGCACCCAGTCCAGGATCACGCCGATGTTGTGCCGATGGCACTGGTCTACCAGGTAACGGAAATCGTCCGGGCTGCCGAAACGACTGGTCGGGGCGTAATAACCGGTGGTCTGGTAACCCCAGGATTCATCCAGCGGGTGTTCCGTTACCGGCAAAAGCTCAATGTGGGTAAAGCCCAGTTCCAGGACATAGGGAACGAGTTGGTCGGCCAGCTCTCTATATGTCAGCCAGCGACCGGAACCGTGATGTCGCCAGGAGGCAGCATGCACCTCGTAAATGGAAATGGGGGACTGTTGCCAGTTCCAGCGGCCACGGCGGGCAAGCCAGTCGCCGTCGCCCCAGCCGAAACGGCCGCGTTCGGTCACAACAGCGGCGGTGGAGGGCCTCAATTCGAAGGCCTGCCCGTAGGGATCGGTTTTTAGAAGCTGGTCGCCTCTTTCTGTCGTGATGGAGTACTTGTAGAAAGCGCCGGTACCTATGCCGGGAACAAAGCAGGACCAGACACCGGTGTCCCCGTTGGAGGCCATGGGGTTGGCGCCGGTGGCCCAGTGATTGAAATCCCCGACAACGCTGACGGCCCTGGCGTGGGGTGCCCAGACCGCAAATCGAACGCCTTCCACTCCCTTGCTCCGGCAAACGTGGGCCCCAAGGACATTGTAAATGTGCCAGTGACGGCCTTCGCCGAAGAGGTGGAGGTCAAATTCGCTGAGCGTTGGACTGTCCATAGACCGTGCTGTTCCTGACCGGGTAAAGCGCATTGGGCGTCCGTTCATTGGACGCGAAAGGGCCTGTTTAAAAAATGACCCAAAACAAGTTTACGTCATAATTCCGTGCTAGTGTTCTAATATCGTTTAAGGCGTCAAAAACGTGGCAAACCCTAGCGGTTGAACGATCGGTCCGAGGGAAGGTTTTCTTCAGGGAAGCAGCTATGCAAACGGCCAAGCGTTTCGTCAGTCGTCTCACTCGTCAGACTCTTGCACTGGTACTTGCCGGAGGGCGGGGCTCCCGCCTTCATGATCTCACCAAATGGCGGGCCAAACCGGCGGTTCCGTTTGGCGGCAAGTTCCGGATCATTGATTTTCCCCTCTCGAACTGCATCAACTCGGGCATTGGCCAGGTTGGTGTGATTACCCAGTACAAATCTCATTCCCTGATTCGCCACATCCAGCGGGGCTGGGGGTTTCTCCGCGGGGAACTGGATGAATTCGTCGAACTCCTGCCGGCACAACAACGGATCGAAACCTCCTGGTATGAGGGAACAGCGGATGCTGTGCTCCAGAACCTCGACATCATCCGCAGCCATCAGCCGGAGTACGTGCTGATCCTGGCAGGTGACCATGTCTATAAGATGGACTACGGCACGATGCTGGCCCACCACGTGGAAAACGATGCTGATATCACCGTCGGCTGTATCGAGGTGCCACTCGATGAAGCCTCGGCATTCGGCGTTATGTCGGTGGACGATGAACTCAGAGTCACTGAATTCGTCGAGAAGCCGGAGCAGCCAAAGCCGATGCCCGGCCAACCCGGCAAGGCGCTTGCCTCTATGGGCATCTATGTGTTCAGCACCCAGGTGTTGTTTGATGAGCTGATGCGTGATCAACAGATGGATGGCGATTCCTCCCACGATTTCGGCAAGGATATTATTCCATCGGTGATCAAACGTTTGCGGGTGGTGGCATTTCCATTTCGGAACCCGGTCGAGAACAAACCTGCCTACTGGCGCGACGTGGGTACCGTTGATGCCCTATGGCAGGCGAACCTTGAGCTCATCAGTATAAGCCCGGAACTGAACCTGTACGATTCTCACTGGCCGATATGGACCTATCAGGAGCAACTGCCACCGGCCAAGTTCGTGTTCGACGACGACAACCGGCGCGGAATGGCAGTGGATTCCATGGTGGCGGGCGGGTGCATTGTCTCCGGCTCACTGGTGAAGCATTCCCTGCTTTTTTCGCAGGTTATGGTGCATTCCTTTAGTGAAATATCAGATTCAGTGATCTATCCGGATGTGCAGATAGGCCGCCATTGTCGCCTTCGAAACTGTCTCATTGATCGTGGCTGCCGGATTCCGGAGGGCACCCGGATTGGCTTTGATGCCGAGGAAGACCGGAAGCGGTTCCATGTTTCTCCAAAAGGTATTGTGCTGATCACGCCCGAGATGCTCGGGCAGGATTATCCCCATGGCCTCTGACACAAAAACGCCGGTAGTACTTTGCTGGCATATGCACCAGCCGTCTTATCAGGACATGCGAACCAATCAATTCCTGTTTCCGTGGGTATACCTGCATACCATTAAGGATTACAGCGACATGGCTGCCCATCTGGAAAGCAATCCGGAGGCCAGGGCAGTGGTCAATTTCGCGCCCGTTCTGCTTGAGCAGATCGAGACCTATCTGATCCAGATCGAGCGTTGGCGGCATGGAGCAGGTGAGATCGGTGATCCTCTGCTGGCTGCCCTTGTCGCGGAGGAGTTGCCCGAAACCGGCACACCGGCTTTTCTTGGCCTGATGGAAAAGTCCCTTCGGGCGAACCGCGAGCGGATAATCAATCGCTACCCTGCGTTCGCGCGTCTTGCGGAACTGGCTGACGTCTTCCGCCGGAAACCGGAGCTACAGAGGTATATTTCCCGCAGATTCCTCTCGGATCTGCTGGTCTGGTATCACCTCGGCTGGATGGGGGAGACGATTCGCAGGAAAAGCCATTGCATCCAGAGCCTTCAGGAAAAAGGCCATAATTTCTCGATGGACGACCGGCGAGCTTTGCTGGACGTGATCTTTGATGTGTTATCCGGCATCGGCCCGAGATACCGCCATCTTGCCCAGAAGGGCCAGGTTGAACTCTCCGTGAGCCCCTACACCCATGCCATGCTGCCTCTGCTCATCGACCTGGCTTCCGCCAGGGAGGCCATGCCAGACATCATTTTGCCGGCGCACAGTGACTATCCGGGAGGTGAGGCGCGGGCCGGCTGGCAGCTCCAAGAGGCGAAAACCGTCTTCCAGCGATTCTTCGGCCTTGAACCATGCGGCTGCTGGGCGTCAGAGGGTGGCCTCAGCGCCGCCACACTGGGCTTGCTGGAGGACCATCAATTCCGCTGGACGGCCAGCGGGGATTCGGTGGTGCACAACAGCCTGAACCGAGCGCGGGAAACCAACCCGGAACTGCCCGATTACGGCATTCATCGGCCGTATACCTTTGGTGAATCGGGCACGTTCGTGTTCTTTCGGGACGACGGCCTGTCTGATCTCATCGGGTTTACCTACGCGGACTGGCACGCCAAGGATGCCGTCGGCGACCTTGTTCATCACATGGAAAACATCGCCGGTCAGGGAAAAGGCAAAACACGGCCGGTGATTTCGGTGATCATGGATGGTGAAAACGCCTGGGAGTATTACCCGGAAAACGGTTTTCATTTTCTGGATGAGCTTTATCGGGTTCTGGCGAACCACCCCAAGCTGCAGTTGACCACCTACAGTGATTTGGTAGCCAACCCCGTCACCGAGCCCATCAAGCTGCCACATCTGGTTGCCGGGAGCTGGATTTACGGCACTTTCTCTACCTGGATTGGTGACCCGGACAAGAACCGCGCCTGGGATCTGCTCTGCGAGGCGAAAGTCCACTTTGACCGTGTGATGGATAACGGCAGCCTCAATTCAGAACAAAAAGAGGCTGCCATGCAACAATTGGCGATCTGTGAAGGCTCCGACTGGTTCTGGTGGTTTGGCGACTACAACCCGGCTCAGATCGTCAGTGACTTTGAACATCTCTTCCGCCGCCACCTGGTCAACCTCTATGAAATGATCGGGTACCCGGCGCCGCCCTCGGTATTCCAGCAGCTAAGCCAGGGCAGCGGAGAACCAGCCCGGGGCGGAACCATGCGTCCGGGCCATGACGCGGAAAAACAGGCATGACGTCAGCCAACGCCAACGACCTGTTCAGTGTTAGAAGGGCGGGTGTCCTTCTGCATCCGACCTGCCTTCCGGGCACCCTGGGTGTGCTAGGGGCGGGTGCCCGCCGCTTCGTCGATTTTCTGGCCGCAAGTGGTATCACCGTCTGGCAGACTCTGCCTATCGGCCCAACACATTCCGATCTTTCCCCCTATCAGTCCCTCAGCGCCCACGCGGGCAATCCGAATTTCATCGACTTGGCGGAGCTGCTGCAGGTCGGCCTGCTGGTGGATTCAGAAATTGCCCAGCCCATTGCCGAATCCCGCCAACAGCTACTGGGCATTGCGGCCCAACGTTTTTTCGATGGCATAGGGGAAGCCCCGAAAGGCCTTGATCTGGCCGCTTTCGAGGAATTCCGGACCAAAAACGACCACTGGCTGGATGATTTCTGCCTTTTTTGCGCAATCCGGGAGGTTCAGGATTCACCGGGCTGGCTTCAATGGCCAGAGCCCCTGAGAGACCGCTATTCCGTCGAGCTGCAGTCATTTATTGACCAGAACCAGACACGTCTGGCCCGGATACGGTTTGAGCAGTTTTTGTTTAACCATCAGTGGCAGGCACTGCGCAATTATGCGCGGGACAAGGGCATCCTGCTTTTTGGAGACATTCCTATTTTCGTCGCCCACGACAGTGCCGATGTCTGGGCCAATCGACATCTGTTCAAACTGGATGGCCGAGGCGAACCCACCGTCGTTGCTGGTGTACCGCCTGATTACTTTTCCCCTGACGGACAGCACTGGGGAAACCCGCTCTATAACTGGCAGGCCATGGCGGGAGATGGTTACCAATGGTGGCTGGAAAGGCTCGAAAGCCAGCGTCATCTTTTCGACCTGATCCGAATCGATCATTTTCGCGGCCTGCAAGCTTACTGGGAAATTCCGGCCGAAACGCCGCAACCAAGATTTGGCTACTGGGTTCCCGGCCCAGCCGATCATTTTCTCCAGGCCTGTTTCAACCGGTTCCCGGATTTGCCATTGGTAGCCGAAAACCTGGGTATTATCGGCGACGATGTGGAAGAGCTTCGCAAACGGTTCCACTTGCCGGGAATGACCGTTATGCAGTTCGGATTTGACGGGAGCCCCAATAACCCACACCTTCTGCATAACCACCACACCCGGGATCTTGTGTACACCGGCACACACGACAATGACACCACGCTCGGCTGGTACCAAAGCCTGGACGATCATACACGGCGCTATGTGGATGACTACCTGGGTACCACCGGTGACGGTATGCCGTGGCCAGTTATTGAGGCCGCTTTCCGATCCGTTTGCACTCTCGCGGTTGTGCCAATGCAGGATTTTCTGAGCCTCGGAACGGAGGCGCGGTTCAACACGCCGGGCACCATTACAAATAACTGGGTTTGGCAGCTGGACTGGAATTTTCCTGAAGAAGATCTGTCCAAAATCATCTCTGATGCGGTACGGCGACATGGGCGTCTACCCCAAGACTGACCATTTTTTGATCAGCATCAAAGAGGCGCTCGCAAACCTTCGATATAAAACACAGGCAGTATCAACAATTGCCGTTCTTGATGAGTCACCGGGGGGGAAACATGGAACACAGACTCAGTAAACGCGTTCAGGGAAAACTTGGCCTGTTGGTATACAAACGAGGGATGCCGGTGGCCACCGGACAGATTCGGGATGCGTCCAAACGAGGGCTCTTCATCGCGACCGATTACACGGACGTGCAGTTAAACCAGACGGTAGAGCTTGAGTTTCGTTTCCCAGACCAGCAGGAAAAGCGGTTTCGTCGCCTCAAGGCACACGTAGTCCGCAAATCCGACCGGGGGCTGGGTGTCGACTTTGAGGGAGTTGAGAACGACAGCTTCACCATCTCCTCTCTGGTGCAATGGCTAAAAAAGCACCATATGCCCGTCAATTATTTTCCGGTTCGTCGTCAGCAAGCCTTCTGAATTGATGGGGGAGATCTCTCATGGAGCTCCCTCTAATATACCGGCCAACCTGAGCGGAGTCCTACTTTGACGCTGGCAGCTTATACCACGCGATCCTTGCCGGACTCCTTGGCCGGTCTGTTTCAGCTGGCCCTCGATTTACGATGGACCTGGCACCATGGCACTGATGAGCTTTGGCGCGCCCTTGATGAGGAAATCTGGGATACCACCCGGAACGCCTGGCTGGTGCTGAACAGTGTCTCCGGCGACCGGCTTGAAGAACTGGCCGCCGATTCTGACTTCCAGAAACGCTACCGTGACCAGATATCAGCACATAGTGAGTTTATTCAGGCTGATACCTGGTATACGTCGGAATGCTCCGGGGATCTTGGTGAGGGCATCGCCTATTTCTGCATGGAATATGGGCTGAGCGAATCTCTGCCCCTGTACAGTGGCGGACTGGGTGTCCTGGCGGGGGATTTCCTGAAAGCCTCGAGCGATCTTGGTGTGCCCGTGATGGCTGTCGGGTTGCTTTTCCAGCAGGGCTATTTCCGCCAGGCCATCAGCACCGATGGAGAGCAACTGGAATTCTATCCCTACAACGACCCAACGATGCTGCCGGTTTCCCCCTTAAGAGATGACGAAGGCCAGTGGGTGAGGGTGGTTGTGCCTTTCCCGGGGCGAAACGTTCGCCTACGCGCCTGGAAGGCCCAGGTTGGACGCTGCGAGTTGCTATTGCTAGACAGCAACGACCCGCGGAATGAACCCGGCGACCGGGGGATTACCAGTGAGCTATACACCGGCGACCCGGAAAAACGCCTGCAACAGGAAATGGTGCTTGGCATTGGTGGCTGGCGCCTGATCAAACAGCTGGGCCGAAAGCCTAGACTGTGCCATCTGAACGAGGGACATTGCGCGTTGGCACTGATTGAACGGGCCTTCAGCTGGCAGGATCAATACAGCGCCGATTTCCAGCTCGCCCGTACCGCGACCAGGGCAACCAATCTGTTCACCACGCACACCTCGGTGGCCTCTGGCTTTGATCATTTTTCCCGATCGCTGCTCCGGTTGTACCTGGCTCCCTGGCTGGAGGGGCGCGACCTCAATATCGACCAGTTGATGGATTTGGGCAGCGAAAACCAGGATTCGCAAGATCAGTCTTGCAGCCAGAAGCTCAACATGGCCCTGCTGGCGTTGAACATGAGCGGACGGTTTAATGGGGTCAGCCGAATCCACCAGAAAGTCACCCAGACCATTTTTCAGCCGTTTTTCCCCCGCTGGCCGGCAGAAGATATTCCCGCAGACTATGTAACCAATGGCATTCACACGCCCAGTTGGGATTCACCGGAATCCGATGCCATCTGGACACAGGCCTGCGGCAAGGACAGATGGCGCAGACCACTCCAGAAATCCTGCCCAATGACCGACATCACCGATGAGGCGTTGTGGGAGATGAGGCGTTTGCAGCGGACACGGCTGGTCGGCTACCTTCGCAGACGGCTTTCAAGCCAGCACTGCGAGCAGAATCCTGGCTTCGACCATGCTGCTGCCTGCGGGCTGTTGTTGGACCATGAAACCCTGACCGTGGGCTTTGCCCGGCGTTTTACCGAATACAAACGACCGGACCTCCTGCTCAAGGATCAGGACCGACTGCTAAAGCTATTGGCAAGCCGGGACCGCCCACTCCAGATCGTTCTTGCCGGCAAAGCTCATCCCTATGATCTCGTCGGGAAGGACATAATCCGCCGGTGGAAAGCATTCTCACGTCGACCGGATGTGGAGGGCAAGGTCGTGTTCATTGAAGACTACGACCTGGGTGTGGCCAATCAGTTGGTTCAGGGAGTCGATGTCTGGCTCAACTGCCCGAGACACCCCTGGGAAGCCTGCGGCACCAGTGGTATGAAAGTACTGGTGAACGGTGGCCTGAACCTGTCCCAGTACGACGGCTGGTGGGCGGAGGCCTGGAACCGGGATGTGGGCTGGGCCATTCGACCCGGCGCTACGTTCAGGGAACTCAGTGGCTCCAACAATCACGACCACGACCTTTCAGACGCGAGTGAACTGTTTGATCTGCTTGAAAAAGAGGTCGTTCCCGACTTCTACAATGAGGACGAAGAGGGCATTCCCCGGCAATGGCTGAAGCGAATGCGTGCCAGCATGGACCAGCTGACAGCTGCGTATTCTGCCAATCGCATGGTGCGAGAGTACGTGGAGCAGTTTTACCTGCCCATGGCCGAAAAAGGCAGAAACCGGACGATGGAAACCTCGAAGGAACTGTTGGCGGAATGCAACGCAATCGCGCAGCACTGGCCTCGATTGAGGTTCAACAGTTTCAATGCCATTGAAACCCCAGACGGCCTGTTCTGCAAAGTGGAAGTCTACCTGGATGGAATCGACGAGCAGCGGATTGCCGTTGACCTGGTGGCGGAAGAATCAGAGCAGGGGCCCAGAACGGTGGTGGCGATGGAAATGAAGCATCCCCTGGGCGGTTCTGCACACACCTATCTATACGAGTGCACAGTGCCCTCAAGGCCGCAAGGACACTACACACCCAGGCTCCGAGTGCGTGATGAGCGCCTGAACCTGCCGCTGGAAAATCCGGCGATACTCTGGCTCAAGTAAGCGTCAGCTTCGCCAAAACGCGGGCGAAAGAACGATTACAACACTCAGAATTTCCAGACGCCCCATCAACATTCCCACAGACAGGACCCATTTCGCCGCGTCGGGCAGTGGTCCAAAGTTCCCGGCCGGACCGATGATGTCACCAAGACCGGGGCCAACGTTGGTCAGCGAGGTGAGGGCGCCTGACAGTGCGGTTACGAAGTCCAGTTGCATTGCGGCGAGGGCAATCGTAATCAACAGCAGACATAACAGGAATATAAACGTGTAGGCAATCATGGACGAGATGATCTCATCGCTCACTGCCCGCCCGTTGTAGTTCCGGGTAAGCACCGCTCGCGGGTGCAGAAGCCGCATCAGCTGTTCACGAAGAATAATAAGGGACAGCTGGAACCGGAAAATCTTCATACCGCCGGCGGTGGATCCTGAACAGCCACCCACGAACATCAGGAAGAAAAACAACACGAATGCCAGCGGGCCCCAGGCTGAATAATCCTCGGACGCGTAGCCCGTGGTTGTTACCACCGAAGTAACGTTGAATAGAGTCGACGCATAATTGTGGATGGGATCAAAAGGTACCGGAGACACCATCCAGCGGTAGAGGGTCAACAACAGCGGCACGAAGAACAGGATGGCCAGGAAGAGCCGAACCTGCTGATCCCTGAAAAGCACGCCATGTTGGCCATGCATTTCGCGCACAAAGAGAAAGAAGGGCAGGCTGCCGATTATCATGAACAGCGTCGCTTCCATGAGAATCAGATCATTGAACTTACCCATGGACATATCCGACGTGGAGAAGCCGCCGGTGGCAATACTGGTCAGGCCATGGTTAAAGGCATCGAACAGTGTCATGCCAGAGAAGTAGTAGGTGACCACCGCGATGATCGAGAAAACAAGGTAAACCACCAGCAGACCGCGACTGAGAGTTTTCATTCTCGGCAATGCCTTGTCGGTCCACTCCGAGGACTCCGTGGCAAACAGCCGCATGCCACCGACGCGAAGGAACGGAAGCACCGCAACGAACATGCCGATAATCCCGATGCCGCCGATCCATTGCAGAATGGAACGCCAGATCAGCAGATCCCGATCCATGTCGTCCAGGCCACTGAGAACAGTTGCCCCGGTGGTGGTAATCCCGGAGGTGCCCTCGAAGAAAGCGTCCGCGGCGGAAATTCCAAGGTCGCTCAGATAGAAAGGAAGGGACGAAAAGAGTGCGATGATGAACCAGGAAGAAACCGTGAGCACAAACATGTAGCGCGGTTTGAGATCCCGTGGCTTGCTGTAGGTGGCGGCCATCCCGAGGATGCCCAGGCCGCAGACAATAGCGGCCGATTCCGCAAACGCCATGGCATTCGGCGTCTCGGAGCCCGCAAGTAAAATGACAGGCAAAGTCATGAAAATGCTCAAAAGCACAAACATGACGCTGACAATAAAAATGACGGGGTAGAGATTTCTCAATGGATGCTCGAGCCAGCTGATACCGGGAGACGGCGTCAGAATACCTGTGGGTTCCGGCTTCCGCAAGGTAACACCGCGCGGATACTGAAATTACCGGCGAATTAAATCGGTGTAAATAACGCGTAAATGCGGATCTTTCCGATGGAAAAATCCGTGAGGCTGGTGCAACTTCAGCGATGTACACCGAATGATTCGGTTAAGGAGATACCAGAATGAAACACGTACGTTCAATTGCCGTCATTTTTGCGACCGGTCTGGCAGCTGCCGGCACGGCTTCGGCCCAGGACATGTACAAGTCTGGCGTTGGCGGACTGTATACAGGCCTTAACTACACCTTCGTAAATTTGGAAAGCGATAACGCCGATGCCGATGTCGGCACTCTCTCTGCGAAGGTGGGCGTAATGGCGACGCCTTACCTGGGGATCGAAGCCCGTGGCGGTTTCGGAGTGGATGATGAGCGCGTCGGCGGCGTCGACTATTCACTGGACAATTTCTTCGGCGGCTACGCCACGTTCAATCTGGCCAACGAATCGCCGATTACGCCCTACGCCATACTCGGCTTCACCCGGGTTGAACTCGAGGCCTCTTCGTTCCTTGGCACGGCCACCGAGGATGAAACGGATGTCTCTTACGGCATCGGTATGAATATGGAATTTGCACCGAACCTGTCCGGCAACCTCGAGTACATGCGTTACTATGAAGACAGTGATGCTGAAATCGATGGTCTGGGTGTCGGCATTCAATTCAACTTCTGAGACCAGACCACCGGGGAGACTGTTTGAACCATCTGGCTCATGTATTTCTGGCGCCGGACTCGCCTGAAGCAAGGGTGGGGAGCATCCTCGGTGACTTTACCCGGGGTGTCGATCTCTCGGCACTCCCGGACTCGGTAAAACACGGCGTTCGCCATCACCGGGCGGTGGATAGTTTTACCGATCAGCATCCGGATGTACTTGCGAGCAAGCAGGTGTTCTCACGTCAGAGACGCCGATTTGCCGGGGTTGCACTCGATATCCTCTACGACCATTTTCTTCTCAAGCACTGGGACCAATTCAGTGACATTGAGCGAGAGGCGTTTATTCGCCGTATTTACAATGAGTTGCAGCAAAATGAGTATCTGATGCCGGACAAGATGGCCCGGGTTACCCGAAGCATGGTCTGGAATGACTGGTTTGGAGCCTACGAGGACCTTGAGAACATCGGGCACGCTCTGGACCGGGTTGCGGGACGCATACGCTTCAGAAACGAATTCGCCGGCATTATTACGGAGGTCCGCGAAAACCACGACGAACTGGAATTCAGGTTTCTATCTTTTTTCCCGGATTTACAGGAATTTGCAGGAGGTATTGAATGAAGGTTCTTAAAAGGGCGTTGTTGGCCGCAGCATTGGTTTTGCCATCAACGATGGCGCTTTCCGCCGAATCGGAGGCCAAAAATGACCAGCGTCCACCGGAAACGCTTGGCTACGTGGAATGGGTAGTCATGCAGGACACCAGCCTTCGTCTCAAGGCACGGCTGGATACCGGCGCAAAAACCTCATCATTGCACGCTGTAAACGTCGAACCCTTCGAAAAGGATGGCGTCGAATGGGTGAGCTTTCAGATCCCGCTTGGTGACCACGAAGATCAGCCCACCGAAGGCGAACTGGACCACGAAGACGTGATCCTCGAATTTGAAAGGCCGGTGGAACGAACCGTACTGATCAAGCGCAAAGGCGCGCCGTCCCAGAAGCGCTACGTGGTCATGATGGACTTTTGCATTGCCGGAACCACCCATACCACACAGTTTTCACTGACAGACCGCGGCAAATTCTCCTATCCGGCGCTGCTGGGCCGGCGATTCATGCGCGATGACAACATTCTCATCGACTCGGCGGACGCGTTTATGGCCGAAAAAGAATGTGAATACATGACGCTGGAAGAGCTGGCAACGAGGCATGCCGAGAGTGTGGTCGAGGAAATCGATCCGGACGCCTAACCGCAAGTGCTGGGATCCTCATCCCAGTTCACCAGTTTGTCTTCCAGTATTTCGGCGGCCGCCGGGGAACTGTGAGCCTTCAGGGCTTTTTCAATAATCTCCTGATAGCGGCCGCTTTCACGAAGTTTTGCCAACCCCCGATCAAAGGCTCGCTTCAGGCGACCCGCCTCCGGATCGTCACGCGAGAACGGAACATGGTAGAGGGCACTTCTTAGTGGCCTTGGATGGAACTCCAGGCTCTCTCTGGCCTCCGGACCAAGCTGTTCGGCAAGCATTGCTTCACCAACGATCGGATCCATCGGAAAAAGATCGATTCTTTCTAGCAATAGCTTCCGGAAATTGGCGATATCTGACGTGGTGACATCGGCGTTTACCAGACCACTTTCGATGGCCCCGCTGAGTGTATCGCCATAGCTGTAATCCTGGGTTAGCCCGACATTCATACCCCTGAGGTCTGAGAGGGCATCCCAATCGAATGGCATTTTCTGACGATGATAGAAAACGTACTGGTACGGCAAAATCGGTGCTGAGTAGAGGAATTCGCGCTTTCTTTCTGTAGTGCATGACCAGACGGCCGACGCCTGGTACTCGCGGGATTTCACCAGCGCTAACGCACGCGACCAGGGGAAAAAAGAAAACTCAACATCAATATCCTGAGAGGCAAACGCCTCACGGATAATCTGCGCCAGAAAGCCGCCATCCGTCCGATTCTCATCCAGGTAGGGAGGCCACTGGCCGGTAGTGATCCGAATAGTTTCCTGATTGGCCGCAGCCGGTCCAAGCGGTATCAAGGATAACAACAGGGAAAACAGAAACAGCCGCCGGTACCACTTCATTAACGAACACCTGAAAGCCGGAAGGGTGAGTTGGGTTGGTAGAGTATAACGACTGTATGGACGACTTCAGAAAGCACTGAACCTCCCTAATCAAAACTCAACTAGTTAGCGCCTGATTTTCACATTAAGTCCTAAACAAACCTAAAGTAAATCCCAGAATAGAGCGCTCACTTGGGTTTCCACACCAAGTGCTAAATTCGTCGTCCAGCTCGGTAGTGGCTCTGGCCAACGGTTTTGATTCCCACTAGTTGGGCGTATGCTGTTGGTTCAAAAAAAATATCGGGTCAGACTCTCCAATCTATGTCGTTAAAGCAAATATCAAACTTCGGACAAGCTGAACTAATTGAGCGTATGGCACAGTTTGTCGACTTAGACACCTCCCTTCCGTTTGTTTTTCAGGGTGTTCTCACCAGACACACCGGCGACTGGTCGTTACTAATGGGCACGCTGACTTTCTACGAAAACGATGACTGCGATGAGCAGGAAGCGAAAACTTGCCAGCAGCATTACCCAGATTTTCGGTTTATCAGCGGGCTCAGTGGGGAGATAACCCCGTTAGATTTGATCGCTGGTCTCAGTGAAGAGGGTCGACTCTCGATACCTGGCTTGGCTGACGTGGTATTCGAACGAGGAAATGCGAATTGGACGGAGTCATTGACTCCTAGTCATGCAAGCAAAGGCCTCTCACCAGAAAGGTGTTTTACAAGCAGGGTGTGCTCAGATGTGTACTTCCACGACAGTAAGCTCATCGCCTATGGACTTCCTTTTCACATGTCTGCTCTCGAATACGCCAGAGAGTTTCTTGGGTTGGATACGTTTCACGGTAATAGTGACGGGCGTAAAGGCGAGCTGTCCATCAAAATTCCAGACCGGCGGGGGCACATAACCCTGTCTGATCGGGAAGCCTTATTCAGTGATGGTCGTGGTGAAAGTGCAGCTGAGCTTATGCTGGTCGGAGAAATTGACGGTAAGCCAGTGCAAATCAAACGCGGCGAGAAGTTCAAGTTTGAGCGGGAAAAGGCTTCATCTGTTGAGCTGTGGTTGGTAACTGACGGTGATGAGATTGTTGACTACCGTTCTTCATCCGAATGGGAGTACCGACTGGTTAAATCTGATCCCAACGTTGATATGGCCAAGTTGTTGCAGATTATTAAATCGGGAGAGAGTGAACATTGCGAATTTAAGCCGTACATTGACCTTGTCGCATGCAAAAATAACAAGGCCTTGGAACTTGAAAAAACAGTTTGCGCGTTTTCCAACCACCAAGGAGGTAAGCTGTTTATCGGTGTGGATGACGACACGGGCATCATCGGAATCAATGAAGGCTGTCAACGGCACTACAACTGTGATCTTCAAGAGGGTGTTAGGTTCTATCAAAATGCAGTCAAAAAACGGCTGCAAGAATCACTGGTAAAGAACCAGTGCTTCGATACCTATCTGATCGAAGATGACAAAAAATATGTGTTGGTTGTCGAAGTTCAAAAGGCCAATGGCATAAATTATTTACTCCAAAAAAACGAAGCCTACATTCGGCGCGGTGCTTCCTCTCCCAGAATGACGCCTGCCGAAATCCAAGCATTCCCTGAAGAGACAGATGTTTTGGGGCGCATGTTGTAGTTTAGGGTGGGGGAATCCACAGCGACCCCACCCTAAAAATGCTCTACGCGAAACTGGGGATTCGGGCATGATAGAGCTCTGAGCGGGAGATCAAGCTATGATTCAATCCTGTTACGCCGAAGAGAAACTAGCCTTCGCCCTGATGCAACTCGACTTGGGAACACCGGTCCCGGGGAGTTGAAAGAAATGACCGAAATTAAAGTTACCTGCCAAAAACTCGCAAGTCGGATTTCTGAAAAGCTCGAACTGTCGGCGGATGAGCAATACCAGCTGTTCTCGGCTGCCTCACAAGGGATCGACAGAGATTCCGGCGGTCGTGGTTTAGACCAAATCAAAGTAAGTTACGTGCTGGGAATATTGATAGCCGTTTATATTTGCTTTTCCGATCCAAAACGAGCAGTGCAGCACCTTCGCCGCCCAAATAGTGATTTCCCATTTGATGGCCGCTCTCCCTTGGATCTGATGATGACCGGAACAGAAGGGCTTCGATTGACCCGGAAGTACTTCGATGAAAAGGCGCAACCACTAGGTAAAGATGACCCAGTCTATAAGTGGGCCTTGAACTCAATCCTTTCTGACTAACGGTTGCTTTTAAAGTTGGAGGCGATACCAACTTGATCGGTACCAGCCCCGGTCCCAACCAAACTCCTGGAGGGTAATTGCTACCTGCTCAAAGGTCTTCACGAACATTTCTGGCCCCCATAGCTCTTTTCTGTCCACCGTCCATTTGAGCCCCCATAACGGAGAATCGATGTACAAGCCGTCTTGATCGATGGTAGGCAACTGCTCTGGAGTAGTCGGCACGAGGTTTTCAAGCGGGTCTTCTTGGGGAGACCAAACCAGGATTCGATCTTTTACCATCGCCAATGCCAGCATCGCACTGGAGCTGGTTGCGCCATGGAAATGGTTTTTGGGGTCCCAGGCGGTAGGATTCTGCTCTGATTGACAGGCCACGAACCGATTGACAAGGAAAGACGAAAGGTCGAACATTTCGCGGAAAATCAGCTTCAGACTGCGCTCAAAGAACCATTGCTGAAACCACAGGGCAGGCCTGAAAAATTGTGTTTGTCCTCGCAGATCAGACGGCTCTCTTGCCTCAAGCACCACTCGTTCAAGGAGTGCCGGCCAAGGCCGATATCGCAGGTTTGCTGTGAACATAAGGTGTGCAGACCGTAATGCACCTTTGGGATTGCAATAGCGCTGAGTGACGACGCTCCACCACATGCTGAACGCCAGGCAAAAAGGGCAGGGCACTGCCCCTCTTTCGACGTAACTTTCCAGAGTCCCCGTGAAATGGCCGACTCGTAGAGCGTGATTGTGGGGCGCGTTCCGCCGAATCCATAAGGTAATCTCGCGAGCTACTCGCCCTATGATCGCAATTCTTTTTGGAAGGGGCGACCTTATCAACCCTTCGATTTTCCCATTGTGACGCCACCACGTTCGCTCAGAGATCTCAGGCGCACGCCACGGCATTACCGGAGCGGAGAATTCCCGGATGGGAACCTCGGCCATCTCTACGCCTAGTGTCTTTAACTCGCAGGGCGTAAATTCTGGATGCCAAAAAGCCTGAAAAGCGGGGAAGTAGGGCGATTCCGGCGTCACAGGGCAAAAACAACATTTGACCTGGCGATTCTGCCAGTATAAAGCATCCAACTGATCCGCCCACTCCCATACCTTCCCAAGCTCTAAACCCGGGGCCGGAGAGTGGCGGAACGCGCTTAGCCTTTCAAAGGCTCCCATCTCGGAATCGGGGATCATTCGTCCCGGCAATTCGGCAACATTAGGTAAGCCGCATACTTCGCAGTCATTGAACTTCAATGAGTGGATGTCCGGCCAGGGCCTCTCGCATTTTGGGCACAGAGCGACCAAGGGCTCGCCATGGAGAGGGCATGCCGTCACCCATTCCAACCGGAAGAGATCGGAATGGAACAAGCGCCATGCGCAGGCCGGACATTGACGCGCGATGTTACTCGCGATCGCTTTGGGCGTTGGGAAATCGCTTCCAAGCGCTTTGCCGACCCGAAGCGGTGACAAGCCGGGATTCGCCACCAGGATCTGACGAGCGGTAGCGTAATCGCTCTGGCAGGCTTTTCTCATCCAAGAACCTGAATTGAGGGGAAGTGCCTCGGTAAAAGCCACGCCGACGCCTATTTGAGGGGCTTCACGAGTGACGGGATCAATCCAGACATCCGAACAGCCTCCTCTACCATGTCATCATCCAAAGCCTCGGCGCCATAGCGAGGCAAGAAATCGGTCAACAAGGTGTTGGTCGTAATAGAAAAAGATTGCATCCCCCAAGAGTCGAGCTTGTGGTCCTTCTGGAATCCTCGGAAAACCCTCCAGAATATTGTCGCTGCACCGGCGAGCCTGAAACCTGAGTTGACAGCATCAGGCAGATACTGTGCAACGAAGGTGTTACCAGATTTCGGGGGAAACTGGAGCCGATCGTATTGGGCGAGACAATATTTCACTTCGTCAGCGGACGCGATGCCCCGATAGAGCCTTCGAATGCGAAAAAATCGACCGTGGAGGTGTGCAAAACAGTCCGGATCCATGCTGTTGATCAAGGACCAGGTCTCAACATCGTTGCCAACAAAGAGCACAAGCAGTGCTCGTTCAATGGATCGGAGTTTATCGTAGAGTTCAGCGAACACGTTGAACTGTCGCGGCGACAAGCGCTGGCATTCATCCACAACAAGCAGTGCCTGGGCGACGCCGGCCTCGCACATGGTATCGCAAATGCAATGAATGAAGCGGTCAGCCAGCTGGTCCGCTCTGTCACGGTTGGACACGCTGAGACCTGCTGACCAGCAAAGTTGCCGGTATACGGACAACACGGTTGATTGATCGCGCAAGGGGATGCTCACTCTTAGCACTGGAATAGGGGAGTCAGTACGATCGACCAGCTGATCGCACACCTGCTCTAACGCGGTTGTTTTGCCCACCCGGGCTGGCCCGGCAACCACAGCCCCGGGAATTCCGGTCCAAAGCCATTGTGTCAGGTCCTCGCGCAACTGAGACATGGCCGGTGTGTCGAGTACAAGTTTCCATGGATGTAGCAAGGGGTGTTGCGGGTCGACTTTTGCAATGGAATTCATGATTGATCTCCTTCTCGAAACGATGTCGTCATTGGCGACCATTTGAAACGGTGCTCGGGCGCCATTTCTGGTCGTGGAGCCTTGTCAGACTCGATTGGCAGTTCTGGGTTGTGTGAAGGTGGCTGTTCAGGATGGCTGGCAAATTCCAAATGGCCGCCGTTCGTCATTTCTTGATAAATCCGTAGGATTTGTGACGCCACTTTCGGTTTTTCTCTGTTCTCTAGGAGGTCGGAAAAATACCCGGACAAAGGATCGTGCTGATCGTCTCGATAAACCCGTTTCTGCTTGAACAGTAATCGACGTGTTGAAACCGAATGGGGGAAGCGTCGCCAGCTCTGCGGAGCCTGAAGCTCCCCCAGTTCCTGGCCTTTAACGCTTTTTGCGCGAATCGTCCGAATGTCACGACGATCGTATTCAACGAAAACGTGAGATTGGCTTGGCGGCAGACTGACAAGCCCTGGTCCTCGGTAGCGGCAATATTCCAAGTAGACGTAAGGTGTGCCACCACCGGGTTGCGGTCGATGCACGATAAGCCGTTTCTGCGAGAGCAGGGGGCGGTACTCCGCGGACTGCGCTTCTGCAAAATAGCGAACCCAATGGTTCTGGAGGTGATGTCGGAAGAGTGCCATCGGTGACGAACCTCCCAGGTGAGGTCGGCGGCGATGGTTGAACTCATGCAGCGTCAAATAGAGCGCTTCCTCCAAAGTCTGAAAGGTCACCATTGGGGGAAGTTTTGCATTTTTTTGTGACTCCTTGACCGAGTCCGTCGGAAAGGAGCCTGTGGTGGAATCGAACCGATGTCCCAGACGTTGTTCGACGAAATTAAAGACCCGTTCGACCAAGGCGCGGGACTTGGGTAGGGCCGGGTATCCAAAACGAACGCCCGCCCCCATTGTATTGGTCAGAAAATTCACGACCGAGTTGCTGTGATGCATCCAAGCATTGTCAAAGAGCACAGTTCCGAAGCTGAGCGCCAATGGAGGAGCCAATTCTGCGGGGAAGGCGGGCCCTTCAGGTGCGTGAAATTGCGGCGTTGAGAACCGTAGTGGGTTCCTTCGGTTCAGGCAACGTTCAAGCAGTTCCAGCATGTCCTGCTGATTGGAGGTGGCGGTTGGAACCAGATTGAATCCCAACACACACTGGGTCCCAACATCGATGGCCAGCATCAGTGTGCAGCGGGAAAGCCGCAAATGAATCAGCTCTCCGCCCAGTTCCATCGAAATCCGGGAATGAACGTCCATTAAGTGCTCATCGATTTGAATGGTCGACAAAGCACGAAAAGTCTTTGGGGAAGGCGATTCAGCAGGAACAGCGTTTTGATCGCGATAGGTCGCGTGCTTGAGCCCCTGCTTACGTAATAGCCAGTAGCGTCGGACGGATTCATAGCCGCGTGATGACGTAGTGTAAGGATAACAATCCAGTGGCCAATTGAGCGCGGCCAGTTTGAAGAGAAATCGTTTGTGCAAGGATGTGGCCGTCAAACGTTCGGAGGCGACCTGGCGCCTAAAGTCCGCGTCAATGGCCCGGTCAAGTTCTTGTTTTAGTTTCGGTAGTTCGGACAGCAACTGATTAAACGCGCCCGTACAGGCCGAGTTTGCTTGAAGCGTAGGCAGAGGGCTGATCCGCTTCGGTGGAGTCAACTGAACGTAGGGAAGCAGGCCTTCGGTCAGGAAGGGTGGTTCGTCGAGGTTTCCGCCGAGGCAGCGTTCAAGGAGCTGACTGACCCGACCTGTACTTAAGCCATCACTTTGAGCGACGTCTCGCAGAGTATGACCGGCCAGCACCTTTGAAACGACACGCCGATTCCTCAAGAAGACAGAGCGCCGCTCTGGCGGAATCAACGAATAATCGATCGCTGGCCATTCGGAAAAAGACCGTAAGGAAGGTTCCTGATCGAGCCTTTGACGCCAACTCATGACAGGCAGACCTTGGTGTTGAAATCCAGGGGATGTTTCGACAGCTCGGCACGCAGCAGCCCCCGATACAGCAACCTAAACAAAGCCATCTCTCTATCCGAGGAGGCGCGGCGATCACCTGGGTTGATCACATCTCCAAGGACACACTCCGGTTCGTTGTAAAAGGTCTCCAACAACCGGTGTTCCTCGCGTTCGGTCGGTAATTCTCGATGGACATGCAACGACCGAACAATCTCCAGCCAGTTCTCCGCTTCGATCGCCCGCTCGGTGACGGACTCATTGGCAACAACCTTAAAATCGATGTCATAACGTTTGAGATATTGGGCTGTCGGTTCGGTTAGCCTGGTATCGGCATTCCCTTCGGGCTTTAGTTCGACCACGAAGGATCGATCTTTGGCCTGAACGAAAAAATCCGGGGTGTACCTGGCACGCCCGACCTGAAACGTGAAGGGTTGCGGCACATAGGAAAGTACGTCGGGATCACCCTCGAGTAGACCGGCGTACAGATGTTCCGCCCGACAATGAAACTCGCTGCGGTAGGGGTGCTTGAGCATCCACTGGACAGAAAATTCCGTGGCGATGCGCATAGATTGCCGGGTAGCCCGTTGGCGCGGTTCGAGCGTATCAACACGAACAGCGGGTCGCGGTTTCGGTTTAGGTTTAGGTTTTGGCATGACTAGCCCTCCCTGATGTCATGCCGTCAGTTTGCCGCCAGTGGTCCCACCGAAATAGAGCGGGGCACATTCGATTTACTCAAAAAGCTGAATAATATACCAACATGAAAACCTCTTTTTAAACAATGCGCTACAATAGGTTGTAGACAGTTCTTTGGGGAGGCTCATTAGAAAACGGTTTAAACGCGCACCGTTTCCTATGGGAAAAACGTACACATGCGTTACACGTGCGATATTGGGCCAGAGGCTCTGGCATGCAGCGAACAATTGTTCCCGATCCAGAAGGTCATCATCGACTGGGACGAACTGATTCGCATGAGGCCGGCGGTCGTCCGCAGCAGCCAGACGATGCCTTATTACCTATTGATGCCGGAGGTGCTCGCGCTATTGCGGGCCGACAAGCACCCCATGTACCGGCTCCTGATCGATATTATGTGGAGCACCGGAGCACGGGTCTCGGAAGTGCTCGCACTCACGCCGGAACGCATCCTTGGGGGCAATGATCGGTTTGACGTATTACTGAAGGCAAAAAGAACAGGGGCGGGTAGACCCGGGAAACTGACGGCGCTTCGAAGCCGGCAGCGATGCGTGCCCCTGATAGATGAGTGGACTCAGGATCGCTTGCAAACATACCTCTGCGGCGGCCATTTCCGAGCAACACAGCGGTTGTTTGCAATCGCACCACAGACCCTTAATCGTCACATCCATCGGCTCGCGGACGCTATCGATTTCCCCGCCCATTGGATTACCGCCACAACGTTTCGACACTCCTTCGCGATCAACCTGCTTGTGCACGGGTGTCCACTCAGCGCTGTCGCTCGGCTTCTGGGGCACAAACATCTGGCGTCCACCGCGATTTACGAACAGGCGCTGACAGTCTCGGACCATGAAATGATTAAGCGCGTCGAGTTTCATTAAGCATTGTGTCACGAAGGATTCGCCCCTGGTGTTTCAGATCATGTGGAAGTCTCAAATCAACGGGTAGCCTTCTGATTTGACCCTGACGCCGTTTAAGTACAATTCATTATCAGAAAAATCCGCTTTTAATAGCAGCGTCAGGTGGCATAAAACCTTGCGTTTTCGGGCTTAGTCAGAGAGTGTGGCTATATCACAGAACGGAGTGGCGTCTGACTTGATTATAGAACGTTCTCCAGGCCTCAATTTTTTGCCCGGCGTCGGCCACTGAGAAAAAGCAGTTTCTATGTGTTTCTCATAGGTCCACCGATACCTGACCTTGCCGGCCTACGGCCTCCGCCGAACGCTACGATCGGTCTGCTACTAAACAAAAGCGAACATTCGATTTTATCTTAATAATTCGATAGAAACGCGTAAACCGCTACAGGACTTAGTCGAAAAGCTGATTTTACCTTCATAGCGAGTCACTATATCTCGAACGATAGCAAGGCCGAGACCGTGCCCAGGTGTTTGCTCATCTAGCCGCAGACCCCTTTGGCCCAAACTGGCTAAATCCTTGTGATTAACCCCTGGGCCATCATCAGCAACAACTATTCGCTTGAAGCCGCTGCCTTGTTCCACAGAGAGCTCTACGCATCTCGAAGACCATTTGCCAGCATTGTCCAGTAAGTTGCCCAATACTTCATTAAGATCATGTTCTTCTATCGGCCATCGGCTGTCTTCAGGCAGAGAACTCGATAGTTCAAACGACTTTTCCGGATATAAACGACCGAGCATCCACAAAAGATCCCGTGCCTGTTTTATGGGGTAGGCGCTTTTCCCAATCTGGGGCCCTGCAAAACGGCTTCGACGCATTTCAGCCTCTAATTGCCTATCGATATCGCTTAGTCGCTCCACCATCTGGTGCCTAAGAGTAGTGTCGAGGGGACGTGTGTCGTCTTCCAGTATCTGCCGGACGGCTGCGATGGGGGTTTTGACGCTATGAGACAGGTTTGCGAGAGCGTCCCTGGAGCGCTCCAGTCGCTGATCTAAGGAGTCCAGCAACTGATTTAGTTGAAGAACCAGCGGGTGGAACTCCTCTGGCGACTGAACGTTGATTCGGGAGATCTCTCCGTCCTGGAGTCTTTTTAATGCGGCTTTGAGTGTGACAACCGGTCGCATGGACATCGTGATACCGAACCAGAGCACGGCGACCAAGAGCATAATCAACAGAACTGATACTACGGCGGTCCAGGCATGAAGTGCAGCTTGGCTGCGTTTCAGCGCACCCAGATCTTCAGAAACGATTACGACGATGGGTGTTTCACCGACCTGAAAAGACTTTCGGTAGGCGAGGATGTCTAAGGGAGTATCAGTGGTTTCGGCATCTTCTACGCGAACGGTTCCGTCTTCTTCGTTTTCAATCAGAGGCGTTAACAAGGGCTCCCAAGTATCGGGTGAAATGATGGTCTGTTCGGGTGTATGTATGGCAAAGGCATGATGAAAAACATCCTGGAAATAATCGCCCGTCTGGAGAGTGTCAACTTCACCATTCGCGTCGCGAATCTGGTGTTCAAGGAAAGCGACTTCATCTTTCAGTCGGCTTTCAACGAACTCCCGGGACATTCGGTCGAGTAGCAAACCATGGACCAACCACGCTACCCCCATTAGACCAATTCCGGCGGGCAGTAACAGCGCAAGCAAGGTTCCTTTTACGGACGCAGGCTTTTTAAGGAATCGCATTAAAAATGTACCCCTGGCCGCGTCGTGTTGAGATGGTTTCGCTGCCCACTAGCTTCCTTAACCTCCGAATATACGCCTCAATGACGTTTTCACTCGGGCTATCATTCAAGTTGTAAAGCTGTTCCATTAGTTGTTCTTTGGAAAAGACGTGGCCAGGGCGGCTCATCAAACAACGTAGCAGCCGGAATTCGGTGCCGGTAAGTGTATGTTCCACGCCGTCGTCCATCTTGAGGCTTTGGCGGTTTTCGTCCAGTTCAAAGCGGCCGGCTTTAACCTGAGCATGGACCCTTCCTTCACTTCGACGCACGAGTGCGTTGAGGCGTGCGATTAGCTCTTCTGTCTGAAAAGGTTTTGCCAGGTAATCGTCTGCCCCGGCTTTCAAGCCGTTAACCTTATCCTGCCAATCGCCTCTCGCGGTCAGAATCAAGACCGGACAGCTGACGTGATTCGTTCGCCACTTTCTCAATACGTCCAGCCCGTTGCCATCAGGTAGACCCAGGTCCAGAACAACAGCACGGTAATCCTCTTGCTCACCCAGAACGACGGCTTCTCGGGCACTGGGAGTTGTATCAACGCTGAAACCTGCTTTTCCCAACTGCCTGACCAGACCCTCAGCAAGCAAGCGGTCATCTTCGACGAGCAGTAAACGCATGAGTTTTTCCTTCTCTGTATGGTCCGCGGTCGAAAGTGTGACTGATTAACCTGAATTCAGCCTGAACGGAAAATAGTTCGAGTTTTTCAGAAAGAATTCAGGTTAGTGAGAGAAGGTAACAACCGATTCTGGACATTGCTCAAGATTGGGGCTCAATCCAGCAGTGTTTTCGCGAGTTTTATTTTACAGAGGATAAAAAGATGAATGCATCAAAACTATTCGTAGCGGGTATGGCGCTTTCAATGTCGGCAACAGCGTTTGCGGCTGGCGCCCATGATGGTGGCCACGGGCACGGCGCTACAAGCGGTGAACCTGGCAAAGCGTCGGAGGCCAGCCGAACCATAACTGTCGAGATGTACGACAACTACTACGAACCCGAAGAAATCAGTGTAAAGCCGGGTGAAACCGTTCGCTTCGTGGTGGAGAACAAGGGAAACCTCGTCCATGAGTTCAATGTTGGCACTCCCGACATGCACGAAGCTCATCAAGAGGAAATGATGATGATGGTTGAGCATGGCGTCATCCAGGGCGGCAAGCTGAACCACGACATGATGAATATGGATATGGGGAATGGCCATTCCATGAAACACGACGATCCAAACAGTGTTTTGCTGGAACCGGGCCAAAGTAAAGAAGTGGTTTGGAAGTTCTCTGATAAAGGCAATATCGAATTTGCCTGCAACGTGCCGGGCCACTATCAGGCCGGGATGTACGGTGAGGTCAATTTCGAGTAACTCGCTTAACTGAGGTCCGCGAGCGCGGGGCTGAGACACGTTTCTCGGCCCGGCTTCAATGACGTGTAGTTTGGAGCAACACAGATGAAAACACGCTTTTTGTCAGGGCTTTTGAGCCTGCTGATGCCAGCCATGGTTATGGCCGGTGAGTACGACCTTACGGTCGACCGGGTAAAAATTGATACCGGCGATTTTGTGAAGGAAGGCATTGGATACAACGGCGCATCTCCGGGACCGGTAATGCGTTTCAAGGAGGGCGAGAACGTCCGGATCAACGTGACCAACAACCTGGATGAGATGACGTCCATTCACTGGCACGGCCTGATCCTTCCTTTTAACCAGGACGGTGTGCCTGGTATCAGTTTCCCGGGCATCAAGCCGGGTGAAACCTTTACTTATGAATTTCCTATCCAGCAGGCAGGCACTTACTGGTTCCATAGCCACTCTGGTTTTCAGGAGCCGGATGGCGCCTATGGTGCCATTGTGATCGAACCGGAAAAACGTGAGCCGTTTCGTTATGACCGCGAGTACGTGGTGCAGTTGACTGACAAGCACCCCCATTCCGGTGACCGCATCATGCGCAACCTGAAAATGATACCGGATTACTACAACCGTGAGCAGCAAACCGTGGGGGAGTTTTTTTCGGACGCGTCCAAAAACGGTCTGATGAACACCATTCGGGACCGCATGGCCTGGGGTGACATGCGGATGATGAAAGCGGACGTTGAGGACTTGCAGGGCTTTACGGGCCTGATCAACGGCAAAGGTCCCGAGCAGAACTGGACTGGCCTTTTTGAGCCCGGAGAACGCATCCGGCTGCGGTTCATCAACTCCTCGGCCATGACCTACTTCGACATACGGATTCCCGGTCTGGACATGACGGTTGTACAGGCCGATGGCAACAACGTTCAGCCCGTTAACGTGGACGAGTTCCGGATCGGTGTGGCGGAAACCTATGATGTGATCGTCCGCCCGAAAGATGAGCAGGCCTACACCATTTTCGCTGAATCCATGGGGCGTTCCGGCTATGCCAGGGCAACGTTGGCCCCCGAAGAAGGTATGGAAGCGGCTGTTCCGCAACTGCGTGATCCGGCGCGCCTGACTATGGCAGACATGAGCGGTATGCCCGGCATGGACCATGGCAACATGGCCGGTATGGATCATGGCGACATGGATATGAATAGCTCAGAAGGGATGTCCGGAATGGATCATTCCAACATGGAAGGCATGGATCATGGTTCCATGGCGATGGGAAAAGGCGGCCAAAGCGACCCCTTTTACGCCAAGGGAAGTGGCCTTGTACCCACGGCAGCCAATGGCGGCAAGTTCCTGTCCTATGCTGACCTGAAGGCCCAAGATCCACTGTATGAAGACCGCGAACCGACCCGGGAAATTGAGCTTCGTTTGACCGGCAATATGGAGCGTTATACCTGGAGCATTAATGGCGTCAAGTACGAAGACGCAGACCCAATTCGTCTCAAATACGGTGAGCGAGTTCGCTTCAAATTCGTGAACGAGACCATGATGACTCACCCTATGCACCTGCACGGTATGTGGTCCATTCTCGATGTTGGTGCAGACCAATTGAACCCGATCAAGCACACGGTCAGTGTGCAGCCAGGCACCACGGTTTACATGGAAACCGAGGTCGACGAGCCCGGTCAGTGGGCGTTCCACTGTCACCTTTCCTATCACGCGGCCGCTGGTATGTTCCGCAAGGTCATTGTTGAAGGTGGGCCAGAGTCGACGCAGGCCAAAACAGACGTGATTGCCAAAGATGGAGGTGAGGTATGAGCTGTATTCGATCAATTGTCGCAGTCAGCTTCCTTGCCTCTATTGGTGTCTCAACGGCGGTGACAGCTCAGGAAATGATCTCCGACACGACCGCTCGAAAACAGCCGCTCACAACCTGGGGTGTTCAATTCGAGGAATTTGAGTACCGCTACAGCGACGATGACGAGGAGCTGGGCGTCTGGAATGCGGATGCCTTCTATGGCACTGACGATTTTAAAGTCCGGTTGCTCACAACCGGCGAATACGAAATAGAGGAGCAGGCCTACGAAACGCTGGAAAACCAGTTGGTCGGCCAGATCCCCATTTCCAAGTTCTTCGACGCCAAAGCGGGCGTGCGTTTCGATACTCCGGAAGGGCCGGACCGGACATACGCCGTTCTCGGTGTCGCCGGCCTGGCGCCCCAATGGTTTGAGATCGATGCAAACCTGTACGTCAGCAACGATGGTGATACGTCAGCCGAACTGGACGCTGAGTACGAATTGCTGTTCACCAATTACTGGATCCTGGCGGCAACTCTGGATGCCTCGGTAGCGTTCAGTGAGGATGAAGAGATTGGTGTCGGCAAAGGATTGGTTTCCACCGAAACCGGCCTCCGGCTCAGCTACGACCTGATAGACCGTGCGTTCTCGCCTTATGTGGGTGTGGTGCACGAGCGTAAGTATGGCGATAGTGCCGACCTGGCCGAGGCGAGCGGCGGCGGCACAGAAGATTGGTTTGCCGTAATCGGCGCTCGAATCGCATTCTGATGCTGAAGGGCCATGGGAAACCCATGGCCTTTTTTCGTCTATGATTTGATGTAACTCAAATCCACCGAAAGCCTGTGTCCATTTTCAGTCGCAGTTCAGGTTGAAGTGTTTTGATACAGGGAGAAGTCATCAGGAAGAGAGGTGTCGCCCCATGACCAAAGCACACAAAGCAACCAATCAGGAGCAGTTTTTGTTGGGCCGAAAAATGGCCGTCGAGGGGCTTGGAGAGGATCAGTGGGAGGGACTCATCCACGATCTGAATCACCACCCCTGCGTTGATTTCGCCGAGCGTAGGCCAAATGGCACATTGCAGGTGACGTACGATGGAACCCACTGGTCCGTCGATGAATTACTGGAACTGATAAAGGCCTACGGTGGCCGATTAAAATCCGGATGGTGGGCCCGGCGCAAACTGGCGTGGTACCGGTTTACCGACGACAACGTCCGGGCAAATGCCAAGCATGAGCCGTTCTGCTGTTCCAAGATTCCACCCATGAAAAAATAAAGGAGATTGAATGAGCAGGGAGGAAGATCGAAGCACTCGCTACCAGGAAGGTAGTCTCACTCTGCCAGGGACGGTGATGCTGGGTACCGGCGTCATGATTGGCGCCGGTATTTTTGCGCTGACAGGGCAAATGGCCCAGATGACCGGTGTTCTATTCCCGCTGGCCTTTCTCGCGGCGGCCTTGATTGTGAGCTTCAGCGCCTATTCCTACATCAAGATCTCCAACGCCTACCCGTCCGCCGGGGGCATTGGCATGTACTTGCATAAAGCCTACGGAAACCGGCTGCCAACGGCTTTCAACGCCCTGTTGATGTACTTTTCCATGGTCATCGCCCAGAGCTTCCTGGCCCGGACCTTTGGCTCTTACACCATGCAACTTTTTGGCGGGGATGACAGTGGCCGCATGGTGCCCATTCTTGGCGTCTCACTGATTCTGGCCGCGTTTCTGATCAATCTTCTGGGTAACCGGATGATTCAAGGGGTGGCGTCTTTCATAGGCATTCTTAAGATCGGCGGCATACTGATTTTCGGTCTGGTCGGGATCTGGATTGCCGACTCAGTCTCGGTTGATTTTTCGGAGCCCGGTGAAGCCGGAACGCTGGGCAACTTCTTGGGCGCGACCGCGTTGGGCATTCTTGCGTTCAAAGGCTTTACGACCATCACCAACAGTGGTTCGGAAGTAATAGACCCAAAGCGAAACGTTGGGCGCGCCATCGTGATTTCCATTGCCGCCTGTGTGGTGATCTACACGCTGGTGGGATTTGCCGTGGCCAGTAATTTGTCACTGGCTGAGATTATCGAGACGCAGGACTACTCCCTCGCGGCTGCTGCGCGACCTGCTCTCGGCGATTACGGTGTCTGGTTTACTGTCGCCATTGCCATGATGGCCACGGCGGGAGGAATTCTGGCCAGTGTATTTGCTGTGTCCCGCATGTTGGCCATGCTGACGGAGATGAAACTGGTTCCTCATCGGCATTTCGGGATGCCCGGCAGCATTCAGAAACACACACTGGTGTATACCGTTGTCCTGGGTCTGATTCTGACCGCCTTCTTTGACCTGTCACGCATTGCTGCGTTGGGTATCGTGTTTTATCTGATTATGGACATTGCCATTCACTGGGGTGTGCTCCGTTATCTACGCAAAGACATTAAGGCCAACACCTGGGTGCCAGCAACAGCCATCTTGTTGGATCTTTTGGCGCTGGGCGGCTTCGTCTGGGTAAAGCTTAATACGGACCCGTTCGTTATCAGCGTGGCAGTCGTGACCATGATCGTGATTGCAGTATTCGAGCAGATTTTCCTTAAAAGATCACCGGAATCGGCGCAAGCGAAACAGGAAGAGAGTCATGCGCATCATCATTAATCTGAATCAGGAAGAGAGGCTATTGCCATGATGGGAGATAACATGTTCGGGAATACCATGTGGGCAGGCCACTGGCTGTGGATGCTGGTGATTGCCATTGTGGTGGTCATTCCGGCTTGGCGTATTTGTCAGCGCACCGGGTATCCGGGGTGGATGGGTGTGCTGATATTGATCCCCATCGTCAATCTGGTTCTGCTGTATTTTATTGCATTTGCAGACTGGCCCGCCGACAAAAAAGGAGATCGCAATGGCTGAGCACCATCACGCCCATGACCACGATCACCACACCGATAAAGAACCTGGTGAGCACACCGCCAAGGATCCGGTTTGCGGCATGGCAGTGGATCCGCATACCGCGGAACACCGCAGCCAGCATGGCGGTAAAACCTGGTACTTCTGCTCGTCGCGTTGCCAGTCCAAATTCGACGAGAACCCTGAGCAGTACCTCGATTGGGAAAAGAAACAGCAAGAGCCGGTAGCGCCGGGCACTATGTATACCTGTCCCATGCACCCCGAGATTCGGCAGCAAGGGCCAGGGGACTGCCCAATCTGCGGCATGGCCCTGGAGCCCGAGCAGGTAAGCCTGGACGACGGGCCTTCGGAAGAACTCAAAGACATGACCCGCCGATTCTGGATCGGCCTGGTGCTGGCCCTGCCTGTACTGGTGCTGGAGATGGGTGGGCACCTCACCGGACTCGATCACATTATAGCCCCGCAGATGTCCAACTGGATTCAACTGGTGCTGGCAACGCCTGTGGTGCTCTGGTGCGGTTGGCCCTTCTTCGTCCGGGGTTGGAAATCCGTGGTTAGCCGTAACTTGAACATGTTTACGCTCATTGCCATTGGTACCGGCGTCGCGCTGATCTACAGCCTGGTTGCGACCCTGGCGCCGCAGATCTTCCCAGGCGCCTTCCGGCAGGAAGACGGGTCGGTCGCCGTCTACTTCGAGGCGGCTGCTGTCATCGTGGTGCTGGTGCTGCTGGGGCAGGTGCTGGAATTGCGCGCCAGAGAGAAAACCTCTGGTGCCATCAAGGCCCTGCTGGATCTGGCACCGGCGACGGCCAGAAAACTGGACGACGATGGCAGCGAATCCGATGTGTCGCTTGATCAGGTCAAGGTGGGCGACCGCCTGCGGGTGCGCCCCGGTGACAAGGTGCCGCTGGACGGCGAGGTGCTTGAAGGCAGCTCCAACGTGGATGAGTCCATGGTGACCGGCGAGCCCCTGGCGGTCAGCAAGAAATCCGGCGACCAGGTGATCGGCGGCAGCATAAACCAGCAGGGCAGCTTCATCATGCGGGCCGACAAAGTTGGCCGCGATACCATGCTGTCCCAGATTGTCCAGATGGTGGCCAGCGCCCAGCGTAGCCGCGCACCGATCCAGGGGCTGGCTGACAAGGTAGCAGGCTGGTTTGTGCCGGCAGTTATTGTGATTGCTATTGTCGCCTTTATTGCTTGGTCCTTCTTTGGACCCGCACCGCCTATGGCGTTCGGGCTGATTGCAGCGGTCAGTGTTCTGATCATTGCCTGCCCTTGCGCACTTGGCTTGGCGACGCCCATGTCCATCATGGTGGGTGTCGGACGCGGTGCTCAAAGTGGCGTTCTGATTCGCGATGCGGAAGCCTTGGAGCGTATGGAGAAGGTGGACACCGTGGTGGTGGATAAAACCGGCACGCTGACAGAGGGCAAGCCGCAAGTCACCCGGCTTGTCGCGGCCAACGGGTTCGATGACAGTAGTCTCATGCGTTATGCAGGCGGCCTGGAGAAAGGCAGTGAGCACCCACTGGCTCACGCCATACTCGATAAAGCCAAGGGCATGGACCTGAAGCTTCCGGATGCGGAAGACTTTGACTCTCCGAATGGTAAAGGGGTTACCGGTCGAATAGACGGCAAGCGGGTGCTACTTGGTAACCGCCTTCTCATGGAGTCGGAAAATGTTGACACCACGCGATTTGACGGCGACGCCGACCAGCTCCGAAAAGATGGTGCTACCGTGATTTTTGCTGCTGTCGACGGAAACGTCGCAGGGTTGCTGGCGATTGCCGATCCGGTCAAGGAAACCACCGAAGCCGCTATTTCCGCGCTGCAAAAAGACGGCATCCGGGTGGTCATGCTGACCGGCGATAACCGCACTTCAGCTGAAGCAGTTGCCCGAAAACTGCATATCGATGAAGTGGAAGCGGAAGTCCTGCCGGAAGATAAGGGCAAGATCGTCCAGCGCCTGAAAGACGAAGGCCGTGTTGTCGTGATGGCGGGTGACGGCGTAAACGATGCGCCTGCACTGGCAACGGCGGATGTCGGTGTGGCCATGGGCACCGGGACCGATGTCGCCATCGAAAGCGCCGGCATTACGCTGCTGCGCGGCGACCTGATGGGCATTGTCGAGGCGCGCCGTTTGTCTCTGGCGACCATGCGCAATATCCGTCAGAACCTGTTTTTCGCCTTCGTTTACAACTCCGCCGGTGTTCCGATAGCGGCAGGGGTTTTGTACCCGTTTTTCGGGATACTGCTGTCGCCCATTTTTGCAGCGGCCGCCATGTCGCTGTCCTCGGTCAGCGTGATTGTGAATGCGCTGCGTTTGAGGGTGGTGAAACTCGGGTCAAAGTAATGAACTTCTGAATCATTGGAGGTAGCTATGTCATACACAATCGATCGAGTTATCAAAGATGTCGATTTCGAGGACGTGGACAGAAGAGCGCGTCAGGCCCTCACTGATCACGGCTTCGGTGTGCTGACAGAAATTGATGTCAAAGCCACCATGAAGAAAAAGCTGGACAAGGATATGCAGGCCTATCGGATTCTCGGGGCCTGCAATCCTGGCATGGCGTGGGAAGCCATCGGTGTGGAGCCTCGCGTGGGTGCCATGCTGCCTTGCAACGTTATTCTTCGTGAGGTTTCGGAGGGCATTGAGGTAAGTGCAGTGGATCCATTGGCTTCCATGAGCGCCATCGATAATGACGAGCTCAAGCAGGTTGCCGGGAAGGTCAGGGATATGCTCTCTGAGGTTGTGGAATCGATCTGAAGCCGGTAGAGGCGTCGATTTGCTGCAGTGCCTGCGGTTTGCAATGGATTAGCGAATTAGCCAGGCGAGCGCATAGCCCAACTGAACACTGGAAATGCAAATAGGACTCCTCATTTGACGACGGGATACCTATTTGATGTCAGTCATATTGTGGAGAAGAAAAAAGGAAAAAAGATATGGATATAAAGACTTTTGGACAACTGATCGACTGGACGCGCGATCTGCACTCACATCTGGCGAGCTGTCTGTCCCATTGCGCAACAAAGCACGAGGAAGAACGGGCCCGTGCGCTTTTGGATTATCTGGCAGATCATGAATCGGAAATAGAGCGGATCGTGAACGAGTTTGAGCACCAAGGGGATAAGAAGGCACTGGAAACTCGGGTGTACGACTACCTGTCCCATAATCCGATCAAAACTCATCGAACCTGCGACGAGCCTTACGCGAAGCTTGATTTTGATGGTATCTGCCGGGAAGTGTTCGACTTTCATGATCAGATTATTGATCTCTACAAAACGCTGATTGGAAAAGCCGAAATTCCAGAAGCAAAAGAGCTGTTCGAATCTCTTTTGGCGATGGAGGAAAATGAGTCGATGAGACTGGCTCGTCAGGTTGGCCGAATGCAGGATCTATGAGATCCGAGCACTTTTGCTGACGGCTTAATCCCTTTGAATGTTTCCAATTGAGGCTCACCTTCACACCTCAAAGACGGGCGCAAAGCCACCTCCCGGCGTTCGAAAGTTGGTGGCCTGGCCCTGGTACACACGGGCAGCGGCAAGCAGATGTTGCCCGGCATAGGTGTACAAACGGATATCGACCTTTCTGGTGGTGACCGTGCCATCCACTCTCAGGGTGCGTTCTCCGGCCGGAACGAAGTTCTGCGCAATGTAATCACCCTTCAGGATCTCTTCGAAAACGCGGCGGGTCAGCTTTTCGCCCCGGTAGACACCCTTGCTGCCATGGCCCGCCACCGGTTTGAAAAACAGTTTACGCCGGTTGTTCCACAACTCCGCCTCATCACTTGCTGAAACCAGCAAGGTCTTCGGTACGGCTCTGTCCAGATATCCTGCCTCGGCTTCACTAAGTCCCCAGTCGCGCAGGGTATGGGCATCAGATAGCAGGGTCAGGTTCCGTTTGTCGGCCATAAGCGCATGGGCGCGGGGATTGGGCGTTACGACCGCCGCGCCGTCGAGGTAGGCGTGCCTCAGTGCCCCAAGAGCCGGGGCCTCCAAGGCAAAATCCACCAGCCGGTTGTACACCATGTCGATAGGCATGCCGTAGGCGCTTAAGGCGCCATCGAGATACTCAAGCTCCGATGGGTCGAGAATCAAGGTCTCTATGCCTCTGGCCTGGAATAACTGTTGGGCCAGCTGGAATTCCGGGAACATAAACTGGGACTTTGGCGCATCGTCCACGATGGCCAGGCGACGAGGCGTTGAGTTGCGACCTTGCCTTTGCCACTCCTGTTTAAACATGGCAAATGCCGCGTCCTCGAACCCATTCAGTGCTCGGTTGGTGTCAGCGGTTTGCTGGGATGGGTCACAGCATCGGTGTTGAGCTCGGGCCAGCAGCGTGTTCAGAAATGCGCCGCCGGCGTTGGTGTTGATTTCGATTAGCTGAGGGCCGTCTGGGCCCAGGTGAAAGTCGTAGCCCATGAAGGCCCCGATGGGGCCTGGATCAAATCCGGCGATGTCCGGCGCCCAGGACAGAGCTCTTTCCTTATAGGGCGGAAGCTCGGCTGCGGATTCGATCGCCTGAACGATCCGCTCCATCGTCGCGATGTCAGCCTGGGGAACAAAAACCGGCGTGTTTGAAAAGAGATGATGGATCTCGGGAGTGGCCGGCGCCTCGTTCCCAGTGTCTGAAAACTGCTTCCGGAGGCTGTCAGTGAGCGCTTTTCGGTCAAGGGTGATGCAGTAACACTGCCGGTTGAGCTGGTCGGCTTGGGTTTTGGTTGTTCGCTGGTTTTCCTGGGGCACGTCTTGCATTGGTCGTCCAAGGTTATTGTGAATCGTTCCACCTTGATTCTGGTCAAACGGATGCATGTTTCGCAACTGTTTTCAGGCCTGTTTCAGCTTGGTGTGATGGACTGCCAAGTAATGACCATGCCTGTTCGGGATCTTGCTTACCGGGCGAGGAAATCTTACTGAAACCCTCTGACCAAAAAGGGCACGCTATGAAACATTCGTTGCGCAAGAAGTGGATTGCTGGAATTACGGCCAGTGTCGCTATGAGTTTTTCGCTGATGGTGGCCGCAGACACAAACCGGGCATTTGTTCCCATGGGCACAGCGGATGCCGTCGGCGTTATTGATCTGGAAAACCGCAAGGTGACGTCGTCCATTGGCGGCACACTGAATACCCACGGTTCGGCACTGACCCCGGATGGCCGGCATCTGGTGGTGGGTAGTTTGTCGGCGCATGATCGTCAGGAGCCGGTTAGTCGCCCCGAAGGCGTTTCAGAAGATGAACACGCCGCTCATCATGGGGGCGGGAAGTCTACTGAATTGGAAGCAGGGAGTACCGGGCTGCTCTATTTGGTGAACACGGCCACAAAGACGATTGACCGCAAACTGGAAGTGCCGGGGCCGGTGCACCATGTGCTGGTGACTTCCAACGGTCGCTATGCCGTTTCCACGCATCCTGCTAGTGGCAGTATCAGCGTTGTGGATCTGGATTCCGGTCAGTTGGTCAAAACTGTGGCGACGGGGCCGGCCCCCAACTATCTGGTGCAAACCGACGACGGCCAATCCCTTCTGGTCAGCAATACCGGTAATGGCACGGTCAGCGAAGTGGATACCGAGCACTGGTTCGTCGAGCGCAATTTGCGAGTTGGCGGCAACCCAGAGCATATGGTGCTTGCCCCCGGCAACCAGCGGCTCTACGTGAATGATGCTGCATCCGGCCAGGTTCTTGTCCTTGAGCTTGCCAAAGGCGCGGTGGCGAACCGGTACGAGGTTGGGGAGGCGCCCCATGGCGTTGGCTTGAGCGCAGATGGCCAGACCCTCTATGCCACCAGCCAGGGCGGCAACCAGGTGGTCCGGATTGAGCTAGCCAGCGGCGCCCGCCACACCAGGCCGCTGGCTCCTGCGCCCTATCATCTTGCGGTCTCTCCCTACGATGGCCAGCTACTGGTGACCAGTCGGGCAGAGAACAAGCTTTGGGTGCTCGACCCGGAATCCCTCGATGTGGTTGATGAGATCGCGCTGAGCGGCATAGGCCATCAGATATCCCTTGAGGCCCATTAGTACCCTGTTCTGACACTGGCTTTTTCGCAAAGGAACCGCTCATGGATCGACGCTTTAAAATTACCTTGGCAATGTTTGCCGTTATCGCACTGGTTCTACTCTGGGGAGAACACAAGGTTCATCTGCTTGGCGCCTTGCCCTGGCTGATACTGCTTGCTTGTCCGCTGATCCATATTTTTATGCACGGAGGGCACGGAGGACATGGAGGACATAACCACCAGGCAGAGAAACCGGGAAAGAGTGGAGAGCAGCGTGATGACTGATGGTGCATCGGATTATGGCCTTTGGAGCCTAGTGGTGCTGAATTCGGCGATTTTCATATTCTTCGCCTTCAGTTTTTTCAAACCGCAGACCCGCCGGGACTGGCGTTCGTTTGGTGCCTTCAGCGCGTTTCTGGTGGCACTGTTCACCGAGATGTACGGGTTCCCGCTGACGCTCTACTTCCTCTCCGGCTGGCTGCAGAGCCAGTATCCCGACGTGAACTGGTTGGCTCACGACAGTGGCCACTTGCTGGAAATGCTGTTTGGTTGGAAGGGTTCCCCACACTTTGGGCCGTTTCATCTCTTGAGCACAGTGTTTATTGGCCTCGGGTTTTATCTGATTGCGGCTGGCTGGCGTACCCTGTATGCCGCGCAAAAGGCAGGGCAGTTGGCCACAACCGGCCTGTATGCCCACGTTCGCCACCCCCAGTATTCCGGCTTCGTGCTCATCATGTTCGGTTTTCTGCTGCAGTGGCCAACTCTGCTGACGCTGGCCATGTTCCCGGTGCTGGTGTGGATGTACTCGCGCCTGTCTATTCACGAGGAGCGTGAAACAGAAAAAGCGTTCGGCTCCGATTGGCGGGCCTATGCAGCCAGAACTCCCCGTTTTATTCCGCAATTGAGGAATTTGAGGCGCAAGGAAATCGAGGAACAAGAATGATGCATGGGGCAACTATCTCAGTAGGCGTTCTTGCAGTCGCACTGATCAGCGGCTGCGGTAAACAGGCGGTGGATGACCGCTGGTACACACAGGCTGAGGTCGAGCGCGGCGCAGTGGTGTTCGACGACAACTGCGCAAGCTGCCATGGCGGCAATGCCCAAGGCGCTTTCAATTGGAAAAAGGCTCTGAAGGATGGCTCTTACCCGCCGCCACCGCTCAACGGAACAGGCCATGCCTGGCACCATTCCTTCGACACGCTGATGGGTACAATTAGTCAAGGTGGCGCCCCCATGGGTGGGAAAATGCCGGCCTTCGCAGACGAGCTCTCCAGGGACGATCAAAAAGCCGCTATCGCCTATTTCCAGAGCAAATGGGACAAGCGGATCTATGAGGCGTGGTCTGAAAGGAGTGGGCTCTGATTTCTCTGGGTAATCAGACGATTAACTCAAGGAGCCAGTGTATGAAATGCTTATGGGTGGTGGCTTTTCTAAGTGTTTTTCCGGGCAATGCGCTGGGTGGTGCGCCCTCGGCGGAATCATTGATTGAGGGGATGGAGGCCACCCTGTGGTCGGACAGCAACCACGGCCGTTTCACCATGCGTATCGAAACCGAATTCTGGACCTGGAGGCCTGGATGGTTCGGCAGGTTTAAGATGGAATTATAGCGAGTTATTGTCGGTAGTCACATGGACAGGCACAGGGGTACTTCCTCTTGCACAATGGGTTTTCTTGCCACTGATAACGGTCCTGGTTGTCAAATGGATGTTTCTTGGATGGTTGACTCTGAGAGCCAAATGAAGAAGCGCCGTGGAAGTGAAATAAAGTATCTTCTGGATGTTAAAAATTGAATAAATAGTCGACTGTCGTTCTAAGAGACAGTCGACTACTGATTTTGCTCTGACGTTCTGGAATTATTTAAGTATGATTGTGATGTGCATTTCTACCTGATCTTATTTCTTGTTGATTGATATTTGACCCCTTCATATCTTTTTGAGATTGCATGTATTTCATACAGGTCATCATTCTGGTTTTCGTGTCGACTGTTTTGTTCGGGTAAGTGCGCGCTTCATTAATCCGATCGGCCAATCCTGAATTGGCAGTGGCCATGGTAGAAAATAAAGTGGCAGCTGCGGCAGCGATAATGATTTTTTTCATGATGCTCTCCTTAATTGCCTTAAACCGTTCAATAAATTCAGTTCAGTTTCAGTTTTCTGTGATTTACTTGAGCGTGATCAGGACGTCGACTGCTCGAAGCCCGAGCCAGCCGACGCTTGCGTCTCCACGAGTTGACTTTACCGCAGGGATTACCCTGCGGTATTTTTTTGCCTTTGTTTCAGAGCTTTGTGATAAGCCCGGCCTTCTTCCGTCATCATTTGCACGCGAGCCTCAAAGCCCCCTTCGGACATCGCATTACGTGTCATGTCTCTGTGTAAGCGCTGCATCTCTTCATTCTTAAGTATTTCTTCAATGGATGATTTGTCCATCATTTGGCTGTGCATGGCCTTCATGTCCTTACTGTCTGACATGTTTCCGGCGAGTACGGACGTTGAAACAGTAACTGCTGCTGCAAATATAAGTAAATTTTTCATTTTTACACCTCCTAGTTGGTTGGTGATTTAATTAAAACATCGGTTTCTGAATTGATCCTGAAAGAAACAAGAAAATTTAAAATAAAGTAATTTTTTTCAGGAATAACAGTATCTTGATATAAATCAAATTGTGCATTTTCGTTCTGCAATTCAGTTTGGTTTCAGATAAGCGCTATAAGATTGCGATTCAGAAACATTTCAATGGAGATATAACGTTGTCATTTCTTCCTCACCTTATAAAGCCGGCCTTTCTCGGTGCTCTGGTTTTGACCAGTTTGCCCGCTTGGACGGCAACCAGACTTGAGTTAACCGGCGCGATTGATGCGGCCATCGAGAACGATCCGTGGCTGCGTCAGAGTGTGCAGATGCAAGATGCGCTGTTGGAAGAAGCTGTTGCCGATGGGGCACTCCCGGACCCCCGGATGACGCTTGGTGCCGCGAATTTGCCCACGGATACTTTCGATACCGGACAGGAGGCAATGACTCAGGCCACCATTGGATTTACCCAGCAAATTCCGCGAGGTGATAGCCGTCAGCTGGCCAGTGAAAAAAAGCAGGAAATGGCAGGCGTTCAGCCTTTTCGGCGCGAGAACCGCCGGGCGCAGGTCATGGAATCGGTAGCGCATCTCTGGCTTGAGGTCTGGCGAACCCAGCAAAGCATCGAACTGATTGAAGATAATCGTGCTCTGTTTCAGCAGTTAGAGGATGTCGCCGAGGCCGGGTATACCTCAGCAAGCATAGGTTCCAGGCAGCAGGATGTAATCCGTGCCTCGCTGGAACTGACGCGACTTGAGGACCGGCTGACGGTGCTGCATTTGCAACAGGCATCGAACCGCGAGGCGCTGGCAGAGTGGATAGGCCCGGACCAAGCCAAGCTGGCTGTCAGTAAAGATGTACCCAACGAGTTGCTGAGAGTGTTTCCTCTGGGCTGGGCTGAAACATCCGCAGAGGCACTGATCCGTCATCCGTCAATCCGCGCGACTGATCAGTTGATTGATGCCCAGAGTGTTGACGTTGACCTGGCTCGCCAGGCCTACAAGCCGGAATGGTCAGTATCTGCACAATATGGATACAGGGAGCGGGCACCAAACGGTCAGGACAGGGCCGACCTGTTTTCTGTAGGCATTGGCTTTGATCTCCCGATCTTTACAGGCAACCGGCAGGATCGAAAACTGAATGCATCAGTGGCGCGACTGGAGGCGGCAAAAACAGAACGTATTTTGCAGATCCGGGGACTTCAGGCCAAAGCCCGTGCGGCCGTGGCCCGGATCGAACGACTGGATGACCGCATAGAGCTCTATGAACAGACCCTGCTGCCGCAAATGGAGGCGCAGGCAAGCGCAGCATTGACTGCTTACAACAACGATGACGGCGACTTCGCCGAAGCGGTACGAGCGCGAATTGCAGAGCTTAATACCCAGGTTGAATTGATACAGATGATGGCCGAGCGGGCCAAGAATCTGGCGAGTTTCCGTTATCTGACGTCCGACACTTCCGACATACCTTCCTTTTCACTGAATCGTTACCAGGACTGACCATCATGGCTAATTTTGCTCGCCCTTTGGGCTTTGTATTGCTCGGCGGCCTCGCCGGTGCAGGGGCCACGTACTGGCTTGACACTGGCGCGACTTCGACGCCTGCAGCTGAAATGACTGCTTCTGGCCAAAAGGAGCCGCTGCATTGGGTAGCCCCGATGGACCCCAATTTCAAAAGTGACAAACCCGGAAAATCCCCGATGGGGATGGATCTAATCCCGGTATACGAGGAGGGTGGGTCAGCTGAGGATCCAGCCGGCACGGTCCGAATTTCACCAACGGTCGTCAACAACCTTGGGGTTCGAACGGAGCCGGTGATTCAGGGGCGCCTGCCTAACAACATTACTACCGTAGGCTACGTGCAGTACAACGAAGACGAGATGGCCCATGTGCACCCTCGTGTTGAAGGCTGGATCGAAGCGCTTTATGTCAAAGCCGAGGGCGAGCCTGTTGAGCAAGGCAAGCCTTTGTACACGCTTTACTCGCCCACCCTTGTGAATGCGCAGGAAGAACTGCTTCTCGCGATGAACCGTGGCAATCAGAGACTGGTTGATGCTGCTACCGAGCGATTGTTGGCGCTGAACGTACCGGCTGGTCTGATCGGCCAACTGCGCCAAAACCGCGAAGTGCAGAGAACCATGACGGTTTACGCTCCGGGTTCCGGGGTGATCGAGAATCTGAATGTTCGTGAGGGTATGTTCATCAAGCCCGGAAACCGGGTTTTATCGATTGCCGCGCTGGATGAGGTCTGGGTGATCGGCGAAGTGTTTGAAAGCCAGCTTTCCGCCGTAGAGGCTGGTAACCGGGTGCAGATGACACTGGATTACATGCCCGGTCGCGAGTGGCGCGGAAACGTGGATTACGTCTACCCCGAAGTGAACCCGAAAACCCGAACGGCGCAAGTGCGGATGCGCTTTGATAACGATGATGGTGTCCTGATGCCAGGCATGTTCGCTCGCCTGGATGTTCAGGGCGAACGGGGACAGCGGCAGTTTCTGGTGCCACGGGAGTCGGTCATCCGCACCGGACAGAGCGACCGACTGGTTCTGGCGATGGAAGAGGGCGCCTTCAAGTCGGTTAACGTGACCGTTGGGCGCGTCGGCGACAAGTATGCGGAAATACTCAATGGCCTCTCGCCAGGCGACACGGTGGTCACATCCGCCCAGTTCCTGATCGATTCGGAATCCAGCAAAACCTCGGACTTCCAACGGATGTCATCCCCTCAGGATATGGATGAGCAGGGGATGGATCATGAAGGCATGGATCACAGCACCATGAGCCATGGCGGGGGCGAGTCATGATTGCCGCTATTATTCACTGGTCTATTCGTAACCGCTTCCTGGTGTTGCTGGCGACGTTGCTTATCACAGGGCTCGGCCTTTATTCGCTGAAACAAACGCCGGTGGATGCTCTGCCGGATCTGTCCGATGTGCAGGTCATTATCAAAACCAGTTTCCCGGGCCAGGCGCCGCAGGTGGTGGAAGACCAAGTGACCTACCCGATGACGACAGCCATGCTCTCGGTACCGGGCGCGAAAACGGTCAGGGGATACTCGTTCTTCGGTGACTCCTATGTTTACGTGATCTTCGATGAAGACACCGACATGTACTGGGCCCGCTCCCGGGTACTGGAATACCTGTCCCAGGTTGCGCCCAGCCTTCCAGACTCTGCAAGGCCTCAGCTCGGGCCAGACGCTACCGGAGTTGGCTGGGTTTACCTGTATGCGCTGGTAGACCGCACTGGGAACCAGGACCTAAGCCAGTTGCGCAGCCTGCAGGACTGGTTCCTGAAGTACGAACTGCAAACGGTGCCGGGTGTCTCTGAGGTGGCTGCGCTAGGCGGTATGGTGAAGCAGTACCAGGTCAAGGTCAGCCCGGAAAAACTCAGGGCGCTGGGAATTCCTCTGGCTCACATCCAGAACGCCATCAAGAGAGGCAACCAGGAAGTGGGCGCCTCCGTCATCGAGATGGCCGAGGCGGAATACATGGTGCGCACGTCTGGCTATATAAAGTCCCGTGAGGATCTTCTGTCGATTCCATTAGGACTCAATGACAACGGTACCCCCATATTGCTGAAAGATGTGGCCACCGTTGAAGTTGGCCCGCAGATGCGGCGTGGGGTTGCCGAACTGAATGGGGAAGGTGAAACCGTCGGCGGTGTTGTGGTGATGCGCTTTGGTGAGAACGCTCAGGCAACCATTAATGGCGTGAAGGCGAAACTGGAAGACCTGAAATCCAGTTTGCCTGAAGGCGTCGAGGTGGTGACGGTTTACGATCGCTCTGGTCTGATTGAGCGGGCGGTCAATAATCTCGGCTTCAAGCTGCTTGAAGAGTTTCTGGTGGTGGGCCTGGTGTGCATCGTCTTCCTGTTCCACGTGCGCTCGTCGCTGGTGGCGATTCTCAGCCTTCCGGTGGGTATTCTGGCTGCCTTTATCGTCATGCACTGGCAAGGCATCAATGCCAACATCATGTCACTCGGGGGGATTGCCATCGCTATCGGCGCCATGATTGATGGTGCTATTGTAATGATCGAGAACATGCACAAACACATGGAGCGAACCCCGTTAACGTCTGAGAACCGATGGGAAGTCGTTGCACGGTCAGCCTCTGAGGTCGGGCCCGCGCTGTTTTTCTCGCTCCTGATCATTACCGTCAGTTTTGTGCCGGTGTTTGCCCTGGAGGCGCAGGAAGGGCGGATGTTTTCTCCCCTGGCGTTCACCAAAACCTACGCCATGGCGGCGAGTGCGGCCCTGGCGGTGACGCTGGTGCCGGTGCTGATGGGCTATTTCATTCGCGGCAAGGTGCTGCCGGAGCACAAGAACCCCGTGAACCGCCTGCTGGTTGGCGTTTATATGCCGGTTCTGAAGCTGGTGTTACGCTTCCCGAAAACGACGGTTATTGCTGCGTTGCTGGTATTGGCTGTGGGCCTTTGGCCAGCCACCAAAATCGGCAGTGAATTCATCCCGCCACTGGATGAAGGCGACCTGATGTACATGCCCACCACCTACCCGGGCATCTCCATTGGTAAGGCTCGGGAACTGTTGCAGCAAACGGACAAGCTGATTGCCACCGTACCCGAAGTCGAAACCGTGTTCGGCAAAGTGGGGCGGGCGGATACCGCTACCGATCCGGCGCCATTGACGATGATCGAGACCTTCATCCAGCTCAAGCCGAGGGATCAATGGCGGGAAGGCATGACCACCGAAAAGCTGAAGCAGGAGCTCAATACTCTGATTCGGTTCCCGGGGGTAACCAATGCCTGGGTTATGCCGATCATCACGCGCATCGATATGCTGGCAACGGGTATTAAAACGCCGGTGGGCATCAAGATTGCCGGTCCGGACCTTACCGTCATTCAGAACATCGGTAAACGCCTTGAGGAAGTCATGGTCGACATCCCCGGTACAGCCTCCGTTTACTCTGAGCGAGTCGCCGGGGGTCGCTACATCAAGGTGGATATTGATCGTGAGCGTGCCGCTCGTTATGGGCTGAATATCGCAGATGTTCAGCAGGTAGTGGCCTCCGCTATTGGTGGCATCAACGTTTCCAGAACCATCGAGGGGCTTGAGCGCTACCCAATTAATCTGCGCTACCCGGAAGATTACCGGGATTCGCCCGAGAAGCTGGAGCAACTGCCCATCGTGACCGCATCCGGCCAGCGCATTGCCCTGGCAGATGTGGCGGAGATCGGCGTGGAGGATGGCCCGCCGGCCATTAAGAGTGAGAATGCCCGCCTGAACGGCTGGACCTTTGTGGATATTGAGGGTGTCGACGTAGGCACCTATGTTGAACAGGCCATGGTTACCGTGAGTGAAGAGCTGGATCTACCTCCCGGTTATTCAATCAACTGGTCTGGTCAGTATGAGTACATGCTCCGTGCGAAGGAAAAACTGACCTATGTGGTGCCGTTAACGCTGGCCATCATCGTCATCCTGCTGTTTCTTAACTTCCGCCGTTTTGCCGAAGTGGGGATTATTATGGGCACGCTACCGTTTGCGATGATCGGTGCTATCTGGCTGATGTATCTGCTTGGTTATAATTTTTCGGTAGCCGTCGGTGTCGGTTTCATTGCGCTGGCCGGCGTTGCGGTAGAGATTGGGGTGATCATGCTGGTGTATTTGAATCAGGCTTATAACGCAATGCTGGAAACGTGTGATGACAAAGGGCTGACGCCAAGGCGAGAAACCCTCCGCCATGCCGTACTACACGGTGCCGGTATGCGGGTTCGGCCAATCATGATGACGGCGGCCGCCATTATCGGGGGGCTTGTGCCCATTATGATTGGCACCGGTACAGGGTCGGAGGTGATGGGCCGGATTGCGGCACCTATGGTGGGCGGTATGATTTCCGCTGTCATTCTGGCGCTGCTGGTGATTCCTGTGCTCTTTTATCTCTGGAAACAGCGAACTCTTGGTGAGTAACGCCGATAGCAAGGTGCCAAGATTCGGCCTGGCACCTTGCTATCACGTCTTTACCGGTTATCACGATCATTCGCAGAGTGCCTACCCGTCTACTGCGCATATTCCAAAATCTATTTGCCTGAACGTTCGCTTTGCGACCATCTTGCATCCCATGCGCCACCTAAACAAAAGCGGACATTCAGAAACAATCGAATTGACCAAAAAGCGGTATACGTCCGGTGATCCCATCTTGAGCCGCGCGCTGAAAAGGTCTTTCTGGTTTTCAATTACTGCACCGGGGTAAGTCCACGGACGTTTTAAAGCCGTCCTTGGAAACCGGGTAGAACCCAAGAGGTTGATTGGTTCAGAAGCTAACCCTTTTGGCCTCTTGTCCCAATACCTCCCTCATGTAACGAAGCAATGAGCGGGCACGCGATGCTGTCCGGCTGTGCGTGGCATTGACTGACCATATCGCTCAGAGCCATCTCAATTTTGACCAGCCTTTCGATCTTTTCACGCACATCCTTCAGCTTGTGCTCGGCGAGCGCACTGGCTTCCTCACAGTGGGTGCCATCTTCCAGCCGTAGGAGGTCGCTTATCTCATCGAGACTGAAACCCAGGTGCTGCGCCGTTTTCACAAAGGTCAACCGATCAATATCGGCGAAACCGTAGCGTCGAATGCCACCCGGAGGCCGCTTGGGTTCCGATAACAGACCACGCCGCTGGTAATAGCGGATCGTCTCTACATTTACGTTGGCCGCCCTGGCCAAGCCGCCAATAGTCATTGAATTGGCTTTAACCGACATGCTGCTTGACTCCGTAGTTGACTACGGAAGTAACCTTATCTCATCAAGTCCATGGGCAACAGGTGTAAACGTCATGTCGAAATTCAAATCTAAATCCGGAGGTGCTTCTCTCGCTGTCGGGGGGATTGCTGGAATTCTCGCCTCGGCTTGCTGTCTCGGGCCATTGGTACTTATCACTCTGGGCGTTTCCGGTGCCTGGATCGGCAATCTGACATCTTTGGAGCCCTATCGACCGCTGTTCATTGGCGCGGCCATCGTCGCCATGTACCTCGCCTGGCGACGAATCTATCGCCCTGTAGAGCAATGCTCACCCGGTGAAACGTGTGCGATCCCTCAAGTCCGAAAGACCTATAAGGTGATCTTTTGGGTAGTTACGGCTCTGGTACTGGTCGCTTTAGTGTTCCCTTACATTTTGCCCCTATTCTACTAAACGGAGATTTTCCTCATGCGTAAACAGCTTGTACTTGCCATGTTCCTCACTTTGCTCAGCATGTCCACCTGGGCTGCGTCTCAAAAAGTGACTCTCTCGGTGCCTGACATGACCTGTTCTGCGTGTCCGATCACCGTCAAGCTGGCCTTAAGTAAGGTGGAAGGGGTGTCGCAAGTTTCCGTGAGCTACCCTGATCGAGAAGCCGTCGTCACCTTTGACGATGCGCTCACTTCCATAGAGGCGCTCACCGAGGCCACGAGCGACGCTGGTTACCCCTCCACTCCCACGGCCTCAGAGGCGACCCCGGAGGGGCAATGAAGAATCCGAAGAACCTGCTCAGAGTTGGCATAGTAGGGACTATTCTGGTTGCACTATGCTGCTTCACACCGATTCTGGTCATTCTTATGTCCACCGTGGGACTGGCCGCCCTGACGGGCTATCTCGACTATGTGCTTCTTCCGGCACTGGCGGTATTCATCGGCCTTACGGTCTATGCGTTCTGGCGGAAAAAACACTATGACGCCAGCTACGAGAGCAATTCCAAAGCTCCAAGGAGTTTCCCGAGTGAAAAATGACCAAAAACTGCATATTGCTGTAATCGGCAGTGGCGGAGCCGCCATGGCGGCTGCCTTGAAGGCAACAGAGCGCGGTGCCCGCGTCACCCTGATCGAACGTGGGACCGTCGGCGGCACCTGCGTAAATGTTGGCTGCGTGCCCTCGAAGATTATGATTCGTGCAGCACATATCGCGCATCTTCGAAAAGAAAGCCCTTTTGACGCGGGCATCAGTGCTGCGGCTCCTGAGGTAGACCGAGCGAAACTGCTTCAGCAACAGCTGGCACGAGTGGAGGAGCTGCGTGACACCAAGTACGAAAAGATACTTCGAGAACACAAGGACATCACAGTCCTGAACGGTGAGGCCCGGTTTCTCGACACCAATAGCCTGTTAGTCACGTTGGCTGAGGGTGGTGAAAAACCGGTTCATTTTGATCGCGCCTTTATTGGAACCGGAGCCAGACCGGCAGAACCGCCAATAACGGGGCTGGCAGACACTCCTTACCTGACATCAACCAGTGCCTTGGCGCTGGATACCGTTCCCAAACGGCTGATCGTGATTGGTGCCGGTTTCGTTGCCCTGGAATTGGCTCAGGCATTCGCCAGACTGGCCAGCAAGGTTACCGTTTTGGCCCGGAGCCGTTTGTTGTCCAGTGAGGACCCCGCAATCGGGGAAGCTATGGATGCAGCGTTCAAGCGCGAAGGTATTGAGGTGCTTAGCCAGACCCTGCCCAGCAACGTGGACTATAGCGACAACGAGTTCATCGTCGAGACGCCTGCCGGCACCTTGCGAGCCGATCAACTGCTGGTGGCGACCGGTCGAACTCCCAATACCGAGGACCTGAACCTGGCGAGCATTGGCGTGGAAACCTCACGCGACGCAATTCAGGTGGATGAGCATCTGCAAACCACGGTCCCCGGAATATACGCTGCCGGAGACTGCACCAATCAACCGCAGTTTGTCTATGTGGCCGCTGCCGGGGGCAGCCGGGCCGCCATCAACATGACGGAAGGCGAGGCCAAACTCGACCTCAGTGCCATGCCCGGGGTCATGTTTACCGATCCTCAAGTCGCCACCGTTGGCCTCTCTGAAGCCGAAGCAGTTGCTCGGGGTTATAGCGTGGACACCAGGCTGCTCGACTTGGAAAACGTGCCGCGTGCGCTAGTAAACTTTGACACCCAAGGATTTATTAAAATGGTGGCAGAGCGCAACTCAGGCCGTTTGCTTGGGGTGCAGATTGTCGCAGCGGAAGGCGGTGAAATTATCCAAACGGCAGTGATGGCGTTACGAGCAGGTTTGACCGTTCAGGAAATCGGCGATGACTTGTTCCCTTATTTGACCATGGTTGAAGGACTCAAGCTCTGTGCGCAAACGTTCACCAAGGATGTAAAACAGTTGTCCTGCTGTGCCGGATAAATGATGTGAGCACGGCTTTAAGCTCTGGTGATGGGTTCCTAATGACCAATCGTTCCGATGCCATATCTTGCACGACCATCATTGAAAGAGCCTCATGGCCGAGCACGTGGATCATTACCTGACTGCCCAGGTTGTCCTTTGCTGTGGCAGCCAGTTGGCTACTTCCACTTGGTGTAAGTTTCAGCCAAATAGCCCCCTCAGAGATAACCGCAGCTTCAATGGCCTCGCTGGTTAAATTAACCGTCAGGCCTTCGCTCTCTTGAGCGTTCACGGGTTGCGATTGGACACTGCAAGCAGCCCCGATAATCACCAGGGTGAAAACACACAGTCTTAGTAACATGGATTGGGTGGCATCCCTTCAGTCCAAGTTGATTCGACACCATATGAAACGATGAATGCATCAGATTTTGTTGATACTTCACCTGCTTGAACTCATTTTCAACTTGTTTAGAACCAGACCGGTCTAATGGTTCAACGATTCTGGGCAGGCCAGCAGTTTGATTAAATGCTTGGGACCGGTTAGAGAATGAGCAATAGTTGGCAAATCTCTAACAATTGATTATGGTTTTGCGCTCCGACTGAACGTTCGCTTTGCGACCATAGCGACCTTAATGAACCTTCTTTTCAAGAGGTGCTTAGGTTACTTTCAGTGCAAAGGTCAGAATGCGGTCGCCTCAATTTCCTTTCGAATTTGTGCGGACACACCATGGACACAATTTGGACACAGACAAATAAAAAAGGCCTACGTTTTCACGTAAGCCTTTGAAAATAATGGCGCGCCCGATAGGATTCGAACCTATGACCTTTGCCTCCGGAGTGCACTGTACCAAGGTGCTTTAGCTAGGGGTTAATCGTTGTAATTTGAGGCGGTTCAAGCGGTTATGTTTCAAGCTTCGCCCTCGATAAAGTTCATTTAATACCGATAGTTACACGATTGAGGCCGAATCTGGGCACAGGGTTGTCCGGTTGAGATCGTCGCAAAACTACCAAAGTGACCGCTGCCCTATGCCCTCGATTTCACACTTTACTCGCGCAGATGTGCCTGAACAACTACCTGGATTTTGTCCGGTTACGGCTGCCCTAAATTGGACATGACTCAGCAATTTTAGGGTTGCTTCCTTACGGAACTAGAACGAACGGTGCTCGTAAATTCCTGTCAAACATGTCCAATGATTGACCAAGATTTGGACTCAAGTCGATATACTAGTTACTTCTTCCCGGTCGACTTTGTTTAGTGTTGGGTTTATCACCTTTGAGTCCCACTTTGTGAATACTGAAAATCTGCCTTGTCTCTCCGATTACAACTGGTTCCTGAACACCCTTCCTGAAGCTGCCCTCGTGGTTGGCGATAGCGGTGAAATTCTTATTGCGAACGAAATGGCCAGGCGGGTTTTCAAGTCCAGCGGAGATGGCTTCCATGCAAACCATGTTGGGGAGCTTATTCCAGTGGAGAAGCGCGATGGCCATGATAATAAGATGGCCCGCTTCCACGCCTCTCCAGAGAAAGAGACACGGATTGCAAATTCTGCACTGGAAGCTGTGCGAGGCGATGGGACGCACTTCGCGATTGTTATTATTTTAAGGCAGATTACCTTGGCGTCCGGAAGTTACACCCTGGCGATTTGTCAGGATGTGTCCGAACAGCGATACCTCGTAACTGGGTTACGGAATGAACTAGATCAAGAACGCATGCTGGCCCGGACAGATCCCCTTACATCAATTGCTAACATACGCAGTTTTCGAGCAGAGCTTGAACGCTCGATCGAGCGTCTTTCCCGCTATGGCCGACATTTCACGCTAATCAGTATTGATTTAGATAACTTCAAGCCGATCAACGATGACTACGGGCACGCAGAGGGCGATAAAGTGCTCAAAGACGTGGGGGATGCCCTCAAGTCTGGCCTTCGTAGCGGCGACTTCCCAGCACGCATTGGTGGCGACGAATTTGCGGTGTTGCTCCCTGATACGGGATTCGACGCGGCTAAGCAGTTCATGCCGTGTAGTAGCCCCCATTTAAACCGGACACCTTGGTAGAAGCAAAGGCCTAGGCATAGACCTAGTGCAAAGGAGTGTCCAAGGTGGAGAGAATCGAAGTCATAACCGGAGTGCAGCGCCGTCGCCGGTATTCCGCGCAGGAGAAAGCATTCATGGTTGCAGAGTGTGAGCAGCCAGGCATGTCGGTATCGCTTGTCGCCCGGCGTCATGGTATATCAGCAAGTCTGTTGTTCCGTTGGAAGAAGCTGATGAAAGACGGTGGCATGTCCGCGATTGAATCCGGTGATGAGGTTGTAAGCGCATCCGAGGTGAAAGCCCTGAACAAGAAGGTTCGGGAGCTGGAGCGGATGTTGGGCCGCAAGACGATGGAAGCTGAAATACTCCGGGAAGCCCTGGAGGTGGCTCAGTCAAAAAAGTTGATCTCGCGCATGCCGTTGCTGCCACCGGACGATACCCTCTGAAGCGGGTTGCGGAAGTGCTGAAGGTGTCGCGCTCCAATCTTCTGGATCGCCTTCATGGTCGCCAGAAAGGCCGAAGCCCGAGATACAGCAAACAGGACGATGACCGGCATTTACCGTTTATCCGCGAGCTGTGCGAGGCCCGTGCGGCCAATGGCTATCGAAGGATCACGGCTCGACTGAATCGGTTGCTCGCAGCCAACGATGAGCGAGTAAACCACAAGCGCGTGTACCGACTGATGAAGCAGGATGGGCTGCTGTTACCCCGGTATACAGGGCGACCTCAAGAGCGCTGCCACAATGGCCAGGTTATTACGTTGAAGCCGGACCTTCGCTGGTGCTCGGATGGCTTTGAGATCCGCTGCTGGAACAAGGAGGTTGTCCGTGTAGCCTTCAGCCTGGACTGCTGTGATCGCGAGCTGATGCGCTATGTAGCGACCACTGGTGGCATCACCGGTGAGATGATTCAGGACCTACTGCTGGAAAGCCTGGAATACCGGTTCGGCCAGTCAGAGAGGGTGCCTCATCCGCTGGAGTGGCTGACAGACAATGGCAGCTGCTACATTGCCAAAGAAACGCGGACCTTCGCGTCCTCTCTGGGCTTTGTGGTGTGTACCACACCGGTGAGAAGCCCTCAGAGTAACGGCATGGCGGAGGCCTTCGTGAAGACGTTTAAGCGGGACTATGTGTACCTGAACGATCTCCCTGATGCCGCCACGGTGATGGCCAGGCTGCCGGGATGGATCGAGGACTATAACCGAAGCCACCCGCACAAGGGGCTGAAAATGAAATCGCCCTGGGAATATCGGGCAGAACTGGCATCAAACGAATGAGGTGGTGTCCGGTTTAGCGGGGGCAACTACAGCTTCTTCGTTTTCCACTTCTTTATCAGCTTTTATAAGCGGTAGAAATAAATCAATTATTGGGCACGGGCTCTTATATTTTTCCGATGAAGCGATAGAAAAAGCGCAAGGGGAGTTTATTGGAATGATCAAAGAGTGTTTTAATCATGAATTTAGAGAAAAATGGATGCACTATAAACGGGTATCTCGCCCTTTGAAGTTGAATTCGTTAATTAGTGAACCAAATATGTAATGATTTTAAGGTTTTTTTTGTATTTTTAGGAATGCTGTTTTGGTAAAGGTTTTGGTTGCTCCTATTTTCTTATATCCGGTATCGCCCATGATTACGATTTTTCTCGATTGCTCGGGCCCGTAACTTATGTGTATGGGTCTGGTTGGGCCATAATAATAAAGCCGATCAAAGGGGAGGTTTTCAACAATCCATTGACTTACCTCAAACATATCTTCATCTTCCACAATAAGATCCACTGCGGCGCCTAATCTAGGACATACGAAATTGCCAGATGCGTTTAGTTCGCAAGAAGAGTGTTGATCAATTTTGGGTGCGATTCCCCGGGGAATTGATTTTGAAAGTGTTGAAGAACAAAATCCATATGTAATTTTTATCATTCCGAAGTAATCTATAATTGGGTCTAATAGGTGTAGAGCTAAATCAAGAAGCGCAGAATAGGTTTCCGGTTGTTTTGGGAGGTTTTCGATGCCGGTTCTTTTTTGCGTTTCGCCGCACTGGATAAGGTCGCGATATTTAAAATTATCGCCACAAGCATCATCTAAGTTTGGAACTGATTGGCTTCGCGTGAGGTCGAAGCCGTCGACTTGATATCTATATTTTACCAACTTACTGACGAAATCTTTTGGTGCCGGCCCGTAGTTCTCGAGGTTGAGAAACGGTACTTTCAGCAGACCCTCATCGAATTTGAGCTGTTTGCTGTAATTCGGGCAGCTCTCATTAATGTAACGACTTTTAAGATAGAGGAAAGGCGGTGTATAGGCGTCACCGTAGTCAAAAAAGTGCAGCCTTTGGCTCATCAGATCGATTTTGATGCGTTCGAGCATGCGAGGTAGGGGCTTCCCCTCAAAATCATCAAATCCCATGAGAGTGAGCTTCCCGGAACGAATGTGGATCTTCACCAGGTCGGTGCTAGTGATGTCGCCGTATAGGCTGGTTGCGCAGTGCACATATGTCCTTAAAATTGGCGGTAACTGGGATACTAGGCTTGTATGAAGTTGAAGGGAATGGCCTTCATTCAGCCAACCTAAACCGAGTTCCGCGGCGGACTCACAGGCTGCGTTAATGGCCTCTTTGTTGAGGACTCTTAAGAGAAGCTCTTCGCCATGCGTCATTGCATTTTCTAAGTTGCCGAAGAAATTTTTAACGTCCTCTCTGAGGGTTGGCGCTAATGGCCGTGGTGGTCGTTTTCCCGAAAACCGGAGCTTCGCGAAATAGACGGTTAAATCATCAATTCTATTTTGGCGGGCTACGACTAACTCAGAGGAGCCGGCTTCTCCTTTCTTGTGAAGAATAAGTTTTAATGCCGAAGGAAAAGATCCAACTTGGCTGCGGATATCCGCAAGAAATCCAACTTCTTTTGGCTTGGGTTCTCTACCGAGATCTAGCCAAATTCCCCAGAGTCTTTCTAGTAATTCCGCGTTCTCATCGTATTTTCTTTCTAATCGGTGCGCTGCGCGAGCGGCTCGGTCTTCTACGCTTAATGGCATCCAAACGCGTCTAATTGGTGAGCGTCGCTTTGCGACGCGTTGGGTGCTGAACCGTTGCTCTGCCTCTGAACTTTTGAAGATATAGAAAATACCGGGGGCAACTGGCACGGGTTCTATATCTAATAACGCCTCCAGGTACTGTGCAAGCTCTCCTTGGGAATAGTATTTTTGGAAGGTGTTTCGTGACGTCAATACTCCGTCAGCATAGGGTTTTCCGTTACCACTATTGCAATGCTCTAGCATTACCGAAACCATTAACCATTCGTTTGCGAGTTCGAATGCTCCGCGTAATGCCTCATTTCGCTCCTGCCTATCCTCAATCACGTTGATGACAAAGCCTAGGTTGACGATATCTGCTGTATGCTTTGGATTATGGGGCGCGTAGTGAGGGTCCCATCCCGTTGCCTGAACATTGTTTTCGGTCAAGAAAGTGACGTCGCTACCGCGCCCACACCCATAGTCAAAAATGGTTTTGCTTCCGTCGAGGTATCCAAAACGAGCGAGGGTCTGCATCGGAGCTGAAAGATTCGCTCTAGATAAGGCAGTCAAATGGCGTCGTATGATCGTATCTGAGAGGTCTTGTGGTATCTCATTATCAAAAGCTTCTGCATTGCCCACTGGCACTAGTTCATGACCAATGACCTGGTAACCACGGCTTTTTAATGAGGCATCCCAATCCTGGATAAAGCCTATCCGAGAAGCATCATCGAACAGCCCAATAGCTTCAGCTTCTTTTGTGAGCTGTGTAAAACGGTCTCTGTCAGGATGCTTTGGGTCTAGTAATAATTCTTTACGATGCAGTAACGGAGGATTGAAAGACTCTTTGTAGGTGCGGAATCGGAAGGTTTCTTGGTCTAAATCGAAAGACCAGTAACGGTTCAAAATTGGGAAAGCCTCGTCAAAAAAGTTTGGGTAATCTAGTAGAGACAAATCCTTGCGATTGTCGCCCGCTTTAATCACGTTAAAGTCTTTTCCCGGCACTAGATTCGCTATTTGGGAAGCTTGATTAACTTTTGACTGAAGGTCGGGTGAGGCCCACTTGATGGAAGACAGGTGAAGATACAGGTTTGATCCTACTTTCTTGCCCCAGTTTGCTTTTTGCTTGCTCATAATTTCTGCCGCCTACCTAATTGGGACTCTTACCTAGTATCCAAGCTGGTGAGCAAGGGATATAAGCGGGTATAAGGTTTGCTCGTAGGCCTTTCTTAGAGCGTTCGGGTCCAGGAGTTCATCGTAGCGAAGATTTAGGCCTGCGGAATAGTCTTCGGCAATGCTATGCCATTTTTCTGTTTTCATTGTTTTGTGAGAAGCCGCGATTGTCCTTTGCTGCGCCGCTATAAACTTCTCTACCTGGCGTGCACTAGGTAAGACTCTGCCTTTTGAGGTATTCTCACGGGGCATGGCAGGAATCAGATTCCAAAGCTGATCATGGCAAATGAAAGACCAAGGGATAAAGTGATCGAGTTGGAAGTGTCCCGGTTCAATGGGTTCATCGGAGTAAATGCAGATAAATTCTTGTTCCTCTAGGATCAATTTCCAAATATCACGCTGGGTGCTTAATGTTGATTTTGTAAGCGGGGGCTGAATCTTCTTGATGATCGCTGGAGTATTCGGGTTGCGCTTTTGCAGATAGAAAGCCCATTCGTTGAGGGCCCAGCCACGAACTATCGTTAAATTCTTCTCGAAATAATCTGCCCAGGCTTCATGCAATTCTATTGATTCAGTTTGTCCAATAAACTGGTAAATGGGCGGATCGCCCATCCCAAATTGAGCGTTTGCGAGAGCTAAAATGTAACGGTCTTTTCTATGATCCGGAACTCCTTTTAGTTCGCTCTGATAGAATGGAGAGAGCAAGCGGAAAGGAACGAATCGTTTCAGCTGGCCTGCCCCTATTTCATCAAATTGATTTTGAATAGCTTTGCGCAGTGCAATGACGTTGCTTGGATTTGTTATGGCGCGTTCGCTCAGGTCAAAGTGAAGGTCATCAAGCATGCGGCCAACCTGGTCAGCATGGCCATAGGAAAGTCTGAAGAATTTGTGGGGATACCAACCAAACGCAAGAAGCTCTTGAATAATTTCCCGAAGGTCAAAAATCCTCGACTGATTTTGAGATTCTAATCGCTTTACTAAGCAGTTCAGCAGTCCAATGAAAAAAAGGTACTTATAAGAGGTTGTCGTGTTATGGAACAGCTTGCTTAGCGACCCAATGTCGAGTCCAAGCTGAGGCGGCAGTGACCTCTTCATGACCAGTAATTCGCTTTGCAAGGAAATATCCAGCGAATCCCACCTCTTGGATCAGCTTGGTCACCATTGAACCGAGGGATTAAGTGAATATGAAGATGCGGCACAGTTTGGCCAGCCGCGGCTCCCGAGTTTATTCCAATGTTGTAGCCGTTCGGGGATAGCTGGCTATCGAGGAATTTCTTTCCGTCATCAACTAGCCGAAAAAGGTCATAGCGAACGGTTTCCGGAATATCGAAAAAATCTGCATAGTGATCTCGGGGAATAATCAAGCTGTGCCCAGGTGAAACTGGAAATCCATCGCTTATTACGTAACCACTGCCATTTTCTAAGAGAATCCGATCTTTGATTATGTTGCAAAACGGACAGCGCTCTTCCGTCATAAACCTAATATCCGTCACGATGTGAAATATATCCGACAAACTGCTGTGAGACTTGCCTCAGCAGAATGTTGCTTTCCACTACAACTATAACTCTTAAAGACCGACGGTTTGAATTGTTTTGTGTGTTCGTTGAAGCAATTTCCGTACGCGCAGGGGTTCGCCACAATTCATCACTTTTCGGGTAAAAGAATGTCCGATTTGCTCACTACTCTGAAAACTCGCTAAAGCGGTTTCCAGAGAGGCTGATCATTTTGTTAAATCGGAATTAGCGATTGAGGTTTAGGTGATGAATTCGATTCAATTAGACAGTGCAAGCGCTCCTTCACAACTACTGATTCTGATGCGGGGAGCCAAAGAAGGCCGTGCAGATGCAATTACTGAATTGAGGCGTCAGTTGTCGAAATACAAGCACCCAAAAGCAGTGCTCGAGCAGCTCGCAAAAGAGCTTAAGAGGACTGAGGAGAGGCGAGAAGAGAAGCGCGTTGCTCAAGCTGCGGCACGAGAAAAATACAGAATTAACAAGTTTGCTCCAACACATCCTATTTTCAGGAAATCGAGAGCGAAGAAAGGAGCAAGAACAGCAGATGCCTTCGCTTATCGAGTAATTCTTTGTGGCGGTTTTGAGACAAATAGGAGAAAACATTAGAGGAATGGCTATGGGAAGCATGCGTGCGCTGAAGCCCAGTAATGATGTTTACTTGGCGCAGTCAGGCACAACCACATAGCCGTCTTCGGCGTCGCCGAAAATCGTTACCAGATGGCCGGATTGATAAAGAGCTGCGACATACAGGCAAACCGCGGCATCAAGCACATCTTCATTGTGTTTCAGCGCGCGACCTCGAAGACCGGCAATATGCTGAGGGTCGAAAAAGTGGCGCAAGTGATCTGGAATGCTGAGCTCGATTGATCCTGTTTCTTTCAGGCCGAGCATCAGGTCAGCGAGCTTCTGCTGCCCCTCACGCTTCGTCGCAACCGTGCCTTTCTTGTATTTCAGTCGTTCGGGAAGTTGGAATATCTCAATAAGGGCAGGGTGCGGGTAACACTCCAATTGCCACTTCTTGCCTTGCTGACCTAAATGTCTGAAACCACGTTGTTCCAGCTCAGTTGCAATCCGGACACCCTCCGCATTCGGGTACAGGGTAAGATTTGAGGTGTGGCAGGAAGCATGCCTTGAACCATATTGTTGGCTCAGTGATCGCTCGCAGGCCCGTTGCCCAGTTTCGTTGTTAATAATAAGTGGGCCGTCGATAGCAATTCCTTGGAGCGACTGGGCGGATTGAAGCGCGGCTAATACCGACTCCGGACTAAAAACCCCCTCCTTAATTTCCGTCAGTTCAAGCACAGAACCTTCGAGCTCGCCAAAGGCTATCGCTGTTGGGTTTCTTGTGCTTTGCCATGCCAAATCGATTCCCGCAAGCATTACCATCGCGGAACGACCTCTTGCGCATAGCATTCCTGCGAGTATTGCTGTGTCTTTGTATGCATCACTTTACTGGCTTCGGGCTGAGTGAAATCGGCTTTTTAGGCCGATTTTGTTGGGTAACGTGTTGAACACCATAGAATAAGATAGGTAAACCCGCATAACATGTTCCAGATAAATACAAATCCGAATACCAAGGACGATGCCATGCTCGAATCGCCCCTTTCCCAACCCCTAAAACTCCCCTGCGGAGCAGTCCTGCCCAACCGCATCGCCAAGGCCGCGATGACCGAAGGGCTGGCGGACGATCATCTCCACGCCACCCACAGCCACGAATCCCTCTACGGTCGCTGGTCCGATGGCGGAGCAGGGCTGCTGATTACCGGCAACGTGATGATCGATCATCGTGTGCTGGAGCGGCCGGGTAACGTAGCGATTGATCCCGCGCCGGCTGAGGGCGAACCGGAGGCTATGGCGCAGTTGCGTGCCTGGGCCGAAGCGGGCACCCGTAACGGAAACCATTTGTGGATGCAGATCTCCCACGCCGGTCGCCAGTCGCCGCGTTACGTGACTTCGCGCCCGATGGGGCCTTCGGCGGTGCAACTATCTTTGATGGGCAACTATGCGCGCCCTCGGGCGCTCACGGAGCCGGAGATTCTCGACTTTATCCAGTGTTTTGCCAATGTAGCCCGAATCGCCAAGGACGCGGGCTTCACTGGCATTCAGGTGCACGGGGCCCATGGGTATTTGTTGTCGTCTTTTCTGTCGCCGGTCACCAATCAGCGCACCGATCGCTGGGGTGGGTCGCTGGAGAATCGCGCCCGTTTCCTGCTGGAAGTGGTGCGGGCGACTCGCGCTGCTGTCGGGCCGGAGTTTCCGGTCGCGGTAAAGCTGAATTCCGACGATTTCCGCAAGGGCGGTTTTAGTCTTGATGAGTCTGTGAAAGTGGTGCGCTGGCTCAATGAGGAGGGGATTGATCTGCTGGAGGTGTCTGGCGGCACCTACGAACAGCCACGGCTGCTTGGGTACAGCGGTGATGCCGACACGGCCAGTGAGGGGCCGGCCATGCGGGAGAGCTTTCGCAAGCGGGAGGCGTATTTCCTGGATTACGCCCAGAAGATTCGCGAGGTGTGCGATTGCCCGCTGATGGTTACCGGCGGTTTCCGGACGCGGGCTTTTATGGAGGAGGTGGTCACCAACGGGGAGACCGATGTCATTGGCCTGGGCCGACCGCTCTGTACGGACCCGGATACGCCCAGGGATCTGCTTGAAGGGCGCATCGAGAAGACGGTCTGCTATGAGGATGACATCAAACTCGCCCAGAGCGGGATCTTCTCACCGGCCAGTCCTTTGATGCCGTTCAAGGTGATTAATGTTTTGGGTGGTCAGGCGTGGTACTACCAGCAGATTTTCCGGCTGGCAGATGACGAAGAGGCCGATCCGGACCTGGGTATCCTCAAGGCCATCGGCGCTTACGTGAAGGATGAACTAAGTAGGGCCCGGCGGATAAAGAAAGCTCGCTCTACCTCAAGATGATTCTCTGGATTGAGCGGGGAATAAACCGGGTAATGAATTCGCCGGCGTAGGTCTGCGGTGTCACCAGGTATCGAGGTTTGGGTCTGGTCGCCTCGGCAGCGGTGAGGATCTTTTTGGCGACATCCGATGCACTGGCTGTAAACGGCTTGAAGCTGGCACCCGGCGCAAGCGCTGCTCTCATGGCTTCATACTTTTCCCGGTGTACCTCGCTTGCTTGCCCAAGCACCGGCTGCAAGGCGGCCAGAGCATGTTCTCTGAACCGGGTCTTCACGGGGCCCGGGAGCACCAGCGAGACACTCTCCAGGCTTTCGCTGCCCTGTTCATCAAACCAGAAGCTCTCGTGGGCCGTGTTCATTGCGGATTTTGCGGCACAGTAGGCGCCTTTCATTTTCTGGGGCGTCAGTGAGAGAACGGAGCTTACGGCAATGACCCTCAGGGGTGTTCCATGTTGCTCGCAGAGCCGCAGGCACACGGCCGCCAGCTTGATGGGGCCGAATACGTGGGTGCTGAATTGCTTTTGCCACATGGACTGGGACAGGTCGCTCACCGCGCCGAACTGCCCGTAGCCGGAGTTGTTCACCAGAATGACTTTCTCCGCCTCCGCAATTTCAGCCTCCAGCGCATCGGCCAGGCCTTCAATCTGCTCGAAGGATTCAAGATCCAGCGCCAGTTCCCGATCTGCGGACTCCACGCCGGTTGGTTGTCTTGAGAGGGCGACAACCCGGTAGCCTTTTTGGGCGAACAGGGTGCAGGCCTCATGGCCAATGCCTGCGCTGGCGCCGGTTATCAGGGCGAGTTTGGTCATTGTAAACTCCGCATGGTCGTCTTGTGCCGGGAATCCTGATTCTTTTGAGCATCGTAATGCTCTCATACCCGGCGGTTAAGGCATACGCTGAACAAAAGGAAACTGATGGTGTTTCAAAGCAAACGAAAGCAGGAACTACAGGCCGCTCTGGAAAAGCTGGAGGCTGCCGAGAACCGGGTGTCCGAACTGGAGGCCTATTGGCAGGCGATTCAGCGGTCAGTGGCAGTTGCGGTAATGAGCGGCGATGGACTGTTTGAGTCGGTCAGCGATGTCTTTCTCGAGTTGCTTGGCTACCAGGAGCAACAGCTGATTGGAAAGCATCATCGGGTGCTCTGCAAGCCGGAGGATGCGCGTGGTGAGGCGTACATCAGGTTCTGGCGTGAATTGGTTACAGGCCAGGTGCAACAGGGCCGATTCCTGAATCTTGGTGCAGACGGGCAGTCGGTCTGGCTGGAAGCCAGCTATTTACCGGTTCTGTCCGATAAGGGCATCGTAAAACGCATCATCATGATCGCCAGCGGCATCACTGAAGCCTTGCCAGCTTAGCTACGGAATAGCCGCCAAGTCAGCTTTCACAGACGAAAATCCGTCGTCTTTGTCCAGTCGTACAGTGCCGTGAAAGAGGCCAATACCGTCATCGTGACAGACAACCTCGCCATCAGACTGCTTGCCAATGACCTGGTCACCGAGTGGCTGCCAATGGAAGTCAGGGTTCTGGCAGTTTTCTTCGTATTATTGCGAATCTGCTATTGAGCTTTAAAGTAGAGCTTAACAAAGCTTCCGGGAAAGGAATTGATGGACGATTTCGTAGTTGAGGCCACTAGTCGTAAAGCAGGGGCTGATAGTCAATTTTCAAGGATGGAGAAGTAGCATGAGTGAAGGAAGCGATACCCCGATCGTTATCTATGAGAGTGCCGATCGGGCAGTAGAAGTTCGCCTGGATGCTGATCAAGAAACTGTCTGGCTTAGCCTGCAGCAGCTTGCAGATGTTTTTAGTCGCGATAAATCAGTAATTTCTCGGCATTTGAAGAACATATTCCGCGACGCGGAGCTGGACCGGGAGGCAGTTGTTGCAAAAAATGCAACAACTGCCGCGGATGGCAAAACCTATCAGGTTGAGTATTTTAATCTGGATGCGATTATTTCTGTGGGCTATCGCGTTAATTCCAGTCAAGCAACGCGTTTCCGCCAGTGGGCCACCCGTATTCTACGTGAGCACCTCACTCAGGGCTGGACCATCAATCGGCACCGTTTTGAAGAAAACGCCCAGGAATTGGAAGCGGCTTTGAGACTGGTTCGTAAGGCTGCCCAGAGTCCTGCGTTCGACACAGACAGCGGTCGTGGATTGGTCGACATCGTCAGCCGCTATGCCCAGACCTTTCTTCTTTTGCAACGTTATGACGAAGGGCTGCTAACCGATCCGCAGTCTCAGGCCGGTGGCACTTTGCCATCGCTGAAGGAGGCTCGATCAGGCCTGGATGGCTTGAAGAGCGAGTTAATGTCTAGGGGCGAAGCGACCGAGTTGTTCGCGCGTGACCGGGGTGATGGCCTAGCTTCGCTATTGGGCAACCTGGACCAGTCTGTTTTCGGCGAGCCCGCTTATCCCAGTGTGGAGGCAAAGGCGGCACATCTGTTGTATTTTGTGATCAAGAATCACCCGTTTTCCGATGGCAACAAACGCAGCGCGGCCTTTCTGTTTGTGGATTTCCTGCACCGCAATAGTCGGCTTTTTAACAACAGTGGTGAGCCGGTAATCAATGATGTCGGTCTGGCCGCCTTGACATTGTTAGTGGCCGAATCCGAACCTGCGAACAAAAACACTATGATCCGACTGATCATGAATATGCTGGCCGGGGAGAACGATTGAACGATTACCTCCAGAAAATCCTCCGTGGCCAGCCCATTAATTATGAAGCTTTCCTGAAGAAGTTGCCCGAGGCTTTTCGACGTCGCCATAGAGAATTGTTCGCGACGGAAAAGGTCAAAGGCAACCGCTGGCTTGTCTTCATCCTGGATGAAGCCGCTTTCAAGGAGCTGCAGGCTGTTGCGCAAACGCCGGTAAGCCGGGTAGACGCCGCGAAAAAGGGCAACTCTCACCGCCATGGCACAGAGGTCAGTTTTCTTCTCGTTTACCATGAGGGGTTGTCGCACAGCAGGCCCGACACTGTCGTTGTTGGAACGGAGTCCGTGGATATGGGGTTTCAGCAAGCTCGGTCGGTGCTGGTGGTAGAGAATGAGCGTAATTTTTATCAGTATGCGCAGATGCTCGATTTCGCCGGTGAAGTACTGGGCAACTCTCTTGAGCTAGCGGAGTGTGACGTGATGTTGGGAGGTGGCAACCGAATTACCCGGGGCGCGATTCTTGACTGGCTGCAGGGCTACGAAGAAGTATTCTGTGCATTCGATTATGATGCGGGTGGTCTGCAAATGTTCTCGACAATCGCAGCCTCTCTTGGTGACAAAGCCAGGTTTGTTCAGCCCCGCGACTGGCAACCCTGGTTGGGTCGGTTTCGCAACACACCGGACAGTACCGAACGATTTACAAGAGCGATATCGCTGGCGGAAGGGCTCGGCTTTGATAGCCTGGCAGAGGCCTTTCGATCGACCGGCAAATTCATGGAACAGGAGATGATTCTGGATGAGTGACTCCCAGGGGAGCCCAGGCAATTTCAATTTTGGTATCCGTCGTCTGGTACTGGTGGATTCCGCCGGCTTCTGTTACGTAGAAATTCCGGTGGACAACCACGGTCTGATCCTGGGCCCGGGCAATCTTGGAAAATCCAGCCTTCTAAACAGTCTGCGTCTGTTTCTGCTGCCGGAAAACACCTTTAAGAACAGCCGCAAGAAATTTGCCTTCCGTAATGCCAGTGCCGGTAGCTTTTACACCAACGAGGAAAGTTACCAGCATTATTTTCCCAGCCAGTTCAGTTTCCTGATCATGGAAGCCGAGAACCCGGCCGGTGTGCATTGCCAGATTCTGTATCGGGACAGCGCGAGCCAGCTCAGCTATGGCCGCGCCTTTGTGCCGGTGGGTTACGATCAACTCCGCCCGTTGTTCTGGGACGGGGATGATGAGGACGGAATTGGCCAGGCGGTGCCGGAACTGTCGTTCAGCCGTTTGTCCGAGGCTTTGAAAAAGCGTTCCAAAGAAACCCGGCTGGTGAATGACCCGGCCAAACTCAAACAGATGCTGTACAGCAGCGAGCTGATGAACGCCGATGCGGTGCGCTATTCCGTGCTGCCCCTGGGTGAGTCCGACGAACGCCGGGTGCAGTCGCTGCGCACATTGATCCTGCTGCTGTTTGAGATGAAGGCAGACGATCAGGCCATGTCCAATGCGGTGGCCAGCATCATCGAGGCAGACAAGAAATTCGCCGACGATGCCTTTGATTTCAACATCGACGACTTCCTGAACCGCCATGACCAGTTGAAGCAGCAGCAAACCCAGCTTAACCGGATCGAGAAAGAGCGTTCGCGGTTTGAAAGGCTTCAAAAGGATTATCAGGCCTACCAGACGCTGCTTCGCAGCCAGCACGATTTCGCCGCGTTTCGGGATGGTGTGAGCAATGCGTTGCAGGACATTGGTGCAAAACGCAAAGCCGCAGTGGAGGCGTTCAATGAACAGAACGAGACCCTGCGCCATGTGCTGCAGGCTCTGAAAAAGCTTGAGCAGGACGCCAGCGGCTTGAAGGGCGAGATCCGTTCCGCTGATCGGCGTATCAAACAGGCGGAGCAGAACCAGAAAGATGGCGATTTGCTCGTCTCCCAATATGGAGAAATGACCCTGCAGGAAATCGAGGAGATCCAGAAGGAGGAACTCGATAGCAGGAAAGGCCACCTGGCCGCATTGAAAAGCGCCGCCCAGGCGGAAATTCGGCTGGAGCAGATCCAGAAGAAAAAACAGGAGCTTGAGCGCAAGCTGGAATCCCTGCAGGAACGGGAAAGCAAGCAGCATTGGCAGTTGCAGAACCAGTTGGACGAAGTTACCGCTGCACCGCTTCGGGCCGTGGACCCCCGCCTAGTGATGGCCAGCCCGGGCCGGGATCTGGATGCCGACAGCAAGGCTGCCATTGAGGCTTTCGCCCGGCTGTTCGTGCCCAATGATAAAGGCTTTGACTGGTTCGATACGGAATACCAGGCACAGCCGGCCCGGCAGACCGACTTTGCAGAGCAGCGCCGGCATATGGAAGGCGAGCTTCATGGCCTGGAAAAGGAGCGGGCGGAGCTGGCAGACACCGCCAATCAGGAGCATGATCGGCCACGGCTGATCGAGCGCACCGAGAAAGAGATCCGAGCCATCGAAAAGGATCTCGAAACGCTCCAGCGCTACCCGGCCACCGCGACCACCCTGCGGGATGCCACTGAGGAGAAGCAGGCGGCCGAAGAACAGTTGGCCAAACTGGAAGAACAGGCCCGGCTGGAGCAGGAAAAGCAGGATGCGGTGCAGCAGAAAGCCGCCAAGGCCAGAGCCGAGAAAGAGCGGATCGAAGAAAGGGAGCGGGAGCTGGCGGGCCTCAGCCGCAGCGTCGGCACCGTGGAGCATCGATTCCCGCATCTCAAAGCGGTGGAAGCGGAACAGCCTTTGGACATCGAACGGGTGTCCGTAGCTGCATTTGACGACCTTCAAACCCAGCTGGACGACCTGGAAGAGCGTCGGCGCAGCATCCTCGACCACCTTCGTCAGTTCGTTTATCTGGGCATCCATGAAGATACCGAAGGCGAATTGCAGAAAGACAGCCCCGCGTCATCGGTTATCCGGGAAACCTTCAAAAGCCTCTCTGACCTGTTTGCCGGCATGGCCGAACGCTGGAACGTGCTGGAGCAGCAGGTGGGCATCCACAACGAAACCGTAGCCAGCTACCGGCAGGCCCTGAAATCCAACCACGAGCACGTTGCCCGTTTCGAAGCGCAGCTCAACCGCGAGCTGGAGGGCGTGCGGATCAACGATCTGGTGGAAATCCGGGTGGACATCCACACCGATCCGAAATTCCGCAACCTGGTGGAAGAAGCCAACAACATCGACCCGTATGGCAACCAGCTGCAGTCCGATGCGTTCTACGATCGCTTGCGGGTGTTCGTGGCGGACTTTTTCGGGGAGGGCGGCAGTAAGCGCCTGACCATGGACAAGGTGATCACCGGCATTTCCTACCGCACTCGCAAGGAGAACGCCGCGAGCCTGGACAAAAAAGGCCAGTCCACCTCCACCACTGCACTGATCAATCTGGAGCTGGTGTACCGGCTGCTGAAACGGGTGCTGTACCCGGGCGTGCAGCTGTCGTTCCCCATGGTGCTGGATGAGCTGGCCAGCGTGGACATTAGCCAGATGCCGTCACTGCTGGAGCGTCTCCGCAAGCAAGGCTTCAACCTGTTCTCTGCGGCCACCCACAGTGCCAGCGCGGAGGTGATCTACCTGATCGGCCGGCATTTGGAAGTAGGCCAGATGCGGACGGCGCGGCCCTACAGCCCTCAGCGAACTCTGGTGTTCTGGGGCGGGGCCGAAGGCTTCACCAACGGCGAGGCCATGAGCCACTGGGCCGACCAGACCCAGGCTAGCCTGATGGAGCCGGTGGATGAGTAAACGCTTCAGCACCCTGGATACCACCCGGCTGCTGTTCGAGCACCCGAAGATCCTGTTCCGGATGATTGAGCGAATGGACCGGAACGAAGCCCGGTATATCCGCGAGAGCGATCTGGTGGCAGAGGTGATGGACTACACGCGCACCCTGGGCAACGCCGACCGGGATCGTGTGCGTTTTGCGCTGAATACCGACAATCTGTTCCGCAGTGGCCTGGTGATTGACATCATCAAGGCCGAGGGCGAGCGGCGTCTTGTGTTCCAGGATGCCCTGATCAACCTGATGCGGGCCTGTAACGCCTCGCTGTACCAGGAACTGACGGATGCCCGCCTGCGGGGTCATCTGGTAACCCTGCGGGATGTGCGCAATCGGCTGGAAACCAGCAGCTTCAGCGACGCGGACCCGGACTATACTGAACTGCGGGATGATCTGAACGAGCGGGTCAGTCAGCTGATTGGTTTGTTGCGCCAGAACGTGTTGCGTATGCAGACCATCAGTGCCCAGCTTGCGGATCTGTCCGGCGACGCCAGCCGGGCGCCGGAGAAATTCCTGGAGTTCCGCCAGAACCTGTTTGAGCAGATCGTTACCCTCTACGAGCGCCACATCAAGCCAACCCTGGTGTTCCTGAACCCGGATACCCGGCTGCCAGATGGCAGCAACCTGTTTGAGACCCTGGAAGCCATGGTTCGGCTGCTGGAAAGTCATGGTGATCACAGCCTGGCGGACCAGTTGTTCCGTTCCTCCATCAGCCTGAACGCCCTGTACAAACCCATTCAGGTGGTGGCTCAGGAGGTGGAGCACTTCCTGCGCAAGACTCGCCAGGGCATGGTCCAGTACAACGCCATGGAGCATTTCTACGGCAAGCTGCAGGAACTCAAGGGCGAAACCGAGACCCTCAGCCTGAAACGAAAGTGGCTGGAAGGTGGTGACTTTGCCCGCAGTACCGGCTTTCTGGTGGGTTTGCGGGCCCAGCAGCGCCCCAAACATTATGCCTTCGGTGAATCGTCCAGCTACTACCAGCTGTTGTTCAGCGAACTGGAGCTTCGCCTGAACGACCTTCGTCGCAAGGCCGAGGTTCCGGTTCTACAGGAAGTGGAGGGCAGTGGTCGTCATACCCGAATCGATGTCCAGCGCATCAACCAGCTTTATCAATGGCTGGAAACGCTGGAGCTTCGGCCAACACTCGATCTGGTACGGGAGCTACACGGCCGTCTGGACGGCTTTATTCCGGGCTATCGCTTCCCGGATTTGCTGGCGGCCCTGAATCGGCTGGTCAATTCGCCGCCGGAGGGCCTGCAGGTGGTCACCACCAACCGTTTCCGAATCCTGGATCAGTCATCGGACAGCGAGCAGTTTGTCTACCGCAAGCGCCGTCTGGAAACGACTGAAAGAAACGTCCCGGTCAACCAAGAAGAGCAACACCATGCCTGATTTCTCTGATGCGATGGAAACCACCGAATCTGTGGATCAAACCCAGGGCTCGAGCAACTTCGAGCAGATCCTGCCGGCCCAGAGCGCCGCGATCTACCGGGAGTTCCAGGCCGGCCGGGTGATTGTGCGTGATGTGTGGGACAGCAACCGTTCCGAACTGCGAGCCAACCCGCTTTACAACCTGTTGTACAACCATCTGTCCCATTTCCGGACCTTCTACGAGCACCTGGGCAGCGAACTGGTGTTCAACGAAACCGGCGCGTTTTTCTTTCTCAAGGAGAGCAGTGACGACGAGAACGAGGAACACGATGAAAACGCCTTCCGGGTGCAGGTGATCCTGCTGCTGATCGGGCGCTATTTCGCGCGCAGCGGTCGGGATCTTGAATACCTGGGGCGCCCCGATGCAGGGCTGAATGAGCAAGACCTGTCGGCGTTGGCGAGCGATGAGGAGTATCAGGAGATCCTCAGGGCAGCCCGGTTCGAAAAAGGCGTGCCGGAAGCGCTGGACTACCTCGATAAACGCCATCTTCTGTTTCGTGCCGGTGCAGGGCGGTGTTTCCTGAGTTCTGCCGGGCTGTATTTCTTGCAGGAGCTGGTTCGGGAATACGAGCAGGGATAAGGTTTTCTGCTCAGAAGCTTGCCAGGAACTCTTCCATCTTTTGGGCCGGCATCGGCTTGGCATACAGAAAACCCTGGGCGAGGTCACAGCCCAGGTCTGTCACCAGCTGGGCCTGTTCATCCGTCTCGACGCCCTCCACAAGCACGCTCAAACCCAGACTGTGCCCGACCGTAATCATGGCCTCCATGATGGCCATGTCGGCGTTGTTCTGCATCGCATGCTGGAGAAAGCTCCGGTCGATTTTTATGCCACAGACCGGGAGTTTTCTGAGATAGACGAGCGATGAGTATCCGGTGCCGAAATCATCGATGGAAATGTGCAAGCCAGCCTCTTTCAGTTTTTCGAGTTGTCTGGTCTGGTTCTCATCACTGCCAAAAACTTCATTCTCGGTCAGCTCGACCCCTAACTGGTGCGGCTCCAGCTCATAGCGTTCGAGGGTTTCAAGAATATGGTTGGCAAGGTGCGGATTCGTGAGCTGACGTCCCGACAGGTTGATATCAACCCGCAGGTTGGCCAGAGGCGTTCTTTTCCAGGCGTGGAGTTGTTTGCAGGCCGCTTCGATCACCCAGTCGCCAATCCGGTTAATGAGGCCGGACTTCTCTGCCACCGGAATAAAAATGGCGGGCGAAACGGCCCGTGATTGTCCATCAAAACACCGAAGAAGGGCCTCGCAGGAGTCACTTTTCCGTTCGCTAAGGCTGATCTGGGGCTGAAACACCAGTTCCAGGCCATCGTTGTTCAGGGCGTCCCGGAGCAGGTTGGTGATTTCCTGGTATTGCACCAGTCGATCATTGATATCCGGGGTATAGAAACAGAGGCCGTTCTTGCCGGTTTCTTTGGCCTGGTACATGGCCGCATCTGCATTACCCATAAGCTCCGCAACGGTGGAGCCATTGTGCGGAAACAGGCTGACACCGAAACTGGCGGTAACCTGGTAACAGTCGCCTTCCAGGTGGACTTGATGTTCCAGGGCATCAATCAAACGACAAATCAGCTCATGTAGAGCTTCGGGACCATCGAAGTCGAAGATCAGGAGAACAAATTCGTCTCCACCAAAGCGACTCAGCAGGTCGCCGCCCCGTAGTTCGGCCCTCAAGGTTTCCGCCACCGCTTTAAGAAGGCTGTCACCATGATGATGGCCGAGCGTATCGTTGATGATCTTGAAATTGTCCAGATCGATGAAAACGACCGCCAGTTCCTGTTGCAGGCGATCTGCCTCGTCGAGTCGGCTCGACAACTCCGCTTCCATGAAATGCCGGTTCGGTAATCCGGTCAGGTCGTCAAAACTCGCTCGCCGGTATAGCTCATCTCTGGCACGTTTTTGTTCTTCCAGGCTGATGTCGATACAGAACATCTCACAGGCGCCGCTCTCCTGTTTGATCATGACATGGCTGGAGTAAACGGGAACCAGGTGTCCTTCTTTATGCTTGAGTTCGAGTTCGTCGGAAGGAATGCTGATGTTGTTTTCAAGCCAGTCGCGATGCGCTTCAATCACGCCGTCACGCATGTGATCGGGAATGACCAAGTCTTCCAGTAACTGTCCGAGTGCTTCTTGGCGAGAGTAACCGTAAAGACGGGCGCTGGCATCATTCCAATAAATGACCCGGCGCTGTCTGTCGTAACCCTGGACAGCGATCATCGGCAGACTCTCAATCAGCTCGTAGAACCTGCTTTCACCATCTTCTATCGCTGATCGAAATCCTTGTCTTTGTCCCATTGCGGGTAAGCATCCTCTTGGTTAGCGACTGGTGCACCGCAAAGCGATGATGCGATTGAACTGATCATAGTTCGGGGCCGGCGTGTTATCTAGTTGATTTGCTTAGTGGCAGGGTGAATGCTTTGCAGCGGCTGGTTTCCTGGCTCCGGGTTATTTGCTATGTTTAGGCCCGTGGGTTGGGTTTTATTACCAATCAGACATGTCTGCGGGAGAGACTGAATCCCTTGCGATCAGCGCCGAAGGAGCAACTGCCCCGGAAACTCTCAGGCAAAAGGACCGCTGACATGAATACTTTCCGAAGAGCTGTCGACAATCGCGTCAGTCGGCACACCGAAGGAGCAAGCGGCTGGTTTTGTTGAACCGACCGTGAATCTCTCAGGTCCCGTGACGGAAGGGGTGCTTTCTGCCATGTCGAGCAGGGAGGAAACCCTTGGCGCTCACGGAGATTGGAATGAAGCGAATTGCAGTTATCGGCGGTGGTATTACCGGTATTACCACAGCCTACACCCTTGCCAAGCGCGGGCTTGACGTTACGGTTTACGAGAAACACCGCTATGCGGCGATGGAAACCTCCTTCGCCAACGGTGGTCAGCTCTCTGCCTCTAACGCCGAGGTGTGGAACAACTGGCAGACCGTCATGAAAGGCATCAAGTGGATGTCCCGCCGTGATGCGCCACTGCTGGTCAACCCGAAGCCTTCCTGGCATAAACTGAGCTGGTTCGCCGAGTTCATCGCCGCAATTCCCCAGTACGAGAAAAACACCACGGAAACCGCCCGTCTGGCCATTGCTGCCCGCGACCACCTGTTTGCCTGGGCGCAGGAAGAGGGCATCGATTTTGATCTGAAGAAGCAGGGCATCCTGCACATCTACCGGGACAAGGCCGGCTTCGATCACGCCGCCAAAGTGTCTCGGCTTCTGGCCGCTGGCGGCCTTGAGCGCCGTTCGGTTACCCCGGAGGAAATGAAATCCATCGAGCCGACTCTGGCCGGTACCTACTACGGTGGCTTTTTCACCGAGAGTGACTCCACAGGTGACATTCACAAGTTCACCAACGGCCTGGCCGACGCCATCCAGCGCCTTGGCGTAAAAACCTGTTATGGCCATACCGTGACCGAGCTGAGCGCCGATGAGCGTAATGCCTGGGTGACCGCTTATGACGGCACCGAGCAAACCCGGGATACCTTCGACGGCGTGGTGATCTGTGCCGGTGTCGGCAGTCGTGGGCTGGCCAAGAAGCTGGGTGACCGGGTGAATATCTACCCTGTGAAGGGTTACTCCATTACCGTAGAGCTGGAAGACGAAGCCTCGCAGAAGGCTGCACCCACTGTCAGTCTGCTGGATGACGCCACCAAGATCGTCACCAGTCGCCTGGGCGATGGCCGTTTCCGCGTTGCCGGTACTGCCGAGTTCAGCGGCTACAACCGCGACATCAAGGACGACCGAATCCGCCCGCTGACCCGTTGGGTTGAGCAGTGCTTCCCTGGAGTCTGTACTCGCAAGGTAGTTCCCTGGGCCGGATTGCGGCCAATGCTACCGAACATGATGCCCAGGGTTGGGCCAGGGCGCCTGCCAACCGTGTTCTACAATACCGGGCACGGCCACCTTGGCTGGACCCTCTCCGCAATTACCGCTGAAATGGTCGCGGAGCGTGTTACCGGGGATAGCCGGTAATCTCCCGGATTTTCCGGTAGAGGGGCTGGAGCTGGGGGTACATCCGCAGGTACACCTCTGAATAGAGCCTCTGGTACAGGGCCCGGGTTTCTTCGTTGGGATGGAAAACGTCGCCAACCCGGGTCATGTTTGTCACTGCCGTATCGAAATCCGGATGCAGGCCCAGGCCTACCGCCGCATCAATGGCGGCACCGAGCCCGGAGGTTTCATAGGTATGAGGCCTCTCGGCCGGTAATCCGAACACATCGGCGGTTAACTGCATGGCGGCATCACTCTGGGAGCCGCCACCTGCCACTCGAAGCTTCCGGATCTTCACACCGCTTCGTTTTTCGATTTTTTCCTTTCCTTCCCGCAGCGCATAGGCAAGGCCTTCAAGGATCGCGCGGTATATGTGCGAGCGGGTGTGAACGTCCCCGAATCCAATGATCGAGCCTTTTGCTTCCGGCCCCGGCTGACGAACACCGGGCGACCAGTAGGGCTGGAGCATCAGGCCCATGGATCCGGGGGGAACGGCTTTGACCAGTTCATCGAACAGCGCTTCGGGCTCAATGCCCCTTTCTTCGGCGATTTTCCTCTCCCGAAGGCCGAACTCCCGCTTGAACCAGCTCACCATCCAGAAACCCCGGTAGATCATCACTTCCGTGGAATAGTGACCGGGCAGTGCAGAAGGATAGGGCGGCATCAGCCGGATAGGTTCCACGTAGCGCTTGCTGGTGGTGTTGATGGTGGCGGTGGTGCCGTAACTCATGCAACCGATGTCTGGGGTCAGCCCGCCGGACCCGAGTATCTCGCAGGCTTTGTCGGAGGCGGCTGCGATAACGGGCAGGCTTTTTTGCAAGCCGAGGTGTCGGCAGGCTTCGTCGGTCAGATGCCCCAATGTTTCCCCGGGCGCTACCAGTTCAGGCAGCATGGAACGCTCGACCGGCATGGTCTGCCATTTGAAATCCCGTTGGCCGGCCCAGCGGTGCTTCTTGTAGTCGAAGGGCAGGTATCCAACCTGGCTTCCGGTGGAATCCCTGAATTTTCCTGTTAGCCGGTACGTGAGGTAGCCCGAGAGCAAGAGAAAGTGTCGGGTTTTTGCCCAGATCTCGGGTTCATTCTGGGCAATCCAGTTAGCCTGGGTCTTTTCCCGAAACCGGTTGATGGTGTCTTCCAGCCGGGCCAGTTTGAACAGCCATCCCCAGGGCCCTTTGACCGGGCCATCAACTCTGGCATGGCGCTGGTCGAGCCAGATGATCGCAGGGCGCAGAGGTTGGCCGTTTGCATCCAGGTTGATCACGGTGCCCCGTTGAGTGGTCACGGTGACCCCGGCAACCCGGTCTGGCGTAGCTTCCGTGGAACTCCAAAGTAGCTTGCAGGCTTCCCCGAGCTGCTCCCAGAAATAATCCGGATGCTGCTCGGCCCAGCCGGGCTCCCGCGAGAAGTAGGGCTCGATTTCCTGCTTGCCTTTGCCCACAAGGTTGCCGCGGGTATCAAACAACAGCGCGCGAATGCTCTGGGTGCCATTGTCGATGGCCAGAATCAGTGGATCAGCCGGCATCGGACGGCTCCCCCGACGGCATCGAATAGGCATTGTGATAGATCGACAGGTAGCGGGCCTGTTCATCGTCCCAGCGCTCGTCATCCCAGCCAAGCAGGGGTTGGCAGTGCCTGCGGATCTCCGGAAGAAGGCTTTCGGCCGCTTTCGGAAGCACCAGGCCCAATCGGGTTCTACGCAGGAGCAGATCATCCAGGTGCCGCACATCTTCTTTCTGGCAGGCCCAGCAGAGCTCTGCCCAAAGCAATTCGGAAGCCTGGTGTGCATTAACAGCTTCCAATGGTCCAGCTGCAAGAACCTCGTCAAGCAAGGGGCCATAGAACCCCTGGAGCCGTTGCCAGCACTGATGGCCGATCGCGGCTGGTCTTGCCGAACCATGTTCTGGCTGGAATACCGGCTCGGATTCTGGCCGCAGAACCGTGGCGGCGTCTTCGCCAAGTCCCCGGTTGAGCGCTTCCCGGGCGATAACCCGGAAGGTGGTGAGCTTGCCCCCGGCAATGCTGACCAGGCCCCGGTCTACCCTGAGTTCGTGTTCCCGGTTTTCCTTCGAGGGCGCTTTGCCCGTGCCGTCGGTTACCACGGGCCGCACCCCGGCCCAGGTTGAGAGAATGTCCTTGCGGGCAATGGGGCTTCCCGGAAACAGCCGTGACGCGACCTCAAGCAGATAGGCGGTCTCTCCTGGGGATATAACCGGTTCCTGATCAAGATCGCCTTCATGATCAATATCAGTAGTGCCGAGAACGGTTGTGCCGAGCCAGGGGAAGGCGAACACCGGACGACCATCCTCAGGATGGAAAAGGGAAACGGAACAGGACACCGGCAGGCAGGACCACGGGAGGACTAGATGGCTGCCGCGCAACGGCCGGATGTGCATGGTGTCCCCGTTGGTCTGGCTCGATTGCAGCCGGTCGGCCCACGCGCCCGTGGCATTGATCACCAGGGGCGCGGAAATCATGATGGGCGTATCGTCTTCTTCTGGCTGAATCAGTAATCCAGACACCTTTCCGTCATCGCTGCGCTTTACTTCCATCGCCCGGGTGTAATTCAGGCACAGGGCTCCATCACGTCGGGCTTCGGCAATCAGGCGCAGCACCAGTCTGGAGTCGTCGGTAACCGCGTCGGTAAAACCGCTAGCGCCGGCAAGTTTTTCGCTGGTCAGGCCAGGCACCCAGAGAATGGATTCCGCCGGGGTCAGAAAGTGGCGGCTGCGATTGCGGGCAATAAAGTCGTAAACCCGGAGCAGCGTCTGAAACAGGCGCGGTCCGGGGAACTGGCCTTTGAAATGCGGCATGATGAAGCGCAGGGGGTCAATCAACCCCGGTGCTTCCGCCATCAGCCGTTCCCGCTCGCGCACAGCATCCCGGGTAAGACCGTAATGGCCGCTGCCCAGGTACCGAAGGCCGCCGTGGACCATCTTGGAGGAGCGGCTGGAGGTGCCCCAGGAGAAATCCTTCTGTTCCACCAGAAGGGTGCGCAGGCCGCTGCCTGCTGCTTCCCGCGCCACGCCGGCACCGGTGATGCCGCCGCCGACCACCACCACATCATATTCGGTTGTCCCTGAACGCAGCGCATTGAGGCTTTCAGTCCGGGTCATAACGAGGCTCCCATTCGGCGTTGTGCTCACTTCACCAGGGTTTCCGGGTTCAGGATGGTATTGGGGTCAAAGGTGTTGCACAGGGATCGGATGGCGAGCATTCCCAGTTCGCCTTTCTCCACCGGCAGATAGGGCGCGTGATCCTTGCCAACACCGTGCTGGTGGCTGATGGTGCCGCGGTTTTTCACGATCAGTTCAGAGGTTGTGGTCTTGAGCTTTTGCCAGCGCGCGAGTGTTTCCTCGTAGCTGTCGGCCACCCGGAACACGTACGTGGTGTAAATGCTGCAGCCCTGGCTGTAAAAGTGCGACAAATGGGTGAATACGTGGGTGTTCTCCTGCTGGTCGGTCAGTCCCTCCCGTAGATTGGTCTCGATCAATCCCAGGAGATTATCGACGTTGTCCCAATCGGTGGCCGTCTCCAGAGTGTCGACGGCGTAGCCCATTTGCCAGAGGGCTTCCCTCAGATAGGGCATGGTGAAACGCTTGGCTGCCCATTTATCGCCGAGCCGGGTGCCGGTATAGACGCCATTCTGGGCCTTACAGATGCCTCGGGCCTCTTTGAGGGCGTTCCGGGTCTGGCGCCGGGTGCCGGTGATGCCGAAGGTCATCATGCATTTGCCAGTGCCTGCGCCACGGAGTGACAGAAAGCGCTCGAGCATGCCGATCAGTTTGGGATGACCGGCCAGGGCGAGCTGTGTTTCGGTTTCTACCGCGTTGCTGAGCCTGAGCATGGACAGCTGCGTGCGGTTCTGCACCAGCTGGCGGCTGGCAGTCCGGGCACTGTTCCAGTCAGGGAAAAACACCACATGGAAGCTTTCGTGTTCGGGAAGCGGGGTTACCCGAACCTTCACTTCGGTGATCAGCCCGATGCGGCCTTCGGAGCCCAGAATGATTTCGCGGATATCCGGGCCGGCGCTGGAAGCCGGAATGGTAGGCAGATCAAGGGTGCCTTGCAGGGTTTCGACCCGGCCGCCAGCAAACAGTTGTTCAATTCGTCCGTAGCGGAGGGATTGCTGGCCACTGGAGCGGGAGGCCACCCAGCCGCCCACGGTGGACAGCTCAAACGACTGTGGGAAATGCCCTAGGGTAAAGCCGTGGGCCCGGAGTTGGGACTCGACCAGTGGGCCAGGCGTACCCGCGCCGAAGGTTGCGATCTGGCTTTCCCGGTCCAGATCCATCAGGCGATTCATCTTGCCCATATCCACGGTAAGCACGGGCTTGCCTTTGTCGAGCGGGTTGATATGCCCAGCCACACTGGTACCACCACCATAGGGGATCAGGTGAATGGTTTGCTCGGCGGCCCAGGCGAGCAAAGCCTGAACTTCGTCGCTGCTGGTAGGGAAAGCAACGCCATCAGGAAACACGCCAAATTCGCCACTGCGCATGGCCAGCCAGTCAGCCAGGCTCTGGCCCCGGGCATGCCGCACCCTTGCTTCCGGGGTTGTGTCGATCAGTGATTCCAGTTCTGCCGGCGGCTTCAGCCGGGAATCCGGCACTTTGGCGCAGACTGACTCCAGAGTGGCGTCGGCCAGAGGGCGGCCGATTCCAATCCGCGAAACCAGAAAATCCTGGCCCTGTTCCGGCATTGCCAGGTTGAATCCTTCATCGCCCCAGCCGTTCCAGCGTCGCATGTGTTTCATTCTCCTGATTAAAAAGCAGTGTGGCGCATTCTAGCGGGTCCGGGCGCCCTGCAGATGTCGCTTGGCGCCAGTCGCGCTGTCATTTGCCGCCAGCCGATTTGTTGAAATAGGGGTCAGGGCCGGAGTGATTCGGTCAGCCGGCTGTTCAGATCCTGCCACCGGGAAAGGCGTCCCGCTTCCCCGATTCGTTTGCGGGCTCCGCCGGATCGATTGAGCCAGAGGCCTTCGCCATTGAAGCTATAAACCGGTTCAAGATCAGTGCGTTGAGAGGCAGGTTTAATGTCATTTATAAGATTGTCCAGAATGAGCGGGTCCGCGTCTGGCTCCGGGTACCATGCCAACACCATGTGGGCCTGATTCAGCTCCAGTGCTTTGACATACACAATCCGCAACTGGTCATCGGGAACACCCATGGATTTGAGGGTCAGATATTTCGCGATCGAAAAATCTTCGCAATCGCCGCCATTCGTGGTGAGCAATTCCACTGGCGTTGCCCAGTAGTCTTCCTCGCCCCAATGGCGGATATCGCTGACGAAAGCAACCCTGTTGAAGAAGGAGTTGACCAGTCGAAGCTGCCGGTCGACGGGGGCGTTCGCGGCCAGGGCATGAAGGCGCTGCCAGTTTTCCAGGCGCTGGTGGGCCTCGGTGCCGAATTCCTCCTGTACATAGTTCATCAGGCGGGAACTGAGCTCAAAGGCACCCACAACGGAAACTGCTAATAACAGCGCCGGCAGAAGGCTGGAACGGCGGCGTATCTGGATAGCGGCCGTTTCCATAGCGCGCCTCAGTTATTGTTCCGTAGGCGTTCCCTGAGCTGCTCAAGGCGCCGGCGGATTTCTTCCCGGCGCTGCTCATCGCTGGTGGCGGAGGCGGGCGCTCTTGAGGGCGAGGGGGTGGCAGCCTGTTGCGTTGCAGGCGTGGACGGTTCCTGTTCGTCGGCGGTGAAGGACATGCCGCTGCGGTCCTCGGATTCCGGGAAATACAGGTTCTCGAGTTTGCCGGAGCGTTCAATGATCACACGGTTCGGGTGGACCGAGCGCAGCTTGGCATTACCAGGCAATTCATCACCCACCAGGTAGGCTTCGGTGTTACTTTTGTCATCTTCGATGAGAGCGCTGCCGGGGAATTCGCCATCAGCGGCCAGAACACCGCGAAGAAACAATCGGAGGTTGGTTTCCGGCAGGTTCTCGGTATCCATTTCCGCCGGCGCGGCTTCACCCGATGCGGCCCCAAATAGGTCCAGGGACGACAGGTTTACGCTCGGTGGCTCACGGCTGGCAGCCGGATCTGTGACCAATGGCTGCGCAGTGTCGTAGTTTCCTCGTTGGCTTTCCATTTGCCAGAAGCGGTAACCCTGCCAGGCTGTCAGAGCCACCATGGCAGCCCCTGCCACAAGCGCAAGAATCAGGGGAAGCCGTTCATTATTTAGGAGCATTGATCATCCTGAATGCAAGTTTGTGGGCCGGGAAAAAGCTCACAGGTTATCAGACTGCAACGTTTTATTGGCAGTATAGTGTATAGAGTTATTCAGCGGGTCCATATCCTGTGGTAGCCTTTCTGAATTAGTTGAATCGAAAAGGGTTTCACGAACGAGGACGACCTTGGACACAGATACTGAACTTCAGCCGCAGGATGCTCCGCTGGGCCGTCTTCCGTTTACTTTCGCCAAGCGCAACGGAGTAATCCTGACCCGTTCGGATGCCGGTGAACCGGTTATTCTGGTTCGCCCCGGTGCGTCCCATTCAGCCCTTGCAGAAGCGAACCGAATCAGTGGCGGCCGGGCCCGTTTCGCCACCATTGACCCGGATCGATTCGATCAGGCCCTGAACTCCGCCTACCAGAACGACTCCGCCGAAGCCATGCAGATGGTTGAGGGCATCGGCGACGATATGGATCTGGCCTCCCTGGCGGACTCGGTGCCGGAAACCGAGGATCTGCTGGAGCAGGAAGACGATGCTCCAATCATCCGTCTGATCAATGCCATTCTTACCGAAGCGGTGAAAACCAGCGCCTCGGACGTTCACATCGAAACCTATGAGAAGCGGCTGGTGGTTCGCTTCCGGGTGGATGGCGTGTTGCGGGAAGTCGTAGAACCCAAGCGGGCCCTGGCGCCTTTGCTGGTGTCCCGGATCAAGGTTATGGCGAAGCTGGATATCGCCGAGAAGCGGGTGCCACAGGATGGTCGTATCGCTCTCAGGGTTGCCGGAAGGGAAGTGGATATTCGTGTGTCGACCATGCCGTCTTCAAGCGGTGAACGCGTGGTTCTGCGTTTGCTGGACAAACAGGCCGGTGCCATAAGGCTGGAATCCCTGGGTATGGCGGGGCGGGACCTGAAAGTTCTGCGCAAGCTGATTTACCGGCCCTATGGCATCCTGCTGGTGACCGGCCCGACCGGTTCGGGTAAGTCCACTACGCTCTACGCCTCGCTTCAGGAAATCAACGATCGCAGCCGCAACATCCTGACCGTTGAAGACCCCATTGAATATAACCTGCCAGGCATTGGTCAGACTCAGGTCAACACCAAAGTGGACATGACCTTTGCCCGGGGCCTTCGGGCCATTCTGCGTCAGGATCCAGACGTGGTGATGATTGGTGAGATCCGGGACCTGGAGACGGCGGAGATCGCGGTTCAGGCGAGTCTGACCGGCCATCTGGTTCTTTCCACATTGCACACCAATACAGCCGTTGGCGCCATTACCCGGCTTATGGACATGGGGATTGAGCCCTTCTTGATTTCATCAAGCCTGGTCGGCATTGTTGCCCAGCGGCTGGTCCGGGTTCTGTGCCACGAATGCCGGGAGCCCTACACGCCAACCGAAGAGCACTGCGAGTTCCTGCAGCAGGACCCCGCCAATCCGCCCACGATTTACCGGGCAACGGGTTGCAGCCACTGCAACCAACTGGGTTACCGCGGCCGTATCGGTATCTATGAGGTAGTGGAGATCTCCGAGGAAATCAGCGCTCTGATTCACAAGCGGGCTGGTGAACTGGACCTTGAAAAGGTGGCGCGCCAGCATGGCCCGAGTATTCACGCAGACGGCGTGCAGAAGATACTGGATGGTGTGACAACGGTGGAAGAAGTGCTCCGCGTTACACACCGGGGTCAGTAAGCCATGCCTGCATACGAATACAAGGCGCTTGATGCCCGCGGCAAGCAGAAACATGGTGTGGTCGAGGCGGATGCCCCGAGAGCCGTTCGCCAGCAGTTGCGGGAGCGCGGCCTGACGCCACTGGCGGTTGAGCCGGCAGCAGAAAAGCAGGCCCGAAGCAATCCCCTGAGCAGCCGGGGCTCCCTGGCGGCTGCCGACCTGGCCCTGGTCACCCGCCAGTTGGCAACGCTGATTCAATCGGGTATTCCCATCGAGCAGGCACTTTCTGCCGCCGCGCAGCAGTCCCCGAAGCCAAGAATTCGCAGCATGCTGATCGCTATCAGGGCCAAGGTCATGGAAGGTTACACCCTGGCGGACAGCCTGGGCGAGTTCCCGCGCGCGTTTCCGCGGCTTTATCGGTCCACCGTTGCCGCAGGCGAGCACGCCGGCCATCTGGACCTGGTGCTCAACCGGCTGGCGGATTACACGGAAAGCCGTCAGGAGGCACGCCAGAAGATTCAGCTGGCGGCAATCTATCCCATCATTCTGAGTATCGTCGCCATAGCCATCGTGGTGTTCCTGCTCACCTACGTGGTGCCGGATATCATTGATGTGTTTCTCAAGCAGGGGCAGGAGTTACCAACGCTGACCATGGCGATGCTGGCAGTGTCGGAATTTCTGGCGGATTACGGTGTCTACCTGTTTGTACTGCTGGTTGCGGCGCTGATGGTGTTCCGTTTTTTCCTGACCAAACCCGGATTCCGGCTGCGGTTTCACAAGCGTCTGCTACATCTGCCCCTGTTCTCCGGGATGGTTCGCGGGGTAAACACTGCCCGGTATGCCAGCACCTTGAGTATTCTGACTACCAGTGGTGTGCCGCTGGTAGAAGCGATGCGCATTGCCGGTGAGGTGCTCTCCAACGATTTTCTCAGGCAGGAATTGAGGGACGCGGCCAGGAAAGTGAGTGAAGGCGGCTCGTTGCACCGTTCCCTGGATCAGACCGGGTATTTCCCGCCGATGATGCTGCACATGGTCGCCAGCGGGGAGGCCAGTGGTGAACTGGACAGCATGCTGGAGCGGACCGCACGAATGCAGGAAAACACTCTGCAGTCCAAGATTGCTGCGATCGTAGGGCTGTTTGAGCCCATGATGCTGCTGGTAATGGGCGTAGTGGTGCTGATAATCGTGCTGGCCATCATGTTACCGATACTGAATATGAGTAATCTCGTGGGATGACACCCATGCCGGATTGTCAGTAGACGAATCCGGACCGAAAGCAATCAATGCCAATGACGAGTGAGACAATGACCATCAAGAAACTCAACACACACAACCACAGCCGCGGCTTCACCCTTATCGAAATCATGGTGGTGATGGTGATCCTCGGCCTGCTGGTGGCCATCGTGGCGCCAAACATTATGGGCCGTAGTGATCAGGCAAAAGTCACCGTGGCCGAAACCCAGTTGAGCAACATTGCCAATGCGCTGGACCTGTATCGCCTGGATAACAGTCATTACCCGTCTACCCAGCAGGGTCTCGAAGCGCTGGTTTCCAAGCCCAGCGGCAGCCCGGAACCGAAGAACTGGAACGCGGATGGTTACCTCAAGAGCGTGCCGGAAGATCCCTGGGGATCTGAATACCAGTACGTGAGCCCGGGCACTGAAGGCCCCTATGATCTGTATTCCTACGGCTCTGACGGCCAGGAAGGCGGCGACGGCGATGCCGCCGATATCAGTGTCTGGGATACCGAAGGCTAAATAACTGTGCAGGTCAGCTCCCGACAGACCGGTTTCACCCTGATTGAGATACTGGTGGTCCTGGTGGTTGTGGGTCTGCTGGCATCCCTTGCCGTGTTTACCATGGGAGGGAGCTCTCAGCAGCGGGAACTGGAGAACGAAGTCAGGGAGCTGTATCTGCTCATGCAGACGGCGTCTGAGCAGGCCGTACTCAACAACCTGGAACTGGGCTTGAGGCTTGAGGATGACGGCTACCAGTTCGTAGCCTTCCAGGATCAGACGGGGGACTGGAAAGCCTCTGGCGAGCGCATGTTCCGGGCCCGTAGCCTTCCCGAATGGTTAACGGTTACCGAGTTTATCGAGAGCGATGCACCGAGGCTGGCGTCCTCTGAAGACACCTTGCTCCCGGACGTGGTGTTCTTTTCCAGTGGCGAGACAACACCGTTCGAGCTTGAATTCACCATCGGCAGCGGGTCTGACAACGTACACGTCCTTGCCTCTGATGGTGTATCGCCCATGGAGTGGCGCAAGCCGGGCGATGAGGGGAGCAGCGGGTGAAAACGCAAAGCGGGTTCACGCTGATTGAAGTGCTCATCGCGCTGCTTGTCTTTGGTCTGATTGCAACTGCAGCAGCCGAAGTAGGGAGCCAGTACATTTCCAGCTACGAGCGGGTTCGGGATAAAACCCTTGCCAGCTGGTTGGCGGATAACCGGATCAATGAAATCCGCCTGCAGCAAACTATCCCCGGCATTTCCGAAAATTCCAAGGACACTGATTTCGGGCCCTATCGTTGGCGTGTTACCACGGCAGTTCTCGCCACTGCAGAAGCAAAGATGCGGCGAGTGGAGGTCACAGTTGCCCTGTACCGTGAGGAAGGCGCGGCTCCGGTTCCGGTCCATACCCTGTCTGCTTTTGTGGGGGCACAGTGATGATCGCCCCACCAAAGACCTCCCAATCGCTGCAACAGGGCTTTACCCTGCTGGAGGTGTTGATCGCGGTCACCATAACCGCCGTCATTGGGCTGGGCGTGTGGCAGGTTATCAATGGGGTGGTCAACTCCCGAGATCGGGTGAATGAGCTGGCTGAACAGTTCGACGGCCTGCAGCGGGCCATGCTGTTGCTTGAGCGGGATATCATGCAGGTGGTAAACCGGCCGGCCAGGGATATTTACGGAGATTTTCAGCCGGCACTGTCGAGTCGTGATGATGATTTTTCCCTGGTGTTGACCCGTCAGGGCTGGCGTAATCCCCTTGGAATTCGCCGCAGTGGCTTGCAGCGTGTTGGCTGGGAATACACCGGCAGCGAATTACGGCGCCGGTACTGGCCCATGGTGGACCAGGGGCAGGAAGATGACAGCCGCGATGTGCTGCTTCTGGAAGGCATAAAACGCCTGGAAGTGAGGTTTCTGGATTCCAACCGAAGCTGGCAGCCGCAGTGGCCCACCGATGAAGTCATGGCCGGATTGACCCCGGGCAGCCGCCCGGATGTTCCGTTGCCACTGGGTATGGAAGTGACCCTGGAGCACGAGCGTTTTGGCACGCTCGTACGGACCTTTGCCCTGCCGGATTTTGATCCGGCGGTCGCCCAGGGTGCGCTGAACCAGGCCAACCAGGCTGCCAGTGAAGCGGAGGAAGAAAGCACCGAAGAAGAGGGCACCACGCAACAACCCGGTGAAACCACCGGCGCAACGGGGCAGGGAGGCTAGGCCAATATGGTGAAGATCCCGGCTTTTCCAAACCGTCAGCGCGGCGTTGCCCTGATTATGGTGCTGCTGGCCATGGCACTGGTGGTCATGCTGGCGTCAGGCATGACCCAGCAACAAAGCCTCCGGGTGTTCAAGGCAGGTCACTACCTGGCACAGCAGCAGGGCCAGAGTATTGCGCTGGGTGCAGAAGCCTTTGCTCGCCAGATCCTGCGCAGGGATTACGACGAGGACAAGGAAGAAAACCTGATGGTCGACAGCCTGGACGAATTCTGGGCTGCCAATGCAGCCGTGTTGCCACTGGATGATAACGGCGTGGCCGAAGTTCAGATTGACGACCTGGGTGGTCGACTGAACCTGAATGATCTGGTCGGTGCCAATGGTCAGGTGGACCCTATCGTCAGGGATCGATTTGTTCAGTTGTTCGCTGCATTGGGGATTACGGCCGTTTCCGTGGACTCGCTGGTGGACTGGATAGACCCGAACGACCAAACGGTAACCGCTTATGGCGCCGAGGATGGCCAGTACCTGATGGCGGAGCAGGGATACCGCGCGGCGAACCAGCCCTTTACAACGGTGACTGAGTTACGCCTGATCGAGGGCATGACCGAAGAGATTTATCGGGCCCTGCGGCCTCACGTGACGGCACTGCCGGTAAACGGGGCGGGCATAAATGTGAACACCGCCACTGCCATGGTGATCCGCTCACTGCATGAGGAGCTGACGGACGCCCAGGCTGCGTCTATTCTTGAGAAGCGGGAAGAGGAACGGTTCGAGAACCTTCAGGACTTTATGGCATTACCGGAGTTCGCGGGCCTCGGGCTCAAATCGGTCGGCCTGGGGTTGCAGACACGGTTTTTTGAAGTTGCCTCGCGGATTACCTACGATAACCGTGTCGTGAATATGGTCAGTACCGTGTTCCGTACTCCGGAAGGGGAAGTCCAGACGGTTCACAGGGATACCGGGCAGAAGAACCGAATTACCAAAGAGCCCTTTACCATTTCAGAAGGATAATCATGTCTTATCGCCTCTACGTCCGCCCGATACCGCCGTTCGCGGACGCTGACCAGGATCCCGACGCCCAGATGTTCAATTGGGTGCTGCACGACGCCAGCGGCGATGCCCAGGCCCGGGGTGCCGGCGACAGCCGTGATGCCATCGAGCATACCCTGGGGCAGAATGCCCTGGATAACGTTCTGTTGATCGGCCTGATTCCCGGTGAGGAAGCGATTTACTGCCTGGCTGACATTCCCGCAAAGCAAAGTCGGTTTATCAATCAGGCCTTACCCTACGCCGTTGAGGAGCAGATTGCCCAGGATATAGATTCCGTGCACCTGGCGTTGGGCTCCCATACCGAGCATGGTTACCGGGTCGCTGCCATAGACCGCGAGCGTATGGGGCAATGGGTGCAGTTATTCAGCGGTTGGGACCATCTCCGCCTGGATGCCATTTTCCCGGACGCCTCGTTGCTGCCCCGCACCGAAGGCGGCTGGTCTGTCTGTCTGGACGGCGAAACGGCCATGATGGTCAGCGAGCGGGGCGAGTGGTTGAGCATGCAGTCTGCCAATCTTGGTATGTTTGCCCACACCCTCGCGGCGCCATCCGCCGAAGAAGTGGTGGCGGAGATCCCGGTCACCGTGTACGGCACCGACGAAGAGTTCGATGTCCAGCAATCTGCACTTACCGAGTTAGCTGGCTCGGGCCGTCTTGCGGTTCGTCGGGAAACCCTGGAGCTTATGCCGCTGGAACTGCTCGCCTACGCCCATCACCATCATCTCTGCGAGCCGGTGAATCTGTGTCAGGGCGTGTTTTCGTCCAAATCGGGCAAAGCCAGCCCGCTGAAACCCTGGAAACCGTTGATTGCGGTGGCGGCAGTCTGGTTCGGCGTTCAGGTGGCGTTGAACCTGGGCATGGGGTTGTACTATCAGAATCAAGCGGAAGAGCTACAAAACGAGGCCATGGCAATCTATCGCGATGCTTTCCCCAATGATCGGCGTACTCACGCAGGTAATGTCCGGCGTGTGATCGAAGGTCAGTTGCGGGTGGCCGGCTCCAGTGGACCGGAAGTGGACTTCATCACCCTGATGAAATACACCGGCCAGCAATATGCCCGCCTCCCGGGTAGTCAGGGGGTGAACTTCAATTCGGTGAACTACAGCCGCTCAAGGGGTGAGCTTATCGTGGATGTGAGAGCAGACAGCTACGATCGCCTGAGCGCCCTGCGAAACGGCCTCGCGAACCAGGGCCTGGAAGCGCAGATTGGCTCGGTTGTGAACGAAGCGAGCGGCGCCCGCGGCCGCCTGACGGTTTCAGGAGGTTAAGGCTATGCTTTCACGAATCAAGGATCAGCCGGCAGTCGGCAAACTCATTGCACAGTATGATCAATTGCCCCGCCGCGACCAGCAGGCTCTGGTCGTGCTCGCCATCGCTGTTTTTCTTGGCATTCTGTATTTCGCCGTCTGGCGCCCGGCGGCCGTATTCAATGATCAAGCGGAATCTGCGCGGAACAATGCCGGCGAGCTGTTGGCCTGGATGCAGGCAAATGAACAGACGATCCAGCGTTTGGGTAATTCTGGAGGTGCCAGCACGTCGGCCTCGGCAGACAAGCCTGCCGATGGCCGTGCCCTGATGGCCCTGGTGACCCGTTCCGCCGGTGAGGCGGGTTTGTCGCTCCAGCGGTTTGAACCCAGCGGGGAAGATGCAATCCGCGTCTGGCTCGAGAACGCACCTTTTGCAGAGGTGGCGGCGTGGCTGGAGCGGCTGAATGGCAGCCATGGTGTTGTGATCGACCAGGCAGCCATGGACCGGGCAAGTGAACCGGGCCGGGTGTCCGTTCGTTTAACCCTGGCCATCTGATTCTGAAAACCAGATTCCGGGCCTTCCGTCCGGAACTGATGCAGGAGAGGGAAGCGATGAGTAACGGCAGCGACAACAAGAACAAATCCGAGCCAGCCATTGTTCGCCTGGACGAAACAGCGGTCAATGAAGCCAGATCCATTCTGTTTCACGCCTATCGAAACGAGCCGACGTTCCAGTACCTTTTTGATCATCGGCGCCCCGGTTACGATCAACGGGTTCGGGCAACCATACGGGAACTGATCGACCTGTATTTTGAGCTCGATCAGGAGGCCATTGGTGTGATGGTAGACGACACGCTCGTTGCCGTGGCGTTTATCGGGGACCCGGAGCTCAGGATGAACCTGGCTGACCAGCTCAGCTGGCGGATCCGTATGGTGCTGACCACCGGTTTTGCATCCACGCGCCGATACCTGGATTACCACCAGAAAATCCGGGACATGTTGCCACAGCCGTTGGCGCACCAGTTGCCAATGATGGGCGTAAATCCCAAATACCAGAATCGCGGCTATGGCCGGCTGTTGCTGAAAACTGTTGAAAGGCTGTGTGCAGAGAATCCAAGGGGTAGCGGCCTGGTGCTTGATACAGGCAACAATCGCTATCTGCCTTTCTACGAGTCCGAGGGTTTCCGGAGCCTTGGCAAAATACAGCTAGGCGATTTCGAGGATCACGTGCTGTTCAGGGAAGTGCATCCGGAAAGTAAAACGGCCGCGCCCGGCCAAACCTGACTTTTTTAACGTTTAACGGGAGAAGCTGTGTCTGACCAGCAGGATTTTGATCTGATCGTTATCGGAGCCGGCTCTGGCGGTGTTCGTCTGGCCCGTATGTCCGCCCAGAGGGGCGCAAAAGTGGCCGTGGTTGAATCCCGGTACCTTGGCGGAACCTGTGTGAACGTGGGCTGCGTGCCCAAGAAGCTGTTTGTATACGGCGCTCATGTTCATGATGAGCTGGAAGACGCCGCCGGCTATGGCTGGCAGGTCCCTCTCGATGATGTCAGTTTCGACTGGCCAAAGCTGGTGGCGAACAAGAACGCCGAGATCGAGCGTCTGAACGGCATCTATGGCCGGTTGTTGGAGAATGCGGGCGTAACCATCATCGAAGGGACCGCGTCTCTGTCAGACGCCAACACAGTGGTGGTCGGCGAAACGTCTTACCGGGCCAGACACATCACTATTGCCACGGGTAGCTGGCCGGTCATTCCGGACGTGCCTGGCAAGGAGTGCATCCTCACCTCCAACGAGATGTTCTACCTGCCACAGCTGCCCAAGCAGGCCGTGGTGTGGGGCGGCGGCTATATTGCCGTAGAGTTTGCCGGCATCCTGGCAGGACTGGGTGTTGAGACCACGCTGTTGTATCGCGGCGATCTGTTCCTGCGTGGGTTTGATAAAGACATCCGCCGGTTCACTGAACAGGAAATGCGAAAGAAAGGCGTAAACCTGCGTTTTGGTGTGACCATTGAATCGGTCGAAGCCGAGAATGCCCATTACCGGGTCCAACTGAACAATGGTGAAACCCTGGAAACCGGGCTGGTGATGGCGGCGACCGGACGCCGGGCACTCGTCGACGGGCTTGGCCTGACCGATCTTGGTGTTCAGCTCAGTGCGTCAGGCCATGTTGTGGTGGATGATCATTTCCAGACCGCGGTGCCTTCTATTACCGCGCTGGGTGATGTAATCGGAACCCCACAGCTTACGCCGGTGGCTTTGGCCCAGGGCATGGTGCTGTCCCGGCGTTTGTTCGGGGATGGCAAAGGCGACATGGACTATTCCGCAATTCCAACCGCCGTGTTCTGTCAGCCCAACATCGGCACCGTGGGGCTGACCGAGGAAGAGGCCCGGGAAGCGGGGCATCGTCTCAGGATTTATCGCTCCGAGTTCCGCCCGATGAAATACACCCTCAGTGGACGGGATGAGCGAAGCCTGATGAAACTGGTGGTGGATGATGAGACCGACAGGGTACTCGGTGCCCATATGGTTGGCCCGGACGCTGGCGAAATTACGCAGGGCCTGGCAGTAGCCATCAAGGCCGGAGCCACCAAGGCCCAGTTCGATTCTACCCTGGGCATCCACCCCACCTCTGCGGAAGAGTTTGTCACCATGCGGGAACCCGTCGCCTGATCCTGCGCCGGCGCCCGCGATGACGGCGCCGGCATTCTTCTAGAGCTGAATCCAGCGGCTCAGCACTTCCCGCAACATTTCCTTGCGGACCGGTTTGGCCAGATAGTCATTCATTCCACAGTCGAGACAGCTCTTCTCGGTGCCGGGGAGTACATCGGCCGTCAAGGCGATGATCGGCGTGCCGATCTGGCCGTTACTCTGTTCCCATTCCCGGATAAACCGGGTTGCCTCATAACCATCCATCACCGGCATCTGGCAATCCATCAGGATAATGTCGTAACCGGTGTGATTGGTGGTGACCTTCTCAAGTGCTTCCTTGCCGTTGTTGGCGGAATCCGTCTGGAAGCCCAGCCGCTTGAGCATGGCCGTGGCAACGCGCTGGTTCACGGGGTTATCTTCCACCACCAGGGCATGGCTGGTGCTATTGATGGCTTCCCTGGGCGGCGGGCCCGAGGGCTCAGGTTGGCTGGCCGGGTTAGCCAGCTCGAAGGGCAGTTCAAAGCGGAACGAAGAGCCTTTGCCCAGATCGGTTTCGACCTGAATGTGGCCACCCATAAGTTCCACCAGCCGTTGGACCAGAGACAATCCCAGGCCGGTGCCGCCATACCGTCGGCTATCACCACCGTCCAGCTGCTCGAAAGAGTTGAAGATGTCCTGCAGGCGATCCACCGGAATCCCGGAACCGGAATCGCTGATTGAGCAATTAAGAATGATGCAGTTGTCTTCCAGGGCAAAAAATCCAGCCTGAATGTTGATGAACCCATCGCCAGTAAACTTGATAGCGTTGTCGGCCAATCCGGCAAGTATCTGACGCAGGCGTGCCGGGTCGCCGATCACCACCGGGTTGTCAGGCCAGTCACCGTAGAACTTGAGGTTGAGGGCCAGGCCCTGTTGTTCCGCCAGGTGCCGGTAGGTGGCGGTGCAGTTGGAAATCAATTCCCTGAGATCGAATTCCTGGCTCTCAAGTTTCAGGGTGCCGCTGTCCATCTTGGAATAGTCCAGGATATCGGCGATCACCGTGAGCAGATCCTCGGTAGATTGCCGGGCGGTGTTCAGGTACTCCCGCTGGCGGTGGGTGAGCGGCTCTTCCTGGATCAGATCCACCATGCCGAGAACCCCGTTGAGAGGGGTGCGAAGCTCATGACTCATGGTGGCCAGAAACTCGGATTTTGCCTGGTTCGCCATCTCGGCTTTTTCCCGAGCGCTTTCAGACGCTGTGAGTGTCTGGTCACGAGCTGTTCTCAGGCCTGCGAGGTGTCGGGCAAGTTCGTTGAGTTGCTCCTCAATGGCCACGATCTCGCGGGAACTCTGGTGGGTGTTAAGGGCGCGTTCCTGATAGTCGCCGGCGGTCAGCTTTCCGATTCGTCCGGCAAGGTCCCGGATGGGCGCCAGGATGGTCCCCAGAAAATGGTTGATGATCAAAATAGTGAACAAAAGCAGGGCCACGCCAACGGCGATGGACGTCCAGAGAATATCCTGCCGCCTGTCGGCAAGAACATCGTGATCCATGCCTACCTGTACAGTGCCGACTCGCAGGGAGCCGGAGCCAAAGCCATAATCGGGTTCAAACCATTCCGCTGTTCGTTCCGAACCAAGCTCCAGGGGTTGCTGGAGAATATCGGCCTCGAAAATCTGGTAGCGACTGGGCAAGTCACCGGCATTGACCGGTTGGTGGGAGACGAAACCAATCTGCTCTCCCATCACGTCTGAAACACGGATCCAGTCTGCGTTGCTGCGTCGCAGTGATTGGGACAGGATCTGATCCAGTGCCAGGGTGTTACCCGAAACCACGGCGTACTCGAGTGCGGGCGCCAGGCTATCCGCAAGCATCTGGCCGCTGTCTGACAAATCCCGGCGGGCGTCCTCCAGGCGCGCGGACGTGAAGAACACCATGAGCACGATGAACATGACAACGGCCGGGAGCGCACCCAGGAGCAGGAGCGTGCGGGAGAGGGGCCGCTGCTGTCTCTTGAGGTTACTCATCGGCCACCTCCCCATTGACGGTCAGTTGTCTGTCCACCCGTTGGGCAATGTCTTCACGGCTGGGAAGGGGTATGTTCAGGGAACGAGCAACCTGAGCGTTCACTTCAACCCGGAATTTTTCCGGATAGGAGGGTGAGGGAAACTCTCCTGTCTCGAAATACGTGGTCAGAAACTCATCTGCCATCTCGATCATTTCCGGAAACGGCGCATAGCTGGATGCGAGTGATCCCGCCTTCACATAAGCTTGCGTTGGTCCAATGACGATCTGATTACGGCGATAAGCGGTCAGCAGAATATGTTTGATGGTTCTGGGGTTGTAGATGGCGCTGTCCGGGGCGGCTAACAGAAAATCACCGTAACCGAGAGCCCGGACGAGCGTGGGAATCAGCTTGTCGTCGTCATCGACAAGAAACAGCCGGGCCGACATGCCATAGGTCGGCAGCTTATCAATCAGTGGTTCGTAAAGTTCCACCGAATCTGCGGTTGCCAGCAGGGCTATCTTGGTAGCCTGTGGCAGGATGGCCTTTCCCGTCAGAGCCTGACGGATGAGAGGGACGTCATACAGAACGCCTGTGATCTGGCCGGGGGAGCGGTCCGCAAAACCCGAAATGAAGGATTTATCAACCAGCAGCGCGAGAACGGGCGCGGAGCGATTTGCCTGGCGAGCGCGGGAGAAGGCGGAAGGTCCAGCAGTAATGATTGGTCCGGAATCAAGCGCGGCCAGCTGCTCGTCGGTGACCTCCACCAGGGAAATGGATGGCTCAAGCTCTGCTTTGAGGAGCTGCACGAGGTGCTGATCAAGTGGCGCGTTGCCCGAGCCGGCAAAGTAGACAGTTCTCGCCGTCGATTCCTGAGAGCTGACAAACGTGGAAAAAACGGCCAAAAGCAGAAGCCACAGGGTCTTGTGGACAAGACCCTGGATTCGGCTTCCGGGCCGATTAGGGTGATTCGTGCCTGACCTTCGCTCCATACCGTCCAGGGCTCATGCTTTCCTTGTTAAATTCAGAAACGAATACCAGCCTCAACAAAGAACTGGTTATGATCTTCAATCCGGTTATCCGGGCTGATCCATGGCTTGGCGTTCAGGTAATGCTGGATCGTCAATGCCAGCATATAGCTGTAATCTGTTTTGTCCACCCGGCGCGCCAAACGAAAATCGGCACGTTCGAACCGGGTTTCCCTGACTTCATTGGTCCAGTACATCGCCGCTGACGTCATGAAGCCCTTCGGTAGATCCTGGATCCAGGCGAAGCTGCCGGAATCGCGGGCGGACAGACGGGCCAGAAGATCGACAGCCCGTTCCTGTTTGTTCAGCGGGAGTGCGTTGGGATCACCCGTGTATCTGCCCTCCTGCTCAAGATAGGCGTAGGTGGCTCGGAGTTTGGTGCCTGAGAATTCCAGGGAGGTTTCCAGTTCGACGCCCTCCTGCTCCAGATCCACGTTGTTGGCGATATACCATGCTTCTTCGTTGATGACGCCGCTGATCATGTCGCGGAAGTCGTCATTGAAGTAGCGTACTTCCACGGAGAGCAGGGCCCTTTCCAGATGGAACTGCCCGAAGTAGCTGATTTCCCTGGAGGTGATCCATTCCTCCTCCAGCCTCTGTCCGTATGTGGATGTGGCTGGATCCAGGAGGTTTTCGACCTCGATTCGCTGGCCGTCCAATGCCTCGAAGGGTGGCTGAACATTGGTCGGCGTATAGCCCCAGTCCGGATTCTGTTCGAAGGCGTCCGGTGTGCGTACCGCCCGGGAAAACACAAACCGCAGGGCATGGTTATTGTTCAGGATGAAGTTCGCGGCGGCTCTGGGCGAGAAATAATCTTCATCGGTGGTTGTGGTCTGCTCCCAGTTGCCGCCTGCGTTGAAGGTCAGCCAGCGGAAAGGCGAGTACTCGGCGTTGGCGAATACCCTGGATTGGTAGTTATTTCCTTTCCCGTTAAAGAAGGTCTCAGAATTGAACGAGTCCTTGCGATAGCCCAGGCCGGAGACCAGCTTGAACTGATCGCTGAAAATGATGGTGTCCTGGAACTCGATTTCCTGCCGGGTTTCTTCCAGGTCTTCATTCAGGTCAGCGATGAACGGTCCCTGGTCCTCGGGGAAGGGTGGGAACCCGGTCGGCAGCAGTGCGTTTATCTCCGCTGCAGGCGCTGCAACGGTCCAGCGCTGGCGCTGCCGCTGATTCTGGTAACTGGCCTGGATATGATAGAAATGATCAGGCGAGGTCGCTCCATCGAACCGGACATGGAGGTAGTAATCGTCCATGATGATGTCCGGGTTTGTGGTAGCTCCCAGCTTGCCCGACTTCTCGAGATCTTCTTCATTCACACCGTCCAGAACGCCTGCCCGCACGTCAATGGAGTGCTGGCGGTCAATGCGAAATACGCTGTCGAAATTGAAGTTGTTGATATCGTGGCCATCGTGGAAGGGGATTTCCTGTCCGCCATCAATCTGGTTGTCAAAACCGTTGGATTTCCGCTTTTCATAGGACAGACGCCAGCTTTTATCGGCGTCGGCATCACCCACCGACGTAAACGTGCGCAGATGTCCGCGGGACCCTACCGAGGTGTAGGCTTCCACGCCGGCTGTATCCTGCGGTGAGCGGGTAATGATATTGATGCTACCGAGAAAGGCATTGATGCCATAGGCGGCGGAATTCGGTCCCCGGCTCACTTCAATGCGTTCAATGTTCTCCAGTGCCACCGGCATGCCCAGCCAGTCGACGTCGGCAAGGCTGATTCGATAGGCAGTTCGCCCGTCAATCTGAACCTGCAGCCGGCGCTGCTCGTACTGGGAGGTACCGTGGTAGGTTGCCACCGGATTGGTGCTTCCCCAGTGGCCAACCACCATGCCAGGAACCAGCCGGAGTGCCTCTACGAGATTCATGATGCCGAGGTCGCGAATCATGTCTCCGGTGATGATCGTAGTGGTTCCGGGCACTCGGAGTTTTGACTGGCGCAATCGTGTTGTCGTCAGCACTTCGGGGATTTCGCTTTGTTCGCCTTCCAGGGCAAGTAAGCCGGGTATGAAATCAGGGGTATCGGTCTGGCCGACTGCTGTGGTTGGTAGCAGAGCGGACAGGGCAAGGCTGAGGCCGAAGCAGGCTACGCGAGGGTGGCGCTTACCCATCCCTGCCGTTTTGGTCGATTGATGCATGGTTGACGTTCTATAATCTGCCGAGAAAAACGGATAAAGCGGTTTTATTATCATTGGGTCCTATCGTAAGGGACTACAGACGTTTTGTCTCTCTTAAATGTAATGTATCTCGGCCCGGGAGTGGCAGCTGTATGAATTGTTGGGAAATCCTTGGAATTGAACCCACCGACGATCGTCGGAGAATCCAGGATGCGTATGAGCAACAGCTCAAATTTGCTTCGGAAAGCGAGGCAAGAAATCTGGAGCAGGCGTTTCGGGAAGCGGTGGGTGATGCGCCAGCGCCGGCAACCCGGCCAGCCGACACTGCGCAGCCCGGCCAGCCGACTCATGAGGTAGAAGAGGCAAGTGAACGTCCCTTCGATGCCAATGATGGGCAGGTAGTTCGTGAGGTTGTTATTCAGATCAAGGCACTGCTCAATGATTCATCCAGAAGCAAGGATGCGGGTATCTGGCAAGCCATTCTTTGCGAACCGCCTGCCGATCAGCCGCAGTTGCGACGTGAAATTGGCAGGCAACTGGAGCCCCAGGTGCGACCAATGGCTGAAAACGGAACCTTTCCGGCCCCGGTTGCCCAGTTTCTGGGGGAGTGGTTTGGCTGGTTCAGCATGGAGGAGGCTCCTGAGGTAGCCGACGAGCGCAACTACCCGGAACCCGGCATGGCAGAAGAGCAGGGTGACCAGCCTCCGCAGATGGTGAATTTCTGGCCGGCGGTTATTGGCTGGATTGTCGGCCTGGTGATCCTGGCCGCGCTGTTTGGCGGAATGGGAGGCGGTTAATTCCGCCATCCCGGTTAGCTGGTCTCGCTCGCGTTTGCCCGTTCAATTTTTTCGCGGTACTTCTGGGCCAGGATGGCTCCCACAATCACCTGTATCTGGTTGTAGCACATGATCGGTAACACGATCATGCCGAAACCGGGATGGCCCGAGAACAGAACTTTGGCCATCGGCAAGCCAGACGCCAGACTCTTCTTCGAGCCGCAGAACACCACCGCAGCTTCATCTTCCAGGCTGAAGCCAAATCGCCGCACCAGGAATTTCGCGAACACCATAAACAACAGCAGCAAGCCCAGGCACAGCGCGATGGCGAACAGAATGGCCCGGAGCGGCAGGTTCTCCCAGAGCCCGCTTTCCACTGAATGCGAGAAGGCCGAGTAAACAATCAGCCAGATCACGCACTGGTCGTAGCGCGACATCAGCGTCTCGTTTCTTCCCAGGAACCCTCCGAGCCAGGGCCTGAGGGCGTGGCCCATGGCAAAGGGCAGCAGTAGTTGCAGGATAATGTCTTTGAGGGCCTCCGCAATGGAGAAATCCCCGCCACCGGATGTACTCACCAGCAGCAACAGCAGGAACGGCGTCAGCATCATGCCGAAGACATTGGAGGCGGCTGCGCTGCAGATGGCTGCGGGTACATTGCCCCTGGCCATTGCTGTGTAGGCGATGGAGGAAGAAACCGCCGACGGCAGCACGCCCAGGTAAAGGAATCCGAGCCCGAGATCCCTCGGCATCCAGGAAGGCGCAATGTCGCTGAGTCCGTTGATCGGCAGCACCGCCAGCGGAAAGAAGATGAACGTGAGCGAGGTGATCAGGATGTGCAGTCGCCAGTGAGTGGCACCGGCGATGATCTGTTCCCGGGAGAGTGCCGCGCCATGAAAGAAAAAGAGCAGGGCGACGGCAACGGTTCCGGCGGTTGCCAGGGCGTCCCCGGCCTGGCCGGTGGCCGGCAGGAACGTCGCGAGGACGATGGCACCGAGCAGCAGCAAGGTAAAGGTGTCGATGCGGAATTTCATGAATCAGGACTCCCTGCGCTTGAGCGCCTGCAGGCTTGGCTTAAGAAGTTCCCGGGCCAGAGTCTCGGCTTTGCTCTCATCCTGCCGTCTGACGGCGGCGAGCAGCAGTTCGTGGTCTTCCTGGGAGGGCTCCGGAAGATCCGTATCCGTCTCGGTCTGCTCTATGGTCTGGCTGACGGCGTGGGAGAAGTAATCGTAGAGCTCTACCAGCGCGGAATTATGGGACGCGGCGACCAGGGCGTGGTGGAAGGCTTCGTCGTGGCGGATGCGGGCCTGAAGGTTTTGTCCCGCCCTGGCGCGGGCATCCAGGGCCTTGGTCATCTGCTGCAGATCCCGGTCGGTTCGCCTCGCCGCGGCCAGTTTGGCGGCTTCCGTTTCCAGCATGATGCGTACTTCGAGCTGGTCCGCCAGCTGGGTGCGGGCAATCCTCCGTAGGGTTTCCCCGGCGTCGCGAGTGGCGCGCACGTAGGTACCATCGCCCTGGCGGGTTTCCAGCATGCCTACATGCACAAGTACGCGAACTGCCTCCCGCACGGTATTTCGGCTGACTCCGAGGGAATCAGACAGCTCCGATTCCACGGGCAGGCGATCTCCCACCGACCAATCGCCTTTCTCGATAGCGTTTCTGAGGCTCTCTATGGCGGTTTCCACCAGCGAGCCTTTGCGGATACGTTCCAGCATAGTGTTTATCATCCCTCAAACCGATAACCCAATCATCCTATGAATTAAGCCAGCCTTCAAGGGAATGTTGAAATCGGACACCTAGCCCGGGGGCTGCCCCGGGTAGAGAAATTGATAATCAGCGGTGTCCACGTGGCGGGTAGCGAATCGGTAGGTGAAGGTGAATCCCGGCCAGTTGACCGTATTTCGGCCGTTGGCGTCGAGATACCAGGACGTGCAGCCGGAGCTCCAGACCGTATCTTCCAGGCCTTGCTGAACCACCTGGGTGAAGCGGTCCTGACGGTCCTGGCGCACATCCATGGCGGATTGGGGGTATTTTTCCAGTGCTTCGAGACATTCCAGGACGTATCGGAACTGGGATTCCAGCATGTAAAGGATCGAGTTGTGGGCCAGATTGGTGTTGGGGCCATACAGCATGAACATGTTGGGGAAGCCGCTTACGGTAATGCCTTTGAAGGCGGCGGCGCCATTCTTCCAGGCGTCGTTCAGGGTTTTTCCGTCACGGCCGGTTATCCGAATGGGCGAAAGAAACTCCGAGGCCCGGAAACCGGTACCACAGATAATGGCATCTGCAGGATGGTGGTGACCGTCCCGGGTGATCACGCCGGTTTCATCAATACGCTCGATGGGGTCTGTAATCAGGTTCACGTTGGGCCGGTTGATGGCCGGATACCAGTCGTTGGAAATCAGAATGCGTTTACAGCCGATCTTGTAGTCGGGAATGATCTTTTTCAGTTTGGCGGGGTCCGATACCCGCTTTCTCGCCTCACGTTTGGCCTGGTTGGCGTAATACTCCAGCAGGCCACTGAATTTGGTGAACGCCAGGGCCCGGCTCTCGTTTTTCCAGTAAATCAGGTAACGATAAAAGCGGTCCCAGAGAGGCAGTTTCTGGAACAGCGTCTGCTCCCAGTGCTTGAATGGCCGATCCGGTTTGGGCAGCACCCAGGCTGCGGAGCGCTGAAACAGGTCCAGCTGTTCAACCTTATGTGCAATCTCCGGGACAAACTGTATGGCGCTGGCGCCGGTACCAATAACGGCCACCCGTTTACCGGTCAGGTCGTAGTCATGATCCCACCGGGCCGAGTGGAACATCTTGCCCTGGAAGCGATCCAGGCCGTCGAGTTTTGGCCAGGCAGGTTGGTTCAACTGGCCCGTGGCGGTAATGAGTACGTCCGCGGTGAGTTGCTCACCGTTAGCCAATGTGACTGTCCACTGGTTCGAGTGATCGTCGAAGGTGGCTTCCTGTACTTCGGCCTGGAAACGGATGTGATCGCCAAGCCGGTATTTCTCGACGCAGTGCTGCATGTAGCCGAGTATTTCCCGCTGCAACCCGAATTTTCGCGACCAGTCGCGCTTCGGTTCGAAGGAGTAGGAGTAGAAGTGTGACTGTACATCGCAGGCAGCGCCGGGGTAGGTGTTATCGCGCCAGGTACCGCCAACATGGTCGGCTTTTTCCAGCAGAGTCAGGTTGGTGAAGCCTGCCAGTTTCAGTTTGATGGCCATTCCCAGGCCACCGAAACCGGTGCCGATAATCAGAATGGACGGGTGTTCACGGCGACTGCCTTGGATCATATTCAGGTGTCCGACATTATTATTGTGGTCTTTCGAAGTCAGTATACGCATGTAACCACCCGGTAGGGATGACATTTCTCGCCACACGGGCTAGTCAGAATGACCAATCGGCGTGCGGCTCAGGAAACTGTCCTCGGTTTGAGACAGCAGTTCCCGAAGCGCCGGCGTCTCGAACTGGCGTCGGATACTGATGGCGTAGAATTCCTCGAAAACGCCGGGCAGAGCGCCATAATCCGCCAGAGCACCGCTTCTCATTTCGTCCCGCACGACCACCGGCGGCATGATGGCAAAGTGGCCGGTGTCCCGGGTCAGCAGTCGCATCAAGGCCATATCGTCCACTTCCGCGGCGATGCTCGGCCGCAGCCGGTGGTATTCGCACAGCTGATCAAAGGCCTGGCGTATGTTGTTGTCGGGCCCGGGAACGATCAGGCTCCTGCCGCGCAGCACGTCGACAAAATCGCCTTGAACATCCACCCCCCGGGGGCCGATGATGCTGACCGGTTGTTTTGCAATCAAACGCGACCGCCACGGATTCTGCTCGTCGCCGTGTACCGACTGGTTGGCAAGGATCAAATCCAGCCGGTGGGCCGAAAGCCGCCGGAGCAATTCATCGATGTGACTGCTTTGCAAGCTGAGTTCCAGGTCCTCCCGGTTCAGGAGGGGTTGGAGAAACCCCTCCTGGAAGTTCCGGGAAAGGGTAGCGACCGCCCCGATCCTCAGGATCTCCCGATTGGGCTGGGCGCCAGAGGCAAACAACGCTGTCAGTTCCTCACCCTGCCGGAATATCTCTTCTGCGTATGAAAAGGCCATGCGGCCCGCTTCAGACAGCTTGAGGCGCCGCCCCTCACGGATAAAAAGGTCATGCCCCAGGCTCTCCTCCAGCTTCCGGATCTGTCCGGACAGCGCGGACTGGGAAATATGCAGCGAGTCGGCGGCCCGGGTCAGATGGCCGGTTCGGGCAACCTTCCAGAAATAGTAGAGATGGTGGTAGTTGAGCTTCATGGCTTTTCGTTCTCAAAAAAAGAATGAAGTGATCAGTATAAACCATTTTTTATATGTGATTGGTCAAGGCAAAGTACTGGCAAACAGGAGGTTTGCTGATATGCACCCAATCGCTGAATCGTCATCGCTATTGATCCTCGCAATCTGGCTGCTGCTTCCGGTGAGTCTTTTCGTACTGGCAGGGTTGAGTGGCTGGCTGAAAAGCCCGCTGAAGCTGAACCACTGCTGGAGAGTAGCCGGATGGCTACTGGTGTCCTCTATGGCTGCGTCTCTGACGGTGGGCGTGTTGCTTTTGTTGCAGGCCAGCGTTGGAGGAAACAGTAATACCTTGGCGAACCTGGGGAGTCGATACGGTCTCTACCCGGACGGTATTGCAGTCTGGATGGCGCTCATGGTGGCCTTTATCGGTTGGGTGATACTGCGGTTCGCGAACAACTACCTCAGCCAGGATCCCGGCCGCGACCGGTTTTTCCCCTGGTTTCTGGTCACCGTTGCCTCTGTCCTGATCCTGGTATTCACCAACCACCTGTTGATTCTTGCGGGCGCCTGGATTGGTGTCAGTCTGGCCTTGCATCATTTGCTGACCCTCTACCAGGACCGCCCCCAGGCCCGTATGGCGGCAGTGCAGAAGTTTATTGTCAGTCGGGTAGGCGATGCACTGGTCATCTCCGGTGTGGTGGCCCTGTATCTTCACTACGGCACCTTTTACCTGCCGGAAATGGTTCAGGCTGAGGCCGCCCGTGAAGGCGGATCCACTGCCCTGACTGTGGCATCGGTTGTTCTGGCCCTGGCGGCAGTACTCAAGTGCGCCCAGATTCCTTTTCACGGTTGGCTTATCCGCGTAATGGAAGCGCCGACGCCGGTATCGGCGTTGCTTCACGCCGGTGTAATCAACCTTGGGGGGTTCCTCTGGCTGCGCCTGTTCCCCGTGTTTGACGGCTTTACGGCCGGCCATATGGTGTTGCTGGTCTTCGGTGGTATGACAGCGATCGTTGCGATCCTGACCATGATGACGCAGTACTCCGTCAAGCATGCCCTGGCGTGGTCCACCTGCGCGCAGATGGGGTTCATGCTGTTTGAGATCGGTATGGGCGCTTACACCCTGGCTCTGCTGCATCTGCTGGCTCACTCGCTGTACAAGGCACACTCTTTCCTGGCTTCCGGTCGCACCGTGGCAGTATCTGCGGCAAATCCATTTCCGGAATCGTCGCCGGCCAGTCGGCTGTTTTGGGCCGGTTCTACCGGCCTGTTGGCCGCCGCTATCCTCGTTCTGGCTCCGTGGATCGTGGAGAACAACCCGGTATTCGGAGCCTTGCTGGTGTTGGCGGTCTCCGCGGCTGCCATGGGTATTCCGGCCGGAGCGACCTCTGCGGTGAAGCTGAGGCTTGCAGGCCTGGCGGTGCTGCTGGTTCCCCTGTACTCGCTGCTGCACTTCCTGGTTGGCCCGGCAGTGCCTGTGCACGAGGGTTTCGTTATCCCCATTGCAGCCTGGTCGGTTGCGTCCGCAATGATCGCGGTGTTGGCTGTCTTTTCTTTGATGATCGTATTCGGGGCCCGTTTCCGGATAACCCGAACGCTGTGTGTCCATTTCCGTCAGGGGCTTTATCTCGAGTTGCCGTTTGACCGGCTGACGCATTACCTGGCAGCGGAAGCCCTCAAGGTGCCGGCCATGTTTCACCGTGTTCCTCACCATCCGTTCAGACTGGAGGATAGATCATGAGTGGCGTCAGCGAGTCGGTCCCGGAGCTGCGTTCAATGACGGATGACTGGCACAAGCCTTTCCGGCAGGCCTGCGAGCTTATCGCTCCAGTCTGGCCCCTGGACCAGTGGATTGCGGTGAATCCGTTCTGGGGGCTGCGGCACCTGCCGGCTTCGCGGGCTGACCAGGTGCTCGGCGAGCGCGGCGGATTCAGCATGCTTATGCCAACAGAGTTCTATCGGGAGGCCTGGCAAGGTGGTCGGATCCGCCAGGAGGATTTGCAGGCAAGCATCGCCGAACGGGGCGATGTGCAGAACACAGCCTGGTATCTGGATTGGCTTGGTCGGGCACCTTCCACAAGAGCACCCCTGAAAAGCTCCATACTCGATACCTACAGGTTGGCAAGCGGCGACGATCAGGGTGGTCTGGCCGACACGGCCTGTGATCAGGTGTCGCGTGTGTGTGGCGCCTTCTTCGATCAGCGGCAGGGCCGCTGGTCAGCTGTTGACGATAGCCCCGAAACGGGTCTTTTCCAGTTCTGGCTGGAGTCTGTTCGCAGCGACCTTTCTCTCGATTTCAGTACCGGCCTCAAAGGCGCAAGGGCCTTCTTCAAAAGCGTGCCAGACAAGATGGACGAAGCCATTCCTGATGCCCTGAATCGGATCGGTGTCTTCGGGGAAGAGCTTGAGGCCCTGTGCCACAGCCTGTTGCTGAAGGTGAACGGCTGGGCGTCCTGGTGCCGGGGTGAGGATTGGCGGGCCGGCCTTGAGGGCCGCTCATCGGATCGGTGCGCGGAGATACTGGCCATCATGCTGGTATGGGAATCCGCCGGTGTTGCCTTTGCAACAACGGCCCAGAAAGCCGAGTGGCAGAGGCAAAGAGCACGGGCGCGTCGCAACGGAGACCACGACATTCGCACGAGGCTCTGGGGCTGGCAACGTGCCTTTGAAATCGGCTATCAACGCACTCTCTGGAGTAGGCTCGCGGCTGGTCCCGACAAGCAACAAGCATCCGATCATGAAAGCCAAAGACCGGACGCCCAGGCCGTCTTTTGTATTGACGTTCGCTCTGAAGTCATTCGCCGCCACCTGGAGGAGGTTTACCCCGGGGTTCAGACCCTAGGCTTTGCCGGGTTCTTCGGGATGCCAATTGACCACCAGCAGCACGGACCGTTCGCGCCGGCTCGCCGTTTGCCGGGTCTGTTGCCCGCCTCGTACCGGTTGATCGATACCAGGGGCAGCTTGCGCGAGGATTTGGCAGAGAACCGCTCCCTGGATCAGAGAGAAATTGCCCGGGAATCGGTGAGGAAGGCGAAATACACCAGCCTGTCGACCTTCACGCTGGTCGAAACGACCGGTCTGGCCTGGGCCTGGAAGCTGCTGAAGGACTCGTTGAAAAAAGGCCATAAAGCGAAAGATGAAAAAACCGTCGAGGGCCGGTTGGTGCACAGTCTTGGCGGGGACCCGCTGTCGGATCCCCAAAAGGTTGCGCTGGTCGCAAATATGCTCCGTGGCATGTCTCTGACCAAGGGGTTTGCACCCTTGCTGGCGCTGGTTGGCCACGGAAGTCATACCGACAACAACCCGAACCGGGCCGGGCTGGAGTGTGGCGCCTGCGGTGGACAGAGTGGCGGCGTCAACGCGCGGCTGGCGGCGCGCCTGTTGAACGACCCACAGGTTCGGGCAGGCTTGGCGGACGAGGGCATCAGGATCCCGGACTTTACGTGGGTGGTGGCTGCCGAGCATTGCACGGCGACGGATAAAGTAACGATTGCCGATCGCCACCTGGTTCCGGATTCCCATGTACAGAGGCTGGCGGACCTTGAAGCCGGGTTTGCAGAGGCTGGCGTTCGCGTGCGGAAGGAGCGGGCCACACCATTGAAAATGAATGGTCTGGACGATGCGAACCTCAAGCAGGCGATGGAAACCCGAACCCGGGATTGGTCTGAGGTGCGCCCGGAGTGGGGCCTGGCCAATAACGCGGCCATCATTTTTGCCAAACGAAACAAAACCCGGGGGTGCGACCTGTCGGGGCGGGTATTCCTGCATGACTACGACCCGGCTCAAGACGCTGATGGTTCTCTCCTTGAATCTCTACTGGCGGCACCCATGGTGGTCGCCAACTGGATCAACCTCCAGTATTTCGCGTCCGTTACCGTTCCCGAGGTTTACGGTGCCGGTAATAAGCTGCTGCATTCGGTGGTTGGGGGTAACGTGGGTGTGGTCGAAGGCAACGGCGCGCATTTGAGAATCGGTCTGCCGTTACAGTCTGTGCATGACGGCACCTATTGGCGTCATGAACCGGTCCGTCTGACGGTTCTTATTGATGCACCAGAGGATCGAATCGAATCGGTATTGCATCGCCAGCGGGATGTAGCCGCGCTGGTGGATAACCAGTGGGTCAGTCTGCACCGAATGGCTGACCAGGGAATCGAGCGCTATGACAATGGCAGATGGATAGAAGTTGGGTGAAAATAGGGCGGCAACTGCCTGCCGCCCATGACGTTTTTTACTGATCCGCGTTCAGAAGCTCTGGCTTTTTGAGGGCCTTCTGGAACAGTTCTTTATCCTCGGCGATGGCCATGGCGCAGCGTTCGGCCAGATCGTCACCCAGCCCCTCGACCTTGCGGCCCAGGAATACCTGAATTTCTTCGGCCAACTCGAGCACTTTGTCTCGTGCGTCGGCTTCGGCTTTTGAAGTGAACAGCATCGTCTCAGGATTTTTCAGTGCCATATCCAGGCCGTCCCTATCAGAAAAGTAGACTGCTTGTACTGCCATGGTTTTTCCTCGCAGTGGGATTGCTCATTACTGTATAAAAATACAGTTTAACCGAATGGCCTTTCGGGTGCCAATCTCATTCAGGAACGCTTCACTGCTTATTTACATTCCCTCACATCCCGGGAATGCCGGGATACGTAAAAGCTATCTGAGCAAGTGTTTTTGCAGGCTTTTGGTGCCAATTCCAGCGACTCGAGAGGATGTTCAGATTGTCCGCAGCAGGTTACCCGAAAAGACGAATATTTGTGCCAGCCGCAGTCGCTTTTACCGTAGGCGTGGTCATCAGTCTTGCCCTTGGAAGACTGTTCTATATCGAGGAATCGAAAGCCGTTGAGCTCGAGTTCAAGGCGGACATAGATCAACTTTCCGATAGCATTGAACGCGAGGTTTTGTTGAACCTCGAGATTCTCTATGCGCTGAAGTCAGCCGTGGGAATCATGCCTGAAATGACCCGGGCCCGTTTCGAGACACTTACGAGGAACGTCCTCGATCGATCCCCGGCCATCCAGGCGTTTGCCTGGGCGCCTGTGCTGGAGCAGGACCAACTCAGCGAATTCACTCGCAAGCAAAGCGAGGTTTTTGAGGACTTCACTGTTCGCGAGGCAGGTTCGGACGGGCTGGTTCCAGTGAATTCGAGAGCGCAGTACGTGCCCGTTCAGTTCATTGAGCCGCTTTTTGATAACCGGGCGGCGCTTGGATTTGATCTTGCCAGTGAAGGCTCCCGCTTCGAGGCGCTTGACCGGGCAAAGGCGACCGGTGAAATGGTGGCGACGGCAGGAATCCGTCTGGTTCAGGAACCGGAGAATCAAAAAGGGTTTCTGGTGTTTGCGCCTCTGTATAGGGTCGAGCCGGGCGCCATGGCTGGGCAAGGTGACTCCGAAGCTTATCATTCCGGCTTTATCAACGGTGTTTTCCGGGTTGGAGAGCTGGTTGGGCAAGCGGTCGGAAGTGAGCTTGGAAGCGATCTTCTGTTGGAAGTGATTGATCGAACGGGGGGTGATGAGACGCTGCTTTTCAGATCCGGGGATCCGGCGGCCGAATCATGGCAGTACGATAATCGGTACCGGGCGGGAGAATTCGAGATTGCGGGTCGTCAGTGGACCGTCGAAGCGGTTCCGTCTGCCCGCTTGATTCGCGAAAAACGCGGCCTGCTGCCAGTGTTTGTGGCCTCTTCCGGCATTGTTCTTGTGTGCGTTGTTGTCGGGTATTTCCTGGCAGGTGCCAGGCGCAACCTGGCGTTGACGGATGCAAAGGCCCAGTTGGAGCAGATTTCACTTACGGATGCCCTGACAGGGCTCGCTAATCGGCGACATTTCGATACCGTGCTTGAGCGAGAGGTCAGGCGGGCGGGGCGAGACGGTACCCGGTTGTCTTTGATCATGATCGATATCGATTTTTTCAAAGAATACAACGATGAATATGGTCACCCGGCAGGCGATGCTTGTCTGAAAGAGGTCGCGAGCATTCTGAGAGATATGGCAAAGAGGCCCGGGGACCTGGTCGCACGGTATGGCGGTGAGGAATTCGCAATCATCTTGCCGGACACTGCCGATCCCGGGGTGATTGCGGAGTCCTGTCGGAAAGGGGTTCTTGAACGGGCAATGCCCCACGAGCTGTCTTCAGTTGCAGAGTACGTAACCATCAGCCTTGGCCTAACCACAACGGGCGTGGCAACGGAGGTCACGCCCGAGGGGCTGGTCGATAGAGCCGATTCAGCCCTTTATGAAGCCAAGGAATCGGGGCGCAACCGGGTGTGCGTAGGCTGACTCAGTATCTCAGCAACGCTGAGCCCCAGGTGAAGCCGCCGCCGAACGCTTCCAGCAGCAGTACTTCATTGCGCTTGATGCGACCGTCTCTTACCGCTACATCAAGGGCCAGGGGAATGGATGCAGCTGAGGTGTTGCCGTGCTCATTGACGGTAACGACCACCTGGTCCATAGACATGTTCAGTTTCCTTGCCGTCGCCGAGATAATGCGGAGATTGGCCTGGTGGGGGACCAGCCAGTCGATTTCCGATTTCTGCATCTGGTTGGCGGCCAGGGTTTCGTCAACGATCTTCCCGAGCGTGTTGACCGCCACCTTGAACACTTCGTTGCCTTTCATCTCAACGAATGCGCGTCCGGCTTTTACCTGATCGTAGTTGTCCGAAATACCACAGGGTACGTGCAGCAGATCTTCATACTGACCATCCGCGTGGATGTGGGTAGACAGGATGCCGGTTTCCTCATCGGCCTCCAGGATCACGGCACCGGCGCCATCACCGAACAAAACACAGGTTCCCCGGTCGTCCCAGTCAATGATGCGGGAAAACACCTCAGCGCCGATAACCAGCGCTTTTTTGCTGCTTCCGGTCTTGATGAATTTGTCGGCGGTTGCGAGGGCGTAGACAAACCCGCTACATACGGCCTGAATGTCGAAGGCAGGGCAGCCATGGATTCCCAGGCGGGCCTGCAGGATGCAGGCGGAGCTCGGAAAGATCTTGTCTGGCGTGGAGGTGGCAAACACGATCAGGTCAATGTCTTCAGCCTTGATGCCTGCCGCGTCGATGGCATTCTTGGCAGCCTGCTCCGCCAGGTCCACCGTAGTCTGGCCTTCGATGGCGATGTGCCGCCTTTCAATGCCCGTGCGCTCGCGAATCCACTGGTCGGTGGTGTCGACCATTTTCTCGAGGTCTTTATTGGTAACAATGTTGTCAGGCAGGTAAGAACCGGTGCCGGTAATTCGTGCAAAGGTCATTCGCAAGTGTCCCGAGGCGTAACTGGATAACGTTCTGCCATGCTATACCCATGGAACGTCGTGCGTAATTAGCGATTTGTCAAAGACGCCCAGAAACTGGCACGCTCGTCTATGCTGAAGGTGATCAGCTTTGATCAACACTCTGCAAACAAAAGGAGCGTATAACGATGGGCATTTCCAGCCACGAGCTTCACGTAGAATTCCCCCAGTACAAAGACCTTATCCAGGAACTCAAGAGCAATGATCTGAAGTTCAATGAAAAGCTTCAGGAGTACACGCATCTTGATCACGAAATTGAAGGGCTGGAAAAGAGGGACTCTCCCATTGGCGACGACAAATTGCACCGCATGAAGCAGAAGCGGGCACAGCTCAAGGACGACCTTTACCAGGTGCTGATTTCAAACGCCAAGGCGTCATGAAACTGCAATTAAAATGACACCATTCTGAAACGCTAAAATGCTGGGAGCCCCTGTTTATAGGGGTTTCCAAGTATTCAGAAAACTCCTTGTCAAGCCTAGAATAGGATCCTAATTAAACAAGGTCCCGGTTTTACCGACCGAATTCTGGGTTGACTAAGGAGTAATGAAATGAAAAGAGCTGCTTCTCTTTACAAAGGCTGGCGGATGAAGCGCAACTTTGTCCATTTGGTAATGACAATGGATCGCCGTTTGCTGAACGATGTGGGATTTTCCCCGGAGCTCGTTGAACAGAAATTGAGCACCCCGTTCTGGAAATTCTGATCGGTAGACGCGATCGAATGTGGCTAAGGTAACCTTCTGAGTTGGTTGAAAAATAACCGGTTCGGAAGGTTACATGTTGTCACAATAATGAAATATGCCCTTGTTCTTAAAGTATTTTTATCTCGAAAAAGTCTAAGAAAATTGATCTGAATCTGTATTCTCTATTAGCGGATCAGCTTATAGTTACGCTACCTCCAGAACCAGACCGGTTCACCCCGAAAGGAGAGCTTGACGATGATCCAGGAATTCCTTCAAAGCACCTTACCTCTAGACTCTTCCGTAAGCCTCAGACGTTCTGACACAGATCCCGACAAAGTAATGGCCAGAGCCCACAGTGAAGCCTTTGAAATCGTTTCAGATGACGGTGAAACCGTCGGCTTTGTGAAAGCCTGGGAAGATGACCCCAGCTTTCGTGGTTATGTCCATTTCGACTCTGAAGGCAACGTGATCGACTGGAAAGTCTTCAAAGACCGGTTGCAGAGCTGACGCTCATACCAGCCAACCGAAAAAGAAATCGAACAACTTGCTGAAAAAGCCGCCCCCGGTGCTATGAGGTTTCTCGGCAGCCGTGGGTGTTGATGCAGTGGTCTCTTCCTCGATTGGCTGGGCTTTCCTGGTATCGGTTGCTTCCCGCTCGGCGTATCCCGCGCCGGTCGGTTCCGTAGGGAGCTGGGCCAGCACCGGGTCTGGTTCTTCGTTGACTTCCGGTGTTGTTACTTCGGCGACCACAGGTTCCGGCGTGGGATCTGGCGTTGGGGCTTGGGGTTCTGAGGGCGCCTTTTCCTCAATCGTAACTTCAGGTTGTTTTAAAGTATCCCCAGTAGCTACTTGTTTGTCCGGCGTTTTAATGTCAGGTAAGGGTGTCTGGGCAACCTGCTCGGAAGGAGTTCGGGTGGGCGTCGCGACAGGTTGGGGCGCAGGCTCTGGCTCTGGCTTCGGTTCAGCTCTGGCAACGGCAGGAGAATCGGGTGCCGGCTCGGGCAGGGACAAACCAAGCTTTGCCATTGATGCCTTTCGACTGCCGACCGAATTTGCAGCGATGGTTGCGCTTGAGGTTTTGGTCACGCCGAGTGCTTCCAGTGTTGCTGCATCCAGGTTGCCGTTGGTTTGCAGCCCATTCTTACCTTGATAGGCGCGTATGGCCGTTCGGAGTTGTTCATCGATCCAACCATCCGCGCGTCCGATATCATGGCCGGCCCCGTAAAGCGCATTCTCTGCGGCGAAGATGACTTTCTCTGGCTCGGCGGCTTGAGCAGTGCCAAGGCCGGCAGCCGCTGTCAGCATGGCGATGACAGGGCTGCGTACGCCGGGCTTCCGGGATGATTGAGAGCGCGTCATGGCAGGATACCTCCGGGCAGTCCGTTTCCGGTTACATTCTGTAACTTGAAGCCCCAAGGTATCAGGTAATTATGGACGCTCTCGTGAAGTGGTTAACATCTGCAACCATTGTCTGCTCAGGATTCACTGGCACGGAAGCGTCTCACCAGAGTGTTCAACTCATCAGCCATGGTGGCCAGAGATTGGCTTGATTGGTTTACCTGGGAGATATCCCCGGCGAGTTCTTCAATAGCGCCGCTGCTCATTTCCACATTTTGAGTCATCTCGGATGCTGTGGCTCTCTGCTGTTCGGTGGCGCTGGCTATCTGGGTTGTCATTTCGACGATGCTGTTGACCGCGGCCAGAATATCGGTCAGTGCTTCGCCGGACTTGCTCGCCTCCTCGCTGGCTTCTTCGGCCATCTGCTTGGCCTTGCTCATATCTACAACTGCACCGGCTGCGCCACTTTGAAGCTGTGACACAATGCGCTCGATATCGACGGTTGATTCCTGCACCCGTTTGGCCAGCCCGCGGACCTCGTCGGCAACCACGGCAAAACCCCGACCTGCCTCGCCGGCACGGGCCGCTTCGATAGCGGCGTTCAAGGCCAGAAGGTTGGTCTGTTCTGCAATGCTCTGAATCACCGCAAGCACATTGCCAATCTCGGCTGACTCATTTTCCAACTGCTGGATGCGCGTCGATCCTTTTTCTACCTGATTGGCAAGGTTAGTGACTGCTCTGATGGCAGAGCCAACGGTTTCCTGGCCGGAATCGGCGAGAGAAGCTGCCTTGCGGGCGGATTCGTCAGTTTCGCTGGTGTTCGAAGCGATTTCTTCAGAGGTCGAGACCATCTCCTGCATGGCGGCGGACACCTGAGTGATCTGATCGCGCTGCTGCTCGGAGTTGGCGGTGGTGCGCTTGGTGATGCCGGAGAGGGACTCCGATTCGCCCGTAAGCTGGCGGGAAGCCCTCACGATTTGCGAGATTGTCTTCTCGAGGGTTTCCAGGAAGGTGTTGACGGCACCAATGAAATCACCGATTTCGTCCGGGCGACCCGGGGTCAGCCTGGTGGACAAGTCGCCGTTATTGTTGGCGATGTCGTCGAGATAACCGAGGATTTCAGTTTTTGCACGCTTCACACTAGAGCCCATCAAACGGCTCATCAACACCGCAACGATCAGCCCGAGCACTGCAGACACTGTAAACGCGGCGAGAGTGAACTTGAGTGCTAGGGATGTTTCCGCCGTTGCTTCATCCGCTTCCTGATCCAGAGACGCGAAGATACTGCTTTCAAGTTGCCGTGCCATACTAGCAATTTCCGGCCCAAGGACATCCAGCTTCTGGGTTTTGACGCTCACCAGAATACTCTGTTGTTCCAGCATCTGCTGAACGCCGGTTCGGTAGGCTTCAAGCTCCTCGACGACGGTATTGAGGTACACCTGAACGAATTCCGGGCCGTTTTCTGCATCAATCAGTTCCAATGCATCAGAAAGGTCCTCGATGGCCCATCCCAGTGCCTTTTGCGAGTCCTCGTCGCCAGTCGCCAGATAGCGCTGAGCGGTCATTCGCATGATCAGTGCATCATTCAGGAGCTGTTCCAGGCCAGCTCTCAATTCGCTGTCTGGTTCACGATTGGCGACGCCGTTTAAAGCGAGTCTGAGGGCTTTTGTTGCGTTCGGCCCATGCACATCCAGTTTCTCATCGATGATGCTGAGCACCTGACGCTTTGCTGGAACCAGTTCGTTTCTGAACGAATCAATGTACTGATTGGTTGTCTCTTCAATGCGATCAACCAGTTTGGCTCGCTCGGGCTCCTGGATGTCTTCCTGGGCTTTTGCCATCACCGCCCTGAAATCCGCCTCCGATTCACCGAAGCGTTCAAGGGTCTTTTCGTTTCCGGTCGAAAAATAATCGAACACGCGAAGTCTCATTCGATAGACGCTGGTGATCGAGTCGGTTCCTATCGCGGTATCCGGTGCCAAATCCCGGGCAACCGTGTTCATTCTCTGATCCAGTTTCTGGAATTCAAAAACGCTGAAAAGCGTGACAGCAGCGAACAGTAAAAGAATAAAAAGGGGAGCAATTAATAACTTGCCGGGAACACCTAATTTTCTTTCTAAGGAGTTTAGGAAAGAGGAAGCCAAAGCATAGCCCTTCTATTAATTTGTTTTGTTTCTTATCGGCTGCGCCGACCAAATCTGAAGTCTTGGGCGAGATTTTCCGGATCGGCGCAGCGGTCGTTAATGGAAAAGCGACGAATCTACTCCACAAAGTTAGCCTGACTGGCGATCAGCGGAGAGAGTTGAAGGTTCCAGTGCTCGAGTCCGCTTTCGCTGTAGACATAATGGCCGCTGAGGGATTTCAGCTGCGGTATCTGGTCTGGTCTCATGCCATTGAGGATGAGCGAGGCCAGTCTGGCTGCCGTAAGCCCCTCCTGTTGGGCTGAGATGGTGAAACCGCCGATGCTCTGTTCTTCACCAACGAAGATATCCCAGAAGGAGAAAAGTGGAAGCTGAGCGCTATAATAGGCCTCCTTGAGCAATTCATAAGGAGTAGCGTAGTTGCCGTCCTTGTCCCGGATAGTGTGGTGGGTTCCCAGAACCACGGCGTCATAGCGCTCATGAGCGTTTACCACCGATTTCAGCCAGGTATCCCGGTCGTTGGTCAGGACGATATCCAGGTCCGAGCCGTAAATAGTGGCCTGGCGTTTGTCACCGAAATATTCGTTCACTGCATTGCGCATGGTGGGTGAGTCATCCATCAGCACCAGGAAGCGATCCCTCTGCCGAAGGACTTTTCGCAGATGCCGGATACTGTCGGCGAAGAAGGGGCGTTCCAGTATTCCGGTAACCAGAGGGTGCTCAAGGGTAGGGTGCTGAACCGGGCCACCATTCACTCCCAAAAATACCACCGGAATCTCGCGCTGCACCAGATGCTCCGCCATCAGTGAAAATGCATTGTCATCACCCAGGATGGCCACATCCGGCTTGATCTCGGCGATCTTGCCCTGAATCTCAGCCACCTTGTCTGGCCATTCGGGCTTGGGCAGGCGTTTGGTGTCCAGTTCAAAGACCTTTATGTCGTGGTCATTCCCAAGAACCGAACGGACAGCCTCAATGTAATCGGCATCCCATTTGTATTCGATGTGATAGCTTTGAACGATAACGACGGTTTTGGCAAAACACAGGGGGCTGACCAGCAACAGAGCCAGTAGGAGAAATCGCATAGTTGTTCCTTATTGTTATCCGAGCAAACGTGAAAAACAGTCTTTCTTAACGATTTGTTCTTCAGGCAGTTTTTATCGTTATGTCCGGTTCTGATACAGGAACCATGCCAGTTGCCAAGTCATTGTTTTTACGTGTTTTCAGGAGCCTTGAGCGGTTTCGTTCACTGATTTTGGAAATGAAGTGTCCGGTACCTGGGACATCTCGGGAGTTTCTTGATTGAAATTGTCGGCTTTACCGGACAAAGCGTCCGAAACAGCGGACAAAACGGATGGGATCGGCCTGGCGTCTAAGCGTGCTCAGACCTGGGGTTGCGCGGGTAATACCGGTCGGGCAAACGCTCGATATGCGGGAAAAAGCGCGTGTCCTTGTAGGGCATCTTCATATACCCGGAAACTCCGAGCCCGGTGATCTGTTCGACAGCGGAAAGGATTTCATCCAATAGCCGAGTAAACTCCGCTTCCCGGTCGGGATCCAGCAGCCGGTAGTGGCTGTGAATCTTTAGGTGCCGGGGCAGGGCTTCGAAGATAATCATGCCGGTGTGGTGGATGTCGTTCAGGGCCTCCAAAGCGTGGATTATGATATCAGGCAGAACCAGAAACTCCTCCGGATCGGGGCCGTCCTCGAAGTAGGAATGCACGCGGCTTTCATCCTCCACCTCCGGCGCAGCGCTGACCTCGTAATGCAGTTTCATTCCCGGTGATAGGAGAAAGGGTTGATCCGGCTCGTCACGGTCGATGTGCAGAGTGTTCCGGGCGTTAAACAGGCAGCTTTTGAAAATGCCCTGTCGGTAAATTGCCTGGGCGAGGTAAACCATGTTGTTGACCGCCTGAACAAATGCCGACTTCAGGGCCGGATCGTGCAGGTTGAGCGACGTGTCGATGTAGATTCCATCGGTTTCCCAGCGCACGGCCAGGCCACCTTCCACCGGGTAACGCCCCAGGCGGCTGACGGCCGCCAGAAAGGCTTTCTCGGTTTCGCCCATGCCCTGCATGAAGTTCTTGTAGTAGCGGTCGAGCTGAACGTCGTTAACGTCGTTGAGGGTTTCCGGCGCTCCCTCTTCCCGGAGGAAGGATTTGCGGGAGCTGTAAACCACGGTGTCGATTTCCTGATCCGAGGCTCGAACCCAAACCGGTACCTGGGCCGCGACCGGCTTTTCGGGCAGATCGATCATCACCGTGCGAGCCATCCGCGGCATTTCCCTGAGGTAGTAATCACCGGCTTTGCGCCGCGTGTCAGGATCCGGCGACAGCATGCCATCGAGCATCCGGGCGAACTCCATGGGCAGTCCCAGGGAGGTGGCCGGGATCGCCCGATGACCAAAACGGCAGGATTGCGCGGAGGCCAAGGCATAGAGCGTACCCGCCGCGCCTTGTTCATCAAAGCGGGGCGAAGACAGGCCGCCGTTGAGCTGTTCCTCACCAATAAAATAGACATCCCCAAGCCGCGCGTTGGTTTGCTGCAGGTTGTCGGACATCAGCTCCATCACATTGGCGGTAATGAACTGCTGGTTAGCGTCCAGCTGGGCAAACACCGAGGAGCCCCAGTCAATCAGCGCGATGTTTTCGGTGCTGGCGTCGAACACCAGATTGGATGGTTTGATATCACCGTGAACGATCGGTCTTCCGGCAGGGCCGTTTTCCCGGCGCAGGTTGCGCAGGATGTCGGCAAGCTGGTCGGCAATGCGGATAATGAGTCGTGGCTTCAGGCGGCCATCACGAAGGGAAACCTCTTCCAGATTCAGCCCGGCAGCCCGTTCCATCACCAGAATCGGTTGGTTATTGGCTCGCTGATAGGAAATCAGCCGCGGCACCCTGGGGTGACGGACCTGTTCAAGAATGTACGCTTCGTCTTCAAGCCGGTCCTGAAGATGTCTGGGCAGGTTGATGCGGGTGAATTTGAACACATGTTCCGGGCCACCGATGGCTGTGCCCGGCAGGCGGCCGGCAAAGACAAAGCCGTAGGCGCCCTTACCAATCAGTTCGATGTCCTGATAGCCAAGTTGGCGGAGCTGGGCGGCGCAAAGCGCCACCCAGTCCTTGAGCTTCTTGGCATCATCATGGCTGAGCAGATAGATCGACTGCTCTTCGGGGATGTAGAACTGCTGCAGTTGAGTCTTCTGCGCCATGATTGTCCGTCAGCCCATATGCAGCAGCATGGTTTGGGGCGATTCCAGGTAACCTTTCCAGCGGTTGCAGAAGCGGGCGATCGTGCCGCCATCGATTATGCGGTGATCGCCGGCCCAGCTCACCGTCATGATGGCCCGTTCCACCACCTGGCCGTTGGCGTCAAACCGGGGCAGTTTCTGGGTGCGTCCCAGGGCCACGATCGCCACCTCGGGTGCATTGATAATGGGTGCGGCGTAGGTGCCACCCAGTGCGCCAATGTTGGAGATGGTGATGGTGCCGCCCTTGAGGTCTTCCTGGCTGACTCGGCCGGATCGGGCTGCTTCGGTCAGGCGCGCCACTTCGTCAGCGATGCCCAGCAAAGACAGGCTCTCAACGCCCTTGATGTTCGGCACCATAAGCCCGGCCTTGCCATCCACCGCCATACCAATGTTGCATTGGGGCAGGTAGTGAATCTCGGTGACGTCGTCGTTGAGCTGACTGTTGAGTACCGGGAATTCCTGGACCGCCAGGGCCATGGCCTTCATGAAGAAGGGCATGAGCGTCAGCCGTGAGCCCCGAGCCTCCGCCTCTGGTTTGAGTTGTTCCCTGAGCTTGAGCAGATCGGTGACATCAATATCCTCGCTGTAGATAAAGTGAGGAATGGTGGACGCCGATTTCACCATGCTTTTCGCCATGGCTGCTTTCATGCCTCGGATCGGTTCCACACGAACGTCCTGCTCGGGCGCGTTCTGCCGGCGTGTCACGGTACCGCCGGAAGCTTGCGCTTCGTGGCCGGAATCCGGAGCCTGCGCAGATTTTGAACCACTCTCAATATGCGCCAGCACATCGGCCTTCAGCACCCGGCCATCTTTGCCGGAGCCGGCGATGTCGCTGAGGTTGAGCTCGTGTTCCCGCACCAGGCGACGGACGGCCGGGCTGGCGGGAATACGCTGTCCGCTGGCCTTAGCAACCGGTGAGGCCGTTGCGGTTGAGAGTTGCGCAGCGGGCTCCGGTTTGGCTCTGGGCTCTTCTGGCTCTTCCCGTTCCCGGGGAATGAACGCGAACAGCGGCGCATGAACCTTGGCCATCGCCTGCTGTTGGTGATAAAGCTTGGTTACCCGCCCGGCTTTGGGAGCAGTAATCTCGACCATGGCCTTGTCGGTCATAACGTCCACGACAGGCTGGTCTTCCTCGATTTCGTCACCCTCGGCAATCCGCCATTCCACCACCTCGCACTCAACGATGCCTTCGCCGATATCCGGCAGGATAAAGTCTTCGGTGGTGTTATCTCTGGACTCGGCGCCTGAGGGAGATTGCTTTTCAGCCACGGGGGCAGCCTTTGGCTCCGCAGGCTCCGCAGAGCTAGCCGGCGCCTGGCCACCACTTTCGTTCTCATCCACCAGCTCAAACAGCGGGGCATGAACCTTGGCGATATCGCCTTCCTTGTAGTAGAGGCGGGTCACCCGGCCCTTATAGGGCGCCGGAATTTCCACCAGGGCCTTGTCGGTCATTACCTCAGCCACCGGCTGATCTTCTTCGATCACATCGCCTTCACTGACCAGCCATTTGACCAGTTCACATTCCACGATACCTTCGCCGATATCGGGCAGAATAAAATCACTCATAGTCGCTCTCCTGTCCTGATATCAGCCTAGAATTCAACGCTCGCCCTGATGGCCTCGTAGACCTTCAGGTGATTGGGCAGGTGCTCTTTTTCCAGTACCAGCGGGAACGGGGTGTCCATCCCGGTTACCCGAGCGATCGGAGATTCCAGATACAGGAAACAGCGCTCCTGAATCGTGGCAGCGATTTCACCGGCGAAGCCGCCGGTCAGGGGAGCTTCGTGGGTGACCACCAGCCTTCCGGTCTTGAACACGGAGTTGGCGACGGTTTCCACATCCCAGGGCAAGATGGTCCTCAGGTCGATGACCTCACAGGAAATGCCATCTTTCTCGGCCCGTTCCACGGCCTGATCGATGACTTCCATCTGGGCGCCCCAGCCCAGAACCGTCACATCCGTGCCTTCCTTGGTGACTTCGGCTTCACCCAGGGGCAGGCGGTAGTCCTCGTCTGGCACTTCACCCACCGAGGCCCGGTAAAGCCGCTTGGGCTCGAAGAACAAGGTTGGGTTGGGATCGTGGATGGCGGCCAGCAATAGCCCTTTGGCCTGATGCGGGTTGCGCGGTACCACGATTTTCAAACCCGGGGTGTGGGCGAAGTAGGCTTCCGGGGACTGGGAGTGATACAGGCCGCCGGCAATACCGCCGCCGTAAGGGGCGCGAATGGTTAGCCCGCCAACGTTGAACAGGTTGCCCGAGCGGTAGCGGAACTTGGCGGATTCGTTCACGATCTGATCGAACGCCGGGAAGATGTAGTCCGCGAACTGGATCTCGGCTACCGGTACCGAGCCCTGTGCCGCCAGGCCGTTGGCAAACCCGATGATGCCTTGCTCTACCAGGGGCGTGTTGAAGCAACGGGCCTTGCCGTACTTCTGTTGCAGGTTGCTGGTAGCACGGAAAACGCCGCCAAAGACACCCACGTCCTCACCGAAACACAGCACTCGCTCGTCTTCCGCCATGGCAGTGTCGAGGGCGTTGTTGATGGCCTGGAGCATATTCATCTTGGTCATATCATGCTCCTCCCTTGGCGTGCTCGGCACTCTTCGGGTACTCGTCCGGATACCGGCGAATATGCGCCTTCAGTTTGTCGAACTGCTCAGCCAGCGCCGGCGGGACTTCGTCATAGACATCACTGACCAATGATTCAAGCGGTGGTGGCGGCCGTTTCTGCGCCCGTTTCATGGTTTCGAGCACTTCCCGGCGCATGTTCTCCTGCAGCTGCTTTTCGTCGTCCTCACTCCACCATTTCTTGCTTTCCAGCCACAGGCGCATGCGCAGGATCGGATCTTTTTCCCGCCATACTGCCTCTTCATCCTTGCTGCGATAACCGGACGGGTCGTCTGATGAGGAGTGGGCCGCCAGCCGATAACTCATGGCTTCGATCAATACCGGACGGTTGTGTTCTACGGCCAGCTTGCGGGCCTCTTGCGTGGCCTGATACATCGCCAGAATGTCGTTTCCGTCCACCCGGATCACATCCATCTTGTAGCCGTAGGCCCGGGGTGCAACGCCGTCGGCTGCAAACTGTTCGGCGGCCGGTGTGGAAATAGCGTAACCGTTGTTCCGGCACAGGAAGATCACGGGCACCCGATGAACCGCCGCCATGTTCAGGGCCGCGTGGAAATCGCCCTCGGAAGCGGCGCCTTCACCGAAATAGGTAATGGTGCAATGACCTTCGCCACGAAGTTTCTGACCGTAAGCATAGCCCGTGGCCTGGGGAATCTGGGTGGCCAGCGGTGAAGAGATGGTCATGTAGTTCAGCTTTTTCGAGCCATAATGAACCGGCATCTGGCGACCCTTGCCATAGTCCATCTCATTGCCGAACAGCTGGTTCATGAATTCGTCGATGGTAAAACCGCGGTAGGCGAGGGCACCTTGCTCCCGATACTGCGCCATAATCATGTCGCCATCATCCAGCGCCGCCGCGCTGCCAATCACGGCCGCTTCTTCACCGGTGCACTGCATGTAAAAGCTCAGGCGGCCCTGCCGTTGGGCGGCAAGCATGCGTTCATCAAGAATTCGGGTGGTAACCATGGCCCGGTAGATACGAAGGGCCTTGTCTTTGTCGAGATCAGGAGCTTTGGCGCTCTTGTAGAGCTTGCCGTCCTGTTTCAGAAGCCTGAACGTGGGAATACGGAATTCCGCACCGTCGGTAAACACTGGGGAATACACAACTTTGGACTTTGTTGTTGTCATAATCCTCTTCCTGGGGTAGTGGCCTGAGGAACAAACACTCCTTGTGGGAGTGTAGTTAATGTCATTGTAGACAGCCTGGCAGAATCTGGTGTGATTCGTGCCAGGTGATGTTTACCTTAACGTAAACTGCTGGAGAGGGGTAGACCCCCGTTGATAGATTTTAAGTGATGAGTAACCGCTGTCTCCGCGTTTTCCGCGCCTGGCGAAGCGTGCTACCGTCAAGGTATACACTTTTTAACGGATTCAGACATTTGACTCACGCGGGCAGGTTTTAATGAACGTAATCATTATCGGCGCAGGAATAATGGGCACCACTTTCGCCACCCTGGCGAAAGAGTTGGCACCGGAACTGGATATCACCATTCTGGAAAGACTGGACGGCCCCGGGGCCGGGAATTCCTGGGTGTTCAACAACGCAGGTACCGGGCACGAGGCAAACTGTGAGCTGAACTACACACCGGTGGACGAAGAGGTTATTTCGGTCGAAAAGGCGGTAAAGATTCACGCCCAGTTTAACGTGGCCAAGCAGTTCTGGGCCTATCTGATCCAGAAGGGCGCTATCAAGGATCCCAAATCCTTCATCAACCAGACCAAGCACTGCACCATTGTCTCGGAACCGTCGATTCAGGAACTGAAACTCCGCTTCAACGAGATGTCGGCGCACCATTTCTTTGAGCAGATGCGCTATTCAGAAGACTTCGACGAGATCAAGAGCTGGATTCCCTACACCATGGAGGAGCGGCCGCGCCATGAGAAGATGGCGGCGACGGTTATCGAAACCGGCACGGACGTCAACTTTGGTGCGCTGACAGAGCAAATGGCCCGGCACGCCGTTGACGACCTCGGGGTAAAGATTGAATACGGCACCCACGTGAAGCGCGTACATCGCAGCCCGGCCGGCAGCTGGCTTGTGGAAACCCAGAGCAGGGGTGGTGATCGACAGTACAAGGCAGACGTTCTGTTTGTCGGTGCGGGCGGTGGTGCATTCCCGATCCTGAAAAAGAGCCATCTGCCTTTTGCCCGTCGTTTCACCGGTTTTCCCGTTGGCGGGCGTTTCCTGCAGGCCGAGATCACCGCCGAACAGGCCAAGCAATACAGGGCCAAAACCTACGGTAAGGCAAAGGTGGGTGCACCGCCGATGTCCGTTCCGCACCTCGATCTGCGGGTATCAGACGGAAAGTATTACCTTCTGTTTGGCCCGTTCGCCTCGTTCAAACCGGTACTGGAAAGAGGGCGGGGGTTCCTCGACTACCTTCGCTCAATGCGCCTCCACGATATTCCGAGCCTGCTGAACGTCGCCCTGGAGCACTTCCCTCTGGTCAAATATCTGGTTTCAGAGACCTTCAAGGGCGAAAAGAGCATGTTCGAAGAGCTGGACAGCTTCGCTCCGGGCATGAGTAAGAAGTTCAACTGGAAAGCGGTTGAGGCTGGCCAGCGGGTACAGATCATCCGGGATGGGGATCTGCAGATGGGCACCGAGATCCTGGTATCCAGTGACAAGACCTACGGTACCTTGCTCGGCGCATCCCCGGGTGCTTCGGTGTCGCCGGAGGTCATGCTGCGTTGCCTGGAACAGCTTTTGCCGTCTATTTTTACCAGTGAGCAAGCGGAAAAGAAGAAGAAAGAAATATTCCCCGAAGATAACCTGGAGGCGCTAGCGAAGAATCCCGACCGATACCGGGAGATCCGGGATTTGGTCAATGAGCGGTTGGGTATCAAGCCGTCGGCATCACAGCAGGACTGAACAGGCCAACAAATAACAGGGAGATTTCCATGGACAGCAGAATCAGGGTCACCTCGCCTCTTGTGATCCTCCACGGCGACGAAATGGCCCAGGTAGCGTTTGACCATATTCTGAAGAAGTTCGTGAACTCACGGCTTGATATACAGCTTGAAGAAATCGACCTGTCTGCGGAAAACCGACTGTTGACCAATGGCCAGGTAGTCATCGATGCCATTGAAGCTCTCCAACGTTATGGTGTGGGAGTCAAAAATGCTGGCATGACCGTAAACCGGCAGCAGCTCGAGGACTTGCTCCGTAAGCATCCGGATGTGGACGGCAACAACCTGCACCCGCTGGCGACCAAATCGCCAAACGGCGCTATCCGGAAGGGCATCAGTGGCAACATAACCCGGGAAGACATCAAGTTCCGTAACCTCAACATTCGCCGTCCGGAGTGGGTAGGGCGCGACATTGAGGTGGATACCATGGAATTCGGTGGCATCAAGGACAGTTTTAACCAACTGTCCATGGCAACCGGTGTCGTCAAGCTGATGTTCGTCGGGAGTAGCGGAGACCCTGTGGAGCTGCATCGCCGAGAGGTTCGCAAGGGCGATCCCTGGCTGTTGGCAACCAATGACCTGGAGGACGTTAAAGCCTGGGCACATCGCTTCTTCCAGCGAGCTATTGCCGAGAAACGGGATGTCTACCTGGGCCTGAAAGACACCGTGATCCCCGGCTACGACGGCGCCATGAGAGCAGCGATCGAGGACATCTACCACAGTGACTACAAGAAGCAGATCGAGGATCTGGGTCTGAAGTACTTCTACGAGCTGATTGATGCCCAGGCAGCACGAATTGTTTCCAACCCACCGAAGCGAGCGCTGTGGGGCGTGCCGGACAACACCACCGGGCGTAAATTGCTCAAGCTGGTGAACCAACTCAAGGAGTTTGGTATTCCGGGCCGGGGTGCCCATGTGTCAATTTCTCGCATGAGTGCCGGAGGCGGCGACCAGTACGGCAGCTTCAACATGGCGGCCAAGGAAGATGGCATTCTCAAGGTGATCGTCGACGGTGACGAGAAGCATGCCCGCCGGGTCAGAAAAGGCGATCCGATGCTTCTCATGTCTAATGACCGCGAGGCCATCAAGGACTGGGTTCTGCAAGTGTTCCGGGATGCCTCGCGCAAAGACAAGGAGGTGTATTTCGGTCTAAAGCGCGAGTACATGGAGTACGACGAAGTCTACAGCGATGTGATTACCGAAGTGCGCCGCGAGTTGGCCAGTGAGGATACTCCACCACCATCTTTCATGATTATGCGGCCCTCAAGCCAGCTTAAAAAGATGATCACCGATCCCCCCAGAAACGCGCTTTATCCCTCCCAGAACCTGGATGGGGATATATTCTCGGACATTTCCGCCGCTCTTGGCGGCAGTCTGGCGACCGCGAGCTCCATCATCGAAAGCAAGGACGGCACCATGCTGTTCGAGGCGCCCCATGGCACGGCACATGATCTTTACCTGAAGTATCTTGAGAGTGACGGAAAGATCGCCCACTTCAATCCATCGGCCTTGATCTTCGCGCTGGCCAACGCACTGGAAACCCTCGGTGAGCGGGAAGGTAACGAACCCTTGAGCCAATACGCCGTTCAGTTGAAGGCCGCGTTAACGGATACCGTCGACAGAGGAATTGTTACTGCCGATTTGAAAGGTAAAACCGTTGATCCGGATTCCGAACAGGTGGTGGACATGACTGGCTTCCTGGAGGCGGTGGAAAAGGCGCTCGGATGAAATCTCAAAAAAAGCCAAGCCCCCTTTAAAAAAATGGAGACGCGATGTAACACCTGGGCCAGTCGGGTTACTGATAGCAAATGGGATAACATTTTCAGAACCTCGGGAGCCCGCCATGGCGCACAAGTTTGCCGAAATCGCGTTTACCAGAACGGTAAAGCAGGTCCAGGAAAAGATGGGCAGCCGTTCGGGGTATTCATCCATCGAGTCCGGGCCTGACCGTAACAATCTGCTGAGAGACCGCGAGCGTGGGTTCATCGAGGCCCGTGACAGCTTTTACATTGCCAGTGTCAGCGAAACAGGTTGGCCCTACATTCAGCATCGGGGAGGACCGGCCGGTTTTTTGAAGGTGATAGATCAATCGACAATCGGCTTTGCCGATTACTCCGGCAATCGCCAATACATCACCACGGGCAATGTCCTTACCAATGACCGAGTCGCCCTGTTCATGATGGACTACCCAAACAAAAGGCGGCTGAAACTGCTTGGCCGGATGACACTGGTCGGCTCAGACCAGCCTGACCTCCTCGAGCAATTGCAGGATGGCGATTACAACGCCCAGGTAGAGAAGGGCATGATCATTCGGGTTGAAGCGTTTGACTGGAATTGTCCGCAGCATATTACCCCTCGCTATACTCAATCAGAGGTCGAAGCACTGCTCGAGTCCATGCGTGATTGAGGCTGAAGAAGTCAGAGGGTCGACTGGAGTTTACTGCTGTAGCGCCGGAGTTTTCCCACGGTCTCTGACCAGTCATCTGCACCCACCATGTTGGTGAACTCATCGTGAGCTTCCTCCCACCTTGCCAGTGCCTGCACGTATATGTCTTCGCCCTCCGGCGTCAACGAAAGCCCCAGAGAACGCTTATGCCCTGTAGGCTGGGACTGCAGAAGCCCCTTGGCGATCAGTTTTTCAACCGTGCGCTGAAGGGATGTGCGCTCCATGCCGAGAAGCTCGGCCAGCTCGTTGATGGAGTTTGGTGGCGACAGTTTGATGGCATTCAGAATAGAAAACTGGGTAATCCTGAGGCCGGTGTCCGAAAGGTGATGGTTGTAGTGACGGGTTACCAGCCTGGAAAACACGCGGGAGTAGAGAGCGGCGCAGGTTCTGGCAACATCGAGAGGCGTTGCTTCCTGGTCTAATGAGTGCCCGGACACGGTGGGTTTCCCTGTGTTTAAGTGTATCTGCATGATGCTAGGTGGAAGTGCCCGTGATGTCCAGCCGATCAAACCAAAGAAGTTCAGGGAATCTTGCGTGGTTTCAGTAACAGTCAGGCCTCCAGGGCGTCTGAGAAACAGGTATCACGTTCTCTCCGATGTCCTCTTCACACGCAAGCGAGGCACCATGAAAAATCAGGAACTCAACTTGTTGCATGTCTTCAGCGCCATCATGACTGAAGGCTCCATTACACGAGCGGCGGACCGCCTGGGCATGACCCAGCCTGCGGTTTCGAATGTAGTTTCCCGAATGCGCATCGCCTGGAAGGATCCTCTGTTTGTTAAACGCGGAAGACAGGTGGAGCCGACGTCCTATGCGCAAAGCCTCTGGGACCAGATTCGCAACCCCCTGCACGAGCTGTCCAACGCGGTAAACTCCACCCGCTTCACGCCTGGCGAATCCCGCAGGACGTTCAGGGTTGCGGTCACCGATCTGATACTCGAAATGGTCTGGCAACCGCTGGTCTCCGAGTTGCAGCAAAGTGCGCCCGGGATTGATCTGCATGCGGTGCCTTTCTCGCCGGCCACGGCAGCGAATCATCTGCGAGAAGCGAGTGTCGACTTTGTGATTGGATTTTTCGAACAGCATGATCACAGCCTGCGAAGCCTTTGGCTTTTTGACACCGGCTATGTGCTGGCCATGAGAAGCGGCCATGACTTGAGTGGTCGGCCCGTGGACCTGGATTCATTTCTGGATGCTCAACACCTGCTGGCAACCATGTCTGGTGAGGCTCACGGTGTTGTCGACGATACACTTAACAGGCGTGGCCTGGAGAGACGCGTCGCAGTGACGGTAAACCATTTTTCCGCCGTCCCAAATCTGCTCAGAAACTCCGACCTGGTTGCTACCATCCCTGAAGTTATTACCGGCGACTGCGAATTCTGTGCGGGTATTTCGATCACCAGTCTGCCAATTGAGGTGGAGCCAACCAGCCTGTACCTCGCATGGCACACCCGCCACGACCGGGACCCTGGCATTATCTGGATTCGAAGCGTAATCGAGCGAGTGGCCAAGGCGTGTTGGGCGCAAGCCATGGCCGCCAGAGAACTTGATTGTGGACTACTGACGGTGATTAACCCCGGTTTGGACAATCGGCCCATAAACTAGAACACCTGTCCATTTGTCGGGGTGTTCCGGTGATTAGTATTTCTCCCGTAGACATCAACCACTGGAGAAACCCATCATGAAAAACCTTACTGCCAAAGCGCTGCTTGTTGTTTCCATCGCCCTGATCTCGGCATCCGCCAGCGCATCTCTGGCGGACCGAAAGTCCGATATCGACGATTTCAGCGAGACCGTGAGTAGCCCATACAGCGGGCAAAAGGTCATCCGCGGGCAGATTGTTCTGAAGTAAAACGCTAAACCAAACGAAAAGCGGGCAAGGATTCAGAATCCTTGCCCGCTTTTCGTTGAGCACCATTCACGCGACGTTGGCGTTCTCCTCAGCTACGGTGTTCTGAGCCTCGGTAGCTGTTGCGTTCAACTTTTTCCATTCCCTGGGCGTCATGCCCGTATTCTTTTTGAAGGCCCTGGAGAACCCCGAGGCGTCTTCGTAGCCTACTTCGAAACAAATTATCGACATGGGCTTGTCTTTCAGAATGAGCTTCTTGGCAGCAGAGATACGGGCATTCTGGACGTATTCGCCAGGTGCCAGACCAAGCACATTCTTGAAGTGTTGGATGAAGGTTGATCGGGACATGGTCGCCACGTCAGCCAACTTATCAACAGAAAGATCTCCACTGAGATTGCTGTCGATGCAATTCAGTACCTTGCTCAGCTGACGGTCCGCGAGCGCGGATAGCATGCCCTTGGGTGTTTCCCCCTCGGAAACGATATGCCGGAGCACATTTACGAAAATGACCTCAACGAGTCGGTTCATAACCGCGTCCCGCCCTTCCTGGGCTGCTTCGGCTTCCGCGAACAACACATCTACGAATGAGCCAAGGCCCTGAACCGAAGACAGGGGAAGTACAACGGAAGGGGGCAGCGCCTGGAGGAACGGGTTTCGGGAACCAGTCTGAAACTTGATCGAGGCGCAAATCATCTCGGCACCTTCCTTGTTTGCGCCGAACAGCTGATGGGGCTGGGAGCGCACCGAGAAGATCATGGTCGGCTCCGTGAGTGTCATTTTTTCCCGGTTTGCTTCCATGATATCGAGCACCCCCGAACGGAGTACATGGATGTATCCGGTTCCCTCCTCTTCAAAGGACGCGAGTCCACAAAGCTGGCCCCGAAAGAACACGCCGGCGTTTACGTTGAGCTGGTCGAGAATGTAAGAAAGCCTGTCCATAAGCCACTCCAGATAATTGGCATAGAAGTTTGAACGATCGTACGCATTCAGTACCGCCCGAGGCCTTAATGTTTCAAACGTAGTCATCATTCATTCAAAGGAGATACCCAATGACTCGTTTCAACAAACTTCGTGCCTTCGTTGCTTTTGCTGCCATGAGCGCGGCTTCTGGTGTTTTTGCTGCCGATATCGACATGAACGCCGACGCCAATGATGTCGCCATCAGCGGTTACGACCCGGTGGCCTACTTCTCTGATTCAGAGGCCACCAAAGGTTCGGCCGAATACACCGCCACCTACAAGAACGCGATTTACCATTTCTCCAGCGCGGAGAACCGTGATCTGTTCCGTGCCGACCCCAGTGCCTATGCGCCCCAATACGGCGGCTACTGCGCATTCGGCGTAACCATGGAGAAGAAGTTCGACGTTGATCCCGAGGCCTGGCGGATTGTCGATAACAAACTCTACCTGAACCTGAACAAAGATGTGCAGAAGCGTTGGCTGACTGATGTACCTGGCTTCATCGCAAATGCCAACGACATCTGGCCGGAGATCAAAACCGTGGAAGCAGCCGAGCTGTAAAGCGCTGCCAGTGATCGGAGCAAATCGCAGGGTCCTTGATCTCAAGAACAAGGACCCTCAATCAAACTTTCAGGGTGATCGATATGAACCAGAAGCTTCTTTTTAGCGCGGCACTGGCCGCTGCACTGGCCGGCGCCATGTCCGCGCCACTGGCTCACGCAGGCGGCAAGGAAAAATGCTATGGCATTTCCCCGGTTGGCGGTAACGACTGTGCGAACCTTGCGGGAACGCACTCCTGTGCTGGCCAGGCAAAGGTCGCCAACGACCCGGGTGAGTACAAGATTGTTGAGAAGGGCACCTGTGAAGATCTGGGTGGTTTTGACAAGGAAACGGCTCTGAAAATCATTGCTGAGAAAAGCAAGGGTTAAGGGTCATGAGTAATCGTCAGGACTCAGGCCAAAGCCAGTCGGAACTCAAGAGCACCGCCGTTGGGGTAGGGCTACGACCAGAGCACTACCAGGACGTTCTGGAGCAGGCACCCTCAATCGATTTTCTTGAGGTTCACTCGGAGAACTTCTTCGCAGACGCCGGCATCTCTGTCGATCTTCTACAAGAGGTCTCGGCCAGCACGCCGATCAGCCTGCACGGCACCTCGGCAGGTTTGGGGTCGGTTGAGGCTGTTCCTGACGATTATCTCAAAAAACTGAAACGCCTTGTGGATCGGGTGGATCCGGTACTCGTGTCGGACCATCTGTGTTTCACCTGGGCAAGGATCGGTGGAAGGCTTTTTCACGGTGGTGATCTTCTACCCATTCCCTATACCGAAGACAGCTTGCTGCATGCAGTGAACAACATTGATCGCATACAACAGTACCTCGGTCGTCAGATCGCTATCGAGAATGTCTGCGCCTACATCGAGTTTGACCAGAGTGATTTCGACGAAGCGAGTTTTATCGGTGAAATCGTAGCTCGCACGCAGTGTGGACTGATCCTCGATATCAACAATCTGATGGTGAACGCCCGAAATGGGCAAGTCTCAAATCTGGAGAATTTTGTTGATCGCTATGTCGGATCACTCGACCACTCTGCGATTACCGAGATTCATCTTGCGGGCTCGACGCCCGTGGGCGAAGAAGAGCTGCTGATCGACGACCACGCCTGCCCGGTATCCGTGGCTGGCTGGCAAACCTACGAACGCGTGCTCAATGTGATCGGCCCAAAGCCCACGTTGATTGAATGGGATAACAATCTCCCATCCTGGCGCGAGCTTCTTGGGGAGGCTACCAAGGCCAGAAAGGCACAGCGCCGGGTACTGGGGAGTGAGCGCAGCCATGAATCTCTCTGATTACCAGGCTCATTTCCTCGAATTCCTGTTCGGCGGTACGAGCAAGCCGGTGCAGCCCGATTCCGAGGTGTATCGATTTGGGGTTGAGGCGAAGGCAGTTCGAGCCCTCGAGCAAGGTTATCCAACCGTGAGGGCACTGCTAGGCCCTGCCGACTTTGAAGGGCTGGCCCTCGACTATTTCAGGATGATCCGGAAACAGAGCGGAGACTGGGGCGAATTCGGTTGGGGCTTTCCGAGCTGGATTATCTCCCATCGGATTTCAGACCGCGTTCCTTATCTCTCCGATGTAGCGCGACTCGACAATTACGTATCACGCGTCGAAAGGAGCCAGTACGAAGAGGTGAATGTCGCGAGCTTTAACGCAATTGGAGAGGACCTGGCGTCTTGCTCTCTGATTCTCAACAAAGGGCTGCAGTTTTTCCGCTCAATGTACCCAGTAGTCAGTATCTGGGAGGCGCACAAAAGCGAGACCCCGAAGGACACACTCAGTTTCGCTCAGGCGAAAAGAATGATCGCCAAGGGCCGAGGGCAGAATGCGCTGGTCTATCGCGCGGGTTGGAAGGGAATGGCGGAAGTCATTACTGAGAGAGATGTGCTGTTGCTGGAGGCAGTCAGAAACCAGCGGAGTATCGCCGAAGTCTTTGGCGAGGATGTTCTGAAGGACAGCAACTTTACCTATTGGCTGCAAGACATGATCGCAAAAGGCGTCATTGTTGGCGCCAAAACCATTCACTAAGAGGAGATCGACATGAAAACCTTGGCTTACAGTTTCTACGGTTTGAACGATTCGGTTCAGCGATTGGTTGGCAGCCTGCTACCTATCGCGTTGTTTCTCGGGCGCCTTTATGTGGCCTGGATCTTTTTCAAAGCTGGCCTCACGAAGATTGATGACTGGGGAACCACGCTGTTTCTGTTTGAGGAAGAATACAGTGTTCCGCTGTTGAGCCCCGAGTTTGCGGCCTTCCTGGCGACCTTTGGCGAACTGGTTTTCCCGGTGTTGCTGGTCATTGGCCTGTTTTCCCTGGTGTCCTCGCTGGGTCTGTTCGTCATCAACATTGTTGCGGTCATCAGTCTTGAAGCGATTGCACCAGCAGCAGAGTTATATCACGTGGTCTGGGGCCTTATTCTGATGGGCTTGGCCATGTGTGGCCCCGGCCTGTTCTCGCTCGACAAGCTGATCAGAGCCCGTTTGAGAGGTGACCATGCCGCTAATTAATCTGAATACCTTTGAAGAACTGGGCGAACTCGCCAATAAACACGAATGGCTGCTACTGGACTTCTGGGCACCCTGGTGCGCGCCGTGCAAGGTAATGAATCCCGTGCTTGAAAACTTCAGTGAACTGAATCCTGACAACGCGGTCATCAAGGTGGATGTGGATCAGAAGCACGAGATCGCCGCCAAATTCGGCGTCAGGGCGATACCGACTCTGGTTCTTCTCAGACGCGACCAGTTCATGGGGCAGGAGGCCGGGTCCAGATCACTGAACGATCTCAACAGCTGGATCGACGGGCTAAAACAGAAGGTATCCCATTTGGCGTGAGTTGTTGGCGGTTTTCAGAGTAAACTCAGTTCGCCGGGTCCACGCCCGGCTTTTTTATTTGGAAATCGGGTAAGGTTCGCTTTCGCTCGATGTTCCGAATAGATTCCTGAGTGTGTGTGGAGATGGATCAGGCAATGACAGTCGATTTGCCCAAATACCAGGCGCTTGAGAATACTCTTCGAAAGAGTATCGAGGGTGGTCGATGGCGGCCCGGCGAACGAGTCCCATCCATAAGAGAACTCTGCAGCCATTACGGCTATTCCAAGATCACCGTACAGCATGCGCTGCAGCGGCTTGAGGCTCAGGGATTGATTCAGGCCCGGGAGCGAAGCGGCTTTTTTGTGTCGTTGGGGCAAAGCGAGTTCGAGCCCCCCAGGCAAGCCGCCATGCCTGCCGCGCCCCAGCCTGTCTCAGTTAGCCAGGTGTTTCAGGACATCATGACCCGGAGTGCTGCCTTTGATTTGCTCCCCGACCTACATAGCGACGAGCCGCCACCCGGTATAATCCAGCTGAACCGGTCGATCGGCCGGGCTCTGCGTCGCCAGTCTGCGAGCTTTCAATATTATGACGAGCCGGCTGGTGATCAGGCGTTGAGGACCCAGCTTGCGCTTCGAGCCGCCAAAAGAGGGTGGACGGTGGAGGCCAATCAGTTCTGCGTCACTTCTGGTTGCCAGCAGTCCTTGTTCCTGGCCTTGATGGCGGTTTGCAAGAGCGGCGACGTGGTTGCGGTTGAAGCCCCGGGTTTTTATGGGGTTCTCCAGTTGCTTGAACAACTGGAGCTCAGGGTGATCGAGATCCCGGCTTCGCCGACGACTGGAATGGATGTCCGGGCGCTTGAAGAGAGCCTCCAAGTCTGGGACATCAAGGCGTGCGTGGTTTCCCCGTCCTTTGCCACTCCTACCGGGGCTGTCATGCCTTCCGAAAACCGTCGACGGTTGCTTGAGCTTGCCGAACGACATGACCTGGCCATCATTGAAGATGATATATACGGCGAGTCAGGGTGGTTAAACACTCCCGATTCCCTGAAGGCGATTGATGAGTGTGACCGCGTCATCCATTGCAGTTCTTTCTCAAAAGTTCTCTCGCGAGACCTGCGTTTGGGATGGGTTTCAGGTGGCCGGTGGCATCGAAACATACTGCAACTGAAATTGACCACTCAGTTGGCCAGTAGCCGGTTCCTGCAGCAGGGCGTGGCACACTTTCTTGCTGAGGGCGGCTACGCATCCTACCTCCGACGGTATCGGCAACGCCTGCGTCTGCAGCGAGACCGTTTAATGGATTTGCTGGGAAACTGGCCTGTGCCTCTGAAAGCAACCGCGCCTCAGGGTGGTTTGGCTTTGTGGGTGGAATTGCCGCCAGAAGTGGACACTCTGAGCCTTTACGCCAAAACCCTCAAGGAAGGTATTGTCATAACGCCCGGTAGCCTCTTCTCGGTTTCCGGAAAGTTTTCGAACTGCCTGAGAATCAGCTTTGCCCATCCGTGGAACGAAGCACGAACAGATGCGTTGCAGAGACTACCCGCACTCATGTTCTGAAGTTCCGTCATCTGTCCCTATCAAATATTAAAAAAGTGGTCCTGCCCCCGTTAAGTGCGATCCGTTAACCTCGCGTCACCTTTTATTCCCTGGTGATGGCAAGGTGCGCAACAAATGAGTCGCCTTATCTCTGTAAAGCAAATCGAGTCAACTTCGAAAGTCCTCGAGGCCGACCACAAAATCCAACCCCGAAGTTTCTCCGGTTTCTTTCGTCGTGTGCGAATTACCGGAGGTCTTGTTCTCTTTGCGCTGTATTTTGGTGTGGCGTGGCTCGACTGGGGTGGCAGACAGGCAGTCCTCTGGGATCTCTCAGAGAAGAAGTTCCATATCTTTTCCGCCACGTTCTGGCCGGAAGACCTGGTGTTGCTCTCCGGGATTCTCTTGATCTGTGCATTCGGCCTGTTTTTCTTGACGGTACTGGCGGGTCGAGTGTGGTGCGGCTACGCGTGCCCTCAGAGTGTCTGGACCTGGGTCTTCCTTTGGGCGGAGCGAGTGGCGGAGGGCGATCGATCAAAAAGGATCAAGCTTGATGCAGCGCCTCTCAGCGTGAAGAAGCTCGTTCGCCGCGGTTCCAAACATGGGCTCTGGCTCCTCATCAGTCTCTTAACGGCGATAACGTTTGTAGGGTATTTCACACCGATACGCGATCTTGTCGGAGATCTTTTTGTCTTGGAAGCATCAGGATGGGCCGTGTTCTGGGTTCTGTTCTTCACGGCGGCCACTTATCTGAATGCTGGTTGGCTGCGCGAGAAAGTGTGTTTCCACATGTGCCCTTACGGCAGATTCCAGTCGTCCATGGTGGATGCAGACTCCATGGTTATTTCCTATGACGCTGAACGGGGTGAACCCAGAGGTTCTCGGAGAAAGGGTGTTACGCCAGCTTCAGCGGAGCTGGGAGACTGCATTGATTGTCAGCTGTGCGTGCAGGTGTGCCCGACAGGGATTGATATTCGGGACGGGTTGCAGATGGAGTGTATTGGATGTGCCGCCTGCATCGACGCCTGCGACTCGATCATGGACAAGATGGGATACGCCCGTGGCCTGGTGCGTTACGCCAGTGAACGCGACCTGAAGGGCGGGAAAACAAATCTGTTGAGACCACGACTGGTGGGGTATTTCGCCTTCCTGGTTGTTATGATTGGGCTGTTTGCATGGGGCGTGGTGTCCAGGCCTCTGATCACGCTCGATGTTGAAAGGGACCGGGGTATGTACCGGTATACGAGTGAGGGCGAGACCGAAAACAGCTATCTGCTGAAACTCACGAACAAAGACAGCAGCCAGAAGTACCTCATCATACAGGTTGAAGATCCATTGCGAGCGTCAACCACAGGCCCCTTGGGCGTGGTAGTTGAGGCCGGAGAAAAGGTTGAGGTTCCTTATTCCGTGGCCCTGCCTGCATCCTCCCTCAATGCTGGCGCCAACGACATCGTTTTTCAGATCAGCACCCTGCATGGGGAGAGGGCGTTGGTTACCGAAACCAGTACGTTCCTTGCTCCATCAGAACACTGATTTAGAGCAGGCGCGTCGCTGTTGTTGGCGCGGGGCGGCTTGCGACCGACAGGCCGCCGCCCTGGCGAAACATAGTGTGCAGCTGGAATCAAAGCCCCAGATCGCTCAAACCGGGGTGATTATCCGGTCTGCGCCCCAGGGGCCAACGGAAAAGCCGATCTGACTCTTTGATAGGGCTGTCGTTGATGCATGCGAATCGACGCCGCATGAGACCGTCCGCACCAAATTCCCAGTTTTCATTGCCATAGGAGCGGAACCAGTTTCCGCTGTCGTCATGCCACTCATAGGCATATCTCACGGCAATGCGGTTGTCGGTGTAGGCCCAGAGTTCTTTGATCAGACGGTAATCCAGTTCACGATTCCATTTGCGGGTGAGGAATTCTTCGACCTCCTTCCGGCCGTTGGCGAACTCGGCCCGGTTACGCCAGCGTGTGTCCTCGGTGTAGGCGAGGACAACCTTTGCCGGATCCCGGCTGTTCCAGCCATCTTCGGCAAGGCGAACTTTTTCAATGGCGCTTTCCCGGGTGAAGGGTGGCAGTGGTGGACGTTGGGAAGTCATGTTGGTTCTCCATTTCTTGGCAAACAGATTGGTGCGGCCGCCTGGATCAGAGCAGGGCGGCCAGCTCGTTTCGTGCACGGTGTAGGATGACTCGCAGATTTCCATGGGAGATCTGCAGCACATCCGAAACCTGCGAACCGGTGAGCGCGCTCATGCCCTTTAGCAGAATCGCGTTGGCGTAATCCCGGTTCATATTCTTCATTTCCACGCGAATGCGTTCCTGAACCTTTGCAGTCTGGGTAGCCAACTCCGGTTCGCTAAGATGCCCGGCGGTGCCACCAAATTGGTTGTCTAGTGCGTTATCGGATAACAGAGCGAGGCTTGGCGAAGCAGGAAATTCCCTTCGGTTTTCACGGTAGGTGTTGAAGGCTTTGTTGGTGACGATCCGGCACAGCCAGGTTTTCAGCGACGAACGGCCCTCGAACGACGTGATGGCTCCAATGGCAGCCATCCAGGCCTCCTGCGCGATATCTTCAGCAACGGCCGCAGAGGTGTACTTGGCGGCCACTCGCAGCATTACCGGATGGTATCTCCGGTAAGCTTCATCAAAGGCCTTCGGATGGCCCGCTTGCAAGCCATCAATCAAGCCTGCCTCATGCTCAAAAGCCGTTTCCTTCCGGGTGACTTTAATTTGAATGTCCATCCTGCTTGTCTCCATGCCGTTTTCATTGGTGGTTCGCAAATGAAACCGACAACAACACCAGTCAAAAAATACCCTGCTTCGCTTCCCAAACTGGCATTTCCTGAAGTAGACAAGTCGGTCTATTTTTAATAGTAGACAGGTTTGTCTAATTTGGTCAAGATATAATCAATGAAAAAGGTGGAGGTTTACCGATGGGACGCAGACAGGATCTGATCGATACAGCACTAAGACTGTTCTATGAACATGGAATACACGCCATCGGCATTAACCAGGTGCTGCAGGAAGCGGGTGTTGCAAAGCAAACGCTCTATAACCATTTTGAGAGCAAAGACAGCCTTGTAGAGGCTGCCGTTGAGCACCGGGACAAACTTTTTTTCCAATGGCTTGAGTCGCGAATGAACAGCCAGCCGGCGGGAAGAGAGGCTCTGATGGAGATGTTTGATGCGGTTCACGACTGGTTCAATGACCGAGTTCCGTCACTCCAGCGTTTCTACGGGTGTTTTTTCATTAATACCTGCGGTGAGTACAGCGACCCGGACCACCCGGTCCACAGACGCTGCGCGGCTCATAAAACAAAAGTTTTTGAGCTCCTGAAGCGGCACGCTCTGGAAATCAGTACTTCAGAGACTGAAGCAGATGAACTGGCCAATGCGCTGTTTTTGCTTAAGGAGGGTGCCATCGTTAAAGCGCACGTTGAAGGCGATCTGGATGCGGCGTTTAAGGCAAAGGCAATTGCCTCAAGGATGATTTCGCCGCACTGAAAAAAACTGTGCGGCGAAATTCGGGGTTCAACGGTACCTTGAAATTGGCACATTGAGGCCAGAGGACCTTTCACAATCCCGGTCGCTGGACCATTTGCCAAGCATGAAAACGCAAAATGGAACGCAGTAGGTCAAGACTGCCGGCAGCCATTGAATGTGCTGATATCCAAAAAGCGCATCGTGCTGATTTATCAGTAACAGAATCGTACCCACCACCAGGGCAACTCTTGTCGCCTGTGTGTAATAACGCTTAAACAGTTCAAGCAGCTGCATGAGGCGCCTCCTTACGTTCGGCCTGTCTGAGCTTTTCTGCAGCATCCCGGAAGGCGGTGCGAACACCTTCTTCAATAACAGGGTGATAGAAAGGCATTCCGAGTATCTCGTTCACCGTCAGAGACTGCTGCACGGCCCAGGCCAGCAGGTGACCAATATGCTCTGCTGCTGGCCCAAACATTTCAGCGCCCATCAGCGTGCCGGTGCTCTTATCGGCGTAGACTTTCAGCATGCCCTGGTTTTTGGCCATTACGCGGCTTCTTCCCTGATTGTGGAAGCTCACCTTTCCGGAGATGAAGCTGTCGGCCAGCAGTTCGTGCGCTCGTTTGCCGACACTGGCAATTTGCGGGTCGGAAAAGACAACGCCCAGCGCGGCACGACGATGACCCGCTTCTACCGTGGGAAACGTGCCGGCGTTACGGCCTGCGATACGCCCCTCATCTGAGGCTTCATGCAACAAGGTCAGCTCGTTGTTAGCATCACCTGCGATGAATATGTGCGACTCACGGGTCTGCAAGGTGTAATGATCGAAGCCAGGAACGCCTCGGGCGTCCGGTTCAATGCCGGTATTCTCGAGGCCAAGCTTGTCAGTATTCGGAATTCGACCGGTCGCTGCCAGAACATAGTCCACCACGACTGTGTGAACCACGCCTCTGGACGTGCGGTAGGTCACCTGCACACCGTTCAGGGTTTCCTTTGCTCCGAGGACATCCGCGTGAAGGATCAGGTCAAATTCGGACTGGAAAGTATCCGCTGCAATCTGACGAATTTCGTCGTCGGCAATTCCGCCAATCGATTCGTTGCGCGAAAGCATCGTAACGTCAACGTTTAGCCGGCTCAGAGCCTGCCCTAACTCGAGTCCAATAACGCCTGTGCCGACGACGAGCACGGATTGCGGAAGTTGCTCCAGTTCGAATACATCGTCGTTGATAAGCAGGCGTTTGCCCGCACCTTCGAGTACTTCAGGAATGAACGGTCTGGAACCCGTTGCAATAACAATCCGGTCGGCGGTAATTTCTAGCCCGGTATCAATCTGCAAACGATGGGCGTCGAGAAAGCGAGCGTAACCACGGACCTTGTGGCTATCATCAAACTCATCGACGTCTTCAACAACAAACCCCACGAAACGGTCGCGCTCTTTTTTCACGCGATCCATGACCGCCGCACCGTCAGTCTCAACAGTCGGGACATTCAGCCCAAAAACCCCGGCATGCTTTGCGCCGTGGGCGGCTTCTGCTGCGGCAATCAAAAGCTTGCCGGGCATGCAGCCGACACGCGCGCAAGTGGTGCCGTAATGGCCGCCCTCAATCAGCGCGATGCTGTCTGTATATTTGCGAGCTTCGCGGTAGGCACCCATACCGGCCGTGCCCGTCCCAATGATGGCAACATCAACTTTTCGTTTAAGCATTTTCACTTTCCTGTAGGTGATGAGGACCGTTCACACGGTTTGATTATGATCAGGCGACTGGGTGGCATGGCGCTGCAGGTAGCGGACGATATCCTGGGACTCGTATAGCCACCGAACCTTGCCCTTCGATTCGATTCTCAGGCAGGGAACCTGTGCCCGCCCTCCGCCTTTGATCAGCTCTGCCCGGTAGGCAGCGTTTCTGGCGATGTCACGTTCCTCCACTTCGATGTCGATGTGCTTCATCGCAGAGCGGGTATAGGCGCAAAAAGGGCACGCGCGATAGTGGTAAAGAGAGAACGATGTGGTTTGCGAACTGACGGACATGGACTGTCTCCTTCGTAGTGAATGTGCCTGCCATTCTCTGTTCTTCAGGCAGACCGGAGGCGGCAGGACGGTTGGAATAGTTGTCCATCTGTTTCAAAGGCACCCTGTTGGCGAGGGATGGTGTTGGGCAAGAAATATACAATTCTGCTTGCAGCTCTGATTACAATGTATATACACTTTATGAAAACCGATTCGAGACGGAAAGCGGTTCCGCTCAATCGACGATTCATTGTTCATCAGACTGAGGAAACGAACATGAACCTTTCGCTTACTGTGTTCCAGGCTGCTTTCGGTTTCTACAGCCGATTGATGCCAGCAAAAGCGGCTTCAAAAGCTGTCGAACTTATGACCAGCCCACGAATCAAGACAGAACGCAGAAATTCATCCCGAACGCTGTTCGAACGAGTCGTGCCGCTCAATAATGACGGTCTACTCTCGATCTACGGAGTTGGCCCAAAGAAAATCCTGCTCTTGCACGGGTGGTCCGGCTGGATCGGGCAATTCAAGGATCTGATCAGTGAGATTGATCCCCAGGAATACACCATCTACGCGGTGCATCCGGCAGGGCACGGTGAGTCGCCGGCCACCGAATCACATCCGGGGCGGTTTATCGAGGCTGTACTGGAAGCCCATCAATACGCTGGCTCGTCTTTCGACGTTGGGGTTGGCCATTCATTGGGAGCCGCTGCGCTTGTTTATGCCCAATCCACCAGAAACTGTTTTGAACGCCTGGTACTGGTTTCTGGACCGGCAACGATTGAGGGGGTTCTGAGCCGGTTCGCCCGCTTCGTAAACCTCGGGGAACGCAGTAAACGCCTATTCGTTAACGACATGGAAAAAACGGTTGGATTGAGTGTTGACCGATTGGATCTTGTTGGGTTGGCCCCGTCGATCGAAGCACCCGTGTTGTTGATTCACGATGACCGGGATACCGAGGTTCCGGTTGCGGAATCCAGGGCACTGCACGCGGCGTTTCCGAGGAGCCGTTTGACCCATACAACGGGTTATGGCCATAGCCGGCTTTTGCAAAAACCTGAGGTCATTAAGGAAATTGTTGAATTTTCGAATTCACCGTTCAGGCCTTAGTCCGAAATGGTATCGGATCAGGAAAAACGCACCATCCCTGGTGCCAAGACGCAAATGAAATGTCTAACGCTTAACCGTGGGTGCCAGAACGTACTTCACCACGAATGACAATTTGACCGCTGTAGGGAGCCGGTTCTGCATTCTCGTGGTTAGCGTCCCGGTTCTGGATCTCGCCACGAATCACGATCTGGCCACTGTAGGGCGCAGGTTGGGCCTGCTCGGAACGCGGCTGATCGGATTTCCGGTCTGCCAGGGTTGCATGGGCGGGCAGGGCAGCGATGGTAACGAGTGAAGCGAGGGTAATCAGTGCAAATTTACGCATTTTCAATTCTCCATAGTGTTAGTCGGTTCAGCTGACTCCGAGACCCCAATGGCTCGGATATCAGATGAGCGAATTATGTGGATGGAGAAGGTGGAGGAATAATTCTGAAACAGTATGGAAAGCATCATTTTCAGTGATGAAGCGTGGCCGTAAGACCCTAAAAGGCACTCGTATTACTACTTATTTATAAGCGCAAGTGATGTTTTAAATATCGACGCTTGATTAGTCGTGCGGGCCCGGTATTCGAAAAATAGCAGCCAACGTTTTTACCGACACATTTTCGGAGTTGGCTATGGTTTTTCGTTTCTTGACCGTTTCTCTTCTGGCTGTGGCTATGGCTTCAACTGTGCAGGCCGAGTCTGCTGATTCTGTGCTTGCGCTCTCTACTGATAATGACCTGTTTGCGCCAACACAGACAGATCGGGATTACACAGCCGGTGTTGCGATTACCTATTCTTCCAATTCAGAGGATTTCATCCGTAACCCGGTGTCCAGTGTGAGTCAGGGGTTGGACAGTGTTTTGCTGCCTCATCTGGGCGGGGAGGTTGGAGAACCGGGGAGTGCCGCACTTGAACTGGGTGTTTACGGCTTTACGCCCGAGGAAATCAAGGAATCGGCAATTGATCGTAGCGATCGACCATACAGCAGCCTGGTTTACTTTTCCTCAAGCCAGAGCTACCAGACGCCAGGCGCTGATTCGGGGTGGACAACATCTATGACGGTTGGCGTACTCGGGCTTGATATCTTCAAATCCGGCCAGAACGCGGTGCACAAAATAGTGGGTAGCGATCGTGCGAACGGTTGGGATCATCAGATCTCAAATGGTGGTGAGCTGACTTTCCGGTACTCTGCGGCATACCACCAATATCTGGATGCCAGCGAATCAGACCAACAGTTCAAAGTGACGTATTTTGGATCAGCCGGATACCTGACTGAGTTTGGTGCGGCACTCGTCTTCCGGGATGGTCTGATTTCCTCCCCGGATAACCGCTTTAATCCGGAGTTGATGGCTTACGGCGAACGAGCGCCCGGGGTATCAGCTCCAGGGGGACGTGAACACTATTTCTGGGGCGGCTTGTCGGTAAAAGCTCGGGCCTATAACGCTTTTCTTCAGGGGCAGTTTCGTGACTCAGACCACGAACTGGATGCCAACGATCTGAACATTCTGCTGGCAGAAGTGTGGGCGGGCTACACCCACAGCTTCCTGGCAGGCACTGAATTGAGTTATGTGCTGCGTGTACAGAGTTCCGAAATCAAATCCGGTACAGGGAACCGCACGCTGGCGTGGGGTGGGCTGGTTTTTAGCAAGCGACTGTAAGAGCCGGGGAGGGGATCATCATCAGAAGAAATACAACTTATACAGTCCCGCTATTGGTTTTCGCCAACAGAAGGCTTCAGTGTTTGAAACAGGTTTTTACAGAGAAGAGGTTTGCCGATGAGCAACATGATAGAAGTAACAGATGTGAATTTTGAGCAAGCGGTTGTTCAGAGTGATCGCCCCGTACTGGTCGACTTCTGGGCGCCCTGGTGCGGCCCCTGCAAGACCGTCGCCCCCATGCTGGAGGCAATCGCTGATGAATTTGGCGAGCAGTTGACCATCGCCAAAGTGAACGTGGACGACAGCCCCGATATAACGGCAAAGATGCGCATCCGGGGCATTCCGACTCTGGCGCTGTTTCAAGAAGGCGGCGTTGTTGCCCAAAAGACCGGAGCTGGGAGCCTGAGTGAGCTGAGAACTTTCGTAAAAGGGAATCTGTAAACCTTACCCAAAGCCTCCCGATCGGGAGGCTTCTTCGCTTCTTACTCAAGAAAACCACGCCTAAATACATACCGCAATTGCGGTCCAGGTACTTCCAAGCCAGACTTGACCGGACCCATTCCCCAGGAACATTGAATGAAAACGCAAGAACTCCAGCTGCTGTACATCTTTGATGCGATCATGACCGAGCGCTCCGTAACCCGCGCAGCAGATCGGCTTGCCATGACCCAGCCTGCGGTATCGAATGCGATTTCCCGGATGCGCCAGATCTGGAACGACCCATTGTTTGTGCGAAAGGGCCGCAATATAGAGCCAACATCCTATGCGCTCAGCCTGTGGGATCAGGTAGGCGACCATATGTACGCATTGACCAACGCAGTCAGCGCCACGCAATTTGATCCGGCCACATCAAAGCGAAAATTCCGGATTGCCGTGACAGATGTGATTGTTGAAATGATCTGGCGGCAGTTAATTGAGTTGCTGGAGGAGCAGGCGCCTGGTGTTGATATCCACGCGGTGCCCTATACGCCCGAAGGCACCTACGACGACTTGCGCGAGGCCCACGTGGATCTGGCGGTCGGTATGCTGACCCAACATGATCACAGTCTGCGCAGTACGTGGCTTTTTGAGGGCGGTTATGTTATGGCGATGCGCGCCGACCACCCCCTGGCTGGCCGACAGATTACCATGGAGGAATTTCTCGAGGCCCGGCACCTGCTGGTGACAATGTCCGGCGATGCCCATGGCTTCGTGGATAGCTACCTCGACCAGAAGGGCCAGAACCGGCGCATTGCCGCGACGGTCAACCATTTTTCGATTGTTCCCCAGGTTCTACGGGATTCGAATCTCATCGCCGCAGTTCCCGAATTGATCAGTCAGGACTGTGGGTTCGTGGATGGCCTATGGATGGGGCAGCTTCCTTTCGAAGTCGACCCGACCAGTCTGTACCTCATCTGGCACACGCGCCATGATCGTGACCCCGGCATTGTTTGGTTGCGGGACCACGTGGAGCGGCTGCTGCGCGAACGATGGCATGACATCATGACCAACTCGCCTTGCGGTCATTCGCCTACAAAAGCCATCGCCTGAGCGGTTGGCCAGAGGCAGTCATCATTTTTCGTGATGACAAAGATACAGCAACGGAATTATTCAGGATCCCGGAAACTCCCAATAATGCTCCCCAGATGACGCTAGCAGCGGCATTGGCATGAGTGCCGGTTGGGAGACGCCCAGTTTGGTCCTCTTGCCCCAATTATCTGCGTTCTTCACGAATTGGGAGGAGGGTATGAACGGTCAAGTGAACTGCCCGTCAATGGGGTCCGGCCTGGAGCCCATCGAAGTCAACGATGCCGCAAACCAGAAATGGTATAAGCCAATCATCTCCGTTGATGCGGACGCCAGCGGCAACAGACACGTCTACAAGGCGTTCAGGTTTTCCCACGGCCTGTTGGGAAACTACTTCAGATTTCTGGCGTTCCACGAATTCAGGATGCTAAGAAAAGTCGAGCATCTCGACTTCACTCCAGACCAGGTAAGTCGCCGGTCCGACGCCTCTCCGACAATCCATTACCGGTTGATTGAAGGGAAGTCGGTAAAAGATGTCGCGGCAAGCAATGGCGTGCCTGCAAACTTCTTTTCGAAGCTGTTCAGCGATGTAAAAACGTTGCATCAGCATGGCGTTGTGCACATGGATCTGGGCAATTCCGGAAACATCCTGGTTTCTGGTCATGGAGCGCCGGCCATCATCGATTTCGGCTCGGCGATACCTTTGAGCTGGCTGCCATCGCCTGTTCAGAGCTGGGCCTGTCGCAAGGATATACTCGGAGTTCTGAAGCTGTGGCACCGTTTCGACAAGGAATCCATGCCGTTGTTTCTACTGCACTACTATCAGAGCAATTACCGCAAGAACATCTACACGCCCAAACGTTTCCTGAAAGCTGCGCGTCGGTGGGTAACAGGCGACACCGGCAGCGCGGACCTTTCTGGTGTCACGACTGTTATCAGCGTGTTTTTCGGACTGTTGGTGCTTGTGTCTTTCACCTGAAGAGCGGCGTTCTGCCGCTCCATTTTTCCCTTAAGCGCGGCGCAGGAAACTGGATCAATAGGCAGGCAAAAAAAGGGGCGGTCGTGATGACCGCCCCTTTTCGGTGTGCTCAGCTTAGTTGCTGATACCGAGCTCGACCGTTTCGATGGCCGGGTTGTTGCCACGATCGATATCTTCCTGGCTTACACCTTCGGCCTGTGCGAAAGCAGAGAAAGCGACGACAGAGAAAACGAGAAAGAACTTGTTGATTGCGTTCATGTGATATTCCACCTTTCAAGAGAGTTAAGTTAAACAGCATCGCCGTATTGGCTTGATGGTTATTCTCTTGGTTTCCCGTCTTCAGAAAAAATTGCTTTGCGGTATACAACACATCAAGTCAGGTGATGGGTTTAGACGAGCGCTTTCGTGCTGATAGCGCTCGTCTTCAAATCATCATAGGTCCAGGTGAACGACTTCTTTGATTGATCCCCGACCACCCGCGAACAGGTTCTCGATCCCGTTGTCGTTTCCAATGGTCAGTCTCACATTGATAACGCTCGGTGAGGGTGTGGCCATCCAGCGTCCCTGTTCGATTGTGAACTCGTGCTTTTGCATGCCCAATTGTTCACGCAGATAACAGGCGAGCGGGCCCGCCGCCATTCCCGTTGCAGACTCTTCCAGAATGCCATAGCGGGGTGCAAACATGCGGGTTCCTGCGTCCCTCCCATCGCCAACACCATCAAGGGAAAACACGTAGAATCCGATCAGATCCAGGGATTCGCTGAGTTTCTCAATGAGGACGAAATCCGGCTTCAGACCTTTAATCGTTTTGCTGTCTCGGATGCCGATGACGACGAAGCTATTGCCGGTGTTGACCAACATCGGCACAGCCCCTTCGATCAGATCGTCGGCGGCCAGGCCAAGGGACTGGAGGGTTGCTTGCAGATCATCCTCGCCAAGCGTTTCGAACCGGGGTGCTGTTTGTTCCATATAGGCCGAGTCGCTCTCCATATTGACTGATCTCAGGCCATCGATTGTTTCTTTCGATGACCGATCACGAACCAACAAGCCGTTTTGTTTCAGAAAGCTGAAGGTGGCAATTGTTGCGTGGCCGCAATGAGCGATCTGCTGGGTAGGCGTGAAGAATTCCAGCTTGATGTCTGCAGATTTGGAAGGTGAAACGAAAGCGGTTTCTGACAATCCGACTGCCGCAGCGATTTTCTGCTTTTGCTCAGAGCTGAATCGTTCGGCATTCAACACGACACCTGCCGGATTTCCGCCGGCTTCGCCGTCGACAAAGGCGCTGACTATGGGGACTTCGATTTTCATGTGATGTTCCTCGGGTGATTGGTATCACCTGATTCTTTCAATGGCCGGTTCCTGGAACAAACGGATAAAACTGGTCTATGCTTAATTAAAAGTTAACTATGGGTGAGCAGACGAATGCAGAAACTCCCTCCTCTGCGGGCGCTGCAGGCGTTCCGATACGCGGCCAGGGAGCTGAGCTTCAAGTCTGCGGCCGAGGCGCTGAGTATTTCCCAGGCAGCCGTCAGTACTCATATTCGCGGCCTGGAAGATTTTCTGGGCCTGAAGCTTTTCGTTCGCATGACGCGCGAAGTGGAATTGACCCACGAGGGCAGGGTGCTCTCAGGCTATGTGGAAACGGGCTTTCAGGAGTTGGAAAGAGGGGTTGCCCTGTTCCGTCCCGATTCAGATCCAGGACGATTGACCGTCGCAACCGTTCCATCCTTCGCCAGTCGCTGGCTTGTTCCAAGGATCGAGTCATTCCAGCGGGCTCATCCGGAAATCAGGCTTAGCCTCCAACCTAATCTGCAATTGGCGAGTTTTCAGGGAGATGGAGTCGATCTGGCGATTCGGTTTGGGAAAGGCGACTATCCCGGGCTCGAATCCAGGCTTTTGCTGGCAGAAAAACTGATGCCTGTCTGTCATGGCATGCTCGTTGACAATAAGCCTGTAACCCGGGAATCACTGGCGCGCCTGCCCTGGCTTATCGATGAATCAGCCGATCTGGAGAGCTCCTGGACTGACTTCCAGGAAAAACTCGGCACACAAATACCCGATTCTTCCATCATACTGAGGGTTAACGAAGGAGCGACGCTCGTGGAAGCGGTGCTTGCGGGCAGGGGAATTGCATTGATGCGGTACAGCCTTGTGGCCGATCTCCTGAAAACCGGGCTGCTCAGGTGCCCGATGGATATCTCGGTTCCTGCGGAGTACCAATACTACCTGGTGGCACCGGAGGCAAAATTTCGAACGGATAAGGTTCGGGCGTTTGTTTCATGGATTATCGGGGAAGTCTCATCACTGAGGGAATGAAAGGCTTTGCAGTTCGATGGCTGCACCAGGAAAGCACCAGTTTGCAATGAGCGGCCCAAAACGGTGCTAGATTGTCATATGTGCGCGACATTCGGCTAGAGGAAAGGAAAAGATGATGCGAACTCAGTTTTTGCAGGATTTAATCAAACAGCTTTCGCCAACCGTTGATCCAACTCACTACGTCTACTGCACTGTAGAGAAAGCGAAGTATGGTGAGCTGGAGCACCTGAAACCTATTGTCAGTATTGCCGAACTTGAGGGGCTGACTCTGGTAATCCCGCTAGAAGAGGCCAAAGCAGAGGGCCTGGATTATTACAGGGTATTCCGGCGAATCACTCTGGAGGGACACTCCAGCCTTGAGGCCCTGGGCCTTACATCTGTGGTAACTAGCCTGCTGGCTGAACGGGGGATCACGACCAATGTGATCGCCGGTTTCTACCATGATCATATGTTCGTACCGAGTGACCGGACCGAAGAGGCTATTAGAGCGTTGAAGGAGCTGGCCAGCAATCCACGCGGCTGATGCGAGCCCCTTGCATTCGGACCTGAAGTCCGGATGTGGCGGGTAAATCCAAATCCTGAAGGGGGCACTATAATTAAGCCAGTGCTTGGGTTTCTTTTAAACAAAAATAACCAATAAACGAAAGCCTGTTTCTGAGGGGAAGCGCCCATGGCTCGTCATACTGGTTTGTTTTCCCCGAACATACAAACTGTTGGGCTGACCGTTCTCCTTTCCTTTCTGGCTTGCCTGGGCAACATGCTTTCGGTTGGACTCGCGTTCGGTGTCGATTTGATTTTCGGCACGATCTTCGTGTTCGTTGCTATCTCATACCTCGGACCCAGATCATCCATGATCGTTGCACTCGCAGGTGGGCTTTATACCTGGGTGATGTGGGATCATTTTTACGCATCGGCCGTTTTTGTTCTGGAAGCAATCATTGTCTATTTCCTTCACAGACGCCTCAATAAATCCCTTCTTGCGTCAGATGTTCTCTTTTGGAGCTGTCTGGGCTTTCCAATTACCCTGCTTTACCTTACTCAGGCCATCGAACTGTCAATTGACTCTTCGTCTCTCATCGCATTGAAACAATTTATCAACGCCATCTTCAATGTTCTCCTTGCCAGTTTCATCGTTTTGATAGTGAACATCGCGCAAGGGAAACTCTCGTCATTTTATCTGGGACACAAACAGATAAAGGACATTCTCTTCTACTCAATGGTCGCTTTAACGCTGGGTGCTGGAACTCTTCCCATCATCCAGTCCAGTAAAACCGACGAGCGTAATACTGAGAGAAGCTTGGAAGCGACGCTCTCCGGGCCTCTGAATCACCTTGCGACTGACCTTGAGTTGTCACGACAACCAGTAAATGATGTGCTGGATGAGTTCACTTCCCGTCCGAGGATTGACGACTCCCTTTCCTTTGCCGTGCTTGACCAATCAGGTAAAGCGGTCGCCAGCAAACGGGACCCATGGCTGAAGAATAGTGATCAAGTGCCTGCCAACTCCCGCGAAGGGGAACTGGTATTTATTGAACCAGAGGGCGACCTTTCGTTTGTCCAGCGTCTTCGACAGGGCCGATATCAGATGGTGCAAGCCATCGAAAACGGTCAGCCACTGTGGGTGGTGATTCAAACTCCGGCAGCCCCATTTGCGGAAAAAATGGCGCAGGCAACATTTAACCTTCTGCTGTTGCTCGGGGTCCTCTTAGTGTTGGGAATAATTGTCTCGCAGGTTTTGAGCCGAGTGCTGACGGCTCCGATCTGGAGACTGTCGGCAGCGTTGGACAGCTCAACGAATGGCATCGTTATTACTAACCTCGAAGGTGAGGTTGAGTGGATCAACAAGGGTTTTGGCAAGATCTCTGGCTACTCCATAGAAGACATGAAAGGGAAAAAACCTGGAGCGATACTCCAGGGCATTGGTACAGACCCGGAAACGGTGGACAGAATTCGTTCATCGCTTGTGGAGGAGCGCAAGTTTGATGAAGAAATGGTCAACTATGGCAAAGATGGTCGGCCATATTGGGTTCACATCAATTGCGAGCCGTTGAGAGGGGAGAGCGGGAAGAGTCAGGGCTACATTGCGGTTGAAACGGATGTGACTGAACAAAAGCAAATCAAGGAACTTGAACTGTTTGGCCGTGAAGCGCTGGAAAAACTGGCGAAGAAAGAATCACTGGAAGATATTTACCAAACCGTTTTGCACAATGTTGAATCAATTCTTCCGGTGAGGTGTGTTATTGAATTGGGTGGAAGTGGATGCGGGGACAATAGTTACCTGCCCAAAGCCTGTTATTTAAACATTGAAGACGGCAATTATCGATTACCTTCCCAAAGTCCATTGCACTCAATCCCCATAGTTAACTCAAATGGCGAGCATATGGGGACTTTTCGAATTTTACACCGTTACAGGAACACTCATCCCGGTCGGGAATTGGAGTTTGGCAACCGAGCCAGTCAGTTGATTGCGATAGCTACGGAACGTTTTTGGTCCGACAGAAAATTGCAGGAAACTGCCAGCGTTTTTAGTTGCGTTGATGAGGGGATTTTTATCACCGATGCGGACTTTCTGGTACTGGATGTCAATGCTGCTTTTTCTACGATTACTGGCTTCACTGGCAGCGAAATCATCGGCCAGAAGGCTAACAGCTTCATTTCAAATCAGGGTACTGCCCTTTTCTCATCAAGTGTAGTTAGCGCACTGAATCAGTTTGGCCAGTGGCAAGGCGAAACTTCGATCGAGAATGGAAACGGACGGGAGGTTTATCTCTCGCTAAGTATCAGCACCATACCTGACGAGCTGGGAGAACCCAGTGGGTATATATTTTTGATAAGCGATATTACTGAACTCAAGGAATACCAACGTCAGCTCGAAAACATGGCCCACTATGATGGGCTTACGCAGTTGCCAAATCGGGTGTTGCTGGGAGATCGCCTGGATCAGGCTATGCGGAAGGCTGACAGGAACCGGGACCGCCTTGCGGTTCTTTTTATCGACCTTGATGGTTTCAAAAAAGTGAACGACACGATGGGGCACGAGGCTGGTGATGAGTTGCTGAAGGTTGTTACCAGTCGCATTTCGAGCCAGCTCCGAGATACCGACACATTTTCCAGATTTGGCGGCGATGAGTTCGTGGTTGTTTTACCAGAGCTGGAGAATGCAGAAACCGTTGATGACGTTGTGCGACGGATTCTTACTGCCGTCGAGGAGAAAATCCTGTTGGCCGATCGCGAACTGCAAATCACTGCAAGCATAGGCGTTGCTTTTTATCCCCAGAAAGAGTCGCTCGACGCTGACCAGGTTCTCCGACAGGCGGACCAGGCTATGTATGCCGCAAAGCAACGTGGGCGTAACTGCTACCAGTATTTTGACATGGATAACGATAAGGCCGTTCGGCAATTCCATGAAATTGTGGCTGAAATTGGCGCTGCCCTTAAGAACAACGAGTTTTCGCTCTTCTACCAGCCGAAGGTGAACCTGAAAACCACTGAAATCATCGGGGCGGAAGCGCTCATACGTTGGACTCATCCCACTCGGGGATTGGTTCCGCCGAGCGATTTTCTGCCTTTGATTGAGCACCATGTCCTGAGCGTGGAAATCGGCGAGTGGGTTCTGAACAGTGCGTTGTCGCAAATGGATGAGTGGCGAAAGCAGGGCATTCATATGCCAATCAGTGTGAATATTAATTCGTTTCATCTCCGACAACTTAACTTCGCCAGCCGTCTGAGAGACATATTGAAACAGCATCCATTAATGCGCCCTGGAGATCTGGAACTGGAAATTGTTGAAACTTCGGCGCTAGAAAACCTTGAGACAGTGTCTGGCTTAATAAGTGAATGCCAGCGGATGGGAGTAAGCTTTTCGCTGGATGATTTCGGGACCGGGTACTCGTCGCTGTCTTACCTCCGCCGGTTGCCGGTTGAGCGTCTGAAGATCGATATGAGTTTTGTTCGCGATATGCTGCAAGACGCAAACGATTTCGCAATCGTACAAGGCGTGCTGGGTCTGGCTAGCTCCTTTGATCTTGCAGTCATTGCCGAGGGAGTAGAGACCGCAGAACACAGCGCAAAGTTAATTGAAATCGGGTGCTATTTCGGCCAGGGCTTCGGTATTGCCAAACCGATGCCGAGCAATGCCGTGCCCAGCTGGGTAGAAAGTTGGAATAACAAGAAGGTAGACGGCGAGTCCTGGCGCACAGTTTAAGACGGCTAGCGTCCTGCGGTCGCCAATCGTCGAGCCGCATTCCGTATGCTCTGCCAAGGCATATTAAACGTCGGAAGAGATAATACCTTTTTGGGTCATACGCTCGATGAGCGCGTGGCACCTCTGTTTCAGAGTATCCCGCAGCAAACGCACGGATGGGGTCACGGATTGCCTTGTTGGACAAATCAACCATAATTCCGAGACGGGCGGGGCATAGCTCGGCATGACATTGGTGACTCGGCCAGAGAGCAAATCGTGCGACATATCCAGGCAGGATTTCACTGCAATGCCGTGACCGGCCACGCACCACCGTCTTACCAGGTCGCCATCGTTAGACGCCCGGTTGCCCCTCATTTTCACCCGAAATTCTTCGTCGCCTTTCTTGAAAGCCCACAGATCGTAGGGGATGTCCTGAAGCTGATAAAACAACCCGTTGTGCCCTGCAAGATCCTTTGGGTGCATCGGCACGCCACGCTCGTTCAGGTAACTCGGTGCGGCGCACAATAGGCGAGGGACATCACAGATCTTGAAGCCATACAGATTGGAATCATCGGGTGACCCGTAGCGAAGAGCCATATCGACCGAATCCCGGAAAAAATCTACATTGCTGTCTGTGATCTGAACCCGCAGACTGAGCCCCGGGTGGAACACCAAGAGTTCATCTATCCAGGGAACCACCAGGTTTCGCCCCAGATCGGATGACACTGAAAGCCGAATCTCTCCTTCCACGGCCTCCGTCCCTGACCGGATGTTCTGGCGGGCCTCGTCCAGCAATGCCAGAGCTTGTTGACATTGAGGCAGATACTTTTCCCCAGCGGCTGAAAGTCGAAGCTGTCGGGTTGAGCGAACAAACAACTCAGCCCCTAGCGACTTTTCAACGCGTTTAACCGCCGCGCTGGCCGTTGCCGGGCGCATGTCGAGACTGGTGGCGGCCGCCGAAATGTTCCTGAATTCCGCTACTTTGAGCACAACGGTAAGATCGTCGAATGTCATTTTCAAAAAATCTTTGAATATGTTTATGGGATTGGCCTGTTTTTCATAGTGTAAAGGTCGGTCAAACTGCTCGTCATTAGAAACCTGTTTTGGAGAAAAGCATGAAAGCTGTCGGATACACTGAGTCACTACCCATCGACGATCCGAAATCGCTGCAGGATGTTGAGTTGCCCAAACCAGTTGCTGAGGGCAGAGACCTCTTGGTGCGGGTCAGGGCGATTGGCGTCAATCCGGTTGATTGCAAGGTGCGGAAGCGGGCGGCGGCTGAAGCGGGGCAATTTAAAATTCTGGGCTGGGACGCCGTCGGCGAAGTTATCGCGACGGGCGAGGACGTTTCATTATTCAAACCGGGCGATGAGGTGTACTACGCAGGCGATGTTACCCGCCAGGGGAGCAATGCAGAGTATCAGATCGTTGATGAGCGAATTGTAGGTCGTAAGCCTGCCAGCCTGAGTGATGCGGAGGCGGCAGCACTGCCGTTGACTACCATCACCGCTTGGGAAATGCTCTTCGACCATTTGGGCCTCGAACAGCAGCAACCAGAGAAAATCAGTCCAACTAAAGACGTTATTCTGGTAGTTGGCGCGGCTGGTGGCGTTGGTTCCATACTGATCCAGTTGGCCAAGAAACTCACAGGCGCCACCGTGGTTGCCACGGCCTCCCGGCCTGAATCTCGCCAGTGGGTTGAATCACTGGGCGCAGATTTCGTGATAAACCACCGCGAGTCTCTGCAGCAGCAGATTGACCAGCTCGTGTCTGACAACAAAATCAGTCCCATTACTCATGTCGCGAGCCTTAATGCGACGGAGCAGTACTTCGATGACTACGTGGCGGTGCTCAAGCCATTTGGCAAAATCGCCATGATTGACGACCCGAACACTTTGGATGTGATGAAAATCAAGCCGAAGAGCCTGTCGCTTCATATTGAGTTCATGTTCGCTCGCTCCATGCACAGCGCCGATGATGTGCAGGTACAGCACGATCTGTTGGAAAAAGTCGCGAGCCTGGTCGACGAGGGTCACATTCGCACAACCGCCGGAAAGAATCTCGGGCTGATCAATTCGGGGAATCTGCGTTCAGCGCACGCCGAGCTGGAAGGTGGCACAGCGATAGGTAAGATTGTATTGGAAGGTTTTGAATAACCTGTCCAGAAAAACGTGCAAAAAAGGGTGACCCTCAGGGCCACCCTTTTTTGATTTACACCTGACAAACCGTTGATCCTTAACCGGCCAACGGTTTGCCCTCTTGTTTTGCGGGCGTTTGGGTTTTGGCAACTAAGAACCTCAGGGCAACTGCCAGGGTGAAAAATGCTGCCAAGCCGCCGAACAGAGTAATTAAGGGAAAAATGTTCATGGGGTAAAACCTCCAAACGATCCGTTGTCGGCTAGACCTCATTTACTCAGAAGTATTGCCGAAACTAGTGTGTAAGCTCAGTATTAGTATACGAGGAAGATGTGCACTGGTTTGTAGGCAGAAACCATTACCGCGCGTATGGACATACCCCTATATCCAGGGAAAAGGGGTAAACAACCAGTTGTTTATTGAACGGTTAGGTGTATTTGAGGGCACTGTATGCAGCCGAAAGCAATAACTCGTTATAACCTCGCCCAGCTGATCTTACAGGGCCTGATCGTGCTGGTGTTGATCCTGTCAGTGGCTGGTTCGGTCAAACTTATCTGGTTAGTGCTCGCCATAGCCTTGTCTCAGATATTGGCTGTGATTGAGGTTATCTCGGCCGCCAAAGGCAGTACAGGGTCAACGTTGGCCGCAAGCAGTATTCAGGTTGGTGCCCGGATCGCAGTTTCTGGTCTCCTGTTCTTTTTCCTGCCGGTGGGGCCGCACTGGATGGTTATGCTGTTGGGCGTGGCGTGGGCTGGCGCGGATACGTTGCGCTACCTTTACTACCTCCAAAAAACCAACCGTGTTTGGGCGTGGCTCCGATACAGCGGTTTTATAGTGCTCTATCCAATGGGGATGACGCTGGAAAACATGATTGTATGGCGCCTCATGCAGCATTATCTCAGTGAGCCGTTGTGGTTCTTCCTGCCATTCTTATCCATATACCTCGTCTTCGCCCTAAAGATGTATCGATACATGATGGGCCAAAGACGACGCTTTTTGTCTCGTGAGGGCCGCGCGGATCCTCTCGCAGGATGAGCTAGACAATAAGGTGAGCTACGAAAAAGCACTGGAATCTCTCCCAGCTCAAGAAGTTGCACAATCACTCGAGTTTGGATTATTTATATCCTCATGGCCCAAATAACGTCACTGTATGTTTATAAAGTCTTAAGTCTGGCAACCTCGGGTGTCGAAACGGGGGACTTGATGGGCAAACTTGGCCTTTCGATGGAGGGCCCCATCGATCCGACCCAGATGGTGTCTTCATCGGAGTATTATGATTTTTTTGCTGCTCTGGTTGATCGTGACCCCAACGGCCTTTTATTACCGCTGAAGATCGGTGCCTCGATGCGAAGCGACGAGTACGGCGCTTTCGGTCTGGCCTGGAAATCCGCGCCGACCCTGCGCGGCTCTTTCAAACGGGCAGAGCGGTACGGGCATGTTCTGGGCAGTGCAGAGACGTATTCGCTTGAAGAAACCGCGGAGGGGTTCCTCTTCAACCTTGAGAAGGCTGGCGATGGTTGCCCTGGAATGCTGCTTTCCAATGAGGCCAGCATGGCTGCGGTGAACACCATCAGCAGAGAAGTCAGTTCATCGAACTTTGTTCCTTTGGCGATCTGTTTCAAGCATGCGCCGAGGGGCGATACCAGAGTTTACGAAACCCATTTCGGTTGCCCGGTTCATTTCGAGACTGGACGAGATGCTGTACTTGCGAGTAAAGAAAGTATTGAAAGTCCCAATAAACTGGGCGACGAGACGATTGCCCGGTTCTTTGACCAACATCTTGAACAGCAACTGAATTCGCTCAAAAGCGACATAGACCTGCAGCAACAAGTCAGGCGCGTTGTCGTGAACGTGCTCAGTGAGGGTGTGCCCAGGCTGTCACGGATTGCATCCGAACTGAAAATGGGCGCCCGGACGTTGCAGAGGAGGTTGTCGGAGCAGGGCTACTCCTTTCAGAACGTTGTTGATATGGCGCAGAGAGATCTCGCTCAAAGGCTGCTCCGGGAGACTGATTACAGTCTTGCCGAGGTGGCCTTTTTGACCGGTTTTGCGGAGCAGAGTGGATTTACTCGTGCTTTCAAGCGTTGGGCAGGGCAGACTCCTCGATCCTATCGACTTTCCTACCGTCGGTGCTGAGTCCCAAGTTGTCGCCCTCTGCACAAACTGTGACATGCTGAGGCAATAACACGCGACGCTGTTTCACGAGAATAGACTTGCACTTACATCAAAGGGAGCAAGTCAATGAAATCATCCAACCAGGCACATCAAACAATTCTTGTCGTAGGCGGTACCGGGAAAACCGGGAAACGCGTCGTTGATCAACTGAAAGATAACGGTTATGAGGTTCGAGTGGGATCCCGCTCGGCTATTCCATCTTTTGATTGGGGCAACGAGAAAGGCTGGGATGCCTGCCTTTCCGGTGTCACGTCGGCTTATATTACCTACTCGCCAGACCTCGCGATGCCGGGTGCCACGGACGCCATCCAGGCCTTTGTTGGCCTGGCAAAGCGACGCGGAGTGAAGCGACTCGTTCTGTTGTCCGGGCGTGGCGAAGCTGAGGCTCAAGCCTGCGAAGCCATTGTTCAGGAATCTGGCATCGAGTGGACCATTGTCCGCGCAAGCTGGTTCAACCAGAACTTTTCTGAAGGCGCATTCATCGACATGGTGTTAAATGGTGCCATTACTCTGCCAGCGGGCGACCAGGTCGAGCCTTTCGTTGATGTCGATGACATTGCAGACGTCGCTGTTGCTGCGCTGACTGAAGACAACCACAACGGCCGTATCTATGAAGTGACAGGGCCACGCCTCATAACCTTCGCCGACGTGGCCAAGGACCTTTCCCGCGCGACCGGCCGCGAAATTTCATTCATAGACGTGCCGCACAAGGCCTTTATCACCGAGATGGAGAACGCTGGAGCGCCCGAGGATGTGGTCTGGATGCTGGATTATCTCTTCGCAACGGTTCTTGATGGCCGCAACGCCCATTTGACCGACGGCGTTCAACAGGCTCTTGGCAGACCACCGAAAGACTTCGCTGCGTTCGCAGAGGAAGTGGCCAGGACCGGTATCTGGGAAGAACGCTGAAGGCGGCGGCGCCCGCAAAATCATGAAGGTTTGATAGTCGTTAACAGGGGCTGTCAAACCTCGTGCCCTTCAAAGTCTATAGCACAGAGAATATTAAAAATGCTCGATAAGATACTGTTAACCATATCAATTGTGCTTTACGCAATTGCTGTCCCGTATTTGGAAATTAACGACACCCATGTGTTCAATCCGGACTGGGTAGCCCACGCAAAATTGCACGAAGTCTGGCAGTTGATCACCAACTCTTCCCTTGGAGCGGTCGCCCTGTGGCTTACCTGGGTGTCTACTGATGGCAGGGGCAAAGCGAGTGTGATCGCACTATTAATCACCGGAGGGTTCCTGGCGGCTTATGCCATGCAGGGGTTGTACGACGGCTCGATGGTGCATCCGGATGGTACTGAGAAGACTGCGTTTGGCATTAATGTTGGCGTGATTGGATTCGGCTGGGTATTTGTGAGTTCCGTTTTCACACTCGTGAGAGCAGGGCGCCAAGATGTTGTTAGGAAGGCGATTTAAAGGCAACGAACCCAGCTCTGGAGAAATCTAGGGCTAAACAGTGATCGTGATGTCCGGCCCCACGGGGCCGGATTTTTTGTGTCTCTGAATCTAGCCCAGACAGATGGAATATAACTTCAACCATCCGCTTGGTCGCTGGTGCTTTCTTCAGGCGGTCTGGGGTTCAGAGGCAAAGGCACTCAATACACTTTCAAGCTTTTCAACCAGATCGCTATTCGTCAGCTCGCCGAGATCGACATCGAAGTTATCGAAAAAGCTTGGAATGCTGAGGCTGCCAACGACCTTGCCATTGAAAAACGGAGCAGGGTGGATTTATATAGGCTTTCAAGAGACTCCACGGCCCTTTGAGGATTCTAAACAGATGACAAAAATCAGCTTTGCTTGCGAGATTGCTTGACGCGATACATTTCCTGATCAGCTCGCGCAATAAGAGCTTCACGATCCGTCTCTCCCGGAACAGATACTACGACACCGACGCTGGCACCCTTATAAATCAAGCTCTCGCCATTCAGGTCAAACGTTCCAGATGTTGCTTCCTCAATTCGCTCGCGAATAATCCGACAAGTCTTAGCTGGATCACGACCTTCTGCGTGACCAACGAAAACAAACTCGTCACCTCCATACCGAGCCACGAAGTCGCTTTCTCTTAATTGGTTTGTGAGCCTCTGTGCGATTTGAAGCAAAAAACGGTCTCCTGCGTCGTGTCCATATTGATCATTAATCCCTTTAAAACCATCGAGATCAATGAATGCAAGAAACAGCTCTTCACCGCTACGCTGCCTGTAGGCGAGGCTTCTCGACAGCTCCTCAAAAAGGGCTCGTCGGTTTGGAATGCCCGTAAGCGGATCTGAAAGTGCCTGTGTACTGTATGCCAGGTTTTCTCTTTTCAACTGTTTAATAAGAAGGTCGCGTTCAATCTGGCGTGAAATAAGCTTGGCAAGCAGGGATAACAACCTGCCGGCTTCTGGACTGACGTCTACGCGAGATCCACTGGCACCGCACAAAGTCCCGTACAGAGCACCAGAGTCCAGGCAAATTGGTTCACTCAGGTAAGTCCCAATGCCCAGTTCACATGCCGCTTCTGAGTCACTCCAGGATTCTGCCACGTCGTTAGAAAATGGTTTTTCCTCGTCCAAGGCACGCTTACAGAGCGTGTCACTCCAATCAACTGACAGTCCCTCAGGTATGTTTAGCTGATGTGTCTTAGTGTTGTGGGAAAAGACGATGTATTGACGACCCTTGTCCTTATCTATTCGGGTCAGGTAGGTTGATTCAAGCCCAGTCACTTCTTCTAAAATCTCTAGGAAAGGCCGGACCAATTCTTCCATGTCGGAGCTTTCGGTGACAGCTACCGTTAGCCTATCCAGAATACTCTTTTCACTCATGTTCGCATCTCATCAAGGGCACATTTGTTCATGTATTCAGAAGCGCTCCAGCACGAACACCTGTATAACAAAATAACATCGACGATGATTTTTAGAAATCGGCAAGGGCATTCGGCAGACAAATGGACGACCACAGAAAGTGCTAAATTCCAGATACCACAAATCAAATACCTACCAGCCAAATTCAACACAAAGTGCTAAATAAACTTAAAGTAGATTCTTGAATGGCGCGTGCAATCTGGTTTCCACACAAAGTCCTAAATTCGGCGTCCGACTCGGCGTTCGGAATAGTCTCACCGGAACTGAAAGATTGGAGGCTAGCAACAAGCCTTGTGAGCAGGGGACGCAATGCAAACGAAAGCGGACAGTCAGAAACGATCGAATGATCGCAAACCGGATATTCGGGTTGGACAGTCAATACCGATGAAATGATCTTCGTTTGAGCCTATTGGATGAGGGAAACCTTAACCTAGGACACGACGCTGGGCGGTACCTATCCGCAACTTCAGCTAGCCCTATCAGGGACCCTAAATCTGTAAGAGGCGGCTACTTTTTAAAGAGTTGATGACTTAAATGGAATAGCTACGTTGACAGATTTCGGTGGCAAGGCATGCACTGCCCAAGAAAAATAACGCTTGCGATTTTAGGTACAGGAGCACTGCTTGCACTGGAGGGCGATCTCGGTAGAGGAGAATCAATTTTTAACTTTGTTTATTGCTTCTGGGTAAGCCCCGCAAGTCCAGCGATGAGAAATGAGCCCAGAATCCATCCAAGCAGTTTCTGAAAATAAAAGTAGACTTCGATACCTCCTTTAAGCGCAACATTCTCATGGCCTCGTAGCTCTACGATGGGCAAGAGAATATCTAAACTGTAGATTAGCCTATCACTGAAATCTGAAGCTAACCCAACATGTGATTGATTGGAAAAATGCAAAAGCGATGCCCCAATCAGAGCGAATCCCAAGACCCAAACCAGGGCCCGAAAATAGCGTCCGCCAATTCCATAACCGATGGTGAGGTTCAGGAGAGTCGAACCAAGCCATTTTGTAAGCCTTTTTTGTCGCCATGCCTCAATCCTTTCTTGCCTTCTGTTTTCATAAAGGATCCTGTTGGCCTTTGTTGAGTCGCCGGCGACTCTGAAGACCTCTGCCAGTTGAACAAAGGGTTGTGAACTGTATTCGGTATTTCTCTGGAGCCACTCTATATACCAACCAACATCACGTTTATTCATGTTTACATCTTCAAGACTGGATTCACGATTTTTGGAGATCCATCCTTGCGCACCATCACCACCTCCCAGATTCAGATACGTAAAACCGTCCAACTCAAGACTAGTGGGCCAGCTATCTACCCAACGTCGTTGGGATTGGTCCCAATCTCTCCTATCTTGTAATGCACCGACCTGAGCATTGCGAAGCTTTAAAATAGGCGTGTCGTCGAAAATCCAGTCATTCCTCGGTTCTTCTTTTGCGCCCAAACAAAGCTCTCCTCCAACCCGAGCACCACTCAGATCGGCGGAGCCTAAGTCATTGCCCGTAAGATTTAGGTTCGATTGTATTCGAACAAAGGCGGCTTGCAGTGGACCTTTGACCTTGCAATTTTTAATATTCAAATCGCCATTGATGATGAGATCACGAAAGTTAAAAAAATTTTCAATCGTGGAGAATTCAAAACTAACATCCCTGGAAACATGAGCCGAAGAAAGGTCCACGGAATAAAAGTGGGATTGACTTCTACATAGTAGTGAACCTGCTATCTGTATTGCGTGTAATTTTAAGGTGCCAAGGAAAGCCGATTCGGCTATAATCAATTGACGACCAATATGTGCTCCTGACAGTTCAACGTTGTCAAAACTAGATTCGTCTTTAAAAAGCAAGCTTCCCGCGCAATCAAAGCTGTTCATATTTAGAAGCCCGGTCACTTTTGATTTTGCGAAGCTAGTTAATCCAGAGACTTTTGTTTCGGATACGTCAACATTTACTAGTCGAGCTCCTTCATCAAGGAAAAGATTTCCTGAAATTTCTAGCGCCTTCAAAACAAGATCTTCTTTCACATGCGAGGTCGATAAATCTAGGTCCCCCCCGATTCGCGATCGATATAAAAAAATGTTTTTGAAAGTTGCTCCTTTATGCATTGATAGGAATCCGCCAATGACCGTTGAGACCATATCAAAGGTTTCAGTGACACTAGCTCCTGACATACTTACGTCGCCTTCGATTCTAGCGTCGGAAAAATGGATATCACGAAATTTTGCCCCTTCATTTAGTTTGACCTCAGGAGCCTCCATTCCATTCATGAGCAAGGACTCTGCAATCCTTGAAGTGGCAAACGTAACTTCACTTCCAATCCTTGCTCCTGTCAGGTCGACTAGGTCATATTTGCCCTCTTCATCCATAAATATGATGCTACCAACCTTTATGCAATTCATATTCAAGCTACGCCTAATATCACCGCTGCTAAGATAAAGGTTCTTTCCAATTGATGAATGCATTAAGTCGATGCCGCCAAAGATAGAAACTTTTTCAAGAAAGGCTGAGCTACCAACTTCCAACATCCCCATTCTGAGCTCCCCCTCTATCGAACTCGCCTCAAGGTCTAACCGCCCTCCAATTTTAGAGTAGTGTAGGCTCACGTTTTCTTTACAATACACTCCTTCCATAAGCACCGAATTTTCTATATACGCATTTGAGATATAGATATTTCCTTTGGTTCGTAGCCAGCTTAGGTTTAGCTGATGGCCGATGCGCGTATGACTTAGATCTAACTCAGCATTAGGTTTCGTTAGAAATGAGCCTTCCAGGGATAAAGTCGCTTCAATTTCGATAGCGCTCAAATTTAACGAGTCATCGAATCGACAATGATCGAGCCAGAGGTCGTGCCTAATATGACCATTCTCGAGATCTATTTTTTCTTGAAACCACGCTCCGGATATCCTGATGCCTTTTCTAGATACCTTTGAATTTAGCCCATCGGAAAAAAGAATTTCGTTGAGAAATTGAACTCGAAGTATCCTTTCTGGAGTCCATCTATTGACGTCATTCGCTGCTAGCAGTTTATCGGCTCTCGATTCACGATAATCGAAATCTGCGGGTTTGCCTGCGCATATTCTTTCCCATGCCCAACACTCGGCATTTGACCAGCTTTTATCCATAATTGTTTACTATCCGATTTTGGGTATGTTAGTTGACCTATAATAATTAATTACTTATTCTTGAAATTAATTCGAAAATAATTAAAAAAACAGTTTCCCTATTTTATAGTTTTAAACTGGTAAACCTTATCACTCTGATAGCGCTTGATTTTAATAGTAATCAAAATCGTTCGATGAGCTTTAAACAAATCCCTAATTGCGTTTTGGTCTAAACGTAGAGTCGCGATGTCTTCATCAGTGTAAGTTCTGTACCCGACTGGCCTACTCATAATATCTGGTGAGGCAGTAATACTGATGTTTAGATCGTCTGATTCTTGATCCAAAATTTTGGGAAGCTCGGTGCAATTGACAAGAAAGCTTCGGTAGGAGGGATCGTCACACCAAGCGTGTACGTTGGCTACCACGCTTTCTTGGATTAATCTCGTTCTGTGGCGGTTACGTCGACCACTGTCATCGTTAACAAAAAACTCAATAACATAGTCTTGAACAGAGGAACCTTGATTATCAATAACTCTAATTACAGTATTCTGGTAACTGTCATGGTGAGAGCCTCGTCGTCTTTCGGCCTTCTGAGTTACCTCTTGGTTGTGCTTCGTGAGCGTGTCTTGCCACTTGGAAAAATCACTATCCTCAACTTGTAAAGCTTCCCGGATGAGATTCCAGGTCGATTTCCTATGGGGCCCTCCGTCCTTCGCCGCAATGGAGCTGTGGTCCTCTTGATCGGCAATGCCAAAGGCTGTAGATCCGTGGTCCTGACGCCCAGTGATAGCGACGGACTCTTGAGCCATTGTGAAGTCGAGGTCGATTTTCGTTGCGTTTAAATTTGCGGTGGAGACCCTTACAGTCCCGTCGGTTCCGGGTTTGTTGGCAAGCGCAGATATCCCATTGTATCCGGTATTGCCAACCAAAACGGTACAGAGAATATAACCCGGACCATAGTATTGCTGATCGGCGAAAATGTCTTTTCCAGCAAGACTCCAAGAGTACGGGCTTGCTATTTCAAGACCTTTCAATATCTGGGTGCCGGTTTCGAATAGGCGAGTGCCTTTCCAACCTTTGATCGCACGCCCAATCATGCTCCTCCCGGTATGAGCGAGGGGAGAGCCAAAATTGGCCGGTGCCAACATCAACAGCCGTTTAATGGGCGAAGTCTCGGGTTTGAAATAGTTGGTGAGCCAGTGACGAACCAGTAGGCCTCCAGTGCTGTGAATAACCACATCCACACTTCGAGGAGCTGTCGGAAGCCCTTCCTTTAGCCAGGCTCTCTGCATAGCCTCAACAAGGTCGTTATAGCCAATCTCGTCATCTAAAGATATGTAGTCGGCGAGCCTTAGTTGGCGGACCCCCGATGAGTAGAGTCGATCCGGTCCGGGAGCTGTGAGTTTTCGTGCGAGTGGGTTGAACGATGAGGCCTCGTCGCTCCATCCATGGATAATAACCAGCATGGTACCTCCTATACCGATAGCTAAATCTGCCTCGTATAGGATTTATTTAGTCCACTTCCACTATTTGTTCAAAATATGATCACAAATTAAGCGAACAGGGTGACCTTACTAACAGAAAGTGGATCAGCTAGAGGGGGCAGGTCAACGGCTCACAGTCTGACCCGTTAAAGGGAGACATCGGTTCAGCTAACGGGGGTACTTTGAGCATGAAGAGCGATTAAGTTTGATTGCCACACCGATACTAGAATTATGCTCTATACAGGGCTACGCTCAATAAAGAACAGACGGAGTAGGGAAACTCCTTGGTTTTGTATTCCTTCCTTCCCACGCATTTCCTCTTGTTCCCTCACTTGAGCAACCTTTTGAGGAACACTCATGTCCGATCGTCCGATTATTGTTCTGGTTCACGGCATGGGCTCCCACGAGCCCGGCGAGATGACAAAAACCTTTGTTAAGGCAATAGACCATACTCTTACGCAGATTCAGGGGTTGAAAAGCAAGAGCATTGGTGACCTGGCAGAGATTGTTGAAATCAATTACAGCGGTTTTCTAGATGAGATGCGGCAGAAGATGGCGGACAATGCCAAGCAGGTCGGGGAGCGCCTGGCTGGAATCTCTTTGCTTCAGGGGCATGGTTTGGGTCAACTCACTTCGAAGTTAAACGCCTTCGAACAGGAGTTCGGTTCCGATGAGTTCTTCTACACACACTGGCTAGACGTGGTTTTCTATACGACTTTGCTGGGCGCAAAAATCCGAGTCGATATTGGTAAAAAGCTTGCCACCCTCGTTAGAGACTACATGCCAGAGCGTGAGATTCATGTTATTGCACATAGTCTTGGAACCGCTGCGGTTCATGACACGCTTTCCCAGCTATACAGAGGCGACTTTGTCGCTGACGATGAAATTCCAGATCTCGATCCCGAGACCCACAAACTCCAATCAGTCTGGACTATAGCCAATGTGGCGGCGTTGTTAAACCAAGTCACTAATATCAGTAATCCCTACAAATCTGTCGTGAACCCCGGTGATTCTGGTTGTGCAGTATACATGGCCAATATCAGACACCGTTTTGATCCCTTCACATATCCATGTCGGTTTGATCCGCCAAACGATGGTACTTGGATCGCTTTCGATGATTATGAAGCCGGGTATCAGTTGGTTGATATCGACGCTGTTACGCAATATAACACCCATGACTTTGAGCATTATTTGAACAACCCTAAAGTAGCTCTCCCACTATTGCGAGTCATTTTGCGAGTCATTCCAAAGCCTGCTGAACGCGATATCATTTTTGAGAAGTACAGGTCAAATCACCTTCTTGGAGCTGCGTCCGAGTTGAAGGACGCATTCAAAGGGCTTGAAGTGACCGATACCGGATCACTGAGAGCGTTTCTTCAGATAGCAAAAAAATTCTACGGCACGGTACAAGGCTTGAAATCTTGAAGCGTCCACTAGGGCGAGAGGGAAGGGCAAAATGAGAGTTTCGTTTTTCGCGCTTTTGGTGATGTTTGTTTGCCAGCCAGGTGTTGCACAAGAAAGCGCTGAAACAACCAAGGCAGGCATCTACTGTGACGGTATCACCCCTGTTGATTCTCCAAATTTCGAGAAATTGGCGGAGGCCAGTGCTGCCATTAACAGGAACTTTTGCAGTGCTCTTTTTAAACCTCTTGGTCGAGGTGGCTGGGCCGAGCTGCAAGCCTACGAAGCAGAGTGGCGAAAAATTTTGCTGAGCTTTGCAGAAACGTCTAGAAGTCAGGCGCTTCGAATCGCAGAAGTCGTATCGATAGAGAACTTTGATCGTCCATTCGCTCAGCTTCGTGAAAAGTTGAATCAAGACGATGTCAATTCAATGTCCTTACCGGGGTTTTCAGTTGATCGGGGCATCGATGGATCGGTCTTATTCCATTTTCAGGATCGCGCAGAAAGCGCCCGCATTCGAATGGGAGATAACGAGGCCTGTGTAGCTCAGTTCGAGAAAACGTGCGATGCGCTTCTTCAGGAGTATGGCCAAGCGTTTACTCAATATAAAAGCGCATACACTAAGATAACTGCGGGTCGGACACTAGACCAGATTGATGACCTCAGTGAAGACTGGGGGAGATTTTTACAGACTGCCCGGTCTCAAACTCTTTTTGACTTGGGTTTTAACACCCGACGTGAATCAAAGCATTTCCAACAAGGTTATTTGGTTGGCCCTCCAAGCCGGCAGTGGTTCTTTTTACATCCCAGCATCGTCTACGAGCATTTGTCCGAGGCACCTGATGGATTTGAAACCAAGCCCGGCATTGCGCTGGAAATCGTTGGCGTAAACTATTGGCGAGAGGAAGACTCGCCATTGCCTTTACCTTTTGGAGTATCCTTGGCCAGCTCTTTTGTCGATCGGCCCGACACAGATGATATTGGAATAAGTCTAATGTTTCACTTTGATAACCGGTACTCCTTCGGTGTTTCTCAATACGGTAGCGGCGAAACCGGCCTTTATTTCACAGTCGACCTTTTAAATGCGATCAACGACAAGAGGAAACTATTCTCGGCCTATAAAGACCGTATGTTGGATTAGCACAGAATCGAAGACATCGGTCAATCTATTCAGGAGATCTACGTCGTTGACGTAATGGCTATCTGCGAACAAATCCTCTGAAAGGGTGCCATCGGCTGCCTCATAGGCTTCCTGCCCGACAAATTTAAAGCTTGTGTCCTCAGCTGTAACATCGGTTTTCAGCAGCTTTTACCGCACAAATCGGGGAGAGGGGTTTACTCATCTTTTACCTCTGCGTAGACGGATTCCTGAGCCTTGTGATCGTCGCTGACGGTAAAGGCCACGACCATGTCAAAGCTCATCTCCTGTGCTCTGAATACGTCCAGAATCACCGGCGAGACAGCCCCAAGTTTCAGAAGCTTTAGGACTTTGGTGACAGGCTTACCGAATCGTTTCGCGATGTCCTCGATGGATCGTCCTGCACCCAGCATGGCCTTATGGGCAACGAAGCGGTCAGCGGGATGCATGTCCGAGCGATAGTTTTCGGCCAGACTTGCTTCAATGGCTTCGGATTCGGTCTTCACGACACATCGGACTGGAAAGTCAGCATTGATCTTTCCTTCGGCAAGAAGGTGGTTCAGGGCGCTGAGTCGACGTCCACCGGCAATAACCTCATACCGTCCCTCGGCATCGGATGATGAAATGACAATGAGATTCTGGAGAATACCCTGCGATTCGATCAGAGCGCGGAGCTGGGCTTCTTCTACTGCTGAGGTTTTAACTTTCCGGACGTTGAGCGGTGACAGGGTCAGATTCTTGAGTGAGATTTGAGTTTCCATTTCTTGATTCCTCTAAGTTAATTTCGCTGGTGTTCACTCTTAAAATCTCACGAAAATGGCCACGGCCAACCCCTAAAAAAAGTTTCTATAACAACAATATAGCTATAGGTTACCAGGTTTCCATAGCCACTCCCAATACCTTTGCCGAACCTAAATTTTGGGTCTATGGAGGACACTGAGAGATTTGTTTCTGGTCAGCTTCTTTGTCTGAATGGGTGCCGAAAAAATTTTTGGTGCTATATTGTTTGTGTGGGCTCATGGAAGTGGTCAGGAATAGACCGAGCGCAGAAATACAGGGAGTCCGAGTAATTATGAGTGAGAATAAAAAGTCTTTCCGGCAAAAGCTGCTGCCATCACTAGTAAAAGAATCGCATGAGATAACTCTAGGGCGTATACGTCTTATAGCGGCACTGGTAATGGGTGTTCTGATCCCTCTCTATTTTTTGATGGTTTCCGCAGGATCTCTTTCTGAGACCAGCACAGAGCTTTACTACAAAGCTTCAGCTCCCAGTGATGCTTTTCTCAAAATCCATCCAAATTTGAACGAATACAATGATTACGTTCTTTATACGGCTCTAGTCAGAAACCTTTCATTCAACCACACGTTCATCAATAAGCAGAGAATGAAAACCACCGTCATGATGATTGGGCTGGCCGTGATCAGTATCGGGCTAGCTTTTGTCGTTTTGGGATTTAATGAAGGAGGGCTTGAAGCTCAGGGAGAAGCTCAGAAAAACTGGAGTTTTAACCTGGTGGTAGGTTCCACAGGTCTCGCCACTATCTTAATCGGAACAGTACTTGTC